>JAGKWO010000002.1 GCA_021151835.1 Gammaproteobacteria bacterium
GGGCTGATACAGCGTTAAATCAATAAACGGATCTAAACATGTAGAGCCGAGGATGGAGTGCTGGCGGACGGGGGTTCAAATCCCCCCGGCTCCACCAAATACCCAAATAAAAACCCGATCAGAAATGATCGGGTTTTTTATTTGGATTTAAAAAATTTCTATCTGAATAATTCAGAAACCTGTTTCATTGGGATGAATAATCGGGAGCGCTCGTTATATTTAAATAATTCCTGAAAACCGTATTTAAGATAAAAACTTTCAGCATTTTTATTCAAGCAATCCACCACCACAGCATAAGCTGGCATGTGGGCGCTAATGTTGTAGAAATACTCAAGCGCATTTACTAAAGCGACTTTCCCCAATCCCAATCCTTTAAATTCCTTATGTACAGCTAACTGTGCTAGAAGGAATACCGGAATCGGATACCTTGGTAACTTTTTAGCAAAATTATCTGGCAGGTCTTCACGTTTTATCGACGTGGGACTAATTGAGTAAAACGCACAGATAGGTGTTTTCCCATTTGGTAAAGATACAGATGCAGGCAACACCATTGTTTTACTGATGCCCGCATCCATAAGTCTTGTGGCTTGAGTGCGGATAAAATTGTTTAATTCCGGTTCGTCGCAATCAAAAGATTCGCGGTCATGAATCAATTTATCCAGATCTACAAACGTTCTGGTATAACTCATTTAAATCCCTGTTCTTTGGCAAATTGAACGGCATTTGCTAACTCTGCATTAGGCTTACTTGCCTTTTCACAAGCCTCCATAAACCTGTCAAAAACGTCATTTTCAACAGTCATGGATTCGTACTGGGCTATAACCTTGGTCGAATTCTCATTTAGCAAGCTAACAACATAATCGGTCAGGCTTTTATGGCCCAGTAATACTGAGGCTTTTTCAGCTTTGGCCTTAACTTGTTCGTCAAGTCGCATGTCCAGGCGGGATGTAGCCATGGGGCACCTCCTATAAGTGAGAGTGTACGGAACTTTTCCGTACACACATCATAAACCTAGTCTAATGGGTGATCAAGCTGTACGGAAACTTTCCGTACGGAGAGTTAGAGGCAAAATTACCCATAGCAAAAGAGGAGTGAGGAAAGATCAGGCTAATTGTGAGATTTGAACCTCAGGTTGATTTTCCATAATCGCTCTGAGCTTCTTTGCACTGTAATACTTCCAATTAATGCTATTGATGATTGCTGATGCCGTTATAAAAGCGTAAAGGCGTTAGAAATAGGTAGATGGATGGAGTTATTGAACGATCAATAATATCGATCATTCTTGCAGGTTGAGTTTCATTCGATGCAGTTTGAGCAGGTTCAACTTGCACCGCATTAGCAGCTGGCCGACTAGCTCTGTAATTAATGCCAAATAAAACAACTGACAACGTAACTGCGACTATATCATTTTCAGCAACGTGGGGAAATTTGAAATTTGTCCACAATATGATGGCTCGCAAGAAAAAGCCGGTTGATGTTTTCTGGATCTTATATGAAGCAGATATTCCACCCGGATTAAAGTTTGAACCAGATCATGATAATCCAGGGCACTATTTTTTAACAGCAACTGAAAAAATGCTAGTTGAACAGTTAGTGACAAAATTAACCCTGGTATCTTATCGTCTTACCGTTATTCGCGATGCAGGAAAAATATTATGATTGAGTTTGAAAGGTATCCTCACATTAATGAAATATTGACGTTCTATCTTGAAAAATCACCAGAACCAAAAATTTCTTACTTAATTGAAAATGGAATTACCAACGAAGAAGAAGCCGAAGAATTCAGCAAGTTCATTTGGCGCGTTGTTGATAACATTCATGACGATGCTGAATCAGGCAACCTTGTATTAGGCCGTGCAGATAATACCGATCTTTTACCAGATCTTAGTTATGAAATTACCAGGTACATGAGAAAAGCAGGGTTTTACAACATTTGGGAACGTGTTTCAGATAGCGAAAATTAATGTTATCTAGCCATAAAAATAGTTCATAACGAGCCTCGAATAGGCCTGATAACAACCGCATTGTCTTTAGAAAAAACAGCAGTCACTAAATAGCGATACGTATCCCGATCAATTTGCGGATTTAATTTTTGATTGAGCAATTCCGAAATTTCATCCAACGAATCGGCAACACCAATGACGCACCAGTTATCGATAACCAGGTGCTTCTGCTGACCCGATGCATCTTGCTCGGTGATTGAAACCGGGCCATTGTAGGGCCAGGTCTTTAATGCTAACGCTCCCAAACTATCCAGCAATTTTACGTTGTGTTGCAGGGCCAGTTGTTTTCCCACGCAATATCCTTTGCACTTGCGCAATTGGTAACTGGAGCAGGCTCGGCTGCCCGGCTTTTCCAAACCACAGACGTGGTAACAAAGGCTATATTCGTCGCACAGGGATTGGATTGCGTGTTTGGCTTTTTTATTGGAGGGAAATAAACCGTAGAGCTTTTGCCTGGATAATGGCATTTCGGAAATGGCACATATCTGCGGTTTCAGTATTCCGTCACTCCCCTCCTCCAATTGAATACTGTAAAACGTGCTGACCCGGCGCAGCTTACGGTTGTAAATGGGTTGCAGCTCCTTAACTTTTCTCGATTCAAGTATCAGTGCAGACAATTCACCAGTGGTTTTATCAAACGTGATATTTCGCGTTTGCTGGCAAATTTTCATTTCCCTTGATGATTTGTGATCCGCGGTGAAATGGGACAGCACCCGCTTGCGAATATTTACGCTTTTTCCGATGTAAAGAAGTTCTTTGTTCTCTCCCCAGAAATAATATACCCCCGGTGCATTGGGCAATTCGTCAATCAGGTTTGCATCGAACTGCGCCGGCATACTTTCTTTGCGATATTGATGCTTTAGTGCCTCCTTGATGGCGGCCTCGCCTTTTTCCTCTTCAGCGATGGCCATAAATTTATAAGTGGCTTTCGCATCATCGAGTGCACGGTGGCGATGGGTCACGTAGATTTGATGACGTGTAATAATTTTTTCAAGGCTATGCCCGTCCTGATCAGGATAGAGAAAACGTGAAAGCCTGACCGTACACATGAGCTTCGATTTGAATGTGTAGGTAAGCCGCGCAAATTCGTTGCGAATGAAGCCATAATCGAAGCGGACATTGTGGGCAACGAACAATTTGCCCTGGAGCCGCAACAAAATTTCTTTCGCGACCTGTTCAAAGTAAGGTGCGGCATTGACCATGTCATTGGTGATCCCGGTCAGCAGTTGAATGCCTTCCGGAATATGTGCGCGCGGATTGATGAGTGTTGACCATTCTTTTACCCCGTCTTCGGTAACTTCGATAATTCCAATCTCGGTAATGCGATCATAAGTCACATTACCGCCGGTGGTTTCTATATCAACAATTGCACAGGGTAGTGGAAAATATTTCAGCATTTCCTCGATCCGGATTAATGAAGCGCGCGAGTTTTATCATTTATCGCTTGTATTTTGAATCAGCTCATTGCACTAGCACCTAACTCAACAAGCCAGTAACTGTACGCAAATACAGTATAATCCAGATACAGGCCGGATAGTCAACCTTCCTATTTAGAACTTTTTAATTAACGCGATGAGGGCAGCACTATAGCAAGGCGTAACACAGATGAAATGCCGGGGCTGGGCGTGGCGGAAATTTTGCTGCATTCACACATTAGCGTGCATTACCGCTGTGAGTAAAAAAGTCATCTGCTACAGATGACTTTTTATAAACGTGTTATGAACCTGAAGTGGCTAGTTTCTACCGTGGGTAGTGCTGCCACCTTTTTTTCCGGACTCACGGGCATTGCCGTGGCCACCGGTGGAACTCGTGGAATTTCCACCTTTACTGGATTTGGATTTACCAGACGTTTTTTCGCTTCTCTGTTCAGGATGTTGGCTCATAGTAGTACCTCACTGTGGTTGAACAAATTGTGCGATGCACATTAATTATGTCCGTGGGATATGCAAATAAGTTCCGGGATTTACGCTAACCGGATGTAATATCTGCGGCGATTAAATACAGCTAGGTGTCCTTGAGTATCGAAAAGGCCGCACACTCAGCCATTTCGTAGGTATCAAAAAGCCCCAACGAAATCTTTGGTTTTTTAATGACTTCAAAAAATGACGCTACGGCATCTTCCGATGCATCGTAAATTTGCACCAGATTTATTTGAAAGAGAATGTTTTCATGAAGAATAGTGTCCATAGGTACCTCCTGCGTTCACTATTTAGGCGCAGATAAACCACGCTGGTTTCCCCGGCATTATTGATTACACGTCAATTTTTATAATTTTAAAAATTTGCCAGAAATGTTGTCACATCGTTTTTTATTCAATATTTTTTTAATGCAGCACCTGCCAATCGTTTGTCGTTGCGCTTCGCTGACAAAACTACCAAGACACATTTGCTCCGCTACACCTCGTCAATGTCACCACGCGTTTTCAGCAGCCTGATTGTTTGTGGATCGCTGTTGCCGCTAAAAAAGCATTGGAGCGCTTCACTACATATTTTTTCAGATGGATCAGCCAGCGAAAATAATGTGAGGCATGATCGGAATTTTAATGCATCCAGTTCGCCCAATATTGCCGTCGCACTGCTAGAGCGATGAATTAACATAGCCGCTATCGCTTCCCTAAGCCGCTGCACCAATAACGGATGGCGCAAATACGCCCACGCTTCTGCTAACCCGTCAAGTCCATAAAAATTTGCGGTGTGGCTTGAACCCAGCCCTTTCAATTGTGGAAAAACATACCAGATCCAATGCGAATACTTTCGCCCCGCATGTATTTCACCTAACGCCGTACGATAGGTGGTGTCCTGTGCATCGATAAATCGGGAAAGGTTGAACTCGTCTGTGCTCATGAGACCTCGTTCAAATATTTTTCATTGATTCTTTATCTGCCTTACACGCCGTTTGCTTTACGCAGGCTTGCAGAATGCGGAGTCAATTCAACATCGACATTAATATGGCGATAAATTGCTTCAATAATGCTGTACACCCCAAACGAAAACAGACCGGCAGCGGCAATGCTAAATAACCATATGCCATGCGGGCTTTCGCGCAGCAAATCCAATGCTTCAACGATTCCTTTAATCTCGCCACTTTGGGCTGACAACGCTGTGCTTATAAAGAAATACGCAACAATGCACCAAACAACGCCGCGCGCAATCAAACCAAACCTGCATATTGGTTTGGCCCAGATTTTTTTATCAGGGGGAATGCGCAGGTAATGTTCAAAGCTCGCGGTCCACCCTTTATAAATGTGCGCTAAACCCGCAACGATAAATGCAATGCCGGTTATGCCAATGACAATTTGGCCTATACCGGTTGCCAGGAATTGCTCGCTATTATGCGTACGATTTTCATCGCCTGATAAAACTTTTATTGTCCATGCGGCTAATAATGCATGACTAATCGCACTGGCCATCAAGCCGCTACGCACAGCTAGCCCTTTTGCGGAACGTCCATGTCCATCGGTATCTTTAATAGCCTGGATAAGCCGCCAGATAAAAAAACCGAACAACCCGATGACTAATACGATGAGCAAAAAGTTACCAAACGGTTGATGCATAATTTCAACGACGGCGCCTTTACTATCGGTCGTTTCACCGCCTTTACCAATCGCCGTTAATACCGCTAGGCCACCAATGACCAGATAGACTGCACCACGCGCTGCGTATCCCATTTTTGCAAGCAACTTGAACCGGTCAGAATTTACAATAGCGTTCATATCAACCTGCTCCTTGAATTGAATGGTAGGACTATGGTTGATGACCGCTATTTACGACTGTTGTTGCATTCAGGGAATGCAAAATGCCGATAAATAGTGATGGCATTTATAAATAAATCATTCTGTCGATATTGGTGAACAGTTTCGGCTGTGGTTTCAACCGGTCGATGCAACACTATAAGCGCGCTAAATCAGATCGCGCTTCGGTGCTCAGGCAACCCATTCCCTCCAATGTTTTTTGCACCGCTTCATCCAATGGTGTGTGCGGCTCCCGACCTAATACAGCGAGCAGGCGTGAGTTATCCATACGCACCGGCAGCTTCCACAAATAACGCATTTCCCGCAATTCGCGAAAAGTGGATTTCAATGGCGATGCAAGCGTAATAAACCACCAGGGAAATGCTTTCACGGCGGGGCGTGTTCCGCCGGTGGCAGTTACGGCGTTGACAATTGCCTCACGCATTTGTGTTCCATCTGCATCCCAATGGCCGGCCATATGAAAAATCGCGACCGGTTCAAGCGCATCGCGTCGCTCCAGCAATTGCACCATGGTCGATGCAACATCCGGCAGGTATGACCATTGGTGCCCCACCCCCGGATCGCCGGGAAGATAAATGGTGGAAACAACCTCGCCAGGTTTGACCATGCCTTGCGAGAACCAGCTGTTGCCAACGTGAGGCCCAAAAAAATCGCCCGCGCGCACAATAATCGTTCGGCAACCGTGTGCACTCGCAGCATGTAAACGCTGCTCCAACTCTACCCGGATGGCCCCTTTACGCGTGTGCGGTTGCTGCGGGGAATCCTCATGCAAGACGGGAAATGCCAAAGGGCCGAAGTTATAAACAGTACCGGGTAGCACAATTGTTGCGCCGTGCGCGATAGCCGCCGCAATAGTGTTGTCGATCATCGGCAACACCAGTTCAGCCCAGCGGCGGTAACCGGGCGGATTAACCGCATGCACAATCACGCTACACCCCCTGGCCGCGGCCATTACGTCATCGCGATTCATTGCATCGCCGCCCAACCACGTAATACCGTCGCATTGTTGTGGTATGGTTCCCCGCGTGAGGGCACGCACCTCCCAACCGGCATTGCGTAATTGCCGGGCCATCTCCCCGCCGATACCGCCCGTTGCACCCAACACCAATACTGTTTTGCTACTTGTCATGATCGATCTCCCGTTTCATTAAATTGCGTTGGAGAGATCTTGCCGCAATCACTATTCAGATAAAATTGCATAATTTGATATAGCATCTATACAATTATGTATGACCAATAATATCGGCTGGGAACTCTATCGCACATTTCTAAGCGTACTGCATGAAGGTTCGCTCTCTGGGGCTGCACGCGCTATGGGCGTGGCGCAGCCGACCGTAGGCCGGCACATTGCTGCGCTGGAGACATCCCTTGGCTTTACGCTCTTCACCCGCTCCCAGTTGGGGCTAATTCCAACGGAGGCCGCACTGGATTTGAAACCCTACGCGGAGGAGATGAGTAGTATCGCTGCCGCATTGGCGCGTGCAGCGGAAAGCCAGGGGGATAGCATCAGAGGGGTTGTGCGTATCACGGCGAGCGATGTCATGGGCGCAGAAGTTTTACCTCCGATAATATCCGCGTTACAAAATCGCCATCCCACATTAAAGATCGAACTGGTGCTTACCAACCGCGTGCAAAATTTATTGCATCGCGAGGCTGACATTGCAATACGCATGGCGGAGCCGAAACAGGAATCGCTGATAGCAAGGCGCGTGGGTGATGTTGAACTGGGATTCCATGCGCACAAAAATTATTTGCACCGGCATGGCGCCCCGCAAAACTGGAATGACATTGCTGCTCACTCGCTCATCGGGTTTGATGAAGAAACACCGTTCCTTCGCGAAGCGCGTAAACAAGTCCCGGTGTGGAACCGGGATGCATTTAGTATCCGCACCGATAGCGATCTTGCCCAACTTGCATTAATCCGCGCCGGGTCCGGCATTGGTATTTGCCAGGTCGCTTTAGCAAAACGCGATCCGCAAATAGTGCGCGTGCTTGAACACGACTTTAGTTTCAAACTGCCAACCTGGCTCACTATGCATGAAGACCTGCGTAATAGTCCGCGCTGTAAAATTACTTTCGAGGCACTTCTGCACGGCTTGCAAGAATATCTGGCAGCACAATAGAAAGTTGGGATGGTGTTTTTTCTCAAGTTTATTACACCTACCGCAAGCTACTTTCCTGGAAAGACGTATCGATGCTGTATGAATTATTCTCCGCTACTTATGTCACAGCAAGGTTGGGCAGAAATGCCGAACATTCTTTGCATTGATAATCCAGTTTTTAGTTTTTCATTCGGCAAAAAAGTCAGAACAAGCCATTTCTTTTAACCCCTTACAGCATATGCCCCGACAGCAAAAGCTTTACGATTAGTAACATTGCAAGCGAATAGCGAGAAATTTTAATGCACGATTTGTTCGAAAATGAAAGGCTCGGCGGTAGAGTGCAGCTTGGTGAGCAGGCGGTGGTTCTGCAAGGCTTTGCAATGTCCATTGCTAGCAATGTATTAGCACAGGTAGCGCTGATCGAAACCATTGCACCGTTTCGCCATATGAAAACGCCCGGTGGATTTACCATGTCCGTCGCGCTCACGAATTGCGGTGCATTTGGGTGGACGTCGGACTCCAGGGGTTATCGATACACATCGATTGATCCAATAACGGGGAAACCCTGGCCGGATATGCCAAAAGAATTTTTGACCTTGGCCAGGGCGGCGGCAAATGAAGCAGGTTTTAGTGATTTTGTGCCGGACGCTTGTTTAATTAATCGATATGTCGCCGGCGCCAGGCTGTCCTTACACCAGGATAAAGATGAGCTGGATTTCAGTGCACCGATTGTGTCCGTCTCACTGGGAATACCGGCCATTTTCCAATTTGGGGGCTTGGAAAGAACCGACCCAACCCGCAAGGTTCCGTTATTCCACGGTGATGTAGTTGTATGGGGAGGCGTAGATCGCTTGAAGTACCATGGCGTTTTACCGATCAAGCAAAATTCACATTCGACAACAGGAGAGCAACGAATTAACCTTACGTTTCGCAAAGTATCGTCACGCTGACCGGAGGCCGTTATATGTTGAAGGCCGTTATATGTTGGAGGTCGCTATATATCGCTTTTATTAATTACCGCCACAACAGAATAGCCACGCTGGGCAATGTTTATTTCGGCCGACCGATATTAAGCGTTCCTTTATTATTAGCAGCAGCCAGATCATCTAGTGGGACATATTAAATAAAGTGTTGGTTCCAGATACACGAATAATAATAAATCTTAACAAATCCCGGATTTACAAGAAATTATCCCGTACTAAAGTAAAAATAAAGCAGGAGGTATTTATGAAAAAAATAATTTCCAGCAACGAGTTGTTCAAAATTTTATGTGTTGAAGTTTACGATAATAATAAGGAATCGCTCACTTCACATTATGAATTGATCGAAGAACCCAATAGAGTGGTAGATGTTTTCGATACGCTATCAGTTGCTGAAGCTGTGATGCAGCAAAAGACTGAATTCTGGCGCAGCCTGATAAAACGCGTACCGCTCTATTTTGAGGTACGTTTCATTGCATAGATAATTTGCTAGTGAAATTTTTTGCAACTGGCTCCACCATCATCGATAAAGACTCAACGGTGAACAGCGCGTCTCCCCGGATGATTATCGTTGCAATGGTTTAGCGTCGGGCTTTTTACACATCGTCGGCTCCTTCCTTGAAATCCCTTGTCGGGTTCCGGATGTACCGCTATTGTGGGCGGATTTTGCCATTGGTTGCCCCAAGGCCGATCTGGATAGTGACCTTTTTATTGCGCAACAGATTCCGATATGACCTTCACGGTCAGCTAAGACACTACATGAAATTGGTAGCGGATTGGCGCCAAAATCATAAAAATAAACCGTATTTCTGGTCTAGTATGAAATCCAAATTTCAATGCAGCCACAATCCAAATACACTATGCCGAAATTTCTTGAACTCACTGGCGATATGTGTTCCTTTTCACGTCCCGGCAGCAATTGTAAACGGGATAGTTGATTGTCGTTTAATTTAATACAGAATAGCCTCCCGATTACAAAGCAGCGTTCTGGTGATCAAATGATGTGCACCCGGAAACCATACGGATTTTGATAATCGCAACGCCGGAACAATTTGCTATTAATATCACTTTTAAGCGGAACGTTCATGAAAGCAAATAAAGTTATTAATGTTTTGTTGGTGGACGACGAACGCGCTAATTTGATCGCGATCCGCGCTATTCTTGAAAATCCCGGTGTTAATTTGATATATGCCGCATCGGGTGAAGAAGCGTTACGCCAAGCCCTTACACATGACTTCGCGGTTATCTTGCTGGACTTTTATTTGCCAACTATCGGTGGTCTCGAAGTGGCGCAAATAATTCGAACCCGGTCGCAAACCCCGATTATATTTATCACCGCTTCCCGCCCGGAAGAGTTTCCGGTAGAAGAAGCTTATTCTTTGGGTGCGGTTGATTATCTGACCAAGCCGTATAACCCCATCGTATTAAAATCCAAAGTCAATTTTTTTATCGAACTCTACAAGCGCACCGAAGCATTGGCCGCAAGTGAGCGGGCAAGGTATTTATCCGAATTAAATATTAAAGATGGCCGCATACGCCTGATATTGGAGAATGCAAAAGGTTACGCATTCATAGTCACCGATATCCACGGCATTATTACTGAATGGGAAGGCGATGCCAGTGCAGTAACAGGCTGGAGCGCCGACGAAATGATTGGCAAGTCGATTGCTTCCATCTACACCGATGATGATCGTGCAACGGGATATCCGGCGATTGAACTTGAACTCGCTGTCAGGAATGACGTTGCCGCTGATAAACGCTGGCACATCCGCAAGGACCGCTCATTATTTTATGCCGATGGTGTCCTGGTTCCGCTAAAAGATACAGCGGGGCAAGTCCATGGCTTCAGCAAAATTTTTCGCGATGAAACCAGCGAGCGACTGGCAAATGAAGAATTGCGGCGGTTGGCTGAAAACCTGGCAGAAGTGGACCGGCGCAAGACCGAATTCCTGGCAACATTGGCCCATGAACTCCGGAATCCACTTGCACCGATCAAGAACGGTTTGCGGATATTGCGCCTGGGTGGGGATGTGAATGCCGCTACCGCCAAAACACATGAAATGATGGAACGACAAGTGAACCATATGGTTCATTTAGTAGATGACCTGCTGGATATCTCGCGCATCAGCGGCGGCAAAATCGAGCTGAAAAAAGAATTAATCACTATCAGGGAATTGGTGACCAGTGCGGTTGAAACCAGCATTCCACATATTGAAAGCGGGCAACATAAATTAAATATTAACATCGAAGACGATTCCTTATCGCTGTATGTCGATTCCAATCGTATAGCACAGGTTATTTCCAACCTTCTTAATAACGCGGCGAAATACACCAGGCCAGGTGGCCATATTGAATTGTTAGCCTTCGTGGAAGCAAACGAGGTGGTGTTATCCGTTGAAGATAACGGTATTGGTATTCCCGCGCAGGAACTGTGCAATATTTTTGAGATGTTCAACCAGGTTGAGCGAAACATGGGGCACGCACAGGGTGGATTGGGCATAGGGCTAACCCTGGTGCGCCAATTGGTTGAGTTACATGGAGGTACGATTTACGCCTCAAGCACCGAGAACGTCGGGAGCAAATTTACCGTCAGGTTGCCGCTCGCCAATGTCGATCACCTAGCGCCCGCCGCCCCGGCAGCCGCCGTAACGGGAAGCACGAAAGCGTTGCGGATATTGATTGTCGATGACAATGTCGATGCGGCGCACAGCTTGCGATCATTGCTGGAGTTTGGCGGCCACACCCTGTTCGTAGCCCATGATGGTTACGAGGCGATCAAGATGGTACAGAATTATCGGCCCCATGTTGCGTTTATGGATATCGGCATGCCCGGTATGGATGGCTACGAAACTGCCAGTGAAATCCGGAAGCTGGACGACGTTAGCGGAATAACCCTGGTGGCGTTAACGGGCTGGGGCGCAGATAACGATAAAAATCGTTCACACGCAGCGGGTTTCAATAAACATTTGATCAAACCGGCATCGCTGGAGGTAATCGATTCATTGTTATCATCGATAGAGCCTTCTTTTTAATAGACCTCCTTTTTTTAAATCTTTTGCTAGTAATGCTGTAACAGTAATATCCCTGGAATTTTAAAAATAAAGTAAACAAAACAAAAAACGATGAAATCGAATGAAATTTCCAACGAGCTGCGACGCTTCATAAATTCAATTGTGTCCATTCCACACCTTGAAATTATGCTGTTGTTGCAGCAGTCGCCCGAACAGGTATGGAGCACAGCGACCATTGCGCAACGGATTTACGTCAGCCAGGCGCAGGCCGCAACCATGCTACACGATCTGACCACGGCGGGTATTTGCCGCCCGGTGTCGGGGAGCACCGATGAGTTTTTGTATTCGCCGTCATTCCCGGAGTTGAAAAATCTGGTTGACGAACTTGCGGAATATTATCCGCGCCATTTGATTCAGGTTACCAATATGATCCATGCCAGATCGGCAGCGGGAGCCCGTGTACAAATGTTCGCCGATGCGTTCAAATTTCTTAAGGATAAATAATGGCTCCTCTTATTTACACATTATGTGCCGTGACGTCCTTGATATGCGCGGCCCTCCTCCTGCGCGGCTACTTTAATAGCCGTTACCGGTTGCTGCTCTGGGCCGGTTTATGTTTCTCCGCGCTCACCGTGAATAATTTACTCATGGTGACCGATAAAATATTTTTTGCCCAGGAAAATATGTTGACGCTCCGTTTAGTGGTGACATTAATTGCACTGTGCTTTTTATTGTATGGATTAATATTTGACGAGTAGAAAAAATGAATGAAATGTTAATCGGGGCTATCGTCGCTTGTTGTATCGTAATCGGTTTATTTTTCCTGCGTTTCTGGAAAAGAACCCAGGATATTTTCTTTCTTTTTTTTGCAATTTCTTTTTTTCTTGAAGGCCTGAACCGCGTATCACTGGTTATGTTTTCGAGTTTGCATGAAACATCACCCGGTTATTATTTGGTGCGTTTGATTGCCTACAGTTTCATCATCATCGCAATTCTGGTTAAAAATAGACGGCGCGGATTGAAAAAAAACACCACGCGCTAACGACGCCATGTATGCATATTGCTATCGCTAAAACCATTCAGGAACAACCGGGAGTTAACCATGGATACCGCTGTGCAGTTGGATGAACAACTCGACGTGAAAGCCCTTTTAAATGCGCTCATGGCATTAAAAAAAGGCGACTTTTCAGTCCGCCTGCCCGCAGACCTCACGGGCATATCCGGCAAGATCGCCGATACGCTTAACGAGATTATTGAGTCCAATGCACTGCTCGCAAAAGGTATCGCTGACGTCAGCCGCGATGTAGGTCGTGAAGGTCGCTTATCGCAACGCGCGATGATTCCGTCAGTAACGGGCGGCTGGGCGACGATCGTGAATTCGGTGAACACCTTGATCGATGACCTGGTTCGCCCCACAACGGAAATGGCGCGTGTGATCGGTGCAGTGGCAAAGGGTGATCTGTCACAAACCATGGCGCTGGATGTGGATGGCCGCGCGCTCAAAGGCCAGTTCCTTCGCTCGGCAACCACCGCCAACACGATGGTTGAACAATTGTCATCGTTCGCATCGGAAGTAACCCGCGTGGCGCGGGAAGTGGGAACCGAAGGTAAACTGGGTGGCCAGGCAAACGTACCGGGTGTTGCAGGCACATGGAAGGACCTGACTGACTCAGTGAACTCCATGGCCGGCAACCTCACCTCGCAAGTGCGTAACATTGCGGACGTAACTACCGCCGTAGCAAACGGCGATCTCTCCAAAAAAATTACCGTGGACGTGCGCGGTGAAATCCTGCAATTGAAAGACACCATCAACACCATGGTGGACCAATTGCGTTCCTTCGCCTCGGAAGTAACGCGTGTTGCGCGTGAAGTGGGTACCGAAGGAAAGCTGGGCGGACAAGCCTACGTGCCCGGTGTGGGCGGCACCTGGAAAGACCTTACCGACAACGTAAATTTCATGGCGACCAACCTGACCGACCAGGTGCGGAACATTGCCGATGTAACCACGGCAGTGGCCAACGGCGATCTCTCCAAAAAAATTACCGTGGACGTAAAAGGTGAAATCCTGCAATTGAAAGACACCATCAACGTGATGGTGGACCAGCTCTCATCGTTTGCATCGGAAGTAACGCGCGTGGCACGGGAGGTAGGCACCGAAGGTAAGCTCGGTGGCCAGGCGCAAGTAAAAGGGGTGGCGGGTACCTGGAAAGATTTGACCGACTCCGTGAATTCGATGGCCGGCAACCTCACCTCGCAAGTGCGGAACATCGCCGATGTAACCACGGCGGTGGCCAACGGCGACCTCTCCAAAAAAATTACCGTGGATGTAAAAGGTGAAATCCTTGAATTGAAAAACACCATCAACGTGATGGTGGATCAGCTGTCATCATTTGCATCGGAAGTAACACGTGTTGCGCGGGAAGTGGGTACGGAAGGAAAGCTCGGCGGCCAGGCGCAAGTAAAAGGCGTGGGCGGAACCTGGAAAGACCTTACCGACAACGTAAATTTCATGGCCTCCAACTTAACGGGACAAGTGCGCAATATTGCGGAGGTAACCACGGCGGTAGCGCGCGGTGATTTGTCAAAGAAAATTACCGTGGATGTAAAGGGTGAAATCCTGCAATTGAAAGACACCATCAACGTCATGGTGGACCAGCTCAACTCGTTTGCATCGGAAGTAACGCGCGTGGCGCGCGAAGTGGGTACGGAAGGAAAGCTCGGTGGCCAGGCGCAAGTAAAAGGCGTGGGCGGAACCTGGAAAGACCTCACCGACAACGTAAATTTCATGGCCTCCAACTTAACCGGGCAAGTGCGCAATATTGCCGATGTAACTACCGCCGTAGCGCGCGGTGATTTATCAAAAAAAATCACCGTGGATGTAAAAGGTGAAATCCTTGAATTGAAAGACACCATCAACGTGATGGTGGATCAGCTTTCGTCATTTGCGTCGGAAGTAACCCGCGTGGCGCGGGAGGTGGGAACAGAAGGAAAGTTGGGCGGGCAAGCAAACGTATCCGGGGTCGCAGGGACGTGGAAAGATTTGACCGACTCGGTGAATTCCATGGCCGGTAACCTGACCGATCAGGTGCGCAACATCGCCGAGGTAACCACGGCGGTGGCCAATGGTGACCTCTCCAAAAAAATTACAGTGGATGTAAAAGGCGAAATTTTTGAATTAAAAAATACCATCAACGTGATGGTGGACCAGCTCAACTCGTTTGCATCGGAAGTAACCCGCGTAGCGCGGGAGGTAGGTACCGAAGGAAAGCTCGGTGGCCAGGCGCAAGTAAAAGGCGTGGGTGGAACTTGGAAAGACCTCACCGATAACGTGAATTTCATGGCGTCCAACCTGACCGGGCAAGTGCGTAACATTGCGGATGTAACCACCGCCGTAGCACGCGGTGACTTATCGAAAAAAATCACGGCGGATGCGAAAGGCGAAATCCTTGAATTGAAAGACACCATCAACGTGATGGTGGATCAGCTCTCGTCATTCGCATCGGAAGTAACCCGGGTAGCGCGTGAAGTAGGTACCGAAGGAAAGCTCGGCGGCCAGGCAAATGTATCCGGTGTCGCCGGTACCTGGAAGGATCTTACTGACTCGGTGAACTCCATGGCCGGCAACCTCACTTCGCAAGTGCGTAACATTGCTGACGTAACTACAGCGGTGGCAAACGGTGACCTCTCCAAGAAAATTTCGGCGGATGCGAAAGGTGAAATTCTCCAGCTGAAAGACACGATTAACACGATGGTGGATCAATTGCGTTCATTCGCATCGGAAGTAACTCGTGTAGCGCGGGAGGTGGGTACCGAAGGCCGACTCGGTGGACAGGCAAACGTTCCCGGCGCCTCCGGAACCTGGAAAGACCTTACCGACAACGTAAATTTCATGGCATCCAACCTGACCGACCAGGTGCGGAATATCGCCACGGTAACCACTGCGGTAGCGAACGGTGACCTTTCGAAAAAAATCACGGTGGATGTAAAAGGTGAAATCCTCCAATTGAAAGACACCATCAACGTGATGGTGGATCAGTTGTCATCATTTGCATCGGAAGTAACACGCGTTGCGCGGGAAGTGGGTACCGAAGGTAAGCTCGGCGGCCAGGCGCAAGTAAAAGGCGCGGCGGGTACCTGGAAAGATTTGACCGATAACGTGAACTTCATGGCCGCAAACCTGACCGCGCAAGTGCGCGGTATTGCGGGTGTGGTAACGGCGGTAGCCAACGGCGACCTCAAGAAAAAACTCACCGTGGCAGCACAAGGTGAAATTGCCGCGCTTGCCAATACCATTAACGAAATGACTGACACCCTCGCCGTATTTGCGGACCAGGCAACGACGGTAGCGCGCGAAGTGGGCGTGGAAGGAAAACTCGGCGGGCAAGCGAGCGTACCCGGTGCGGCCGGTACCTGGAAAGATTTGACCGAAAACGTAAACCAGCTCGCCGCTAACCTTTCAACCCAGGTGCGTGCGATTGCGGAAGTAGCGACGGCGGTAACACGGGGTGACTTGTCACGGTCGATCCAGGTGGAAGCGCGCGGTGAAGTATCGGATTTGAAAGACAACATCAACGAGATGATCCGCAACCTGAAAGAAACCACGCAGAAAAACGCACAACAGGATTGGCTCAAAACCAACCTCGCGCGCTTCACCCGGTTGCTGCAAGGCCAGCGCGAACTGGAAACGGTAACGTCATTGATCCTTTCCGAATTGGCACCATTGATCAGCGCGCACCACGGCGTGTTCTACATGATGGATGCGACCTCGGCGGATTCGCGTTTGCACATGATCGCCAGTTACGGTTACCGGTCCAGCCGTAAATTACCGACAGCGTTTCTTCCCGGTGAAGGCCTGGTGGGCCAATGTGCCTTGGAAAAAACACGCATCTGGCTCACCGATGTGCCCGCTAACTATATCCAGGTATCATCCGGCCTGGGTTCAGCGGCACCTAACAATATTGTGATTTTGCCAATCCTGTTTGAACAGCAAGTTAAAGCGGTTATCGAAATTGCATCACTGGATCGCTTCACTGATACGCACTTGTCATTCCTGGATCAATTGATGGAATCCATCGGTGTGGTATTGAATACCATTGAGACCAACAGCCGCACTGAAAGCTTGTTAACACAATCGCAATCACTCGCGCAGGAATTGCAACAAACCAACCAGGAACTGGCGGAAAAAGCGCGCTTGTTATCCGAACAAAATATTGAGGTGGAGCGCAAAAATACCGAGGTGGAACAAGCCAAAATGGAATTGGAAGAGAAAGCGAGCCAGTTGGCGCTTTCTTCAAAATATAAATCTGAATTCCTGGCGAATATGTCCCATGAATTGCGCACTCCGTTAAACAGTCTGTTAATCCTTGCGCAGCAATTGAGTGATAACCCTAACGGTAACCTCACCGACAAACAGGTTGAATACGCACGCACTATCCACGGTTCCGGTAGTGATCTGTTAACGCTGATCAACGATATTCTCGATTTGTCCAAAATTGAATCCGGTACTGTTACGCTGGAAATCAGCGAGTATCGCTTCCTGGCTATTCGCAACTATGTAGAGCGCACTTTCCGTCACATGGCGGAAGCAAAACAACTTGGCTTTTCAATCGAACTGGACGGCTCGTTACCCTCATCCCTGATGACGGATACCACGCGTTTGCAACAAATCCTGAAAAATTTATTATCCAACGCATTCAAGTTTACCTCGCGCGGTGAAGTCACCTTGCGCATCAGCCTGATTACCACCGGCTGGAGCGCAGACCACCCCACCCTGTCACAAGCTGATGCTGTACTTGCATTCTCGGTGAGCGATTCCGGGGTCGGTATTGCGGCCGATAAATTGCAATTAATCTTTGAAGCCTTCCAGCAAGCAGATGGAAGTACAGCGCGTCGTTATGGCGGTACAGGTTTGGGCTTATCGATCAGCCGTGAACTGGCGCGTTTGCTCGGCGGTGAAATTCGTGTTGAAAGCGAGGTTGATGTTGGCAGTACCTTTACTTTATTCCTGCCCTATCAAAAAGGCTCCAGCAATCTCGTTGAACTGACCACGCGCCAGCGCACTGCCGCATTGCCGCCAAACACCAGTAATATGACTTCCGTTCAAGCGGCGCCTAACGAACCATTATCGTTACCACAAGGGACTTTGCCGGCACCACTTGAGCTTGAAGCAAACCTCGATGACCGGGCGTTGATTAACCAGGGAGACCCGACCGTGCTTATCGTTGAAGACGATCAACAGCGCGCGAATTTATTATTGGATGCAGTGAGGGGCCATAATTTTAAAGGAGTATGGATTACTGCCGGGGACGCCGTATTGACTCTCGCCCGGGATTATCAGCCGTTGGCGATTTTTTTAAAACTGCAGTTGTATAACGCGGATGGATTCTCGGTGTTGGAGCGTTTGAAACGCGATCCGGCAACGCGCCATATTCCTGTTCACACCATGTCCGCCGCGGCGGATATCAACCCTGCCATCGAACAGGAGGAACGGGAGCAAAGCCTGCGCCTCGGGGCAATTTCCTATTTGCCCGGACTAACACACAGCGAGCGCTTACAGCATGAACTTGCGCGGATCCAGGGTTATTTGCACCGCGAGAAACCCAAATTACTCGTTGTCGAAGATGATGATGTGCAGCGCAATAATATCGTTGAACTCATAGGAACTGCCGACGTAGATATTATTGATGTAAATAATGGAAAGGATGCGCTCGCCGCATTATCGGCTACGCATTTTGATTGCGTAGTACTGGACTTGACACTTCCCGACATGGATGGATTTGACGTGATCGATATTATGGTTGGCGACGAACGCATGCGAGATGTGCCCGTGATCATTTACACCGCCAAAGAACTCAGCCGTAAGGAAGTGACTAAATTAAAACGAGTCGGAAAAACCATCGTTGTAAAAGATGCCCGCTCCCCGGAGCGATTGCTTAACGAAACGTCATTATTTCTGCACCGGGCGCATTCCGGTATGCCGGAGCAACAGCGTCGCATGATGGAAGCACTGCATGATGCCGGTGGCAGCCTGGCGGGACGCAAAGTATTGGTGGTGGACGATGATTTGCGCAACATATTTGCATTGAGTTCAGTGCTTGAGCGGCAGGAAATGAAAGTGCTGTTCGCTGAAAATGGCCGCGACGGAATTGAGGTGCTGGAAAAAAATCCGGATATCGAAATTGTATTGATGGATATCATGATGCCGGAGATGGATGGCTATGACACGATGCGCGCTATTCGTCGTATACCGCGGTTCAAATCGTTACCGATTATTACACTCACCGCAAAAGCGATGAAAGGTGATCGGGATAAATGTATCGCCGCCGGTGCCTCTGATTACATCACCAAACCGGTTGATATTCCGCAGCTGCTATCGCTGATGCGTATCTGGATGCATTAATCCATGGATCAAGCCGTTGTTGAGACACTGGAAATAAATTTGTTGCTGGACGCTATATTCCAGTACACCGGACGCGATTATCGCTATCACCGGCCGGATTTTTTCCGCCAAAAAATATTGGGCTTTATGAAGGCCAACGCAATTGCAACAATTTCCGGATTGCAAGACAAGGTACTTCATGAGCCCGATATTCTCGACTCGCTCCTGGACTATATAGATTCCCGCCCGGTACGGTTGTTTGATCACCCCGATAAAATAATGCGACTCCGGCAGCTAATGGTTCCCTGGCTCCGCTCATTTCCCAGTGCAAAAATCTGGATCGCGGATTGCGTTGCCCCGGAGGAAGTCTTTAGCTGGATTATTTTATTAATGGAGGAAAACCTATATTGTAAAACGCAGTTGTATGTCACCAGCCCTAACACTAATTTTCTCGCTGCATCAAAACAAGGGCAATGGTCATCCGACTTGTTTGAACTATACGAACAGAATTACCAACTTGCTGGCGGCACTCGTTCGTTGTCATATTATTGCTCAAGGATAAAAGACACGTTCGTGTTTAATCCGGAACTTGGGAATAATATCTATTGGTCCCAATACTCCCTTGTTAGCGGCGCTTCCTTCAATGAATATGAAGTTATTATTTGTGCCGGAGGATTAGCACACCTGAACGTACCGGGAAAAAATCGCGCACTATCGCTTTTTTATAGTAGCCAGCCAGTATTCGGTTTATTAGCCGATCATAGAAGCGGTTCCTTCGCTGGACCAACAGAATCGTTCTACAAAATTATTTCCAGCGAATCCGGAATTTACCAACGCAAACATTAAACAAACAAGCGCAATAAAATTCCAGGTACCTCATCCTGAATCGGGTACGTCATCATAAATTGGTTTTCGCTAATACCAGCAGGCGGGTTTCATCCGCTGTTGCAACTTTTCATTTTTACCATCATAAAAAGCCGTCGATAAATTACACCATGGTATTGATGCCGCGCCTGGGGTATAGCGGGAGTACAAGGAAAGTTTAACCCTGCTGCTGATAAACCGGTGGAGTCCAGGTTGCGCGTGAACGGCCAACACGTTGTTCCAGGGCTTTTTGCGCTGCCGCAAGCGAATCGAAAAAACCGTGGGAGATGCCGGGGCCTTCGACAAGTTCGAAATAGGCCGCAAGGGCATCTTCATCCTCATCGTAAACTTTTACAAGGTGAATATCGAATTTAGTACCAGCAATAGTATCCATAGCTACCACCCGATTAAACGGCAACATTAATTCACACCCCATAAAATAAAGGGGCTTTCGCCCCCTTATTATTGCTGGCATTTGTTACATTGATGCTGCTTTCAGTTCTTCCTTGCGCGCTGCAAGTTGGGCGCCCAATTCAATCAGGTCGAGTTTTGATTCCTTAACCTTGGGGAAAATTTCGTTTTGCTCTTCCTTAACGTGGTGCTTAACGTATTCAGACAATACTTTTACCTTGGCATCATACAGCTCGCTGCCGGGTTCTTCGCCTTGAATCTGGGCGATGAGATATTTTAATGTCTCATGCTCAACCTTCGCTTCCGGAACCAATGATTTATCCTTTAATACTTTTTCAATCGCCGGATAAAAAATTTCTTCTTCAATTTGCGCATGGACAGTCAGTTCCTGGCAAATCTCCAATGCCAGTGCTTGTTTCTTGTCAGCGGAGCGCGTTGATTCGAACTTTTCAAAAAGGTCATTAACCAATTTGTGGTCAGCCCTTAACAAACGGGTAGCTTCTTGAGCTTTGCCAGCCATGGAAACGATTTTCTTTGCTGAGTTAGGCATAGGATTATCTCCAGATTTAAAACACGGTAAAAAATCAAATTGTTGTAGAGATACAAACTGATTGTGAGGCCGGTATTTACCAGGCCACTTAATCATGATGTGTAAAAGTGCAATATAGATACCAACTCATACAATCTGTCGCTAGCTGCCGCGTTTATCCAGAATTTACCCCTGTTACCGTGTTTTAATCACCTTTACAGCGTTAATTTATTTTCAAATTTACACAAAACTGTGAATATTTTATTTTAAATTTATTCACATTAATCAGGGATTATTGTTTTGCTGGCGAGGGCTTAATATTTATTCGTCACAACTGGTCGCAACTGGAAGGTGATTAGTTGTTTTTTATTTTAACAATGACTTTTACGCCACATTCACTGACTGTGAAACGCCTATGTGAAATCCCTGATAGGATTAACAATTCATTTCGGTAATTTTTTCCCCGGAATTTTGCAAATCACAATTCATAACCATTGCAAAATATTCAATGCCCTGCATTTTCGCTGGTGATTTACACCGCAAATAAATCCATATATTCCAATCCATCCTGTGGGAGACGCCACATTGACGCTACAGATGCCGGATTAACTTGCGGTATCAACATTGCATAATTCAATGCTTCTGTATTAATTGAATTATAGGGGTCCCCGATGAAAGCCATAGTATTCCATGATATTGGCGATATACGCCTGGAAGATGTACCCGAACCCGAAATTGAGCAACCAACCGATGCTATCGTGCGAATTACTACCTCAGCGATCTGCGGCACGGATTTGCATTTTGTGCGCGGGACGGTCGGTGGAATGAAGAAGGGTATTATCCTCGGCCACGAAGCTGTCGGAATTGTTGAAGCCCTTGGTGATGATGTCAGGAATCTCCAGATTGGTGATCGCGTGGTAGTTCCCTCCACTATCGCATGCGGTAATTGTTCCTATTGTCGTGCCGGTTATTATGCCCAATGCGATAATTCCAATCCCCTTGGCAAATCATCCGGAACTGCTTTTTTTGGCGGCCCGGAAAATAGTGGATCATTTAATGGATTGCAGGCGGAAAAAGCGCGCATTCCATTCGCCCACATCGGATTAATTAAATTACCGATGGAAATTACCGATGACCAGGCGATTTTACTTTCCGATATTTTCCCGACCGGATATTTCGGTGCGGAAATGGCTGAAATCACTCCCGGTGATACCGTTGCAGTATTTGGTTGTGGCCCGGTGGGGCAATTTGCTATTGCGAGTGCGAAACTCATGGGCGCAGCGCGCGTTTTTGCTATTGATAAACACCAAGACCGCCTGACCATGGCACAAGCGCAAGGTGCGGAGATTATTAATTTTGAAAAGGAAGATCCGGTGAGTACATTGCAGCGCATGACCAATGGTATCGGCGTTGATCGCGCTATCGATGCAGTGGGTGTGGACGCCGAACATGCCCATCACCACGGCACCGATAAAGACACGCGTGCCACGATTAAAAAATTTGAACAGGAAGTAAAAGAAATCGCCCCTGTTACAGCACCGGACGGAAAAAACTGGATTCCCGGCGATGCACCAAGCCAGGCATTGCATTGGGCGGTCAACGCGCTGGCCAAGGCAGGCACCTTATCAATCATCGGCGTTTATTCGGAAAAATCCCAGGTGTTTCCAATTGGCCTTGCGATGAATAAAAACCTGACCATCAATATGGGCAATTGCCATCATCGCAAATACATTCCCAAACTTATTGAACTCGTTGTTAGCGGGCGAATCGATCCCAGTAAAATCCTGACCAATGTTGAACCTATTGCAGATGCGATTGAGGCCTTTAAAGCATTTGACCGGCGTGATAATGGGTGGATAAAAGTGGAGCTGCGAGCCCAGGAAACCGGGCGTTGACAAGTGCCGATAAACATTCGCGTTGTGTTGAATGAAAGGAGCTACTATGGCGATAAAATTAGCCACCTATAACGTGAACGGGATCAATGCCCGGTTAACGTTACTGCTGCGCTGGCTTGCCGAAGAACAACCGGATATTGTTTGCCTGCAGGAATTAAAAGCGCCGCAGGAAAAATTTCCGGAAAAAGCGATCATTGAGAGTGGTTATGATGTTATCTGGCACGGACAAAAAAGCTGGAATGGTGTGGCGATACTGTCCCGTGTCGGCAAGCCGCTTGAAATTCGCAGGGCGCTGCCGGGTGATCCCGATGATAGCCACAGCCGTTACCTGGAAGCGGCGATTAACGGAATTATTGTAGGTTGCCTTTATCTACCCAACGGGAATCCACAACCGGGTCCGAAATTCGATTATAAATTGCAATGGTTTGAACGGTTGAAATTACATGCCGCCGGGTTGCTCGCCTCCGGCGCGCCGGTTGTATTAGCCGGTGATTACAATGTAATTCCAACAGATCTGGATGTGTATAAACCGGAACGCTGGCTTGATGATGCGTTATTTCAACCCGAAGTAAAAAAAGCCTATCAGGAATTGCTTGAACAGGGCTGGACCGACGCCCTCAGGAAAATGCACCCCACCGAAAAAATTTATACCTTCTGGGATTATTTTCGTAACGCCTACGCCCGCGATGCCGGTATCCGCATAGATCATATTTTATTAAGCCCCCAATTAGATAAAAAGCTTATCGCCTGCGGTGTTGGAAAAAATGTGCGCGGCTGGGGAAAAAGCAGTGACCATGCACCGGTGTGGGCTGAATTTTGATATACATAGGCACCAGCGGGATCGTATTGCCCGTCACTAAAGAAAATTTTCCAAATGAATTAAAATCGGCAACTCGATTGCAGTATTACAGCACTTTGTTTAATTCGCTCGAAATAAACAGTTCATTTTATAAAACACCACAACCGCAAACATTTTCAAAATGGGAGCATGAAGTTGATGCGGACTTCAGGTTCACCGTTAAAATGTCCCGCGATATTACCCACAGCAAAAAACTTGATTTCAATCCTGAAGACCTTAACAGGTTCATGCGTGCCGCCAATCATATGGAGCAAAAAAAAGGGGCATTACTGGTTCAATTCCCGGCCAGTATTACCGCCGATTATTTTTTAAAAGTTGAAGAGTTAATTAAGCAAACACAATCGTTACAGGGAGCGTCAACATGGGATATTGCTGTCGAAGTCAGGCATAACAGCTGGTATAACCCGGCAACCTGCGACCTGTTTATGCGGCATGGGGCATCGATGGTATTTCATGATATGCCCGGATCAAAAACCCCGCTCGATCAACCCGTAACCACTATTCTTTACCTCCGCTTCCACGGCCCTGCCGGCGACTACAAGGGAAATTACAACCTTGACGATATCGGGAAATATATCGAACTAATCAACCACTCACACAAAATCGGCAAAACTGTGTTCGTATACTTTAACAATACCATTGGAAATGCATATGAAAATGCATTGTCACTGCAACATCATATCCGCCAGCATATTGAGTAAAGAATTAATGACTGAATCCTTTCCTCAATTCATAAAAGTAATCCGGTTCCCAAAAGGACAAGCCACTCAGCTATAGCACACCCTCGACATTACCCACCCCAATCTATTCCGTAGGCGGTGGTTTTATGATGCCTATTGCGAAAACCCAATTGTCCCACTACTGGTGAGACAATTGCCCTGCCCCATATCTTCCAGGTCAGTTCCCTTAATATGACACTGGTTTTTCACTAGCGCGATGAATAGCCCCTTTGATACATTGCGTGGCATTTGGTGAGCGCCACCATTTCAAACAGGCACATAATAATCCATGAAAATACTGATTATTGAAGACGACCCCAAAATCCGCACCTATGTCGGAAAAGGTTTAAAGGAGGCCGGGCATGTCGTCGATCTGGCGGAAGACGGGGAGATTGGCCTGCACCGTGCGTCGAGTGAAAAATATGATGTGCTGATTATTGACCGCATGCTGCCATTGCTTGATGGCCTTTCCATTATTAAAACCCTGCGCGGCAGTGGAAATCTGACCGGCGTTTTAATCCTAAGCTCCCTCGGCGATGTAGACGACAAAGTGACGGGATTGCGCGCCGGCGGCGATGATTACCTGGTTAAACCGTTTGCCTTTGTTGAACTCCTGGCGCGGGTTGAGGCGCTGGGTAAACGCGCGTCCTTGCCGTTATCAGCGCAATCCACCACCCTGAAAGCCGGTAACCTGGAATTGGATTTGCTCGCCCACAAAGTGCGCTGTAACGGCAAACTCATTGAGCTGCAACCGCGCGAATTCCGCTTGCTGGAATACCTTGTGAAATTCAAAGGCCAACTGGTTACGCGTACTATGCTGCTGGAAGGCGTGTGGGATTATCATTTTGATCCGCAGACCAGTGTGATTGATGTGCACATAAGCCGCTTGCGCAAAAAGCTGGGCGATACCGGAAATACGTTAATCAAAACCGTGCGCGGTGCAGGATACATTATTGATGACAGTTTCTAGGCGCTATATCGAAAGCTCCAGTTTTAAAATGGCATTGTTGTTCACCGTGTTGCTTGCTGCGTCCGCTGCCATCCTGGGTTATTTCCTGATTGATTTGGGCAAACGCGATTTCCTGCGCGAAACTGAAGCCGCAATTGATATTGAAATCAGCATGGTATCGGGCATGGCGAATGTTGAGGGCGAGTTGCTGCCCTACATTCAACGCCGGGCCAAGGATGATCAGATCGTGCGCTTCCGCTATGAAGATGCCGCGGAAAAATTGCTGGGCGGCTCCATTGACCCCATGCCCGCCCATATCCAAAAAATCACCGAAGGCGTGTTGGGCTTTGACCTTGACACATTCCACGGCCACCAGGCATTTGCTGCAAAAATCCATACGTTCGATAACGGCGCGCGCATTATGGTTGCGCGCAATGTGCATGAACTGATTGCGAGTTATGAACAGCTTAAACACTTGAGCTGGCTCATTATGGCGTTGATGCTAATCGTGGTGCTGGTGAGTTTTGGCATCAGCCATTTTGTGGTGAGCAGAATTAACCGTATCGCAGCGACCGCCCAGCATATTGTTAAAACAGGTGATTTATCCCAACGCCTCGCCATCGATAGCCGCTGGGATGATTTGAGCAATTTGTCGCTGGTGCTAAACAGCTTTCTCGCAAAGATCGAAGACCTGATGAACGGTGCGCGCGAAATCAGCAATAACATCGCCCATGATTTGCGCACGCCATTAAGCGGTTTGCGCAGCGATATCGAAGCGCTGAAAAACCAGCGTGTCGATGACGAACACATCGACATGGTACTTGCCAATATCGACCACATCCTCAGTGTATTCCATGCATTGCTGCGCATTGCCAACATCGAAAAAGGCAAGCGCGGCCAGCAAATGGGCGACGTGAATTTGAGCAAAATTGTTCACGACATCGCGGAGCTTTATGAGCCCGTTGCTGAGGAAAAAGAGATTCGTTTCGATATAAAACTCGCCGCCAATTTAATGATTAAAGGCGATGGCGATTTGCTGTTCCAGCTGTTTGCCAACCTCGTCGACAACGCCATTAAATTTTCGCCCTCGCATTCGGTGATCGTGTTGTACACGGGGGTTGAAAAAAATCAGGTGGTGGCCGTGGTGGGCGACCAGGGGCCGGGAATTGCAGAAGACGAAAAAGAAAAAGTGTTCAAACATTTTTACCGCGGCGATGCCAGCCGCAGTACACCGGGAAACGGGTTGGGCCTGAGCCTGGTGCGCGCCGTGGCCGAGCAACACCAGGCGCGTATCACCCTTGGGAATGCGGCTCCGGGTTTGCAGGTTCGCGTCACCTTCCAGCCTAACTTGTAATTGCCAGGCTAACTTGTAATCGCCAGCTTTCCTTACAATCGCCAACCTTATCAATAATCCCAACCTTACCAAAAATTTAGAAAGGGGTAAGTTTGTGTCAACGCTAGGTCCTCTACTATTGTAAATGGCTGGTAAGTGCTTTATAGAGGACAGCACCCTTGAGACAGATAGGTCGAAAAAAAATAGCCATTATCGGCACCGGTATATCCGGCCTTGGGATAGCGTCACTGCTGCATCCCCACCATGACATTACCGTCTACGAAAAAAACGGTTATATCGGCGGCCACAGCCGCACTGTTGAGGTAAATACCAAAGACGGCGTTGTGCCGGTGGATACCGGGTTTATCGTGTTTAACAAACGCAATTATCCCCTGCTCACCCGCTTGCTGGCGCATTTGCAAGTCCCTATCGCTGACAGCGATATGTCATTCGGTGCGAGCATCAACAACGGCTGGCTTGAATACGGCACGCGCAAACCCGCCAATATATTTGCGCAAAAAAGAAATCTGGTGCGCCCCGAATTCCTCGGCATGATCGCCGATATTTTACGCTTTAATAAATCGGCGCATTTATACCTTCACAAAGATCCTTCGTTCACCCTGGGCGATTGCCTGGACGATCTGGGCATGCGCCCCTGGTTCCGGAATTATTTTTTATTGGCGATGGGTGGTGCGATCTGGAGTATGCCGCTTGCCGATATGCTTAAATTTCCAGCGCGGACCTTTATACGTTTTTTTGAAAACCATGGCTTGCTCACTATCAATGACCATCCCCAATGGCACACGGTGGTTGGCGGTAGCCGCGAATATGTGCGCCGGCTCACCGAGCCGTTTAAAGGTCGCATTCATTTGGGCCGCGCGGTTACCAATGTGATACGCAACGACGACAGTGTGTTGGTGGAAGACTCGAATGCAGGAATGCAATATTTTGATGAGGTGATCTTTGCCTGTCACGCCGACCAGGCACTCGCAATGATTGCCAATCCAAGCATCCAGGAACAAAAAATTCTTTCCGCGTTTACCTATCAACCCAACCGCGCCGTGTTGCACAGCGATACCAGTTTTATGCCCAAGCGGCGCAATGCCTGGTCGAGTTGGGTTTACCTTTCCGAAAGCAAGGCCGATAACAATCCCTGTGTGTCGCTCAGCTATTGGATGAATAATCTCCAGCCACTGGCGACCGACCAACCATTAATAGTGACGCTGAACCCCGGCCGCGAACCGGCGGCTGAACTTATCCACGATGATGTGATGTTTGAGCATCCAGTATTCGATGCAGCGGCGATTGAAAACCAATCGCGCATTGAAGGGATACAAGGGCATAACCGCCTGTGGTTTTGTGGCGCTTACCAACGTTACGGTTTTCATGAAGATGGCCTTGGCAGCGCCGTAGCCCTGGCGGAACGCATGGGGGTTTTGCCGCCATGGTGACCACAGCGCAACTCTACACCGCGCAAGTCGTGCACAAACGGCTGTTTCCCAAAGCCAACGCTTTCCATTACGGCATTTATTACCTGGTGTTGCCATTGCCCGCTGCGCCGGTTCCGGCACGCTTTGCAAGTTTTCACCGGGAAGATGTTGGCCCGCGCGATGGCAGCGATCCAACCCCCTGGGTCAGGGACATCCTGGCGGAATACGGCCTGGACCATAAAACGCAACACATCACCCTCGTCACCATGCCGCGCGTGCTCGGTTATGTTTTCAATCCCGTCAGTTTTTATTTTTGTATGGATGAAGACCACGCATTAAGAGCGGTGTTGTGCGAGGTCCACAATACCTTTGGCGAGCAGCATAATTATTTGTGCGCAAATCCGGACCATGCCCCTATCACGGCGGACCAATGGCTGGAAGCGGAAAAAGTATTCCATGTGTCGCCCTTCCTCAACCGGCACGGCAATTATAAATTTCGTTTTGATTTGACGGCGGATGCGTTGGGGATCTGGATCGATTACTACGATGCAGAGCAGCAAAAACAATTGGTCACTTCATTGACCGGCACTTGTGTACCACTGACCTCGCAGGCTTTACAGCGCGCGTTCTGGCGACATCCATTGGTGGCCGTGAAAGCTATTTCATTGATTCACTGGCAAGCGTTAAAACTGTTAGTGCGCGGTATTCGTTTTATCACCAAACCCGTGCAACTGGCACAACGTACTACTGCAACCCGCAACCTTAACAAAATATGAAACCAAAAAGGCCGGTGTAAAAATGCCGCTGCCGCGAATACGTTTTTACGAGGTTACCATTATGTTTGACCGTCACATTACCAACCGTTTTCTTGGCGCACTCGAGCGTATTGAATTCGGCAGCATCCGCGTCACCACACCCGATGGTCAGGTACATATATTTAATGGTGACCGGCCCGGTGCCAACGCAGAATTTGATATCCACGACTGGCGAGTGGTCGCAGCGCTAATCCGTCACGGCGATATCGCGCTGGCGGAAGCCTATCGCGATGGCTGGTGGGACTCCACTGATCCAACGCAGCTATTTCTGTTCGGCCTGCAAAACCAGGCGGCACTCGATAATTATATTTGCGGCAATGCCTTTGGTCGGCTCGCCTCACGTATCGCCTATCTTTTTACCCGCAATACCGAACGCGGCAGCAAAAAAAATATCCACGCCCACTATGACCTGGGCAACGATTTCTATTCACTCTGGCTCGATCCCTCCATGACCTATTCCGCGGCGATTTTTGATAATGACAAGGAATCGCTGCAGGCAGCGCAAACACGGAAATATGACCGGATGATTGACCGGCTTAATCCGTCCGGCAGCCTGCTGGAAATCGGCTGCGGCTGGGGCGGATTTGCGGAGCGCGCATTGCAACGCGGCGACTACGGCATCAAAGGCCTGACCATCTCTGCTGCGCAACATCAATTTGCGGCGCAACGTGTTGGCAGTAATGCCGTTATCGCGCTTGAAGATTACCGCCGCCAAACCGGTGTGTACGACCAGATTGTCTCGATTGAAATGTTTGAAGCGGTCGGTGAAAAATTCTGGCCGGTTTATTTCGCCAAATTAAAATCACTGCTCGCCACTAATGGCAAAGTGATGGTGCAAAGTATCACCATTGCCGAGGATAATTTTGAACGCTACCGCACCAGTGGCGATGCAATTCGTACGTTTATTTTCCCTGGCGGTATGCTGCCATCGCCAGCGCGGTTCCGCGCAGAAAGTGCGAAGGCGGGTCTGCAAGTCACCGATGAGTTTGCCTTCGGCCAGGACTATGCGCTCACCCTCAGCCATTGGCTCGGCAATTTTGATGCGCGAATCAAAGAGGTAAAAGCCATGGGTTTTGATACGAAATTTATTCGCATGTGGCGCTTTTACCTGACCTGCTGTATTGCATCATTCCGACACGGGCGCACTGACGTTATGCAATGGGGACTGCAACATGCGGTCTAGGTGCATTTCGTTACTGGACACAGGGTTTGTGAACAGGATGTTTTCGGGTATGGTGTTCCAGGCCATTTTTTTTCTGCACGCGATAACTGTTTTTGCAGCGGAAGAACATGTCACCCCTGCTGAAACGGTGCAGGCATCAGTGCCGGGTGCAGCAGTCGTAGGGCGCGGGGTTTTATCCTATGCCTTCTGGGATGTTTACGAAGCAACGCTGTTTGCACCCGATGGCGTGTGGAATTCGAACCAACCATTTGCATTGTCCATCCATTATTTTCGGGTAATAAAAGGCAAGGATATTGCTGACCGGTCAGTGCAGGAAATACGCCAGCAAGGTTTTACCGACGAAGTCACACTAGCCGCCTGGCATGCACAAATGAAAGCCATTTTTCCCGACGTTAAAAATGGCACAGTGCTAACCGCCGTGTATGCGCCGGGGAAACACACCGCGTTTTACAACGGCACAACCGTTATTGGTGCAATCAAAGGCGATGATTTCAGTAACGCTTTTTTTGGTATCTGGCTTGCGGAAAAAACCTCTGAACCGACATTGCGCCGCGCACTGCTGGGGCTGAAATGAGCGCGCCGGCAATCACAGGAAAGTCACTCTTGCAATACGGCTTTATTGCCGTGCCCGTCGCGTTTGCCGGTTTTCCCCTTTACGTGCTCGCGCCGGATTTTTTTGCGACGCGGTACGGCCTCTCACTCACATTGCTCGGTACATTGCTGCTTGTTATTCGCGTATTCGATGCAATACAAGATCCGTTGATAGGCTGGCTCACCGATAAGTTGCAAAATTATTTTTTGCTTTTACTGTCCATCGCCGGAACGATTTTATGTTTTTCCGTTTTCGGGCTTTTTAACAATCACTTTTTCGCGCCCGCGATTTGGTTTTCACTCTGCATGGTTGTTGCGGTGAGCGCTTACAGCGTGTTGATTATTGTACTCGGAGCACAGGCTACCTTATGGACCACTGATACTAATGCGCAGACACGAATTGCCGGCGCACGCGAAGCGTTTGGAATTATCGGGCTTGTTATCGCTGTGTCGGTGCCGACATTGCTTTCACAATGGATGGCTGCCGATGAGGTGTACCGCTGGTATGCGGGACTCCTTTTTCTATTGATGCTTGCCGGTATTATCTGTTTTTCCAGATTGACCTTGCCGCCCGCAACAACCGTTACAAGTAACACACAGTCATCACCGCTCACAGCGATACGCGCATTACCAACAGAAAGCTGGCGGCTTTTTGTTGTGTACGGTGTAAGTATGCTAGCGTCCAGCATTCCGGCAATCCTGGTTATTTTTTATGTGCGCGACCTTATCGGCGCAGAACAACTGACGGGTTTATTTTTATTGCTCTATTTTCTTTCCGGCGCTGCCGCCATGCCGCTGTGGAAAAAAATCAGTGCGCGACACGGAAAATACACGGCATGGTGTGCTGCAAATATTCTCGCCGTGGCCGGCTTTATCTGTGCATTTTTTTTGAGTGCCGGTGATGTGTGGCCCTATGCGCTAGTGTGTATCGTTTCCGGCCTTGCGCTGGGTGCGGATTTAACATTGCCGCCCTCGATCCTGGCTGACCATATCCATGCGCATGCTAACCGCAACTGCTCGGGATCGCATTACGCGTTTCTGGCATTTATCAGTAAAGCCAGCCTGGCATTGGCCTCTGCTATCGCCCTCCCCATTCTCGATGTGGCCGGTTTTAAACCACAAGCCGTTAATTCAGAGGCGGCGCTTGCAACGCTCTCCGCCGCTTACGCGCTGGTTCCCTGTGTGTTGAAAGCGGGTGCAGCCGGTTTGCTGTATGCTTTTTTTATTCGATCAGGTTCAGGAGGCAATAATGAAAATATTCAAAATCATGGCCACAATAGGAGCTCTCATCATGCTTAGCAGTTGCGCCGCCAATAATATTGATTATTACAAAGACACCACCCCGCGCGCCGACATCAAGGAATATTTTAATGGTCCCATTAAAGCCTGGGGCATAGTGCAGGATTGGCGCGGTCGCGTCGTGCGCCGCTTTGATATCGATCTGGTGGGCGAATGGAATGGCGATGTTGGCACACTGACTGAACATTTCGATTATTACGACGGTGAAAAACAACAACGCGTGTGGACAATCAAAAAATTACCCGACGGGAGCTTCGAGGGAACCGCAGCGGATATTATCGACAAAGCCACCGGTAAAGCCGAAGGCAGCGCGGTGCGCTGGAATTACGTGATGGATCTGCCAGTGAAAGACACGACCTATCATATTCGTTTTGACGATTGGATGTGGTTAATGAACGACGGGGTATTAATCAACCGTTCGTATTTGAAAAAGTTTGGCATCACCGTTTCTGAATTGACTATTTTTATGCAGAAGCAACAATGAACCGTCCCTATCAAGATCAGATTGTCTGGATTATCGGCGCCAGCAGCGGCATTGGCTACGCATTGGCACGGGAACTTTCCGCGCGTGGCGCCATTCTTGCGCTCTCTGCGCGGCGCAAGGATGAACTTGAAAAATTAAACGATGAACTGGGCGAACGCCACAAAGTGTTTGTATTGGACACGGCCGATGCCGCGACTACACAGCGCACCGCACAGGCAATTCGCGCGGCCTTTGGACGAATTGATCGCATTATTTTTTTAGCGGCCGCTTACGCGCCAATGAAAATCGATGCACTTGATATTGTGGCGACCAAAGGCATTGTCGATATCAATTTGACCGGCGCGTTTAATGTGGTGCACGCCGTTTTACCTATCCTGAAAACCCAACAACCGCGCGGACAACTGGCCTTGTGCGGCAGTGTCGCAGGTTACATCGGCCTGCCCAACGGTCAGCCCTACAGCGCAACTAAAGCCGCGATTATTAACCTTGCAGAAAGTTTGCACGCTGAATGCAAGGACTCAATTGATATCAAATTGATAAGCCCCGGCTTCGTACGCACGGCGCTGACGGATAAAAATAATTTTAAAATGCCAGCGATGATTGAACCGGAACAAGCCGCCACCGAAATAGCGGATGGCTTGCTCGCGCGCGGTTTTGAAATTCACTTTCCCAAGAGCTTCACGCTTTTTTTGAAGCTGTTGCGCTTGCTTCCCTACAGGTTGTCCCAATTCCTGACACGGAAATTAAATTAAAGGCGAGCGCCAAAAATCCACATCTTTCAAGAAAGCTGCCAATACCAAGTGCTGGCAATTGGGGTGGCGCTTCCAACCGGGTTAATAATGCCAGACCAATAAAAAGACAAAAGGTTACGGCGTAGTAAACATCTTCGTAATGACCAATATCTCATTTATTAAAAATAATAAAAGCAGTGGTTGAAAATCATTCCATTTTTTTACGTTGGCTGATGGCAAAGAAAATTAAATTTTTTTAAAATTTATTCGCGATCGCCTTAACGCAAAAAATTCGCGCCGGTATCGCAAGGATAATTGTGACTAATCGATGAAATGGAGAATTTATATGCAACGATACGCCTTTCTATTCCTGTCTTTCGCGTTTTCTATTCTGGTTACCGCCTGCGGCGGCGGAGGTGGTGGATCTAAACCGGAGCAATCTCCTTCTCCTATTCCCTCAACACCCGCACCTGTATCTTCCAGTTCCGCAACCTCTGCACTGGCTTCATCAGCCTCACTATCGTCAATGTCAACATCTACAGAATCATCGTCGACATCATCGGTGGCTGCCTCATCAATTACTTCAGCATCGACCTCGTCTGAACCAGGTCCGATTGGAATACTATGGCATGACAACTATGCGCTCGATTATCGCGATGGCGTACAACTGGCGCATCTTGACGGCAGCTTGCCAACGCAGGTTACTACCCGGAATGATGTCAGTATCGCCGTTTGGCCGGATGGAAAGCAGTACGTAGTGACTGATTGGAATGTTTACGATGATTACACCGACATCACCGTTATTGACCGCACTACCGGCAGTACGGTTTACCAGGAACAAGTGGATTATTACTTGCGGGATGTGTCACCTTCACCAACCAGCAAAAGCCTGGTCAAGGTGCGTTATGGCAAGGATTCCATATCACCATTTGAAGAATACATATTGGATTTTTCCACGATGAAAATTCTTTATGTGATTCCGGAAAAGGATTGGTTCGCGTGGATGCCGGACGGACGCTTCATGCTGATTAATATAGATACTGGCAACATGAAGATAGTGAACCTGGATACCAGGGAGGAAACTCTTACCGGACAACTGAATGTACCTGCAGACCGCGTTATAGGTGACTTTTCGATCAGCCCAACAGGTACGCAATTCATTATGGTCATGGATCGTCGGGGCACCACGTCGCCGGAGCCGGACTTGTGGATCGGGAATATTGATGGCTCAGGGTTTGAACAACTCACCGACACCAAATTAATTGCCGGTGCCAATTGGTCACCCGATGGGCGCTACGTCGCGTATGTGACGGATACTGGCAGCATTTGTAATTTTGGTGGCTGCCTGGGGTCATGCGACCAATGGTATACCCCTGTTAATTTGCGCAAAGTAAGAGGCTTACCAAATACCCCGGGCAGTGAAGTATTCCGAGTCAATGACCGCTACGGTAATCAGCAAACCCTGGGATGTTCCGTATTGGCCTGGACGCCATAACAATTTATTTTTTTGATCGGTGGCCATTCACCAAATGGCCACCGATTTTGCGGGAAATATTCATAACTCAATTGAAATAAAATTACGTTCGATCCAAAAAATCGGAAAAAAATAGCTGAAATATTTTTCAATTTTTATCTCTTCCACTCCGGCGGGTACTGCCTGAAACATCCTGCCCCTCTGGAAAAGTGACTTTGACTATTACCGTTAAACAAACGCAATCCGGATTCAACTTGAAGTTTGGGAATTTCATGCGGAGATTTTTTATGTCATGAAAATTATTATTCCAAAAAAATTCAGTTTCTTTACGCGCCCCAATACCAAAAGTCGAACGTAAAACCCCAAAGTCACACTCGCCATTTAGCTACTGCACTCGTAGACTGCGACTGCGCAGTAAGTGCGCCTTTCCGCTGTAGCCCCCACTGTTGTTGCAAATTAATGACGAAGTAAAACGTTAATTGCCTTGTAGGAGGATGGCAATCTTCTGCGCATAAACCGCATTTGCAGATGCACGTAAATGCAATGACATCTAATCGTCCGAAAGGAAAGAGGATAAAAATAATGAATAATCAACCTGACGTTTTTCGTAAAAATATAGTGAAAGTATTCTCGCTGTTAGCCGGCGCATCCATGATGCTCGGTGCAATTGATGTTACCGCACACGGATATGTTTCCAGCCCCAAAGGCCGTGCAGTAGCCTGTCGCGATGATGGCCCCAGTCCGGAGACCCCAAGGAATGCCGCGTGTAAAGCAGCATTTGCAGCGGGCAATGCCGCCATTTATGAACCCTGGTCCATTAATGTCATTGGTGCTGATAACAATCACCAGGCATTAATTCCGGATGGCAAATTGTGCAGTGCAGGCCATGGGGATTTTGGTGGTTTGGATCTCGCCAGAAATGATTGGCCAGCAACACAGGTTTCCGCCGGGCCGCGCGCATTTATCTGGACCAATACGGCGCAACATCGAACGACTTATTTCCGCTACTACATTACCAAGCAGGGTTTTAATCCGTTGCAACCGTTGAAGTGGTCCGACCTGGAGCAGATTCACCAATCAGGGCGCGCAGGTAATGAGGCTACATCCACTCATGTGGTAACACTGCCAGCACGTACAGGAAGACATATTGTTTACAGCGTATGGCAACGTGACAAGGCCGATGCACCGGAAGGTTTTTACCAGTGTGTGGATGTGATCTATTCACCTGATGGTAACTCTTCAAGTTCTGTTTCTTCGAGCTCGGTTGTACCTGGCAGTTCCAGTACCGCAACCACTTCACGCTCGTCGTCCAGCATTTCTGATAATGCCTGCGCGAATTTATCGCCCTGGAATGCCAACACGCAATACAACGCACGGCAGGAAGTTGTTTACAACGGCAGACGTTATTCAGCGAACTATTGGACGCAAGGGAATAATCCTGCAGAAACTTCTGGCCAATACAACTACTGGTCAGACATGGGACCATGCAGTGAAACAACATCCAGCCAATCGTCAGTCACTGGAGTTAGCTCCTCCAGCAGTTCATCCAGAAGCGCCGTTCCATCATCCAGTAGCTCATCATCAACATCTGCCAGCGGTAATTGCACATCGCCCGTTTTTGCCAGTGGTGCCAGCTATGCAGCGGGTGCGTTGGTGCAAAATGGCGGCAGTGAATACCGTTGCACCGTAGGAGGATGGTGTTCACTGGGTGGCGCGGCTTACTCACCAGGAACGGGCTGGGCCTGGACGCAAGCATGGACCCTGGTACGTAGTTGCCAGTAATTCGCCGTTGGGAACAATGTAAGTTGTAAAAAAAACCGATCTTTTCAGATCGGTTTTTTTTATTATGCGCAACAGTTTGTCTGCGAATCCCGCCGCCTTTAATTAACCTCCCACAACTCCCTGTTTATGTTGACACCAACCCTGGTTAACTTTGGCGACTATACTGGAAAAAATATATCCATTCATCCCGTGCCAATAAACCACCCATACCAGGAGAGCGTGAAAATGCTATTTCCGGTTGTACACACCATTGGTTCTACTGTTTATCTTATTTTTTTTATTCTGTTTGTGTGTGCGAGCCAGGTCCCCAGGGTGAATCCGGGAATAGGATGGTGGGCGTTGGCGATACTCTGCGCATTATTATCGCGCACCACGTATTTCGTCCTCTATTCGCCGCAGGATATGGCGATTACTTTAGGTGTTTATTCATCCATAAACATTTTGGAAAAATTATTCCTGGCCATAGGGATAATGCATTTTATTAAAAAACATACCGCTATTAATTGGCTTTGTATCGCGGCAGCGGCAGCAGAACTTTGGATTTTGTGTGCTCACCTGCTAAAGAGCGAAAATTGGGGTTATACACTGGGGTTAACTATTTATAACGTAGCGATGTTGTTGACTGTGGGAATGGTTGCATTCAAGCACCGTAAAGAAGTTCCCTACGAGTTATTGTTGATCAGTGCCTTGATTTGTTTTGCGTTGGTGTTGCATTGGATAGTTACATTTATTGCCTTGCGCTTTTTTTCCGATTGGGAGGTTATTGCCTTTCTCATCGGCACGGTGCTGGTGTTGGCTTTATATTTATCACTGATATCCGGCATTCTTGCGCAGCTTTATAAAAGGTTGATCGATGCCGAAGCCAATGCCCTCGATTTAGCGTACCAGGATTCACTAACCGGCCTCAATAATATGCGTTATGTTGATGCGCTATTTGATAAAGCGTTGATGCTTGCCAATCGCCCGCACCAATTACTCGCGGTGATTTATATAGATCTGGATAATTTCAAACCGATTAATGATACTGCCGGCCATCACGTCGGCGATAAAACATTGCAAACTGTTGCCAGGCGATTAAAAGAAAACACACGCAGCACTGACATTTGTGCACGTGTTGGCGGCGATGAATTTGTTGTGGTTGCTACGCAAATTGAAAACGAGGAACAAGTTCATTCGATTGCCAAAAAATTACTGGCCAAACTGACAGAACCAGTAGAAATTGACAGCAAATCCTATTCACTCGGCGCCAGCATTGGTATTAGTTTATATCCCCTGGGCGGCCAGAGCCTGCAGCAACTCATTGAAAATGCTGACACCGCTATGTACGACATAAAACACCATGGGAAAAGCGGTTATCGCATCTTCACGCCCCCGACACAAAAAGCGAATACCGGACCAAGCCATTAACTTCTGCAGAAAAAACCACACCGCGAGCCCGAAAGCCGGATCATAGTGCACAACTTTTCTTGCAATTAATTAATGATTTGAATTCCAACAACAAGGTTGGAATAGCTACATTCAGTTTCAGCCGACTAGTTTCAATCCAGCTAATTCAATCCCGGTTAGTTCAATCTATTCACTTCTTTCCAATACAATAATCCTCTGCCGGTCGTAACAGGTGATAAATTATATTTCTATACTGGCACTGTCTTCGGTGCGCAGTGATTGATGCACGAATTTTTTATTACGACAATTAGTATTGAAAATAATTTAGGCGACGATAAAAACCATTACGTATTAATAGCTATCTTTTCATTAGAATACGAAATCTACTGGAAAGTCTAAAATCCAAACCTAAATAAACCTGATGCTTCTGAAAAATTTACAGAGGAAAACCCTATTTTTTAATATTGGAAAAGCTTTGGTCACATTAAAAAGCCCGCAATGGCGCGTGTTATCCCCATATTACCTCAATTCCTTTAATACATCCCCGCATGGCATCCATATTGCACTTGGTTATCCAACCACTCACTTTATTAATGCACACCATGAAAAATCTGCCGTAATTTCATGTCTCCATTTTTAAAGCGGGGAATTTTGTTGCATCTTTTCAATAACAGGAAGGAGATTAACGTGACTACAACTATTGAGGTTCATGAAAAAACCGACGTGATTTTGCCCTCACCAAATGGTGGCGACAAATCCGCGAGCGCGGTGTCATGGGGGGCTATTTTTGCGGGCGCTGCCGGTGCAGCAGCATTGTCATTAATCCTGTTGATACTCGGTTCGGGTTTAGGTTTTAGTTCAGTTTCACCTTGGGCAAATGACGGCGTAAGTGCAAAAACCCTCGGTATTTCCGGAATACTCTGGATTACCCTTACCTCGCTTGCCGCGAGTGGCCTGGGTGGTTACCTGGCGGGACGTTTGAGAACGCGCTGGACCACAACCACTGATCGCGATGAAGTTTATTTTCGCGATACCGCGCATGGTTTTCTGGCGTGGGCGGTAGCTACATTATTTACCGCAGCGTTACTCACTTCTTCAATCGCTGCGATTGTCAGTGGCGGAATTAAAGCAGGTGCCAGTGTTGCACACGGAGTTGCAGCATCCGCCGCCGTCGCTGGCGCAACAGCAGCTGGCGCCGCCACCGATAGTCCTGATAATCGCTTTGGTTTGAATGGCGAGTCAACCGGTTATTTTATTGATACGTTGTTTCGCAGACCGGTAAATACAGCACCCGCCACTGACCCGGCTACTACCAACAATAACGCTGCATCGCCAACGCTGCCATTGCCTCCACCGCGTGGAGAATACGCAGCCAATGCCGAAGCCGCACGCATTTTTATTAATGCGCTGAGAAATAATTCGCTACCGGAGAATGATGCGCAATATCTCGCGCAAATTGTTGCCAGCCGTACCGACCTGAGCCAAGCCGAAGCGGAGAAGCGAGTTAAAGATACCTTCAACCAATGGCAATCAAAATTACGTGAAACCGAAGCAGCTGCAAAACAAACCGCTGACGAAGCGCGTAAAGCGACTGCCTATATTTCACTCTGGTTATTTATTTCATTATTAATTGGCGCATTCACTGCCAGCTGGCTTGCTACCTTTGGTGGCCGCCAACGCGATTTATAATTTCATCTGCTGAAGGAGATATATCATGCGTTCATTATTATTGTGGTTTCTCGGCGTGCCCATTCCAATCATTATTTTGATTGCAATTTTGACTTGATTATTGAGCGGCGTTTTAGCTCTGGATCGTAAAACACACACAACCAGGTAATCTAACCAAGTGGAGAAATTATCATGGCTAAAGCCCAGAGAGATAAATCGCAAAGTAAAACTGACGCAACCAAAAATCCTGCAAAAGGAAATAGTGGCAGTTTTAAAGATAATCCCGAAAAAGCAGCGGAAGCAGGCCGGAAAGGAGGCGAGCACAGCCACGGCGGTGGACGCAAATCCTGATCTGGCCACGCATAAGCAACTATAATTTATAGTTGCAATTTATAGTTGCTTGACTGTGGACCCGGCACCATTGAGTGCCGGGGCCCACAACCACCCCCCTCATCACACATCCAACGCCTATCCTGCATCTTATTCGGTGAATACTATGAAATCCGGTTTATTAATTATTACAACCGTTACAATTATTTTTTCTTCATTAGCTTCAATTGCCCTCGCTAATAACAACACGCAGAAAAATTCTACACAGAAAAGTTCTTATGCCAGCTCGTCAACCGCGAGCCAATCTGCTACAACTACCTACAGCACCCCGGCTAATATCGATCCGACCAATGGCCAGCGGACAATACCCGATACACGCACCCCGAGCGGCGACAGTGAGCATCACGACCATGAACACACTGACAGTGATACGCATGCTGATGACGTACCCAATGAATAAACCAGGGGTAGCCCCTGGTTCACCGTGGGCGATACGGAGTAATTGCATGGAAAACCCGCGAATCTGTTCATCCCGAATGTTTATCATTGCTGGTGCAATAATATTTTTTATTGGCGCCCACAGTTTTGCCGCTGATGATGGATCACCCATGGTTTATCGCTACTGGGATTTAAAAGCAAGCCAGAATCGTGACCAATATCAATTCGAATTATTAAAGCTGGCCCTGGAAAAAACCAGGAGTACCTATGGTGACTATGAGTTGATTCAGGTCGACAGAAAAATTACATCGTTGCGGGCCAGCCGCGAAGTCAGCCGTGGGAAAATAATGAATATCGAAGCGGCGCCGAATTGGACTACCGATACGGTTCCGTCGGAGCTGCGCAAAGCGCAACGAATCGCCGTAAAAATTCCGATTTTGCAAGGATTACTGGGCTACCGTCGCCTGGTGATTCGCAAAAACGATGTTGAGAAATTTAATCGCATCACCAGTGCAACGCAATTACAACAACTGGTAGCAGGCCAGGGTAAAGACTGGGAAGATGTTTTTATCTATCGCGCTAATGGTTATGCGGTCAATGATGAAGCAGACTACTACAACTTGTTCGCCATGCTGGTTGCCGGGCGTTTTGATTACATTCCGCTCAGCGCACTTGAGGCCGAAGATTTTGTGCGAAAGTTTGGCCAATACTCGCAGGATGTGATGATTGCTCCCGATATTTTAATCTACTACCCGTTTCCGGTTTTATTCCAGACCAGCATGCACCACCCCAGGCTGGCCGAGCGGGTTGAAAAAGGGCTGATCCAGGCGAGAAACGATGGATCAATGAATAAACTTTTCCGGGCCCATTTTTCTGCTGACATCAGCAAACTGCGGACAACTAAAAACCGTATTTTTATTTTGGAGAACAAGCGCGTTCCCACCGAGCTCAGGTTGGCAGAACCGATGCTGATAAAATAATTTGCAAGAATTAAAGGGAGGTTAATTTGCGCTTTTGCAAAAACTCAACAATCGTTTTCAGGATTAACGTCAATAGTGCAATTGATGCCAGCAATAACGCAGCGGTAAAAGCACCGATACTGTTGTAATCCTGTTGCAGCAATTGCACATGGAGCGGCAAGGTATTGGTATGGCCGCGAATCGCGCCGGAAACCACCGCTACCGAACCAAATTCCCCCACTGCACGGGCAGTAGTCAGCACAGTGCCGTACAGCAATGCCCATTTGATATTGGGTAATGTCACCCGCAAAAACATGCGCAACCCATTTGCACCCAACACCATAGCCGCTTCTTCTTCCTCCGAGCCTTGCGCTTCCATCAGGGGAATTAATTCACGTGCAACATAGGGACTGGTGACAAAAATAGTTACCATTACAATCACCGGCCACGCAAAAATAATCTGGATACCCTGTTCATTTAACCAACCACCCAGCCAGCTCTGGTTGCCGTATAACAGTAGATAACATAAACCGGCCACCACCGGTGAGATAGCATAAGGGGCGTCGATAAAAGCAATTAATAATTTGCGGCCAGTGAATTGAAATTTGGTGACGCACCATGCAATCAAAGTACCGAACACCAGGTTAACCGGCACCGCGAGCAAAGCCACCCACAATGTCAAACGGATCGCAGCAAGCATATCTTTATCGAGCAGGTTGTTGGCGAACAATGCCCAACCACCGCGAAAAGCCGCTACAAAAATCAAGGCAAGTGGTAAGACCAATAACAGCAATACAAAAAATAATCCCAACCCGATCAGGACTTTCCCGGCAGCTGCAGGTTTCTTCGCAGGATAGGTTTGCATAATTAGCGTTTATACCGTTTGCCGTAGTAGTTTTGCAGGAGCTGCACGATGAGCAATAACAGCAATGATGCGATAAGGATTACCATAGCAACGGCCGCTGCCGCCGGGTAATTGTATTCCCCGATGTAGGTAAATATCATTAGCGAAACCACTTCCGTTTCGTATGGCATATTACCGGCGATAAAAATCACCGCACCAAATTCACCCAGGCTGCGCACAAAAGATAACGCCACGCCAATCATTAATGCCGGGGCAATATGGGGCAATATCACCCGCCAAAAAATCTGCTTTTTAGTAGCGCCAAGGGTTTCCGCCGCCTCCTCAAATTCCGGTGATAAATCTTCCAATACCGGCTGCAGGGTTCTTACCACAAATGGAATACTGGTAAATATCATCGCCACGATAATGCCAAAAAAAGTGTAGGAGATTTTGATACCAAAAGGCGCGAGCACTTGCCCTACCCACCCATTTTCTGCAAACAGTGCCGAGAGTGTTAAACCAGCGACAGCGGTCGGTAAAGCAAAAGGTAGATCAATAAGGGTATCGATCAACTTTTTTCCGGGAAATTGATAGCGCACCAGAATCCACGCGAGCAGCACGCCAAGGAATAGATTGAAACAAGTTGCCATGCCGGCGGCTAGAAAAGTTACCCGAAAGCTGGACAACAAACGCGGGTCACTGAGGTAAAAAATAAATTCATCCCAGCTAATTTGCAGAGCTTGCATCACCAGCGTAACCGCCGGTAATAACACAATAATGCTTAAATAGAATACGCCCAGCCCGAGGCTGAGCGTAAATCCGGGAAGGACCGGTGTTGATTGTCTAGCCACAAATGGATCTTGAATTAATGGCTATTGTTTCTTCGCCTGGCGTAACAACTGATCGAGGATGCCAGCCGTTGCAAAATGCTTATCGTTGACATCCTTCCAGGACCCAAACACAGATTCAACACTCACCAGTTTTAATTCAGGAAATTGCTGGGCATAAGCCGTTTTCGCTTTTTCGTCGTGCACTCGGTAAAAATAACTGGCCAATATGTCTTGCGCCGCAGGTGAATATAAATAATTCAAATACCCGGTTGCGACTTTTTCAGTGCCCTTCTCCTTTACCACCGACTCCACTACCGCCACCGGGAATTCCGCCAGCACACCGATTTTAGGCACTACGACATCATACTTGTCACTACCGTATTCCTTGCGGATTAAATTGACTTCCGATTCAAATGTAAGCAATACATCGCCCTGGGCACGGTCGACAAATGAAGTGGTTGCACCGCGGCCACCGGTATCAAATACCACTACGTTGCCCAATATTTTACTCACAAAATCCTTGATCTTTTTTTCATCGCCATTGAAGGCGTTATGGGCATAAATCCAGGCGGCGAGATAGGTGTAACGGGCATTGCCGGATGTTTTTGGATTGGGGAATACCAGTTTTACATCGGCGCGCACCAGGTCATTCCAATCCTTGATATTTTTTGGATTGCCCTTGCGTACCAGGAACGCCGTTGTTGAATAAAAGGGGGATGCATTGTTGGGAAATTTCTTCCGCCACTCAGGGCTTACCAATTTTCCTTTCTGGTGAAGCACATCAATATCAGTGGATTGGTTAAAGGTAACCACATCCGCCTTCAATCCTTGCAAAATCGCCGCCGCTTGCGCTGACGAACCGGCATGGGATTGCTGGATGCTAATATCCTCTCCGGTTTTTTCCTTCCAGTAACTCTGGAATTTTGGATTAATCGCCACGAATAGTTCACGGGAAACATCATAAGAAGCATTCAGAATTTCCTGCGCTGCCATCGCGGAAAAAGCCAGCGATAGACCTACCGATGCCAGGATAGTTTTTACAAATCCGTTAACAGCCACGTTCAGTTCCTCATTTATAAGGTGATAGAAATCCGGCTTAAAGTGATAAAAGTCCGGTGATCAAAAGCACGCAGTTAAGCATATTTCCTGCGCCTGATTTAGATCATTAATATCTATGCTTATTACCAATGTTTTTGTGCTTTACCGGTAAAGCACTTGCAGAAACTGAAGGCCCTTTTATCAGCTGATACGGAAGATCAGGATTGATCGAGAGACGATTCACGGAACAGCTGGAAAAAATACAGCATTAAACGGGCGCTTTTACGCCCAGCTTTTTCCACATGGCAGCCGTTATTTTCTGGTTATGCTTATAGCCTTTCCACGGATCAACTTTTTGCTTGTCCAGACGCTCGTGCAAATTATGAATAGTCCATTGCGCAGAACTTTTCAGTGTTAATAACTCATCAAGGGTAATGGGGACCGACACTGGCAATCCGGGTCGTGCACGAACCGAATAGGCGGACACAGTGCTTGCACCGCGCTGGTTGCGCAGATAATCGATGAAAATTTTTCCAATACGATTTTGCGGGCCCATTTTGGCAACAAAGCGTTCGGGTATTTGTTTAGCGATAAATTGCGAAACCGTTTTGGAAAACTCTTTGATATATTCCCACCCCGATTCCCGCGCTAAAGGCACTACAATATGCAAACCTTTACCACCCGTTGTTTTTAAAAATGCAGCCAGTTTTAATTCATCCATGACGGCCAGTGTCAAACGCGTCGCTTCTATAACGCTACGCCATGGTAATGATGGGTCGGGGTCCAGATCAAAAATAATCCGATCCGGCGTTTCTATATTATCGCTGGTTGAACCCCAGGTATGTAATTCAATAGTGCCCATTTGTGCGGTCCCGACCAGTGCCGATGCGTTATCGATTTGCATAAGGCGCGCATGGCCGGGGTCAAGTGCTTGATCGAGGTGATGTATATGTGGAATCGCCATGTGTTCCGCATGCTTTTGAAAAAACTGTTCGCCCCCCACACCGTCCGGCGCACGCAAAAGTGAAACCGGACGATTTTTTAAATGGGGCAATAACCAGGGGGAGACATCGTCATAAAATTGTGCCAGCGCTAATTTGGTCGCGCCACTTTCACTATCAATAACCCTGTCCGGATGGGTGATTTTAATATCGGCGATAGTTGCATCGCTGTTTTTAAGGTTGCGTGTTTTTTTTGCCGCTGCCGATTTTAATGGTGACGCCGATTCAGATTTACTGTGTTTGGCCGCAGCAGGTTTCTTGTACTTTTCAGCGCTTGCACCTGCGGGTTTGACTGCATATTCACGGATAATTTCTTTAGCCGGTTTGTCAGTGCGCAAGGCAAGAAAAACTGCCTGGCGTAAAATATTATCGCCGGTCCATTCTGCAAATTCGACTTCGCATACCAGCGTTGGTTTTACCCAATGCACATCGCGAGTCAGTGCTCCCGCGAGCGAATGGCTTAGCGGCGATTTTTTTACCTCATGCGTTTTTAATTTTTCATGCAGGCTGTTCAGACTTATTTCATTAAAGCCAGTGCCTACGCGCCCCACATATAGCAATTCGTCCGGGTTTTGTTGGGAATATACACCCAACAACAAGGCCCCGAAACCTGAGCGGCTACCGCGCGGCTTGGTGAAGCCGACGATAACAAATTCCTGGCGTAGCCGGCATTTGAGTTTTATCCAATCGGCGCTGCGGCGTGATGTGTATAAACTCCCGACCCGCTTTCCAATAACGCCTTCCAGGGACATAGCGCAGGCACTTTCAACAATATTGCGGTGATCCGCTAAAAAAGCGGCCGAGAAACGTAACGGATTTTTAGCGTTACCAGGGAGTATTTTTTGCAGCGCAGCGCGTCGCTCTTCAACCGCAACATCGCGCATATCAACGCCATTTAAAAACGGCGCATCAAACAAATAATAAAGTATTTGGTGGCTGCTACCTATTTCAAACGCGCGCTGCAATGCCTGGAAATCAGGGATTCCCTTTTCATTTAACACCACGATTTCTCCGTCCAGCCAGGAGTCCGTGAGTTCCAGGCCTGCAATAGCCCTGGCGTGTAGAGGCAAACGTTCAGTCCAGTCATTGCCGTTGCGGGTAATCAGTTGTACTTTTCCGTTTTCAATGCGGGCGAGCATTCGATAACCATCAAACTTTATTTCATACAACCATTCACCTGCAGGCGGCTCAGTCACTAAGGTGGCCAGTTCCGGTGTGATCATTTGCGGCAAGGCAACTTTTGTAGCCGTTTTCCCCGCAGGCTTTTTTGTTTTGGCGATGGTTTTTTCCGCAGTTGCGCGTGAAGTTTTTTTGGCCACTGCTTTGTTTGGTTTTTCAGCGGGAGCAGCCACTTTATTCTTCTTGTTTTTATCGCGATCAATCACGGCATCACTGACAACACTGTGGGGCAACTCCGCCACAATATCGTATTCATCCGCAGCGCGTGCGCTTTCATCGCGCTCCTTGATTAATAACCATTGTTCCTTATCACCACTACCGCGCAAATTAGTGCGCACTAATGTCCAATGTCCGGTGAGCTTTTCCCCCACCAGGGCAAATTTAAGCTTGCCCGCTTTATAGCCCGCTGCTGCATCACCATCCGGTTCCCATACTCCACGGTCCCACACGATGACATCGCCACCACCGTAGTGACCTTCCGGGATATGCCCTTCAAAGTTTGCGTAATCCAGTGGATGATCTTCCACATGCACGGCAAGGCGTTTGTCTTTAGGATCAAGGCTCGGCCCTTTCGGAATTGCCCAACTCACCAGTGTGCCATTCAGCTCCAGGCGAAAATCGTAATGCAGGCGCCGTGCATCGTGCTTCTGAATTACAAATTGCAAGGCATGGGCTGGTATTTTTCCTTTACTGTTGGAATGTTCACCGCGCGGTTCGGTGGTCACATCAAAATTGCGTTTGCGATGATATTCATGTAGTGATTTCGCCATTTGAACAACCCCTCCAGTGACTCACTAACGCTAACAAAAAATTACCGTGCAGCAGATTTTCTTTGCCGGGCCGGTGTAGTTTTTGGTAAAGCTTTTTTACTAGCAGGGCTTTTAGCCTTGGCTGCGGTAGATGTATTTTTGGTTGCTTTATCTACGGTTGATTTGTCTGCGGTTGATTTGTCTGCGGTTGCAGCAGTTTTTTTGGAGCCCGCTTTTGCAGTTGATGCTGTGGTTTTACTGATTGATTTTACTTTTGCAGTAGATGTTTTGGTGGGTGATATTTTCGCCGGGGATTTTCCCCCCAGGCTTCTTTTAAGCAATTCGGTTAAATCGATAATGTCGGCGGATTTACGCTCTTCGTCTGTGCTAACCGGCTCAACATTTTCAATTTTTCCTTGATGGACTTTCTTATCGACCAACGCCATTATTTTTTCCTGGAAGGTGTCCTGGTATTCGTCGGGCGCCCATTGGGCAGCCATGTCCTCGATCAAACGTTTCGCCATATCCAGTTCACTTTTATTAAGCTCTGGTTGGCTAACGGCTTTACCTAACTCAAGGGTTTCCATGCTGCGTACCTCCGAAGGCCAGCGCAGCAGTATTAATACTAATGCTGACTCCAATGGCATTAACACCGCCAGATGCTGGCGCGTATGCAAAATTACATGGGCCAGTGCAACTTTGCCGGTAGCTTCCAGCGCTTTACGTAGCAACGCATAAACTTTTTCACCGCGCTTGTCAGGGCTGAGATAGTACGGCACTTCAATATGGGTGATGGGAATATCCGTTTGGTCCACAAACGAAAAAATATCAATCGATTGGGTAGTTTTGGGATGGGCCGCTTTAATTTCCTCTTCACTTAAAATAACGTAGCGCCCTTTTTCATATTGGATACCTTTCACAATATTATCCGCTTTCATTTCCTTGCCACTGACTTTATTGATTCGCTTGTAGCCTACGGGCTCCATAGTGCGTTTATCCAGCCAATCAAAATCAATCGCATTGGATGAGGTTGCCGATACCAGTGCCACCGGGATATGAACCAGTCCAAAACTGATAGCTCCTTTCCAGATTGCGCGCGCCATACACCCTCCAAACGTTTATCAGGCCAATACATACGGTATTAAAATCTTGACTGGCAATAGCGTAATAAAGTTTCAGCCGCGGATTTTTGCGTCATTAAAATCAACCACTTTTTAAAATACGGGCATTTAACTGCAGGATTTTAAAACCAAAAATAGTTGGGAATTTTTGTACCGCAATGCGGGTCAATGGAGCTAATGATCATCTATTTTTTAGTTATTTATTTTTCTTAATCGGTGTGGAGATAAAGCGGTTATGAGCGAATTTCATATCGGTATTTCAGGTTGGCGCTACGCGCCCTGGCGCAATAATTTTTACCCCAAAGGATTGGTGCAACGAAAAGAACTTTATTTTGCGTCGCGCTCGGTTAACAGCATTGAAATTAATGGGTCTTTCTACGCCCTGCAAACACCGGAGCGTTATGACGGATGGTACGCTGATACCCCTGATGGTTTTGTGTTTAGCGTGAAAGCACCGCGTTACATTACCCACATTCGCCGCTTGAATGATGTGGAAGAACCTATTGCAAACTTTTTTGCATCCGGGGTACTTCAACTAAAGGAAAAACTCGGCGCGATCCTGTGGCAATTTCCACCGAGCTTTAAATTCAATGAAGAACAGTTTCACCAGTTTTTGCAATTACTTCCCAAAACAACCGGTGAAGCACTGAAAAATACACAGAAATATCACCCTGATTTTAAATTGCCGGCGCACTCTGCAAAAACCACCCGGTTGCGCCATGCGGTGGAAATTCGCAACCAGAGTTTTATTGATCCAACGTTCATTAAACTATTGCGTAAATACAACGTCGCCTTTGTCATCGCCGATACGGCGAGACGCTGGCCCTATGCAGAAGATATCACCAGCGATTTCGTTTACATGCGTTTGCATGGCGACACAGAACTTTACCGTAGCGGCTATTCGAAAAGTGCTATTGAACACTGGTATAAACGCATCAAAGCCTGGAGCCGCGGCAGTCATCCCAAAGATGCCAAATTAATTGGTAAACGGGTAAGGCTCCATGAATCGCTGGATGTGTTTTGTTACTTCGACAATACCGATAAGTTGTGGGCACCGCAGGATGCGCGTCAATTGTCCGCGTTACTGGGAATTGATAAAGGATTGGAAAAGCAGGGTGATTTGTTTGAAAACATAGTGGCGGAACGCGAAGCTTCCTGATCAATCCGGTTCCGGCCGGGTAATCAGGAATGCAGCTACCGATAGGAATAAGAATGCCATTATTCCGAGGATTATCCAGTTCATCCCTATTGCCAGCAGTCCGATCCAGCTCAGGGACATTGAGATACATGCAAACCATTTGGCATTGCGCGGCACAGCGCCTTTAGTATGCCAATTATGAAGCAAGGGACCGATTTGCGGGTGGTTCCATAGCCAACGGTGCAAGCGCGGCGAACCTTTGGATGCCGCCCAGGCGGCGATCAGAACGAAGGGAGTAGTCGGTAGTAAAGGTAAAAATAACCCTGCAATTCCTAATGCGAGCGTTATTACCGCCAATGATGCATAGGCAATCCGCGCCAAGGTCCAGGGTTCCGTTTTTTCCATACAATTTTCTCGTTGCCGGAATGGGTGGAACATAGCAGCAGTGCTTGTGCCCACCCCGGCTAGTCGCTTTCATCTAAACTAGCTCGTTCCTCTCACCCAAACAACTCTTTACTCTCACCCAAACAACTTGTTCTTCTCACCTCACCCAAACAATAAGCCAGGCGAACAGGCGCGGACGCCAGGTCAACGTAAATGCAACTATCAATGCGGAAGCGGCCAGCAACATCACCCATACCAGTGAGGCCATGGAAGCATGCGCGGTGGCAAGGCACAAAAGCAGTGAAACCAACAATGCCAGGCTGCCTAAAATACGTAACACCTTGGCGGTGCCCACTCCCGGTACATCGGTACGTACCTGTTTCCAATGCACATCCATCGCCAATGCCAGCCAGGCCAAACCCGATATGCAGGCGATAGTCGCTGCAACCAACAACCAGTTACCCATGTTGTGCCTCCGCCTGTGCAACACCCGCTACGGTTACAGCAGATGTACCTTGTTCTTTGCGCCCTAGGTGGCGGGCAGCGATGAAAGCCAGCATCCCGCCCACCAGTATCGACACATCAAACCCCGCCACCGGCCAATAACCTTCCGAAAGGGTTTTAACCAGATGATCACCGGTCGTTACCCAATTCAATAGCACCGTCAGCGGAGCGAGGGCAGCCACCGCCAGGCATTGCTCGCGCCATGCGGGATTGATTTTCCCCCGCACAACCGGCGCGCTCCGCACGAACGCGTGGGCCATAGCGATAATCCAGGTTCCCCAGAAAAAGTATTGCTCCAGATCACCACGGCCAGGCCAGCCATCGGGCAAGCTTGCAGGTAATAGCCGGTTGGCGATCAGGATTCCCAAGACTGCCAGCAACATACCGGTCACGGTGGTAACCGCCAACGCATCAACAATACGGCCATTCTGGCTACCCTCTTTGGCATATTGACGCTTGCGTTTTTCCACAAAGAAAATAAACCCGGTCGCGATGCATACACATCCGGCCAAACCACCCAGCACATACAACCAGCGCAGCATCCAGTGGCGAAAATGCTGCAAATGCAATCCGGTCAGGAATTCATTAACGTTTTCGACGACGGTGGATGGTGGATCTTCACGCAGCAATTCACCGGTACTGGCTTTGAAATGAATGCCTTCACCGGTCAGCGCGATGCGATCAGTACCAGCGCGATAAACACTTACGTAGCCATTCGCATCACCGACATGGCGCAAGGTGAGGAAGCCAACGTCACCCGCCATACCGCGCTCGGCCCAGCGGCGTTGCGCTTCGGCAACCATGGCATCCACCGAGGCGATGGGAGCAGCCACACCGGCGCGTTCATGGGGCAAACCGGTTTCCAGCGCTTCGATCAACTCGTGCTGGTCATGCAGGGATTTCATCTGGGTGTGGCCAATCGGAAAATAAATTCCGGCAAAAATCACCAGGCCGGTAAACGCAAAAAAGAAATGGAACGGCAGCGCCACAACGCCGGTGAGATTATGCAAATCCAGCGTGCTGCGCTGGGTGCTTTTTTGCGGGCGGAACGTGAATAATTCGCGGAAAATTTTGCGATGCATCACCACACCACTCACCAGCGCCGCCAGCATCACCAGCGATGCAAAACCCACAATCCAGTAACCCAGATTTGCCCAGTGGAAATTCAGGCTGTAATGCAGCGGATAAAAAAACTGGCTGCCGATTTTGAGCTGGTCATCCGCAAAAGCCACGCCCGTACGCGGATCAATAGTGCGATTCCCCCACACAGTGACATCCGGTTCTTTTGCATTGGGAACCTCGTAACCTGCAAATATATTGAGCACCGGGTCGCGGTGGGTAGTGTAAGCCCCCCAGGTCACCACCGTCTCAAAACGCTCCGGCATAGGGCCATTCACTTTATCGCGGGCCAGATCAACCCCTTCCTTATTCGGCTGCATGCTTTCAAACACCGGCTTGAGCACATTGTCGAAGGACGGCATCGGCTGCGGGGCAAAACGCGACTCGGGAATTGCCCAGCGATCTATCTCGCGGTCAAACACTGACAGCGCGCCAAAGAAAAATACCGCCATCAGCACAAAGCCCAGCACCAACCCAAACCAGGTATGCAACCACGCCATGGACAAACGGAAATTCTGGAACATGGAAGCCTCCTCAGACCAATGACTGCTGGATTAACGTGGCAATACCGGTCATCGATAAACCGCCACCGACCAATACAATCCACACACTTTTCAGGTTACGCGCCGCAAATGCCCACAGGAATACTGTTAGAAACAGCAAAAAACCAAGGATATTGGCAACCGCTTCCGCATCGTGGAAGGGCACTCCCAGCGCATAAAGGCCGGCCAGCGCCAGCGCCATAAAACCCCACACAAACGCATAACCACCCAGCACCGAGGCACCAATGCGCGCCATTACATGGCGAGTTGAAAATGTTGATGTAGACATAATTCGCTCTGGCAGACGCCAGCACCTCCGGCTTGAATGACTCGCTATTGCGATCATTCATTAAATGATAAACTTTCTCATTTTATGGTATATAAACTTTTAAAGGCAATGAGGATTACAGAAAGAAGTGTTTAGGTTTTAATCAGCCAGCACTAGCAAGCAATTATCTGTACATCCCAATCAAGGCCACTCAACGAGCGACCTTGATTCATCACCATTAGAATTTGTACCTTAATGTTGCTGTTGCGTTGCGGGTATCACCGAAATCGGAGTAACCCCACATAGAGCGGTTATACGTTTCATCGAACAGGTTATCGATATTGAGCGACACCGAAAGAGCATCGGTAATTTCATAGCGCGCCATCACATCCACCAACCAATAAGACGGCTGCTCTTGCCTGACACTGAGTGCAGTGCCGGTGGTACTGATTTGCGCGGGAATGGTGGCATCACCATAGGAATAATTTTGCCAGCGCGCACTCGCGCCCACCGTTAAACCATTGGCGAGGGAATAGCTGTTGGTGATTTTAAATTGTTTGGTGGGCAAATAAGTCTGGCGCGGATTTCCTTCCTCATCCTCTGCTTTGTTATCGGTATAACCGCCGCTGATATTCCAGCGCTCGGTTAGTGCGCCGGAAATTTCAACTTCGTAGCCGTCGGTTTTTACCCCATCGATACTTTTATAAATCCAGTTACCATTGGGGAGCTTGCCCTGGTTAGCCCACTCGGCAACCTTATCTTTGTTCGCGCGATATAACGCCGCAGAAATATTCAGCTCGTTATCAAAAAATGCCATTTTGATACCCGCTTCAGCGTTGGTCCCCTCAGTGGGTTCAAGCACATTGCCATCGGCACCGTAGTACTGGGAGGGCAGGAAAATACCGGTGTAGCTGGTGTAGAGCGAGAGAAAACTATTCACGTCATACACCAGGCCGGTGTAGGGAATTACCACATTATTTTCCGAGGTGCTTACTTGCGTTTGGTTCAGCAAATCCGTGTTGTCGTAACTCCAATCACTGATGCGACCACCGAGCATAAATTTCAGCGAATCGGCGAGATTAAAACGCACCGTCCCATAGGTGCCGGATTGCTCACCAACCTCAAGTGAATGTGCTGCATCGTAAGGTGACGATGGACCGGAGTAATCCGGCGCAGGTGCATGTGGACTTGCAAGGTTGTAGACCGGCATATCGGCGTAATCAAAGCGCAGGTCAAAGTCATTGCTACTGTAGCTATAACCCAATACCACTTCGTGGTCGCGACCCAAAAGCCCGAAGTGGCCGTTGGTGACGATATTGAAACTTTCAGTATCGGATTTGCGCCCGGAAAACAACGAATAAGGCGTTGACCAGGCATCCACCAGATTGCCAGTCGCTTTATCCACATAAGCACCAAAGCTGGCATTGCTCACATCCTGTGTCGCTTTCGCAAAACGGTACATGGCTTTCACTGTCCAGCCACTGTCAAACTCGTGTTGAACGTAAGGAGCGATACTCCACTGCTCAATAAAACGATGTGCCCAGGGTTGCCCTGTGGAAAACGAGACATCATGGTCAATCAAAGTACCATCGGTATAAAACGCCGGGTTGGAACTCCAGTTGTAAACACCGCGCGAATTTACGCTGGTTTTATCGATGGCAACGGACACCAGCGTGCTCTCCGTAATGTCAGTTTCCACAATGCCGTAAAGCACAGATTTATCGCGTGAGTAGCGGTCAATATAGGAATCGCCATCCATATAGGAACCGATAAAACGGCCACGCACACTGCCTGATTCATTTAACGAACCGGACACATCGCCCTCGGTACGATAGGTATCCCAACTGCCTGAAGACGCCATCAGGGAGGCCTGGAAATCCGCCGTCGGGCGCTTGCGGATCATATTCACAGTTGCCGATGGCTCGCCCTGCCCACCCAAAATACCGGCGGCGCCTTTTAATATCTCAATGCGCTCGGCAAGGATCGGATCAATGCTCTGGCTGGTATCACCGGAATAGGTGGAGTTGGCCGGCGTGGTGATCATGCCATCCACTTGCACGCCGGTATCCAGTTGGAAACCGCGTACATACATCAAACTGTATTCCGATGCATCGCCCGATTTACTCACCCCCGGAACATGGTCCAGTACCTGCTCCATATCCACCAGGCCTTTATCTTCGATCATTTGGGTGGTGACGATGGTGACGGTTTGCGGAGTCTCGCGCAGGCTCATATCCAGGCCGGTTGCACCGTTCATGGAGCGTGTCGTGTAGGTTCCCTTGATCAAAATTTCCTCAATAGCAAGCCTGGCTTTCTTTGCTTTTTCCGCCGGCGTTGGGTTTTCAGCACCCTGCGCCATGCTGTGGGTTGGAAATACAGAGCAGCACCAAATACCGATAACTAACGATAAATAATTATGGACAGACAAATGGCGGGTAGACATACGACGGTTAAACATAAAGAGACCTTCAAGTCATATAAATCGACAGATGGCGCGCACATTATAGATAATGAGAATTGCTTTCAATATCATTTAGCAATATTTATATCGGAATTCAGCCATGCAGACCTGGACATAAGGCTTGTTTAGTCATGATAAAAAATGGTATTTTTTCCGAAATCAATTATTTTTATTCATACATCTATTTGGCGGAGCGCCCATGCTGGAACGAATTCATTTGGCCGTAATTCGCGAAGTTGACCGCCAGGGATCACTAACCGCAGCGGCGGAAAGGCTGCACTTAACCCAGTCTGCGTTGAGTCATACCATCAAAAAGCTGGAGCAAAACCTGGGCACGGAATTATGGATACGTGAAGGGCGCAGCCTGAAACCCACCCAGGCAGGGCAATATTTATTGGCAGTTGCAAACCGTATATTGCCGCAGCTGGATCACGCGGAAGAACGCATTCGCCAATACGCGGAGGGTGAGCGCGGCGCACTGCGTATCGGGATGGAATGCCATCCCTGCTACCAATGGCTACTCAAACTCGTATCACCGTTTCTCGCGGCATGGCCGGATGTGGAAGTCGATGTAAAACAAAAATTCCAGTTTGGTGGACTCGGTGCGTTGTTTGGTTATGAAATCGATTTACTGGTAACGCCCGACCCGTTGTACAAACCGGGTTTGCATTACGAACCGGTATTCGATTACGAGCAGGTGTTGGTAGTAAACAGCGCACATGGAATGGCAAAAGCCGAGTATGTTGAACCGGAAAGTTTAAGCTCCGAAGTGTTGATTACCTACCCCGTATCCATTGAGCGATTGGATATTTACAACCAATTCCTGGCACCGGCCGGTATTAGCCCGAAGCGCCACAAACCGATTGAAACCACCGACATCATGTTGCAAATGGTTGCCAGTGGCCGCGGTGTCACGGCCCTGCCCCGCTGGTTGGTGGAGGAATACGGTAACAGGCTGGATGTAGTCCCCGTGCGTTTGGGCAAACAGGGAATTCACAAACAAATTTTCCTGGGGATACGCGAGGCCGATATGAATATCGATTATTTGCGTGCGTTTGTGGATTTGGCTCGTCAATTTCATAACTCCAGCGAATCAAAAAATCAGCTGGGTAATTCAACAATCAATTCCGATAAATAATCATATCCAACACATTCATTATTGCGGGAGATGCGCCGCCGCAAATTACCTTTATCTGCTCTATTTTAATTTGCGTGAAGATGGCTTATCGTCGCCTTTGATGACGTGTATAAGGCAATTGTTGGAATTTGTAAATAATAATCGGGATCGTTTCATGAATAGCGCTTTTTTCAAACGCGTAGTTATGATAATTGTATTTGCGTTAGCTATTTTTTCAACATGTGCATTTTCATTTAATATTGAAAATAAAAAACCATTACCAATCCACTATGGTGGAAGAGTGGTTGTTAACAAATTGGACCATATGCCCACTTACACTTATTTATGGCCTGGTGTTTATTTTGAGACAGCTTTTATAGGCACAGAAGTCGATTTAAAATTGAATGATAGCAATAACATATTAAATATCATTATTGATGGGAAAGCGCCTATCGTACTTGTAAAACCCGGCAAAACCACTTACTCCATTAAGAACCTGACCAAAGGGAAACACCACATTCGCCTCGAAAAGCGTACCGAAACACAATATGGAACCGGAACTTTTGAAGGCTTTTTTGTTTCAGATACTAGTCAGGCAATTGCATTGGAAATACCGAAGCATAGTATAGAGTTTATTGGTGATTCAGCCGTTGTTGGTTATAGTATTAGATCGCCCAAACGTGAGTGCAACGAGGAAGAAATTTTTTCTTTCACTGATACGCAAATGACCTACGCAGCACTCACCGCAAAAGCATTTAATGCGGACTATCAAATTAATGCCCTATCAGGTTTTGGTGTGGTGCGCAATTACAATGGCGGCACTCCAGAGCAAACATTTCTCTCGCTTTACCCTTATGCACTCAATGACAAAGATGCGCCCTATCAAAGTAGTTGGTCGCCCAATATTATTGTAATTGGTTTGGGCGGTAATGATTTTGCCACACCTTTAAATCCTGGGGAAAAATGGAAAACACGCGAAGCATTACAAGATGATTATGTAGAAAATTATAAAAACTTTGTTTTGGGTTTACGAAAAAAACATCCTGAAACTCACTTTATATTACTCTCCTATGATCCGGTGAATACAGAATTAGAAAGCCAAATTGTACGTGTCATTGAAAAATTGAAGCAAAAAGGTGAGAGTATGATTGAATTGATCAGTGTAAAACCTATGGAGCTTTCAGCATGCCAATGGCACCCTTCAATAACAGATCACAAAAATGCAGCTGAGATTGTAATAAATTATATTAAAGCCAATCCACGGTTATGGAATTAATGTTTAGCAAGAATCCAAAAGGGTTACTGCTCTAACGGTATTATTTATCAATTCTCTTATCCAACCAGTAAACCTTAAACCCGCGCATCCATGCAGCGGTGTAAACAAAACTGAGGAAAAATATTCCCCACTGTTGCTCATTAAACGAAATATAAAACCAGAACGGCTGCCCCGCCAAACCAAACCAGCACGCATATTTGCGACGCTCAATATTCGGGTCCTGGCTCAACCACACCGACAGGACCCCGAGAATTGCAATAATGGTTTGACTGATCATCTCAATTTGCTTGCGCCAGGCGATTATATTTTTCCAACCGCTGTTTGATGGCGCCTGCCAGGCTAACATCAACCTGCTCCCACGAAAAACGCCAGCGCCAGTTTTTATCCGGCGTACCGGGCATATTCATGCGGCTATCGCTTCCCAGCGCAAGGAAGTCTTGCATCGGAATAATCGCCACCCTGGCAACAGATGCCAATGCCATATCCATTAAATACCACGGCATTTGATCATCGGCCTGAAAATCATAATCGTCAAAGCGTTTACGTTCCTCATCACCCAACTCGTTGAACCAACCGGCAGTAGTATTGTTGTCGTGGGTGCCGGTATAAACAATATTATGTTCAGTATGGTGATGAAGTTGCAGCGGATTATCATCGCTTTCAAACGCAAAATGCAGTACCAGCATTCCCGGTAAATTAAATTTCAACCGCAAGTCTTCAAGCTCGGGGGGAATTTTTCCCAGATTTTCGGCAACCAATTTCAAATCCGGATAACGGCTAAACGTAGCTTGTAACAAGGCATCACCCGGCGTATTAATCCATTTTCCTTCACGCGCATCAGGTTTATCACCGGGAATTTCATATACCGAATGAAATCCTAGGAAATGATCAATACGAATAAGATCAAACAATTTTTTCTGTGAGCCAAAGCGCTTCAACCACCATTGGAAACCATCCTTTTCCATAACGCCCCACCGATAATGCGGGTTTCCCCAGCGTTGACCGGATTCTGAAAAAGCATCCGGCGGTACACCGGCCACTGTCAGTGGATTGCCATTGTCATCCAGTGAAAAATAATGCGGCTCGGCCCAAACATCAGCGCTGTTATGCCCTACAAAAATCGGGATATCTCCCAGAACCGCAATGCCTTTTTGATTAGCGTAATGTTTTAAATCCAGCCATTGGCTGAAAAAAGCAAATTGCTCGAAGCGCACACTGTTGATCTCGTCTTGCAACTCACTTCGTTGTTGGTCAAGCGCCGCCGATTCACGTTTACGCAATTCACCCGGCCAATCCACCCAGCTACTGCCATTAAATTTTTTCCGCAATGCCGAAAACAAGGCAAAATCATCCAGCCAGGATTTTTCCGCTGCGCAGAATTCCTCAAATTGTTGGCGTGTTTCACCACCACCATCGCTATTAATATATTGATAAAAAGAGTGCGCACACTTCCACCGGAGCTCCGCCAATCCCTGACGATTTTTTTCTGGCAATTGCAGGCAACCGGAATCAATCCAACCGCGTTTCACCAAATCATCAAAGCTGATCAAATCCGGATTACCCGCGTGCACCGAATAGGATTGATAAGGCGATAAATTATCCTCCGTCGGCACCAGTGGCAAAACCTGCCAAACCTTTAATCCCGCCGCTGCCATAAAATCGACAAAATTGAACGCCTCTCGCCCCAGCGTACCAAACGAATTCTGTCGTTCATTCCCCCAACAACTCTCCGAATCAGGTAGAGATGTAGGATGCACCAAAATACCGGCTACGCGATTTTCAAATACATTAGAAAGTGACATATGTATTCCTTACAACCCTGAAGGTTAGAATTTGCAATGAAAAAACGGTTATTCAAGCGCAGAGACTCAATAACGAGTGAAAGCTTGCTCTATTGAGGGTGTAAGCAATATAAGAGCCAATAAATTTAATGCGCGGGCGAGAGATGGAAATAAAATATTTTGGATACTGCCTGGCGTTGAGCATAAAAACCGTATGGCACATCTCTTATCTTAATCAGCGTTTCGGCCACCAACTATCGATTTGCAATTTTATGAGCTATTTTTTGAATTCCTCAAATAAACCTTTTTTAAACAGTAATTCATCACTTAACGGTAAGCCTTGTGGATCAGTTGAGCCATCAAATAAGTAGCTATGACACGCATGATTTCGAAAACTATAACCGGGAGTTCCAAACATTCTCGACACGATTAATCGTTCGCCTTTAATTTCATCTGCGCAACCAAACTTACCTTTTTGTAAACCGCCTTCAGCTTCCGTTTTACCAAATTTATTTTCAATAATATCGACAAACCAGAAAAGCCCTTCCGGGAATCTCTAATTTGGTTCCACCACCCCACTCTCTTAATTTATCGGTTCCATCGTTCTCTTTAAAAATGAATAAACTGCGCGTAGCAAAATCAAATGGGCCTCATCCTGCAGGACTAATAAATAATCACTTTCATTTTTATGAGGTATAAATTCAGAAAAGGTAAATAAGCCAGGAGCGCCTTTGTTTCTATCCCCAATTCAGATAACAGTACCTGCGTTACTTCAGGGTTGGCGATAGGCTCTGGAATCAAGTGAGTAGCGCAATTGTGGCCTTTTGAGGCCGATATGATGTTTAGGCGCAAGCTGGTAGCGAAATCCAGTGGTGACAGCTTGTATCAGCACCGGCATCTCCAGCACCCTCCGGGATAAAATCCGCACCTGTGACAGCGGTCGCTTGCGTCCACATGATGCTCTTCCATATAACGCTTTGGTAAAGCCGCGCGTTGGCGGATAATCACGCCCCTGTCATTTATTGAATCGCGGTAACAACCGCTGTCTCCTGCCGGGTTTGATCATGTCCTACACCGTTTTGGCTACCGCTATTGAATCCACCACTGAAGAAAAGAACAGCGATTTTTTAACCTTCCTCCATCCGGTGAATTCGCGTGAAGAGGCCATGGCATTTATCGACCATTACCGGAAAACCTACCCCGATGCCAATCATGTGTGCTGGGCCTACGTGATCGGCAATACACGGCAACCGCTGACACAAGCGTTCAGCGATGATGGCGAACCGTCCGGGACTGCGGGTAAACCCATGCTGCATGTGCTCACCGAACGCGACGTAGGAAATTCACTGGCGGTGGTGGTGCGTTACTTTGGCGGAGTGAAATTAGGTGCGGGCGGTTTGGTACGCGCCTATTCCGCAGCGGTATCCAATGCGGTCAACAGCGCTGATTTGGTAATGGTTGTACCCAATGAACAACTTCAAATCACTATCGATTTCTCACGGGAAACCAAAGTTCGCCATATAGTGAATCAGTATCAAGGACACATTTTAAATGTGGATTACGCCCTGCAGGTCGTGCTGGATATAAGTTTACCGGCAACTACCGCTCATTTATTTGTACAGCAGGTCATCAATGAAACCGCTGGCGACGCCATAATTCAGCGCGAAAAAAAATAATGAATAAATATTTTTTCCCGTTGTCGATTTAATTAAGACTCGCTCGACTATTGGATAGCAGTAAGCAACCCACCTTAAAACTGATCCATATAGGAGATACAACATGAAAGTCATGGTAATGGTAAAAGCATCCCCCGGTTCTGAAGCAGGAAAAATGCCCACAGAGGAACTCATGACAGCGATGGGAAAATATAATGAAGAGCTGGTAAAAGCCGGCATTATGGAATCCGGCGATGGACTCAAGCCCAGCAGCCAGGGTTATCGCATCCGCTTCAGCGGCGACAAACGTGTAGTAACTACCGGCCCGTTCACTGAAACCAATGAATTAATTGCCGGTTACTGGATCTGGAATGTGAAGTCGATGGAAGAAGCATTGGAATGGGCAAAAAAATGTCCTAACCCAATGGACGATGAAGATTCCGATCTGGAAATTCGCAGCTTCTACTCTATTGACGATTTCGCAGTTGCCGACCCTGAGGGTACAGTGCGCGAGCAGGAAGATGAATTGCGCCATACACTGGCGCTGCGCAAAGCCAAAGTAAATAATTATTTATTTTTCTCCGGCCGTTGCGAAGAGGCAATAAATTATTACGAAAAACATTTAGGCGCAAAAGTAAATATGAAATTGCGCTTTAATGAAAGCCCCGACCCGGTACCTGAAGATATGTTGCAAGAAGGTTTTGAAAATAAAATCATGCACGCCGACTTTACCCTTGGCGATGTAAATATTTTCGCTTCAGATGGTTGCAATGATGCAACCAGCTTCAGTGGGTTCCGCCTCAGCTTAACCGTTCACACTGCCGAAGAAGCGCATCGGGTTTTTGATGCATTAGCGACAGGCGGCACTGTGGATATGCCATTGTCCACAACATTCTGGTCACCACTTTACGGGCAGGTTACCGATCAGTTTGGTGTGGGCTGGATGGTAATGTTGCCAGAACCCCAAGGTGAATAATTTTTTAATACTATTAAGCTGGTTACGGAGGAGGTGATTTAAATCACCTCCTGAATTTACATCCGCTACTTAAATTTGTATCCGTGTTCCCAATTCAATGACAGCATTATCCGGCAAGCGAAAAAACTCCACCACGCCCCCGGCATTGCGCGTCATTGTTGAAAATAATCGCTCGCGCCAGGGAGCCATGCCACTACCCGGTGTAGAAACAATTGATTCGCGGCTCAGGAAATAACTGGTTTGGAAATGCGGGACAACCAATCCGTACTGCTCGCACAGTTTGAGTGCTTTAGGTACATCAGGTGCATCCATAAAACCGAAATTCAATGTGACTCGCCAAAAAGTATTCCCTAATTCCTCAATCTCTATCCGCGCGTCTTCGCTTACCCAGGGCTCGTCTTTAAAGTGTACAGTCAACACCAGATTGCGTTCATGTAAAACCTGGTTATGTTTTAAATTGTGGAGCAATGCCTGGGGCACAGTGGAACCATCGGCCACCATATAAATTGCCGTACGCGCCGCGCGCTGGATTTCATTGGGCCGCAAGGTTTGTAAAAACGGTTTTAATTCCACACCATCGCGGTGGATAGTTTGCATCACAATGGCGCGACCGCGCTGCCAGGTACTCATCACCAAAAATAGCAGCGCTGCAACCAGCAACGAGAACCAGCCACCATCCAGGAATTTAAGCGCACAACCAGCGATGAGGAAAATATCCACTGCCAGAAAAAATCCCGTCGCAGCAATGGCGATGGGCAACGGCAATTGCCAACGGCCACGCACTACAAAAAATGTGAGGCAGGTAGTCGTCGCCATAGTGACCGTCACAGCAATACCATAAGCACCGGCAAGGCCCGATGAACTTCCAAAGAAAAGTACAACGGCAATCACACCGATCAACAACATCCAATTCACTGCGGGCATATAAATCTGGCCCGCTTCACGCGCGGAAGTATGTTGCACCGTCATGCGCGGTAAAAAACCCAATTGGATCGCCTGGCGCGTCATTGAATAAGCGCCGGAAATAACTGCTTGCGATGCGATAATTGCAGCGAGGGATGCAATTATCAAAGCAGGCCAAATTAATGTTTGTGGAAATAATTTATAAAACGGATTTGCAATAGCAGCAGGGTCTGCCAGTAATAATGCGCCCTGCCCCATATAGTTCAGTGCAAGCGCCGGAAATACCAGCCAGGTCCAGGCAATTTGAATCGGTTTGCGCCCGAAATGCCCCATATCCGCATACAACGCTTCAGCGCCGGTGAGCGCGAGAACAATAGCACCGATAGCTGCAAAAACATACCATCCTCGGCCGCTGAGAAAGTGCCACGCCTCCACTGGATTTAACGCTGCAAGGATGGCCGGTTGCGCAATAATATGTGCAACGCCGGATACTGCCAGCATTAAAAACCAGACAGTGACAATTGGGCCGAATATTTTTCCCATTGCACCGGTGCCAAAACGCTGCACTAAAAAAAGACTGATTAAAATTGCCAACGTAATGGGAACTACTAATGGTTTTAATGCCGGTGTCGCCACCTCCAACCCTTCCATCGCACCCAATACCGAAATGGCCGGTGTAATAATACTATCGCCGTAAAATAGCGTTGCACCGAATAAACCAATCAATAAAATCCAGCGTCGCAACGGCGAATTTTTGCTGGCAGTTTGCGCGGCAAGTGCCGTGAGCGCGAGCGAACCCCCTTCGCCGCGATTGTCCGCACGCAAAATCAAAATGACATATTTAAGTGTTACGACGAGCATCAATGCCCAGAAGATAGTGGATATCGCACCGACAATATGGTGCGAATCCAGCGGCACGCCGGTGGCTGGCGCAAAAATTTCTTTCACGGTATACAGCGGGCTGGTCCCTATATCACCGTACACTACACCGATAGCAGCGAGGGTTAACGCGGCGAGGCTTTGTTTTGCAGGGGAAACCGGCGCTTCGGAATTGGACTGGGTCGATACGGAAGAAACTGTCATAACAACTACCTATGTAATAAACACACATGCAGTATGTAAAACCCGGCATCAGGATCGCATAAGTATAGTCAGTTACTCCGGGTTGTTATCCAGCAGGCGATAACCAATGCCAGGCTCAGTCAACAAAAATTCCGGACGCGCCGGATTTGTTTCGAGCTTGGCCCGCAGCTGCCCCATATACAAGCGCAGGTAGTGGGTGTGATCCAGATATTCCTGCCCCCACACATCCACCAGTAATTGGCGATGATTAACTACTTGCCCGGCACTGCGTACCAAGCGCGCCAGCAAATTAAATTCTGTCGGTGTTAGATGAATAGTTTCGCCACGACGACTTACATTGTGATTCACAAGGTCGATACAGATATCTGCATATTCGTAATGTGTAATTGCGGGGCGCAAATGGGCACCGCGATGCCGCATCGCCACACGAATACGCGCCAGTAATTCACCGATACTAAATGGTTTTACCAGATAATCATCAGCACCCGCGTCCAGCAATTCAATTTTCTGCCCGTCCGCTTCGCGCGCAGAAATAATAATTACCGGTGTATTCTGGCGGCGACGTAAACGATTAAGTAACTCGCTACCGTCACCATCAGGCAACCCCAAATCCAATAGGATTAAATCAAAAGCTGGCGTTTTGGTTTCACCATCAAGCTGGGTTTGGCTGTAAATTGCATTCGCTTCAGAAAGGCTCGCTGCCGTGATAACTTCATAACCTTCTATCAACAATGCCGAACGCAACATCGCACGCAATTCACGATCATCTTCTACTAACAATAAACGCAAGCTCACGAACGCCCTCCGGCAATTAACGGTTGCGCACGCAACGGCAAACGGCATTCAAAACGTGCACACTGCGCATCAGCAACATGCACAAATTCCCCACCATGCGCACGGGCGATAGCGCGACACAACGCCAACCCAACGCCCGCACCGGACTGGCGATGATCACCACGCTGGAACGTTTCCAGTAATTGTTCAAAATGATTGGCCGCTATGCCTGCTCCCTGATCTTCTACTGCAAACACCAATGTTTGTTGCATTGCATGCGCACTTATTTTTATCGCGCTATCAATCGGGGCATATTTGATGGCATTGTCGATTAAATTTTCCAGTAATTGTGCCAGCAATAATGCATCGCCCCAAATCAATGGCAAATCGGGTTGGATATCTATTTCTATTCGATGCTGAACTTGAGCAGGAATTCGATACAGCACACTGCCGATAATTTCTTCTGCCGATTCCCAGTTCGCCTGAATCGCAGCACCGACTGCTTTAATTCCATCCAGGCGTGCGAGCTGCAACATATTATTGGTTTGGCGACGCAGGCGATCCGCTTCATCAACAATCGTTTTTGCCAGTTGCTGTCGCTGTGTTTGTGCCAGACGATCATCTTGCTCAATTAAGGATGATGCAGCCCCCATAATAGTCGCGAGTGGCGTGCGGTAATCGTGGGAAATGGCAGCGAGGAAGGTATTGCGCAAATTTTGCGATTGAACCTGATCGCGCACATGTTGTTCGCGCTGCACAATTTGTTGCCGCTCCAAAGCCCAGCCCATTTGGTCACACAATGCTTGCGCCTGCGCAAAAATTCCGGGTTGCTCAATCAAGCTCGTATCAAGCATCACCGCACCACCTGCCTGGCCTTTACCGCGCAAGGGCAAATAGAGATGGGTCAATTCCTGATAACGCCCGGTGCCAGGCCCTATTGCCTGGTTATTATCACGGCAGTAAATCAGTGCGTCGCGCTGTTCGGTATTTAAGTGGGCGATATCGCTGACGGTATCACTCAGGACGTAAACAGCTGTACCACTGAGATGCATAAGTTGTTGCTGCAACTCGCCCAATAATTCAGCGGGCTCTTTGCTATCGCGCAATTGATCCGCCCAATTACGTAACGCATCGGCAGCAGCAGCATGCTCCTCCGCACGCCGGGTTTGTTCACGCAATGAAACCATCAACCGCGCCACAATCACATTCACTACCAGCATTGCCACTAACAAAAAGGTGTGCTGGTGCAAATCAATTGCAAAAGTACCGCGTGGTGGCATAAAGGCCCAATTGAAAGCCATTAATGCAACCACACTGGCAACCAGCGTAAAACTCACCGGCAACCACAGTGCAGCAACAGCCGAGGTCAGCACCAGCACCAGGCTCAGGTTGGCCAAATCAAAATGGGTATCCATCAGCAACAACACACACCAACCCAGCGCCCAAATAGCCAGGCCAGTTGTGTAGCGTTGCAGGTATTGCGGGGAGAATAATGCGTTCATAGGCGAGAGCTTAGCAGCCTCGCTGTTAGGAACGCATAAAGATCAGAGAAAATTATTCGCTGCAGACAACTTACAACACCGCCACTATCGCTTTAGCAACATAATCCATTTTTTCTTTGGTTAAACCCGCGACGCTGATGCGGCTGGTATCGGTCATGTAAATGCTGTAATCGCTTTTCAGTTTACGCACTTGCTCGACAGTCAACCCCAGAAATGAAAACATGCCGCGCTCTTTGGCGATGAAACTGAAATCGCGCGTTTGTTGCAAGCTGCTTAATGATTGCACCAGGTGTACACGCAAACCGGCGATGCGCTCGCGCATTTGGGTGAGTTCGCTTTGCCATAACCGGGTGAGCTCATCGCTGTGCAGGATAATATCCACAATCGTTGAGCCGTGCGCAGGCGGCATTGAATAGATCGCACGCGCAACGTTCAGCACCTGGCTGAAGCCGGCATCCGCTTGTCGGGTATCTGCAAAAACCAAACTCAGGCTTGCCGCACGCTCGCGGTACAAACCAAAGTTTTTGGAGAACGAGTTGGCAACGATCATTTCCGGTACCCGGTTGGCCAGCATCCGCAAACCGTAGGCGTCTTCTTCCAAACCTTCGCCGAACCCCTGGTAGGCCATATCAACAAACGGGATGATGCCCCGCTCAACCAGCACATCAGCTACTTGATCCCATTGGGCATTGGTTAAATCTGCACCGCTCGGGTTATGGCAGCAGGCATGCAACAACACCAGATCACCGCGCGGGATTTCATTAAAGGTAGCGAGCATCGCCGCGAAATTGATGTTATGGCTTGCGTAATCGTAGTAAGGATATTCACGCAACTTCAACCCCGCCGAACCCAATAACGGCATATGATTGGCCCAGGTCGGAGTACTTACCCACAAAGTGGCACCGGGTTTGGCACGCTGGATTAACTCTGCCGCCACGCGCAATGCACCGCAACCACCAGGTGCCTGTACTGTGCGCACACGGCCGGCCGCTACGGCCGGGTGCTCTGCACCAAACACCAGGCGGGTAGATGCCTCGTTCGCGCCGGGAACACCGGCGGGCGGGGTGTACGCCTTGGTGATATCACGCGCAATACGCAGTTTTTCCGCTTCGGCCACCGCTTTCATAATCGGGGTTTGGCCCGAATCGTTCTTATACACCCCAACACCCAAATCCACCTTGTCGGCGTTAACGTCATTGGCATAAGCGATACTCAAACCCAGGATTGGGTCATTAGGCAGCAGGGGCAGTACTTCAAACATGGCAGGCTCCGGATTCAGGCGAGGGAAAGCACGCGGTGACAATAGGAAAAAACGCGCGGGATTATACGCCGAGTTTTTGGTTGCCGCGTAAAAACTCGCTAAAACTATACTCATTTACGATTTAGGGACGGTGAATGTGCTAACTTTCCCAGCCTGACAAAAAGGAAACGGATTATGACTATTGAATGGCAAATCAACCCGGTAAATATCCAACTGATCCCGAGCATTCAGCAACATATCGATCAAAAAACCAAACCCATGGGCGCGCTGGGACAACTTGAGGCCGTTGCCTTGCAAATCGCCCTGATCCAGGAGCGTCCCCGGCTAAGTATTGAGCGCCCGTTGATGCTGGTGTTTGCTGCCGACCACGGCATTGCCGATGAAGGGGTCAGTATCGCCCCCAGTAGTGTCACACAACAAATGGTATTGAATTTTCTAGCAGGCGGCGCTGCAATTAATTGTTTCTGCCGCACCAACCATCTTCCGCTAAAAGTGATAGATGCCGGCATCAAAAACGAAATATCGTTTCCGCCGGCAACACTTATTAACCAACGCATCGCTGCCGGTACTCGCAACCTCGCCCACGAACCGGCGATGACCCAGGCCCATGCCCGACAAGCACTGTTATTCGGGCAATTATTGGCCGAGCAGGAAATTAATGCGGGTTCAAATTTATTAGCTTTTGGTGAAATGGGTATTGGGAATAGCAGTTCTGCTGCCGCAATTCTGGCAATTATCAGTGGCGCCCCGGTGGAAAAGTGTGTAGGTCTCGGCACTGGAATTAATGCAGACCAACTCGCCAAAAAAATCGAATTAATAAAAAAGGGAATTGCGCGCGTCGAGGACAAATCGCCGTTAAATATCCTCAGCGAATTGGGCGGTTTTGAAATCGCCCAGATTTGCGGCGCGATGCTGGTCGCAGCGCAGGCGAAAAAAATTATCCTGGTCGACGGTTTTATTGTTACCGCGGCGGCATTGCTCGCTGTGCAATTTAATCCCAATGCACGCGATTACATGATTTTTGCCCACGAATCGGAGGAGGCTGGCCACCAATTGATGTTGAAATTACTCAATGCCAAACCCCTATTGAATTTGGGTTTGCGTTTGGGTGAAGGAACTGGCGCAGCACTGGCAATGCCTCTGATTCACGCCGCAGTCAGTTTTTATAATCAAATGGCCACTTTCGAAAGTGCCGGTGTGAAAGTCTAACTCTGTGCACCCATGTTCGCGGAATAACTTGTAAAGAGTGAAATATATTACGGGAGGGCGTTGTAAAAAATCCCCGTAATACGTTTCACACCTTAGGGGCTACGCGACATCACATTGATTCTTTTTCTCGAAATCATCACACATTCATGAAAAACCAACTCAACTTATTTTTCCTCGCGCTGGGATTTTTCAGCCGCATTCCCATGCCGAATTGGGTGGAATATTCACCGGAAAAACTCAATCGTTCCAGCCGTTACCTGGTAATGGTTGGCTGGTTATTAGGTGCATTGGTCGCCGCGCTATTTTTTTGTGCACACAAATTATTTCCGGAAACCATTAGTTTATGGTTGGCGATGGGGTTCAGTTTATTGTTAACCGGCGCCTTCCATGAAGATGGTTTGGCAGATACCGCCGACGGTTTTGGTGGCGCATTTTCGCGCGAGAAAAAACTGACGATCATGAAAGACAGCCGCATCGGCACTTATGGCGCATCGGCATTAGTCATGGCATTGCTGGGAAAATATTTATTATTGATCGAAAACAGTGAAATTATTATCGCCTTATTAATTGCCTATCCGCTTTCACGTGCAACTGCCATAAGCCTGATTGCCGATATGCACTATGTCAGTGAGAGCGATACCAGCAAAAGTAAACCATTGGCCAACCAACTAACCAAAACTGATTTAACCATGTTGTTGCTGACCGCCCTGCCCGCATTATTTTTTCTGCCACCACTACAGGCTACGATTCTGGTTGCTGTACTCAGCGCAGTACGAATAGTGGCAAAGGCTTATTTGAACCGGCAAATCGGTGGTTACACAGGCGATACATTGGGCGCCGTGCAGCAAATTAGCGAATTGACTATTTACGGAGTATTGCTCGCATTATGATTCAACTCATTCTTGGCGGTGCCCGCTCCGGCAAATCGCGTTATGCGGAACAACTCGCCATCGCCACCCACAAACCCGTGCTCTATATTGCGACGGCGACAGCGTCCGATGCGGAAATGGCAGAGCGAATTGCACATCACCAGCACCAGCGTCCCGCAGAATGGCAAGTGCGCGAATGTTCGCTCGATTTAATTGATGCGTTGACGGAGGAATCACCAAAAAACCAAACAATTTTGGTGGATTGCCTCACCCTGTGGCTCAACAACCAATTGTTTCATTTTCCCAAACAGGATTTTGCCAGTTTGTTTGATGCGTTAATCAAGGGCATTGAATCCAGTGCGGCCGAGATTATTTTTGTCGCCAATGAAGTGGGGCTCGGCATTATTCCGCTCGGTGAAATCAGCCGTACGTTTGTCGATGAAGCGGGTCGTTTGAACCAGCGCCTGGCGCAAGTTGCTGACCGGGTATTCTTTATCGCTGCTGGCCTGCCGTTGCAATTAAAAGGTGCCCGATAATGGGTAACCGCATTATTACCCTTATCCGGCATGGAAAAGTTGATGGCCCCGCCGCACTTTATGGCCACACCAATATTGCGTCCAGCGTTGAGGGCCTGGGTGAGCTGCACAATAATATCCAAAAACTACATCAGTTAAATCCGATTAGCCATATTGTTTGTTCACCATTAATGCGTTGTGCACTACCTGCACAGGAATTTTCCTCCGCACATAACTTGCCATTGCAGATTATTGATGATTTAAAAGAAATGCATTTTGGTTGCTGGGATGGAATTCCGTTTGATCAATTTGGCGATGAACAGTGGTTAACGCTCAACCAATTCTGGGACACTCCCGCGACCGCCCACGCACCGGATGGAGAAGCCCTGGAACAATTTGCCGCACGGGTTATTCGCAGTTGGAAACAAATTCATACAAGTATCACCGCCGAACATCAACTGGTTATCTGTCACGGCGGCGTAATTCGGATTATCATCGCCCACCTGCTTGATCTGGATTGGCGCAACCCGCGTTTATTTCGACAATTGAATATCGATTATGCAAGCCATACACGAATTGAAATAGCAACACCGCAAAATGCCGTGCCGGTTATAAAATATATCGGCTTGAATCATATTTGACCTCACCTTAATGAAGTACTGGAACCAGCGTGAATACCCAAGACAATATTCCCCAGGCGTTACCCGATCATAATCAACGTCTGCTAACCCGCACCTTAACCGAATGGAAACAATTGGTGATCCTCGGCGCGCCGATTTTGGTGGCGCAACTCGCACAAATGGCGAATGGTGTTGTTGATACGGTAATGGCCGGGCATTCCAGCGCAGAAGATTTGGCCGGTGTAGGTATAGGCACCAGCCTGTGGGTTCCAACATTACTGTTTTTTTCCGGTATCCTCGGTGCAATGCAACCGACTATTTCCGGGCATCGCGGTGCGCAGGAATGGCAGAAAATTATGCCGACAACCTGGCAAGGTATTTATATTTCCCTGGCGGCCATGGTGTTGATGATTTTATTTTTAACCAACATGCATCCGGTGCTCACACTGTTACAGTTGGATGATAAAACCTTGCACATTGCCGATGGCTACTTAAAAGCCTTTTCCTGGGGCGTGCCTGCACTTTTATTGTTAATGGCATTACGCGGCCTTACGGATGGTTTGGGCCATACCCATATCATTATGGTATTTTCAATAATCAGTGCCGTATTAAACGTTCCCCTTAACTACTTTTTTATTTTCGGATTTGATTTTAATTTTTTTCAAATTCCCAGGATGGGTGGTATTGGCAGCGGCTGGGCAACGACTATTTCCAACTGGGTAGCCGTAATAGCGTTGCTGGTTTACTTAAATACCAGCCGCGTTTACCAGCAATTCCATTTAATCGCTAATTGGGCTGCGCCGGCAAAAGAAGACATTAAACGTTTATTAAAACTCGGCTTGCCTATCGGCTTAAGCAGTTTTATTGAAGTCAGTATGTTCTGCATGATCGCCCTGTTTATTGCCCCCTTGGGAGCAACTACCATCGCCGGTCATCAAATTGTGTTAAACCTGATCTCTTTGGTATTTATGTTGCCGCTTAGCATGGGAATGGCATTGACATTGCGCATCAGCTTCCTGGTCGGTGCACAAGATCACACCGAAGCCCGGTTGCTTGCGCGCAGCGCATTAGTGCTCGCCCTGACTATTGGTAGCGTCAATGCATTGATTTTATTTTTAGGTCGCGATTGGCTTGCCAGTTTGTACACTTCCGATTTGGCTGTACAAAAAGTCGCGGCAACACTATTTATGCTCGGCGCCATCTTCCAGCTCGCCGACGTGGTTCAAGTCACCATGATGGGCATACAGCGCGGCTATAAAGACACCAAAATCCCGATGGTTATCATGTTGGTTTCTTTCTGGGGAATTTCATTACCACTGGGTTACGCGTTGACATTTAAAGATTGGTTTACCCAACCCATGGGTGCTCCGGGGTTTTGGACGGCGTTGATTGTGGGATTGGTTTGTGCGGCTTCGTTGTTAACGACGAGGATGTTCAGGTTTAAAACTACGAAAGTCATAGCAAGCTGAATGAATCATAAGTTCGAAATTCAATAAAAAAACGGGGCAGCACTGTTACGTGCTGCCCCAGCTGAAGTGAAAATTTATTTACCAACCACAAGCCTGCCCTTTGTTTTGTTCATCCAACCAGGTCTTTAGCGGAGCGAAATAATCCAGGATTGCCGAAGCATCCATTTCGCGAGTGCCTATTGCCTCCTCCAGAACATCTTGCCAGGGTTTGCTAGAACCGGCAGCTAACAGCGTTTGTAATTTTTTGCCGGCTTCTTTGCTGTTGTAGATGGAACATTCGTGCAAGGGGCCTTTGAAACCTGCGGCTTCACACAAGGCCTTATGGAATTGGAATTGCAAAATATGTGCGATGAAATAACGCGTATAAGGAACGTTAGCCGCTACGTGATATTTAGACCCCGCATCAAAATCATTTTCACTGCGTGGTACAGCAGAGCGGATGCCCTGATATTGATTGACCAATTGCCACCAGGATTCGTTGTATTGTTCCGGTTTGATTTTTCCCGAAAAAACCTGCCAACGCCATTGGTCAATAATTTTCCCGAACGGTAAAAATGCAACTTTATCCAGCGCCAGTTTCATCTGCTGGTTAATCACTGCTTTTTGATTATTTTCCACTTTATTAATCAGGCCGATATTTTTTAAATAGCCCGGTGTCATGGACAAGACAATGGTATCGCCAATGGCTTCATGGAACCCATCGTTAGCGCCGTTCTGGAACAGGTAAGGCTGATTTTTATATTCGAGGAAATAATAAATGTGGCCGAGTTCGTGGTGAATGGTTTCGAATTCAATTTCCGTTGGCTCTATACATTCCTTGATACGGACATCGTCTTTACCATCCATGGTCCAGGCGCTTGCATGACATACCACTTCGCGATCACGCGGCTTGGTGAGCATGGATTTTTCCCAAAAACTTTGCGGCAATGATTGCAGGCCTAATGAAGTAAAAAAGTTTTCCGCTGTTTTGGCGATGCCCACCGCATCTTTTTTACTTTTCACTAACGCGGCAGTGACATCAAGATCACCAACACCGGGATAAGGCGTAACCAGATCGTAAATGCTGCCCCACTGCTGGCTCCACATATTACCGAGCAAATGTGCCGGAATACCTTGATCAAGCGGCACTTTATCTTTGCCATAATGTTTGGCGAGATCAGTGCGTACTTTGCAATGCAAGGATTTATACAAGGGTTCGACTTGCGCCCAGAGACGTTCCACTTCCGCTTCAAAATTGGCAGAAGGCATATCGTAACCGGATTTCCAGGATGCACCGAGATCACTGAAACCGTATGCCCGCGCGCCGGCGTTGGCTATTTCCACATAACGCACATAATCTTTTTTATAAGATGGAGCTACTGTTCTCCAACCCGTCCAGGCATCCAGCAATTCATCGTATTTGCGGCTTTTTACCAACACATCAGACAACTGATTTAAATCGCGACAATCCTGTTCGCTGGTACTGCCTTTTTTTGGTTTGCAATATTTTCCAGCACCATAAATGCCTTCCATATTGGTACCCAATTGCGCAAGTTCTGCGCGCTCCGCTTGAGTATCCGGCGGCAATAAGGTTTTACCCAGGGTTAAATTGGTATAGGCCTTGGCGGTTGATGCAGACATCGGTTTGTCTTTATAAGCTCGCGCTTCAGCGAGAATTTCCTTATCGAATGCCAGCATACGTTCATTGGCTTTTGATGCTAATAGCGCCGTGTCTTCATTGATATAAGTCAGGTAGGCCCACTGCGCGGCATTGGTTTCGCGATAAATATCCAGATAGCGTTGATTCACATCGGCAATAAATGCATCAGCCGTTTTTTTATCTGAAGTCACTTCATCTTTGTTGACTGGCGCGGATGGCTGGCATGAAGCTAAAAAAATGCCGGATGCTAGTATCGTTATTGCGCGCAACGAAAAATGTCGATGCATTTTTGTTATCGTCATCTTTTTTATCATGAGAAATGTTCCATTGTGTAAATACGGTGGATTAACGAATGCCCGCCATACCGCGTTTTAACAACGGCGAGATCACCAATAAAAATATGCCAAACCCGACACCTAATACGGTGAGATATTCAAATAATCCAGTGTATGTGGCGAGCATGGCAGACACATCGGATTTTGCCGAAGTGTCAATTGAAGCAAGTTTGGATAAGCGGGTGGCCAGGGTTTCTGAAAGCGCAGTAGCCACAAACCAGGTGCCCATACTGACACCTACCACACGGGGAATCGATAACTTGGTCACCGCCGACAAACCAATCGGTGATAAACACAATTCACCAGTGCTATGGCAAAAATACGCCAGCACAAACCAGAGTGTCGCGACCTTGCCAAGGTCATTTGGAAATTGCGCACCCAATACCAACGCACCAAATCCCAAACCGGCGAGGATAGTGCCTATCGCAAATTTTACCGGCGTGGAAGGATTGAGGCCGCGCGAATCCAGCCACGGCCAGAGCAATGCAAAGGGAACGGCAAGCAACATAATAAATGCAGGATTGAGTGCGGCGAATTGGCTGGCTTTTATGGTGGTGCCGAACACATCGCGATCAAGTACCCGATCAGCGAACAGCGTCATGGATGCCGCGGATTGTTCGAACAGGGACCAGAAAACGATGGTCGAAACAATTAACACCATGAGGACAAGCGTGCGCGTAAATTCGATACTGCGATGATTAACAAATCCATAAATAATAAATGCCACTAATCCAAGCAGTGCAGCATACAACCAATATTCAGTAGCATCGTCAGAAACCTGGAACACCTGATTCTGTGTAAGCACACTGCCGATGCCAATAAAAATAACGACTGCAGTTAATGCAAGTAATGATTTTTTTGATTGCCAGGGATTGGGATGGATCATCGCGTAAGCGAGGATACCCACAATACCCAGCAGCAGGAAAATATTTTGGGTGATATGCACAACAGGTTCACTTTGCACCAGCCACCAGATTAAGGGCAAGGCGACAATACTGCCGATATAAATCCACCACTCATGTTTAATACCTGCAAGCTTTGTCGCAAGCCAATCCGGGTTTGGCGATTCTGCATAACCTTTTAAATAACGCTGGCCACATAAAAAGGTGATCAAGCCAAGGATCATACCAACGCCGGCCAAACCGAAGCCGTATTTCCAACCGTAGGTTTCACCTAACCAGCCACACACTAATGTCGCTACCAATGCGCCGACATTAATGCCCATATAAAAAAGCGTAAAACCGGAATCGCGACGCGGATCATTTTCAGGATAAAGTTTACCGACAATGACGGAAATATTCGGCTTTAAAAAACCCACACCGATAACGATAAATGCAATCGCGGTGTAAAACACATTGAGTGCAGCGGTATCCTGTTTGGTCACCTCATTGGCAAGTACGGTTCCCGCCGCCAATACTTCCCCCGTGGCAAGGGTCAATGATTCTGTCAATGTAGTTCCGGCAGGATAATGCACCGCCTGCTGCCCTTCCACCGCCATTAAAAAATGACCAATAACCAATAAAATACCGCCAAATAAAACCGCGCGGCGCGTCCCTAAATAGCGGTCCGCAATCAACCCGCCAATTACTGGCAGCGCGTACACCAATCCTGCATAAGCGCCGAGGATATCCAGGCCGTGGTTATCGGAAAATAAATGGTATTTGGTTAGATAAAGCAGCAGGATAAATTTCATCCCGTAAAAGGAAAATCGCTCCCACATTTCGGTCGCGAAACAAACATAAAGGCCTTTCGGGTGTCCGAGAAAATCATCACTGGTCTTTAACATAAAATTCATTCTTGTTTGATTTTTACAATTAATTGTTATGGTCTGTTTTTGTGTACTGGTGTAATTCCACCAGCAATTGCAACTTATGCAGAAACCCGGCCAACCCTTTTATTGCTCATTCACCTGCACAAGTTGCAATCGCTCAGCTTATTTTAAAATTTCAGGTTCATTCCCACAAAACCGGAGCGACCAATCGGATCGTAAGTAGCCGGGAACGTATTGCCACTATTTTCTGCTGTGCCACCGTATTCGTTGCCTACGATGGGCGGCTCTTTATCCAGCAAGTTATAAATACCTGCGCGCAACTCAAGGATATCGTTAAATGCGTAGCTGGCAAACAGGTCAAAATAGTTGTAATCCGGGATGGTCACCACGGCATAATCATCAGCGGGCACATTACCCAGTGCCACTGCATCTTGCGTTAACTCATCGATGTATTGCCAGCGCAAGGTTACCGTCCAGGCATCCAGGCTCCAGCGGGTGGTCTGGGTAAAACGCAATTCCGGATCAGGCCGCAAGCAGGTCTTGCCAACCAGCCCGGCACAATCAATGGTAGGAAATAAAGCGGCGTCTTGCTGCTTGTTTTCCAACACCTTTACTGCGTTCAAGCCAATATCCAGCGAACCCAGTGTATTCAAATCAAAATGGTAATTGGCGACAAAATCGATCCCTTTGGTTCTTTTGCGGCCGGCGTTCACTACTGATGCATCAACACCGGTCTCGGTACCGGATAACAAGGTACCGCTCATCGGGCTGCGATGGATACGCGAACAAAAAAAGCCATCCGGGTCTTTATCCAGTAGATAACAAGCATCCACAATATTTTGTTCCGACAGTGCGAGAATCACGTTTTCAATATCGATATCGTAATAATCCAGCGAGAGCGTCAGCGGCACAGAGGTGGGAGTAAATACTATACCGGCCGTTAATGTGTCCGCTTCTTCGGGAGTTAAATCCGGATTACCGCCGATGTAATTATTGGTTTGCCCCGCCTGGATACTGTTAAAAGCACCGACTTTGCCCGCGGGCACTCCGGTTTGCTCGCAGAGTGTGACCAGGGCCGGATCAGAAAGTGCGTCATCTTCTGCGCAATAGTCGATATTCAAATCACCGGTGGAGGGCGTTTTGGGTAATCCGATTTCAGCGAGATTTGGCGCGCGCACAGCGTGCTGGAATAAAGCGCGCAAACGCACCCCGTCATTAACAGCCCATTCACCGCCAAACTTATAACTGGTGTTATCAAACTGGTTGGTAGTTGTTTCACCGATCACAACTTTATTGTCGTAATCTGCTGTGCGCACGGCAGCCTCCAGCACAATTGCCTTGGCAAAAGCGGCGTCTTCTACCACCGGCACACGTACCTCGGCAAATAGCTCTTGTACTTTCAAACTTGCGTCAACCGGTGAACTGCCTCCATAACCAACGGAGTTGGCATTCGCATAATTTTGGTCCGGCATATTTTGCGCATCTTCTTCGCGATGCTCAAAGCCCACAGCAAATTGCACCGCATTATGGGCAGATGGAAAAGTAATCCCCAGCGGCCCGGAAACAGTTCCACCAACTACCAACTGGTTAGTGCGATTATTTTCGTTCAAGTTAAAACGAATAAATTTTGCCATTTCCGGAGTGATGGTATCCGGCCCAAAATAATTTACCGGCACACAACCACCGCTGTCATCTTCGCACACAATATCGCCGGTATCAGGATCGACTACAGCCAGCATGGCTTGTTGGGATTTGGCGTAGTCCACATCGTTAATAAAATTTTGCGCGCGAGCGGTATGGCCTTTTTGCGCAAAAATTTCCCAATCGTAATCGTTAAAAACAACTCCGCGCAAACCGGCAACAAATTGCACGGTAGTATTTTCATACAATGAATCGCGCGTTCCCAGTTCAGTCAAGCGACGACCGAAAGCAATATCCACCAGGCCATCATTCTGTGCATCACCTTCTTCAACCGCATCCAGTCCAGCAAGGATGGCCTGATCCTGCTCACTTAAAAAAGGGTTATCAATATTGAGCACATAAGGAAAAAAGAAAGTGCCAGTAGGTGCCTGAATTGTATCGACACGGTTATTGGCAAAGGATAGACGTGAGAAAAACTCGGTTTGATCCGTAATTTTGTAGGTACCAATAACGGTGCCCACATATTTTTCTTGCGGTGTAATTAACAGATTATAAGGATTGAAGTTAAACGATTGGACATCATCAGTTAAGTTTCCCGAGTCATCAAATTGTACGGGATCATCCAGTCCAACACCAAAAGCAGGAATATCAACCGAGGTATAAACAGTGCCGTTAGGATGGGTTCCACTACCCCCGGGCTCCAACATATTATCGAGCGAAAATTCGGAATATTTGCGCGCGCCCTGATAGAGCGCTTCCTGTTTACTGTAAGTAAGGCTCGCGACAATATTGCCTTTTCCATCATCAATATTCCCACCAAAAGTGATACTCACATCATCGCGTTTTGCATCACTTTCGAAGCTGGATGACCGCGACAAATCAAATTCAACTCCACTAAAATCTTTTTTCATCACAAAGTTTACAACGCCACCAATTGCATCGGAACCATACACAGCCGAAGCACCACCGGTTACTACTTCCACGCGCTCGATTAATGCGGTAGGAATCATCGCCAGATCAACAAACCCCTGGTAATCGTAAGGTGTAAACCGTTTGCCATCGACCAGCACCAGCGTGCGCTCCTCACCGAGATTACGCAGATTAACCGTTGCACCGCCGTCATTGCCATTATTGGTATTGCTGCCCAGTGCCGCAACAAAGCGCGGGTCATCGCGCAGAAATTCTTCCGGGTTGACCGTGTTGGTCATTTTGAGTTCAGCCGCATCAACTATCGCAATCGGGCTATTGGAAGTGAGTTCAGGGCGTTTGATGCGCGAACCGGTAACCATAACTTCTTCTATCGGTTCCTGCGCACCAGCTTCCTGGGCGATTGTCGGTAACGATATACACACGAGGCTACTCGATAACCCCAGGGTAATGAATTTAATGATTGACGCCAGTTGATTGCTATTGCCCATATGCTCACCCCTTCCGCTAGTTAACGATCAATAATTCATGAATCATCAATTCTCTTCAGCAACGAAATTGCGTGCAGCAGCCATAACTGGCGGTCACTGATACATGTTGATTGGTTTACCGCCCTGCGCTTTTATGATCTTCTGCCAGAGCGGCTTTCATGCCAACTTGAGTTGATAAAATTTTTTCAAAAATTATTTGATGAAACGGTATTTATTTTGCGAAAAGAATCGCACAACACCTATTAACTGGTGCAATTTACGAAATGAAGTTGGACTTCCGGCGCCGCTATAACCCATCCAAAGTTATTTGCAGTTTAGTAAAGTATTTTTGTTGCACCAGAAAGAAACAGAATAATGCACTCTGCTCCATATATCGGTTTCAAAAGAGCGCACCATTTTTTTATGGAGCGCCAGTACAAGTGATTAATCCCAAAGTTGATTGAGATCAGCAACGGAAGGAATGATATACGCCGGTTTTATGGGAGAGTGATCGGCGTAGCTTTCACGGTATTTACCGGTTTTTACCAGGCACGCACGAATACCCATTTGTTGTGCACCGCCTACATCACTATCAAGATCATCGCCAACCATAATGGCGTTACTGGCATCAACACCAACCGAATCCAGCACCCGCTGGAAAAAAGCGCGATTGGGTTTGCCCATAATACGTGCGGTTTTGCTGCACACGTATTCAAGGCCGGCAACAAAAAATCCGATGTCTGCTTTCAAGCCATCTTCGGTTTGCCAGAAATGATTTTTATGTAACGCAATTAATTCAGCACCAGCGTGCATTGCATTAAATAAACGATTAACAAGTGCCAGGTCCCAGGCATCACCAATATCACCCAGGATAATATAATCCGGCTTTTGTTCATCCCAGAAAAATTCGGAAAAATCCTGTTTGATACCGTCAGCAACAACGGGCCAAATACGCAAGGGACGGCGCAATTTTTGTTGCAGGTTTAATAGCTCAAGCTTGGCGGCAACCGGGGCACTGATTAATTCTTCGTCCTCCAGCGTAAATCCCATGACCCGCAGTTGGGCGATTAATTCATCGTGGGATTTGGTGGTAGTGTTAGTCAGAAAACGTAATTGGATGCCACGCTTGCGCAACTGTTGCAAACAGGCAATTGCACCGGGAATTGCTTGCTTGCCTACGTACAGGGTTCCGTCCAGATCGAGCATGACCAATTCCGGTATACGTTTCATCACCCAACTCCCACAGAAAAGATAATCAGCTTTCTGAACTATAGCGTTGTTTTAACGCATCAATGAAAACACCAACCTTTTGTGACCGTTGTACTGAACCGGGAAACACCGCATAGATACCACCACCGGGCAATGACCATTCAGGCAATAAACGCACCAGCCTGCCGGCGGTAATATCATCTTTCACAGCGTAATCCGGCAATATCGCCAGACCGGCACCAACGCGCGCAGCGGCTTGAACACCAAGCGAGGTGTTAGTCATCAGCGAAGATTGAAAGCGCTGCGTCACCGACGTGAATCCTGGCCGCGTAAATGTCCAATAGAGAGGATTGGGTAAAACCGATAAACCGATTAGCGGAAAAGCATTGAGCGTGTCCGGCCCTTCGGGCAAACCGCTAGCAAAATAATCCGGCGCAGCGACTAACCATTCTTCAAAGCTGGCAATAAATGCGGCCTTATGGCTTGAATCCGCTAAACGACCAATACGGATTGCCAGATCAATACCTTCAGCCACCATATCAACCCGGTGGTCGCTGGCGATAATTTCAATACGCAAATCCGGATGGAGTTCGCACAGGTGCGCAGCCAGTGGTGAAACCACTGATGCCCCGTAATCAATAGACGTGGATATACGCAATTTGCCACGTAACTGGCGTGTCTCATTGCCCGCCTCCGCTATGGCGATTTCTGTGTCGTGCAGGATTTTCTGGCAAGCCTCATAAAACCTGGCGCCCGCCTCCGTGAGGTGCAAACGACGGGTAGTACGCACCAGCAAATTGCTACCGATCTCCGCCTCGAGCTTTTGTATATGGGCGCTCACCATGGTTTTCGCCAGGCCTAAACGTGTAGCGGCGGCAGTGATAGAACCTGTTTCAATCACTGCCGCAAATACCACCAACCGGTTCAGGTTAATATCAAATAATCTGCTCATGCCGCCTCAATTGTCCACTTTTAATGCACACAGATTATAGTTTTGACCATCTTATCAGCACAATCAATCACAACCATACTGATCCAACTGAAGCAATCCATACATAACTCACTGCATAGAGGAACAGATTATGAAAATCGCATTAATAGGCGCGACCGGATTTATCGGCCAACACATTTTGGCGGAAGCCATCAATCGCCAACACCAGGTCACCGCACTGGTGCGTGACACCAGCAAAGTGGCGCAACATCCGCAAGTCAACACCAAGGCATTGGATAGCAACGATTCCCGGGCAGTAACGGCTGCACTGGCCGGACACGATGTAGCGATAATCTCCTTCCATTACCTGAACGTGGACTTTCCGGCGTTGATCAATGCGGTTAAAGAATCAAACGTCAAACGGTTATTGGTGGTCGGTGGTGCGGGTAGCCTTGAAGTCGCACCCGGTGTACGGGTAATTGATACTCCCGACTTCCCCAACGAGTGGAAAGCAGTAGCGCAGGCAGCAATCGGTTTTCTGGAGGCATTGCGCGCAGAGAAGACTCTTGATTGGGTTTACGTATCACCGTCAGCGTTTATTGAACCCAGCAAGCGCACCGGAAAATTCCGCATTGGCAGCGAACAATTGCTTGTCGACGAAAAAGGTGAGAGCCGTATTTCCAACCAGGATTTCGCGGTAGCCGTGATCGACGAACTGGAACAACCTCGCCATCACCAACAGCGTTTTACCGTCGGTTATTAATCCAATACCGTTGTAATTGCAGGGAGATTTTTTTCGCCCTGCAATAATACAGCTGCAGGCTTGGCGGCTGACATATTTGCACAATATGTTCGTGGCCCTGCAAATCCAGCGATGATGATTTAATGTAGATTTTTATTCACCACACGCAAAATTTCTTCTGAAAGTTGTGGATCATCCACTGCGCGCGCAATCACCTGGGCACCAACCAGACTTGCGAGTGTTAACAAGGCTTGCTCACGTTTTGCAGCTTCTGTTTTTGTTGCCGGTAATAAATTCATCAGGGAGTTAAGCAAGCGATTAAAACTTTGCGTGAACGCTTGTTTGATTAGCGGTGATTGACGCGCGGCATCCACCCCCAGCGCGGCCATCAAACAACCGCGTCCGGGGTTATCGCGATGCTCTGCCGATAAATAGCGTGCAATAAACGCTTTATATTTTGAACCTTTTGATTCCGCGCGCGACACCTGGCCCTGCTCCAGAATTTCATCCACCGCATAGGCACAGGTCTGCGCCATTAAATCTTCCTTTGATGAAAAATGGCCATAAAAACCGCCATGGGTTAAACCAACTTTTTTCATCAAATCCGCAATCCCGATACCATCGAAACCTTTTTCGCGAAACAATTGCGCTGCGGTATGCAGAATTTTCCCGCGATTTTCTACTGCTTGCTCTCTGCTTACTCTCATTGTACCCCCGGCCTGCGAATCAAAGTTCAATATAAATGTCATACAGCTATGACCAAATAGTGTTTGACAGTATACATGACACCCATCATATAATTTTATAGATTATAGCCATCATGTAAAAAATGTGGAGCGTTCAATGATTACACACGTACGGAGCAACCAGACTCGCATTGTTATTACCGGTATGGGTATCGCCTCCCCGCTGGGTTGTGGAGTAGAACATGTATGGCAGCAACTACTGGCGGGAAAATCCGGCTTGCGTCAACTGGATGATGAGATTGTCGGAGAACTGCCGGTTAAAGTGGGCGGGATGGTTCCCTCGCTCGCCGAAGATCTGGTGGGCGGATTGAATCCGGATGCAATAGTGTCCCCTAAAGACCAGCGCAAGATGGACCGTTTTATTTTATTTGCCCTGATCGCCGCCAATGAAGCTATCAAGCAAGCGCAGTGGATCCCGCAAACCGATGAACAGCGGGAACGTACAGCCACTATTATCGCCTCCGGTGTGGGTGGCTTTCCGGCGATTGCCGATGCAGTGCGCACTATGGATGCGCGTGGAGCACGTAAATTATCCCCTTTCACCATCCCGTCTTTTTTAGTCAACCTCGCCGCCGGCCACGTCTCTATCAATTATGGCTTTAAAGGTCCGTTAGGTGCGCCGGTGACCGCTTGCGCAGCTGGCGTCCAGGCTATTGGTGATGCCGCACGCCTGATTCGCAGTGGCGAAGCTGACGTAGCAATTTGTGGCGGTGCAGAGGCCACCGTCCATGCCGTCAGCCTTGGCGGATTTGCGGCAGCGCGCGCACTTTCGACCGGATTCAACGATACACCGGAAAAAGCATCGCGCCCGTTTGACCGCGACCGCGATGGTTTTGTGATGGGGGAAGGTGCCGGTATTCTGGTAATCGAATCCCTGGAACATGCATTGGCGCGTGGCGCGCAACCGATTGCCGAGATTGTCGGGTACGGCACCAGTGCCGATGCTTATCACCTGACGTCCGGCCCGGAAGATGGCGACGGCGCAAAACGTGCGATGGAACAAGCCATCAAACAAGCGGGTATTACAGCGAATCAAATCCAACACCTGAACGCGCACGCCACCTCGACACCGGTGGGCGACAAGGGCGAGCTCGCGGCGGTTAAACGCGTATTTGGCAACAATAACAACATCGCTGTTACCTCTACCAAATCCGCAACCGGACATTTACTGGGCGCGGCAGGTGGTATCGAAACCATTTTTACCGCACTGGCATTACGCGACCAGATCATTCCCCCGACGCTGAACCTCGAAAATCCGGATGACGATGCAAGCGGAGTCGATATAGTGCATGGCCAGGCGCGCCCTGCCACTATCGATTATGCGATCTCCAACGGTTTTGGTTTTGGCGGCGTGAACGCCAGTATTTTATTAAAACGCTGGGTGTGACCCAGCGCTGGCAACGCGTATACTGCTCGCTCTTTTTTACAGCCATTCGCTGAGGAGCGACCATGTCGAAGTTCTGGAGTCCTGTGGTGCGCGCGCTGGAGCCTTATGTGCCCGGTGAGCAGCCACAAATTGATGGGTTAATTAAATTAAATACCAACGAGAGCCCTTACCCGCCCTCACCACGGGTAATTGATTTGATCACCCATGACGCCATCGACCGTTTGCGTCTCTATCCGGACCCCAACTCTAAAAAACTGAAAAGCACTATTGCCGGCTACTACAAGGTCACCAGCGAACAAGTATTTGTCGGCAATGGTTCAGATGAAGTTCTCGCCCTCTTGTTTATGGCGTTTTTCCAGCAAGGCAAACCATTATTATTTCCCGATATCAGCTACAGTTTTTATCCGGTGTATTGCAAACTTTTTGGTATCGAAGAAAAAACAATTCCGTTGCGCGCGGATTACACTATTAATTTTGCTGATTACGCCATTGATAACGGCGGTATTATTTTCCCCAACCCCAACGCGCCCACCGCAATTGGCAAACCACTTGCCGAGATAGAAGCGCTGTTACAAAAAAACACCGAATCGGTAGTTGTTGTCGATGAAGCTTATATAGATTTTGGCGGGGAAACTGCAATTGCATTGGTAGATAAATATCCCAATTTGTTAGTGGTGCAGACCCTGTCAAAATCCCGTTCACTGGCAGGTATGCGTGTGGGTTTGGCAGTGGGTCACAAAGACTTAATCGATGCGCTTGATCGCGTAAAAAATTCGTTCAATTCTTATCCGCTTGATCGCATTGCCGAAGCAGCAACTATCGTTGCCTTTGAAGATGACAACTATTTCAGGAGCTGCCGCGATAAAATCATCGCCACGCGCAACTGGACCGTCGCTGAACTGGAAAAGCTGGGCTTCAACGTTTTACCTTCACAGGCAAACTTTGTATTCGCTGAGCCCGTTGGGAAGAATGCGGCAGAAGTCGCACAATATTTGCGCGATCACAAAATCCTGGTGCGCTATTTTAATAAACCACGCATCAATCAATTTTTGCGCATCACCATAGGTACAGATGCACAGATGCAGGCATTGATCGACGCACTGAAAGCACACCAATAAATCGTGCGCAAACGATAAAAAAATAGCCCGCAATTGCGGGCTATTTTTTTACTTAAAAAGATTTATTACCGGGTTAGTCACCAGATACCGTGCTGGATTGGATTAAAAAATATTTTTCCATTCCCGACCATTTTAGCAATTGCTCAACGTCTTTATTGCAATTACACAAGGTGATTTGTTCGCGCCCGGACCCCTTTCGTTCCTTGAATAACAGCAACATACCAAGGCCTGTCAAACTAAGCGCCGGAGTTTCATGGAGATTAAATTCAAACTCATGAATATTACTGCTCGCTGCATCGTTTAATAAACGGCTCCACTCCTTACGCAAACCGTGGTCAATACTGCCGTAGATATTTACGCGCAACCCGCGGCCATTGTTGATGGAAATCCAGTCAAGGCTTGCAGAATCGGAAAAAGTCACCGCTCCTGAATAGGCACTACTGGTTTTAACTGCCGGCTTTGGTTTGGATGCAGCTCCTGACGATAACGACTTCTCGCCCGGCTTCAGAGCGTTACCACTTTTAATGGGAACATGGGGCTTGGGTATAGAGACAGAAGCGCGTGCTTGTGCCTGTTCTGTTTTGGGATTTTTTTTCGGTTGCGATTTATCATCCCAACCTGCGGGCACAATATCATCCCAACTACTGGTTGATAAACCGTCACCGACAACATCATCAATTACCCGCCCGCTCGTGCGCTTTGCGCGCGCCTGATCATCATCAGCCCGAACAACTTTACGTTCGCCCACGAATGGAACCTGATGGCGCATTGCCGACTCCCATTAACTCAGCGGATCAATGGTTTCATTTTAGTTCAGTGCGTTTTAAATGCGAATTGCACCGCCTGCCTGTTTTTTCTTCATCCTATGAAAGCATACTTGTGGCACAAATTTCATCCTTTATAAACAAAGTCAGTTGCTAATGGGAATTTTCGAAACACTGGTGTGATTCTCACTCATACAACATTGTTCAGGATTTATTCCGGGCGCAGATTTCCACCTTATTTCTCATAAAAAAAAGCTCTAACCGCTTTTTTTGAGGTAAAGTGCGGCTCGAATGAAAAATTTGGGATACAACAGGCCCCGGAAGAGTGGCCGCAGGTTAAGTGTTAATGTACCTCTGGCGAGACGATCACCCAAATTGAGCGACTATGCAAAACAATGAAGCAGCGCAGTCCAAGAATACTGCCATAGAATTAATTAAAAAGTTTCAGCAACTTTTTACAGATTTAAATCATAAGCAAATCGCCGAGCGGCTGGTTAAATTGGTTATTGCCAAGGAAGCCATTAGCCGCGCAGTGCTTATTGTTGAACGCGATAGCCATTTATATGTAGAAGCAATTGCTTCTACTGGCACCCATGAACCTATGGTCAATGGCATCGCCACCTCACTTAGCCGCTTGAATTATTTACCTCATCAATATATCCATCAGGTTTTTGACTCTGGCCAATCCTGCGCACTTGATAAGCAAGCCATAGATCAATTGGGAGCCATGTTTATCCAGAAGGGTACCAATGCCTGTTGCCTGCATCCGATCCAGGAAAAAAATAAAACCATCGCCTTGTTTTATATGGAGTCCACCCACGATTTACCGTTGTTGCAAAAAACAGTAGGTGAACTCGATACCGTGTGGACCTTCAGCTCGCTGTTGGTGCGCCAGGTGATCGATATGTGGCATCACGAAGAGCAAGCGGAACGCTTCCGCGTCGCCGAGCAGGCATTGTGGGCCAGCGAAACCTATCTCAATGCAATTTTGCGTTACTCACCCGCGTTAATTTCGGTAAAAGACCTGGATGGCAATGTCGTGCTGGCGAGTGAGCATTTCAAACAAATGGCCAATATCGATGAGTCCGGATTTGTTGGCAAAAATGTATTTGATGTATACCCGAAAGATGTTGCGCAATCCATGTGGGAAATTGATGCGGCCACCAAAGCCAAGCAGCAAACCTACGAAGTTGAACTGGATTTAATGCATAAAGATGGCAGCCAGCATACTTATTTGATGGTGAAATTCCCGCTGCGCAATAAAGAAAATAATGTGTTTGGTGTGTGTACGATTGGTACGGATATCTCCGAGCGCAAACTGGCCGAAAATGCCCTGCGCGAACAGCAATCGCGCCTGAATTACATGGCCTTCCACGATTCGCTGACCTCCTTGCCCAACCGCTCCCTGTTTTATGATCGCATTTACCACGGCCTCGCGCGCGCGCGCCGTAGCGATTCCAAAGTGGCATTGATGCTGCTCGATATTGATCGCTTTAAAATTATCAATGACAGCCTCGGCCATGATGCGGGCGATGTCCTGTTGAAAGCCATTGCCATGCGCCTGAACGAAGGTGTGCGCGATATGGATACCGTCGCCCGTTTGGGTGGCGATGAATTTGTGGTGGTCCTGGAAGGTATTCACGATACCGAGGACGTTGTCTTCGTGGCGAATAAATTATTGAGCACACTTTCCCGCCCACTGGAAATAAGCGGCCATACGCTGACCACAACGGTCAGTATCGGCGTCAGTATTTTTCCGGAAGACGGCGCGGATACCGATGAATTGCTGAAGAATGCTGACATCGCTATGTATAAAGCGAAAGAAGCCGGCAAGAACAATTGCCAGTTCTACACCAAAGGCATGAACGCTACAGCGGTAAATTATTTATTGCTGGAAAATGATTTGCGCCGCGCCGTTGAGCAACAACAACTCACGCTGTATTACCAGCCGCAAGTCGATTTACAAACCGGTGAAATGATGGGCGTGGAAGCGCTGGTCCGCTGGCAACACCCGGACCGTGGCCTGGTATCCCCGGCGCATTTTATACCGCTTGCCGAAGAAACAGGCCTGATTGTGCCGATTGGCGAATGGGTTTTACGCGAAGCCTGCCGCCAGCAAAAAGCCTGGCTGGATGCAGGCAAACGGGTGGGCAAAGTGGCTGTTAACCTCTCCCCCCGCCAATTCCGCCAGAAAAACTTCCCCGGTAAAGTTGAAGCAATCCTGAAGGAAACCGGGCTGGAGGCCAAACACCTGGAGCTGGAAATTACTGAAAGTTGCGCGATGGAGCACGCGGGCGAAACCATCAACCAGCTCAACCAGCTCAATCAAATGGGCATGTTTTTAGCGATTGACGATTTCGGTACCGGCTATTCTTCCCTCGCCTATTTGCAGCGCTTTCCAATCCAGAAACTCAAAATTGACCGCAGCTTTATCAATGATATCCACGACGATCACAACGACGCGGCAATTGCCAAATCCATTATCGGCCTCGCCCACAATATGCAGATGCGCGTTGTTGCTGAAGGCGTGGAAACCGAACCGCAAGCCGAATGGCTGCGCGAGATGGGCTGCGATCAGGCACAGGGTTTTCTCTACTCCAAACCCATGACTGCCAAACAATTGGAAAACCATTTCCGCAACGGGCGCTTCTTTTTTGATGGAACAGTTGTGCAGCTAGACCCGCACATAAAAATGGGAGCCTAGGCTCCCATTTTACAAACTGTTTTCTATCACCGCTTTTGCAAACTAGCCTTTACCGCGGCTTTTGTTAGCATTCGGGCGCGCGTTCTCTTCAACAAATGCCACAATTGCATCGGCGATATCTTTATTAGTCGCGCCTTCAATTCCTTCCAGGCCTGGCGAGGAATTCACTTCCATCACCAGCGGGCCACGCGCCGAACGCAATAAATCCACACCGGCTACATGCAAACCCATCGTCTGCGCGGCTTTGATTGCTGTGCGTCTTTCTGTAGGGGACAGCTTGGTCACTTTGGCAGTACCACCGCGATGCAAATTGGAGCGGAATTCACCTTCCTGTGCTGTGCGCTCCATAGCCGCGACAATTTTATCGCCAATCACAAAACAGCGAATGTCACTGCCATTGGCTTCTTTAATAAATTCCTGCACCAGAAATTCAGCACGAAGTTCGCGAAAAGCCTCAATTACGCTCTCCGCAGCTTTCTGCGTTTCAGCGAGGACAATTCCACGCCCTTGCGTACCCTCACACAACTTGAGCACCAACGGAGTGCCGCCAACCAATTTGATTAATTCCTTCGCATCGTGAACATTGTAAGCAAAGCTGGTTTTGGGAAGGCCAATCCCTTTGCGCGAGAGCAATTGCAACGCGCGCAGCTTGTCGCGCGAACGGCCAAGGGCGATGGATTCAGTCAGGGAGTACACGCCCATCATTTCAAACTGACGGATCACTGCTAATCCGTAATGAGTTACGGATGCACCAATACGCGGGATTACCGCATCAAAATCTTCCAGTTTCTCGCCCATATACCAAATGGCCGGGCTGGCAGAAGCAATATCAATGTAACACTTGAGGATATCGAGCACGCGCACCTCATGGCCCCGTTTGGTACAGGCCTCCACCAGGCGACTGGTGGAATAAAGGCGACGGTTACGCGACAAAATAGCGATTTTCATATAAATCCTGACGAATAAAATTCCGACTAAATGTGTGGATGCCCGCTCACATGGAAGGCATCAGGGGCTGGTCTTTGTTGCCCCCTAACAGGAACGATTTACCACTATCCACCAGAAATCCCCGCCGCAACGCGCTGCGCCCCAGCAGCATCCGAAAGCGCATATTTTCACGATCGGTAAGGGTGATCTCGATGGGCATGGATACCCCGTTAATTAACAGCCGGGTTTCAATCACCACCCGCTCCTCGCAATGGCCACCGGAATCTGTCACCGGGCGGATATCCTTAATCGGTTCTTCGCACTCAATGCAGGTGAGACTGTCTTTTTGCAAGGGATGCAAACCAAATTTCACCCAGGGCTTGCCATCCTTTTCAAAAGGCGTAACGTAATAGGCGTGTAAAGCGCTGGTTTTAGCGCCGGTATCAACCTTCGCTTTGATATGGGTGATACCCAATTCCGGCAAACCAACCCATTCACGCCAGCCGATAATTTCCGGTTGTTTAATGGCCACAGGCAAGACTCCTGAAAACGAATGGACAAATGGGCAACAGCCCGCAATAAACAAAGCACCAAAAGCGCGCTTTGTACTCCAGTTAGGAGCAAAGGTAAAAAGAAAAATCTTGCTGCCCATTGAAGATTTTTCTTTTGTTTTTTAATGGGCTATGGTAAATAGCGCGGGTCAAAATCCCCCCTTTGCGGGAACCGACGCCAAACCTTCTCTCTATCAATGTTGGAGTAGTCGTATGTCAGTTGATGTAGAGTCACAAGACACTGATCTGATGGGTGATACTAGCATCGAATCCGATGATGATGAGGCAGCCACCCCGAAGCTCACCGGTAAAGAAGCCAGCCAGCACACCCTGGAAATGCGTCGCAAAATCGAAGATCGTCTGGAGCGCCGCCGCATCAAAGACCAATTAGGTTATGACGATATTTCCGATCTGGACTTTTAACCAGACAATCAAAAGCCTGATCAACAGGTATTCGGTCAATATTAAAATGCTGGAGCCGCCCTTGTTGGCGGCTTATTTTTTGCCCGTTTAGAAGATGTTTCATATCTTTACCATTTCATCCTGCCAAGACTATTGCTGCGCCCTCCATTAGCTTCTATGATCACTTGTACAGTCAGCCTGGATGCTATAAATCAACCACTACGAATATAAAAGGCATCGAGGCACCCTAAGGACTAACTGGCGCCGCACGATCCAATAAACAAACAAAAACAGCGAAAATAATAAGAGTTAACCATCGTGTTAACCGGGCAGCCGCTGGAGCGCACGTTGTATGCAGCATTCCCCCCGACACCGTTTGTACTTTGACATTATCCTCGGCTTTATGGTGATCATTACCATTTTTGCCGTCACCGGCCAGGAGCAAATCCTTGAACAACGCTATGCCATAGACAACCATTCAGGCCTCAGCCTTAACGTGTATGACGATAAAGAGACTGGCGGCAACTCCAGTGTTTATCTCGATAATCCCGGCACGATGGAATGGCATTGCATCCTGCGCGATAGCTACGATTTTCCCTTTTGTGGATTTGAAGTTTTATTCGATCCGGGGCGCACGCGGGGAATAGATTTCAGCCATTACGAAAAAGTTCGCATCTGGCTGGATTACACCGGCCCCAGCCAGACATTGCGCGTTTACCTGCGCAACTTTGATCCGCAATACAGCAAAAAGGAAATTCGCCAGAGCACCAAATACAACCAGGTCGAATTTAATGTAAACATGCTCAATGGTGTGGCCGAATTTTCCCTGCGCGATTTTTTTGTCGCCAACTGGTGGGTGTTTGACAATAACATCCCGCCACACCTGAGCCGCCCGCAATTCGATAACATCACTATTTTTGAAGTGCAAACCGGATCGGGTCGCCCGCTCGGCGAACACCATTTCCGCTTGCGTAAAGTGGAGTTTATCGGGCAGGCACTTAGCACTGCCGATTGGTATCTCACCATTATGGTGATCTGGTTATTTATTATTTTATGTTTCCTCGCCTATCGTATTATTTCGCTCAAAGACGAGGTGGTTGTGCAACGTAAACGCGAATCCGAACTGCTGGAAATTAATGAACTCCTGGATACCCGCAGTAAGGCATTGGAACTGAAAGCGAAGAAAGACCCGTTAACAGGTGCCTTCAATCGCCTCGGGCTGGAAGAAGCATTCAGCCTCGGCCTTTATGAGTGGCGCAATAACAAAAAACCATTGTCGCTGGTAATGATGGATATCGACCATTTCAAAAAAATCAATGACACCTATGGTCACGATATTGGCGATTTAATCCTGAGCAAATTATCCGATCTTATTCACCAGCACATTCGCGCACAGGATTTGCTTGCGCGCTGGGGCGGCGAAGAATTTGTATTGGTCTGCCGTGATACCGATATCGATAACGCGTTTGCACTGGCAGAAAAATTACGTGGCCTTATCGCGGCGCAGGAATTTCATAAAAATATTCAAATCACCGCCAGTTTCGGCGTTGCCATGCTCAACACCAATGAAAACCTGGAGCAATTATTTAAAGCAGCAGATACCGCACTTTATGAGGCCAAGGCAAGTGGTCGTGATCGGGTAATTGCTGCAAAAAATACTTGATTGTTATTCCAGCCGCAGATTATCAATGTAAATAAGCCTGGGGTGGTCCAGGCTTATTGATATCAATTCAAGGCAGCTGATTTCATTCATCTGCATTACACGACCGACAGGCGCTGTCCGGATTTCCTCGATGGGTATGCGCACAAAATTCCAGCCTGGTGTCAGGTTAATGCGGCGGTTAAACCGGTCATCCAGCGCATTGCGCCCCAGGTCATGTTGGAAATCGGCAATTTTCAATGTCACATCAAATGATTGCGCTTCAGCATTATAAATATCCAGCGCAAAATCATGGTAGCGGCTCCAATCGCCATAAGGGCTAATCCATTTAACCACAGAATATTTTGCTGTACCCAGTTGCACTGCCAATGAAAAATGGCCATGGGAAACATGGTCCCTGGCCTGTTTCTTCATTGCCTGCAATTGAAAGCCTGTTACCTGCTGTATTTCATAATCGTTTTCAAAACTGTTTATCAAGGGAAACTGGTTGCGCATACGCAGATCGCTGTAGGCAGCATTTACTGTAAACCAGAATGAAGGCATCACCAGCAACAGGCTGGCTGCACGCAGACACACTACCAGGCTGCGTTTTACCGCCAGTTTTTGCCCCCAGAATAATGCCAACCACACACCGCACAAATTATGGAAAATATCATCCCAGCTTGAATCCCTACCGACAAAATGTTGCAAAATCTCGATACCGATACCAACGCAAAAAACACCGGCACTCAACCATAACCATGCACGCCATGAAGCCAGGGGGAAAAATTGCAATGCCAATAAAGTCGCACCGCTGAAAAAAATAATGTGGCCCAGGTTCCATAAATGATTGAACCATAAGGGCGATACCGCGCTTGGCCCACCGATAAAAAAAAATGGGCAAGCAACTATCAACGCCAGCGCCAACCCGTTAATGAATTTATTTCTCAAACATCCACTCCAATCAGAATAATCGGGCGTCACATACAGGCTCATAAAACAAATTATTACAAAACTCTGGCGTTTCATTTGCCAATCGGTAATGACTAAATACACCCGGGGTTTAGTATGGAATTGCATTCATGAGGTAGCAGAATGCAAACAATGATGTTTAATGAACAACACGCCGCTAACAGGAATTTAACCATGAGCTATCTACAATCGTTGACCCAACGTAAACTGAACCCTACCCTCAAAGCGGGCATTGCCCTGCTCGCATTTTTTGCAATTGCCACAAGCGCATACGCGCAAACCATTATTAAACCGGAACAATCAGGTACCACCTATATCGTAAAGCCCGATTATCGAAAATGTGCATTTCCGCTGTGCGGTGGCTGGTATTTAACGCCGGTTAATCAATACTCACTTTATCTTCAAACTGAACCAGAAGCCTACGACATAGCCAGTTTATTACCAAACACGATCTACGTAGCTTATATTAACTACAAACGTTTGGGCCTGAATGAAAAACAAATTGCAGAACTGGAAACTGCCATTCGCAATGACCAGGCTTTATTGCGTGGGACCCTGACTACAACCCCATCATCGACCACCAAACCAGCGCCGCGTACACAAACCCTGGTTGCTAATGGAGCATGGGTCGGCGCTAACAAAAATACACCCGTGGGACCTTACCTGAACATCACCAGCACCGGCATCGTGTGTATCACAACACCCTGCCCTTACTTTAAGGCCAACATTATCAATAGCGATTACAGCAGCGAGTTCCATGATTTTTCATTGGAAAAAGCCGCCCTGGATCGCGAACAGGAAGCACAGGCCTGGCAAGCACTTTCTACTACCGGGCTGGTAATTACCGGTACCAAATATGAAACCACAGGCTTTAGCGAAACCGGTGCAGAACCCGGCAAAGGAGTCGGGATTGCAGCGACAAAAGTATTTTTTGCTTTTCCGGTAAAAAAATAATTTTCTTGTGCAAAAAAAATCCCGGTACAAACCGGGATTTTTTTCAATACTGCGAATGCCCCATTCCATTGAATTGTTTGGCAAGATTAGTCGCATAGTTATCTGTCATACCGCTGATGTAATCAATCACCGCCATCAGTGCAAGATATTTATAGTTCTGTTCCCGCTTGCTTACACCAGGATGGAAATTGTTTTCCCCGATCAACGCCATGACACGGTTATCTTTGTACGTCATTTGCGAATGATCGCCCAGGGATGCGTAAACGGCAGAGCAAATAGTATTGAGTAAAGTACCAATTACTGCATAGGCACCGATCTCCAACTCAACCCGGCGCGAGTGATTGAAAATTTTGCGCTTGGCTAAATCTTTCGCCGCTTGCACCGCATCGCGCACACGCGGATCACACAGGGAAATTAAATCGCCATCCACCTCACCGTGCAGAAATGCATCCTGATGCTTGATAAATGCAGCCGTGCCGGAATTGATAAATGCATCAATCACTTTGCCACGCACTAATGCCGGTTTACGCCCGTCATTCACTTTCTTTAATAATCGCTCCAGGTCAGCCAGCTGCGCCGAATCGGCAATTACCGGATGCAACAATTCATAGATTTCATGCCAGTTCAGAATCCCCATTTCCAAACCATCTTCCAGATCAATAATGCCGTAACAAAAATCGTCCGCGGCTTCCATTAAATACACCAATGGATGCCGGCAATACCAATTGCTACCACGTTCGATCAATCCGGTTTTTTGGGCAATCTCGTGAAAATAATTTAATTCCGATTGAAAAATTCCATACTTGGCATTCTTCGGGCGTTGTCCTAACACAGTCGGCGATGAAGTCCAGGGATATTTTATCGATGACGCCAGGGTCGCATAAGTTAAACGCATGCCATCATGGTATTGATGGTATTCGGATGTGGTCAGTACGCGCAGCCCCTGGGCATTACCTTCAAACACCCGAATATCATCGCGCTCGGAAGGCGATAAATCGCGCAACAATTCCGCACCTTCTTTTTGGAACCAGTTACGGATTGCATCTTCACCGGTATGGCCGAAGGGCGGGTTGCCGATATCGTGGGCGAGGCAAGTTGCTTGCACAATATCGCCAATATCAGTTGGCAAAATAGGCTGTGGCAGATCGCCTTTATCCTTGAGTGCCTGCCCGACACGAATCCCCAGGGTGCGCCCCACGCACGCCACCTCAAGACTGTGCGTCATGCGGTTATGAATATGGTCATTGGTAGCAAGGGGATGTACCTGGGTTTTGCGGGCGAGACGGCGAAAAGCCCCCGAAAAAATAATTTTGTCGTGATCCGAGTGGAAGGGGGAGCGTCCTTCTTCGTGCTTTGCAGTGCGATTTCCCAATCGGTCCGCGCAGAGCAGTTGGTTCCAATTCATTGACATAGAACAATCTCACAAACATTCGCTGGATATAGTGTTATTTAAAAACGATAACTGCCGCCGACCAACACAGAACTGTCTTCATCCATGTCATTGTAAGCTGCCTGTACACTAATACTTTCACTAAAAAAATTTTTAATTCGCACCTGATTGGCTTCTACCGAATCACCAGCATCGTAATCAATTGCAGAATGCGCAATACCAAGGCTAAGGGTTTTAGTAAAATAATAATCGGCGCTTAATGAATATTTGGAGCGTGAAGCATCTGTGTCGAGTTCCTCATAACCCAGTTCGATATTCAATGCCTGCTCACCTGGTAATAACCACACATATTTGCTTTGGATATTCCACTCATCACCAACATCCTGCCCTTCATGAAAGCTCGACCAAATCAACCAGCCCGTCATTGGAGTGATACCAACGGACGCAATACCAACGTAATCCCATTCCCCTTTATCGCGATCAATAGTATAAGAATTCCCAGCCAGAATTATTTTATCGGCAGCTGAATTTTTTTGTGCAGCGACACCGAGACTCGCATAAAAAATGCTATCCGGAATGTAATACCCGATATTTAATAACACATCATCAGTTTTGTTTTCTTCGCGTTCAATCCAGTTTTCATCGCTAAGCGATTCTTCTGTATCGGTCCGTGTATAGAACAAGCTCACACCGCTGGCTTTACCCAGGAAGGCTGCTTCTGCCAACGGACCGCGATGGGTATCTACTCTCTTGAAATAACTGGTCCCACCCACAACCAGAGCCCAGCCATCAAAATCCTCGGCGGGTAATGTATCCCGTTGCAGCGGCGAATAAATGATCGAGTTTTCGTATTGGTAGGAAGCATCGGCATTGGCGAAGCCGCAGGAAAATAATCCGGCAATAAACGCCATAGGAGACACGATAAAAGGAAAGCAATTTGATTTAGGCAAAGCACGATGATTTACAGCATTCATTATGGATAAGTCCCTGTTTCAATTTTAAAGTGGTGACCGTTAGCGGTTCGCCACACTACCTGAGGAAAGGTAGCACGCCATTTATAGTCAACGGCATGTTATCTGTATTTAAAAAATGCCTCGCCATTATGCACCAGTTTGTTTCAAATAAACTTTTTTAACGCACAAATTCAGCGCATAAAAAGCATTAAAAATACTCCGTCTGCAGCTCATCCCTACGTCATTTAACCCATTGAATATCAAGCGATTTATGCTTGTTCCACTAACGCATCCGTCACTTGGCATAGTTTCTGCTGAATACAAACTTGTATCCAAGATTGTATTTAACGGGAACCACAATGACGCAGTCACCAAGTCAGACAACAACCGGCTGGACAATTAACGAATGGCTGGATGCATATCGCACCGGGGAATTGGATGCGCGTGAGGCCTTACATAATCTACGCAACCAATTAAGCAGTACCGATCCATCCTGGATTTATATTGTTTCTGCCGCAGAACTTGATGCGCAGTTAGACGCACTGGGTTTGGGTGCCCCTGGTATTGAAGCCAAAAATCTCCCGCTCTACGCCGTACCTTTTGCGGTGAAAGACAATATTGATGTTGCGGGCATTCCGACAACGGCCGCCTGCCCTGCCTTTACCTATATTCCCGAAAGCGATGCGACCAGTGTTGCACGCTTGAAAGCCGCCGGGGCAATTGTGCTTGGCAAAACCAACCTCGATCAATTTGCTACCGGGCTTGTGGGCACGCGCTCACCCTATGGCGCAGTGCCCAATTCATTCAACGCCGAATATGTTTCCGGCGGTTCCAGTTCAGGTTCTGCAACAACCGTGGCCAATGGCCTGGTGCCTTTTAGCTTGGGAACCGATACCGCAGGATCTGGCCGCGTGCCCGCCGGCTTCAATAATATCGTTGGATTAAAACCGACCAAAGGCCGTTTCAGTACCAAAGGTGTTGTGCCTGCATGTCGCAGCCTGGATTGCGTTTCGATTTTTTCACTCACTGTTGCTGATGCGGAATTGATTGCATCGCTACTTGACGGTCTTGATGCGGCAGATGCTTACTCGCGCAAAATGCCTGCGGCTGCCACTTATTTTTCTGCGTCACCACGCTTTGCAATCCCCGCCGCGCCCGATTGGTTTGGCGATGAAAAAACCCAAGCCGCATGGGACTTAACATTGGAAAAAATGCGCGCGCTCGACGTGGAATTAATTGAACTGGATTTCACACCCATGTTTGCACTCGCGCAATTGCTCTACGGTGGCCCATGGGTTGCCGAACGCCATGCAGCAATTGGCGATTTTATGAAAGACCATGCGGGTGAAATGAATGACGTCGTGCGCACTATCGTTGAAAAAGCTGTTAATTTTTCAGCGACTGATAGTTTCCTTGCCGAATACCAGCGTGCAGAGTTCGCGCGCACCATCCAAACGGTAATGAGTGGTTTTGACGCGCTATTGGTTCCAACATCACCACGCCACCCGACCATTGCCGCTGTTAATGCGGACCCGATTACAGTGAATAGCCAGCTTGGTACTTACACCAATTTTGTAAACCTGGCTGACTGCTCCGCGCTGGCGTTACCGGCAGTAATGCGTGCGGATGGATTGCCCTTCGGTATCACCCTGATTGCACCGGCATGGCAAGACGCTGCACTCGCCGCGTTCGGAAAAAAATGGCATGCCGCTACGCAATTGCCACTGGGCGCACTGAAGAAAAAGCAATCCGGGTTTGTTCCCTCCACTGAATCGCCCAAAGGTTATGTGCGCCTCGCTGTTGTTGGTGCCCACTTGACGGGAATGCCGCTCAATGTGCAATTGCAAGAACGCAAAGCACTCTTTGTAGAGAGCACATTCACTGCAAAAAATTATCGTTTATTCGCCCTGCCCAATACCACACCACCAAAACCCGGCCTGATTCGCACTGAAAGCGAGGGTGCAGAAATTATTGTGGAATTATGGGATGTACCCGTGCAGCACTTCGGCAGTTTTGTCGCACTTATCCCTGCGCCCCTGGGTATAGGCACACTCACGTTAAAAGATGACCGCGAAGTAAAAGGTTTTATTTGCGAAGGCGCTGCCGTGAATGGTGCGAAAGATATTACGCATCTGGGCGGATGGCGGGCTTATATCAAATCACTACAAAAATAACGTGTAGGTTGGGCAGCAATGCCCAACAAAGCATTACAAGAAACGTTGGGCATGGCTGCCCAACCTACACAAAAAATTACAGCCGGAGAAGAATCATGTTAAAGACCGTACTGATCGCCAACCGCGGGGAAATCGCGGTACGCATTGCCAGGACCCTGAAAAAAATGGGTATTGAATCTGTCGCTGTTTATTCAGATGCAGATCGTAACTCCGCGCATGTTACCGCGTGCGATAAAGCAATATGCCTCGGCGGTAACACGGCCGCAGAAAGTTATTTAAAAGCCGATTTAATTCTCGCCGCCGCGAAAGAAAGCGGCGCCCAGGCAATTATCCCCGGTTATGGATTCCTGTCAGAAAACGCAAAATTTTGTGAACAATGTGAAGCAGAAGGAATCGCCTTTTGCGGACCGACGCCCGCGCAAATTCGCCAGTTCGGATTAAAACACACCTCGCGTGAACTCGCAGAACAAGCAGGTGTTCCACTCACGCCCGGCACCGGTTTATTGGCTTCTGTTGAAGAAGCAACGGCCGCAGCGGCAACACTGGGTTATCCGGTAATGTTAAAAAGCACCGCTGGTGGCGGTGGTATCGGATTAACACGCTGCAACAGTGAAGCAGAATTAATTAATGCATATGAAAGTGTAAAGCGTTTGGGCCAAAACTTTTTCAGCGATTCCGGTGTATTCCTCGAACGCTTTGTCGATAACGCGCGGCACGTTGAAGTACAAATATTTGGCGATGGCAATGGCAATGTACTCGCGCTTGGTGAACGTGATTGCTCACTGCAACGCCGCAACCAGAAAGTGGTTGAAGAAACACCCGCCCCCAGTTTACCGGCAGCCACCCGCGAGAAATTACTCGCTGCCTCGGTAAGCCTTGGCAAAATGGTGAATTACCGCTCCGCCGGCACCATCGAATATATTTACGATCCGGCGCGCGATGAATTTTATTTCCTCGAAGTCAATACCCGTTTGCAAGTAGAACACCCGATTACGGAAGCGTGCACTGGCGTGGATCTGGTGCAGTGGATGATTCTCACCGCAGCGGGCACGCCACCAAAACTGGATATTGAAATTAACCCGACAGGCGCAGCCATTGAAGTGCGTTTGTATGCGGAAGATCCGGTACGCGACTTCCAGCCATCCCCCGGTGTGTTAACCGATGTCGTATTCTCTGAATCCGCGCGCATTGATACCTGGGTTTCAACCGGCACGGAAGTATCCCCTTATTACGATCCAATGATCGCAAAAATTATTGTGTACGGCAAAGACCGCGCTGATGCCATCGCTAAAATGAGCGCCGCATTAAATGAAACCCGTGCAGCCGGCATCGCCACCAATCTGGATTATTTACGCCAGATTATTGCCTCAGATTTTTTTGCCGCCGGTGATGTAGCAACGAATAAATTGGCAAGCTTTAATTATTTGCCACCGGTTGTAGAAGTGTTACAACCAGGTACCTATACCAGCGTGCAAGATTATCCTGGCCGTGTTGGTTTATGGAGTATTGGTGTTCCGCCCTCGGGTCCGATGGACGATTACGCATTTCGTTTGGCAAACAGAATTGTTGGTAACGATGAAAGCGCTGCCGCACTCGAATACACCATCATCGGTCCAAAATTAAAATTCCACAGCGACGCCACTATTGCACTTACAGGCGCTAATTCGCCGGCGAAGATCGATGGTGAAATCATTCCGTTCTGGCAACCGGTAGCCATTAAAGCCGGACAAATTCTCGATATCGGTAAAGCCGAACAAGGTTGTCGCGGCTACCTTGCGGTGCGCAACGGTTTTGATGTGCCGGTTTATCTTGGCAGTCGCTCTACATTTGCGTTGGGTCAATTCGGCGGCCATGCCGGTCGCACATTGCGCGCAACAGATATGTTACCAATCAGTAATCCTGCTATCGCAGCATGCACGACCCCGGCACCCGCTTATGAAGCATCAGCGGCACCCGCTGAATTAATTCCATCCTGCTTTTTAAAAACAGAGGGGCCAAACGAATGGGAAATTGGTGTGCTTTATGGCCCGCATGGCGCACCGGATTTTTTCAAATCCGAAGCGATTGAAATGTTTTTCTCCACAGCGTGGGAAGTACATTACAACTCCAATCGTTTAGGGATTCGTTTAAATGGGCCAAAGCCGACCTGGACACGCAGCGACGGTGGCGAAGCGGGCTTGCATCCATCTAATATTCACGATACCGAATACGCCATCGGTTCAATCAATTTTACTGGCGATATGCCGGTAATACTCACTAAAGACGGCCCCAGCCTCGGCGGCTTCGTTTGCCCCGTGACTATCGTAAAAGCAGAATTGTGGAAAGTTGGCCAGGTAAAACCCGGCGATAAAATTCGCTTCAAACGTTTGAGTTTTGATACTGCATTGGCGATGGAATTATCAATTGATCGCGCGATTGAAAACCTGGGCGTGCAACCTGCTGTTTTACCAATCCCGATTGTTACACCGGAAAATACCGTTTCCGAATGCATTGTTGCGGCATTGCCACCATCCGGTAGTCGTCCGCTCGTCAGTTACCGCCAGGCCGGTGATAAATATATCCTGCTCGAATACGGCGATAATATTCTCGACTTAAGTTTGCGCTTGCGTGTGCATGCGTTGATGGAAGCATTAAAAGCAGCGCCGATTGCCGGTGTAATTGAATTATCTCCCGGCGTGCGTTCACTGCAAATTAATTATGACAGCCGGGTAATCCATCAACGCGAATTAATTAATCGTTTGCTGGTGATTGAAGAAACCCTCGGTGATGCGCGCGATATCAAAGTTCCGAGCCGCATTGTGCATTTACCCATGGCCTTTGAAGATTCTGCAACACTCGATGCAGTTTCCCGCTATCGCCAATCCGTACGCGACACTGCGCCCTGGTTGCCAAGCAACACCGAATTTATGCGTCGTATTAACGGACTGGATTCGGTTGACCAGGTTAAACAAATCCTGTTTGAAACCAGCTACATGGTGTTGGGTTTGGGCGATGTATATCTCGGCGCCCCCTGCGCTGTTCCGGTTGATCCACGTCACCGCTTGCTGACATCGAAATACAATCCCGCGCGCACTTACACCGCAGAAGGCACTGTGGGCATCGGCGGTGTGTACATGTGCATTTACGGTATGGATTCTCCCGGCGGTTATCAACTGGTTGGCCGTACGCTACCCATCTGGAATAAGTTCTTAAAAAACCCGGTATTCAAAAATGGCGAACCCTGGTTGCTGAAATTCTTTGACCGCGTGCGCTATTACGAAGTCAGCGAAGAAGAACTCACCGCACAACGCGAGGCATTCCGCGAAGGCCGTTTAAGCCTGCGTATTGAAGAAGATTATTTCAGCCTCGCGGAACACGAAAAATTCCTGCAAGAAAATGCAGCGAGCATTGCGGAATTCAAAACAAAACAACAAGCCGCATTCACCAAAGAGGTTGCGCTCTGGCAAGCCGATGAAGAACAACAGGTTGATGCCGCACTGCAAGTAAAAATCAGCAGCGGCCCGATTGAAGTGGATGGCCACGCCGTGACGGCGGATATCAGCGGCAATATCTGGAAATTATTGGTAGAACCAGGCCAATGGGTTGAACCTGATCAACCGCTATTAATTGTAGAAGCTATGAAAATGGAATTTTCGGTGTATGCAGATCGCAATGCAAAAGTGAGTGCGATTCATGTTGAGCCGGGCAAGCAGGTGAATGCGGGGGATTTGTTGTTGGTACTTGAGACGGATTGATTAAACCACCACGGACGTAGGTTGGGCAGCAATGCCCAACATTCTATTTTCAAAACAAAAATGTTGGGCATTGTTGCCCAACCTACGGTAAACCAATGAAATTAATTAAACCCGAAAAAAACAAAAAGAAAACCGAAGAGCCACGTACCAATTTAACGGAGCGGATCTACCAGATTATTAAGGACGATATTTTTTCATTCCGTTTGTTGCCCGGTGATCGTTTCAGCGAAAACGAAATTGCCGAACGCGTTGCCGCCAGCCGCACACCTGTTCGTGAAGCATTGGCGCGCTTGCAGCGTGAAGGTTTTGTCGAGGTTTCGTTTCGCAGCGGCTGGCAAGTAAAACCCTTTGACTTTAAACAATTTGAACAACTCTACGATGTGCGCATCATCCTGGAGTTAGCCGCGGTAAAAAAATTATGTGAAATGGAGCCGGGCCCCAACCTGGACGATTTAAAGCGTATCTGGTTAGTAAAGCCGGAAGATCGCTTGGAAGATGGCCCCAGTGTATGTGCACTGGATGAACGCTTCCACGAACAATTGATTGAAGCCACCGGCAATATGGAAATGGCGCGCATCCATCACGACATTACCGAACGGTTGCGCATTATTCGCCGCATCGATTTTACCCAGCGTAATCGTATTGAAGCGACCTACGATGAACACGCAAAAATTTTGCGCACGATCATGGAGCGGCGCGCAGAAGATGTTAAAAGCTATTTGAAAACCCATATTGAAGCCAGCAAAGCGGAAGTGCGGAAAATTACGTTGCATATGCTCTACGAAGCACAACAGCAACACCCAGAGTAAATGCAGAATTTTTGCTCCTGTTCACTTTGTCAGGCTATCGGCGACATGGATGTCGACGATAAGCCTACAGGGAAGTATTCACGGCGTGTCTGACGAGGTGAACAGGAGCGAAAATTCCGAGCTACGAAGCAAGAAAATTTTAAATAAAGAGTGACAACACAATTGATGAATGAAACACATCAACGTGATTAGGGAAGAAACACCGTCACCCACGATTCGCGTTACGGCGTTACCGGAAAAGTGAGCACTCAACCAATGAGCATCACTACACAAAAACCACTGAGTCATTAAAACCATCTAGGAGCTAGACCCATGAAGCTGAAGAAGATAGCAAAACATGTCGGGGCACTCGGTATCGCCTGCGGCTTAACCATCGCCTCGTTCAGCGCTGCTGCCGCTGACACGATTAAAGTCGGTGTACTTCACTCACTCTCCGGCACTATGGCAATTTCCGAGACCACTCTGAAAGACACCATGCTGATGTTAATTGATGAGCAAAATAAAAAAGGCGGTTTGCTCGGCAAGAAACTGGAAGCCGTTGTTGTTGACCCGGCTTCCAACTGGCCACTGTTCGCGGAAAAAACCCGTGAGTTGTTAACCAAAGATAAAGTCGCAGCAATTTTTGGTTGCTGGACCTCGGTATCACGCAAATCGGTGTTGCCGGTTATTGAAGAGCTGAACGGTATTCTGTTTTATCCGGTGCAATACGAAGGTGAAGAATCATCGCGCAACGTGTTCTACACTGGTGCTGCACCAAACCAACAAGCAATCCCTGCCGTTGATTACCTGATGAATGAAGTAAAAGTAAAACGCTGGGTACTTGCCGGTACTGACTACGTTTATCCACGTACCACCAATAAAATTCTCGAAGCCTATTTGAAAGCAAAAGGCGTCAAGCAAGAAGACATCATGATCAATTACACCCCTTTCGGTCACTCCGATTGGCAAAATATTGTTTCTGATATCAAACGTTTTGGTTCTGCCGGTAAAAAGACAGCCGTAGTTTCTACCATCAACGGTGATGCCAACGTTCCTTTCTACCGTGAACTCGGCAACCAGAAAGTAACCGCAGAAGATATTCCGGTTGTTGCGTTCTCTGTTGGTGAAGAAGAGCTTTCCGGTATCGATACCAAACCATTGGTTGGCCACCTTGCTGCATGGAACTACTTCATGAGCGAAGACAATCCGGCTAACGCCGCGTTCATCAAACAATGGAAAGCCTTTATCAAAAATCCAAAGCGTGTAACCAACGATCCGATGGAAGCGCACTACATTGGTTTCAATATGTGGGTTAAAGCCGTTCAAAAAGCGGGTACGACTGATACCGATAAAGTAGTTGATGCAATTATCGGCATTGAAGCTCCAAACCTGACCGGTGGTGTAAGCAAAATGCTGCCTAACCATCACATCACCAAACCCGTATTGATTAGTGAAATCCAGGAAGATGGCCAATTCCTCACCGTATCAAAAACTGATGGCCTGGTTCCAGGCGATGCATGGTCTGATTACCTGGAGGGTTCAAAAGACCTGGAGTCTGACTGGATCAAATTAAAGTGCGGTAACTACAACACCAAAACCAAAAAATGTTTAGGTGCAGCGGCTGCGCAGTAAATTCCACGCGATACATTTCTTCCCGGCCGTAAGGTCCGGGAAGAAACACAACAAAAATATATTTTATCGTTTTTTATTTTGCTTTCTATTTTTGCTTTTATTTAGTTAAACGAGACAACACTATGCGCAACTCTTCCGGACCGTCAAGGCATTGGCTACCGCATTTGATAATGCTTTTATCACTTTGTTTTACTGCTACAGCTTTTGCGCAAGAAAATGCTAATGGAGAGTCGCAAGCTACCGCCATCCACCCGGAAACTGAAGCCAGTACTGAAACCGCACCACAACCCGAATTTGATTCCCTGGTAAAAGAGCTCACCCGTGGAAGCTTGCCCGCCCGTGCACAAATAGCAAAAAAATTAGCCGCGTTAAACGATGAGCGTGTAGCCAGGGTCATTAGCGCATTACAACAAGGCACACTGTACGCCACTAAAGATGAAAATCCGTTGGTCGCGATTGCCGATGAAGCTGGCCAATATACCAACGCAATTAGCGGTGAAAAAATTACCGGCGATATTGAGGAATTAAAACGTGTCCCTATCAATAACAGCATGCGCAGCCAATTGCGCACCCTATTGGCACAACTGAATTTAACCCACAACGATGCCAACGTCCGCCTGGAAGCCGTGAATCGCATGATTGCTGACGGCGTTGATGAAGATTCAATATCCCTGTTACAGGAATTGCAAAAAACTGAAGCGAATGATGGTGTACGCAAGGCTATCGAAAGCGCTGTTGCACTTTTCAATCTGCATAGCGATGAGCAACAGTTGCGCCTCGATGCCATCGAAGTGTTAAAAGGCAGCTTGCAACAGGAAGTACGCACCGCCCTTTCCGAAGTTGCCAGTAATGAAAGCGATGAAAAAGTAAAAGTCCATGCACAACTCGCCATCAAGGCGATTGATAGCAGCATTGCAAAATACCGGTTGGCGGAAAATATTTTCTTCGGCCTTAGCCTCGGCTCTGTCCTGCTACTCTCAGCCATTGGCCTTTCCATTACCTTTGGTGTAATGGGTGTAATTAATATGGCCCATGGTGAGCTGATGATGATCGGCGCTTACGTGACCTGGGTTGTACAACAACTTTTTCCCAACCAGATTGCATACAGCCTGGCGATTGCTATTCCCGCCGCATTTATTGTTGCGGGCCTCGTGGGTATTGCGATTGAACGCGGTGTAATTCGTTTTTTATACGGCCGCCCGCTGGAAACATTGCTCGCCACTTTCGGTATCAGTTTGATTTTGCAGCAGGCGGCGCGCAGTATTTTTTCGCCGTTAAACCGCGCGGTGGAATTACCCGTGTGGATGAGCGGCTCACTGCAAATTAACCCAGTGCTCTCAATTACCTACAACCGCTTATATATTCTGATTTTTGGTCTGCTGGTGTTTTTTGCGTTGCTGGTGATTTTGAAAAAAACCACGCTCGGTTTAAAAGTTCGCGCAGTATCACAAAACCGCGCAATGGCTCGCGCCGTTGGTGTGCGTGCAAACTGGGTGGATGCAATGACCTTTGGTTTGGGTTCCGGTATTGCCGGTATTGCCGGTGTTGCTCTTTCACAATTGACAAATGTTGGACCCAACCTTGGTCAAGCCTACATTATCGATTCATTTATGGTGGTGGTATTCGGTGGCGTCGGTAATTTGTGGGGCACGTTGGTTGGTGCCATGGGACTGGGGATTATCAATAAATTTTTAGAACCTTACGCCGGCGCAGTGCTCGCGAAAGTATTGGTATTGGTGCTGCTGATTTTGTTTATCCAGAAACGGCCGAAGGGAATATTTCCGCAAAAAGGCAGGGCTGCTGCGGATTAATGTATGGCACCACCAACGGATTAATGTGTGACACCCGTAGGTTGGGCAGCCATGCCCAACACCAACGGATTAATTGCAGACGAATGTTGGGCATGGCTGCCTACGCGGCCCGACCCAACCTACGCAACAATGAGAGAGAATTTGATGTTAACCCAACGTTTATTACTCAGTGATCGCGGCGGCATGATTGTGCTGGGACTCGTGTTGATAACAATGATACTGGTCCCGATTTGCAACCTGCTGGTACCGGAAACATCGGCGCTACATATTTCCACGTTTACCGTAACCTTGCTGGGAAAATTTTTATGTTATGCCCTGCTCGCGCTTTCAGTGGATTTAATTTGGGGCTACTGCGGAATTTTATCGCTCGGCCACGGCGCTTTTTTTGCGCTGGGCGGTTACGCGATGGGCATGTACTTGATGCGGCAAATTGGCCCGCGCGGCCAATACGGTGATCCAATACTGCCCGACTTTATGGTGTTCCTGAACTGGAAAGAATTGCCCTGGTACTGGCAAGGTTTTGATATGTTCTGGTTTGCATTATTGATGATCATTGTCGTACCCGGAATTCTCGCATTTGTTTTCGGCTGGCTTGCGTTTCGTTCACGGGTGACCGGAGTTTATTTTTCAATTATCACCCAGGCATTAACTTACGCCTTACTACTCGCTTTTTTCCGCAATGAAATGGGCTTTGGTGGCAATAATGGATTAACCGATTTCAAAGATATTTTAGGCTTTCCCATTGCTGCCAGTGGCACGCGTATTTCGTTATTTTTGGCTTCCGGTTTTATGCTGATACTCGCCTACATCGCCTGTCGTTATATCGTGACCTCGCGGATGGGGAAAGTAATTGTTTCAATTCGCGATGCGGAAACACGCACACGTTTTTGCGGATATAAAGTTGAATACTACAAATTATGGCTATTTGTTTTCTCTGCGATTCTCGCGGGCATCGCTGGTGCGCTTTATGTTCCGCAAGTAGGGATCATTAATCCCGGCGAATTTTCGCCACTGAATTCCATCGAATTGGTGGTGTGGGTTGCTACCGGTGGCCGCGGCACCTTGTTTGGTGCAATTGTGGGTGCATTCACCGTGAATTACGGCAAAACGGTTTTCACATCCTATTCACCGGAAACCTGGCTGTTTGCATTGGGGGCGTTATTTGTGATCGTAACCCTGGTATTACCGAAAGGTTTGGTAGGTTTGTTTAATCGCACCAAAAAAGCGGCGAGCAAACAGAATCCTGGTAACCCACCACCAGGCAACCCTGCTCCTGCCACCGACCCATCGGTAACACCAAACATGGGCACATCTACCGAAAATTTTATTTCCGCTGAAACCCCTGTCATCGCTGCCGTCAAGGAGCCCGTTTAATGAATATTTTTTCCCACAAACGCTATTCCATGGGACAAAAAGATCCCAACTTCGGCGCACCATTGGATACCACCCATCGCACTATTTTGTATGTGGAAGGTGTCACTGTCAGCTTCGATGGTTTCCGTGCTTTGAATAATTTGAACTTATATATCGATGAAGGCGAATTGCGTTGCATCATCGGCCCCAACGGCGCCGGTAAAACAACGATGATGGATGTCATCACCGGAAAAACAAAACCCGATGAAGGCAGCGTGTATTTTGGCCAGCAAATTAATTTGCTGGAATTATCCGAGCATCAAATCGCTCGCGGCGGCATTGGCCGTAAATTCCAGAAGCCGACTATCTTTGAAGCCTTAAGCGTTTATGAGAATCTAGAGCTGGCAACGGCTGCAGATAAACGTGTGTGGTGGACACTGTCCCAACAACTTAATAGCGCACAAAAATACCGCATTGATGAAGTATTGGTGCAAATCGGTTTGGCCGAACACAGATACAAAAATGCCGGTTCACTTTCCCACGGACAAAAACAATGGCTGGAAATCGGCATGCTACTGATGCAAAACCCGCGCGTACTCCTGGTTGACGAACCGGTTGCCGGAATGACCGGGGAAGAGACGGAAAAAACTGCCGAGCTTTTATTATCGCTTGCCGGTGAGCATTCCGTCATTGTGGTCGAACACGATATGAAATTTGTGCGCTCGATTGCGCGCAAGGTAACCGTGTTGCACCAGGGCTCAGTATTAACCGAGGGCACGATGGACCAGGTACAAAATGATCCCAAAGTGATTGAAGTTTACCTGGGCGAATAAAAACCGTGTGAATGATCAATTGATTGGTCACTGCCGATTGCAAAATGAGTAATAGAAAATGCTGGAAATTAAAAACATCAATCAATATTACGGCCAAAGCCACATTTTGTGGGACCTGTCACTCAAGTTGAAACAAGGTACTTGCGGTTGCCTGATTGGTCGCAACGGTGTTGGTAAAACGACATTGCTAAAGTGCATTACCGGTTTGCTGCCGGTACGCGACGGCGCAATCCAGTTAAATGGTTACGACATTAACAAGCTCTCCACCGAAAACCGCGCGCGTGGCGGCATCGGCTTTGTGCCACAAGGCCGCGAGATATTCCCGTTGCTAACGGTTGAAGAAAATTTAAAAATTTCCCTGGGCGCACGCAAAGATAAACTGCGCGCAATTCCCGGTTTGATTTATGAATTATTTCCGGTGCTGAAAGAAATGAAACACCGGCGCGGTGGCGACTTGTCTGGCGGCCAGCAACAGCAATTGGCGATTGGCCGCGCGCTGGTATTAGATCCAAAATTACTCATTCTGGATGAACCTACCGAGGGCATCCAGCCCAATGTGGTACGTGATATCGGCGAGGTAATTCGCAAACTTAATCGTGAATTGGGTTTGACGGTATTACTCGTAGAGCAAAAATTACCGTTCGCCCGCCGTGTCGCGGATGACTTTTTCATTATGGAAAAAGGCAGTGTAGTCGCGACCGGACCGATTGCTGATTTGAATGATGGATTAGTGCAACGTTATTTAAGTGTTTAATTTTTAAGGCAGCTGACACCGATAATAATGGAGCTTACGAGAACCGTGGAACCGAGTCTCGCCAGTGGACCATAATCAATAGTATTTACTGGTGTCAGCCTGATTGGCAAAGCAGGTTATGTGCTATTACTGCGTATCAATGCATAAAACAAAACACCAGCCAATCCGGGCCTGCTTTTAATATCCATTAAAAGAAAACTGCGGTTCAAGTGAATGATATTCGATGCAGGTTAAAAGTTATCGTTTTATTCTTCCCCATCATCCACAATCATATTACCTCCAGCCTCTTTCGCTCGATGCAAATATAGTGTTGCCTGCGCCAATTGTTGATCCAGGCTTTGGTGCAATTGATCGCTTATACCTGCACTAAAATAAAAATGCGTTTCGGTATTGTTGATAATGTAATTTTCCGCCGCCAATAATTGTTTTACTTTTGCTAAAAAGGAGGCTGCTTTTTCATGGTCCAGCCCGGGCATCAATAAAAAAAAGTCATCGCTGTCCGCACGTGCCAGCAAAAATCGCCCCAACATATTTTGTAAACTGGTTGCGATATATTTCAAGGCAACGTCACCCCAGGCGTTGCCGTGCTGTTCATTCACCTGGCTGAAATGATCAATATTGATAACTGCCAGGGATAATGGCGATGCTTTTTCAACTGCCTGACGATAAAGTTCGCGCGCGGCGTTAAAAAAATACGAGCGATGGTACAGACCGGTTAAGTGATCGCGCTGGGCGTTGTAAGTAATCTGCTCAATTAATTCAAGCGATTCTATGTTGTGGATAATGCGACAATAAAATTCTTCCGGATGGAAAGGCTTGCGCAAAAAATCATTCGCACCGTGTTTGATAAATTTGGCCGAAAGGGCTTCACTGCTGTCACCGGACACACCGATCATAATCAAATCGGTTTTGTCATACTTGTAACGCAGATTGCGCACCAGTTCGAAGCCATCCATTTTGGGCATGTTGTAATCGGTAAAGACCAACTTCACATCCGGGTTTTCCAACAGTACTTTAATGGCATCTACCCCATCAACAGCTTCCAGCACTTGAAACAAATGCCGTTTGAATAAATTGGCAACGTGCTTGCGCGACATATCGGAATCATCAACCACCAATACTTTAATGTGCTGGTTTTTTTCCAGGCGGTTGATCATGCCAATCGCTTTGCTATAAGCGTAACGCCCTTCTTTGGTAACGTAATCCACAATACCTTTATTGAATAATTGTTCGCGGCGTTTTTCGTCGTAGCTACCGGTTAATACGATGGTGGGAATTTTTTTGCCAAGGGTGAAATCCACGACTTCACCGTTAGGCGCATCAGGCAAATTCAGATCTACCAGCGCCGCAAAAAATTCCTGCGGGTTTTGTTCGTAAGCAGTAGTTGCCTGTGCCAGGCTGTTTGCATAGATGGCTTCATAAGCCAGGGATGATGATTGCACCAGGTGGCGCAATACTTTCATCACCATTTCACTGTCTTCAACAACCAGAATTTTTTTCATTGGCGCACTCTCAATAACATTCCATCAGCAATCGCTTGCGAATAATCATTGAGTGTAGCCAAGAATTACTAAAATGCGCCAAAACCGCGCAGGGTGACAAATTATTGCCAGAGGAATCCACTGACACGGGTACCCAATAGATAACCGCCAAAATTATGTTGTGCAATTGGCGATGCCTTCGCCGCCCCAAAGCAAACAAGCAAAGGTAACAAATGCTCTTCGCGTGGATGACAGAAACGCGCATCAGGGGCCTGGGTCCAGTTTGTTAATTGCGCTGATCGCTGCGAATAATCGAGTGCATCACTGGTCAGGGTTTCGACCAGCCATTGATCGAAATTATCGCTTTTCGCTTTCACTATCGGACTGGGTGAGAAAAACGCCCGCATATTATGGAATGACATGCCCGAGCCGAGAATTAACACGCCCTGCTCACGCAAAGGTGCTATCGCGTTACCCAGGGCGATGTGCGCGGCAGGATCAAGCGAGGCAAGCAGTGATAATTGCACTACCGGTATATCCGCACGCGGGTAGCTGAGCAATAAAGGTACAAACGTACCATGATCGTAACCGCGCTGGTTATCCAGGGTTACCGGGATATTATTCGCTTGCAGTAATTGTGCGATGTGTTCTGCCAACGGCGGATGACCGGGCGCAGGGTAACGAAACTCGTAACTTTCCGGCGGAAAACCGTAGTAATCAAACATCATCTCCGGCGCAGCAGCGCTGGAAACATGCGCTATCGTTTCTTCCCAATGGGCACTGATCACCAGGATGGCTTGCGGTGGCGGCAAATCCTGTGCGAGGTGTTGCATAAATGCAGTGAGCTCGCGATGGCTGGCATCCCCCAGCAGCGGCATTGGGCCACCGCCGTGGGGAACGAATACTACGGGCATTAATGTGCTACTCATAACATCTCCTCCGTCATTAACAGGAGTTTAGCCAGAATCAGGCCGCAGCGGATTTTTTATGCTCGCGCACGGATTCATAAATGGCCGCGCCCATGATAATCGCACCGCCAACCAACGTACTGGTTGCAGGAATTTCATGCAGTAGAAAAATTTCATAAATCACGGCATACACCGGCTGCAAGCACGCCACCAGCCCCACCGTTTTCGCTTTTAAATAACGCAGCGAAAAACCCAGTAACGTGTGAGTGACGGCGGTAAAAACAATTCCCAAACAAATTAATAACCACCAATCCTTTTCGGTAGGCTGATGATTCGACAAGAGCAACACCGGTGTCATCAATAACGCAACAATCAATACCTGGTAGCTCATGGAACGCGCGGCAGTTTGATGACTAAACCAATGGCTTAACAGTAAATTCCGCACCGCAAATGCAAGCGCAGAAATAATGCCCCAGATTACCCCTTCTGTGAGATTGTTACTCACATCAAATTCGGGCACCAGCCAATAAATCCCGACCAGCACCAGAACACCGCTAACGACATCGCGCCAATCCAGTTGCGTGCGTTTAATCCACGGTTCGAGAAACACAGTTACCACTGGATAAGCGTAAAGTGAAATCATACCCACGGCGATATTCGCTACTTGCATCGAATGAAAAAACGTAACCCAATGCAACGCCAGGAGCGCCCCCAATATCAACATGCGGCCATAATCACGCGGCGCTTTTAATGCAATGTTCCGCTCGCGCCACCAAACCCAGATAAATAATATTGCTGCTGCAATCCAGGTGCGGTAACCGGTGATATCCCATGCGGGCAAATCAATAATTTTGGAAAATAAACCTGTCGCGCCCATCATAAAAGCGCCGAGATGCAACGTAAGCAATGCGGATTTAGCCGGGGCAGCAGCAGACATAAACATTCCGTTAAAAACAATTTGCCCGGCATGGGCCGGGCAATTAATTCACTCGCTAATTAATACCACTATCAATTAATGACGCGGACGGCGATTGCGATTGCCACCGGGGCGATTACCCACTGAACGATTGGTGTAACGCTCATTACCATTGCGTGAACGCGGTGGCGCGGGCGGTAAATCCGGCGGTGCCAGCAATAATGGCTCGGGTGGTTGCTCACATTTAATCGGCTTGCCCAGCAATTCTTCAATAGGTGCCAAACGCAATGCATCATCTTCACACGCGAAGCTGATAGAGGTTCCGGTTTTGCCCGCGCGACCGGTGCGGCCAATACGATGAACATAATCTTCCGGTTCTTCCGGCAAGGTAAAATTCACGACGTGGCTAATACCGCTGATATGAATGCCGCGCCCTGCCACATCGGTAGCGACCAATACTTTGATATCACCATTTTTAAACGCATCCAGGGTGGATACACGCTTGTTCTGGGTAATTTCACCGGACAATAACCCGGCTTTAATACCGTGGCGCAATAATTTTTCGTGCAGGTCACGGCACTCGTCGCGGCGATTGGCAAACACAATCATGCTCTCGGCGTGTTCCTGTTGAATCAGGTTATAGAGCAGCGTGTATTTTTCTTCCGTCGATACCAGGTACACATGTTGCTCCACGCGCGCATTGGCAACGGATTCAGGTTCAATTTCTACAGTGATTGGTTTGTAAGTCCATTGCTGCACAAGGTTGTGCACATCATCAGTGAAAGTTGCGGAGAAAAATAATGTCTGGCGATCTTCGCGCTTCGGTGTCTGGCGAACAATTTGCCGCACTTGCGGAATAAAACCCATGTCGAGCATACGATCTGCTTCGTCGATGACCAGTATTTCCAATTGATCGAGGTAGACATCTTTGTTACCACAAAAATCCAGCAAGCGGCCGGGTGTGGCAACAAGGATATCCACCAGGTCTTCGTGCAAATGGCGTTGCTGTTTGGTGTAGTCCATACCACCCACAAGCGTGTGGATTTTCAAATCAGTGAATTTACACAGTGCTTTTGCGTCGTCCGCAATTTGAATAACCAATTCCCGCGTTGGTGCAATAATCAATGCCCGCGCCTCACCGGCATAACGTTTTTCAGCGATGGGATTTTTTAACAGATCATCAATAATCGCCGTCAAAAACGCTGCGGTTTTTCCCGTACCGGTTTGCGCTTTACCAACAACATCCTTGCCCTGCAACGCATGGGGTAATGATTGGGCCTGGATCGGGGAACAATATTTAAAACCCAATTCGGCAATACCGCGCATTAACGGTAATTCCAGATCGAAATCGTGGAAGCGGGTTTTACCTTCTATTTCCTCAACCGGGAATTGGGAAATATCCCAGGGGCCGTGATCTATTTTGGCAGGGCGTTTGGGAACGTGATTTTTTTCTGCTTTGGGTTGTGCGGGCTTGTCGATTTTCGCCGCCGGTTTGTCAGCATGTTCGGATTTTTGCGGGCCGCGCTGGTTGCGATTATTACGCGACCGCTGCTGTTCCTGGCCCTGGCGATCATGGTCCCGCCCCTGATTCCGATCCTGGCCCTGGTGGCGCTCGCGCGGATGCTTTCTGGTGTTAGCCCCATGTTCATGGGTCGATTTCTCGGGGGATTTTGCAGGGGATTCCTGTTTAGCGGGCTTATCAATCCCGGAGCCCATCAATTTTTTAAAAAAGCCTATCAATCTGGTCACCACAGTTATAACGCACAAATAATGGCCGGAGTATACACCAATCATCAGACAATCCGCCGTCTCGCCGCCGTAACTTACGGAATTAAACAGCCAAATCGGCTGGAATTCTGCATAATCGATGCCTGCTTATATCTACTCGCCCGGTTAAAGGAGTTTTTTATGCGTATCCATAGTTTGCAGCATGTGCCATTTGAAGATATTGGCAGTATGGCAAATGACTTTATTACGCGCGCCTACACGCTTGGCACTACCCATTGGTACCGTGGTGACCAAGCACCGGACGTGCACAGTTTTGATGCACTGATCGTCATGGGCGGTCCGATGGGGATTTATGATGAGGAAATTTATCCCTGGCTGGCCGATGAAAAAATCCTGATTAAAGACGCCATCAACGCAGGCAAAATAGTGATAGGTATTTGCCTGGGGGCGCAACTCATTGCCGATGTACTGGGCGGTAAAGTCACACGCAATACCCATAAGGAAATCGGCTGGTTGCCGTTACAGGTTTTACCCGCAGCCAGTGCGCATCCGGTGGCGCAAATCCTGGCGAAATACCCGGATGTTTTTCACTGGCATGGCGATACGTTCGCCATACCACCCGGTGCATTGCATATCGCCCGCAGCGAAGGCTGTTTAAACCAGGCGTATGTGATTAATAATCAGGTCTATGGCTTCCAGTTTCATCTGGAAACCACCCCCGCATCTGCGGCGGCATTAATTGAACATTGCGCAGCCGATATTGATGGTTCGCGTTACACCCAACCCGCTGATTTTATGCTGGCCGATGCACAGCGCTTTGTGCAGATTAATTGCGCAATGAGTGAAGTGATTGCGTATATTTTTGATAAATAAATATTACACCACCGCACCAAACAAATGCCCCGCCACAGCGGTTAATGCCATAGCCGCTGCGCCCCAAAAGCCTACCCGCACAGCACCGGCAAATTGGTTCGCACCGCCGACTTTCGCCGCCAGGCCACCGAGCACTACCAGCGCAATTAATGAAACCGAGGCTATTGCAAACGCAAGGTATTCAATGGGATGTAATAACACGACCAGGAGCGGAATCAATGCACCGACTGAAAATGTTAACGCAGAAGTCAGCGCAGCCTGTAACGGGCGTGCAGAGAAAATATCGGTAATCCCCAGCTCATCGCGTGCATGGGCCCCGAGTGCATCGTGAGCCATTAATTGTTTGGCGACCTCGCGGGCGAGTTCCGGCTCCAATCCACGTGCAACATAAATTTCTTCCAGTTCACGATGTTCACCCCCGGGATTGGTCTCGAGTTCGAGAGTTTCGCGCGCAAGGTCTGCCGCTTCGGTATCAGCCTGTGAACGCACCGACACATATTCACCTGCCGCCATACTCATGGCGCCAGCCACCAAACCGGCGACACCACTTAATAAAATAGTGGAACCCGGTACACCGGCAGTGACCATCCCCATCATCAAACTTGCGGTGGAAATAATTCCATCGTTGGCTCCTAAAACTGCAGCGCGTAACCAGCCTGAATGCTGTGATCGGTGACGTTCATGATGGCGATGTGGCATTGCATTTCCCCGCAAATGTTTACTTTTGGTCAATGATATAACTAATACCGGATATAACTGTACCACCACATCCACTATTGCAGTTTGATGGCATGGATGATTGTGCAATCGGCTGTTATTGACAAGTCAAATCCCCTTACTATCTAATGACCACCGACCATTTGGTCGGTTTAAAATTAATCAATATAACCGTCAGCCTAGCCATAATAATTATCGCTACATATCACTGGTTCACGAGCATCCCATGTCTATCGAACGCAACGCCGAGCATACCCGCACCCGGATTCTGGAAGCCGCGCAGGAAGAAATCTATGAGAACGGTTATCAGGGGATGCGCATCGAAGCGATATTGCAAAAAACCCAGTTAGCCAAAGGTGCGCTCTACCATTATTTTCCCAATAAGCTGGCGCTGGGTTATGCAGTTGTCGATGAAATTTTAGTGGAGCATGTGAAAGTAAACTGGTCTGAATTTTCCAGCAAGTATCCCAATCCATTAACGGCAATCCAGCAATTATTTTTATGGAAAGCAGACCTCTATAAAAACGAAGTTTGTTTCAAGGGTTGCCCGCTCAACAATCTAAACCAGGAAATGGCATCCATCGACAAAGGTTTCCATGAGCGATTGGAAAACATTATGGAAACTATCTATCAATCCATCGTCACCGCGCTTGAACAAGGCCAACAACAAGGACTGGTTCGCCAGGATATCAATCCGCGTAAAATTGCAATGTTTATCATGGCGAGTTACCAGGGAATTATCGGTGTAGCCAAATGCATGCAAGCGCCGCAATTGCTTACTGATTTATTTGGCACATTAAACGATTATATCGATACATTACGCACAGCAAACCCATAACGTTTTTAGTCCAGCACTCTCCATAGTTTATTCCCGGGATAATATGCCCGCCTTCTTAAGATGTAGAAAACCCACCTGCACCATTATTTTTTGTACAAACAAAAACACTCACCCAACAGTGTTGTTCGCTTAAGGGCATGACTGCGGCGCCAATTCTGATAAGCCAACAGTACAAAAAAAATCACTTCCCATTTTTTGAATGTTTATAACAACCCAATTTTCTTGCAGTTTGGCATGAAAGCTATTTTTTGTTGCAATACCAATAGCATCATTCTTCAAAACCCAACAAAACACTGCTGGAAAAATAACTAAAAATTCGCTGGCACGGTTACTGCAAACGCCCCTCCCTCAACGGCGGGATCAGTTTTTTTGGTTTTATTTCCCGCCCGATCATTTTTAGTATCCCAATAAACGATTCTTATCATCTGATATAAAAGAAAGGAGAGGCAAGAGTGAAAAGAACGGTCATTTTCATCGCGCTTTTTAGTCTCACATCCGCGGCGATGGCCCAGACTGGCAAACCGCCCGCAGACTCAATCCACGCGAATGTTCCCGTATTAACGGAAAAGCAAAAATCGCGTTTACCCTGGTCATGGCAGCCGGTAAAAAATAGTGAGGTTCCCGCACCGGCGCATTTATCCTGGGTACGCACGCCGATCGATGCGTTTATTCTTGCCAAACTGGAAGAGAAAAAAATCAAACCGTCAGCGGATACCGATCGCGGTACCTTTATTCGTCGCGCGACACTGGATGCCTGGGGCGTAATTCCAACGCCGGAGGAGGTAAAAGCATTTGAAGCTGATCGCTCACCAAAAGCCTATGAAAAATTGGTTGATCGCTTGCTCGCATCACCGCATTACGGCGAACGCCAGGCACGCCGCTGGCTGGATTTGGCGCGCTATGCTGATAGCGGTGGTTTTGATAATGATGAAACGCGCCCGAATCTCTGGCGTTATCGCGATTACGTCGTTAACGCATTTAACCAGGATAAGCCGTTCAACCAATTTATTCAGGAACAACTCGCTGGCGATGAATTGTGGCCCGACCGCCAGGAAGCCTTGATTGCCACCGGATTTCTGCGCAGCTTTCCCGACAATCCGAATGGCCGCAACCTGGTCCAGAAAAAATACCAGCACACGACAGATATTACCGACACTGTCGGAAAAGTTTTCCTGGGGCAAACTGTTGAGTGCGCACGCTGCCACAATCACAAGCTCGATAAGATTTCGCAAAAAGATTACTTCGCTTTACAGGCATTCTTTGCCAACACCAGCGTACGCGATGATATTCCCGCCGCAATAGGTGCACAGGAAATCGCCTATAAAGAAGCGGCGGCAAAATATGAAGCGGAAATAGCTCCCATCAATGCCGCAAAAAAAGCGTTGATTGATCCCGTGCGTGAACAAGCCAATAAATATTTGAAGGAACGTTATGACAACGACACACTGGTGTCGCTTAACAAGCCTGAAAAAGAATGGAATGCCCATGATCGCTGGATTAATAATTATTACGGTCCCTATGTCGATGATGATCGGCTCGCAGGTTATCTACAGGATACCTCCACCGATAAAACCGCGCCGGATTACAATCCAAAACACGTCGATTTATGGAAGCAATACGACAAACTACGCAAACAAGGCCGTGAAATAGCGGCGCGATTAAAACCGCAAGGCTCGCTCTACCTTTCCGCGGCAACTGAATTGGGGCACGCTGACGCGCCACCAACATTTGTTTACTTCGGCGGTATCCAGGAGCGGCCGCTGGAAGAAGTGCAACCGGCATTTCCGGAAAGTATTACCAGCGAAAAGCCGGTCATAGTTCCTACCGCGACTTCATCCGGTCGTCGCACTGCTCTGGCAAACTGGATTACCAGCGAAAAAAATCCGCTGACTGCACGCGTATTTGTTAATCGTGTTTGGGAGCAATATTTTGCACGCGGCATTGTAGATACTGTCAGTGACTTTGGCCGTGCCGGTGGCAAGCCCACACATCCGGAATTACTCGATTACCTTGCTACCAATTTTGTGAAAGAAGGCTGGAGCGTAAAACAATTACATCGCCAGATTTTATTATCCAGTGTGTATCGCCAATCCTCAGCGGAACGCGATGATGAGGTACGCAAACTTGACCCGGATAATAAATTGCTTGCGCTGTTTCCACGCAAACGCCTTGAAGCGGAACAAATTCGCGATTCACTACTGGTTGCAGCAGGCAAGTTAAATGACAAGCAAGGTGGTCCCGGTGTGTTCCCGCCGATTCCTGCCAATCTGGTGACCGGTAATTCCAACACCGATGGTCAACCATTCTGGAAAACGTCGGCTGACAGTGCGGATTTTTATCGCCGCAGTATTTACATTTTCAATCGCCGCAGTGTGCCCTATCCGCTGCTGCAAACATTTGATCTTGCAGGAACCCAGGAAGTGCATAGCAAGCGCGATGTCACCACTACACCGTTACAAGCACTCACGCTTTATCACAGCGACATTGTATTTGGTTTATCGCAAGCGCTGGCTGGACGTGTCATTGCTGAAGGTGGAAAAAATGAAAAAGCCCAGCTTGATCGCCTTTACCAAATTTTATTTGCCCGCAAGCCGGATAAAGCAGAACGCAAATTATTGCAAGCTTACCTGAATGACCAGGAAAAAATTATTCGTGAAAAAGCCATTTCCGGAAAGCTGGCAATAAACCAGCCCACCGGCTTGAAGGATGTGAACAGCGTTGACCCTATCCGGGCGGCAGCGCTGGTTGATTTGGTTCATACCGTAGCAAACTCCAACGAATTTGCTTATCGGCTCTAATTTCAATTGTCATTTAACGAGTTAAAAGGAACATATTATGAGTAATTCACGTCGCGACTTTTTATTAAAAACAGGCTACGGCCTCGGCGGTTTGGCATTGACCAGCGTGTTGCCTGGCGGCGGATTGTTTGCCACACCTGTGTTAGCTGCTGAACTGGCCGATCCGCTTGCACCTAAAAATCCCCATTTTGCTGCGAAAGTAAAATCGGTAATCTGGCTCCACCAAAACGGTGCGCCATCTACGCTGGATCTTTATGATTACAAACCGGAATTAATCAAACGCGCAGGTCAGGAAATTGCGCCTTCATTTTTAAAAGGCCTTAACGTTGCCATTCGAGGCGGCACCGGAAAATTGTACGCATCAAACCGCACATGGAAACAATACGGTGAGAGTGGTGCATGGTTTTCTGATTTATTACCCAACCTGGCAAATCACGCTGACAAACTCGCATTTATCAAGTCAAGCGTGACTGTAGGTGCAACACACGATATTTCAATCCTTAAATTAAATACTGGCTCACTCAATCCGGGCCGTCCGACCCTCGGGGCCTGGATCAATTATGCATTGGGTTCAGCGAATCCGGATCTGCCTTCCTATGTAGCGCTTTACAACGATTTGAAAGAACCGCGCGGCGGCAGCAGCAATTGGACTTCCGGATTTTTGCCCGCCGTTTATCAAGGCACGCCTTTCCGTCCCGGTGATTCACCCATCTTGCATTTGGAACGTCCGGAAAACTTTTCAGCCGAACAGCAAACCAATAGCCTTGGTTTGTTAAATAAACTTAATAAACTGGGCTATGCGGATTACGCACACGACACTGAATTGCAAGCGCGCAATCGCTCGTATGAACTGGCATCGCGCATTGAAGTGGCAGCACCGGAAGCAGTCGATATCAGTAAAGAAACCGATGCAACCAAAGAGCTATATGGTCTGAATGATGAAGTCAGTAAAGGTTATGGTACCAATTTATTGCGTGCACGCCGGTTAGTGGAGCGCGGAGTGCGCTTCATCCAGGTAATCTCCGGAGAGCAGGAGATTCGTGGCGAAAATCGCAACTGGGATGCACACAATAGTCTCGACGAAAATCACGGCAAACATGCACGCGCTGTTGATAAACCGATCGCCGGTTTATTGGAAGATTTGAAATCGCGCGGCTTACTCGATTCAACCCTGATCGTATGGACTTCGGAGTTTGGCCGAACTTCTTATGGGCAAAGTGGTAACGGGCGCGACCATAATCCGTGGGGTTACACCCAATGGCTTGCAGGTGGCGGCGTGAAAGCAGGTTTCACTTACGGTGAAACGGATGAAGTAGGTTTGCGTGCAGTGGGTGAAAATGTTGTAGATACCTATGATTTGCATGCAACCGTATTGCATTTGCTCGGGTTGAATCACTTGAAAACAACCTTCCTGCAAAATGGTCGCTCCGAACGGCCAACCGTAGTGTATGGAAAAGTCGTCAAAGAATTGCTGGCTTAACACATCGAACATTTTTGTTAATATTTTTTAGGCGCTCATCGTCACCGGTCAAGGAATGCGTGGGCCGTCCGTGTAGCCATATACCGGGCGGCTTTTTTATCAAGGCAAAGAAGACCCACCAAAACACCTTGTGTTTTTATTTAATCCACACAAAAAAATTACCAAAGAAAATCCATTAAAGCTTATAACCACATGCCATGGTTATTGCTGATAAAAATCTAAGTAACCATTTGCTTTGCGCCAATTATCGCTGCCATAATCCAATCGTACACACAAGTAAAGTATCGAACTCACTAAGTCGTGCGTCGAAAATCCCACAAGGTCGTGGGATTTTTTTTGACTTTAAAATAGTAAAAATCCATTCAATCCATGATGCCTTTACCTTTAATTGAAAAACGGAGCTTCTCTATGTCACTCATCAAGCGTCAAACGCTTTTTACCTTAACCGCAGCGCTATTTTTTATTGCCAGTGCCCAGGCCCAACAACAGCAAATTGATTACAATACGGTAGAAATAAAAACCAATAAAATCGGTGACAACCTTTATACCCTGGAAGGTGCGGGCGGAACGATCAGCGCCCTCACCGGGCCGGATGGTATATTTTTAGTGGATTCACAATTCGCTCCCCTCACCGACAAATTAGTTGCCGCATTAAAAAAGATTTCCAACCAACCAATACGTTATCTGGTAAATACCCATGTACATGGCGACCATACCGGTGGCAATGAAAATTTTGCCAAACAGGGGGCCATTCTTTTTAGTCGCGATCAGCTGCGTGCGCGCTTGGCGAACCCCAATCCCGCGCCTGATGGCACACCCGGTAAACCCGCGCCCGCCAAAGCATTGCCAGTTATTACTTACGACAATCAAGTGACCCTGCATATTAATAATGAAGAAGTTCGTTTGATTCCTATTCGTGTTGCCCACACCGACGGCGATACCCTGGTGCAATTTACCAAACAGGATGCCTTGGCTACCGGTGACTACTTCCGTTCAACTGGCTACCCTGTGGTTGATTTAACCAATGGCGGCACATTGCGCGGGATTCTGGATGGCCTCGGTGCAACTATTGGCCGCGCCGGCCCCAAAACCAAAATCATTCCCGGCCACGGCCCGATTACCGACCGCAATGGCCTTATTGCTGCGCGCGATTTGATTCTGGCCGCACGCGACAAAATTTCCCCGCTTGTTGCACAAGGAAAAACCGTGGAAGAAGTGCTCGCATTAAATCCAACCAAAGAATTTGATGCAAAAGTGGACGGTGTAACCCCGCAAAGTACGGAACGTTTTGTACGCTGGCTTTACACAGAAATAAAAAACGGAAAATCGTAATTAAAATGTAGGGCTGGAGCGTATTCAACAATAAGATTTATTCTCCAGCCAACGCTGTTAGTTTTAACGCACCCGGTTGCACGCCTGCAATTTCCCCTTTAATAAATTCCGCACCTTATAAAAAAAACTGCTGCTTGATTATCACTAATATCAGTGAGCACAATTACGCAGAAAACCGTATTTCAACCAGGCATTGCAATAGATCCAGCAATAATTTTTTATTTATCAACACTAAAAACCATCATAAAAACCAAATGCAATATTTATATTTCCCCAATTTTAATTACCCGATACATTCCATTCTCTTGTAAAAGTTAGCGCGGCTATTTGGCATAGATATCGCAATTCCTCCTGCATCGGTATTGTAATTAACCCAGCGAAAGGAAAATTTATGCGTCTGAAGCCTGCACTGCGCCATCAATATTTATCTATTCAAGTTAAAAAAAAGAGCACTCGTATTTTTTTATTGGCAATCAGTGCATCCAGTTTTTTATCCCTATCGGTAATGGCCGCTCCCGCTGTGAACGACAACCGTGATGGAAGTAATAGTGTTCCTCCAGCCGAGGTTAACGATGATCTCGCACCAGCAGCGCCACAACAATTATCAGCCGATCAATTAACACCGGATCAACTATTGGAGCAAGACCCAACTGCCGCTGGCCGTAACAATAGCCAGGGAATTGAAGAGGTTATCGTCGGTGGCAAAAAAGTCATTTTGCCATTGCGCAGTGTTAAAGATGTGCCCATTTCAATTTCAGTTGTTTCCGGTAATGAGCTGGAAAAATTTGAAGTGACGCGCTTTCAGGATGTATTGAAAAAATTGGGCAATGTACGCATCGCCGGCCAAACCGGCCTGGTAACCGGGCAAAATTTATCGTTACGCGGAATTGGTTTTCCCGGTGGCAGCCCGCAAGATCCTGGTATTGGCGTGAGCGTTGACGGTGTGAGTTATGCGTTTACCGATATGGCCGGCAGTTTTAATTTTTATGATCTGGAATCGGTTGCTGTGACGCGCGGAGCACAGGGAACACAAGGTGGCCTGGCCGCGAACTATGGCCGCATTACGTTTCGCACCCACGCGCCGACTTTTGACGATGAAGTACAAGCATCGATAACCGCCGGGCAACGCAATACCTTAATCACCCGCGCTGCTGTTGGAGGTGCGGTGATAGATGACCTGCTGGCTTATCGTGTGACGTTTTTACGCGAGCAAGCCGACGGTCCTTTTATCAATCATTATGACATCACCCAATCACTGTATAACCGCGACCGGACCTCCGCAAAAATCCAGTTACTGCTGACACCGGATGAAAATTTCAGTGCACATTTGAGTGCGGATTTCACACCCAAAGGTGCTGAATACGGTTCGTCTTCGTTCGGAGCATTCTCACGCGCAACACCGGATCATTATGACACTCTCGATCCCAAAACCGGTTTGCCGATTCCCGTAGTACAGGAACTTGAACCCGCTGGCCGGTTGGAACGACGCTGGTTTAAGCAAGACCAAAGTTATAACTACCTTGATCCCGACGGAACAAAAAACCGCGTTGAACGCAGCGATGGGCCGCCGCAAGAACGCGATACTGGCGGTGCCTCATTAGAACTCAATTGGAAGCCTGGTAATTACACAGTGAATTCGATTACCGCGGCACGCGATTTTACCTTTGCATGGCACGGTAAAAATACCGGACTGCGCGATGTTTTTGACATCATGCGCGAACCATCACAGGCCTGGAACAATTACAAACAATTAAGTGAAGAGCTCAGTATTGCATCATCGGATATCGAAACCGGTTTTGGTAAATTCAATTACAAAACCGGTGTTTTTTATTTACACACAGAAGCGCGCACCGGGCAACCCGGCTGGGGCACGCGTTTTGGTTCTGATGCAGGCGCTTATTACGCAACTGTCAGCCAATACAATGCATTGGATGTCGATGCTGCAGGGCGGTATCTTTTACTCAACTCGGTTGATCGTTTAAATATTGCTGCACACACCAAAACCGAGGGCGATAAGCTGGCGTGGTTTGGCAATATCGATTGGAATCCCACCGAGCGTACCAGCATTAATGTTGGTGTGCGTATCTCGGATGAAAAATCACATCAATTGCAGTCTGCCAGTTACATTTCCCACCAGGGTTATGCACCGGAATTAAATCCGGTTGCGGTAAACAACGTGCAACTTGGCGGATTTCAAAGTGATGCCAGGGGCGAACTGGACCCGGCAAGAAATTCATTGGCACAATTTGCCCTGGCCGATTCCGTTGCCCTTAAATATTTTAAGGTACCTGCTTACGCCAGCCTGAATGCCACACAAAAAAATCAGGTGGCGCAAGCCAAAGCGATACGTGCCGCGCGTATCGGCGGTGTTTATCAAACTACAGCCGCAGAACCCTTTGATGATGTATTAACCGGAGCCAATATAAGCCCGAACTTTCAAATCAATGATAACCACACCGTGTATTTTTCCTGGCAACACGGTGAAAAGGCGGGCGTATCACAAATTGTCGGAGCGACCAGAGAAGGCGGAAAATCGGCGCTGACTAAAGCAGAAAAAACCAATAACTATGACTTGGGATGGAAAGCCAATCTACTAAATGACAATTTAATCCTCAGCACCAGCATTTATTATCTGGATATCAATAATTACATCCAATCACTTTATTATTACGATGCTGAACAGACCCGGATTAATGACGACGGCAAACCGGCTTATACCGCAGGCTTGGGTAATGTTCCAAAAATTACTGCCAGGGGCATTGAGTTTGATGCAGCCTATACACTCAATAACACTACGCTGCGTTTTGCCGGCGCGTACAGCGACCCCCGCTATAAAGATTTCCAGTACGCGGCAAAACCACCGGAATTAGGTGGCCTGCCATCGGCCCCGCCCTACTACGATGTCAGCGGCAAAACCATCGCGGGTGCCTCCAAAGTCTCGTTCAATATTTCACTTGAGCATACCGAATTGGTTTTCGGGGATAACGAATTGCACGGCAATATCAATTACAACTATGTGAGCAGTTTTAATCCCAATACCTCGTTATCCCGTTATGCAAAACAGGATGGTTATGGATTGACGGACCTCGCAATTGGTATCGCCACCAATAATCGCAAAGTCGATTTCACCCTGATTGTGCGCAACCTGTTTGAGGTGGAGTACGGCAGCCTTTACGACTGGAACAGTTTTTCACCCAGCGAGCCGCGCTGGATCGGCGTAAGTTTGAGTAGCAAATTCTTTTAATCGACAAGCAACATAATTTCTTGCTGCGTGAAAAAAACGCAGCAAGAATTAATTAATGGCTAATCATCCACGGACGCATGGAGGGAAACATTTTATTCCCGCCAGCGGTGTACATCAGGTTGGATTTGCGAATCGGCTTATCACCGCAACCGCAGCCTTTACCGTGTTTATGCTCGCGTCGCGCTTTTTGTTCAGCGCGATAGTCAGGCGTTGAAAAAACCGGGGCATTCATCGCCGTTTCATTGCGTTGATGGGCCATGCGGTTTTCTTTTTTCATATCCAGGAATTCCGGTGCGAGCATAATTACCCGCGCGCATAATTTTGCACAGGTCGGGCACGCCATCGGTTTGCTGGAATCTTCCATAGCGGCTAATTCGTAAAACAACCCATGGTCGGCGCATTTGTAGTCGTAAACAGGCATTACAATCACCTAATAAATAAGGAACTGGCAGAATCTACAAGGATGGGAGCCGGTATTTACTTCGGGACCGTATGCAGCATGGATGCTGCATCCGAGCCTACAGGGATGTATTCACGGCGTGTCCCGAAGTGAATACCGGAGCCCAGCCCGCATCGATTAAAAATTACTGTAATTCAACACTATTTATTTCTCTGCTATTTATCTTTCGACAGCGGGACATCAGTACCCGGTGTAACCTTTTTCGTCGGGCCTTCCGCCGTAGGATTCACATCGAAATCAAAAATATCTGTGGGCAACCATAATGTTGCACAGGCATTCGGAATATCCACCACACCGGAAATATGCCCTTGCACCGGCGCACAACCAAGGATCGCGTATGCCTGGGCTTTACTGTAACCAAATTTGGTTAAATAATTAATTGCATTCAAACACGCCTGGCGATAAGCGACATGAACATCCAGATAATGTTGCTCACCGTATTCATCAACCGAAATCCCTTCAAAGATCAGGTAGTCGTCATATTTCGGCGCAATCGGGCTGGGCTTGAAGATAGGATTTTTAATCCCGTATTTCGCCATGCCGTCTTTAATTAAATTCACGCGCAAGTGAATCCAGCCAGCCATTTCAATAGCGCCGCAAAAAGTAATTTCGCCATCGCCCTGACTGAAGTGCAAATCGCCAACGGAAAGCCCGCCACCTTTTACATACACCGGGAAATAAATTTTTGAACCGCGCGATAAATCTTTAATATCGCAGTTACCACCGTGTTCACGCGGCGGCACAGTGCGCGCACCTTCAGCGGCAGCGGCTTTGGCCGCATCACCACTTAATTTGCCCATGTGTGCCGTATCGGCGTAAGGCAATGTTGCCAATGCAGGCACACGCTCAGGTTCGGTATCGTAAAGTTCTTTTTCGCGTTTGTTCCACTCCAGCAGCATTTCTTTGGAGGGCAAGCAACCAATCAAACCGGGATGGATTAAGCCCGCAAATTCCACATTGGGCACATGGCGGGATTTGGTAAACATACCATTAAAATCCCAAATCGATTTTTGCGCTTCCGGAAAATGTTCTGTTAAAAACCCGCCGCCATTTTGCTTGGAGAAAAATCCGTTAAAGCCCCACAGGCTTTCCTGGAATGCGCCGATATCCAGAATATCCACCACCAGTAAATCGCCAGGCTCTGCGCCTTCCACACCCACCGGGCCGGAAAGGAAATGTACTTGTGACAAATCCACATCGCGCACGTCATCCGCGCTGTCATTGTTAGCGATTTGCCCACCGGTCCAGTCGTAGCATTCGATAATAAAATCCGCACCAGGTTTTACCGTCGCCGCCATGGGAATATCCGGATGCCAGCGATTGTGGATATTTTCGTTCTCGTAGGGAGTTTTTTTTAAATCTATTTTGATAATCGTTTCAGCCATGGTCTGACTCCTGGTGTAGGTTGGACAATTCGTCGCGGAACAGGGTCAGTATCTGGCGCAAGGCGCATACTCTCAATACGACAAATAGCGCGCGCCTATACGTCATTCACCCCATAGACAAACATACATAACCAAATTTCAGGTGCGCACACACACTCATCAATTGTGCAAAGACTGTGATACACACTGATTCTGCTGAACCAACAACCGTTTGATTTATCTCATGGGTAACGTTAATAAAGTAATCTGTACGAGGTACCTATGGCATCATCCCAACTACTTAAAACTGCTGGTATTGCCGGCATTTTTTTACATATAGTGTTGCAACCGGTATATGCCGTTGAAAACCAGCAACCGGAACGGGATGGAAAACGTGTTGGCCCACCGGAAGAAGCACTGCTGGCGTGCAAAGGGTTGGTGGAAAATGATCCATGCAGTTTTGCAGGACGCAATGATGAATTAATTAATGGTATCTGTAGCTTGCCTCCGCGACGCGGTGAAACAGCAACACTGGCGTGCAAGCCAGATAATATGCCGGAGCCGCCCGAAGGCGGGCAAGATGGGCGCGAACCACCGCCGGATAGAAATGATTAAGCAATGACGTGATTTACGCTATCAATAGGAGGAAAAAAGCCAGCGATCGCCCGAGACTTAGCGAAAGCTGGCTGAAGCTGAAGTATCATCCAGGGTCTACATTAAAAACTATGTCGATAAAAAAATAACAGCGACAAAAAATCACACTGACAAATAGGAAGCCACTTTCGCTTCGTTTACTGTCTCCCGTAATTCTTCATGCACAATCTGGCCTTTCTCAATCACCAGGATTCTATCGGCAATATCCAGTGCAAAACTTAATACCTGTTCGGAAACCACAATTGAAAGTCCACGTTGGTCGCGAATGGCTTTCAGGGTGCGCCCCATTTCACGAATAATTGATGGCTGGATTCCTTCGGTGGGTTCATCCAGGAATAACAATTTGGGATCACTTGCTAAGGCGCGCGCGATAGCTAATTGTTGCTGTTGCCCGCCCGATAAATTTCCACCGCGACGGCTGCGCATTTCCAGCAATACCGGGAACATATCGTAAAGTTCTTTTGGTACCGAACGTTTTTTGGTAGTGGTTAATCCGGTTTCAATATTTTCTTTCACGGTCATACTGGAAAAAATCATACGCCCTTGCGGCACAAAACCAAAACCGTTAGCAACTCGCTGAAAACTTTTCAACTGGCTGACTTCTTTACCATCCAGTTTAACGCTGCCACCGGAGCTGGGAATAACACCCATTAATGATTTCATCAAGGTGGTTTTGCCCATGCCATTGCGCCCCATCACCGCCACAATTTCGCGCGGTTTCACTTCAAAATTCAATCCGTGCAACACTTCGCTTTGGCCATAACTTACGCGGTAATCAGATACAGCTAACATAATTAATTCCTCATAAGTAATTAGTGACCAAGATAGACTTCAATCACCTTCGGATCATTCTTCACTTTATCGACTGAACCTTCGGCGAGAATTTTCCCCTGGTGCAATACCGTGACCTTGTCAGCGATTTGCGCAACGAATTGCATATCGTGTTCAATCACAATCACCGAGCGGTCTTTAATAATGCTGCGTAACAATTCCGCTGTTTGCTGGCGCTCGCCGACCGACATGCCTGCAACCGGTTCATCGAGCATTAGCAAATCAGGGTCTTGCATAAGCAACATGCCGATTTCCAACCACTGCTTTTGTCCATGGCTGAGCAACTCGGCTTGTCGGTCCAACTGGTCGCCCAGGAAAATCATGTTGGCCACTTCATGGACCTTGCTGATGACTTCTTCATCGCGCTTGAAGGCGAGCGCTCCAAATACGGAACGGCCACGGGGAAAGGAAATTTCCAGGTTTTCAAATACAGTGAGATCACCGTAAATAGACGGATTCTGGAATTTCCTGCCAACACCGGCTTTGACGATTTCGTGTTCGCGCAATTTGGTTAATTCGCGATTGCGGAATTTGATCGAGCCGTCAGTGGCTTTGGTGCGGCCGCAAATTAAATCCAGTACGGTGGTTTTGCCCGCACCATTAGGCCCGATAATTACGCGGATTTCATTTTCATCCACGTAAAACGTTAAGTCATTTACCGCCTTGAAACCATCGAAGGAAACCGTGAGCCCTTCAACAGCAAGCACAAAATCTGTATTGCTACTCATGGAGTGCTCCTTGTGGGATAACCGGGGTTTCCGTTTTGGTTGCAACGGGCTTATTTACGGGGGGCGTAGCGGGCGGTGGTGGCGCCGCCGCTACCGCCGGCTTTTTGCTGAAAACTTTCGCAAAAAGCGCATCCACCTTGGGTGCCGCATAAGTGTTATACAAACCCGCCAAACCATTGGGGAATGCCATTACTACGGCGATAAACAATCCGCCCATCGCGAACAACCATAATTCGGGGAAACTTTCGGAAAAAGATGTTTTTGCGGCGTTAACAATCAATGCACCGTATACCGCACCGATGATTGAGAGGCGGCCACCCACGGCGCAGAAAATTACCATTTCAATCGAAGGTACAATTCCTACCAGCGTTGGCGACATGAAGCCCACTTGCAAGGTAAACATCGCACCGCCGATTGCAGCGAAAACACCGCCAATGCAGAACACAAAGATTTTAAAATTGGCAACGTCATAGCCGGAGAAACGCACTCGATCTTCTTTATCGCGCATCGCCACCAATAAGCGGCCCAATTTACTTTTGCGAATAAATTGTGCGGCAAACAGGCAGGCAAATAACAAAGCAACACACAAGAAGTAGAAGAAATATTTGGCGCTATCGGTGCGGATATCAAAACCGTGGAGCGTGCGCAGATCTGTCATACCATTCACGCCGCCGGTATAACCTTGCTGGCCGATAATTAAAATCGTGAGGATTGCGGCCAGTGCTTGCGTGATAATCGCGAAATACACACCACCCACACGACGTTTAAACATGGCTACACCGATGATGTAACCAAAAATGCACGGCAACAAAATAATCGCCGCCAGCGTAAAACCGAAACTGTGGAAGGGCTCCCAGAAAAAGGGCAATTCAGTGAGCTGGTTCCAGTCCATAAAATCGGGGATGCCGGGTGTGGATTGGATTTTAGTGCTTTCGGGATCAGACGCTTCCAGCTTTAAAAACATCGCCATGGCATAACCGCCCAAACCAAAAAACACGCCCTGCCCTAAACTTAAAATCCCACCGTATCCCCAACACAACACCAGACCAACAGCAACGAATGCGTAAGTTAAATATTTGCCGACGAGATTGAGGCGGAAAATATCCAGTGTGAGTGGCAATATCACCGCAAGGATAATTGCCAGCACCAGAAAACCCAGCATTTCTTTTTTCGGAAAGAGTGCACCAAAACCTTGATAAGACATAATCAGTTACTCCTCTTAACGACGCACTTTCAAGGTGAATAAACCTTGCGGGCGCAACATCAGGATAAACACCACGAATAACAACGTGAGCACTTTGGACATGGAACCACTCATAAAGAATTCCATGGTCGATTGCGCTTGTGAAATGGTGAAGGCTGATGCGATTGTGCCGAGCAAACTGGATGCACCGCCAAACACAACTACCAGGAAAGTATCCACAATATAAAGTTGGCCGGATGTTGGCCCGGTTGAACCGATCATAGTAAATGCGCTACCGGCCACACCGGCAATGCCGCAACCCAAGGCAAAGGTTACGCGGTCCACTTTTGCGGTATTAATTCCCACTGCGCCGGCCATTGCACGATTCTGCACCACTGCGCGCACTTGGGTGCCCCAGCGGGAGCGGTACATTAAAATTGCAACGGCGAGTGAAATTCCTATCGCAAGGCTCATCACAAATAAACCATTAATCGGCAATTCGATTGAATCGGTTAATTGATACGAACCCATTAACCAATCCGGCAACGTCACCCCGACTTCGCGTGCACCAAACACGGTGCGATAAAGCTGTTGCAGGATCAAACTCAAACCCCAGGTGGCGAGCAATGTATCCAGTGGTCGGTGATATAAGTGGCGAATCATCGCCCATTCCACTAATGCGCCTAGCGCACCTGCGGCAATAAAGGCGAGCACCATCGCGAGAATAAAGTAGATGCTGAAAAAATCTGGCAAGTACGTGGAAAAAACATGCGAGGTTAAATAAGTTACGTAGGCGCCGAGAATCATAAATTCGCCGTGCGCCATATTGATTACGCCCATTTGCCCGAAAATAATGGCGAGCCCCAGGGCCATAAGGACAAACACTGAAAATAAAATCAATCCCGCTACGCCTTGCATGGCAAAGATCGATAACAATTCCGAGGTACTGTATTCAGCAAACATGGCTGTATCCTCATCATCTCGTTTAAAAAATTAGCTATTTCATCGCAGGAGTGATGCGTAGAGTTCAATTTAAAACACGCCGTAAATACGTCCATGTAGGCTCAAATCGGCCTTCTCTTCGCGCTCCCGGCGCTTCGAGAAACTTCCCACATCCCTGTGGGTCGTCCATGCCTCATATGGTTTTAAATTGAACTCTACTCCTCACTCATCACCATTTTCGTAAATTCAAACAGCCAGCTTTTCAGCTGGCTGTAATTTTTATTATTGATAACCTTTCGGGAATGGATCCGGCTCGATCAAATCTTTGGTTTCAAACACTACGTCATATTGACCGTCGGTACGGGCGTGGCCGATACGGGTTTTGGACCAGAGGTGATGGTTCGGGTGAACTTTTACGTAACCTTCCGGTGCGGTAGTTAACTCAATACCGGGTGATGCAGCGCGAACTTTATCGATATCAAATGAGCCGGCTTTTTCCACTGCGGCTTTCCACAACCATGGGCCGAGATAAGCCGCTTGCGTTACGTCACCGATCACGATGTCTTTACCGTATTTCGCTTTAAAGTCAGCAACAAATTTCTTGTTGTTGTCGTTCGGCAAGCTTTGGAAATATTTCATCGCCGCGTAAGCACCCACCATGTTTTCACCGCCGATGCCAAGGATTTCGTCTTCGGTTACGGAGATGGTCAATACCAGTGGTTTCTCTTTGGTCATATCGATACCGGCCGCTTTCAACTGTTTGTAGAAAGCCACGTTAGAGCCGCCTACAACAATTGCGTAAATCACATCCGGTTTTTTCAATTTTATTTTGTTGATCACCGAGTTAAATTGCGTGTGACCCAGTGGATAATATTCCTCACCTACTACACTCAAACCTAATTTTTCAATGTGCTTGCGCGCAATTTTGTTGGAAGTGCGCGGCCAAATATAATCTGAACCGAGCAGGTAGAACGATTTCGCACCTTTGGTTTTCACTACCCAATCAATACCCGCAATAATTTGTTGCGTCGCTTCCTGACCGGTGTAAATCACATTGGGTGATTGCTCCAGGCCTTCGTAAAAGGTCGGGTAATAAAGCATGCCGTTGTACTGCTCGAAAATGGGCAATACCGCTTTGCGCGATGCGGAAGTCCAGCAACCAAATACCGCAGCAACTTTATCGTTCACCAACAATTTTTTGGATTTCTCTGCGAAGGTTGGCCAGTCACTCGCACCATCCTCCTGGATAAATTCGATTTTGCGGCCCAATACACCGCCCATTGCGTTGATCTGGTCAATCGCCAATTTCTCTGCTTGCACTGAACCTGTTTCACTGATTGCCATAGTGCCGGTTACTGAGTGAAGGATGCCCACTTTTACGGTGGTATCGGTCACTGCAAGGCCCGTGGTATTAACATCGGCCGCCTGCGTATTGGCAATCACCAATGATGCTGCCAATGTCAGCAAACATTTTTTCCAGATGCTGGCCGCTGTGGCTGGCCGATTCAAATGCATGGTCATGTTCATGGTCGTTCCTCAAGTAATTAGGATTGGTAAATCCCGATCTATAAAATTTTTACGATGGAAATAAGTTGCGAGCTGTTGCCACCGGATTGCTTTCATTTAAAGCTGCGTTCATTCAAATCAAGTGGTTTTCCAATGTGAGGTTTTCATGGTGAAATCACGTGCAGCGGAAGCGATTTCACGCTTCCCAATCTAGGCGGGCGGAGTGGCTTAAACCATTCGATAAATAACACAGACCACTACGTCATTTGACGCATATTGGGGGTACAGGTATTTGCGTATTTTCAGGAACAACAGAGAGTGGCAATAAAGTTGGTACGTTGATTGACTAGGTAACCAGAGGAAACTTTAAACGTCAGCACATAACGCTATTTTGTGAAATAGTTTGTCCGGCAGATGCACCAAAACAGAAACCAGAAGAAAGACCCTGCACAAACAAAGCGCATTTTAAAGCCTTTTTACTTTGACCGAGACGTTCCCGGATGAACAACTGTTTAACGGGGAAACCATGACCGCCAAGCAACATATTTTTCGCGTGCGGCGCAATTACAACCAGTGGGTCGCGAACCAGACACTGGAAGATTACGCCTTGCGCTTTACCGCCAAAAGCGCACGGCGATGGTCGGCTGCGCGCGTCGCAACGACAGCATTGGGCGCAATTTCATTTCTTGCATTAGAGGCGATTGGCGGTGCGATTACATTGCACTACGGATTTGATAATGCCGTTGCCGCTATTTGTGCGGTAAGCCTGATTATTTTTTTAACCGCAATCCCCATCAGTTATTACGCTGCCAAATACGGTGTTGATATTGACCTGCTGACGCGCGGCGCAGGGTTTGGTTACATCGGTTCAACGATTACCTCGCTGATTTACGCTTCGTTCACCTTTATTTTTTTCGCGCTGGAAGCCGCCATTATGGCGATGGCGCTGGACCTGCTTTTTAAAATTCCGCTGGTATGGGGTTATCTGATCAGTTCAGTGGTGATCATCCCGCTAGTGACCCACGGCATTACGTTTATCAGTCGCTTCCAATTGTGGAGCCAACCACTGTGGATTGTGCTGCAACTATTGCCATTTGTTTTTATTATTTATGCCGATGCCAGTGCAGTAGAAAGCTGGACTGAATTTTCCGGCAGTTTGCCGCCGGAAAATACGCAGGGAATAAGCATTCTATTATTTGGTGCGGCATCCGCTGTGGTGTTTTCGTTAATTGCGCAAATTGGCGAGCAAGTGGATTTTTTGCGTTTTATGCCCGCACCACAACCGGAAAAAAAATGGCGCTGGTGGGCGGCGTTGATTGCCGGTGGTCCGGGCTGGATTGTTATTGGCTCTATAAAAATCCTGGCGGGATCATTCCTTGCCGTATTGGCGATTAACCATGGCATCGGCATGCAAGAAGCGGCCGACCCCACGCGCATGTACATGGTGGCATTCAGCTATATCGCCAATTCACCGGAGGTTGCGTTATCGGTTGCCGGTATTTTTGTCATCATCAGCCAATTAAAAATTAACGTGACCAATGCTTACGCAGGCTCAATCGCCTGGTCGAATTTTTTCTCACGCTTAACCCATAGCCATCCGGGACGGGTTGTATGGTTGGTGTTTAATGTGGCGATTGCATTATTGCTGATGGAGCTGGGGGTTTACCGCGCACTGGAACAAACGCTCGGTTACTACGGCATAGTGGCTGTTGCCTGGCTGGGTTCATTGGTTGCCGACCTGGTAATCAATAAACCCCTGGGTTTCAGCCCGCCGCATATCGAATTTAAACGCGCGCATCTCTATGACATAAATCCGGTGGGCTTCGGCTCCATGTTAATTGCCTCCATTGCCGGCATCACTTGTCACAGCGGGCTATTGGGCGATATTGCGCAAGCGCTCTCACATTTTATTGCACTCGGTGTTGCACTGTTATGCGCGCCATTAATCGCATGGGGAACACAAGGCCGTTATTACCTCGCACGTCCCGCTGTCAATTTGGCCGCAGAACATAACGAGCACGACCAAAAACACGCGTGCCTTTCATGCTGTATTTGCGAACATAAATTTGAATTGGAAGATATGACCTACTGCCCGGCGTATGCCGGTCATATCTGCTCGCTGTGCTGCTCGCTGGATGCGCGTTGCAATGATCATTGCAAACCGGGCGCCAACTACACCGAACAAGTCGGCATTTTTTTCAAACAATTTTTACCCCGGTCGATTACCGATAATATCAACTCACGCCTCGGCCATTTTTTAATCCTGGTGCTGGTCATCAATGGCCTTTCTGCAATTTTGCTATCGCTGATTTATTTCCAGACCCCCATAGACGCGCCTGAAACAGCCGCACTATTGGAAGCAACATTGTGGAAAGTATTTTTTTTGTTGGTGATTGTAACCGGCGTGGTCAGCTGGTTATTCGTATTGGCCCATGAAAGCCGTGTTGTTGCACAGGAAGAAACCCAACGGCAAACCCGCTTGTTGATGGAAGAAATTGACGCTCATGAACGTACGGATCGCGCATTGCAAGCCGCCAAAGAAGAAGCAGAGGCCGCAAACCTTGCCAAAAGCCGTTATCTTACCGGTATCAGCCACGAATTACGTTCGCCGCTGAATGCAGTTTTGGGTTATGCACAATTATTGGAAAAAGATCCCAGCATGCCTGCGCACCGGCGCGATGCGCTGGGCGTAATTCGTCGCAGCGGCGAACATCTGGCAGATTTAATCGAAGGCTTGCTGGATATTTCCAAAATCGAAGCGGGCCGCCTGGATTTACACCAGGATCAGGTGCGCATCGCCTTATTGTTGGAACAATTGGTACACATGTTTCGCCTGCAAGCTGAAGCCAAAGGTTTGCAATTTATTTTTGAATGCAATGATCGCTTACCGGAATTTGTGCGCACCGATGAAAAACGCCTGCGCCAGATTTTAATTAATTTATTATCCAATGCGATTAAATACACTGATAAGGGCAGTGTCACTTTTAAAATTCGCTACCGCAGCCAGGTTGCCGAATTTACCGTGACCGATACTGGCGAGGGTATCGCCACTGAAAATATTGAACGTATTTTTCGCCCCTTCGAACGTGTGCGTCGCCCCGGTTCTACGGCGACCGGAACGGGTCTCGGTTTAACCATCACTCGTTTGCTCAGCGAAATTATGGGCGGTGATATTTCCGTTTCCAGCACTCCCGGTAAAGGCAGCACATTTAAAGCAAGCTTGATGCTATCGAGCATTAGCAAACCCCTTACCGAATCCATGACCGCACCGGTACAAACTATTTTTGGGTATCGCGGGCCGGTGCGGCGTTTACTGTTGGTCGATGATGAGTCATCGCATCGCCAATTGATGCGCGCCATGCTCACACCACTCGGCTTCGACATTATCGATATGGATAATCCATTCGACGTTATCGCGCGCCTCGCACAGGAACATATCAACGAAACAACACCGGATTTAATAATGCTGGATGTTTCCATGCCAGGCATGAATGGCTGGCAATTAGCACAGGCCATTCGCGATAACCAATACACCATGCCAATCATTATGGTTTCTGCCGATGCCAGCGAAGGAAAGGAATTGCCGGCAACCCATGATAATGACGCCACCCCGTTGCACGATGCCTATGTGATTAAACCGGTACGCATCCAATTGTTGCTGGATCATATCGGCCGTTTGTTGAAGCTCAACTGGTGCTACGAAAAAGAGCATGGGCCTATTCAAACCAGCGAACCGCAAATTATCGCCACTGAAACTATTGGTACCCGTGAATTACAAAATTCCGACCTGGATGAATTAGTCAGGCTGGCCGCGATTGGCCACAAAAAAGGTTTAGTGGAAAAAATTCAACAACTACAACACAACGGACATTATTCGCCGCAGGATTCGCAATTACTACAACAACTCGCCAGCTACAGTGCCAACTTCCAATTTGAGAAAATCCTTGAATTGATTGACCAATACACTGCTGCCGCTGAGCCCCTTTAAAGACCGGAGACGATTATGATGAGCACCACGAATGTAGTATTGGTAGTTGACGATTCAATCGATAGCATTCATATGCTGAACGATGTGCTGGAAGATGCAAAATTCACTGTGCTCGTCGCATTGGAAGGAACACAAGCGCTCACTATTACTAAAAATATTCGGCCCGATATTATTTTGCTGGATGCAGTCATGCCCAACATGGATGGTTTTGAGACCTGCAAACGTTTGAAGCAAAATCCACAACTTGCCGATGTGCCAATTATTTTTATGACCGGCTTGAGCGATACCGAACATGTGGTGATGGGGCTGGGTGCCGGCGGTGTAGATTACATTACCAAACCCATTAATCCCGACGAATTAATTGCACGTATGCGCGTACACCTCGCCAATGCGCGCATTAGCCAAAGCGCGCGTGCCGCCCTGGATACCGCGGGCCAGAATTTACTCACACTCAATGCGCAGGGCCATTTGCTCTGGGCAACGCCGCAAGTTTATGAATTATTAAACACAGCCAATGCACTCAACGCGTCCACATCGCTAAGCACGTCGATTAATAACCAGCTTTGTGCCTGGCTCAGCCACAAACCGGAAGCTGGCCGCCAACTGACCCTGGCCGGGTTGCCGGTAGCCCTGAATGTGGAAATGCTGAGCCTGATAGATGGCAAGGAATACCTGTTACGCCTGACCAATACCCATGAGCCCGCCAAAGATGCACTTGCGCTCAAACAACAATTTGCGGTAACCGGCCGTGAAGCAGATGTATTGTTGTGGATCGCCAATGGTAAAACCAATCGCGAAATTGGCCAGATACTGGAGATGAGCCCGAGGACGGTGAATAAGCACCTGGAGCAAATCTTCAAGAAGCTGGGGGTTGAGAACCGGACCTCAGCGGCGGCAATCGCCATTAAATGCATGAGCAAAGTTTAGACAGGTCGGTATGGATGCAACGCTAAATAGCTTTATTACATTAAAATGATGCGGTAAATATCATTCCATTATTAATAAAGTTGTTACCTGTCATCTAAATATTCCTGCCGATTTTCAACCAAGTGTTACAAATTGATACAACAGGTGACAATAGTCAGCTTGTGTTTTTACATACCAGTCGGTATTGTGCCCGCTTGCCTAAGACCAACGGGAGTTTTACCTATGGGATTAATCGTTCTCGCTGTATTCGTCCTTGCTGCTTTCTACGTCCAGAACCGGGGGGTAGTCCAGCATGACAAATTCACCCGTAAGCTGACTGATCACTCCAATTTCCTCGCCCCGATTAATTGCCTGTTTTATTTCTTCTCTAAAGACACGCAATCGGCCTATATCGACGTTAATAAATTCCCCGAGCTGAAAGTCCTGCGGGACAACTGGGAAATGATTCGCGATGAAGCGATTCATTTGAATGATTCAGCCCAAATTAAAGCGTCGGCTGACCTGGATGATTTGGGTTTCAATTCGTTCTTTCGCACCGGCTGGAAGCGTTTTTACCTGAAATGGTACGGCGCGAATTTGAAATCAGCCGAACAGCTGTGCCCCAAAACGGTAGCGTTGATCAACACCTTGCCTAACGTTAAAGGCGCGATGTTTACCATGTTGCCGCCCGGTGCACGCCTCGGCAAACACCGCGATCCCTATGCGGGTTCATTGCGTTACCACCTTGGTTTGGTTACACCAAACAATGATGATTGCTACATATCGGTGGATGGCCAGAAATATTCCTGGCGCGATGGTGAAGCGGTCATGTTTGATGAAACCTTCATCCATTACGCCGAAAACAAAACGGATCACAATCGCATCATTTTATTCCTCGATGTAAAACGTCCGGTGGATTTCAAATGGGTTGACTGGATTAACGAGATTTTCTCGCGCCTGGTGGTTGCCGGTGCCGCAACCAAAAATGTGAAAGGCGATAAGGTTGGCTTTTTGAATCGCGCATTTGCTTATTTGTATCAGGTTCGCATTGTCGGCAAGAAGATCAAGGCGTTTAACAAACCGCTTTATTACATCCTTCAATACGGTTTGTATATCGCGCTGATCTACTGGATTTTCTTTTAAACCCGGCAAGATAGATCCGTTTAAAAACAGCAGGGCCGCCTATAGCGGCCCTGCTTCTTCAGGCACTAGCGAGTCCTTACGGAGTGAAATCCGTTATGGGATTCCCGACAATCACCATGCCCGTCGGCTCGCCGTCAAGACTCAGCTGATTCTTTTCTTTCCAATATTCGTGAATTGCCGCTTCACCCTTTTTCACTGCCCATTGGTTTAGTTGCTCACGCTCTTCCACATATTCAAAGAAGGGAACGGCCATACCGCAGGATGTTTGCACCAGGTCTACCGATAAATCAAAAATCTGCCGCGCCCCCACATTGTCCGGAAAATGAGCATACAGCTCCGCCCATCCGGAATCATGTTTATGGATCGCCCTGGCGGTACCGTATAAACGCAAAATCATAGGGGCACCTTCGAACGCCGCGAACATGAGCGTCATACGCGGATGGGTCTGCAAGTGCGCAGCCGTTTCATTGCCACTCCCGGTCACGTTTAGCCAGATCACACGATTGGCATCCAGCACGCGCAGTGAATCCATGCCCTTGGGCGAAATGTTCACACGGCTGTTATCGGTGGCAGTACCGACAAAAAAAATCTTCTGCTGCGCGATAAACTCTTTTAACGGATCGGCTATCTCTGCATAACGTCGCCCCATTTTTTGCCCTCCCGGCCTTGTTAATCAAGCGATCTTTATACCTGATTCCCGCTTTGCAGCGTGCAAAGTGACACTCCCATGTTGAATTTATTTTTATTTTTGGGACGATTTTGCCTAACCCCCACCCTACTCTGGTTGTCCCGTTTGCGCAGACAAGCGCAGCCGCGCTAACAATAAATTCCCGGTCAAAAAGTTAATAATAAAGGACATTTACCATGAAACTGCTACAACACGCCCTACTCCTGGGGGCAGTGGCGCTCGCGCCTGTCTGCTCTGCAGCTATTACCCATTATGGTGCAGGCAATATCAGCGACAGCCCCAACCCCGCCGGTTACAAATGCGCCGTTGATCACGGCAACTGGATTTACAACGCGGGCATCGTCAAGCCCGGCGTGAGCAGTTGCAATCCGATAGGTGCACCCACCGCAATTTATCCACAAAAAGTAGCGCCCGCTTCCGGCAAGCTCACGATGACCCACCGCTGGTGGGGTTCGATTTCCTTTATGGGCGAAATGAAGGTGGGCGACCCCAACGGGGCCGGCTATATCACACCCGATCCGATGACGGCACGCATTACCGAACGCGGTGTGCGCATCCTGGGAATTCCCGGCGGTTTACGCACGAGCCCAACCGCTACCCAATATTCAATTCCCGATCCGTTTAATGAAGTATTTGATGGAATAGCAATTGGTAACAGCGATTACACCAACCTTGAGGCTTATTTAAAAGATTACAGTGATGGTTCAGTCACCGTGCAATGGAATAGCGGCAACACACCGGTGATGGAAGCTACGTTTGTCCACGGTTCACCTTATGCGTATTTCACGGTATTGAAAGGTAATTTGAAATTGCTCACCAAGGCCGCCGACGGCGGGGAAAAAGGAATTTTCTACCAGCAAGGAAATACGTTGGGTGTATGGACCAATGTTGCCGGCAATGGCAATTATTTTTTAATAACCGGCCACGACACCACTCACTTTAGCAATGCCAACACCAATATCATCGGCATAGTTAATAACAGCAAACGCATCACGGTTACGCTCTTGCCAACGGCCAGCACACCGTCTACTGCCATGGTTCAGGATTTTATCCAATACGCGACCCAGCCAGTGGATAAAGTAAATATCAATTACAGCGTGAATCGCAGCAACAACAAAGTGACTGTCACCCATCAATATTTATTTAACAATGTTGCAGTCAACACCATGGCTGGCATGTTGCCGATGGCATGGAAAAATTCGACCCAGGCAACCAGCCCCTATAAAGTACGCAGTGCGCGTGGCGTCACTAAATTTGCGGCAACCAAAACATTTAGCTATACCATTCCCTTTGTTGGTGTGCTGCCTTATTTGCCCGCCAATATTGGCGATTACGATAACCATCAATTAACAACCCTGGTAACTGAATTCGTTAACCAGGGAGCGTCTCACTGGAACAGTGCAACAGATACCTACTGGGCTGGCAAAAATTACGGCAAGGTTGCTGAACTCGCGGCTATCGCTCGCTCAATTGGAATGACGGCGGAAGCAGATCAATTAATTAATTGGCTCAAGGCAGAATTGCAGGACTGGTTCCGCGCAAACTCCAATGGAAGTTTCGACACCACCAAATATTTTTCTTATGACAGCAACTGGAACACCTTGCTCGGTTACGATGAATCCTTCGGTGCCCAACAACAATTAAACGACCACCATTTCCATTACGGTTATTTTGTTCGTGCCGCTGCAGAAATTTGCCGCGTGGATGCCAGCTGGTGCAGCAATACCAATTACGGCCCAATGGTAGAATTATTAATTCGCGATTACGCCGCCGCGCGCGATGACGCCATGTTCCCGTACCTGCGCAACTTTGATCCAGCCAATGGTTTTTCCTGGGCATCCGGTCATGCCAATTTTGTGTTGGGCAATAACAATGAATCCACATCGGAAGCGGCGAATGCTTACGGCGCGATGATTTTGTACGGGCAAATTACCCGCAACAAAGCGATCACTGATCGCGGTATTTATTTGCATGCATCATCTACCGCTGCCTATTGGGAATATTGGAATAACCTTGATCGCTTCCGCGGTTTAACGGGCGATTACGATAATTTCGATGCCGCTTATCCCAAAATGACCACCTCGATTATTTGGGGCAATGGCCATGTGTTCTCAACCTGGTTCAGCGGCGCTTATGCGCATATTTTGGGAATCCAGGGATTACCATTGAGCCCACTGGTATTCCATATTGGCCAGCACGCGGATTATCTCGATCACTACGTTGATCTGGGTATGACGCAATCCAGCAACGGCAAACCATCGGGTTTGCCGAATGATCAATGGCGCGATGTGTGGTGGAATATTTGGTCGATGAGTGATGGCCAGGCCGCTGTAGATGATTTCCATAGCTACGGATTTAATTACGTGCCCGAAGCTGGCGAAACCAAAGCCCACACTTACCACTGGATTTATACGTTAAAACAATTGGGCCATCTCGCTACCGGTACCGGTGCATTAACGGCGAGCAGCCCGACGGCGGTTGCATTTACTAAAAATGGGATCACTACCTATATCGCTTACAACTTTGGTTGCAGTGCGCAATATGTATTGTTTTCCGATGGCATGACCTTGAATGTCCCGGCAAACAGCTTCCGCATTAAACGCACCGGTGAATCACCGGACGGATTACCGGGCAATACCAGTTGCACGCCATCGAGCAATTCGAGTGTATCTGTTTCACAAACCAGTGTTGCTTCATCCAAATCAAGTAGCTCGGTTGCGATTTCAAAATCCAGCAGTTCAATGTCATCGAGCATTGCCGCTAGCAGTTCAGCAACTGTCAGTAGTTCAACAGCAAATTCTTCGTCATCCAGCTTATCAAGCTCATCCATTGCCAATAAAAATTATGGCCACAATATTGTGAATGGCAACACGGTGACATTTTTTGCCAACAATGCAGACTGGGCCGATATTCATTTCTCGGTTAATGGCGGTGGCCAACAAAATATTCGCATGACGCATAACGCAGATAATTCCAACACCTACGAATTAACTGCTGTGCCTGCCGGTGCAACCATCCGTTATTTCATTACTATCGCGCAAGCGGTCGGCGCAATGGACACGCCCTGGGCTGAATTCGTCGTGAGCGGAGCAAACGCATCATCCAGTTCGATAGCGAGTAGTGCAATTAGCAGCAGCTCATCCAGTGCAAGTTCGGTAGCACCGTTTACCAAATTTATCGAAGCAGAAACCTACGCATTTATGTCCGGCCTCGAATTATTTGGCACCAATGATAGCGGCGGCGGGCAAGTGGTTGGGGCTATTGATGCAGGTGACTGGATGGCATTTACCAACGTCACGTTTCCAACAACTGGCGACTATTTAGTGGAATACCGTGTAGCGAGTCCCGCCGGGGCAATGCTTTCACTGGATTTAAATGGCGGTTCAATTATTTTGGGTAATGCCATTATTCCCGCTACCGGGGATTGGAATAATTTCACCACGGTAAGCCAGATTGTGACTATCAATGCGGGAACATTCAATCTCGGTATTTATGCACAACAAAGTGGTTGGAGCATTAACTGGTTGCGTATCACAAAACGTTAGTCGGGTTTGGATCAGGTTAATTGAAGGTAAATTAATTTCCACTTCAGGTCGCCACCCGGTGGCGACCACAAAATAATTATTATGGAGCACAACATGAAAAAATTAATATCCACCCTGGCTATCAGCCTTGGTGTACTCGTTAGTTTCAACACCAATGCCGTTGTTATTGACGCAAGCACGATCATCCCCAATGAAAATATATTGCAAAATTTTAATGGTTTGGATTGGGTATATGCAGGTCCTATCGGCACCGGCGAATGGGGCCCCGGCAATATTGAAGCGCCGGAATATCGCGCGAGTGAAGGCTGGCGTTACGCCACGGCAGAGGAATGGGCACGGCGCCCCGACTGGACCCATTTTATAATTGGCAACGCGTCATTAATGCCGGTATCCGGATTCACGGATCACTCGGTTTATCGCTTTGCAGCAGAATACTGGAGTAACTTTAACCACATTGATTTAAGCGATGCCGCCGAAGGAAAAATTACTAACGGCCTCGATATCGGTTCACTGGAAGATGTTTACGACACATGGTATGTGCGCGATGCGATTGTGAGCAAGGTTCCTGAATCTTCGTCGCTGCTACTGTGTGCAATAAGTGTATTAGGGTTGGCAATTGTTCGTCGTAAAAAAAGCAAACCATAAATAAAAAGCCGCAAGGATGCGGCTTTAACCTGAATGCAGGAACCGATTGTGTTTAATGAACGGAAGTATGGCCTGTAATAAAATGGCGGTATTTTACAATCACTGTCAACGCGATAAAGTCGTAAACACCGTGCCAGACTATGACCATTAACAAACTGCCCGATAAATAATAACCAATACCAAAAGCAATACTCATCAGCACAGCGCAAATAAAATAGGCATAAGATAAATAATGCAATACGGCAAAAATAATGGATGAAATTAAAATCGCCCAGGCTACCGCCAGATAGTTATTTAACCAGGTCTGGGCAAAACCACGGAACAATAACTCCTCCCCTATGCCTGCTAACGTGGCAACAACAACCATTTTTATCCAGGAATAACCAGCGAATAATCCCCATACCCGTTGCAGGTCGGTTAATAATGTTTGGGCGAAACGGCCACCGAAGCGATATACCAAAAGAAAAATAGCAAATGTCATTACCGCGAGAACAACACCGAAAATACTTGCCAACATCCATCCAATCGTTGCTGCCGGAAGTGATACATTCAACAACCAGATTCCTGCAATACCGAGCAAAACAATTGCCAATTGACTTGCCAATACCACACCCACCCCGGGTGCTTGTTGTTTATTATTCATTATTCACCTGTACAACTCATTTCTATAATATTGCAGTCATTTGCCTTACCGCTCCGAACCTCACCATCATTGGCAACCGCTCCTTTGAAATATTAACCTAAGCGCCACATTTAAAAAATTACAGCACATGACTACTCACGGGAAAACTATGGACGCTGAATTCTGGCAACACAAATGGGAAAACAACGACATTGGCTTTCACAATCACCAGGCCAATCCGTTATTGATAAAACACCTGGAGCAACTCGCGTTACCATCCGGCAGCCGTTTATTCCTTCCTTTATGCGGAAAAACCCTGGATATCGGTTGGTTGCTCGCCAAAGGTTATAAAGTCGCCGGGGCGGAGTTGAGTAAACTCGCCGTTACCCAATTATTTGACGAGTTGCGTATCGCCCCGCACATTGCCCAAGTGGATGAACTGGAGGTCTATAGCGCAAATAACCTGGTTATTTTTATTGGTGATATTTTTAACCTTCGCGAATCAATCTTAGGCAAGGTAGATGCCGTTTATGATCGCGCAGCATTAGTCGCCCTGCCGACAGCCATGCGCGCGCACTATACCCGACATTTGATCGATATAACCCATCATTCACCACAACTTTTGATTTCCTTTGACTACGACCAAAGCCAGATGGATGGACCGCCTTTTTCCGTACCGGCTGTTGAAATAGAGCAACACTACGGGAACACTTACGATATGCAGTTACTTGCGTCAGCAGATGTCGAAGGCGGGTTAAAGGGTAAATGTGCCGCTAAAGAAAACGTATGGCTATTAGAATTAAAGGAGCGCCGCCTGAATGTCGTTGTATAAAGAGATAAAAATTTGGGAAAGATCCGGCAAAGAAAAAGCTGTTTGCTACCGCTGCCTGCAAATGATTTCAAATGGGCTCTTTTATGTACAAAGCGCTGACTATTATTATAAATCCGCAGACGATGCAGGATTTGATGCTCAATTTATCGAACTGTTCCTTGAAGAGCCGCCAGAAAAAAGGACAACCGGATATACAAGTGTAGCGGCAGCGATCACTGCGTTTAAGGTTCAATTTAATAACCAATAAAGGTGACTACAAAAATCATTTTCGATTACGCAAGCGCAATTCAGCTTTTTCCTGATCGATAATAAAATCGAAACGCCCGAGGATATCAACACCTAATAATCCATCAAAATGATCGTAGTCATCCATGGGTAAACGGGCGAGCATATGTTTATTGAACGTCACTCCGGCAAATTGCAACGAATCAACCACAAATAGAAAACTGTCCACAGTTCCGCTGGCAGTATTAAGCTGAATGGGTTTGGGGGATTTTACCAGGCTGTAATTGCGATTAATAAAGCTGGAGGTTAAACCACTGATAGATGCGCCCGTATCCAGCAATAGTTTTACGGTTTTCCCCTCTACCATAACCGGAACCAGAAATTGTTTCCCAAAGCGAATTAATTGCACTTTACTTTCCTGATCATCAGTTTGTTGTGCAATGGTATTGTCCGTGAGTTTGGCCAGGAACTCTTCCGCACGTGCGCGCGTATCATCCTGGTTAGCGGCCATCAGTGCATGGTATTGCGCTTGCTCCTGGTCAGCTGCTTTTGCATGCATATCCGCTAACTGCAAATGCAATTCACCATTATCCGGTGTGAGTTTAATCAGATCATTTAGTTGCGCCATTAACCATTCGCGACTTGAGCCAAAAATTCCCGGGTTGTTGACCAGGCGCACCAGATAACGCGACAGGTAAGCTGTTGCTTCCTGAAATTTTTTTGCATCAACTTCAATATTTAAATAACGAAACCAGGTTTTAACCGCTTCTTCATGTTTGCCCTGTTTTTCCAGCACTCGCGCAAGTAATAACAATGCTTCCGTGTCATCGGGATTATTTTTCAATAGCTCGTTCAACGCCTGCACGGCCGCAGGAAACGCGTTATTGGCAATGAGTTGCTGTGCGCGCTCAAGTGCCGGTAGTTCTTGCGCGGGTGACACTAATGCCGGTGCAACATTGTTTGTAGCAGCCGGAGTTTCTGCCGCAGGCGCGTGAACAGACGTTTGCACACGGGAAACCGGATTTTCCACTGCTGGTAAATGAACCAGTGGTTGCGGTTGTTGGGCATGGCGATATTCACTGGCATAAAACCCCAGCCCGAATGCGGCAAGCGCAATAAAAATATTTTTTTGGAAACTCATCGTTATTCTGGTTTGGTTATTGGGAATATCAGCGTGAAAGTTGTTGCTGAATAAATGTCGCCATTGTTTCCGGTTTGGTAATGGTGGCAAAACGTTTGACAGGTTTACCATCGCGACCAATTAAAAATTTGGTGAAATTCCATTTAATCGATTTGCCCAGTAAACCGGGCAACTCCGCAGTCAACCATTGGAATAATGGGTGCGCAGCGGGACCATTAACATCGACTTTGGCAAATAGGGGAAAGGTTACGCCGTAATTGATCTCGCAAGTCTGTGCAATTTGCTCTGCGCCACCCGGCTCCTGGTTGCCAAATTGATTGCACGGAAAACCGAGAATCGCCAACCCCTGGTCTTTGAATTGTTGGTACAAAGTTTCAAGGCCAGCGTATTGCGGAGTAAATCCGCATTTGCTGGCAGTATTAACCACCAATACCAATTGGCCTGCGTAATCAGACAGGTTTTGCGGCTGGCCGTTCAGTCGTTCGGCGGTGAAAGAATAAAAAGGGCTCATGCGCAACTCCGGCAAAAAATAGGGTGGAGAGTGAAACATGGGCCCAGACTGCCCGCGCGAACGGGCTAATTCAACTATTTTGTACAGATTTAACAGCTTTTTATCAGTATTGGTCTGCTGGCTTGTCCAGGGTTTTAATCTGGATATTGCGATAAAAAGTTTCCGCACCTTCCGATTGGATCTGCAATTTACCGCGCGTTAAGGGCACATATTTGCCATCTACTTTTTCACGCGAATTAAAGCCACGGAATACTTCCTTGCCATTTACTTTATGGATCAGGGTCTTGCCATCGGTAATAACTTCCATTGTGTCCCATTCACCGGACGGTTTTTCATAAAGGCCACGCTTCAATACCCGCGCGGCGATATCTTTGCGCAGCGGCGCTTTGGGATCATAGGCATAGAATTTCCAATCACCTTCATTGGCGTCACCCGCATGTACATCAATGATTACACCATCAAGGCTATGGTAGTCGCCGCTATCGCCCTCCTGGACCTGGAATTCGTGGCTGCGCATCCAATGCGTGCTTTGCGCGCCCTGCGGACCAACAGCAAAATACAGCACACCGCTGTCGCGACGGGCATCCAGGCGCGGCGGCCATTTTTTAACGCCCCACTTCACATCAAATTTCAAATGGAAGTTTTCGAACTCCTCAAGTGTGGTGATGCCACCCCACTCTTCACCGGAAACACGCAACAAACCATCAACCACCGTAAACACTTTTTTAGGGTCATTATTAACGCCGCGCGGTTTATGTTTGGAGACGAGATTGTATTCGTTGGTTTCGGGCTGGTAACTGACATAGGTTTCCCAACCGGAAAGATCCTTACCGTTAAATAGGCTTTTCCATTCACCCGCCCAGCCTTGCGTGCTCACCAGAAGGCCGCACAGTGAAAGTCCCAGTAGTAGTGGTTTCATTATCATTCCTCGCGTCATTGTTGTAATAGCGGCTGTATCCATCGTGCGGATAGCAGCAGCGCAGCCTAGGGCGCAAGGAGCAGCGAGTCCATATAGGCAAATAGACAATTACAGTCCTTTACGCAAAAAGCCCCATTGATTTCTCAATGGGGCTTCCGGTGGTTGCCGATAATTGGCTGGCAAAGGAGGGATTACTGTCAGACCAACCGTACAGCGAGATTTGTTTAACCACACCAACTTTAATCACATGCTGGATGGCCCATCGGGTAGCCGGCGGCGCAGGTGCAATTGGGATTATAAGGTGGGCAGTTAGGATGGCCGCCACCCGTGCCACCGCCACCCCCGGTATTTCCATTAGGCACGCCGGACAAACTGCCATAGCTGACTATCCCCAGGGTTCCATCGGTTTTTTGGTAACGCACGCGGAAATCGTAGGCCGTGTTGTATTCAAAGCGCAGGCTGGTATACGCATTGCCGGCAACGCCATAACCGGAACCGCATAAACTGTAACTTGCATTCGGCAGGTTCGCGGGTTTGGCGCAGACTTCAATCCAGCGGCTGCCATTGGATTGTGGGCAAGTCGTCGATTCACCTTCAAAGCCCTGCAAATAGTAAGTCCCTAAATAACTGGATGTATGCGGGATCGTATAACAAAGCGCAAAACTGCTTTGTGAAAATGCCCACAGCATTGCAACAGCGAACATCGCCAATAATTTTTTCAACGGCATTATTGCATCTCCAATTTCTGGTTAATTTTTTGGATTGCCTGATACTCCTGCAGCAATCCTGATTTGAATAACCCGATATCACCGGGCCACAACTTTGCTGTAAATAAAACAGCAAGTCGATTGCGATCCTAGTGAATGAACAACAGGTACGAGGTTCGAATTTACATTTGAATGCCAGAAATTTGTAAGGAAATGTAAGAGAGAAAAGATGTACTTAGTAAAAAAATAACGCAGTAATTGTAATCCTATCAATTTAAAACGAGTGCAGCTGATACTGAAAGAAATTGAAACCAAAGCTAGTAATTATTTAGCACCAGGTTCGTTGTTAAGAAAATCGCACTCTTATAATAAATTCGTACACGATCATCATTCATATCAATAATCACGAACACACTAAAAACGAATAGTGCTGAGCTGGTAAATTTTATCGCGCATCAGTTTGGCATTTTCACTGTCACCGGTGCGCTCGTAGATATCAGCGGCCAGGCGATAAAAACGCTCCTCATCTTTTTCTTTCTTGATGGCTTTTCTCAACAACTCCAGGGCTTTGTCATTTTCATTACGTTCAGACAATTCTTCTGCGAGTTTAAACATGTAATAGGGGTTGGCATTGCGATGCTGGCGAACCCGTTGCTGATACTCTTTATGTTTTACCTTATCGCCCCGCTCAAGGTATAAACCGGACAAATTGTGCATGATGGTGTAATCGCGCGGATTGAGCGCCAGTCCGTGCAAGTAAATTGCTTCCGCTTCCGTGAACATTTTCTGGCGGCGATAAAAACTGCCGAAATTACTCCAGATATAACTTTGCTCAGCGTTCACCAGCAGCGCTTTGCGTAGATATAAAAATGCTTCGCGGGTATTGCCTGCCGCAGATAATTCCATGCCCCGGTTGGAGTAAAACTGGGCCGCAACCAAATCCTTATCAATAACTTTTTGCTTGTAGTGCGGGCGAAAACGCCGCATTTCCAAATCCACCACTATATCGCCCACATCAGCCGTTTCGGCCACTCTCACCCAGGAAAAGGTGTGCCTGCGGGGCATAAATACTTTAGCGTTCACATGCCGCATAAACAGGTAGGTATCGTTGTCCCGCATTTCCCAGGTCGGGGGCAACATGACTTCATTGACCTCGGCGTTCAATCCCAGGTGACGCGCCATGGCGACATAGAGCAAGGTGTAACTCAGGCAATTGGCCTGGCGCTGCTCGAAAGCGTTTATACCGGTGTTGGTGACAAGGGAAGTGTAAGTAATACCGCGACCGCCATGGGCGCTGGAGGTCATTAATGCCTGATGCAATGCTTCTGCTTTGGAATCTTTGTGTTTGGCCGATGCGGTAACCGTTTCCGCAAACAGGCGCATTTCCGCCGTCAGGCCAAATAAATCGACGGCGGGTAGCTCATCGTTCTTGTATGGACGCCCCAAAATCAATTCCCCGGATAAAGCCGTGGCCAACGGGCCTTTATTCGCTGAAAACGGTGTTTTTTGCACCACCGAAGAACAGCCAGCCAGCAGCAAAACCACAAAAACCATAACCAAAGCGGGTAAATTCATGGAGCTTATCCGAATTCAGGGAGGGGAATCTGTTTCCAGTATAGGCAGTCAAATGAAAATCCGCGCGTCACAAATGTCATGCTAAATCACGGATCTATAAGGTTATTTTTACCTTAAGTCCAGTGCGCATTGCTGTCGTTAACGGGGTAATGAATAACATTTTTATCGCAACAAAAATTCAACTGCGCGAAAAAAGTGCGCCGTTTTAACCTCGCGTTTGCAATCAGCGCACATATCACTCGCAATCACCAGCACCAAAAAAACGCAATCGATTTATGCGTGTATCAGCAATGTGCAAACACCATAAAAACCTATCCAAGCAGCACAAAATCACTGCGCCAAAAAAGTGCGTCACTTAACTTGGCATAGTGTTTGAATAGGTCCCACTGAATAGTTCTGATTTTATCGATCCAAAAAAAATTCTCTGTGCCGAAAATTTTTTATTAAAAAAATCCAAACGGGCGCAGAAGAAATTAAATAGCCAAGAGCACTACCAAAGCCAGGAGCCAGAAATGACCATGCCTGTTATTACAACGAAAAAAAATTCCGCACTACCAAGACCATTAGCCAAATTAATCTATGCAATTGCTGCAAGTATTTCGCTACTAACCGCAGCACAAGCCGCCACCGGCCCTGCTGAAAAAACGGATTTGAAATTTGGTTTTATTAAATTAACCGACATGGCCGATTTGGCCGTCGCCTATGAAAATGGTTATTTCGACGATGAAGGTTTAACAGTAGAACTGGAAGCACAAGCGAACTGGAAAGTCGTACTGGACCGCGTTATTTCCGGTGAATTGGATGGCTCGCATATGTTGGCTGCACAACCGGTTGCAGCGAATATCGGTTACGGCACACCAGCGGAATTGGTATTTCCGTTTACCATGACGCAAAACACTTATGCGATTACCGTTTCCAATGAAATCTGGAAAAAAATGAAAAAAAATGTTCCGGTTGGCGCTGATGGGAAATTGGTTCATCCAATCAGCGCATCATCATTAAAACCGGTAATCGATGCGATGAAAGATGCCGGCAAATCGATCAACATGGGTGTGGTATTTCCAGTGTCGACCCACAACATGGGGCTGCGTTACTGGCTCGCCGCCGGTGGTGTGAATCCCGGTTTTTACGCACCGCTTAAGGGGGATACACTCGGACAAATTAATGCCGATATTTTGTTATCCGTAACACCGCCGCCACAAATGCCTGCGACCATGGAAGCAGGAACCATTCAAGGTTATTGCGTGGGTGAACCCTGGAACCAGCAAGCCGTATTCCGCGGTATCGGCGTTCCGGTAATCGCTGTGTCCAATAAAATGGCCGATAAAGTTTTTGGTATGCGCAAAGATTTTATCGAAAAAAATCCGAACACCAGTGTGCGTGTAGTGAAAGCATTAATTCGCGCGGCTATGTGGCTTGATGCTGCAAACCACGCAAACCGCGATGCCGCCGCCAAAATGATTTCCGCGGCTCACTATGTAGGTGCCGACTATAAAGTTATCGCCAACTCCATGACCGGTATTTTTGAATACGAACGCAAGGATGTTCGCCCCGCCCCGGATTTCAACACGTTCTTCCGCTACAACGCATCTTATCCACACGTTTCCGATGCCGTCTGGTACCTGACCCAAATGCGTCGCTGGGGCCAAATTGCCGAAGCAAAACCGGATGGTTGGTATATGGATATGGCAAAAAAAGCCGTAGCACCGGAAATTTACCAAAAAGCCGTTGCGGACCTGGTTGAAGAAGGTAAAGCAAAAGCCAGTGACTTCCCTGACTTCAACGTTTTCAAAGGTATCCGTAAAGCGGATGAAACCGTGTGGATTGACAACATCCAATTTGATGCGACCAAACCCAATGAATATCTCACCAAATTCAAAATCGGTTTGAAAGGTGACGAGAAACTCTAACGCAGGGTTGCCCCATCAGCGCCAGCCAACGTTAAAAAACCTATAAGCCGCCGGGTTACGGCCCGGCAGGTATGAACAGAGGAAATTTTCATGAGCAACAAACTCGCCACCCTGAAATTTGAACAGCTCAAAGAAATAAAATGGCGCGAATTGATTATTGGCGTGAGCATGCCCATGATCGGCTTGCTGATTTTCCTGGCACTCTGGCACAGCATTGCGCCCAACATTAAAACATCACTCGGCGAATTCCCCCAACCCAAACAAGTATTCGCGCAATGGGACAACCTGGTGGATGAATATAAATCCGAACAGGATCGCGCTACCCAATTTTATGAGCGCCAGGAAAAGCGCAATGCGGAATTATTAGCGAAAGATCCCGCGGCAAAATTAGATACACGCGAATTCAGCGGCCGCCCTACTTTTTTCGATAAAATCAAAACCAGTTTGATCACCGTGTTGTCCGGTTTTTTAGTAGCAACGGTAATCGCTATTCCAATTGGTATTATGATCGGTTTAAGCCAAACACTTTACAGTGCGATCAATCCCTTAATCCAATTATTCAAACCGGTTTCACCGCTGGCCTGGTTACCGCTGGTTACTATCGTAGTGAGCGCCGTTTACGTGTCAGATTCACCGGCATTTTCCAAGTCCTACATTATTTCTTTATTTACGGTGAGCCTGTGCTCGCTGTGGCCCACCATGATTAACACCGCGGTCGGCGTTGCCGGTGTTAGCAAGGATTTAATTAATGTGAGCCGTGTATTGCGCCTGGGTTGGTTCACCCACGTCGTAAAAATTGTATTGCCTTCCGCGATCCCGATGATGTTTACCGGTTTGCGCATTTCCCTGGGAATTGCCTGGATGGTATTGATCGCGGCTGAAATGCTGTCGCAAAACCCCGGCCTGGGAAAATTTGTGTGGGATGAATTCCAGAATGGTTCCTCGGATTCGCTCAGTCGCATTTGCCTCGCCATTTTAGTGATTGGTTTGATCGGTTTTTTACTCGACCGCGCCATTTTAATGCTGCAAACCTATGTGAATTGGGATAAGAGCGCTGTTGTACGCTGATAACAAAGCACTGGATAAATTGCCTTGAACAAATCGCCGCCAAAAAAAATGCTCGACCAATTATTTTCAAAACAGAATTGAACAGAGGAAATCCCATGAGCCAGATCCATTTGGAATTGACTAAAGTAGGTATCGAATTCCCCACCCCCAAAGGACCGTTTTGCGCTTTGCGCGATGTCGATTTAAAAATCAAAAAAGGTGAATTCGTATCGCTGATTGGCCACTCGGGTTGCGGTAAATCCACGGTGTTGAATATCGTTGCCGGTTTGTACCAGGCGACTACTGGCGGCGTGGTGCTGAATGGCCGCGAGGTGAATGAACCCGGCCCCGAGCGCGCCGTCGTTTTCCAAAACCATTCATTGTTGCCCTGGTTAACCGCTTACGAAAATGTGGAGCTGGGTGTGAAGCGCGTATTCAAGGGCAAGAAAACCAAAGCGGAGATGCGCGAATGGATTGAGCACAACCTCGAACTCGTCCATATGACCCATGCGCTGCACAAACGCCCGGACGAAATTTCGGGCGGCATGAAACAGCGTGTCGGCATCGCCCGGGCCTTGGCGATGGAACCGCAGGTGTTACTGATGGACGAACCTTTCGGCGCCCTGGATGCCCTGACCCGCGCCCACCTGCAAGACTCGTTGATGGAAATCCAGAATGAGTTGGGCAATACCGTGATTATGATTACCCATGATGTGGATGAAGCGGTCTTGCTGTCTGATCGCATTGTGATGATGACCAATGGCCCGGCCGCAACCGTGGGCGAAATTCTGGAGGTGAAATTGCCGCGCCCGCGCAATCGCCTGGAATTGGCTGATAACGCCGAATACAACGGTTATCGCTCGGCAGTTTTGCGCTTTCTCTATGAGAAGCAAAAAAAAATTGAACCCATTTCGGCCAAACGCGCTGAAAAGCAACTTGAAAAAGACGCGCCTGCGCAGGCTAAAAGCGTCGCCTGATTTCGCAACACCGTTGCGCTTTCCTGCACTTCACTGGTGCCTGCGCCGGGCTGGAAAAGCAAAAATACGGCGAAAACATCCTCTGTTTGCCCTGGCTTGCCAGGGTTTTTTTATGCCCGTTTTTCTATGCTTTGCAGTTCTTTAGCACCTTTTCCGCGAAAAAGTTCATCCTTTATACAATTTGATCATTAAATGAATGGCACATTTTTCATCATTGGTATATATTGTGCAGCACACTTAGAACCTATCAACTGTGATGGACCACTCACTTTTGGAACCCAAGGTGCGAAGTCCATGCTACAGCTCGTAAACCTCCCTTATCTTGCTCCCGAATTACCCGTTACTGAACCGGCCTCCCAGCCAGAAATTACCACTACTTATGCGGATCTGGTCGTCGATTATCTAACCCAAATGGGTATCGATACCGTATTTGGCGTACCCGGTGGCGCCATTGAACCGCTACTGAACTCCCTCGCACGCAGTGAGAGACGCGGTGGGCCGCGCCTGGTTGTTGCCCGCCATGAGTGCGGTGCAGCGTTTATGGCCGATGGTTACACCCGTGAAACCGGCAAAATGGGCGTGGTGTGTGCCACCACTGGCCCGGGCGCCACCAACCTGATTACCGGGGTCGCCTCTGCACTGGCAGATGAGGTACCTATGCTGGTGATTACCGCCCAAACGCCGCTGCCCAAGTTCGGCAAACGCGCTTTACAGGAATCCAGTTGTACGGCGATTGATACCGTAGGCATGTTCCGCTACGTAACCCAGTTCAACACCCTGGTGTCACACCACGAACAACTGGAAAGCAAACTGGTGTCCGCCATCATGGCGGCGCATCGCCAACCGAATGGCCCGGTCCATATCAGTATCCCCGCCGATATTTTGCGTGCACCCGCGACCATCAAAGCCCATATCCACAGCGATCTGCTGATTCACGATTTCGCCATGGCTGACGATTCCGCCATCGCCCGCCTCGGTGAAAAGCTGGGCAAGGTCGATAACCTGGTGATGTACATCGGCAACGGCGTTGGCAAGGCCAGCCCGCAGATTATGGAGTTTATCGAATTGACCGGCGCTGCTTTTGTGACCGGCCCGATGGGGAAAACCTGGGTGGACGAACACCACCCGCTTTACCGCGGCGTCTATGGCTTTGCGGGCCATGAGAGCGCTAAAAACCTGCTGCAAAGCAAAGACGTGGACCTGATACTCGCTGTCGGTACCGAACTCGGTGAACTGGGTACGAGCGGCTGGAAGGACGATTTGCTCAACACCAAGCTGGTCCATATCGATTCCTCAATCGAACATTTCACCCGCTCACCCATGGCCAACTTACATGTGTTTGGCAATATCGATGTGATTTTTACGCGCTTGCTCGAAAAAGTACGCGAAGCACGCAAATGGGGGCGCAAATGGGAAACCCTGCCGGGAACCAGCACGACGCCCAACGCCAACGGCGGTTTTTTCACCCTCGCCGATGAAAGCAAATGCTACTCCAATGAACGCCCGGTCAAACCCCAGCGCCTGATGAGCCACTTGTCCCGCCAGTTGCCTGAAGATACCCGTATCTTCGTCGATGCCGGCAATGGCTGGTCCTGGGCAACCCATTACCTCAGCCGCAGCAATAGCGCCGGTCTTTACCGCATCGCGATGGGCTATGGTTCCATGGCCTGGTCGATCGGCGCCGCCATTGGCTCTGCAATTGGCAATCGCCTGGCGCCAACCTTGTGTATCGTAGGCGACGGCTCCTACCTGATGAGCGCGCAGGAAATCACAGTCGCCGCCCAACAGCAATTACCGGTGGTGTTCCTGGTATTGAACGATGCCGCCATGGGAATGGTGATGCACGGCCAGCGTTTGGGCCAGCAGGAATCCATCGGCTGGGAATTAAATACTGTCGATTACGCCATGATGGCCCGCTCCATGGGTGTGGACGGGATTGTTATCGATTGCCCCACCCAGCTTGATGAACTGGATTATGTGGCGCTTTTTAGCAAAAAAGGGCCTACACTTCTCGATGTACGCATAGACCGCAACGAAGTCCCGCCGATGGGCGACAGAATCAAAGGTCTGGCAGTAAATGGCTCTGCAACACCGGGTGGCTAACACCCGGCCAACCGTTTTCTGCAAGGAGGAAATCCGGGGGACAATGTGTCCCTCCATTATGAAAATGGTGTTTTGTGCACAGCTAAAAGGATATTAATTCGGAGACTCAAGAGTGTTACCCAATAACACCCACCAACCTGATTTACCTATTAGCATACTGATTGTTAATAATAACCCCGAAGCGCTGGCGACCATTGACGCCAGCCTGCAAGTGCTTGCGCAAGTTACCACTACCTGTGTTGATTCTGCCCGCAAAGCCCTGCGTGTGTTGCGCCAGCAAACCATCGATGTGTTGATTGTCGATGTCGATATCCCCGATCTGGATGGCTGGCGGCTTTCACGCCTGGTGCGCAGCGGCATTTTGTTATGCCGGATTGATTTACCCATCGTCATCACGGCGCAAACCTGGTGTGAACGTATCGCCGAGGTAACCGCACGTGAATACGGCATCAACCGGTTATTACCCCTCGAACATATTGCGCAACTGCCCTCGCTGGTAAAAATATTAACCCGGCCGGAGAGCACCAGTACTGCCAAACCGCGTTTGCTCGTAGTAGAAGATGAACCCGATACCGCCGATTTGATCCGCCGGATTCTATCCGCATCGTTTGAGATCGAATTTGCCAACGAAGGCGATGCCGGGTTGCGCGCCTGGATACAAGGTCGCCAGGATTTAATCCTGCTGGATGTCATGCTGCCCAAACTGTCCGGGCGCGATATTTTGATGGAAATCCAGAGTATTGATCCGAACCAGCCCATCGTGATCATGACGGCGCATACCACCATCGACCAGGCGGAAGAATTAATGCTGCTGGGCGCAGTGGATTTTCTGCCCAAACCCTTTCGCGCCGAACAATTGCGCAAGGTATGCGATATCGCCATCCATCGCGATGACTACCTGGTTAGCAACGCACAATTTGCCGAGCGGGTAAAAACCGTGCAGGAACGCGAGCGCGAATATCGCGCACTTTATGAAAGCCACCACCAGTTACTCAATGATTTGCAATCGGTCGTGATGGAATTGGATGCGGATTTTAAAATCCGCTACTTAAACCAGGCCTGGGAAACCATGATGGGTTTTTCAACCAGCGAGTGCCTGGGAAAATCATTGGAGACGTTCGTCGCCAGTGACGACTTTAACCAATACGCATTATTTAAAAGTAAAATCCGCAAATCATTGCAAAACAACAAACCCTGTCCCGAATTTGAATTGTGCCTCAGTAATTACCGCAGCCAGAAATTGTGGGTGCAACTCAAGATCAGCCGTTCCACCAAGTTACACGGCTCCGAAAACCTGACCATTTGCCTGGACAACATTACCGAGCGGCGCGAATCCCAGGAGCAATTAAAATACCTGGCGATGCACGATTCATTAACCGGTCTATACAATCGCCATTTCTTTGAATCCACACTCGCACAACTCACCGCCGATTCAGTACGCAACAATCGCCAGCATGCGCTGGTGTACCTCGACCTCGATCATTTCAAAGTCATCAACGATACCTTCGGCCACCAGAAAGGCGACGAAGTGTTGCGGGAAATGTCGCATTTGCTCAGCAAACGTATTCGCGGTACGGATATTTTATGCCGCCTGGGCGGTGACGAATTTGCGATTTTACTGCGCGATATTAAAGCCAATGAAGTCTACGAGTTTGCACGCCACATCCAGCAAATCGTGGCGGAGTTTACTTTCCAGTTGCAGGAGCAGCGCATCAGCCTGGGCAGCAGCATTGGTTTAACGCTAATTGATGGCAGCACCAATAATCCCGAAGAACATTTAATGCGCGCTGATATTGCCCTGTATGTTGCCAAAGGGCGCGGGCGCAATTTAATCCACCAATACGATCCGCTTGATAGCGAGAGTGACGAGTTGCGTCACTCGGTCAATACCTCGCAAAAAATTCGCAAGGCGATTATGGAAGATCGCATGGTGCTCTATTTCCAACCCATCTTCGATGTGAAAAATAATCGCGTTTCCTATTACGAAGCATTGGTGCGATTGCGCGAGCCGGATGGACGAATTGTGGGGCCGGATACGTTTATCCCCGCATTGGAATCTGCCGGGGAAATGCATTTACTGGATCGCTGGATTATCAAGCTGGCGATACATACCTTGCATCAACACCCGGAGCTAAATCATATCGCGATCAATTTATCCGCGCAGGCGTTTAAAGATGAAAACCTCACACCAAGTATCCTTGAAAGCCTTAATGCGACCGGTGTAAATCCAAAACGGATTACCTTTGAGTTAACAGAGAGCGCCAGTTTGTTTAACTTGCACATTACCCAAAAAGTAATTGCTGACTTGCACAAACTCGGCTGCAGTTTTTCGGTCGATGATTTTGGTTCGGGCTTTAGCAGCTTTGCCTATTTAAAAGATTTGCCGGCGGATTACATCAAGCTGGATGGTTCATTTATCCAGAATTTACACCGCGACCAGATTGACCAGACGCTGGTGAAATCCATGATCCAGGTTATCCAGGCACTCGGTAAAAAAGCCGTGGCCGAATACGTTGAGAACGAAGCGATCCTGGAAATATTGAAAGGTATGGGTGTGGATTTTGTGCAGGGCTATCACATCGGGCATCCGCTGCCGGTGGAGAAAATATTTTTAACCCACGCGATGAAAGCGGAACTCAATTAAGCACTGCACCCGCAGTGCTTAAATGCCCACCTCAAAAACGCGGCCGTTTGATTACTGTGCATTCTCCGCGTCTATTGCATCGTTCACTTCTGCGGGCGATAGAATTTTTGGCGCAGCGCCCGCCGGGTTAAATGGATCACCGGATTTAATCAGGCTGCTGCTATCGATACCCGCACCACTGCCCAACGCATCCGCTACCGCTTTTTTCAACACGATGATGGCGATACGACGATTAATCGGTTCATTCGGCTTATCAATCAGCAAGGGTGCAGCCGAACCCATTCCCTGCACAGTGGCCACTTTTTGCTCCGGATAGGAACCTTGCAGCAGCGCACGCCGTGCAGCATTGGCACGGTCCGCCGATAACTCCCAATTGGTATAGGTCGCCCCGACACCGTAAGGGGTTGAATCAGTGTGGCCGGTGATGCTGATTTTGTTTTGCACTTTATCCAGGATCGGCCCAAGGGCATGCAATACATCTGATGACCAGGGTTTCAGGTTGGCACTGCCGACATCAAACATCGGGCGCTGGTCTTTATCCACAATCTGGATGCGCAAACCCAATGCGGTGAAATCGATGAGGATCTGGTCTTTGATTTGCTGGAACACCGAATCGAGCGAATTGATCTCCGTTTCCAATTGTTTTTTCAATTCTTCCAATTGCTGGGTTTCAATTTTTTCCATTTCCTTTTTGACCTGATCTTCGGTCATTTCCTGATCGTGGTCTTTGTTCGCTTCCTTATCGCTGGCCATATCGTTATCCGGTTGCTCGGATTGCGATTGCTTGAGCGGCTGGTCCTGGTTAATCAACCCGAGGTCGGCACCGCCCTCACCTACAACATACTGGCTACCCGGGTCCTGGAAATAACCGGCAATCGCTTTTTGTTCTTCCTGCGAGGTACTGCCCAATAACCACATCAACAAAAAGAAGGCCATCATCGCCGTCATAAAATCGGCGAGCGCGACCTTCCAGGAACCGCCATGGTGACCATGGCCGTGGCCCTTTTTCTTCTTGATGATAATCGGTTGTTGCGTTGCGCCTTTTTCCATCGCTCAAGCCCTTATTTTTTGCTTGCGCGATATTGTTCTTCCAACTCTTTAAAGCTGGGGCGAACACTGTGGAACAAGACTTTACGGCCAAACTCAACCGCTACTTGCGGCGGCACACCATTCATGGAAGCAACCAGCACGGCTTTGATGCATTCGTAAGCACGCGATTCATCGCGCAATTTATGGTTCAGGTAACTCGCGAACGGACCGATGATGCCGTACGCAAACAAAATACCCATCAGGGTTCCCACCAGGGCCGCCGCTACCGAGTGACCCAGTTCTGCCGGTGGCCCACCGATCTTGCCCATGGTGATTACTACCCCGAGTACCGCAGCAACAATACCGAAACCGGGTAAACCATCGGCAGCGTTTTGAATGGCACCCGGAACGAGCGAAGCCTCCTGGTGGTGGCCATCGAGTTCCTGTTCCATCAATGATTCCAGCTCATGGGGCGCCATATTGCCGGCCACCATAATGCGCAGGTAATCGCAGATAAATTCGACAATGTGATGATCTTTGAGGATATCCGGGTAATTAGCGAAAATCGGGCTGGAATCAGGCTCTTCAATATCGCCCTCAATCGCCATTAAACCTTCGCGACGGGTTTTGTTGAGGATGTCGTACAACAGCGTCAGCATTTCCAGGTAAAAGGATTTATTAAATTTGGACGGTGTCATCAGGGCACCGGCCGATTTCACTACACCAATACTGACGGACAGCGGGTTAGCAACAATCATCCCCCCGAGTGACGCACCGCAGATAATCAAAATTTCGGTCGGCTGCCAGATAGCCAGCAGGTTCCCGCCGTGCAACACGTAGCCGCCGAGCATACAAGCGAAGAGGACGATGATCCCCAAAATAATATTCACGCAAACCCCCAGCGCAGAAAAAACGCCTCGAAAAGCGGCAAAAATGTCCAAGTATTAATCAATGGAATAAGCACCGGTAAACTGGCACGACTTGAGTATAGGCAGGATGAAATCAGGTTCAAGGCGACGAAGAATTTAACCGTCAGGAATTTACACATTTGACCCGGCGCAATGGATCGTTGACACTGCCGCACTGGTTTCTCGCGCCGCTTCACCCTTGTTTCTGGAGTCCATTATGAACATTGAAGACCTTTCCCCCGCCGCTCAGCAAGCATTGGAAGCTGCCGTATTTCGCCGCTTGCTGGCCCATCTGGATAGCCGCACGGATGTACAAAATATCGACTTGATGAACCTTGCCGGTTTTTGCCGCAATTGTTTGAGCAAATGGTATGTCGCTGCGGCCGAAGAGGCGAATATTGCACTGGATTATGAAGATGCACGCACGCGCGTTTATGGAATTCCCTATGCAGATTGGAAAGCACAACATCAAAAAGAAGCGAGCAGTGCGCAGTTGCAAACATTCCAGCAAGTGATGACTGACAAAAACGAATAATCGATTTTATAAATACTCCGGCACAACCGGGCGCGAAGCCTGGATGTGCAATTCACCACTGTCCAGCCAGCGAATTAACTTGTCATCCTGCAACGGATTTTCATGCACATTGCTACTCAATTCGCTATTGATCCCGACCCAGCAATCGCGCCCGGCTTTTTTAGCGGCGTAGAGTGCGCGGTCGGCAATGTTTACCACCTGCTCCCAGCCGAGCGCATCCGGATATTGTTGGTAGAACGGATAAATAGCAAAGCCGATTGACGCGGTTTTATGCAAGCGGATACCGTCGCCGACATCAAAGGAATAATTGGCCACGGCCTGGCGAATCCGCTCAGCCATTTCAGCAGCTTCATCACGCGAGCAAAAACGCGCAACAATTAAAAATTCTTCACCGCCCCACCGCACAAGGTAATCCGAATCGCGCAACACATCTTCCAGCAAGCGGCTCAATTGCTCCAATACTTTGTCGCCCGCGTTGTGGCCGTAGGTATCGTTTACTGCTTTGAAATGATCGACATCAAGCAACAAAAAAATCAAATCGTTATCGCGCGGCGCCGGCCAGAAAATGGAATCCTCGGTGCGTCCCTGGTTGGAGTCCAGCCAATTTTTATATTCGCGATCAACCAGCGACAAATCCGCACCAATCGATTTACTCAGGAAGCGGCGATTATGCAAACCCGTTAATGGATCAGACAGACTCGCTTCTTCCAGTTTCCGATACGCGATTTGCAATTCGTGTTGCGCCTGGCGCAAACCGTCATTTTTCTTGCGCAATTCTTCCGTGCGCTCGGCAACTTTTTTATCCAGGTATTGGGTTGCACTGTAAAGCTGCAAATGCGTATCCACCCGTGCCAGCAACTCTTCCTTGGAAATCGGTTTGGTTAAATAATCATTCGCCCCCACTTCAAATCCCATCACCAGATCATTGGTCTGGTTGCGCGCCGTCAGGAAAATAATCGGCAATTCATACGCGCGATAATTTTCACGCAGGCGTTTACAGGTTTCGTAACCGGACATCTTCGGCATCATGATATCAAGCAGCACCAGATCCACATCACCACGGGCAACAAATGCAATCGCCTCTTCACCGCTGGATGCTTCGGTCACGCGGTAATTGCGCAACGCGAGATGATTCACCAGCACCATCCGGTTTACCGAATCATCATCAACCACCAGAATGTGCCCCTGGTGTACCTGATTGCCCGCAGCAGGTTTTGCCTCTACCTGATCAAGCGTAAGCCGCTCCGCAATTTCAAAAGTTGCCTGGTGGTGGTTGTTATCTTCCGGGGTTACCGGCAACTCCAATGACATGGGTAAACGCACACTAAATACCGAACCATAATCCGGTTTGGATTCTACCGAGATACTGCCACCGTGCAATTCCACTAATTGTTTGGTGATAGAAAGCCCCAACCCTGTACCGCCATAAGCGCGCTCAATACGGCTATCGATCTGATGGAACGCGTGGAAGATATCGGTGAGATGTTCACTGGCAATGCCAATTCCGGTATCAGCAATTTGTACCAGGATTTGATCGCCCTGTACTTCGGCATACACATTCACGCTGCCTTCATGGGTGAATTTCACCGCATTGCCAATCAGGTTATGCAATATCTGTAACAGCCGGTCTTCATCGGCATAAATCGCGGGAAGGTCAGTGGCGATGCGGTTATTGAGCTGCAATTGTTTATCGCCAATCAACGGGCGCGACAGGGTAATGACAATATCGACCAGCACGCGCAGATCCAGGGCTTTTTTGTGCAGCACAATGCCCTGGTTTTTTAATTTGGAAAAATCGAGTATGTCATTTACCAACGACGACAGACGCTGGCCGCTCGCCGCAATTAACCGCAAACTGTATTGCGCTTGCGCCGGTAATTTCCCGCCGACACCGTCGAGCAATGATTCTGCCAGGCCGATAATGCCGTTCAATGGCGTGCGCAATTCATGGGAAGTATTGGCGAGGAATTCATCTTTTAATTTATCGACTTGTTGCAGGCGACGCACCAACGCGCGCTCCTGCTCGACTTGTTGCTGCTCGTATTGCAAACGCAGACGCTGGATACGCAAGAACCACACAAAAAGCGTTGCAATCATTACCGCATAAATGGCGTAAGCCCACCAGGTTCGCCAGGACGGTGGCAGGATATTGATAGTAAGCCGGGTAATTTCATCACTCCAGATTCCATCATTGTTGCTGGCTTTTACTTCAAAGACATACGTGCCGGCATCCAGGTTGGTGTAAGTTGCCGTGCGTTTATTGCCCGCATAGATCCAGTCCCGATCAAACCCTTGCATACGATAAGCGTATTGGTTTTCTTCACTCATTTGATAATTAAGCGCAGCGAATTCCAGGGTGAATACTGAATCTTTATGGGTAAGCGTAATGGAATCTGTGTGATTGATTGCACGGCTCAACGGCGAGTTTTCACCACCGATAACAGCGGGCTTGTTCAGGATAGATATATTGGTAAACACCACGGGTGGGCGGTGCTGGTTAGTAGTGATCGCCGCCGGGTTAAACAGCACAAACCCTTTACTGTTACCAAAAAATAATTCCCCCGAATCCAGCTTGACCGGGGTGTTGCGATTAAACAGGTTATCGTTGAGCCCGTAACGTTTATCAAAATTGCGAAATTGTTTTTTATCAACATCAAAACGGGCAAGTCCCTTTTGCGTACCTAACCAAAGGTACCCCTGGTTATCCTCGATAATTCCGGCAACCACATCATCGGCTAAACCATGGCGACTGGTATACGCGGTGAATTTTCCGGTGCTGCGGTCCATCAAATTCAAACCGCCGCCATCAGTTCCAACCCAGAAATTGCCGCGGCTATCCTCATAAATTGCAAATACGAAATCGGCCGCAATGGTGCTTGCATCGCCGTCGGTGTGGCGATAGCGGGTGAAGGATTCCGTGTGTGGATCAAACAGGTATAACCCCCGGATCGCACCTACCCAGATGCGGTCTTGCCTATCGACATACACCACACGTGCATACAACACTTTATCGCCATCGAGTTGCTCCGGCGGCGGAATGAAATAGCGAAAAGAGTCGGTTGCCGGATCATAGCGATTAAGGCCCTCTTCCGTCGCAATCCACAAATAGCCTTTGCTATCGCTAACGACTGACCAGGGTTCCCGCCCGCGAATGGCGGTGGGATTACCAGCATCCGGTAAATAATGTTTGAAATGGCCGGTAGCTAAATCCAGCCGGTTCAAACCGCCGGACCAGATACCCAACCACAATTGCTGTTTGGCCTCATCCAGCGATAACGCCAACACCGTATTACCACTCATACTTTTCGGATTGGCGGGGTCATGTTTATAGCGGGTAAATTGCTGCCGGACGGGATCAAAATAATTCAAACCATAACCTGCGCCCACCCACAACTTGCCTGACTTATCCTTCACCGCCGACAACACGCCCCCCTCAGTGACGGAATTGGGGTTGCTGGCACTGTAACGGTAGTTATTGAATATGGAGGCCTGGCGATCCAGTACATCAACCCCGGAAGGGAAATAACCCAGCCAGATATCACCGGCGGCGTCCTCAAAAAGTTCGTTTACCACATAATTACCCGGTGAAGCGGGTTCAGTTTCATCGTAGGTAAAGCGGATAAATTGCTTGCTGCCGTGCGCCCGCACATAAACGGCGCTGCCGTCACCAATCCAGAGGTTGTGTTCACGATCCTCCAATACTGACCACACAATCGCACTTTTTTCCTGGTTGTCGTGCTTAACGGAAACAAAACGCTCGCGCTGGTTATCCAGCATAAAAAGGCCCGCACCGTAGCTACCCGCCCACAGGTTGTTGTGCGAATCCACATAAAGTTCGCGGATATCCATAAACCCGAGCCCTTCCGCTTTGCCGTAGTGGCGCATTTCACCGGTTGCCGGATTAAAGCGGGTGACGCCGCGATTCTGGTGCCCGAGCCATAGCAGCCCTTGCTGATCCTTTACCAGCACCCAGACCCAGGCGCCTTCGGCATCATCAGAAATGGAATATTTACGGAAGCTCTCGGCAGCAGGGTCAAAACTGTAAAAACCGCCGCGGGTCGCAAGCCAGAGACGACCATCGTTGCTTTCTTCAATGGCCATAACATCATCAATACTGTGGGCATCCGGGGAATCCTGGGCGGTCACATAATGCTCAAAATTATTGCTTTGGGCATTAAACCGGTTAATTCCCTTGCGCGTGGCAACCCATAAATTGCCGGCTGAGTCCAGGCGGATGTCGTTTACGTAGTTGTGGCTCAAGCTGTGGGGATCGGTATCGCTCTTGCGATAAAGGCGCACATTGTAACCATCAAAACGGGCAAGGCCATTGGCTCCGCCGAACCACATAAATCCCTCGCGATCCTGGGCAATAGCGGTGATATAGCCAATCGCGGCCACCTGGTCCGGCAAAATATGGCTAAAGGAAAAATGGGTAGGAGCCCTGTCATTCTCCGCTGGGGAAGGCTGGGCAAAAGATGGGACTGCAAACACACACACTAACAAGCAAGCAATGACTTGCCGATAACTACACCTGGTCATAAAACACCATCGGGGGTATACACCAGGAATCCTCATTCGCACCTGTGTCTGCATAGCGTTTTGCACAGGCCAAACCAAGGAGCAGACCTTCATCCAAATACTGTCGAAAAACACGCGATGTTCCTATCTAGCGGTCATATCACTGGCGAATCAATACCAATATCAAAAAAGAACTACTTATTCTTTGTGCCTTAGCATAGCTCAAACACCGTTATGACAGTGAAAATGCTGTGAAAAAAACGCCGTTTTAATAGGTAAAAAAACGCGCAGATTATCCCGATCTACGCGTTTCGTTAGAGGAACCAGGGTGGCAATTTTACTCGCCAATCATTGGTGCGCCTATTCCAGTTGATAAGCTGTTACCGAATTTTTAAAAAAGTTGGGAACGAACAGCGTTTTGGTAGCCGGATCAAAACCGATGTCTGCCGTGTTGATTTTATCGGCCTGGGAGTCGAGCAATAATTGTATTTTTCCATCAGCAAAAACGTAGTAAATCAATCCAGGCCAGCAGGAAACAATAAATTCCCCGCGCTCTGTCATCTCAATTCCATCAATTCCCTGAGCAAAACCTTTCGCCAGGGTCAGCGGTTTTTTATCAGCCCCGAACAGTAATAACTCCTGCCCTGCGCCCACCACCAAATTGGGACCAATAGCTTTCAGTCCGTTGGCGTTACTGACGTTTTCCACATAAAGCGTGGGCTGGTCTTTTTCGAGGCGATATATTTTGTTGGTCCGGGTATCAGATACATACACGATACCTGAAGAGTTAGCCGTTACATCATTCAGGAAAACGGCACCGGCGATTGGAATTTTTTTGAGGATTTTTTGTTTTTTAATATCGATGATGACGACCTCGGTAAGATCCGCAACGTACAAATTATTTTGTACGATGGTCATCCCTTTGGGAGCATTGAGCCCGGTAATCCATTCTTTTTCGATTACCTCTCCGTCCAGGGAAAGCTTGGCAATTCCACCCTTACCATCAGCCGCTGCGCCATCGCCATCGATTAGCGAAACCAGCAAATACGAAGATTTTTTATCAGCAACAAACAGGACGGACTCGGGAACGGGTAAATCAGGAGCCGACCACAACGGGGTTAATTTATGCGGGGCCTGCGCCTGGAGAGCAGCACAATGCAGGATAAGAATTGCCAGAGCCAATAGTTTTTTCATGTGATACCTCATTATTGTTTTAGTAAAAACGCACGACAAACAGGTATTCACCAGCGCCGGAACCTGTTTGTTATATGGTCATTCCCGTGCTGAATTTATAGTGCCACTCCCCTTTTTATGATCGCAAAAGACTTTACAAAACCTTGCGTGCCCCGCAAACAGGGATTCGGCCGCGAAACGATTGCGCTGAAGCAGGCTAAGCTCTACCCTACACACCAGGCAACAGACACTCATATGACCGCTACACTCCAGTCTAGCCAATCCGCAACAGGCGTTTTGCCTTATGCTATAAAAATCCATCGACACCAGAAAAGTTGACCACTAATTATGAAAACCAGTGCCGATAAACATACCCCTAAAGCTAAAGCTACGATTAAAGATGTAGCCAAACTTGCCGGCGTTTCCTTTAAGACCGTTTCACGCGTAATCAATAAAGAAGGAACTGTAGGCCAGGAACTGCAAGATAAAGTGATGCAGGCCGTAAAAACCCTGAATTACCAGCCCAACCTTTCCGCACGCTTGTTGCGTGGTGCGGCCTCATCGATAGGGTTTATCTACGATAACCCCAACAGCAACTACGTAATTGATATGCAAAAAGGCATTCTGGGCGAATGCCGTCGCCAGGGTTATGAATTGGTAATTCACCCTTGCGATTCAAAAGCGGAAGATATTATCGATGAAGTGCTCAACATGGTGGATCGCAGCCAGGTTGGGGGATTGGTATTAACACCCCCCATGTCAGAAATGCCTGATGTATTGTCTGCCCTCGGCAAACGCAAAATTCCTTTTGTGCGGATTCTCTCCGGTGCCCAACCACCCGACAAGAAAGGCCCTTGTATTTTTATCGATGACCGCACGGCGGCCTATAAAATTACCCAATACCTGATCGATCTAGGGCATAAAGCCATCGCCTTTTTGGGCGGTGAAGAAGCGCATAAATCCAGTGGTGAACGCCTGGAAGGTTATAAAGCCGCACTCAAAGCCAACAAGATTGTATTGGATAAAAAATTAATTTTACCGGGCGAATATTCTTTTGAATCCGGTGTAAAGCGCACCCGGCAACTACTGGCATCCAATTTAAAACCCACCGCGGTATTCGCCTGTAACGACGAAATCGCCGCCGGTACTTTATTTGCAGCACGCATCCAGGGGGTAGATGTGCCGCAACAATTATCCATTGTCGGTTTCGAAGACAGCCCCTTCTCGCGCCAGGCCTGGCCCAACTTAACAACGGCGCAACAACCCAACACCATCATCGCCGAACGCGCCACCAATTTATTAATCGAAACAGTTCGCGCGCAACGCAGTGTAGAAAGCGAAGGGTTTTATCCACAATTAATTGTGCGCGATTCAACCTGTCCGGCGCCGTCAAAACGGTAAAAATTTGCTGGAAAAACTCCATAAAAATAAAAAGGCCAGCAAATTGCTGGCCTTTTTATTTCTCACTAAAATTTTTAATTACATCAATAAAAATTAATCGCGCCCCAATCGCTCTAACAGTTTTTGGTTTTCCACTTCGATGTGCTTGTAAAAATCCACATCCGCTAATTGCGATGCAGCACCTTCGTCGATCACCAACACAACCTGCTCATGCAATTGCAATGCCGATGCCGGGCATGCTGCCGTTAGTGGCCCTTCGACAGTTGCCTTAATGGCCTCCGCTTTGTTTTCACCCGTCGCCAGCAACACTACTTTTTTGGATTCGAGGATAGTACCAATACCCATAGTAATAGATAGATGTGGCTGGTATTCGTCAGGGCCAAAGAAACGTGCATTGTCGTCAATGGTGGCACGTGTCAGTGTCTTAACACGAGTGCGCGATTTTAATGAAGAAGACGGTTCGTTAAAGCCAATATGACCGTTGCGACCAATACCCAATAATTGAATATCAATTCCGCCTTTCTGTTTGATATCTTTTTCGTAAAGCTCACAGGCCGCAAATGGATCTGCAGCATCGCCTGGAGGTACAGCGGTTTTGGTTTTATCAATATCAACATGATCAAACAATTGTTGATTCATAAAATAACGGTAGCTCTGCGGATGAGTTCCTGGCAAACCCAAATATTCATCCAGGTTAAAACTACTGACTTGCTTGAAAGACACTTGCCCGCTGTTGTAGGCAGCAATTAATTCTTTATACAAGGCAACAGGCGTAGACCCGGTTGCCAAACCCAATACTGAGTCAGGTTTGCGATTAATTTGTTTGATAAATATATCGGCGCCGTATCTAGCAACTTCGGCGGCATCTTTCAGGATAACAACTTTCATTAAGCACTCCGGTGAGTGTTGGAACAGGAAAATAACAGGTATCGGAATTCAATCAGGAGTGCTTGCGCACATCACCAGCAACCCACGTATGGGTAACGTTAAAATCGTCGGTAAAATGAACTAAATCCGCACGATAATTTTCGCGAATGCGCCCGAGGTGATGATCAACTTGCATAAATTCTGCAGGATACAGTGATGCCATACGTAAGCTTTCAGCGAGTTCGACACCAACCCAATCCGTGTTCAACCGTACCGCATCGATCATACCTATCGCACTGCCTGCTAAACGCCCTTCTGCATTCACCAGACAACCATCCTTTTCATAAATAGTTTCGCCGTAAATCTGGAATGATTTTTCCGCTGAACCTACAGTCGACATGGCATCAGTCACCAAATACATTTTGCCTTTCGGTTTTGCCGCGTATGCAATACGGGCAGAAGCTGCATGTACGTGATAAGTATCGATAATAATTCCGCACCAACTATTCGGATCTTCCAGCGCAGCACCAACTACACCGGGTTCGCGCCCTGTTGTCGGGCGCATCGCATTATATAAATGGGTAAAACCGGAAAGGCCTTCTTTTAAGGCCGCCACTACATCTTCATATTGGCCATCAGTATGACCGGCACATACCACTACACCAGCGGAGGTTAACTGTTTAATTTGGCCGGCATCTGCATGTTCCGGTGCGAGAGTGAGCATCACTTTAAATTCGTGCTGCGCTTTAACTGAAGCAACCAGCCAATCAATATCGGCTTGTTCCATTTTGCGGATATAGCGTTCGTTGTGCGCACCACGCCGCGCCATATCAAAAAATGGCCCTTCCACATGTACACCCAATACACCTTTCAAACCTGCTGCAACCGCCTCGGCCACAGCATGGGTGCCCGCCTGGTGAACTTCGCGAGTGTCGCTGATTAATGTTGGTAATAATGAGGTGGTACCGGTGGGGCGGTGCCCGTCCAACATCGTCTGGATTGCAGAAACGCTGGTGTCATTAGTGAAAAATGCCCCACCACCGCCATTGACTTGCAAGTCAATAAAACCCGGGGCTAATACGCCGCCATTTAACTCAACAGTTGCGATATCGGAAGGCAAATTTTCCAACGAAACAAGCGCTTCAATTACATCACCATTAATTATTAACGCCTGCTTTTCCAAAAAAACATCGCCAGTGAAAATTCGAGCCCCAACTAACGCTTGTTTCATAGCTATACCTATTACAAACCGCTGCTTACCAACGAAACATGGTCTTTACAAACTGATAATGATGTTGCGCTTATGCAATATCCAGGCAACAAACCATAAGATAGAAACCATTAAAATGGCGAACAGGAAAGAAGCAAAATATGGATCTGCAAAACTGCGGAAAAATCCATAAAGAGCGCTATACGCATTTTCGCTACCCACCGGAATTAAATACAGAGTGGTTGCGAGCAAACCGGACAGCACATAAATAAAAAGCGGGTTTTTACCGATAATTTCAAAAAAGTGATACACGGGGCGCGCTGCATTAATCGCAGCCGATTGCTCGATTTTCACTAACAGAAGCAAAACCAGAATTGCCACACCACAAGTCAGCAATACAAAAGGGCTGGTCCATAGTGATTTATTAATTGGAAATACAGTGCTCCACGCTAAGGCGAGTGCAATCAGGAGTAACGCTGAAACAAATAATTTACTCAGGGCTTTTTCTTTATCTTCGCTCGCGAGCAGTACCCGTGTGGCCTCAAAACCGATAAGCACATTCACAATTGAAGGAAAGGTGCTCAATATTCCTTCCGGATCGAATGGGATACCTTTGCCTTGCCACAAATGGCTTGCACCTAATACCGATAAATCAAACTGACGCACAATACTGTGCTCAAGGCTATAGGGATCTGTTGCAAGATTCAGCACTCCCCAATATCCCACTAACAGGATAGTGCTGATAACAACGCGGGCAGTAAAACCAAAATATAAAATAATAAATGCAGCAAAACCGTAGGCAATCGCAATGCGTTGCAACACGCCCATAATGCGCCATTTATCCAGGCTTTCATCAAAAGGGTATGCAGCAAGCAAAACACCGATTAAAAACAAAAGTGCAACACGGCGAAGAATTTTCTTTGTTTGTTCAGCCGCACTTAGCTGGCTCAATCCACGCACGGCAAAGTACATGGCAGAACCCACAATAAACATGAAGAAGGGAAAGACAAAATCAGTGGGCGTTGCACCGTGCCAATCAGCATGCAATAACGGTGCGTACACAAATTCCCAGGATCCCGGTGTATTTACCAGGATCATTAGCGCGAGGGTCAAACCACGCATTACATCCAAAGCTAAAAAACGTTGCTTGACCATCGGATACCTCGCAGACAATTAAAATAAATCAGCAAATAACCCTGAAGCAGATTATTTCCAGCTGCGCAGTTTGTATCCTTTTGCTGCGTAATAAAGAATGAACAGGTAGCAAGGCGTCATCACAATGTAAGCGGTTTGACGATCCACCACGTGAGAAACACCGCCCATGATTAATGGGAATACGGCACCGCCGGCAATAGCCATAATCAGCAATGCAGAGCCGGTTGCGGTATATTTGCCCAAACCACTCAGCGCCAAAGGCCAAATTGCTGGCCAAACGATGGCATTAGCAAGACCTAATAACGCAATGCACAAAATGGTGTTAGGAATCGCTGGTACACCAGCAAAAGAAAGCAATGAAGAAATAGATGTGGATTCATGGTTACCGAATACAATACTTAAACTTAATACCACACCCAGAACCGCTGAAACCAACAACATATTTTGTTGGGAAATAACCCGTGGAATTAATAAAATTCCAAGAATGTAACCAACCACCATGCACGACATCGTAATGGAGGTCAAAATTGCAAAGTTACTAAATCCAATACTGCGCCCATAAGCACCAATACTATCGCCTGCAATTACTTCAACACCTACATAGACAAATAATGCAATAACACCAAGAACAAGATTAGGAAATTGGAACACTTCACGCAGCGGTAATTTGTCTTCTTTACTTTCTTCGGATTCCAGATCCGGCAGTGATGAAAAACGCACCAATACAGCAACAACACCAATAATAATCGCCATATAGATATACGGCATAATCAGGTTGTTAGATAACTGATCTATTTCTTCCGGTGTAGGAGTAGTGCTGGTATGAGAATTCATTCCACCAAGAATTAATGCGGTGAAAACAATCGGCGCAACAATACCCGCTGACTTATTTAAAATCCCCATGATACTAATACGTCGAGCAGCAGACTCTTCAGGTCCCATTTTTACTACATAAGGGTTCACCGCAGTTTGTACCAGCGTTTGCCCGGCTCCCATAATAAATTGGGCTAGCAAGAAAAGTCCGAACGACTGGGCTTTCGCAGCAGGAATGTAAAAAAGCGCTGCTGCTGACATAACGCCCAACCCTATAGCCATGCCATTTTTATAACCAACACTATTAATTAGCCATGAAGAAGGAATTGAAAAAATACATACAGAAAAATAAAAGCTTGAAATGATCAAATAAGCCTGGATTGGATTCAGCTTTAAAATCATTTCCAGATAAGGCATTAACGACCCGTTCAACCAGGTCACAAATCCGAAAATAAAGAAAAGCCCCGCAATCATGGCAAGCGGAATTAATGAACTCGAATACTTTTCCTGAATATTGGTAGCGGTCATAGTTTCACTATTCATAATTATTAGTCGACTCTGGTTAAAGGGTAGCACTTAATTGATCATTGTTATTTTTTGCCGTCCTCAGAGCCTGCTTCGCAAAGTAAACCGCTCCAAATTCCGGTTGGTAAAGTACTGGAGAGAGATTATCGGCCATATCTTTATCCATCCAGGGAATCAAACGCGGAGCCAAACCGCCGATAATTGACATTCGCCCTGGATTAGTCGCCCAGAGCTTGCGTGCTACGCCGCTCATATAGGCAGCACCATCTTTCACTATATTGATTGCAACTGCATCACCTGCGTCAGCGGCATCGACCACAAAAATTGCGAATTTGGCGTAGTCACCCTGACGCGCACCAAACATACGATCAACAATCATCATGCCGTCGGCTTGCAAAAACTCACCAATAGACTGACTCAGAGCTGTTTGGGGACCCAGATTATCCGATGCCAATAAAACGGCTTGAATTGCTTCCAGCCCCATCCAGGCACCACTTCCTTTATCCCCGATGGGAAAACCGTGGCCACCAATAAAAAGGGCTTGATTATTTACAAATGAGTAACCACAGGAACCGGTACCGCAGATCATAACCGCACCTTCGTCGCGATTATGTGCCCCCAGGCAGGCGATATGGAGATCGGTAGTGAGGTGCATTTGTTTGAAAGGATGATCCCAGGCAGACATAACATCATAAAGGCTGGGAACATTAACGCCTGCCAGACCGGCACCGGCAATTAACTCATTTATTGCAGATGGTGGTAAACCCGCATCAATTAATGCAAGTTCGGCGGCAGTACGAATAGAATCTTTGGCTTGTTGAACGCCCTGGAAAGGATTGGCCGGACCACCGACGCCAGTACCCAGCACGTGCAAATCTTCGGTCATGATACTAGCGCGACACTTGGTGCCTCCCCCATCAATACCGATAAACAAGGTTTGCATGCCCAGTGGCAACTTCGCCATGATCGACCTCTTATTTTGTAGAGCTAATATCCGGGCTCTTATAACACCAGAACCAGATACTTAAAATTCATTGTTTTGGTGTAAAACGTCCCGCGATAGTGGCGATCATAGCAGACTATTAAAAAAGGTTAGTGCCCCGCAGGACACTAACCACAAGACCACTACTACAGCTCTAGAGAACTCATGCCCCATGATACTGAACCTGGTTTAAGGAGAGATACCAGACTCAGCTGTCATCATCGGACAAGGCTAGATTACGCTCGCGGGACAACGTTGTCAAAGAAATTTTTATTAATTTTAAAATATCTTGTTATCGCTTAAAAATACCCTGCCATAAACCAAAAAATGTATCGAAAAGAAACACATCAACAGGATTGCTGATCAAAAGCTAAAGAAAACATTGGCTGTCAACCGGCCAGTGCGCGGATCATCGCTAATACTTTTGCCAGAAAAAATATTAGGCGAATGCAGAAGGCACCCCGGATAAATGACAAGCCGGTTAAAGCGAGCCGGGATAAACCCCACCTTGGTAAAAAACTCATCAGATTCAGAAAAATAACGCTTTTCACGGCGATGACCATTCAGCTCGTCATAGCAAACATCCAGGTAATTATCACAACGTTCGGGAGTAATTGCCTCGTACCCGGTGCGATTGTGGCGATAAAACCCCGTTCCACCATGCTCTTCATCACAAAGATAAAGCAATGTTGCAAAAAAGTAGGGGTTACTCGCATCAAAATGGGGAATTGTTTGTAGTGGCCCCAAAGCTGCTGCCGGCAATGTCATTAAACACATAGCTTCTTGCAGCATGGATAGTTGATTTCCGGCAGGCACAGAGAACTCTTGCCTGACAATATCCACCACCCGGCTCCTTAGTAGCTGCCCATAAACATCGGGGGCAGCAGCACGAAGCCCAGGATATCCTTTACGCTGTGCCGCTGCAGGATAGGGAATAAAACTCGATTTTGAGGCAGCATCTACAAGCAACTCGGGATTGGCAAGAAAGTTATCGAAGTAGATAATTTTATTATGTTCATTACCCACATACAGTGTTTGCATTGCAACCTCTCAAACCTCTGATCATCAAAGAATCATCCTGTTAAAGCTTACGCCGATTGCAGCGCGAGCGCTTTGCGCAACTCTGTTAGCCATGCGCGATGGGACAATAAAGAGTTTGCCATTTGTATGGATTTCTGCTGCACATCACGCACAAGCTCTTTCGCTTTACTCTCTTCATTAACGCCAAGCACCCCGGGCCTCGTTGGATAATCCATTCCATAAAGCACAAAGAGATAATTCTCCACACCAAAAATATCAAACGAACTAAAAAAATCTATCTTCTTGGGCACACCAATTTTCCACATATCCAGCCTATCCCGCAAAGCATCAGAGACTACAGCATTTTCTGTATTATCAATCCAGAAATCAGAATCACGGCGATCCGAAATAAAATAATGCAATTGAACAAAGTCAATTACTCGCTCCCAGGTATAGGCCATAACTTTATTGCAATAACCTGCCACTACGGGAATATCTTCCCGCATAGAAGGGAAATTACGCGCAACCAGATTAGCTGCGAAATCCGTTACCAAAATGGAGGTAGCCTCCAATGGCTCAACAAATCCTTGTGCCAAACCGAGAGCAACACAATTTTTATCCCAAAACAATTCACGATAACCAATTTTCATTGGCACACGACGTAAATTGGCATTTTGCAAATCACGCCCGACATATTTAGAAAATTTTTGTACAGCCTCATCTTCAGACAGGTATTTCGAGGAATAAACGAAACCAACACCACGACGATTAGTAAGCGGTATATCCCAAATCCAACCTGCTTTGTGCGCTGTCGCCAGGGTATAAGGTTGAATTTCGTCAGAATCCGCTGTCGGTTCCTGCAAAGCCAAAGCGGTATCAGTCTGGATCTGCGAGGACTTATCCAAAAATGGAACCTTCATGGCTCCACCAACTAGCAATGCGGCAAAGCCACTACAATCAATATAAAAATCAAACTCTTCCATTATACCCGACTCATAAGCCAACGCTTTAATACTGCCATCGTCATGAAGCAACACCTGGGCAATCGTTTCAAAACGATGCTTTACTGAAAGTTTTTCGCGCGCATTCCTGGCAAGCAAATCAGAAAATTTTGCGGCGTTAAAATGATAAGCGTAATCGACTACCCCAATAAAAGGAGGAGACGATATTTGTTTGGGGGAACGGTTTAATTCAGCAATCGAATAAATCTCGGACAATTTGGAAAACTCAAATTTATCGCGATTATTTAACCAGTAATTGGTGATATCAAAACCAGAAGGGTACGGTGAACTAAAGGGGTGATAATAAAAATTAACGTCTTTTTTTTTGGCGTCCATCCAATTGGAAAATTTAATCCCTTGCTTAAACGTGGCATCGCAACAGGTAAGCAGATCAAGTTCGCTAATGCCAAACTTTTTTAGCGTTTCTTTTATTTTCGGTACAGTTCCCTCACCAACACCAATAACGGGAATATTTTTGGATTCTATTAATGTGATTTCAATTTCCGGATCACGCCTCAACTCAACACCGAGATGATTTGCAGCCATCCAACCTGCTGTTCCACCACCAACAATGACCACACGTTTTATTTTCATCGGCATTCACCAAAATCAGTGATTTAAAACAAAAAAGCCCAGCAAATGCTGGGCTTTTTTACTACTCAGCTATTAATACTTGAAGTTAAGGCCCAACAGGTAAGTAGCTTCACCTTGAGAAGACCACGCAGGGAAACCTTCTCGCAGCGGCAGCTTGATACCATTTGCAGCAGTGGATTGACTGGCTACACCATACTGAACGTCATCTTCCTCAAGAACGTTAATCGCCTCAAAGCTCAAATTAAGACTATCAGTGATGTTCCAACCAAAACTCAAATCCAGCGTACCGAAGTCATCATGCATGCGGTTACCATAATAATAGGAACCTTCACGAATCATGTACTCTGAACGCCAGTTATAAGCCGCACGTGCTGAGAAGGTATCATTTTCCCAGTAGCCTACAAGGTTAGCACTTTTCTCGGATGATTCAGTGAAAACACCGATTTCATCACTATAAGTATTTAACGGAACATCGGTATCAGCAAAAGTAACGTTGGCTGCAATACCAAAGCCATTATCGAATGCATGATTCACCTGCAATTCAATACCGTTAATTTGAGCAGAACCCGAATCGGATAACGTTTCAATAGTCCATGAGTTATTGTTTGCTCTTGGGTCAAAAATCAATTGCTGATTAGACGCAAAAGTAGAAGTCATTGTGTTGGATAGTGTTTTGGTAAAATAGGTGGCTGAAACCAGATTGCCTTCACCATAATAATACTCAACACCCACGTCCGCCTGGGATGATTTAACTGGCTTCATGCCAACGTTTCCGATACGGCGAACCTGGTTATTAGCTCTATCATCAGAGAAGCCGCTGGTGATATTGATCATATCATCGTAGCTTGGGCGGTTAATTGCTTGACCAGCACTTAATCTCACCACGACATCATCAGACACATCAAATGCAACGTTTGCACTTGGCAATACATCATGATAGTTATCAGTTCTGGCTGTTAACGCCTTATTAAAGCCCTGGTTTAATCCATCGTTTGCTGTATCAACAGTGCCATCCAACTCATATTGCTTGGAAGTAATATCGCTGCTGATGTAACGAAGACCGAAATTACCTTTAACACCTTCAGCTTCGAAGGTGAACATGCCATAAAGAGCATCATTCTTTTCATTAAGGTCTACATAACCAGAGCGAACTTCATTCCAGCTTGCAATGTGCTTTCTGGTTGCCGCAACCATTGCAGACAGATTTGGTTCGGGCGCAGTAAAACCATTCTCACCCACTTCGTAAGTACCGCTGTAAACTGAGGAAGTAGGCACCGGGGCAATACCAGTTTTCAAAGTAGGCTTGAAAGACTGTCTATTAACATCATGATCCGTAGTGCGCACGCCGGTTTTAAATGCAGTCAGAGGACCCGCATCCAATTCAAATTCCGCATCGAATTGTGCGTAAGTTTCCTCATCGGCGTTAGGGCCACGGCCAATCGACCAACTCTCCGGAGAAACATTTGCCCTGTAGTCACTTAACTTGACACTTGGATCTACTGAAGGATTGATCTTGATTTTCTTACCGGTGGCGTCGATGCTGCCGCCCCATACAGACATACGATCTCCCAAGCTGGGGAAATGCTGGAAGTTGGTAGTCAGATCTGTACCGCCATCAGCTTCGGTTTTACCGAGACGAGCAGTCAGCTTGAAGCCTTCTCCTGTATATTCACCATCCAGGTCAATAGTTTCTGATTTCATGCTGGCAACACGTCCCCAAGTCTGGGTAAATGTTTCAGTTCCAAGTGTTCCAGTAGCCCAACCCACACCCAAATCACCATCTTTTGGCACTGTAGTACTTTTCACGCAAGCACCAGCCGCGTTTCTTTGTTGGCAAGTGTAGGTGTTTGGATATCCGGAAGCATCGCTGGTGAAGAGATACATACTGGTGTTGGTGTTATCCCCTTTCAAATCAAGGGACAACGCATGGATACCAAAGCTCAGATTTTCTGTCGGCTTGAATTGTGCTGTCACATCTATAGCTGTGCGCTCACGCTCCTGGGTGAAGGTGGTTGGAGACACATCGGACCACCATTGGTAATCTGATTCAGTACCACGACGAACGTAATCACCCTCTTCAAATGCACCAGCTACCAAAATACCGAAGCTTTCTTCGTCATTTTTCCAACTATACAAACCTGATACTTCAGGAGTGATGTCATCAGCAACAGTTCCTGTTTTAGCTTTCACACCCACATACACAGAGTTAGCGTCAAGGTCGAGAGGCTTACGTGTTTTGATAATAACAGTACCACCCGCACCGCCTTCCGCCAGATCCGCTTGAGAGGACTTGTATACATCCATCCCGCCAATAAGTTGGGATGGCAGCAGAGAATAGTTAAAGCTACGATCAGTAGATTTCTGGTCAAACCAACCGGTTGAAGCAACAGTTTGACCATTGAGCGTAGTCAATGTCATTTGTGGTGCAGTACCACGAATAGATACAGATGCCCCCTGGCCAAACTCGCGGGCAACAGTCACACCGGGTATACGCCCTAATGATTGCCCTACGTCAGAATCGGGGAATTTACCCACATCTTCTGCAGATACCGCGTCCACCACTGCACTGGAGTTACGCTTGATATCAACTGCATTCTTCAATGCTCCACGGATACCGGTGATGATTATTTCTTCCGGTTCAGCTGCTGCGTCCTGCGCGTTTACTGTACCAGTAAACCCCATCATTGCGACCGCTGCTACTGAACCGAGCATCAACGCACTCTTATTGGCCAGTTTGATCGCATCACTTAACTTGTTACGCATGGTTATTCTCCCGTGACTTGGCATTTTGTGTGTCTTAATAATTACTAACTCTTCAACAACGGAACCATAAAAAGACAACGTTGTCGATGAATCAACACTATTCCGACAGGACAACGTTGTCAACATCTTTGTAAATCAAGGTTAATTCATGTTAATTAATAAAAACTTTATAACTGTTGTAGAAATTTATTAAAAATCAAGGAATTAGAGGCTTTAGATGCCACAAAATGAAAGGAGAACATTTTTCTGCTGTAACGCTTAATGATTACCAAAATACACACATCAATCATCAGCCCAAAAAAAAGCCGCATTAATGCGGCTTTTTTGCAGGTGATTTGCTCCATTTTATAGATGCACTATCAAGCACCATTAATTAACAAGTCGTGCCCGCAATTGGCGCAAACTGGCCTTTACACTGCGCGCATTTTCAGGGCCCATACGCAGCATTAATTTATGCGTTGGCGGCAATTGTTCGAGCGCAGGGTCCGCGTATTGATAGAAGACCTTTGGCCTAACCAATAACAAGTCTCCCTGAGCATCAGGGGCAGCCAACACATTATCAATTGCGGCGATCAACACGCTGTGGAAATTAGGTTTTTTTAACCCCAACTCGCGAAAAGCTTCCTCCATCAACGGATAAAAACGACGATAAACCGCTACCGCCGCATCACTATCAATCAATGCAAGGGTTGTCACATAGGGTTCATAGCGTTGGAAATTTTTGGGGGAAACACGCTCCTGGTCAGCGGCAGTCCCTTCCACAGTCACAGAAAAGGTTTCCGCGATAAACGGCGGAGCCGGCGATGTGACCGGGCGATACTCATGGATCACTTTGCCCTCGGCAACATTATTAACGGCCAGTACAAACTTGCGGATTACTTCTTGCGGAACCAGTAATTGCAGTAATCCCTCACCACGTAACTGTTGCAGCGCGGCAAGTACGCTGCTGTCACTCTCATTCAAGACGGGTAATGGCGCGACCTCTGCGACGCGGACAGGTGGCGTGTATTCAACAATCGGGGCGACCGATGCAGCGGCACTGCTGGTCGCTGCAGCTTGTGGACCAACCGCTACCGGTGAAGTCACTGTTTGGGATTGCGCAGGCGTATCGTCCCGTAAATAATAAAAAGCAGCGGCAGCAACAATAGCCACCAGAACAACAATAGCAATGAGAGTGCCGGAAGAACTTTGTCGCGATTGGTAATCGTCACGCATAATCAATACCCTTTTTAATTGGTGTTTTAGCAATAACCGTTTTGCAATAGAAAAGATTGTGCGGAATTATCGCTTATTCGCCTCCAAGGTGACAGCACCAAGGCTATCCGGTTCCCCATCCAGGCTTTTCTTAACAGATCCAAAACCTTATAAGAGCCATTTCGGCTAGACTGTCATCATTTATTTTTACCTCAATTAGTTTCAGGGCTGCAACATAAGGAACTCCATGAAAATGTCTGTATTGGTTAGCGTTGTGCGACTCATTTACTCAATAAGGCCTGCCAGCGCGGTGTTTATTGCATTGATGATTGCCGGCTGTGCCAGCGTATCCAGCTCCCAATGGGACAAGCTTTACGGCCAATCCACCCCCAGGGAAATTGCTGACAAACCGGTATCGCCCAAACAGTCTCCCGCCAAACTGACCTATTACCAACACACCCGGCCCATACTTGAACAACGTTGCGTCGTCTGCCACGCGTGCTACGACGCCCCCTGCCAACTCAAACTGGAAGCTTACGAAGGGTTATTGCGCGGCGCGAATCCGGAAAAAGTTTATGATGGCACGCGTTTATTAGGTGCGAGCCTGACTCGCCTGTTTGAAGATGCAACGACAACGGCAGAATGGCGCAACAAAAAATTTCACCCTGTCATCAACGAACGGAACAATACCCCAGTAGCAAATATTAACGCTGGCGTAATGGCGCAAATTTTAAAATTAAAACAGGATCATCCATTACCGGCCGATGCAGTATTGGCAGACAGTTTTGATTTCAATCTCGATCACAACCAATCGTGTTCCAGAATTGAAACGTTTAATGGGTATGCACAAAAAAATCCGCTCTGGGGTATGCCTTATGGTTTGCCTGGTTTGAATGCCAAAGAATATAAGATGACGATGGATTGGTTAGCGCAAGGCGCCGCCATGGGAACACCAACACCAATTTCCGCTAAAGTTGAGCGCCAGCTTGCCGATTGGGAAACTTTTTTTAATGGCGATTCACTCAAAGCACAATTGGTTAATCGCTATATTTATGAACATCTTTTTTTGGCGCAGTTATATTTTGCCGATGCTCCACGCACCTATTTTCGCCTGGTACGTTCAGCGACACCCCCTGGCCAGCCGATTAAGCGTATCAGTACCTCGCGCCCGTTTGATGAACCCAATGTGCCGCGCGTTTATTATCGCTTATGGCAAGATCCGTCGAGCATAGTTGCTAAAACCCATATGCCCTATGCACTGGATAAGAAGCGCAGGGATGACTGGGAAATGTTGTTTTATAACGCGGATTACACAGTTACCCAATTACCCTCCTATAACCCCGAAACAGCCGCGAACCCGTTTATCACCTTCGCTGAATTACCGGCAAATGCTCGCTATCGCTTCATGTTGAATGAAGCCCAATTCACCATCATGAATTTTATTAAAGGGCCTGTATGCCGTGGACAGGTTGCGCTCAATGTTATCCAGGATCATTTCTGGGTATTTTTCCTGGCTCCGGAAACACAAAATTCAAAAGGCTTTGAGAAATTCCTGGCGGATAGTAGCAAGCATCTGCAGTTACCAGCCAGTTCAGGAAATACATTCCTGCCATTAACCAACTGGTTAAAATATTCCGAATTGCAAAAAGAATATCTTTATTCAAAAGCACAATACGTAAATCAGGTGGTAAAAGAGGAGCGAGGATTGGGGATTGATTTAATCTGGAGTGGCGATAACGGTAAAAATCCCAATGCGGCCCTTACCATTTTCCGCCACAGTGATAGCGCGAGTGTGCATCAGGGATTAATCGGCCAACCGCCTAAAACGGCCTGGGTAATTGGCTACCCGTTATTGGAGCGGATTCATTATTTACTGGTGGCGGGGTTTGATGTGTACGGCAATGTCTCGCATCAATTACTCAGCCGCTTGTACATGGATTTCCTGCGGATTGAAGGCGAGATGAATTTCGTCACTTTCCTGCCCAAGAAAAGCCAACAACAGGAGATGGATTTTTGGTACCGCAATGCTGAATCAAACCTGCAGACCTACCTGGATTTGTTTATCAATCAATTGAATGAAAAAAATAACATTGTTTACAAGACTGATAATCCCAAACTTGAGCTTTATCAAAAACTGCAACAACATCTGGGAAATGCGGCCAACTCACCGCACAACCTGCGGACCAATACACTCAACCCCGAACAGTTGGCATTGTATGAAAAACTACAGGGCACCAGTGGGATCGCTATTAGCTTCTTGCCACAGACCACCATCATCGAAATTCCGGGCAAGGGATTGTTCACCCTGGTCCACAATAGCGCTTACAGCAATCTCTCGTCTTTATTTGGCGAAGATAAACGGCGCATCCCGGCAGAGGACAATTTGACGATTGCGCGCGGGGTCATTGGCAACTATCCCAACAGTTTTTTGCGGGTGGAGGATCAATCACTGGATGCCTTTGTTGCCGAGTTCCAGGCCATGCGCTCTGATGCCGACTACCGTAAGTTGCGTGATACCTATGCGATTAGACGCAGCAACCCGGATTTCTGGGCTTTCAGCGATCATGTCCATGAGCTTTATTTCCGCAACCAACCCAAAGAGGCCGCGATCCTGGATTACAACCGGTTGGAAAATCGCTAACGAATGTGTAAGTGAGTAAAGGCATGCGCATAAAATTGCGACAGGCACGCAAATAAAGTATTCTTTATAATAATCAATCTCATTTACATTAAAGACGCATTTATCTATGAATACAGCCATTCCAACTACTGCGGTAAGCCTGCGTCTCGATCAATGTGCCAAGGGCGCAAGCGTACGCGTGGTGACCCTGATCGAACAGCCGCTGTTCGGCGCCCAGGATGAGCATGTGAGCCTGCGCTTGAAGGAACTGGGCTTTTTACCCGGCGCACGCTTGAAAGTGATTGGTTTTGGTTTACTCGGTGCAGACCCGCTGGCAGTACAGGTTAACGGAACCAAATTTGCGTTGCGTCGCGCCGAGGCCGCCAAAATTTGTGTAGAGCCTGTTTCCGGGTAATTCCCTTTATTTATAGACATTTTTGCTACTGACCGCTAAATCAGGAAATCCGCATGTCCGCAGTCCCTATTCGTCTGGCGCTGGTTGGTAACCCCAACTGCGGCAAAACCTCCCTGTTTAACCGCTTGACCGGCGCGCGCGCCAAGGTCGCCAATTACCCTGGTGTGACGGTAGAGCGCCGCTCCGGGATGGTCACTGCACTGGAAAACCCCGCCGAGCTGGTGGATTTACCGGGGACCTATAGCCTCTTTGTAACCTCGCCCGATGAGCAAGTCGCACGCGATGTGATCCTGGGCAAACTCGCTGGCGAACGCCGCCCTGACCTGTTGGTGGCCGTGGTCGATGCTTGCAACCTGCGCCTGGGTTTACGCCTGGTATTGGAACTGCGCAGCCTGAATCGCCCGATGGTACTCGCGCTTAACCAAATGGATGAAGCACGCCGCCGCGGTATTAGTATTAATACTGCCGCGCTTTCGCAGGCAATCGGCATCCCTATTATTGAAACGGTCGCGGTAAACAGCCAGGGGGTAACCGAGCTGCGGAAAGTATTGGACAGCTATGCGCAGCAGCCACCCATCGCTAATGGTGAGCAAGCGCTTACCTTGAGCGATCGCCAGGAATCTGTAGAAGCGCTTTACGATCAGATTGAAAGCCTGATCAAACAACATGTCATCCAGCCAGCCGAGTTACCGCGTTGGCAGGACCGGCTGGATGCAGTGGTCATGCATCCGGCACTTGGCCTGGTGGTTCTATTTACAACACTGTTGGTAATCTTCCAGGCCGTATTTGCCTGGGCAACCCCGGTAGTAGATTTAATTGATGGCGCGTTTGTGGCGCTGGGTGAAGGTGTAGCCGGAACCTTGCCAGATGGCATCCTGAAAGATTTCATTGTGGATGGCCTTATCGCCGGTGTCGGCGGGGTACTGGTGTTCCTGCCGCAAATCCTGATCCTGTTCTTTTTTATCCTGGTGCTGGAAGACACCGGATACCTGACTCGCGCGGCCTTCCTGCTGGATCGCCCGATGCGCGGGCTGGGCTTGTCCGGCCGCTCCTTTATCCCGCTGTTGTCCAGCTTTGCCTGTGCCGTTCCCGGCATTATGGCCACCCGTACTATCGCCGATCCGCGCGAGCGTTTTATCACGATTATGGTTGCGCCATTGATGACCTGTTCTGCACGCCTGCCGGTTTATGCATTGATCATCGCTGCTTTTATTCCCCAGCAAACAGTGTGGGGAATTTTTAACCTGCAAGGCCTGACTTTATTTGCACTGTATTTTGCCGGGGTGGTCAGCGCGGCGGTGATTGCCTGGTTTATGCGCCGCCGCGCCGCGCGCGAAGAATTCCCCTTACTGCTGGAGCTTCCAAGCTACCGCTGGCCAATGGCCTACCACCTGCTAATCGGATTGCGTGAACGCGCCTGGATCTTCCTGCGCCGCGTGGGCACCATTATCCTTGCCTTATCGATTGTGCTTTGGTTCCTCGCAACTTTCCCTGGCGCTCCGGAAGGTGCGACCCAACCGGCAATCGATTACAGCTTTGCCGGGCAACTCGGCCACTTCATGCAGCCACTGTTTGCACCGCTCGGTTTTAACTGGCAGATGTGTATTGCACTGATCCCGGCCATGGGCGCACGCGAAGTTGCTGTCAGCGCATTGGCAACAGTTTATGCCGTGGGTGAAGAATCAATTGACGCAGCACTGGGCGCAACGCTCGCGGCGAGCTGGTCGTTGCCAGTGGCTTACGCTTACCTCGCCTGGTTTGTGTATGCCCCGCAATGTATTTCCACTATTGCAGTGGTCAAACGGGAAACCAACTCGGCAAAAGCAACAACGTTCTTTACGATCTATCTGTTTGCTTTAGCGTATTTTGCGGCCTGGGCGACTTATCAAATCGCCAGCGCGATTGTGAATTGACCGCGATGGCACCGGAGGTAATTATGTGGCAAGAAATAGTGGTAGGTGTGTGTGTTCTTAGCGCAACCGTGTTCTTACTGCGTCGCTGGATTTTCCCTGGCAAAAAAGCGGCCAGTTGCGGCGGTTGTAGCGGATGTGCAAAAACCAGCGAATCCAGTTGCAGTACAACTAACGAGGCCGGCAAATTGTAATCCGTAGGGCGGCGATTTATCGCGCCCTGTTTTTATCCTGCCCGTTTTAATATCGGTAATTCCCATCAAATTTAATTGTGCCAACCAGGGCGCCATAAATTCCCTGCAATTTTTCGCAGCAGCTTGGCCAAACAGCATGTAATCAGGGATTTGCAGTTGATGTAGAGCTGGTGCCGGCGGTCCTTGAATTCAAATCAATCCAATAGCGCGGATTGTTGACCGGCACACCTGTTGGCAAAAACGGATTATCCAGTTTGATAACGCGCCGGCTGGTTAAATTCTCCAAACCAAAATTTACCCGTGGATGACGGTAAAAAAACTCATCAAATTCACCGCTATCAATTAATTTTTCCAGACCGGTTTCAATACGCACGGCCAGGGCTTCATTATTTTTATTCACAAAAAAATACAACGCGGTGGGGTAATACAGCATGATATTTTTTTCCACTACCAGATTTTTTTCCTTGCGTTGCGCCAACTCAAACCAGGCCTCCGAAATTCCTCGTGGAAAATAATCAAAACGCCCGGCGTTAATCATGCGAAAAAGGGATTCGGTGGTTTCAGCCGTGGTTACCCGTAAACCATTGCGTTGCATAATCGGCGTATCCGGCCAATGAGTTCCCTGCCCTGCCAACAATTCGGATAATCCTTTCAGATCCTGAACCGCATTAAAACGTTCCTGGTCATTCGCGCGAATTAACAACACACGATAACCAAATAGCCCTTTGCATAACGGGATACGAATCGGGCGCAGTTGTTGTTCGCGCTCGTTATCAGTCATCGTCCAGATAACAAAATTGCGCTTTTCATTTTGCGCCAGGTTAATCCAGCGCGCCTGGGCATAATCCCGCTCGGAAAAAATAATATCGATCACTTCGTTATCCGCTTTGCTGGCATTGAGTGCCATCAATAACAACGTAGTGAAATAATCGGCCGGCTCCTCCAGTTTGGTGGCCTGTACCACTACCGGAATATGGATTTCCCCACCGGCAGACTGTTCCGCCGCAGAAATACCCGCTAGCAAACTTGCACTGACAACTGACAGGTATAACCACAGCCGGTGACCAGGCAAGCGGTGCGATTTCTGTGGCGCGGGCACGAGCATAAATCGATTCCGTTAAAATTATCTTCAGGAAGCATAGAAGATAACCCTCGGTATTGCAGACTGTGTCGCTCCTATATTCATGCTGCACGCGTGACACCGGTTACCCGCTCCCGTATAGTCACAGCTACTATTCGCCTTTTCCCAAGGAAATGCGTTATGCGCCAATTGGAAACTCGCTCATTTTTATTATTTTTATTTTTAGTTTCAGTCGCTTTTTTTATTGTCCTCAAACCTTTTTTCGGTACGATTTTTTGGGCCTGTGCGATAACGATCATTTTTTATCCCATGCACCTGAAACTGCTGGCGAAATTCAGGAACCGCCCCAATCTCACTGCGTTGGCCACACTCACAGCCTGTGTGCTTATCGTCGTGTTGCCGGTGATATTTTTAATCAGTTCCGCGGTCTCGGAAGGTGCCGGGTTCTACAACAAATTGGAATCAGGTGAGATAAACCCCGCGCAATATATCGAGCAAATCCGCACGGCATTCCCCGGTGCCCAGCAAACATTGGAGCGCTTTGGTGTCGATGTAGCCAAAGCCAAGGAAAGTGCCCTGAGTGCAACTATGGCATCCGGTAAATGGCTTGCACAAAACGCGCTCAGTATTGGCCAAAATACCTTCAAGTTACTGCTTAACATCTGCTTGATGTTGTACCTGATATTTTTCCTGCTGCGCGATGGCGAATATCTCCTGGCGTTGTTAATTCGCGCGCTGCCCCTCGGGGATGATCGCGAGCGCTTGTTATTCGCAAAATTCAGTGAAGTTACCCGTGCAACCATTAAAGGCAATCTGGTGATCGCCATTATCCAGGGCAGCCTGGGTGGTCTGATCTTGTGGATACTTGGCATCCCCGGCGCCTTGCTGTGGGGCGTTATCATGGCGATGTTTTCACTGATACCGGCAATTGGGCCCGCGATTATCTGGTTGCCAGTAGCAATTTACCTGTTCGCCACGGGGGAGAGTGTCAAAGCGCTCATCCTGGCGGGCTTCGGGGCCGGGGTGATTGGTTTGATCGACAACCTGGTGCGCCCGATTCTGGTTGGCCGGGATACCAAACTGCCCGATTACATTGTGCTGCTCTCCACCCTCGGCGGGCTTGGGGTATTTGGCGTGAACGGATTTGTTATCGGGCCATTGGTCGCCGCCCTGTTTATCGCATTCTGGGGAATATTTATCCGCGAGGTGAATGTCCCCGAGGGAACAGGAGCCATGGATCATCCAAATGAACAAAACCGCGGGGATTCCAGCGATTGATCTGCTAGACTGCCCCACCGTTTAAAACGGCCCTGCCCTGTGCAGGGCTTTTTATTTTCCGATTAAGCATTTACTGAGCGAGAACCCTTTATGTCCAGCCAATTCAGCAGTGTTGAAGAGCTTGTAAGTTACGGCATCGGCCGCCAGATGGGCCAACAGTTGGTCGATAATCCGTTCGATGGCGTATCGCCTGCCGCTGTTGCCCAGGGTTTACTGGATGCGCTGAATGGCGTTGAGATGCCTTACAGTAACGAACAAATGCAAGACGCATTTCAGGAAATCAATAACCGTATGCAAGCAAAGGAAGCCGAGCAAAGTAAAACCCTCGCTGCCGCTGGCGAAGCCTTTCTGGCTGAAAATGCTAAAAAACCCGGTGTTACTGTGACTGCATCCGGTTTGCAATATGAAGTAATCACCCAGGGTGCTGGCGCAATTCCAACCAAAACCTCAAAAGTAAAAACCCATTACCACGGCACGTTGATTGACGGCACCGTGTTTGATAGCTCCGTGAATCGCGGCCAACCCATCGATTTCCCGGTAAATGGTGTGATCGCCGGCTGGACTGAAGCACTTCAGTTGATGCCCGTTGGTTCCAAATGGCGTTTGTATGTCCCACAACAACTCGCTTATGGCGAGCGCGGTGCGGGTGCGAGTATCAAGCCTTATTCGGCGCTGATTTTTGATGTTGAGTTGATTGATATTGTCGGGTAATTAATTCCATCGCCAATTCATCACCGGCATGGGCTCCGGTGTGATCTTTATACCATGCAGTGAACCCATCCACGGGGGTTCGACGCTCACATCCTGTGAGCGCACGGTCGTAAAGATCACACCGAATCCCCTGCTTCTGTCGTTTCGATTGTGTTTCGATAACCCCTGCAATTTTTTACCTGGCAATTGAATTCCGGATTTTCCATGTGGTTTAAAAATTTACGTTTGTATCGATTGACCGAAGAGTGGACCATTTCCACCGAAGAATTAAATGAAAAGCTCGCCGAGTTCTGCTTTAACCCATGTGGCAGCCTCGACCCCTTGCGTTACGGTTTTGAATTTCCGCTCGGCCGCCATGGCAGTGAGTTTGTGCATGTGACCAATGGTTACATTATGATTTGCGCCAAAAAGCAGGAAAAACTGTTACCTGGTGGTGTAATCAAGGAAGCACTGGAAGAAAAAGTCCTGGCGATTAACGAAGCCGAGTCCCGCTCCGTTAGCCGCAAAGAACGCGACGCATTGAAAGATGAAATTATTTTTTCATTATTACCGAAAGCCTTTACCCGCTCTACGCTCGATTACGCCTATATTGCACCACAAGAAAAATTAATTGTGGTCAATTCATCATCGGCAAAACGGGCAGAAGATTTGCTCAGCAAATTACGCGAAGCGTTAGGCAGTTTGCGCTGTTTGCCCATTTCGCCCAAAAATATTCCTACCCAGGTGATGACGCACTGGTTGCACGAAAGCCAGGCACCACATCAATTTGAATTAGGCGAGGAAGTTGAGCTGCAAGCCACGAAAGATGGCCGGGTTGTGCGCTGCAAAAAACTGGATCTCACCGCCGCTGAAATTCGCAATCACCTGGAAAGCGGAATGCACGTGAGCAAAATTGCGTTGGTGTGGAAAGAATCGATCAGCTGCATTATTGATGATCAGTTGGGAATCAAACGATTAAAATTTGAAGATGTTATTAGCGAGAAAGCGAACGAGCGAAATCCGGAAAGTAAAGCTGAACAATTTGATGCTGATTTTGCCATTATGGCGCTGGAGCTGAAAAATTTTATCGCAGCATTGCTTGCCGCATTTGGCGGTGAAAGCGAGGCGGCAATTTAAGGGGGCGCTCCATTCGCAACAGTCTTCAGATGAGCATCTGAAGACTGTGTATTTCAACAACGCAATTAACGTACGTAATAGGTTGAGTAATAAATATTGTTTCGGTACTCAATAACTTTCTGCCTGTCCCTGCATTCCCCAATCGGCGAATAAAATTCTACCCTGATATTTCCCGAACCATTTCCACCGGTTAGGTAGGTTGTCCAGGTACACGCTGCGCCTTCCGGCACTGTAGATGGCACAATTACAGTGTAATAAAGGGAAAAACTACTACAGTTACCCGTCAGTTTATAAGGGCTTACCGGGCTAATTGAGCAACCTGATTGACCGCTGCTTGATGTCCACCAGGATTTGGTAGCTACGCCAGAGCCAATTGGGCAATTCAAACTCGCGTTGTACCAATAAATGGTTCCAACGCCCGCCGCCCCGGTAATACCCGATGCTGTTGTCACCCAGGTGCACTGGTTAACCGGCACCTGTACATCATAATCTGCATAAGATTGCCCCGAAAAACCCAATGCAATCGCCGCTAACATCCCAATAACTTTTGCTTTCATAAAAACTCCTGTTGCCTTTTATGTAGTAATGGTAAACCGCACACATCCCTGGGCTATTTTCATACTGCAAATGGATTGCAACTGGTCAGATTGCACTCTAGCCAATAACTCCTTTTTAACTATCAATGTGCTCAGCTACTGCTATTTTTTTGCCGATCAGATTCAAATTGCTATTCATAAAAACGCGCAACTGTTCAGATTTTTCTTTAAAAATAATGTTGCAAAGACAGGCAACAAAAAATCCGCCGCACATCCTCAGTAAATAAAGTTTCAAATCCATCTCCTTGATCGATGCAAATTCAGGTGCGAAAACTATTGGATGGAGACAGCGCTGTCAACAAAGGCGATAAGTTCGACGCCATTAAATTTATTTCACTTGCCGCGCAAATAAAAAAACATAAAAAGTATTACCAACGGTAGCAAAAAAAGTAAATGAACCCCATGAATCTGTATTTTTTAGTGCAGCGTTTTTATAAAAATCTGTCAATCATTAACAAGACGCATTTATACAATACCAATCCACAAGACCGATGAAGCCATTTTTATTTGTTAATTTATTAGTGAAATACATCTTCATAAAGGAGTGGCAAAGTTAATGCCTGCTAACGATACCTGGATTACAAATTAAAGCCTGCGCGCTTCATACGCAGCTACATTTATATTCAAAAAAAAACAATACTCGCCTGAGTGCAACAAACCTTAACTACATACCATGCCAAGGCCCGCTATAATGCGGCCATCCATTTAATTATTCGATATGCGGAATGCAACAAATGCCCGGACAACTTCTTGCGCAATTACCCCATCGGTTCCGGATGGTTCTTTCATTAACAATACTTTCATTGGCAATATTGGCCGGTTGTAGCAAAGCCCCCGAACTCACCCAAATCCATGGTTTTGCCCAGGGCACCACCTATAACCTGAGCTTTGAATTACCGGCAAATGCAACAACCCCGGTAAGCGCTATTGAAAAAGCCGTGGCCGATGAATTGGCGCGCATTGATAAAGTCTTATCAAACTACCGCGACGATTCTGCCATCGAACAATTCAATGCCCGGCAAACCACCGAAGTACTGCCCACCGAACCAGAACTGGTCGCATTGGTAGAAGCAGCGCGCAAGGTATCTTCCGCAAGTAATGGTTGCTACGACCTGACCATTAAGCCGTTATTTGATTTATGGGGGTTTAAAAAAGATGAATTCAGTCCGCCCACCACTGAAGCCCTCGTGCAAACACTTGCATCCATCGGTATGAATAAACTGGAAACTATCGACGCGACGCATTTGCGCAAGCAAATCCCGGAATTGCGTATCGATATTTCGTCTATCGGCCAAAGCTATAGCGTTGATCGTATCGCAAAAATCCTGGAGCAATATGGTGTACACAATTACCTGGTAGAGATCGGCGGTGAATTGCTCGCCAAAGGTAAAAAACCGGATGGTGCCCCCTGGCGTATTGCAATAGAGAAACCACTGCCCGATGAACGCAAGTTGCAAAAAATTGCAAACTTTGATTCGGGTGCACCGGTAGCACTCATCACGTCTGGCACCTATCGCCATTTTTTTGATAGCAACGGTAAACGCTATAGCCACATACTGGATGCACGCAGCGGCAAACCTGTCGAACACAACACAGTTTCTGTAACCATCTTCCATGAAAATCCCACTATTGCTGGCGCCTGGGGTACTGCCCTGCTATGCCTTGGCAGCAAAGATGGAGTTAAAGTCGCTGATGACCACAAACTCGCTGCCTTGTTTATCGATCAGCAAGAGCATGAATTGGTTGAGCATGAAACAATAGCAATGAAAACATTTACGGGTGTCCGCTTGCAAAACCCCTGAACCATAACCTCTTACGGACGGTCACTTATGAAGCTGGTCTACACGCATGAAAATCGGTTATTTGTTGGCAATGCGCACAATCTGTTAACGCAAGCTGGCATTCCGGCGATATGGAAAAATGAATCTACCTCCAGTGCGATTGGAGAAGTTGCACCTATCAGCGCCTGGCCGGAACTCTGGGTATTAGAAGATGCAGATTACGACCGCGCCAGTGCAATTATCAGCAACGCCTTTTCAGCCAGTGATTCTCCCGCGTGGGTTTGTAGCCAATGCAAGGAAATCAATGAGCCAGCTTTTGAATATTGCTGGAACTGTCAAATGGAAAAACCGGAGTCTGCAGTATGAAAGTTTTATTGATGGGTATGTTATTAATGTGTTGCGCGGGATTTGCCAAAGCCCAGCCCCTGGATGTAATGACATACAATATCCGTTGCGGTTCTTGTGAGGCCGCTGATAATCCCAACAATTGGAAAAAGCGCAAATATCTCGTCGCACATCTGATTAAAAATAACAACCCGGATATTATCGGCTTGCAAGAAGCCGAAATTAACCAGGTTGAAGACCTTGCTGAAATGCTTGATGATTATTCATGGATCGGTGTCGGCCGTGAAGACGGCAAAGAGAAAGGGGAAACTACTGCAATTTTATTTCGCCACGGCCGCTTTACCTTGCAAGGCCAACAAACCTTGTGGCTCTCACAAACACCGCAACAAGTATCGCGCGGGTGGGACGCCGCATTTCGCCGCATACTCAGCATCGCCAAACTAACCGATGTTGTTAACAAAAAAACATTATTTGTTTTTAACACACATTTTGATAATGAAGGTGAGCTGGCAAGGCAGGAAAGCGCCAAATTCCTGCTGGCTGAAATTGCCAAACTGGACGCACAGGATAATCTTGTCGTCACCGGTGATTTTAATTTCAAAACCGACTCCAAAGGCTATGAAATTATCACCCGGACATTGGCGGACGCCGAAAAAATTTCAACCACTCCTGCAACCGGTGGCAACAAAACGTTTAATGATTTTGGAGCAAACAAAGATACCGATAATAAAATTGATTTTGTGTTTGTCAAAAAAGACACGAAAGTCCTGAACCATAAAGTGGATACAACGGTGTACAACAACTTATATCCATCCGATCACTTTCCCGTCATTACCAAACTGGATTTATCCCCGCCCGCCCAACAATAAGTCCAGTTCATTGCGGATGTATTTTTCATCCACCCACTCGCTGAGATGTGCATTCATATACTGAATGAAGTTGTGTGCAGCGACCGGCAGCCGCCGGTCGCCATGACGTACCAGATACCAATGGCTCGTCAACGGAAAATCCTTCACTGGCAGCAACGCAACTTTGGCATTCGCCTGCGCCAGGGTATGTTCGGAAAGCACCGCTAGCCCCAAACCGGTTTCCACGCTCATCCGAATCACTTCGTTGCTTTCAATTTGCAAAGTGTTATGCAATTGGAAATTTTGCTCGCGCAGCCAGTTTTCAAACATCATACGTGTTGCGCTGCCCGGTTCGCGCATTAAAAAACGCTCGTTAATTAATTCAGAAAACGCCAGCGATTTCTTTTTTGCCGCCCAGTGGTTTAATGGCGCGATCAATACCAACGGGTTACGCAAAAATCTGCCGCTGACAACATGGTCACCCGTCGGTGGATGGCTGAATAAATACAAATCATCCAACTGGTTTTGAAAGCGCTGTAAAACACTGCCGCGATTGCCGATATTAAAAGTCACATCCACACCGGGATACTGTTGCGTGTAAGGGCTGAGCAGGAGTGGCAATACATATTGCGCCGTAGTTACCACGCCCAAACTGAAATGCCCTTTATTACCCTGACCGGCTTCACTCAGGAAACTGTTGAAATCATCGAACCGCCCCAATGCATCCAATGCGGCGTGGTACAGTTCACGCCCCACATAGGTTGGCTGGTATTGGCCCTCGCGAATTTCCAGCAACTCATCGCCCACCGCCTCGGTAAGGCGTTTGATTTGCTGGGATACCGTCGGTTGCGTCAGGTGCAATTGGTTAGCTGCCTGGGAAATAGAACCGGTGCGGATAACGGCGATATAGACCTGCAACAGGCGAAATGTGAGGTGGCGGATATTCATAGCAATTTATCCTCAGGGAGCAAGCCATAGATGATCATCAATATTAGCAAGCATAAACATTAATTATCCTCTATTCAAAACAGGCGCCAAAATAGCCCCGGATGTTTGTTGGTTCCTGTGAATAGAGGTTATTACCATGCCCGATATAGTCATTATGTTTTTCCTGCTCGGCGTTGTGGCCGGGGTCGCCAAATCCGATTTGAAAGTGCCCAAAGCGGCGTACGACACTCTGAGCATCCTGCTAATGCTCACGCTCGGCCTGAAAGGTGGCCTTGCGCTGCATGGTAATGTTCACTGGCAATTGCTGCCGGAAGTAATCACCGTGGTCCTGCTCGGCGTTGCCATCCCGCTTTTGCTTTACCCGTTACTGCGCAAGCTGGTGCAATTAAACGCGGCAAATAGCGCGAGCATCGCTGCACATTACGGTTCCGCCAGTGCCGGTACTTTTGCTGTAGCCCTTGCCTTTGCCGAAGTTAACCAGTTAGCTATCGCCCCGCAAACAACGCTGTATCTTGTGCTGCTGGAACTACCGGCGATAGTGGTGGGAATCCTGCTATACAAAAAAGCCACGGGCAGCGGCAGCAGTATGAAAGGTATCTGGCATGAAGCGCTTACGAGCCGCGGCGTGGTATTGCTAACCGGCGGGGTAATTATCGGTTATCTCTACGGTCCCGATGCGAGCAAGGATATTGCCCCCCTTTTTCTCGGCGCGTTTAAAGCCTTGCTTGCCCTGTTCTTATTGGAGATGGGTGTTTGTGCATCGCAACATTTAAATCCATTTCCCTGGCAGCACTGGAAATTGATCGGCTTTGCGCTGCTCGCCCCGTTTGCATTGGCACTGATAGGAACAGCGGCAGGATTTGCACTGGGCTTGCCTATTGGCAGCACCTTGATTCTTGCCGCACTGACTGCCAGCGCCTCTTACATAGCGGCGCCGGCGGCAATTAAAGCAGCGATAAAAGAAGCCGACGTTGGCCTCGCCATTTTTGCGGCACTGGGCGTGACCTTTCCGCTAAATGTTTTAATCGGCATTCCGATTTATTACCAGCTTATAGAAATGATAAGTCCTATGTAGGTAATTACTGATCAACATAAAACTCTTGTCATGGCGCAAGATGATAAGAGTTTCCTGCAAACACAACCGGGCTTTCGCGCCAGGTAGCTTCGCTCATAGCGAAGCTGAATTAGTTATCTACCAGCGAATAAAAGCTCAACCCAAATTTTTGTAAATATTGTTTTACCCGATGAGAATCATTGGTGGACGATTTTTTTTCCCGACTCGCATTAAATAAAACACGCCCCGCTTCAGCCAATGATCGGCTATTGCGGCACACTTTAATCACTTCATTCAATTGCAAACGATCAAATAAATCCAGATCCATTAATTGTTCGGGAGTAAGCACTTCAGCAACCAAATCAGCCTGCGATTGCGGAGCATCCTGAAACCCGCTCCAGGCTTGCTGCAAGCGAATAATTTCGCTATCCACTATCGATTCGGTGATCCGCCCACCCACAGCAAGCGTTGCCATACGCGTAATACTGGAGTTTAAATCGCGAAAATTCGCTCGCCAAAGCGCTTGCGATGAATTGGCAAACTGTAGATATTGCTCACGCGCCCCTTTATTGAAATTCACTTTATAACCCGCACTGCGCGTAAATTTTTGCAATTCATGTTCGATATTGGGTTCAAGGTCTTCAATACGCTCTTTTAACGAGGGCAACTCATAGGTCCAAAGATTTATCCGCGCAAGCAAATCTTCGCGGAATAATCCTTGCCTCACCTGGTCAAATAAATTGCGATGGGTACCAGCAATTAATTGAAAATTACTGGATACCGGTTGGTCGCCACCGAATGGCATAAATATTTTTTCTTCGATTGCACGCAACAGCATCGCCTGTTCATCCAAACCCAGCTCACCAATTTCATCGAGAAACAACAGCCCTTTGTCCGCCTCACGCAACAATCCCATACGCGCATTTAGAGCACCGGTAAATGCACCCTTTACGTGACCAAATAATGCTGACATTGCATTATCGCCACGCAAGGTGGCGCAATTCACTTCCACTAAGTCACCAGTTAATTGTCCACGCTGTTTTTTCAATTCGAAAATACGTTTTGCTAATTGCGATTTGCCCGCACCGGTTGGACCATTTAATAAAATCGGCGCAGTGGATTTAATCGAAACCTGTTCCAGCTGATCAATCAAGCTGTTAAAGGCTTTATTACGCGTTTGAATTCCACTTTTGAGATGAATAACCGCATCGGAAGATTCTTTTGCAAAACGCGAGGCAATTTGATCGTAGCGCGATAAATCCAGATCAATAACGTGGTAAACCCCGGGCGGCCCATCTTTACTCGGCGATGACTGCAACAGCTTGCCCGGAAAATAATGGGCTTCGGTCAAGAGGTATAAACAAATTTGCGCTACGTGCGTGCCAGTAGTGATATTGATGAAATAATTATTTTGCTCAACATCAAACGCCTGGCCAAGCGCAACACTATGAATCTGGCTGTAAACCTGTTCGAAATCCCAAGGGTCCTCACAATGAATGGGAACCGCCGTCACTATGGTTTGTGGCGAAACCTGAGCCATATCCTGAATGGTTAGATCCAGCAGCACCTGATCCTCAGGCAAATACATCAACAAGTATTCCGCCACGGGAAATTCCGGATGCATAAGTAATGCAACACTGGGTCGCCACCGTTCCCAGCGCCGCTTCCCCAAGCCTCCATGATCCAGCCTTGAGCCCAGAATCCCGATAACCACATTATTCATAAAGATATATTCCTATCCATATTGATAGATATTTATAAAATGGAATTATACCCAAAACTGCTAGTCATTCAGCCATATAATTTAAATTCCTTTAATATCAATAAGTTAAAAAATAATTCGGCATCAAGATGCAAAGTTGGCAACACACTTGCAATTGCCCTTGAGTACATAAAACGAAGGAAAGAGAAAAATCATGAGCAACTACGAAGTCATGCATAAAGAAGGTCAGGCGCCAGTGAAATCCTGGACCAGGGGCGTGAGTTTTGATGAGAACGCACGGGCGCAAGTAAACAATATGGCGAGCATGCCCTTTATCCATAAATGGATCGCGGTAATGCCGGACGTACATTTAGGGAAAGGCGCAACCATCGGGAGCGTGATTCCAACCATAGGCGCAGTAATTCCTGCCGCAGTTGGTGTGGATTTGGGATGCGGGATGATGGCCGCGAAGACCACCTTAAATGCATCGCAATTGCCCGATTCATTAACTGCATTGCGCAATGAGATCGAGAAAAAAGTACCGCACGGAAGCAGTCCGAAAATGCGCGGGATGCGTGATAAAGGTAGCTGGGCGAACGCGCCGGAAGATGTGTTGGATGCATGGTCACCATTAAGTGATGGCTTTGCAAAATTGACGGAAAAGCATCCGTTTTTGAAAAACACCAACAACATGAAACAACTGGGAACATTAGGAAGCGGGAATCACTTTATTGAAATTTGTATCGATGAAAGCAATGCGGTCTGGGTGATGCTGCATAGCGGATCACGCGGAGTGGGTAACAGAATCGGGACGCATTTTATCGAGCAAGCTAAAAAAGATATGGAACGCTGGTTCATTCATTTGCCCGACAAAGATTTGGCTTACATACCGGAAGGAAGCGAAAAATTTCGCGATTATGTAGAAGCCGTTGCCTGGGCACAGGATTTTGCGAAAACCAATCGCGAAGTAATGATGACCAGAACACTGCAAGCCATGCGCGATATTTTAAAAATTCCGTTCGAAGCCCATGTAGAGGCGGTGAACTGTCACCACAACTACATCAGCCGCGAGCACCACTACGGACAAGATGTGTGGGTAACGCGCAAAGGTGCAGTGAGCGCAAAAAAAGGCGAGATGGGCATTATCCCCGGAAGCATGGGCGCAAAATCCTTCATCGTGCGCGGATTGGGTAACGAAGAAAGTTTTTGTAGCTGCAGCCACGGTGCAGGGCGAGTTATGTCACGCACCGAAGCAAAACGTCGCGTATCCATGGATGAACATTTGCTCGCAACCGCTGGTGTGGAATGCCGTAAAGACGAAGATGTGATTGATGAAACACCCGCAGCTTACAAACCCATCGAAAAAGTGATGAGCGCGCAATCTGATCTGGTGGAAATTGTGCACACATTGAAACAAGTATTGTGTGTAAAAGGTTAAGCGATTAACCATCACTGTTAACTATAAAAAAGTCGGCACAAGGACGTGCGCGATAACAGAATTTGGCAAGTTGTTATTGATGGAAAAATAACAACGCTGAATGATCACAGCGGCTCCGGTTTTTATCCGGGCTGACACAACCATCACTGATGATTTGTGTATCGGGATCATGCAGTTGCCGAATACCGCCCTGTAGCTCAGAGGTAGAGCAGCGAACACGTAATTCGCCGGTCGCTGGTTCGATTCCAGCCTTGGCTCCAACGCTATAGCTCAATGGTAGAGCGTCTCACTGTAAATGAGAGTGTCGCCGGTTCAACTCCGGCTAGCAACTGGTCTTCCAACCAGCTAAAAGTAATACTGCAGGCCTCCGCGGAAATTAATGTGTTGATATAAAGGTATTTCAAAGGGTAAAGGATTTCACCAGCACATACATTCCAAACACGGAGTTTCCATAAGGAATAAATTAATTAACGCGCAAAGTGATCATCGCAATTGATTGCGAAACAGGGAAACTGAAGAAATGGACAGCAATACAATGGAAAAAAATGATTTGCCAATGCCCGTTAATTAATCCCCTTGTGCCCATTCCGTGTGGAGGCACTGCACTAACAACAAAAAGCCAGGAATGGCAAAGGATGAAAAAATGAAATTCAAGAAAAAATATGTGGTCAGCGATAGCCAATTGGGCTTGCTCTTCAAGAACCAGCAATTCCAGCAAGTCTTAACGACTGGTACCTATGAATTATGGGATTGGAAAAACCAACTGGCCATGCAGTCGATCAACGTGACCAACACATTGAGCGATGGTGTGAGCAAAGAAATTTTATACCTCGCTGAACTTTATCCGGCAGCCTTCGCGGATTATTTGCACCAGTGGGAAACCGGTGAAAATGAAATCGGCCTGGTCTACCAGCAAGGTATCCTGCGCGATATCAAAGGCCCCAGCCAACGCGGCGCTTATTGGAAACAAAAAAGCCTGATCAGTTTGGAAAAAATTGATATCGGCGAAAACTTCGCGATATCCGAAAAACTGGTACGCGTGCTCTCCGGCATACGCGATCCGCAACTGAGCAAAGCAGCAATAACTGCCATTGCACTGAACAATGTTGCAGAAGGCCATATCGGTTTTTTAATGGTAGACGGCACCACACAGCGCAGCCTGCAACCGGGTTTGCATATGTGGTGGAAATACAATCGCACTATCGAAGTAAAACAATTCGATTTGCGCTTGCAAAACATGGAAGTCAATGGCCAGGAAATCTTGACCAGGGATCGCGTGAGCTTGCGCATCAACTTGTCCGCCGTATGGCAAATTGTTGACGCAGAAATCGTGAAACGCGAACTCGCAGATAGCAAGGATTATTTGTACCGCGAATTGCAATTGGCGCTGCGCACTATTGTAAGCACCCAGACACTGGATGAATTACTTGCCGATAAAAACTCACTTAACCAGCAAGTGTTGGCGTTAGTAAGCGAAAAGGCAGCGCAATACGGTATTTCACTCAAGTCGGTAGGTGCACGGGACATAATCCTGCCCGGTGAAATGAAAGCGATTTTGACCCAGGTAGTAGAAGCACAAAAACTCGCCGAAGCCAACCTGATCAAACGCCAGGAAGAAACCCAGGCAACCCGTTCACTGCACAACACCGCAAAAGTAATGGAAGGTAATCCTGTACTTTTACGATTGAAAGAACTGGAAGTGCTGGAAAAAATCACCGGCAGAATTAACACCCTGAACGTTTATGGCGGCTTGGATGGTGTTATGAATGATTTGGTGAGGATTACGGATAGAAAAATGGCTAGTTAATTTGAGGCCAGCTCTGCTGGCCTCATTATTGGAAGAATAAAATGAAAAAGCTTGTTTCATATTTGTTGCCTGCAAATTTGATTTCTCTCAGCGAAGCCAGGATTCAAAAATTAATCATGCAAGCCAATAGCTCCTGTGGTTATGAGCGAGAAGCGGCATTAATTGAACTTAAACGCATAGGTTCACCGCAATTACTTCCAACACTGATTCGCAGACTTAATGATTGGGTCAGGCAAGTCAGTGACCGGGCTAACGAAGCACTACTCAGCTTATTAAAAACCGAAAATCAGGCATATTTCATTGAGGCCTTACCGGCGATTATGCATTTGGAAAAATGCGATAGACGAAATCACAGCCAAACCATTGCAGTAGTCACGTCATACTTGCTGGAGGAAAGCCAAAGGGCATCACTCATCAATGCAATTCAGCATAAAAACCAGAAAATCAGTTGGTGGGCATTTCGCTTATGCAAAGAGCATCAGCTACTAACTCCTGCAAAATTGTTGTTGTCTGCGATAAAAAGCCGCAATATAAATATTGTGCGGAATGCAGCTGAATTGATTGCACAACTGGAAAATTCCGAGTTTCTGGTTTTAGCTGCACAATTAATTCGGCATAAATGCAATGCAATAGCGTCAACATCTATCAAACGATTAAATGGTATTGCACCACAAGAAGTCGAAAAAATATCGGTAGATTTAATTTTTAGCCATGACGCTAAAGTGCGGACAATAGCAAAAGAGCATTTGATCAGCAGAGGAGCCGATATATTAAGTATTTATCGGCTCGGCTTAAATGACACCAAAGCGGCTCTCCATAAGCGCAAGATAGCATTGATCGGTATTCATGAAACTTTTGGCAGGGACTGCATTGATGACTTAAGACACGCAAAAATGCACCGGGAACCGGGCATTCGCGCAATTGCAATTTCTCGTCTGGTAGAAATTCTCCAAGACGAAGGAAGATCAATCGCCATAGAAGGAATAGCCGATGAAAGTCCCACGGTAGTAAGAGCCGCTGTCAGTGCATTTGTGAAACAAGGTTTTCAATTATCTGTAGAAGAATTACTGCACCTGGAACAAACAGCCAAAGCCCCAAATAGCCTTGATGCATTGCTGTTCCTGGCACAGAAAGGGGATAAATGGAATCACATTATATTATTGCTTGAACTCACGCTAAAAAAACCTGATCGTGCAGACGCGATACAGCAGTCATATGGGCAGTGGATGGGAAAGTTTAATATAAAGCAAACCCAACCAACAAAGGAGCAGGTGAGAACCATAATTGCGTTATCTGAAAATCAACAATGGGTAACCTTGAAATTTATTATGGATACATTAAGTGCGTAGGCTGGGAAGAGGAACGCCCCCAACATTCGCAGAGCCCAAATGCATTGCGGCCTATTGAAAAAATATTTGTTATCGGGATTTTTTGTATTAGGCGAGATGGTCATGTTGGGGTTCGTTCCTACGCACCAATTTGGTCATATAGGTAGAACCATCTCAGGACTACAAAAAATTTGTTATCTGCGGAGCAACATCCCAACAATTGGCTCGACCCTCTTCGTATTGAATCGGCGCATTGGAAAGCTCCAGATCGGTAACGCCATCAAGCGTTGCAATATTTATTGCGTGGAATGAACCATTGAAGGGCTCAATGTCAAGGTAACCTTTACTGAAAGGACGAATTCCACAATGTTTGCAAAAGTAATGATGGATATCCCCTTTTGGCCATTCCGAAGGTGTGGCCTGATAATCACTTAGTGCGGCTTCACCTTGTAGCAATTTGAAATCGCCTTGCATAGCAAACGCTTTCCAGTACCGCGACTTCCAGCAAAAGCTGCAATTGCATCGCCTGGTCGCATCTGCCAAATCCAGATTGCACGCAAATTTGATAGCGCCGCAATGGCAACTTCCTGCATACGACTTTTTCATATTGATCTCGGTAAATTTCCCTGGAAAAGAGCACTGCGATTATACGTTTTCAGGATTGTAATGGATGTTGCGATAAAACTTCGGCAGACCTTGGTTAACGTGGTAACATGCGCGCCTTTTTTTCATTTCCGGCCCATTTTTCGGGCCTACACTTACAGTTTCACGCAATCAGGCACGAGATATGGCAAGAAAAGTCGCAGTGATTATGGGCTCCAAGAGTGATTGGGCCACGATGCAGGCAGCGGTGGAGATATTGGAGCAAATGGGTGTGGAGTATCACACCGAAGTGGTTTCTGCCCATCGCACCCCGCAAAAGCTGACTGAATTTGCTGAATCGGCGGTGGATAACGGCTATGCCGTGATTATCGCCGGTGCCGGTGGCGCGGCCCATTTGCCCGGCATGGTTGCAGCCCATACCCGTTTACCGGTGTTGGGCGTGCCGGTGCAAAGCAAAGCCTTGAGTGGTATTGATAGCCTCTATTCGATTGTCCAGATGCCAAAAGGCGTGGCCGTGGGTACTTTGGCGATTGGTGTTGCCGGTGCCTTTAATGCCGGTTTGCTGGCCTGCCAGATCCTGGCGGTCACTGATCCGGTATTGGCAACCAAAATCGACCAATTCCGTCACGACCAGACCCAATCCGTGCTGGATAATCCTGATCCGCGTGATCAATAGGTCGTGAATAATAGAGATCGAGGTTAATAATGAGCCAACGTATTTGGGTTTTGGGCGCAGGCCAGTTGGGCGCGATGCTGAAACACGCGGGCATGCCGCTGGATCTGGACGTGCGCCCGATAGATATAAATGAAGCAACAGCACCTGCCCTGGCTGCCAATGACCTGGTTACTGCCGAGCGCGAGCAATGGCCGGATACATTAGTCACCAATACCCTGGCGCAGCATCCGCGCTTCATTAATCAACATATATTTGGCCGTCTCGCTGATCGTAAAACCCAGAAAGAATTGATCGATTCCCTTGGTATTGCGACGGCGCCCTGGCGCAACGTTGCGGGGGATATCACCGCCAACGAGTTGCGCGACCAGTTGGGCGAACGCGTTTTATTAAAGCGTCGTACTGGCGGTTACGACGGTAAAGGCCAGCACTGGTTACGCACCGATGACGATCAGGTACCGGACGACTGGCAAGGCGAAGCTATCGCCGAACAAGCGATTAATTTCGATGAGGAAGTGTCATTGGTTGGCGTACGCAACGCTGCCGGTGAATGCGTGTTTTATCCACTGACCCTCAACCTTCATTTAAATGGCATCCTCTACGCATCGGTTGCGCCCCTCGCGCGCTTGCAACCGCTGCAAGCACAAGCGCAAGAAATGCTCGGCAAAATCCTCAATGCCCTGGAATATGTGGGCGTGATGGCAATGGAAACCTTCCGCGTTGGTGACAAGTTACTGATCAACGAACTGGCTCCGCGTGTACACAACTCCGGTCACTGGACCCAGGCGGGCGCCAGTATCAGCCAGTTTGAATACCATTTGCGTGCCGTAGCCACTATGGCAACGCCACAACCGCAAATTATTGGCCAGAACGTAATGATCAACCTGATCGGTACTGACTATAACCCTGCATGGCGCGACCTTTCCTGTGCCCGCACCTATTGGTACGGCAAAGAGGTTCGTCCGGGCCGCAAGGTGGGCCACATCAATATTGTTGGAAACAATGTCACCGAAGTGCGGGAAACCCTCGTATTACTGGGCGACCTGCTGCCCGACCATCACTACCCGCACGTGATCGAATGGAGCCTTGCGGCGCTTGAATCCTTGTAATAGGCTATTTAGCCGGAACCTGTTCTACCAGGTTCCGGTCTGATAGCTGACGTTAGCTAACAATTCTTTTTGTTAGATTTGGTTAATGTTTGCATCATCGAGCGGGCAATTTGTGTTAGTTTTCCCGCCCCTGCACGCATCTACAAGGAGTCTACCGATGTACACACTACACATAGCCAACAAAAACTACTCCTCCTGGTCATTGCGCCCCTGGGTATTGTTGCGTGCACTGAATATCCCTTTTAATGAACAAATCCATCCCCTTGAAGTAGGTAGCAGTTGGGCGGCTTATCGCAGCTTTTCCCCCAATGGTCGCGTACCTTGCCTGCAAGATGGCGAGCAGACCGTCTGGGATTCCCTGGCGATTGTTGAATACCTCGCAGAAACATTTCCTCGTGTTTGGCCGACCGATAAACACGCGCGGGCGTGGGCGCGTTCTGCCAGTGCCGAAATGCATTCCGGCTTTCAGCAATTGCGTAACCAATGCGGCATGAGCTGTGGCCACCGTATACAACTGCATGCGATCAGCCCCGCACTGCAAAAAGATATTGACCGTATTAATGAACTCTGGAACCAGGGGTTGTCTTTGTTTGGCGGCCCATTTTTAGCAGGCAAGAGTTTTACTGCTGTCGACGCATTTTTTGCACCGGTGGCGTTCCGCTTCCAAACCTATGGGCTTAAAGCAACAGGCGCTGCCGCCGATTACCTGCAACTCTTGCTTGCCCAACCGGCAATGCTGGAATGGTACGCCGCGGGCCTGAAAGAAACCTGGCGCGAGCCCGATCACGAAACCGAAATACTCGCCGCCGGAAAATTGATTGCTGATTTACGAAATGGAGGGGCTTAATGATGGAGGCACAATTGGATTACGAAATCACCATTACCCATAAAGGATCCTATTTGCATGTTAATGCGGAAGGTCTTGGTAGCTATGAAGGAGCATTGGACCTGTGGCAGCGAATCGCCCAGGCGTGCGAAAAGTATCAGTGCTACAACATTCTGGGAGAGCAGTACCTGTTCAGTACCCTTAGCACCCACGAAGCATTGAACTACCCCGCCTTGTTTAAAAAAGCCGGGATTACCAGCAAACACAAAGTGGCCTGGGTAGATAAAAATCCGCGTACCCGGGAAATGACTGAGTTTATCCGCAACATACTGACTAACCGTTTGATCGGAAACGGGCGCCTGTTTAAAGACCTGGACAGCGCCAGACAATGGTTGGTGGGGCAGGATAGCGAAAAGACCCGGCAATAAATCATAGTTGCGCACTAAATGCATAGTTGCGCACTAAATTCATAGTTCCGCACTAAATCATAATTCCGCACTCGATCCAGGCAGCCGAGTAATAATACCTTGTAGCTGCCCACTCTCCCATTTTGACAAAAAACCTCCCCGTTACTAAGGTTGACTAGGAAGACCCCCACCTCGCTGAGTCTTTGTAATTCACAACTGATAAGAATTCTATTGCCCCACAGTGGCAATTTCTCTGGTATTCCGGGAGCCCCCCATGTTTCAGAATATGAAAGTCGCCGTGCGTTTAGGTTTGCTGGCAGGAACTCTGGTTTTATTGATGATATTGATTGGTGTAATGGGTATTAAAGGGATGCGCGATGCCAACCAGGGGATGCATACGGTTTATGTGGATCGTGTAGAACCCATGCGCGACCTTAAAGAAGTCATCGATAATTTTGCACTGATCCTGGTTGATGTCCCGCAAAAAACGGTGAAGGGAATTATCACGCCCCAGGAAGCCCTGCGCATTACCCGCGAGACATTGCCCGCTACGGATAAAATCTGGGAAGCCTATTTGCAAACTTATTTGATAGAAGAAGAGCAAAAGCTGATCAAGCAAGCAAGTCCATTGATAGAGAAAACCCACCAGCAGCTCGCCGATTTACAAACTTGGTACGCCGAAAATAATGTGGCGAAAGTTAATACTTTCACCCAAACCGGCATCTATCCCATTTTCGATCCACTGAATGAAGTGTTTACTGCATTAAATAAATTGCAGGTACGCGTGGCAAAAGAAGAATACGAACGCTCAACGCAACGTTATGAAAACACACTGACGGCAAACAGCAGCATTATCGGGGTTAGTATTCTGGTCGCCATTATCCTGAGCTACCTGATCACACGCAGCCTTATTCGCCAACTGGGTGGTGAACCCAATTACACCGCCGATGTCATTTATCGTATCGCCGAAGGCGATTTATCGATTAACGTCGATATAAAACCGCGCGACCAAAGCAGCATATTGTTTGCGATCCGGCAGATGGTCACCAAACTTTCAGACATTATTGGTGAAGTTCGCTCCACCGCCGATTCACTTTCTTCCGCCTCGGAAGAGCTCAGCGCCACGGCACAATCACTAAGCCAGGCCGCAACACAACAAGCCGCAAGTATTGAAGAAACCAGCGCATCCATGGAAGAAATTACCGCGTCCATCGGCCAGAACAATGACAACGCCAAAGTGACCGACAGTATCGCCAGCAAAAGTGCGCGCGATGCTAATGAAGGAGGCACAGCAGTTAAAAATACCGTGGATGCGATGCGCAAAATTGCCGAAAAAATCAGTGTGATTGATGACATCGCCTACCAAACCAATTTGCTCGCACTCAACGCCGCCATTGAAGCGGGCCGCGCGGGTGAGCACGGGCGCGGTTTCGCCGTAGTTGCCAGTGAAGTGCGCAAATTGGCAGGGCGCAGCCAAAGTGCCGCCAAAGAAATTGGCGAACTTGCGGGCGGCTCGGTAAAACTTGCCGAGAGTGCAGGAAAATTATTGGACGATATAGTTCCTGCCATCAAGAAAACAGCCGACCTGGTACAGGAAATTTCTGCAGCAAGCGATGAGCAAACCATGGGAGCAAACCAGATTACAACGGCAATTACACAAATCAGTATTGCAACGCAGCAAAACTCATCTTCTGCCGAAGAACTTTATTCAACCTCGGAAGAATTAACGAGCCAGGCATTACAGTTACAACAAATGATGGAATTTTTTAAACTCAAATAATTAGTGGCAATTGCATTTTGCGAAATAATTGCCTTATTAAACCTGTTTCAATGAATTACTCCCGCATCAGGTTTCACTCTATCCGGGCTACCCAACGCCAACTGGTAGCCCGTGGGGAGTGAAGCCTGACGCGGGGTCTTATTGATAAATAATAGCTACAAAATCCACACTTCAACGCGACGATTCATTCGCCGCCCATCCTCGGTTTTGCTGCTTGCCAGCGGTGCTTCCTCGCCCATACCACGGGCAACCAATGGATAAATGCCGCGCTCAATCAAATGTTGCTCAACTACTTTCGCACGGCGTAATGACAACTCTTCGTTTTGCGCTTTATCACCTTCACTGTCAGAGAAACCAAATAATTGCACGCGCTTCGGTGCATTGATCTCTACATATTTAACCAGGCGCTCCAAATCATTAATGCCCTTGGTATCCAATTCGTCGCTACCATCCTTAAACCGGAAATTAAGCGATAAGCGCTGTGAGCGCACGGTTAACTCGCGCATGGCCTCCGGATAAAAATCGTTATTAAATGCCTGGCCGGTTTTAATATTTTGCGATACCAAACCAATATCTTCCACAATACTTTGGCCGCGCTCGGTAGCACTGAATTTTACAAACTCTTCGGCATCCGCATTGATATTTTTTTGTGGAAGGTACAAATATAAACGGCGTGCCAGGGGGTAATCCTCCGTGCTTACCGTGAAATGCCCCGGCAATATCGCCTTGGATGTTTTGGTGGCGGCAATCGGTAACAGTTTCGCGCGGCGCACATAGGGCAAACCGATAAACCCGATCGCCCCCGGCTCTTTTGCAACCGCGTCCGATAGTTCGGTGCTGGACTCAACGCGCCGGGCAGTCATGATCAGTTTTGCTTGCGCCGGGTCTAGTACCATACTTTTAAATGAATCCCAGGTGCCGGAGTTTTCATCGCGTGCATACACTTTAATCGGCAAGTTTGCACCACCGACTTCAGACCAGTTAGTAACTTCACCGGAAAATATATTTACCAATTCGGGAATAGATAATTTCGTCAGCGGGTTATTGGTGTCGGTAATAATTGCCAGACCATCAAGGCCGATAATATGTTCTGCGCCCGGCTCGCCCAGGTCGCCACTTTTTGCCAGTAATAATTCGCGTTCCTGGTCTTTTATCCGGCGCGATGACATACCCAATTCTGCCGTGCCCTGCAATAAATCAGTAAATGCCGTGCTGGAACCGTGTGCGTGAATTTCAATAAACTCAATACGCCCGTTCAATTCCGCACTCACGGCTTTTTCCACCGGGGTATTTCCTTGTTGGGTTTTAATATTGGTTGCACCGCGGGCCATAAAATAGGCTTCCACTAACCGCGGTGCCAATTTTTCTCCAACAGTATTGGAGCCGTGCAAACGGAATAATGGTGTGGTCGCACGCACCAGCTGCCCTACAGGAACATACGCTGTTTGTTCACGTTTTTGTGTTGCCGGTTTAACCTGTGTGTTGGCAACCGCTTCCAATAAAAATACTTCGCCCGCATCCAGCGGCAAAAAAGAACGCAATAAATAGCCGCTCATGATTAACAACAATGAACAGGCAAATGCAGCGATATAACCCAGTTTCAAACTACGGCGTGTTTTTTTCCTGAGCTTGAATTCGTCACCGGAATGCGTAGCCGTAACAATGGTGTCCTCCATCTGGCGCACATCCCACACCAGTTTGGTTAATTCTTCATTATTTACCTGCAATGCTTTTTCCAATAGTTCAGCCCGATATTCCTCATCCTTAAGAATCATATTTAACGGAATATGCATTTTTAATTGCGCTTCGCACAGCCGCTTCAAATTCCATAATTTATCAACCAGGGCCACGTTGTAATGCATGTGCTTGTGGTGTTTGGGGGACATAAGGAGTCTCTGCTGATGACCAGGAAAAGGGGCGTTATCGATCAGCAGGAAAACACTCGCCGTACGATAACGGCGAGCACTCTATGACAGGATTGTTACAGCAGAATTACACGACAAAAAAAGCTGGCTATTCCGAAAAAATGGCCAGCGTAGAAACAACTGATTATTTACTTCAATAATTTTTTAACTTGCGGCACCAGGGCGTTAGCATAAAGTTCATAGCCATATTCATGGGGATGCAATAAATCCGGCATCACTTTCTCACTCAAGACGCCTTCCCTGGTCAAAAACACAGAATTTATATTGGCAAAATACACGCGCTTGTTATCGGCATAATTTTTAATAATGTCGTTAACCTGTTCATTGATTAAACGTAACTCGCCATCCGGTTGTGCATCGCGCGGAAATATCGCAAGCAATAAAATGGTGGTGTTCGGTAAACGCTGCTGCAACTCTTCCAGGATTTTCTTTATCCCCGCTGCTGTGGTCTGCGGGTTTTCGCGGCGATGACCGGTGTTGTTGGTACCAATCATTAATACTGTCACTTTCGGATTTAATCCGGTTACGGCATCGTGTTGCAAACGCCAAAGCACATTCTCGGTTCGATCCCCCCCAAAACCTATTTCGAAGGCATTGAGCGGGGCAATATGCTTGTTCCAGGCCGCAAGGCCTTTCGTTCCCCACCACTCGGTAATCGAATCGCCAACCAGCAACACATCAATTTTTCCACCTTGGGCAAGAATTGCTTTGGCATCCGCAATTTTTTGTTGATGGCGTGGCAGCCACCAATCAATAGCCCACCATTCATTGAGCATATCCGGGGTAACGGACTGGGTGCGATAATCCGCACAGGTATGCAGGACCGCCGCTTTTGGTGTGTTGATTAACAACTCCACATTAGCAATAACAACTTCACCAGCACCGCCAGTTTCCAACGCAAATGGCATTGTCACCGCACTGAAATCATCCTGGTCGCGTTTGAAACAATTGAGCGGCACATACACTTTTTGCCAGCCTTTACCGACGAGTTCGCGCGCTTTTAATGTGAACGGAACCAGGCGGTCACAATCGTCTTTTTTACATTCCATTTTAAAAGAAACACCGCCCTTGGTGAGTTCATTGATTTTAATATCCAATGCCAACACACCGGTTTTCATATGTGCAGTTAAATCCAGTGGCTCGCCGGACTCAAGGGTCATACCCGCACGCCAGGAATCTTTCCAATTAAACGTGAGTGCATCTTCCTGCACATCTTTATCAGTCGTTTTTATTTTCACATCACCTTTCGGCAACGCTGCGAATGCACCGCTTAAAATTTGTTGGCGCTCATAATTTTCAATAAAAATATGCCATGGCTCCAGCGGGCGGCGCACATAAAGTTTGATATCTTGCGGTTCACCGCTGGCAACGCCCTTGACTTCCTCCGGTAAATTCAATGGGCCAGTTTTGCCGGATTTATAAGTAAGGCCATAACCCAATTTAAATAACGGATCATAATTTTTGTGGTGCGGATTCAGCACGTCCTGCAACGGTAATTTTGGCCAGGAGAACGACAATGTTCCGCTGAAATCAAAATTCGCTCTACCGTCAGGTTTTGCGATCAGCACATCCGCCACACCAGCACCTTCAGAACCTGGCAACCAGGCGGCAACAAAAGCATCTGACGCATTTAATTCCGGATTAACCCACAGTGGGCGCCCCGATAAAAATACGGATACAACCGGAATGCCCTGCGCTTTTAATTTTTTCAACAAGGCGAGGCTTTTCTTTTTCGCGGGCTCGAACTCCAGTGTATCGCGATCACCACTGCCTTCCGCATAAGGATTTTCACCAAAGACGACGATTGCCACATCCGGTTTTTGCGTGAATGAGCCATCGACGGATAACAGGGTTTTTCCACCCGCGGCATCAACAGCAGCTTTAATTCCACTATAAATTGAAGTGGCACCGGGGAAACGGTGATTTTCACTGGCATCATTAATACCTTGCCACCACACACTCCAGCCACCGGATTGTTTGCCGATATTGTCCGCCGCATCGCCCGCAACCAGAATAGTTTGTTGCGGTTTGACCGGAAGTACTTTGTTGGTGTTTTTCAATAACACCAGGCTTTCACGTACAGCCTGGCGAGCAATAGCGCGATGTTCTGCGCTGCCCACAACAGATTGATCCGCCGCATGGGCGCGTTGCGATGGTTTTTTATCCCACAAACCGGCGCGCATTTTTACGCGCAAAATTCTGCGCACCGCATCATCCAGACGCGCTTGTGGAATTTCACCGGATTGTACTTGCCTGAGGGTATTTGTAATCATGGTTTTCCAGTCATAGGTCACCATCAGTAAATCAACGCCGGCGTTAATCGCTTGCGGGCAGGAATCATTGGTGCAACCGGGCACTTGCCCGTGCCCATTCCAATCGCCTACAACCAGACCATCAAAACCCATGCGATTTTTTAAAACATCGGTCAGTAAATACTTATTGCCATGCATTTTTTCGCCGTTCCACTCCGAGAAACTGGCCATCACTGTTTGCGCACCCGCCGCTAGTGCAGGCACATAACCGGCATTGTGGATTTTAATTAATTCTTTTTCCGTAATCCGCGCATTGCCCTGATCATCGCCGCCATCGGTGCCGCCGTCCGCAAGGAAATGTTTTGCCGTGGCGATAACATGGTTTTCATCGAGGAATTCCTTGGTGTTTACTTTGCCTTGCAAACCTTCAACCATGGCGCTGGCGTATTCGGCAACCCGTGTTGGATCTTCCGCATAACTTTCGTAAGTGCGCCCCCAGCGATCATTTTGCGCAACAGCGAGTGTCGGCGCGAATACCCATTCGGTGCCCGTCGCACGAACTTCCTTCGCGGTTGCTGCACCGATTTTTTTTATTAAGTCCGCATTGTGCGCCGCCCCCAAACCTATGTTGTGCGGAAACAAGGTTGCGCCGGTTAAATTGTTATGCCCGTGGACCGCGTCGGTCCCCCAGAAAATCGGGATCGCTTGCTTGCCATCGCTGGTATCCATGGAAGCAGCGTAAAGGCTATCCAGGAAATCCACCCAATCTTTGGCTTTCGCATTCTCAATACGATTGGGCATAGACCCGCCACCATTCAACACGGAACCCAAATGGTATTTTTTAATATCGTCCGGCGTTACGGTCTGGATTTCGGCTTGCATGATCTGCCCGACTTTTTCTTCCAGCGTCATCTTCTGCAATATCGTTTCGATCTTTGCATTAAATTCAGCAGAATCCTTAATGGGCGATTCGGCGTTGGGCCAGAGTTTGATGTTATTGTTTTGTGCAGCGTGAGCGGAATAATTTGCAGTAAAAATTGCGGCGGCAATCAAGCCAATACTGGCGAGTTGGTGGAGTTTTTTCATTGTGTGATTCTCTGGAGTTTTCTGTTGTAGGTTGCTGGTGAGGAACGAACCGCAACATGACCATCTCGCACCGCCAACCAAAAGCTAGATAGAGGCTTGTATTGGATGTGAAGTGCAGGTAGGTAAATGGACATGTTGCGGTTCGTTCCTCACCAGCAACCTACGTAGTGCTTCGAATTATTTTATTTCGCGTTAACAACAACCTGCTTCTGCACCCCCATCCCTTCAATACCCAATTCCACCACATCACCTTCAGTTAAATACAATGGTGGTTTTTGGCCAAGACCAACACCAGGCGGTGTGCCGGTGCTAACAATATCACCCGGTTGCAAACTCATAAATTGGGAAAGGTAATGCACTAAAAAAGCGGGGCCAAAAACCATTTGGTCAGTAGAACCGTTTTGGAAAATTTTATCGTTTACTTTTAACCACAACGTTAATTTTAATGGGTCAGCCACTTCATCTTTAGTGACAAGGTAGGGGCCAATCGGGCCGAAGCTATCACAACCTTTACCCTTATCCCACTGGCCGCCGCGCTCCAACTGGAAATTGCGCTCGGATACATCATTAATAACACAATAGCCAGCGATATAATCCATTGCGTTTTCAAGCTCGACATAGCTCGCGTGTTTACCGATCACAAACCCCAATTCCACTTCCCAATCAAGTTTGGTGGAATTACGCGGTTTAATAATATTGTCGTTGGGGCCGGTAATTGCACTGGTCGCTTTCATAAACACCACTGGCTCTGCGGGAACATCAAGGCCGGACTCGGCGGCGTGATCCGCGTAATTCAAACCAATGCAAATAAACTTACCCACCCCTGTTACACAAGGCCCAATGCGGCCCGGCGCCGCCACAATTGGCAAGGATTCAATATTCACACTGGCAATTTTTTTCAATGATTCTTCGCTCAGTGTTTTGCCATTAATATCAGACACTACCGAACATAAATCACGCACATTGCCTTGTGCATCCACAATGCCTGGACGCTCATGGCCTGCAATTCCGTAACGCAATAATTTCATACATCATTCTCTTTTTAAGAAAAATTAATTGCTCCAGCCACCATCAATAACATTGATGGTGCCGGTGGTAAATGATGAGGCGTCGCTCGCCAGATAAAGCGCAAGCTCCGCCATTTCACGCGCGGTACCCAATCGGCCCATGGGCTGGCGTGCAACAAAATTTTTGTACGCGGTTTCATAATCACCAGTGGCCTTCATACGCTGCTCAAGCGATGGGGTTTGTACTGTACCCGGGCATATTGCATTGCAACGCACACCTTGTGTTACGAAGTCGGCTGCTACACCTTTAGTTAAACCGATCACCGCAGCTTTAGTCATGCCATAGGCAAAACGGTTGGGCGCGCCTTTAATAGAACTGGCCACCGATGACATATTAATAATTGAACCGCCGCCGTTACTGACCATGCCCGGCAACACCGCGCGAATCATGCGGTACATGGAAGTCACATTGAGATCGAATGAAAAATGCCAGTCTTGCTCATCGCAATCGAGAATGGTGCCGTTGTGCACATAGCCCGCACAGTTAAATAGAATATCGACCGGGCCGATTTGTTGTGCGAGCAATTTAACCTCGTCCGATTTCAACACATCCAGGCCGTACACTTCACAGCCGTGCAAATCCCTTAACGCTTCGACATTAATATCTGTTGCGATGACGCGCGCACCTTCCGCCGCAAATAATTCTGCGCTGGCACGACCAATACCTTGTGCGGCGCCAGTAATCAGCGCAGTTTTACCGTCCAGTCTTTTCATAGTGGTTTTTATCTTTGTGTTTTTATTTTTAAATGAATCACGCAATTTGTCGAACGGGCAGGCAACTCGGGCCAATCGGTTCAAACGCTTTGTAGGTCAAAATAAATTCCTGGTGTCCCAAATCTTCAGAAACGCTGCGTTTACCCGCCGCGACATCAATAACGTGGTGCAAAATTTCTTTGCCCACTTCATCGAGGGTGGCTTCGCCTTCCAGGATGCGGCCCGCATTAACGTCCATATCTTCTGCCAGGCGGCGATAGGTTTCCGGATTGGCGCAGACTTTAATAACGGGAGATATTGCCGAACCGACAACAGAGCCACGCCCGGTAGTAAATAAAATGACGTGTGAACCGCAGGCAATCAATTCGATAATTTCGGCATTATCAGAAATATTCGGGAAACCAAAACGCGGCTCGCCGTCAGGCACCACATCCAATAAATACAAACCAGCGGCGGGAGGAATGTCACCGGGTTTAATCAACCCGCTAATCGGCGATGAACCGGATTTTGAATAAGCGCCCATGGATTTTTCTTCCAGCGTTGTCAGACCGCCATCGGCATTCCCGGGAGCAAAACTGCCAAAACCCATTACGCGATAATAATGTTCCGCCTTGGCGACACAGGCTTCAATTTCCATACCTAATGCCGGAGTAATCGCACGCTCCGCCATAATGGTTTCACAACCAATCAGCTCGCCGGTTTCTTCAAAGATGCAAGTTGCGTTCGCGGCAACCAATGCATCGAAACAACGGCCCACTGCAGGGTTTGCGGTGATGCCACTCGTGCCATCCGAACCACCGCAAATAGTCCCGACTATTAATTCATGCAAATACATGGGTACACGTTCAGCGTGCGCAGCTTGCGCTTGTAACCGCGCAACCGCGTCGACGCCGGATTTAATAGTTGATTTGGTTCCGCCTGCTTCCTGGATAACCAACAATTCAGCAGGGCGACCACTGCTGTGAATATCGTTTAATAATTTTTCGCGATTCATACTTTCGCAGCCGAGCGAAATTAATAATGCACCGCCGACATTCGGATGTGTGCACACGGCGCGCATCATTTCGTAGGCATATTGGTTCGGATAGCAACCGGGGAAACCAATTAAATGCACATCAATATTGTCGGCCTGATTCACAATCCTGCGCGCAACGTGATGGGCGCATTCAACCAGGTAAGCCACCACAATGACATTGCGAATACCTTTGCGGCCATCTGCGCGTAACCACGCAGGAAAATTGATTGCGGCATTCATTCTTCGCTCCGGTAACGGGTTTGACGCGTGCGCGTGTGGCTGGGGATGTAATCACTTTTCATATTGTGCATATGCACATGATGGCCCTGCGCAACGGCTTCCATCATCGAACCTATGGGGGCACCGTAGCGAAACACTTTAGCGCCGGCTGCCAGGGCAAAACGGGCCACCTTATGGCCGACACCAATATCAATCGGACTGCGGATAATGTTTTGCTCGATATTGATTTCATCGCCCGCATGGATTTGTTTTACACACACCAGAATGTTGTCATCCGGGTGCAATAGAATTAATGGTGCGATCCTGGTTGTAGTCATAGCGTTTCTCGTGAATCAGGCAGGCACAATGGCAGCCGGATGCAATAAATGGCGTGCACGCAGCTCGTCCCAGAAAGCCGCAGGAATTTCACTGTTCATTAATTTCACCGCACGCTCGACTTGTTCATGGTTTGCAAGCCCGGCCAGCACCGAACAAATTTGTGGATGGGCAGCGGGAAATTGCAAAGCGGCAGCGGCCAGTGGCAGGGAGAATTCATCGCACACCGATTCAAGCGCGGCGACGCGATCAACTATCGCTTGTGACGCCGGTTCGTAGTTGTAATACAAGGGTTGTTTGCTTGCGCCGCCCGGCCCTGCTTTAACGCCGGTCGCAAGGATTCCCGAGTTAAACGGCCCCCCCAGGATCACCGAGGCGTTACGCCGGGCGCACAATGGCAGGAAATGTTCGCACGGTGCCTGTTCGAGCAAGGTGTAACGACCGGCCAATAAAAAACCGTCAAAGTCACCATGCCGTAAAGCGGCATCACAGATTTGCCATTCATTGGCGCCCAAACCAATTGCACTAACCAGCCCATCCGCTTTGAGCTTGTTCATGGCGAGATAACCGCCATCCATAAATTCACGAAACCTTTCCGGATGATCATGACCGTGGGTCAATGGCCCCAAATCGTGGGCGAGCAAAATATCGATATGCGCAACCTGCAACCGTTTGAGGCTCGCCTCAAAGGAACGCATCACCCCGTCATAGGTGTAATCGAATACCGGTTCCAATGGCGGCGCATCGGCAAAACCATGGCGAACCCTGGCATTGGAACCCGTCGGCACCAATATCCGGCCAACCTTGGAGGAGATTACCGCCGGCTCTTCCAACTCCCTGAGTGTATTACCCAGGCGGGCTTCACTCAGGCCAAAGCCGTAGTGGGGTGCGGTATCAAAATAACGGATGCCGGCGCGCACGGCGGATAGCACCGCTGTTTGGGCCTGGTCGTCGCTTACTGGTTGGTAAAGATTGCCTATGGGTGCAGCACCGAAGCCCAGTAGCGACAGGTTGATCCCGCTGGTCCCAAATGCCCGCAAGGAGGAGGACCGCATCGAGATGGGTGTTGATTCGCCCACAGAACCTCTTTTTTATAATTAAAATTAGAATCGCCAATAAAAATTATTTTATCTGAACACCTGTCGAAATCACATATGGTTATTTAGACTTTTTGAAAAAAATTGCATCAGGTTTGAGTACAAACTTACGTAAACGCCAAACTTGAACTTGTTTTGCACGGTGGGAAAATGGCTGTTTTCAACCATAAAAAAAGCCGACCTTACGATCGGCTTTTTTTGACTGGGCGTTGGGCAATCAATCGATCAACCCCTGGGAGATCTTATCGGCCGCCTGTATCAAGCGCTCCAGCAATCGATCCGCCGTAATGGACTGCGCCTTGATATGGATAAAAGGAATGATCAACACCGCAACTGCCCCGTGGACTCCGATGATCGGCACACAGTAATCCGTCACTCCGTCCACAAAATCACTGGCGAGCTGGATATAACCCTGGTCCATACCTTTGCGCGCGCGCGCAAGGAAACGTTCAATACGCTCCAGGTCTACCGTGGCGGAGAGAATCGGCAACCAGCCGGCTTGTACATCCGGTGTTGCAAAGCCGTAGAGTAAAGCGCCGGAGTTGGTATCGATCAAGCGGCGGCGATAGCCCACGCGGACCGAAAACCCCAGGTCCATCGGGCTTTCCTGGCGGGCCACCACGACGATCTGGTCGCCCGACGGTACAACCAGGTGGCAGGATTGGCCCAACTCACGGCTCAATTCCTTCATCACTGGCAGGGAAACTTCCAGTAGCGTCTTGGCGGTACCCTGGGAGATACCCAGGGTAAAAAGCTTGTTGGTGAGCATGTAACCATCGCGCCCGTCAGGCATCTGGGCGATATAGCCGCGATACTCCAGCGCCAGCACCATGCGGAACAGCTCGCTAACCGAGCGCCCCAACGCGGCAGCCATTTGCGAGGTTGTCATAGGAGAAGAGTTTCGCGCCAGCAACTCCAGGATATCCAACCCTTTTTCAAGGGCAGGGGCGCGGTATTTACGTTCGGTATCGTCTTGAGCTTCCAGAACGGCGTCGTCGAGCTCTTTGTTCATAGTTACTGTCATAGTGGCTTTCTCGTTATTAGTATGATTCATGAGTCCTTCACCGATTATTGAACAGGTTAATGTTTAGTCAAAACCAACACTCATCCGGTTCCGGTTTATCCTCGCTGCGGAACCGATTCTACGCACAGGTTTACGGGCAAAGCGTTCTAATTTACGTAATTCGATAAAAACGCAAACTTGTACCTATGAAAACACTTTTAGAATTGATTATTTCGCACTCACTAAGTGCATGATCTACAAGCCCTAGCCAATTTTTATAGATGGAGAGTTGCGGGTTTGGCGCCAAACCAATGACGGGCCAATCGCTTCCCCACATAAGCCGCTCCACACCAAATACCGCGACCAGAAATTTAATGTAGGCAACAAAGACCTCTTGCCCCTGCCCCACTCCGGCCTCGGTCGCCAACCCGGAAATCTTGCAATGAACCTGCGGCAAATCTGCAAATACGCGCAAGGCAGTACGCCATTCAACGGCAGGCAAGTCATTCGCAATAATCGCCGGCTTGGCGGCATGATTAATCACCATGGGTAAATCGGGGTGGCGGCGCGCGAACTGATAGAGATGGGGCAAATGCCGGGTGTACACCAACGCATCAAAGCTGAGCTGATGTTCTTTCATGGCCGCGATGGCGGGTTCAAGCTCGGGCCGCAGAATCCATTTTTCGTCCGCCAGCCCCTGTAGCATGGGCCTGAGTCCCCTGAATTTGGGGTGCGTTGCCAGTTGGGCAATACGCTGCGGAGCGGAAGGGGATGCCAGGTCCACCCAGCCAACGACGGCTTTAATAAAATCCGAATCACTGGCAAGGCGCAACAAATAGTCGGTATCCGCATCGCTGGTCTGGGATTGCACCAATACCGACCCGGTAACACCACACTCGCTGGCAACGGACAATAAATCCTCCTCACCAAAATCGCGATAAATAGCAGTGAGATCTGCGGTTGGCCATGCGCAACCATTGCGCCCCAACTGCCAGAAATGCTGGTGGGCGTCGATCATGCGCTGCCCTCTTCTGCACGGTCACTAAAACGTGCATAGATAGCAACCACCACAAAACACCCCAGCGGCACAATTACAGCGATATGGATGGAAGTCAGGTCCGATACCCATCCCATTACTGCCGGCAGCACTGCGCCACCAATAATCGCCATCACCAGGAGGGATGCACCGGGTTTGGCAAGGTGGCCGAGGCCTTTCAGGCTGAGCGCGAAAATGGTGGGGAACATGAGCGACATGAAAAAGCTGGTCGCGGTCAGGGCTACTAACCCGGAATGCCCCGGTTGCAGGGACGCAAATGCACAGAGCACCACATTGATAGCTGCGTAAACCCACATTAACCAGGCGGCGCGGACATGGCCCATTAATGCTGTCGCAACAAAGCGGCCGACCATAAAGATCACCAGCGACGCCAATAAATAATTAGCCAGGGTTTTCTCACCGGTACCGGGTACTGCCTCCTGACCGTAACGGATCAAAAAACTCCAGATACACACTTGCGCCCCGACGTAGAAAAACTGGGCGGTAACACCGAACATAAAGGAGCCGTTGGCAAGCAACTGTTTGTAATCACTCCACGCCCCAGTGGTCTTATCTTCTGCGGCCTGCACTGCTATTGCAGGGAATTTCACCAGCACAACCAGCACTGCCCAGGTTAGCACTACACCACCTAAAACCAGGTAAGGCCCTTGCACCGCATGGGATTCAGTTTGATAAAACGCTTCCAGTTGGGTAGCACTCATTACCGCCAATTCCCCAGCGGTAGGCTCATGGCCGGAGAGAATAAATTCGCGGCCAACCAGGATACCGGTAATGCACCCGAAGGGATTAAATGACTGGGCAAAGTTCAAACGGCGTGCGGCCGTTGCGGGATCACCCAGTGCCACAATGAGCGGATTCGCGGACGTCTCCAGGAATGCCAAACCACTGGCGATGACAAACAATGCGCCCAGGAAAAGTATATATTCACGCGCAGCTGCCGCAGGATAAAACATAAAAGCGCCCAGCGCGTAGAGCAACAGACCACATACCACGGCGGCTTTGTAGCCGTAGCGTTTCATCCACAATGCGGCGGGGATGGAAAACACAAAATAGCCCGTATAGAACGCTGATTGCACCAGCCCGGCTTTAAAATCGGACAATGTAAATGCCTTCTTAAACTGGGTAATCAAAATATCGTTGAGGTTGTTCGCCATACCCCAGAGGAAAAACAGGCTGAATACGAGGATTAACGGCAACCACACAGGCACAGCTTTATCGTTATTGTTCATCAGCTCTCCATCGGCATCCGCGTACAGATACCCTTACATTATTGTTATTAGTCTGGACCCGCCCACAGCCAACTCCATGGTGGGCAAGCAGCATCTTTATGAATAAAAGATGGTTTATCCATAAAAGATGCTAGCATAAAGTCAAAAAAACTATAACAATTTTTTACGAGGCATTGCATTCGCACTGAATGAGATGGCTACTTAATCATTGAATCCTGGATGCTGATGATGTGTACAGGCAAAGCACTTTGGTTGCGCTGGTTTGATCCTGCTTGCCGGTGCTGGCTATGAATATGCCGGATAGCTCCCGCCAAACCACGGCGGGAGCCAGGCGCAGTGAATAAGTTATTGGATACTTGCCGGTTCCATCTGTGGCTCCGCTGCCGCTGTCGGTTGGCGCAAGTTTTTAATATCCAGCCACAACTCAGGGCGATCCAGCGGTGTTTCTTTCGGCAGGGTCGGGTTTTTCAAATTGAAGACTAACCGGCCATCCAGGTTTGCTTTCTCAAGCACCGCTTGCACCATGGGGTCTTTGTAGAAAATATTATCGAAACTGCCATCGGCAATAGCGCGGTTTAAACCCAACTCCAGATCAGCCGCCAATTGCTTGTTTTGCTTGCCGGTAAATAGATAAAACGGCATGCGATAAACCAGCATAATGCGTTTTTCTACAGCTAATGGCAGTTTGGAATTGGTTTCCAGCTCCTGCCATGGCTCCTGCACCCCGCGTGGGAATGCATCAAAGCGGCCGCCATCAACCATGTAAAACAAACTCTGGTATTTGTTGGCCTTCACCACTTTCAAACCATTGCTTTCCAGGATTCCACTATCGGCCCAGGTTGTGCCCTGCCCGAACGTAAACTTTTTCAAGTCATCAAAGGTTTTTACCTGGTCGAAGCGGGGCTGTGATGCAGGATTGATAATAAAAATGCGATGCCCCAACAACCCTTTGTACAAGCAGATACGAATAGGCAGCAGCTTGTCTTCCATCTCCTGGTTAGTGGCGGCCCACAGCAAATCGGAGCGACCGGTCGCCACATCGTCAATATTGCGCGCCTGGGTAACCACACTGCTATCGATCTGCAATTTGTATTTGGTACTCACTTTGCTCAGGGCGAGATTGATCATCGCCATGGCATAACGGCCATTGCCGTCAGTTGCTTCGTTGACTTTGATAAGGGTCTGCGCGCTGGCAGAAATGGAAAAAAGGCTACTGGCGACCAGCGCCAATACGGGAATAAGTTTCATAGATGACCTGCAGTGGTTTGCGTGCGCCGATATATGCAAGCTGCCGTGCTTTTTTATCCATCGTTATTGAGTCTAGCATGTAGAAAAATGTGCCACGGATTAAATTACCTTCGTATTGACGCCTAAACACTTTTTTGCACATGCCTATTTGTTATAGCTTCGATATCCGCAAATCGCCAGCAATCCAATTATTTGGTTATTTGGACCATAAGTTGATATAGCGACCGCTATGGTCGAGAAGCAGGCCCTGCGGCGGGATTTTTCCTGCACATTTACCCTCATAAGCTATGAATCCCTTTACCGTTTAGCGTTATCATGCGTCCGGACCTATGAAATACCTGTTAAATAGCGGCCAAGATGCCCTCGCTTGTATCGGAGTTTTTATGAAATCCCTGCGGAATTTTTTACCTATTGTTTGTTGTACGAGTTTAATTTCCTGCGCCCAGGCCCCTACAGCACAACATGCCCAAAACGAACCAACAAAAATAACCAACACAGCATCCACCCCAGCCACCAGTCCAAACCCGCAACAAACTACCCACATAATTTCCGCAGCCGAATTTTCAGCGTGCCTTGATACTTTTTCCGCAAAAGCAAAAGCAGCGGGGATTTCCGCCACCACCATTAATCGCAGTTTGCGCAAAGCAAAATTAAATACCAAAGTTATCGAACTGGATCGTAAACAACCGGAATTTACCACCAGCTTCGCCGATTATTTTAATCGCCGTGTAACCACCCAACGCGTGGACCAAGGCCGCGCGCTATTAGAAAAGCATGCCGATTTACTCAAGCGTATTGAACAACAATACGGAGTGCCTGCCCCCTACTTGCTAGCGTTTTGGGGATTGGAAACCAATTACGGCAGCTTTTTTGGCAATATCCCGGTAGTGGATTCACTCGCAACACTCGCGTGCGATGCGCGCCGCAGCAATTTTTTTACTATCGAATTACTCAATGCACTGCGCATATTGGATGCCGGCGATATCGCGCCTGATAAAATGATCGGCTCATGGGCCGGCGCCATGGGCCATGTGCAATTTATGCCAACATCTTTTTTACAAAATGCCGTTGATTTTGATGGCGACCACAAACGCGATTTATGGAACAGCACACCGGATGCGTTGGCATCAGCGGCAAAATTTTTACAAAGTTTAGGCTGGCAACCCGAGGAGCGCTGGGGCCGCGAAGTTAAATTGCCCGACAGTTTTCCATTTCTTGAGGCGGGCTTAAAAAATAACAAACCGATTTCAGAGTGGGTGAAGCTGGGGGTAAAACGTGCGGATAATTCCCCGCTACCGCAAGCAAACCTTAACGCGTCTTTATTGGTACCGTCCGGTCATCAAGGCCCGGCATTTTTAGCCTACGATAATTTCAATGTAATTATGCGCTGGAACCGTTCCGAGTTTTACGCTATTGCGGTTGGCCAGCTTGCTGACCAAATTGCCGGCGCCGGAAAACTGGTGCAATCCCCCCCGGAAGATGCACCGCGCTTGCGCCGCGACCAGGTTATGTTCCTGCAAGAACAGCTCAATGATAAAGGTTTTAATACCGGTATGCCGGATGGCATCCTCGGCCCGGGAACGCGCAGGGCCATTGGAGAATTCCAGCATCAACAAGGCCTGATTGCTGATGGCTTTCCCGATAAAAAAGTACTCGCGTTGCTCGGCATCAATGTAGATCCGGTTAAACAGTAAGAGGTAATTACCATGATTAGCTGCGACCAGCACGACTATATTGAAATTGTATGCACCTACCACTATCGCATTAAACTGACCCTGAAATCCGGCGCGGTAATCCAGGGCACAGCACTGGACACTCAGCGCAATGAAAGCAAAGTTGAATGTATAAAAATTGAAACGAACGGCGTTGAACAATTAATTATTCTGGATGACATTAAACAGCTGGAAGCTTGCGATGAAAATCCGCACGTAAAGGTTGTGGTGTTTACATAAAAATGATTTCCTGGCGCGTACCAATTGCGCGATTTCTTTAAAAAAAAAGAGAAAATTCCCTATGAAACTTGTAGTAACAACAACCGTCGCAGCACCTATCGAAAAAGTATGGCACACCTACAACTCACCCGAGCATATCGTAAAATGGAATGCGGCATCCGCTGATTGGCACACCACTTCAGCAACAGTTGACTTGCGCGTAGGGGGCAACTTTTCGTCGCGAATGGAAGCAAAAGATGGCAGCTTCGGCTTTGATTTCGCCGGCACTTATACCAAAGTCATTGAAAACAAATTAATCGAATACGCGTTTGGCGACCGCACCGCGCAAGTTCACTTCGCTAAAGTTGCCGATGGTGTAAAGGTAACCGTGGAATTTGAAAGTGAAGAAACACATTCGATTGAGCAACAGCAGCAGGGCTGGCAGGCGATTCTGGATAATTTTAAACGTTATACAGAAAAATAATCCGGTGAATTTTGTACACACATCCATGTTGGTGTTCACAGGCTGAGGAACTGCCCCCGACCTGGCCATACGTCACCAAAACCAAACATGGATAATTAACCTTACAAAAAAGCCCATCCGTTTACAACGAATGGGCTTTTTCTTTAATGATTGCCGTGAAATTATTTAGCCAATTTCACCTCAACCACTTTACCTTCGTAAGCAATCGCCTGCGCAGGCTTCGCATCAAAATTCGCTGCATCTTTTGATGGGCCGGCAATGACGCGCACATTGATTTTGCGTTTTTCGGCCATGCCAGTAAATTTGCCGATGCGCTCACCAATCGTTACCGTGCCGGTTGCATCATCGTAAGTGACTGGAATACGCGACCATTCACCTTGTTCGTATTTCACCGAGCGACCATCATCTTCATAAATTTCAAAGCTGCCGCTAGCGCCAGCATAAATATTTAAGGTGATCGGTGCATTCAAACCTTCGTCAGTATGCTGGATCAACGGTCCCGTCGGAACAATTGAACCGGCTCTTACGAATAGCGGCATTTGCGTTAATGGCGCGTCCGCTTTTATTGTTTGGCCACCCGCCGATTTTTCACCGGTGTAGAAGTTGTACCAGTCAGCACCCGCTGGCAAATACACATCGCGTGAACGCGCTTTGTCTTCATATACAGGGTTTACCAAAAACGCCGGGCCAAACATATATTGGGTATTAATATTCCAGCCCGCTTTATCGTTCGGGAAATCCATCACTAATGGACGCATTATGGTGCCGTCTTTGTGATAGCTGTCGCCTGCTAATGTGTAGATGTAAGGCATCAAGCGATAACGCAATTTGATGTAATTTTCAAGAGTGTTGTACACCTCGGTGCCCTCATCAGCAAGGCTGAAAATTTCGCGATACGGAAATTGGCCGTGCGAACGGAACAACGGTACAAATGCACCGAACTGGAACCAACGCACATTTAATTCTTGCCAATCCGCAACCAGTTCCGGTTTCAAATCATGAATGTTATGCGCTTCGCCACCGTTCTTGTTGCCCCAACGATATTTATCTTCCGGGGTAAACCCACCGATATCAAAACTCCAGTTAGGAATACCGGAAATACCAACGCTTACACCCGCAGCCACTTGTTCTTTCAGGTTTTCCCAGCGTGAAGATGTATCACCACTCCAGAATGCAGAACCAGTACGCTGCAAACCGCCAAACGCAGAGCGAGTTAAAATAAAGGAACGTTTTTCCGGATCGGTTTTGCGCTCGCCCTCATATACGGCTGTTGCATTGGGAATCGCATAAGAGTTGAAATATTCCGCACCGGAACCAATACCCTGCTCGTGGCTGATTAACTCTTTGCGTTTGGTAAAGGACAAATTGGAATGGATATCCGGCTCGGCTGCATCCAGCCACCAGGCATCAAAACCTTTGGAATTTAATTTTTCATTAATTTGCTTCCAGAAAATTTCTTGCGATTCCTTCGGATAGGGATCATAGAAAGCATTCAAATACCCCTTGCCGATCCAGTCGAGGTTTTTCTCGTCCAGGTTTTTATTGAACATGTAACCTTTCGCGTTCAATTCCTTGTAGTTATCTGTGGTTGGATAAAACTTCGGCCACACCGAAATCATTATGTTGCCGTTCATCGCATGAATTTTATCGTTCATGGCTTTGGCGTCGGGGAAGAATTTTTTATCAAAAGCGTGGCTGCCCCAGGCATCTTCCGGCCAGTAAGACCAGTCGAGAACAATGTTGTCGATGGGAATTTTTTTATCGCGATAGTATTTAAAGGTATTCACGATTTCATCTTGTGTCTTGTAACGTTCACGGCTTTGCCAGAAACCGTAAACCCATTTTGGCAACATTACCGCATCGCCAGTCAGGTCGCGGTAACCGGCAACGATTTCATCTTTATTCGCGCCGATTACAAAATAATAATCAATAGACTTACCCGTTTCAGACGCCAGCGACAATTCACCCTGCTCTGCTTTTGGCATTGGATCCAGGTGAGTTAAACGGAAGAAACCGCCGCCGACAGTCCAATCCACTTTGATGGATTTTTTCTCGCCTGCCTGCAATTCAGTATTGTACGTATGCCACCAGGGATTCCAGTTCATGCGCCAGCGATCCAGCGCCAACTCACCGCCCACATACAACTTCGCATAACCGGAGTTATACATTTTAAAATGATGGATGCCCGGCTCGTCGGTCTGGATGCTGCCTTCCCATTCGATGCGCAGATTTTTTGCATCCTTCACTTCATCCGGGAATGGAATTTCGCGCACACTGTTGTTGCTGAAGAATTGATAATTCAGATCGGCTTCAACGCGCGTTAGCAATAATTTTTCGCCATCGTAATAACGCGCGGTTAAACCGCCTTCTTTGCCTTCCACATCAAATAATTTCAGTGCCACATTTAATGGCTGGGTTTCGCGCGGATCGCCAAAGCGCGAAATGGAATTGTTATCCCAGAGCACACCATAATTTTTACTGGAAACCACAAACGGAATCGTTTTAGCGAGATTATAGGTAGTTAATTCTACGTTCTCGCCGGAATAGTTAACCTGGCCATTCTGGTGTTGACCCAAACCGAAATAACCTTCGTTGCTGCCGCGGTTGAATTCCTGGCGCAGCGCGAAAGAATCTGCATCCGGTTTGATCGGATCAGCAGTAACGGGACCAAAGGTACCGCGGTTTTCTTCTTTTAATAACACATTGCCCCTGGCGTCCAGGAAACTCACCGTGCCGTCAACAAGCGAGGCTTCAGCGGTAACCTGCGCTGTTTTCAGCACCAGTTTGTTACCTGTTTGTTCCACGGCAAATTTCACATTGGTTGCGGGCTTGGCAATTACCTGGATAGATTCGGGAATTACACCGAAATCGGTTCCCGGCAAAGCAGTCACGCGAATAATTTTTTCGCTGATCACTTGCAAGCGTACTTTTTTAACAACACCTTCAGCCAGCGTTAGCACCACACCATCAGCACTTTTTTCAACCTGTGCCAAGGCATGGGTTTGCTCGGTAGTTGTCGTGGAGCTTGACGCTGTGTCGTTACCGGATTGCTTTGAACACGCTTGCAACAGAGCGACGGAAGCCATCCCGATGACGCAATGTGTGATCAATTTTTTTGCAGATAGCATGTGTAAGTCCTCGTTCTGCGTTGTAATTTTTAATCCCACTGGCCGCGCTTTTTAATCGGCCGGGGTCAAGAGTTATTGTGTTTCGTAAGTGGCCATTTTAATGCGTAATAAAATCGGACGATCCGGGAAATTAAGCCCCCAATCGGTTTGGTCACCATTCCACACGCGCTGCATTACCCATTTTCCCTGCTCATAGTGCCCCTCTTCCACACGCACAATCATGTATTTTTTATTGGCTATTTCTTTTGACGGTTTTAATTCCACCCGCGCTTTGTAAGCGGTAACCAGATATTCGTTCTCGCTTAATTGTGCAATCAGGGCGCCTCCCGACGACGGCGTATTACCTTTGGGCGGTTCAATCCAGAACATTGGGCGACCGTAGGTAACCTCAGCATCCCACAAGCCCAAATCCACCTGCTGGGTGAGCGCAGCGGCGCGGTCTTTAATCTGTTTTTCCTTTTCTTCGGGTGTGGTTTCGGCATTCCAGATTTTTTGCGGTTCGGCAGTGGTGTCCAGTGGTTCAGCAACTCCCCACACATTGCTTTCAAAACTGAGCATCGCCCATTCACGCATCATGGGAGACACAAGGCGATATACCTGCGCGAAATTTTCGATAGTCTCATCATTATAATCCTGCGCACCAAGCGGATAATTGGTGTAAGGCGTGTCGTCCATACCGAAGGGGGAAAAACCGATGCCGCCATGCCCGAGGGTTGGGAAAAAATAACGGGCAAAAGGTTGTGCACTACCTATCTCTGCAACAAATAGCGCATTGTCCGGACGTGCGTAGAGTTCCAATACTTTGGTTGCTGTTTTGTAATCGCGGAAATAAATATCCGGCGCAATCAAATCAATGTGAGGTGCCGCTGCCTTCCAGATATGCAACACATTATCAGTGCCACCGCCGCTCGAATATTGCCCGGGCAAACCGGGATTAAACGGGTTGCGCAAAGCGACGTTAACATACATCGGCACATTTTTAATTGCCTTGCCCGCTGCTGCTACCTGATCGCAAAAACGTGCGATGTAATATGCGTGAAAAAATTCATCGGCATCTTTACCGAAAACTTGCGGCCAGGTGCCGGGCTTACGCTGTAATTTATTAATTAGATCGTCAGGTACCGGTGAATTGAAAACGGTTTGTGCCTGCGCCGAAAAATCGCGCACGCTGCCATAGGTGCCAACTTCATTTTGCACCTGCACCATGATCACCGTATTTTCCTTATCGCGTTTTGCCAGGTATTTCATTAATTCCACGAACGCTTTGGTATCGGCGGCGAGAGTCTGCTCCCCCAGCGGCGTTAATGAATTCAGCGTATCGCCATCCTGTTTTACTACACGTGGGAAGCGTTTGTTATCCAGCTTCACCCAGGCCGGCGCATAATGCGGGGCATTATTTTTCCAGGTAGCAAACCAGAGCAGTACGAGTTTTACTTTATGTTCGCGCGCTTCTTTAAGCAGCACATCCAGATAAGAGAAATCAAATTTCCCTTCTTCCGGTTCTATTTGTTCCCAGGCAACAGGGATGCTCAAGGTGTTAGCGCCCATTTTTTTTACTGAAGGCCAAACATATTGCAATGCGTCGGGATAATTGGAGGAGTTATTGGTTTGCGAACCCAGCATTACAAAGGGTGCGCCATCCACCATCAATGCATGCTTGCCGTTGTTGGTAACGAGCCGGGGAAGCTCTGTTGCTTGCACAGAAATGGATAACAAACTCAACCCCGATAAAAGGCCGAGCAAGCAGGTGCATGATTTAAAAAACGATGTGTTTGCCATACATAAAACCTGTGTGGGTTTTTCTTATATTTTTATAGATGAATTTTTGTCAGCGCCGTGAAAATCGAGTACATTCAGGAGCGCTTATTATCATATAAACCATAACAAATTACTCTGCCTTAATCGCAATTAATTTTGGTTTTACGCTTGTTTACAACCGCTTTTTTCCATCGATTTTTACATTTAAAAAAACAAAAAACCTTGCCCCGTGCGAAGCAAGGTTTTAAGGCGCTGATTACTTAAAATTTGGCGCGCAAGCCAAGCGCAAAACGCGCATCTTGCGCATAGGAATAGGCGACATGGTCACCCGCTGCATTTTGGTCGATGATACCAACGGTTTTTTCTTTCAACAGGTTAGACGCCTCCGCCGTGACAGTGTAATTCTCAAGGAAGGTGTAACTGATGGACGCATCCAATTGGCCGTAGTCATCGTTGTAAACAGGGATAGACGCTTTACCTGACCAATCGGTATAATCAGGATTAAATCCGTTTCCGCCCCACGCAATCAGGTATTTGCTACGCCATGAATACGCAATACGCGCGGACAATCCGCCTTTTTCATACATACCTACAATGTTGTAAGCATTTTTGGAAAGCTGATCAATGGGTAACTGGCCATAAGTAGACTTATCCGTATCAACCGGTGCAGCGCCTGCCACACCATTTGCGGTAATCAACGGGAAATCTGCTTTGCTATCGATGTGAGTGTAGTTAGCTTGAATACCTAAACCATCAAACGGTGCTGGTAACGAATCAAAGAATTTATTAACACCAATTTCCACACCATTGATATCGCCGGTACCTACGTTGTCCAACCATGTTGCTTGCCCGGTGTAATTGCTAATACTGTAATCCGCTGTTTTCTTTTTAAAGAAATCTTTGACTTGTTTATTAAACAACGCCGCATAAGCCATGCCGCCATTCTCGTCGAAGTACCATTCAACCGAGAGATCAAACTGCGAAGCTTCCATGGGCTTGAGATAAGGGTTGGTATCCTGATTCAGGTTGTAGGATCTAATAACCCCGGTTTCCTGGTCGATATTCGGACTCACAGTTACGAATGCTTGCATGTCGGAAAAAGACGGAGCCCAAATCGCTTTGGACGCAGCAAAGCGAACATAAAGATCATCGGTTGCTTGCAAGCGCAGGTTAAAGCTCGGGAGCACATGAGTCTCATTGGTTTTGGCTTCAAGTGGTGCGGTTGAACGCGGCACTACAATGACACCATTCAATGAACCTTCATTAACAACCAGAGTGCCCGATGCAGTATTGTCCGTTTGCACTACACGCACCCCCAGGTTACCGTCGATCGGCATTTCCAGATCATCGAAACCATAATTGGTCATCAAATACATGGCTGCCGATTTTTCGGATTGCAGATTGCGGTAATCGGAATTGTCTAAACGGGTCCAATCCGGATATACGCTGCCTTCACACGCCCAGGATGTCGGTTCACTTGCACAGTTTGCATTTACCGCGTCGGTTGTTGCGCGGAAATTTCTGGTCGCGGCGGAAGAATACAAATAACCTACACCAGGCACATCAACATCACCGCGCTGAAAATCGTTAAACGAATAGGGAGTTAAAAACCGGGATGCTTGATCGGCTGTCACTTTCGGCAATGTATTTTTATCGAAGCCGAACCAGGTTGCGTAACGGGTGTTCCAATCGTAACCGGTATTAATATTATCGGCAGTTTTTTCAGAATATCTGAAACCCGCTTTCACCGATTTGATAATAGAATCGTCGAAATTATATTCAGCATCAAAGCGCGCCGTTTTGGCTTCAGCATTGTTGCGCTCAAAGTGTGTCATTTCCTGGCCGAGGCTATAATTTCTGTAGTCCGCCATGAATGCAGAATCAATTGAAATTGATGGCGTTTCCGTTCCGATACCATCCAGCCGTGCTTCAGATGGAATGACTTTTAAGCCAAGAGTGTAATCATCAACGGTTGCTTCTGCTTCTACCAATTGCAAATCCGCAGAGAATTTCCAATGGTCATCGGGTGACCATTTAATGCCGGCAGAATAATCTGTGGTTTCAGAAATATTACTCGCCCAACGCGTGCTGGTGCCAAAATCAAGGCCCCATTGGGCAGGATTGGCAACCGTTACCGTACCTGACTCCATGGCACCGTTCGCGCTGTAAGACCAATCATCTGCATTGGTTGGAACCAGCGCTTGATCTCCATTGGCACCTTCAAGGAAAAACGCATTCTCGTCGTAAACTGAATCGCGTTTGCTACTGAATGCAGTGAAATAAAGTTCTGTCTGGTCATTAGGCGCCCACTGCAACGCGAGGTAGCCACCTTCACGTTTGCTGGTGTGGTCGTTGCGACGCCAATCTACCCCTTTGGAAACCCAAACATCATCACCATTAATTGTTCTTGGTAAATAAGGACGGCTATAAACCTGGTCTGAACGACTTGCCAACTCTGAAGTAGAAAGGTTAACTAAAACACCGAAGTCACCGACACCGGTTTCCCAGCGATTGCTGTATAAACCGGAGTATTCGCCGTTGGTCTCTTTCAATTGATCGCCGTAGTTTCCTTTTATAGAAATACTGGCCAATTGACCGTCGGAATCAAACGGCATACGAGTACGCAAATTTACGGTACCGCCCAAACCACCTTCAATCATATCCGCAGATGGACTTTTGTAGGTGTCCACTGCATACATTAATTCGGCGGGAACATCTTCAAAACTTAATCCGCGACCACTCGCTGCGGAGAACACGTCGCGACCATTTAATTCCGCACGCACTTGCGTTAAACCGCGCACGGCAACGCCGCTACCTTCAGCAGCCGGGTGTTCGGCATCATTATTGGTATAACGACCAACCGTTACACCGGGGACACGTTGCAGCGCTTCAGTCACGCTGCGATCCGGTAATTTACCGATATCTTCTGCAACGATTGAATCCACCACAACAGTTGAATTCTTTTTAACATCTTGTGCTGATTGAATACTCGCGCGCTGGCCGCTAACAATAATCTCTTCAACTTTTTCAGCTGAGGCAGTTTGCGCGACACCGGGTACTGCAATACCCATTGCCCCCACTACCAGTGACAAACCCGATGCCATTTTGATATAGGCTGGCAATTTCTTTTTTAAAAATTGTTTATTTTTTGTGGTCATGATTTTCTCCAGTTAGCATTATTGTTGACTACCCCGTAAAACTATCTCCCACCACCAGATAAGAGATATGTGCGTCCTCCCTGTGCGGTAAAGATTCCCGTATTATTTTTATTAACTAACACAATCGCATTGCCCGTCAGGTTGTCTTTCAACGAATAGTGCGTTAAGGGTTGCGTTGTTCTTAGCTGTAGAGTGGCTGTGGTTGTTGGATTATTTTTTAAATGGATTCTTGCTTCGATTAGCTGGCGATTTTGCCATTTCAAATCAACGGTAATGCCACCGCGTGCGCGCAATCCGGTCACCGCACCCGATGGCCATGCATCCGGCAGTGCCGGTAATAAATGCAACTCATTGTTATGGCTTTGCACCAGCATTTCGGCAATGCCCGCGGTAGCACCGAAATTGCCATCAATCTGGAACGGTGGATGGTTGTCCCACAAATTATTCAGGGTACTGCGCTGTAACTGTTCACCTAACACCTTGTGTGCACGATTGCCATCCAGCGCCCGCGCCCACATATTGATTTTCCAGGCTTGTGACCAACCCGTGCCGCCGTCACCGCGGGCATTCAAGGTAGTGCGCACCGCATTCAACAATTCCGGCGACTTATTCACATTAATCTGACTCCCCGGATGCAAGGCAAACAAATGGGAAATGTGGCGATGCTGGTTGTCGGGATCATCCGTGTCTTCCTTCCATTCCTGCAGTTGCCCCCAGGAACCGATACGCAACCCGTCATCAATGTTTTTCAATTTTTTATCCAGCTTTTTCTGAAAGGATTTATCGCCCAGAAGCACGGCGGCGTCGCGGGTATTGCGCAATAAATCGAATACAATTTGCTGGGACATAGCAGCGCCATTGGTAAACGGGCCCTGCTCCGGGGAAAAACTGGGAGAGACAATCCATTTGCCATCGCGTGGATCTTTTATTAAAAACTCCAGCCAGAATTCAGCGGCACCTTTCATTACCGGATAAGCGCGTTCTTTTAAAAAATGTTTATCACCGGAAAATAAAAAGTGCTCGTAATAATGTTGTGCAAGCCAGGCGCTCGCCTCCGGCTGCCAGAATGCAGTGGGCCATTGAATGACGCCGGTGAATCCCCAAATGTTGGTATTAAGAAATAAGGTCCAACCTTTATTGATGCCCGCCACACGCAACGCGGAAATTTTTCCCGGTTCCACCAGGCTGTCTACAAAATCAAAATAGGGCGTCATCAACTCGGGAAGATTAGTGGTTTCAGCCAACCAGTAATTCATTTGCAGATTGATATTAACGTGATAGTCATCATTCCATGGTGGTGTTGTGGAGTTATTCCAGACACCTTGCAAATTGGCGGGCAAGGATCCAGCACGCGACGAAGCAATTAATAAATAACGCCCGAACTGAAAATAAGTGGCTTCCAACGCGCGATCGGCAATCGCATCACCTTTTTTATAATTGGCGAGCAGTGCACCGGTGGGTTGTTCACGTGTTTTTTTCGCTAAATTATGTTGGCCGATATCCAGGCTGACCCGATTAAACAAACGTTGATAATCCTGGCGATGGCGGGTTTGCAATTGCGCAAATGTTTTGGCCGCGGCGGCGTCCATCTGCTGTTGCAATGTTGCATGGGGATGCACAGCACGATAGTGCGGATATCGTTGCGCGTAATCAGTACCGGCATTAATTAAAATAACCAGGCTATCGGCATTGGTAATTTTGATTTTTTGATTTTCAATCGCTTCGAGTTTGCCTCCTTGCGGTAAAAACTGGATCTGGGTTTCAAACTGCAAACCATTGCTGTGCAGTTTTCCTGTCGCAATGATCCTGCCATTGTCAATGCGGGTAGCAAGGCTGCGGTTATCGGGAACTTGTAAATTGGCAGCAACAGAAATTTTTCCCGGCTGGCTGGCGGTGAGTTTTATCGCGATAACCCCATCCGGATAACTTGCCAGGTATGCGCGCGCGTACGTGACACCCGCTTGAACATAACTCACATCGATCTGTGCGTTAGCGAGTGATAATGTACGGCGATAGCTTTTGACATCGCTGTCATTTTGGGAAAAGTGTAAAACCAGATTACCGAAGGTTTGATAGTCACCGTAAGCCGTTATCTTTCGCCCCAGGCGTGCAGCGGCAATCTCCGGCGTAATGGAACCCTCTTTTGCAATCGCCTTGCGCACATTGTTCAGTGCAGCGGTTTGTGGTTTTTCCGGCCAACCAAAGTCATAACCTTCCGCACCGGGCCCGCCCGTCCAGAGCGACTTTTCGTTGAACTGGATAACGTCCTCCCCCGTTCCGCCACTGATGACCGCCCCCAAGGCGCCATTGCCAATCGGCAGACCTTCGTTTTCCCAGTTGTTAGCGGGGTGATCAAAGCGAATGTCAGGCTGGGAAACGGGTTCATCAGCCCGGGCGGGAATAGCGATTACTGACAGCCAGAGACTAAAGCCGCCAATAAGAATGGAACCGGGAGATGTCGGTAGTAGGGAGCGAATCATCGGGGCCTGATATTTATAATATGGTATATATGACTATTTGATGCAATACTAAGCCAATGTTTTTATACGTGCAATTAAAATTACCTATGACAAAAAAATCGCTGGATCATTGCTACAAAAAGAAACAGGCCAGGATTAAAGCGTCGGGAAAACGTTAGCCATATTCGCGGAATTTCCCCTTAACAACAGTCTTGAGAAACTCCACATGCGCATTGGCGTAGACGGCACCTTTTTGAATAGCGCCTGCCATGTTATTCATGATGGTGCGGATTTTTTCAGGATCAATTGACGGCTCCAGCCCTCGCGGTTCCAGCCCGAAACCATAAAACATGCTAATCCAGCTATCCTCTTTGAAAGATTCCTGCTCCCCGAGTTTGATATCGCCTGAGGCCCGGAATAACGCGATTTTTTCCATCAGTGTTGCCGGGACCTCCATCGCGCGAACGTGTTGCCAGAACGGCTGTGACCGCCTATTTAACTTGTAATGCAGGATGATAAAGTCCCGGATCCGCTCGTACTCCAGGCGATTCAGGTGATTGGCTTGAGCGATATGCTGTTCGTTGATCTCAAAATCCACGAGAAAGCTGGTCAATTTGGCGATGCCGGTTTGAATCAACGATATGCTGGTCGATTCCAATGGCTCCAGGAAACCGCCCGACAATCCAATCGCCACACAGTTTTTATGCCAGAAATCGCGCCGCATACCCGTGGTAAAGCGAATGAGTCGCGGGTCAGTAGTTAGCGCCCCGGCCAGATTTTCCAACAGTTCCCTGTGCGCCTGTTCGGGCGAGATAAATTGACTGGAGTAGACATAACCATTGCCAACGCGGTGTTGTAACGGGATATGCCATTGCCACCCTGCGGTTCTGGCGGAAGAGCGGGTAAAAGGATCGGGCGCCATAACACGGCTTGTTTGCACCGCGAGTGCGCTGTCACAAAGCAGCCATTTGCTCCAGTCTTCATAACCCACTCCCAGGGTTTTATCGATTAACAGCGCCGTGCTACCGGTGCAGTCGACAAACAAATCGCCCTCGATTATTTGCCCGGACTCCATGGCCAGCGATTGGATAAAGCCGGAAGCGGCATCCAGCTGGATATGCTTAACCTTGCCTTCTATTCGGCTGACGCCTCGTTTGACGGCATAGCCGCGCAGGAATTTCGCAAATAGCGATGCATCAAAATGGTAGGCGTAGTTATACCAGGCCAGGCGGCTGTCCTGGTCAAAGCCGGGCTGGGCAAACTTGCCGGCGCGGGCCAATTGGGTGCATAAGCAAAACTTGTCCAGGCCTGTCGTATACCCCTGGCTTTTTGCCGACCACCAGGTTTTATGGAAAGGCCGGTCTTCAATAGGTACGCCGTAACTGGCAAAGGGATGGAAAAAATGTGTTCCCTCCCCGGCCCAGTCTGCAAACTCGATACCTAACTTAAAGGTTGCGTTGGTAGCGCTGATGAATTCGGGTTCACTGATGTCCAGGTCCCTGATGAACTGGTGAATCCCCGGCACGGTCGCTTCGCCAACGCCAATGGTGCCGATTTGTTCAGATTCAACAAGCGTCACCTGAATAGCAGTACTTTCAAGCCAGCGCGCCAGATAAGCCGCCGTCATCCAGCCCGCCGTGCCACCACCGACCACAAGGATTTTTTTCACTTGCCGGGAAGCCATACTCCCTCCACCAGTCATTTATTGTTATGCAATCGACTTACAAATATCATTAATCATACATTTAACCTTGCGCCATGCCTACCCTTTACGTAACGGGAATCTGGCATAGCAGTTGCTGTGTAGCTAGCACGATGCCGTGGTATTCCCCAACGCTGGCAAAAGTCTTATGGCATAAGGGGTTTTGAATGATTGGAGTAAGGTAAGAATGGCAGCAAGCACCATTAATTCTCAGGGCGTTAAGCCCATTGCACCATCGCGTGGCAATAATGCCGGGCACTTTGCACACTTCTGCGACCTCTACCACCAGCGGCTGGACGCATTGACCCTCGCCAAGCAGCTTATCCATATGGTCAAGGCGGTGCAGCGTCATCGCGGCATGACCATGGGCACCCTCGGCGGCAATCAGCAGTTTCGCGATGACATCAGCCACCTTCAGGTGCAATTGGAGCGGCGCCTGGAGTTATTGCAGGCATTTGCAGCGCGCTCGGTCAACCTGCTCAGCCCGCGCGACCAGGACAACCTGAACAATGCCTGGCTTACGATTAGCCGCAATTGGCAGGAAGACTCCGTCATTGATAATTATGAACTCCACTGCCACTTGATCGAGCAACTGCTTAGCATGGTGGCGTCGCTCGGCAAACAACTGGAGCAGCCGACCTCGCAATCCATGCCTGATATGCTGGAGCCGAAAGTTATCCACGCCGACGAAGCCCTTTATCCCAATCGCTTTAAATATCTGGAAGTACTTCATTTCGCTACGCGCCTGATGCCCGCCGTTGCCGAGCAAATCGGCCGTATTCGCGCCCTGGCAACCTATGCCGCTGCACTGGGTTATTGCGATAAGGACTTCGCAGGCAAACTGCGCTATGTCATCCAATGCACCCGCGTGAACAATGAAAAACTGCGCCATCAAACCAAACGCCTGGAGGGACTGCTGGATAGCGATTTAACCTTACTCAGCCAATTGAAGAGTTATGAAATCAAACTGGAATTTTTGTTGTCCATGGTTGAGGCTGACGTGGTCAATCCCCATCAGATCAATGCTGACAGCAATCGACTCTTCAGCCTGGCAACCGACATTATTGATGTTTATTTAAAGGTAGTGGATGAAGGTGTACAGTTGCTAACCCAATGGCACGAGCAAGATATTGAAGTCTGGGTGCAATCTTATTGATGATATGTGGCCCACTGCGCGTCTGTGGCTAACCGCACTTGTCTATCATCGAGTAATCCCTACAATAAGCCCAAAGCCACTTCAGGGATACTTTCCATGCGTTATATCTGGCCACTTGGTTTGTGTGTTTTTGCTGCAAGTTCTTACGCCCAATCACCTGCTGCGACTGAAGAATTCATATCCGAACCAACATTGACTGCGGAAGCAATGAACACCTGCCTGCAAGCATCCGTCGTCAGTGCGGCAGAAAATATGACGATCAAACAATTAAGAGAAGCATGCCAGATGCTTCATGACCAACAAAAAAGTGAACAGCAACAGGCGGAAATAACGGAAGCGTCGCCTGCTGTGGCGCAAGTGCGCGAAACACCGTTACTGAAAAAACGCATGACCATGGAAGCGCTCAACCGCTCCAACCGTTTTATGCTCACGCCGCACAAGCGGAATTATTTTTTTCCGGTAAGTTATACCCGCCACCCCAACACCGTTCCCTATCGCAACAACAATTCCGAATCGCTCAGCACCTTGAGCAAAACGGAAGCGGAATTCCAACTCAGTATTAAAATCCTGATCCATGAAGATCTCTTTGGCGATAACGGTCACTTGTACCTGGGCTATACCAATCACTCGCTGTGGCAGGTTTATAACGATACCGATTCCGCGCCCTTTCGCGAGACGGATCATCAACCGGAATTTATCCTGAGCTTTACCAATGATTGGGAAATCCTCGGCTTTCAAAATCGCCTCAATGAATTTTCGCTGACCCATCAATCCAACGGATTGGGCGGGCAACTCTCGCGCAGCTGGAACCGCGTAATGTTTAATTCGGTTTTTGAGCGCGGTAATTTTGCTTTTGCATTCAACCCCTGGTATCGCATTCCCGAAAAAGAACAACGCTTTCCCGGCGACCCGCACGGCGATGACAACCCGGACATCAGCCACTACATGGGCCACTTTGAATTAAATACGGCCTACCAACACAAGGAAAATATTTTTAATGCGATGTGGAGAAACAATTTGGAAAGTGATAACAAAGGGGCAATGGAATTGGGCTGGAGCTTTCCCATTAGCTCCAACCTGCGCGGGCAATTTAAATATTTTAAAGGCTATGGGCACAGCCTGATTGATTACAACACCGATATGGAAATTTTTGCGCTCGGTATTGTCTTTACAGATTTATTTTAATACCGGGTTAAAATGCTTCGCCCAACATATCAACCAGTAATCTGATTGACTCGGACGACTGCGGAGATACATCGATAATGGAAAAACCGGTCCAGTGTTTGCCCGATAAATCCGCATCGCGGGTCCATAAACAATCCACACCCAACTGGATCACCAATTGCCCGTTCACCGGTTCGGGCACATGCAGGTCCACGGTATAAATACGGTCTTCTTCAAGCGGCACGTCACCAACAATCATCAAACCTTGCGCATGGATATTCACGAGACGGCCAAGGTATAAATCGCGCAAATTATCGTACACATCCACGTCGCCATTTATGTTATGGCGCTCCAGCTCCCTGTCATGCTCACGTGAACAATTATGGGTCATGATCAACTCCCGGTTTTAAGGGTGGTATCTGCACGCTCGCTTAAGGTGTGGTAGATATTTTCCAGCGCGCGCTCAAAGAACGGTTTGGTACTTCCGGCAATAATTTTTGCGCGACCAGCAAGCATGTCCCGCGCCAGTTGCAAACCTGCGGCGAGCGATACCTTGCGCCCTTGCTGGTCCACCAACATATAGTGTTGGGTTTTTTTATTGTACCAAGCCACTTTTAAACGTTTGCCACCCTCAAATTCAAACCAGGTACCAAACTCCACCATTTTCAGGCTTTCAACAATTTTTTCTTCTTCCGGCGATACCGGTTGCGATTGCTCTGTCGCATGACCGGCTTTCTCCGCCGCAAGGCTCTCCAGCTTGGTGCGCATCGGCGCCGGTGCCGGTTCGGCTTTGCGGCTGAGTAAAGCCATGCGCTGCAACGAGCTTACCGCATCCAGTAATTTGCGCCCCTTGGCCTGTTCGTAACCAATGGTTTCAAAACCGCGCTCCAACGCCCCCAGCAATTCATCTTGCACTTCCATTTGTTTGACCTTGTCAGGCTGCTTTGTTTTTGGCTCGATCGACCACAGCAAATCATCAATTACTTGCAACGCGCGCTTCCAGCTATCGGACTTATCGCCATAGCGCAGCAAAATAAACGACAGGAAATCTGACCAGGGTTGCAACAACAGCAACAAAATTGCTGAAGGCATTTCACGATTATCCGTGCGGCTGCGCACTTCGTTGTTAACCTGGATTTTCGCCTCGCGCAGTTTTTCTTCGCCCTGGGCTTTTTCCAGCGCGCGACGTTCCATCAACTCCTGGCGACGCGCCACATTGTGCGTGTACGCATTAAATTCAATTAATAATTCCGCAAAGAGACGCACATCATTTTTAAAATCTTGTAGCAAACGGAAAACGGTGGTTTTGATCTTGGTAAAAATATCGTATTGATCGCTACCATCATTGCTCACCCAGCGCACCCCGGCTTCAGCGAGGCTGTTCAGCAATACCCGTGCAGGGTGCTCCGGTTGTTCAAAAAAATCCTTATCAATAAAGGCTATTTTCAGGAAAGGTGTATGCAAATAACTGAGCAGCGCTTTTACCGAATCGGGTAAATGGTCATCTGACAACATGTACTCAAACAACATCCCCACCAGATCGATGGTTTGCATATCGCCCGCTTCCACCGCACCATTTTCATTTTCACTGGCGATGGTTTCCATCATCTGGCGGCCGACATCCGCAACCTGTTGAATCGGGATCGCCACCGGCCCGGCCTCATGGCTCGCCAGGGCTTGCTGGGTATAACTTAATGCCTGGGTTTGCATATGTTCCAGCACACCAACCAATTGTGGCTGGGAATAGACTTGCAAGCTGGCTGGAACGGCAGGGGCAGCGGGAACCACACCGGGATTACCGGAGACCGCATGCAGCGCCTGGGTAGCCTGGATTGCCGGCAATTGTTGGGTTACATGCGCCTGCAATAAGCGAATCGCATTTAATAAACTATTTTGATACTGGACATCATTGGGATTAAGTGCACCGCTTAATAATTTATCACTCGCGCGACGCTGGTGAAGTTGTGCGTCCTCTTCTGCCTGCGCTTCATTGACCGCCGCCGGCGCCGATTCAAAAGGATCATCCGCTACGACTTCTTCCGTTTTATGGCCTGCCGGTTTTTCATTAGCGGCAGGAACAAAGCGCAAATTAGGCAATAAATTTTGACGGATAAGATAATCATTTAACTCGGCGTAAAGCTCGTCCAATACCCCGATGACATCCTGGTCAAATAATTTGTAACCGATAATTTTGGTTTTTACGTCGACATCCAGATTGCTAAGCAATTTACGCAACGACTCGCAAAACTGTACCGGGCTAACCGGGTTCGCGCGCTCATCTACCTTTTCGCCATCGTTAAGCAACGAGATGCGTTGCTGGAAAGCCCAGAGTTGTTCTGCAAAAAAATTATCGGCGCGATGGGTGATGGAAGTGATGGCGATGGTTTCTTCCAAATCGGAATGTTCAACCAGGGAGAGGATATCGCCACTAAAACGCTCTTCACCGGTCAGGGTGTTCAAGGATTTGTTTTTGAATTTTACAAACCCATTGGCGAGATGCTGGCAAAACTCCTGCTCCGCCGCTTGCTGGACCGCCGCGATCAGGTTTTGCGTTTCGTACAGTGCGACCTGTTCTTTATTAGTCTTGGCCTGTTCGGCGATCTCCAGGATCTGTTTGCACCATTGCCGCCAAAAATTGGGGAAAACCCGGTACGCAAAGCCACGCGTAAGATCGCGGCATTGTTTCAAATGTTGGATGACCAATTGCTCTGTCATAGCTACCGCAGAATACGTCGAGGGTTTCTGGGTATCAGAGCCTGGTAAGCCTGAGTTGCGCATAGTTATTCCGTATTTTTCCATGATGGTCATATTCCCTAGCCCCAAGACTCCGGGTAGCCAGTCATTTGCCACACCCGAAAACAAGGCCTTCGAAACCGTAAGACAGAGTGAGTAAGTCTATTTAGGTTGTCCTGTGCGCCAATCTTATCAGCTTGGAAAAATAGTTCCACACTCAAACACAGTCAGCGCACTTGATTAAAAATAGCACGATATCTTCGTAACTGCCTGATGTGTCGATAAAAATTACACATAAGACGGATATAGGCTGTCATCAAACGCTTCAAACCCGCAGCACCAAAATAGCCCAGTGCGCACCACAGGGCAGAGCGATTTTGGTGCACGCAAGCCAATTAAAAAACTTATCCGAATTCTGAATCCTGTTAAAAATCAGCGTTTTACTGAATTGGCATCCATATTGCGATAGTAACCATCGTAATAACTGATCCGCACTCTGGGTGGTTTTAGCTATTCAACAAACTGTTCCACACATTTTGTTAGCCACAATTTGGTAATAGAGAGCTAGGGTTCCGGTCGCACCGGGTTGTTTGTGCGATGACTGGTCCGAGAGCTTTCGACCTCAACTGGACCTGTTCAGCAACGAGGTTACACGGCGGGATAAAAGCCCGGGAGATGATTGGCCTAACCGCCAGAGTGCTCCCTATTTTAAAAACGCCGATGTCACCCTATCGCTGGAGGTTGTTCATGTTGCACCGATCTATTTTCACCAAAAGCTACCTCGCCAAAACATTACTCACCCTTACATTGTTATTTTCCGCCGCAGTTACCTCCGCTGCCGAGCCGTTTAAAGTTTGCTGGTCCATTTATGTTGGCTGGATGCCCTGGGGCTACGCTGCCGAACAAAAAATTGTCGACAAATGGGCAAAGAAATACGGTATCGAAATTGAAGTAGTACAAATCAATGATTACATCGAATCCATTAACCAATACACCGCCGGTCAATTTGCCGGTTGCGTGATGACGAATATGGATGCACTTACCATTCCCGCTGCCGGCGGCGTGGATTCAACGGCGTTGATCGTAGGTGATTTTTCCAATGGCAACGACGGCATCGTATTAAAAGGCGCAAACAAATCCCTGAAAGATATCAAAGGCCAAAACGTTAACCTGGTCGAGCTCAGCGTTTCACATTATTTATTGGCCCGCGGTTTGGAAACGGTTGGCCTGAAAGAATCCGATGTAAAAGTGGTTAATACATCCGACGCTGATATGGTTGCTGTTTACGGTACTAAAGATGTCACGGCAGTCACCACCTGGAATCCATTGTTGAGTGAAATCCTCACGCAACCAAACAGCACTAAAGTATTCGACTCCTCCAAAATTCCTGGCGAAATTATGGATTTGATGGTGGTGAACACTGCGATCCTGAAAAAAAATCCGGCGCTGGGTAAAGCCCTGGTTGGTGCCTGGTACGAAATCATGGGTCTGATGAGCGCCAATGACAAAGCAGCAATTGCCGCAAAAACGGCGATGGCGACAGCATCCGGCACAGACCTCGCCGGTTTTGATTCGCAACTCGCCAGCACCAAAATGTTTTATACCCCTGCTTCCGCACTCGAGCTGGTCAACAGTGATGCGCTGTTAAAAACCATGCAGAAAGTTGCCGAGTTTTCGTTTGACCACGGTTTGCTGGGCGAAGGCGCACCCGACGCAAAATTTATTGGTGTCGAAGGCCCGAAAGGCATTTACGGTGATAAGAAAAACGTGAAGCTGCGTTTTGATACCACTTATATGCAACTCGCGGCCGATAAAAAACTGTAAACGCGTTAAACCAAAACTCATCATAAAAACAACAAAGGGTTCCCCCATCGGGAACCCGCAACACCACAGAGCAGCAGAAAACTCATGAAACGTTTAATTAATCTCACCCCGTCAAAACCTACCCGGTTGTTACTGGGACTTCTGCCGTTTTTGCTCATTATTTTTATTTATCTGGTGGCATCTGATTCACGCCTGGCCGACAACGCGACCGATAAATTGCTTCCGAGTTTTGCGCAAATGGGTGATGCCATTCATTCGCTCGCATTTGAACCCAGCAAACGCACTGGTGAATATTTATTTTGGCAAGATACCTTTAGCAGTCTGTACCGGTTAGCCCTGGGTATTTTTATCGCGGCGATTATTGGCTTCACCATCGGTTTATTAACCGGCGCCATTCCGTCTATCCACTCCCCCATTGCGCCATTACTTACGATCATTTCATTAGTCCCTCCCATGGCTTTATTACCGATTTTATTTATCGTGTTCGGTTTGGGAGAATTATCCAAAGTTGCATTGATTGTGATCGGGGTTGCGCCGTTTATTGCACGCGATATCCAACGTTGCGCGCAAGAAATTCCATTGGAACAATTGGTAAAAGCGCAAACATTGGGTGCCTCAACCTGGCAAATAGTCGTGCGCGTACTTATTCCACAATTGTTGCCGCGCCTGATTAATGCCGTGCGCTTGTCGCTCGGCGCCGGCTGGTTATTTTTAATTGCAGCTGAAGCGATTGCCTCCACTGACGGTTTGGGTTACCGGATTTTCCTGGTTCGCCGCTACATGTCGATGGATGTGATATTGCCTTACGTAGCCTGGATTACCTTGCTCGCATTTTTAGTCGATTGGCTGCTGGCAAAAACCAGCCGCATTTGTTTCCCCTGGCACTATCCCAATAGCAAGTAAGGGGAAACACGTTATGACTATCCTGCCTTTTGATAAAAAAATCCTCGACGAAAAAAGAGCCAAAGCCATGCCCTTGATCAAGGCCAAAAATTTGTGGAAAAAATACGGTGATAATGTGGTGCTGGAACGGATGAATGTCAGCGTCAATGCCGGTGAATTTATTACTATGGTCGGAACTTCCGGCTGCGGTAAAAGTACATTCCTGAAAATGTTACTTGGCATGGAATCACCGAGTTCGGGTGAGTTGCTTCTTGAGGGAAAACCCATCCCCGATGAACCGGATCAATCGCGCGGCATTGTGTTCCAGCAATATTCCGTTTTTCCCCATCTCACCGTGTTGCAAAATGTCATCATCGCACGCGAATTTGAGCGTTCGCCAATTTTGGGAAAATTATTTGGCAGCGCCAAACGTAAAGTCGTTGAAGAAGCCAAAGCGCTGCTTGAATCGGTCGGTTTAACCCATGCACTAAATCATTACCCGCATGAACTATCCGGTGGGATGAAACAACGCCTCGCTATCGCACAAGCATTAATTCGCCAACCACGGATTTTATTATTAGACGAACCATTCGGTGCACTCGACCCTGGCATCCGTGCTGATATGCATCAATTAATTTTGCAACTCTGGCGTGAGCACCAGTTAACCGTATTTATGGTAACGCACGACTTAAGCGAAGGATTTTATTTAGGCACCCGGTTATGGGTATTCGATAAATTACGCCGCGACAACCAGGCACCCAATGCCTATGGGGCAAGCATCACTTACGATTTACCGGTCACGCGCCGTAACAACGAGATACCGGCAGAACTGCAAACTATCACTAAAGAAACGTTGGATCTTTAATAACAAGCCTTTAATTTTCGGGCGAACTATTCATGAGAAAAAATCCATGAGCAACATTTTTTACACTACAACCATCCCTGGTAATGGCCATTGGTCATTGGAATTGCGACGCGGTAGTTTCTTAAAAATAACTGACCTTGAGGGCGGTGCAAATGTCGGTATGTTGTTTTATAACCCGCGCCACTTATTAGAGCGCTATAACGCACCCGATACCTTGAAATGCCAACACACATTTAAATTACAACGCGGCAATTGCCTGTATTCGGATATGGGCCGAATCTTTGCATCGATTGTTGAAGATTATTCGGCAAATGGTGCAGGTAATTGGCACGATACCGTATGCGGCAACAGCACTGCACAAATTGTCGAAGCGCGCTGGGGCAAACGCGATTATCAAACAGATCGTAACCAGTGGTTGCAAAATGGCTACGACGCATTTCTGGTAGAACTCGCCAAATACGGCTTGGGCCGCGCCGATATGGCAGCCAACATTAATTGGTTTAGCAAAGTTATTGCTGACGATAACGGCAATATCGCACTGGACACCAACAACCGGGCAGAGGGCAACAGCGTTACCCTGCGTTTTGAAATGGACACACTTGTAGTTATGCATTCGTGTCCACATCCGTTAAACACAGCAACACAATATCCTTTTAAACCGGTGCAAATTGAATTGGGTGAAGCTGATCCGGTAACAGAGGATGATTACTGCAAAAATTTCCGCCCCGAAAACCAACGCGGTTTTAAAAATAACGATCTTTATTATTTAGCAGCCAGATAGCAACCTATAGCGCAAATGCAACTTATTGAGGCAATAACCAATGTCACTCGTTCAAAGCAATCTGCATCCTGAAACAGCAATCGCTCGCCATAATGTAAAAGCTGGCGACTATTTCCTCGGCGAAATAAAACAGGGACAAACATTTCGCATTGTAGACCTGGAAGGCAACCAGGCGGCGGATGTTTTATTTTATAACGCCAAAGACCCCAGTGAGCGCTACAGCTCAATGGACACTATTCGCCACCAGGGAAATTTATATTTGAGCGCGGGCACAACATTAATTTCCAATGCAAATAATGAATTACTGGAAATTGTCGCTGATACCTGCGGCCGACACGACACCCTGGGCGGGGCTTGTGCCACAGAAAGCAACACGGTGCGCTACAGCCTGGAAAAGCGCTGCATGCACGCTTGCCGCGATAGCTGGATGCTCGCGATTGCCGAGCATCCGGAATTTAACATCAGCAAACGCGACATCACCCATAACATTAATTTTTTTATGAACGTGCCAGTCACTGCACAAGGCGGCCTGTCGTTTGAGGATGGCATTTCTGCACCGGGCAAATACGTTGAGCTCAAAGCGAAGATGGACATCGTGATGTTAATTTCCAATTGCCCGCAATTAAACAACCCGTGTAATGGTTACAACCCGACACCGATTGAAGTGATTGTGTGGAATTAATTTTCTTTTTGAACCTGGCGTAGGTTGCTGCGGGCCGCGTAGGCTGAGGAACGAACCGCAACATGGCCATCTCGAATTAAATGTTGCGGTTCGTTCCTCAGCCTACGCGGCCCGCCAAAACCGACAAGTGCCTTAATGCATTCTTCAATGGACGACCATTGTCGTATACACCCCAGCGGGACGGCCCGCCGGAGCAGAGCATGTTTACCAAAGTCCTGATCGCCAATCGCGGTGCTATTGCCACCCGCATTATTCGCACCCTCAAAAAACTCAATATTAAATCCGTCGCAGTTTATGCAGAGTCTGACGTAGATTCATTGCATGTGCGTCTCGCCGATGAAGCATTCTCACTCGGTGAAGGCGCCGCCGCGCAAACCTATCTGGATCGCCAAAAAATTATTGCGCTTGCGCAGCAAACCGGAGCGCAAGCAATCCATCCCGGCTATGGTTTTTTAAGCGAGAACGCCACCTTCGTCGCGGAATGTGAAGCCGCGGGGATAATATTTATTGGTCCCACTGCGGAGCAAATGCTGACCTTTGGTTTAAAACACAAGGCGCGCGAACTTGCGCAGGCTGCAAATGTGCCACTCTGCCCCGGAACGGATTTATTAAAAAATATTGATGAGGCAATAGCGGCTGCAAACGCAATCGGTTACCCCGTAATGCTAAAAAGCACTGCTGGTGGTGGTGGCATCGGTATGCAGTTATGCAACAGTGAGCATGAGCTGCTTTCCGCATTTGATTCGGTAAAACGCCTCGGCAAAAATAATTTCGCCGATGATGGTGTGTTCCTGGAAAAATTCATCGCCGCTGCACGCCATATCGAAGTCCAGGTATTTGGTGATGGCAAAGGCACCGCCGTTGCGATTGGCGAACGCGATTGTTCCAGCCAAAGACGCAATCAAAAAGTGGTAGAAGAATGCCCGGCGCCTAACCTGCCTGAGGCACAACGCATCGCCATGCAGCAGGTTGCAGAACAATTGCTAGCGTCGGTAAATTATCGCAATGCCGGCACTGTCGAATTTATTTATGATTCGCTGGAAAATACGTTTTATTTCCTCGAAGTTAATACCCGTTTGCAGGTAGAACACGGCGTAACGGAAGAGGTCTATGGAGTTGACCTGGTTGAATGGATGTTAAAACAGGCCGCCGGGGAGTTGGGCGATATTCGCGATTTGCGCAATCAGCTCGCACCCACAGGCCATGCAATTCAGGTGCGTGTTTATGCGGAAGACCCGGCTCTCAATTTCCAACCCTGCGCCGGATTACTCAGCTGCGTATCATTCCCGTCACCCGATGAAAATTTACGGATCGATCATTGGATTGAAAGTGGAATTGAAGTTCCTGCATTTTTTGATCCGATGCTCGCTAAAATGATTGTTAAAGGGAATGATCGCAGCCTTGCATTAAAAAATTTAACACGCGCGTTGGATAACACCCAGCTCTATGGAATTGAAACCAATCTGGTTTATTTGCGCGCGCTGTTGCAGGATGAAAAACTGCTGCAAGGCACCATGACTACACGCTACTTAAACAGCTTTGTGTTTAAGCCAAACCGTATCGATGTTGTTCAGGGCGGAACCCAAACCACCATCCAGGATTTTCCTGGCCGCCAGGGTTACTGGCATGTTGGTGTCCCCACCTCCGGTCCGTTCGATAGCTATTCATTCCGTTTGGGCAATCGCCTGTTGAATAATGATCCTACAGCAGCAGGCCTGGAAATTACGTTACAAGGTCCCACATTGAAATTTGGCTGCGCCACAAAAATCATTATTACCGGCGCAAGTATCGATGCAAAACTGGATGGCAAGCCAATTCCACTCTATGAAATTATTGCAGTGGCGGCGGGTCAACAATTGCAGCTGGGGCGAATTACCGTTGGCGCGCGCGCTTACTTATGCGTAGCGGGCGGAATTCAATGCCCGGATTATCTCGGCGCAAAATCCACCTTTACGCTCGGCCAATTCGGTGGCCACAATGGTCGCGCATTGCGTGCGGGTGATGTGCTTGCACTCGCACAAGATTGCAACAACGATATTGCGCCTGTCCCTGCACTACAAAAATTAATACCTGAAATTACCAATACATGGCAATTGCGTGTTATTTATGGCCCGCATGGTGCGCCGGATTTTTTTACCGCAAAAGATATTTCCACTTTTTTTGCAACTGATTGGGAAGTGCATTACAACTCCAGCCGCACCGGTGTGCGTTTAATCGGCCCCAAACCGGAATGGGCGCGCTCCTCCGGTGGTGAAGCGGGCATGCATCCATCCAATATCCACGACAACGCCTATGCATTTGGTACCGTGGATTTTACCGGTGATATGCCAGTAATCCTTGGGCCGGATGGCCCGTCACTCGGCGGTTTTGTTTGCCCTGCAACTGTGATTAGCGCCGATTTATGGAAGCTGGGGCAAGTGCGCGCCGGCGATAAAATTCGTTTTATTCCTGTTGCTCTTGGCGATGCAGTTGCACTTGAAAAAACACAGAACCAATCATTGCACCAACTGCAATTGATTAGCCATTCTTATCCGGCAATTGATCTTCAATCACCGATTGTAAAAATATTATCCGCCCGAGAATTTGGTGAGGATGTTACCTACCGTGTGGCAGGCGATCATTTCCTGCTGGTGGAATACGGCGCACTGGAACTGGATATTAAATTGCGTTTTCGCGCCCACGCATTAATGCAATGGCTGGAAAAAAATTCCCTTGCGGGTTTACGTGAACTCACCCCCGGTATTCGTTCGCTGCAAATTCACTACGACAGCCAGCAATTATCGTTGAATGATCTGCTCGCACATTTGGAGCACGCCGAAAAAGCCTTAATACAACAACTGTCGCAACTCAGTGTTCCATCGCGCATAGTGCATTTGCCCTTGAGCTGGGATGATGAAGCCTGCCAGCTCGCGATCCAGAAATATATGCAATCTGTGCGCGCTAATGCCCCCTGGTGTCCAAGCAACCTGGAGTTTATTCGTCGCATTAATGGTTTAGGGTCCATCGCGGATGTAAAAGAAATTTTATTTTCTGCATCTTATTTAGTGATGGGCCTGGGCGATGTGTATCTGGGAGCTCCCGTGGCCACGCCTGTTGATCCACGTCATCGCCTGGTCACCACCAAATACAATCCGGCGCGCACCTGGACAGCAGAAAATTCCGTCGGCATCGGCGGTTCCTATTTGTGTGTGTACGGCATGGAAGGTCCCGGCGGTTACCAGTTTGTTGGACGCACCTTGCAAATGTGGAATCGCTATCGCCAAACCAAGGTATTTACACAACCCTGGCTATTAAACTTCTTTGATCAAATCCGGTTTTATGAAGTCAGCGCGGAAGAATTACAAAAGATTCGCCGCGATTTTCCATTAGGCCGCTACGACATTAAAATTGAAGAAAGCCATTTCAGTTTGAGTGAATACGAAAGCTTTATCGGCTCATGTCAAACCGATATTGATGCATTTACCAGCCAACGCGAACAAGCCTTCGACGAAGAATTGGCGCGCTGGCATGCGAACGGCCAATTTAATTACGAACAGGAAGAAGTTGCAGAAAGCGCAACGGAAACCCAACTTCCCGAAAATGCGATTTGCGTAGACAGTTCAGTGTCCGGCAGCGTGTGGCAAACGCAGGTAAAAATCGGGCAGGAAGTTAAAGCCGGGGAAGTACTATTGATTCTTGAATCCATGAAAATGGAAATCAACATTAGCGCCCCCTGTTCAGGAAGAGTTACTCATTTATTAAAGAATGATGGCGCACGGGTTCAAGCGGGACAAACCCTGGTAGTGTTGGAAGAAGTTTGATCAGAAAATAAAAAACCCGGCGTAAAGCCGGGTTAACATCCAGGGAGAAGATACAGCAAAAAAGCAATCAAGTTGTCATACGTTGTTCACGCAAAGTGCCAATTACCGCTTCCAGTGCGCGATCAAACAACATCCCGTCATCCAGGATAGTCAAGCGTTTGGTTTGCAACGCAATTGCCAGGCTTTCACGGCTTTCCTCCGCCACTTTCATGCCAGCACGATTAACAAAAATATATTTTCCTACTGAGCGGATAATCGCGGCTAGCCGGCAACGGTATTTCTCGCCCGCTTCGCCTTGCATTTCGAACCAGGTACCTTGGGTAATATTATTTACCAACGCCAAATGCTGGGCATCGGCCTGAATACTTCGTGTTACAGGTTCATCAATTGTTACATTTTCTGCTACTGCCGGAGGCTCCACTGGCTTAGCCGCTTCAACGTCGGCGGATGAGTTTCCGGTAACTGGCTGCGCGGCAGTAACCGCAGCAACATCGATAGCTGTTGGCGCAACCTCAGCAACAATTACGTTTTGCTCCGTAACTACATCTTGCGTTGCGGGTGTGATGGACTCAGCTGCAGTTTCTTTAACCGCTCGCTGGGCCTGCAACGCTTCATTGGCAGCCAATTGTGCTTTTTGTTGGGCTTCTATCAGAGCAGCTTTTACATTGGCATTTTTTGCCGCCAATTCTTGCGCTTTGATTGCCAACTCCGCCGCTGAGGCAACGGGCACTGTATCAGCAACAGCAGGTTTTGCATCACCACGCAAACGCGCAAGGTGAACAACTTCCAATTGTTTGAATAAATTGGTGGTCTCGAATGGACTAAACGAAATACTTTCCAATCCAGTGCGCAATTTTTGTAGCAGCTCTGGCACCAGTTTTAATAAACGCTGGCGATTATCCTTATCCATTGTGGCCGTTACGCTCCACACCAATTGCTGTGCAGTCATGGAGCAATTGCGCCATTCTTCACTTTCCACGCCCTGTTTCAAACTGGTGATAAACATTACGTTAGCCCAGGCTTCACGCAGTAATTTGGTCACCGCTAATGGCAAATCCCTGCCAGTACAAATTCGATTCAATTCAGCATCTACCTGTGCGCGCGCGCGCTCGGATTTGGCTTTACCATCTTCAGCATCAATGGTGCGCTGTTCCAGAATTTGCGCACGACGCTTTTCTTTATCAAGATAAGAACGGAAATCCACAAGCAGACGTTCGAAGATACTCATGTCCGTATCAAACTCACTTAATACGGCGCGAACCGTCTCTTCCATTTTGCTATAGAGACTGTCTTTGCGTTGGTTTTCTTCGCTGGATTCTTGCCAACCCAAACATGCCATCGCCATTTCATTTAATAAACGGCGCGCTGGATGGCCACCTTTGCTAAAAAATGTTTTATCGGCAATAGCAACTTTAACCATCGGTATTTGCAAACGGCCAATCAATGCTTTCATTGGCGCAGCCAGATTGCGGTCATCCAGAATAAATTCAAACATCATGCTCACCAGATTAATCACATCGTCATCGACCTGATTAATTGCGGCGGCGGTTTGAGTCTCCTGGTGTAACAATTCATTCAGCATGCTGCGCAAGTTAACCGGAGCACTATTGGCGACCGGCATGCCATAGGTATTTTGCTGTTGCGCCAGGGACAGGATTTTTATCAAATCCTGGGTGGTAATTTCCTCACCCGGTAATTGCGCGCGCGGAGCACTGCGGCTGGCACCCAGCAAATTGCGCAGCTGGCTCAGAACCTGATTGGTTTGTTCATCGTAGTGGGGAGCAAAACCACCAGTAACCGGCGCGGATTGCAATCCCATATCCACTTCAGCGCTCAACCCTTTACCAAAACTTTCAGCCACATGGGATGTTGGTTTTTTGGGCGCGCGCGAAACGGGTTTCAGCGATGGCAAAATATTCGCATCGATAAGCGCCTGGTTAAGGACATCAAAGAATTTACCGAGCCTGGCCATAACAATATTGTCAAACAGTTTGAACAATACCAGTTTGGCTTTTACATCAACATTCAGTGTTTTGGTTGCGTCGGTAAACGCACCACAAATAACGTCCACACCGAGCGGATTATTTTTTTGGTAGACCTTGATCGGCACCAAATGATCGATACGCAAGGTAAGGTGCTGGATAGATTCGCTAAACTGCTCGTTGGCCTTGTTGACCATACCATCAACAGCAACCATCTCTTCCAGTTCATCATTTTTAACCAGGGAGAGATCATCGAGGGAAACCGAATGATCATCTACGTGCTTTTCATCGCGGTATGCATTTGGGTCAAGCAAGCGTGCAAAGCTGATATCGATACTGCGGAAAAATGAAGTCTCCATCGCCCGGCGACGAATACGTACCTCGCGCATGGAATCAAAAAATATGTTCTGGTCATGATTGTTGTTAGCCTTATCGGCCAACTCAAACATGGCGTCATCCACTTTATCGAACAACTCGCGCAAAAATAATTGCAATTGCTGACGGGCCTTATCGCGCAATGAATGCATAGCCGCTGGCAAACGTGCGAGTGCAATTTGCGAATTCGCGGTAGAATTCCGCTCAACATTTAATTGGACGACCTTTTTGGGGTCAGCTTTCAGGTGCTCGGACATGGTGGATTACCATTAGTAAAAACTTGCGTAAGAGCAGTATAACCAAGGGCAAGACACACAAAATGGGCAAATGATGAGTTCGAGAGACATATCACAAACAGTTATAACCACTAGGCCTGATTTGCCTTTTTTAAGTATATTTAGTAATTAGATGCCTATTTTTGTGCCAAATTGATCCACTTTAACGACAAACCTGTTTAATTATCCGACACTTACTATGAATTTTTTATATATCCAAAATCTGCCGACTTTAGCTGAAGATATAACAAAAACCGTTCAACTGGCACTAGCGGAAGACATAGGCACGGGCGATATTACCGCCCAATTAATCGCCCCCGATGAGCAAGCTGAGGCACGGGTGATTACCCGCGAAGACTGCATTTTTTGTGGCAAGGCATGGGTCGAGGAAATATTTAAACAGCTTGATCCCAACGTCGAAATTCATTGGCATATAGAAGACGGGCAAGCCGCACCCGCGAACAGCTTGCTATTTACCTTAAAAGGTAGCGCCCGCAGTTTGCTAACTGGCGAACGCGCCGCACTCAATTTTGTACAAACCCTTTCCGGCACCGCCACTACCAGCCACCAGTACGCCCAACAAGTTGCCCATACACAAGTCAAGCTATTGGATACCCGCAAAACGATTCCCGGGCTGCGCACCGCACAAAAATATGCCGTCGCGTGCGGTGGCTGCCACAATCACCGCATCGGCCTTTACGACGCATTTTTAATCAAAGAAAACCACATCGCAGCAAGTGGTGGAATCAGCGAAGCGGTCGCACGCGCACATCAAATCGCGCCCGGAAAACCTGTGGAGGTTGAGGTGGAAACATTTGCAGAACTGGAGCAAGCCCTGGCTGCAAAAGCAGACATCATCATGCTGGATAATTTTTCCATCGACGACATGAAAAAAGCTGTAGCAATTACGGCAAAACGCGCAAAGCTGGAAGCATCTGGAAATATTAATGAAACCACCCTGATTCCAACGGCTGAAACCGGGGTGGATTTTATTTCGATTGGGGGATTAACGAAGCATTGTCGCGCGGTGGATTTGTCGATGCGGTTGGTTTGATTAAAAATCACACCCTTTTGGGCGATAAACAGCATCTATTGTTGTGGAACAACTCCAAACCCCCTCAGCAGTTCGTGTCCAGGTTAAAGTTTCGGTGGCTAAAAGTTGAGTTGCACCGGCACTAAATGTAGCCTGGATTGTTATACCTCCATTAGGAGCAATAATAACCTGAGGAACACCTTGTCCTGCAAGCAACGTTGCGCCTGTTTGAGACGCCCCGTCAATCAATGTTGACCCCACAGCATTGGGCTCACATTCATTGATACCGACACCAATTGTAATCTTTCCCGCATTCACACAAGTTTCAACTAATGACCTTAAACTTCCAGTTTCTGTCATTACTCGTGCTGCTTGAGATTTCGCCACATGACCTTGATAGGCTGGTAAAGCAACAGCAGCCAAAATCCCTATAATTGCAACCACAATCATCAATTCAATTAAAGTGAATCCAGTTGATGAGGATAATTTCATAGTATCCCTCCGGATAAATTTCTTGCTTATACAAGAGCAACTTCTAAGCCAGATTTAAATTTCCATAAAAATCAAGGCACTCTCATGATTAAGCATTTGCTCATTTTGCCTGCCTAAAGTTGCCTGAGTGATTGCAGTCAAATAGTGACAATTTTCGTCACTATAATTTATTTGCACAGAGATTAATTGAATTATAAAAATATGAAATTTGATCCTAAAAAAGAAGCTCTGCCCCCAAGAATCACCATGGAAATAAATCAACCAACGCTAGTCGTTCACCTGTTTTTTTATTTATTAAAACCACAATAGGTCGCTGTGCAGCCGCCACAGGAACAAAACTATCCGCTAATGGATAGTCACGTAAAATTTTATTCACCTTATTGGGATTATTAAAACGCTTAAGGATGCTTAGGGGTAATGCATTAGCACTGACAGTTGCCGCAATATCATCATCGTAAATCTGCAAAAGCTCTGCTCGATAATATGCATCACCTTTAACAATAGTCGCAGGCAAATTATTTTTTACCGCCCCCCAAATTGGCCCGGTTACACTCCGATGAAAAACATTAGTGGAAGACAAATCATTCGGGGGCATAACAGCTTCGTATGCCTGAACCACTTCAAAACGCCCGGAATCATATATCATCCAAATAGGCCGGCCCTGCGCCACGATATACACACCATAAACAAGAGCCAGCAGCTGAATAAAACTTATAACTAAAAGGTCTTTCTTTAAGGTTTTTTTCCCTTGTTTTGCAACTATCAAAGTCAGTAGGGGACCAACAATTACATCAATACTCAACAACAATAAGAATATATGAGCTACACCCAATGCCTTATCCAAAGGAGCGGGATACCACAACCCAAAGACCAAACCCAATAGTAAAACTGCAATAAAAAATGATATCAGTAAATGAATAACAAAACATAAAAGCCGAAATTTCATTAAAATACTCTTTAAGGCTTAACAGTAGTTAACTGGTTTAAGATCGTTAATTTTCCTTGCATTGCATAATGCAAATTCAATCGGTTATATATCCAGGGAACCCATGCATTTGGTGAGTTTGCCTGATATAGATTGGCGCCACTTTTCAATAATACTGTTACCCCACCAAAGCTATCGATAATTGCAACCGATGCAACACCTGGTAAATATCCCTCGTGATAATGTATTGCTATGCCGCTTTTTTCAGGACGATAATAATTGAAGCCCATATTCGAGCAACCTAGTGTTTTCAACAATTTGCATGCAGCTTCAGGTGGCGTTTGTTCAAATGGCGACCCTGCCGAATCATGATGAATATTCCACAGTAACGCTGCTAATCCGTTAGCAGACCCCGAGAGTCCTGCCACCGCAGATATAGAGTCAAAATCAAAAATTTTTAGATAAGTATCGTCATACCACTCTTCATATCGATAATCGTATCTAACCTCATCATCCAGATAATAACCATCAATAAATTTAATATTGTATTTAGATAATGAATACCTATTCTCTGCATATGTGCGAAACTCTTCACCAGTAACTCGATCAACTATGGCGCCCAGCAAACAATATCCCATATTTGAATAAACCTGTTTTTCACCCGGATTAAATGCTAATGCCAGCGTTTGCAATTGGGCCAGTTCATGAGGACACCAAGGTTTCTTTCGCCGTGAAAACATTGGATCCCCACCCCCACTTAATCGGTTAAACCCAGCACGATGATTTAATAGATCAGCAACAGTTATATTGCGGATTCGCGAATCTTTGAGTTGATTTATCTCAGGGAAAAAGCTTATCAATGTATCTTCATAGCGAATTTTATTTTGCCGTACCAAATCATAAATTATTGCTGTTGTGATCAATTTTGTAACGCTGGCATATCGGTAACGATGAGCCTCACTCACTCTTACGCCAAAGATTTTATTTTTGTATCCAATCACGCAACTTTCTAAAAAATTATCTGCGTCTATAAAGGCAACCTGAGCAGAATACGCCCCCTGCCGAGTTACGGCATGCCCTAAAAAGATATTGAGCCATGATGAGGGAGAGGAGCAACGAGAGGTAGAAACTGATACAACTTCTGCCTCCAGAGGCTGAAACCAGCGTGCGACTTTATAGGGAAAAGTGGAAATTTGAAAATAGAACCAAAACGATAGCGCAATTACTATCGCTGTAGCGCAGTATTTTAATAACTTTAATTTCATAAATAAAAAAGCCACCCGAAGGTGGCTCTACTTGTAAACAGTTGATTATTACGGGGCTACAGTACAACCACTAGGAGCATATTTTGATTCTACATTCGTTGAACAGCTCCAAGTGCCGCCATCGGCTCCGTTGCGAGTCCAAGTGAAAGTTTTTCCGGTTACTGCAGTAGCAGCGCTATTACCAAATGTACCAATCAAAGTTGAGTTAGCTGCTGCTGTATCTGCAATGGTTACATCTACACCACCCAACTTCTTGGCAGGAACAGCACCAAGATCCTCCGCCGCTCCACCCAGCAAACTACTACCAGTAAAACCAATAGAACAGTCGGTAGCCGTTGGAACAGCTGCTGGTCCAACCGGAGTCAATCTACCATCCAACAAACAAGTTTCAATTGTAGTCTTAAGAGCACCAAGTTCAGTCATCACACGAGAAACTTGAGATTTAGCAACATAAGTTTGATATTGCGGCAGCGCAACAGCGGCCAAAATACCAATGATCGCTACCACGATCATCAATTCAATAAGGGTAAAACCTTTTTGCATAGTCTTCATAAACAACTCCACTAATTAAGGCGGTTTGCCATTTGGTTAACAACACTTTAAGTTCAGCAAGCCCCATACCAACTTAGACAATTAGCGCATAACATGCATGATTACAGTTATTTACAGGGCGGTGCTAATTCAAAGATTGCTGCTTTAACCCGATCAGCACTTTCGGAATAGGACAGTTAGTGACACTTTTTGTCACCCGGCAAGTGCAACAAGCATTAAATACCAAAGATAGGCTACTATTGAATTTTTATAAGACATCTTGCGCTAGTGGATAATAACCATGAACAACCCTAACCCAATTTCCCTAAATGGTTTGGCCCGAAGATTGGTCGCTGACAATCTTATCGATAGCGACATCGCGGCAAAGACTATGGCCCAGGCAAAAAAAGAAGGCGTGCCCTTTGTGGACATGCTGGTGGGCAAAGAAATTCTTGATGCCCGCACCATAGCAAGAGTCGCGGCAGAAGAGTTTGGTTCACCGGTCTTTGATTTGGCAGCACTAAATAAAGACTCTATCCCTCTTAAACTCGTTGATGAAAAGCTGATTCGCAAGCACCACACATTGCCGATAGCACGTAGAGGCAATCGATTATTTCTAGCAGTAACAGACCCAACAGATATACATGCCCTGGACGAAATAAAATTTAATACCGGAATCAATACCGAGGCAGTATTAGTAGAAGCAGATAAGTTAAAAATAGCAATTGAACAATATTTCAATGCCCAGGAAGGTAATCTTGGCGATGTTCTTGGCTCTCTGGATGACAATCTGGAGGACCTTGATGTCCAAGCCGTGGACGATGTCGGCAAGAGTGACGATACCGTCGAAGCAGATGAAGCCCCTATTGTTAAGTACATCAATAAAGTTTTACTTGATGCAATTAAAGGAGGCTCATCGGATGTCCATTTTGAGCCCTATGAAAAAAGCTATCGAATTCGCTTTAGAACCGATGGTGTATTGCACGAAGTTTCTCGCCCTCCCGTTAATCTTGCCAATCGTATGGCCGCACGCCTCAAAGTAATGTCCCAGATGGATATTTCCGAGCGCCGCTTACCCCAGGACGGGCGCATCAAACTCAAAGTTTCCAAAAACAGAGCTATTGATTTCCGGGTTAACACTTTACCTACACTTTTTGGTGAAAAAATTGTACTGCGTATCCTCGACCCAAGTTCTGCAAAACTGGGGATTGATGCACTTGGCTATGAGGATAATCAAAAGCAGCTCTACCTTGATGCCCTGTCGCAATCACAAGGAATGATTTTGGTTACCGGTCCTACCGGTAGCGGTAAAACCGTTTCGCTTTATACCGGTTTGAATATTTTGAACACCTCCGAAGTGAATATTTCAACTGCTGAAGATCCGGTGGAAATCAACCTTGAAGGGATCAATCAGGTTCAAATGAATACCAGGGTTGGATTGACCTTTGCGGAAGCGTTGAGATCCTTTCTCCGTCAGGACCCGGATATCATCATGGTGGGTGAGATTCGCGATTTGGAAACAGCTGAAATTGCTATCAAAGCCGCGCAAACAGGCCATCTTGTATTATCAACCCTACATACCAACTCAGCCCCGGAAACATTAACCCGCTTGCTTAATATGGGCGTTCCCGCATTTAACGTTGCAACATCGGTCAGCCTGATCATCGCCCAGCGTTTGGCCCGTCGGCTGTGTAGCGTTTGTCGAAAACCTGCCACTGATATCCCGGAAGAGATACTTAAGCAGGAAGGATTTGACGAAATAGGTATTCCACGCTCAGAATTCCAGCTCTTCCACCCTGTGGGTTGCGATAAATGCAATGGCGGTTATAAAGGGCGCGTAGGGGTATATGAAGTGGTTCGCATCACCCCGGAGATAGCCAACCTTATAATGGAGGGCGGCAATTCGCTACAAATTGCCCGTACCGCCAAACAGGCAGGCTTTAATAATTTACGAGTATCCGCGTTGCGCAAAGTTGCAATTGGATTAACCAGCCTTGAAGAGGCCAACAGAGTCACCAAGGATTAATTCCATGGCTATAACATCAACAGCAAAATCGACTGCTGCGAACAAATCGAAGACGGCCGTTAAGACAAAGGCAGTTGCTGTCACCAATACCTATGTATATAAAGGTGTCGACAAGAAAGGCAACAAAATTCAGGGCGAAATAAATGGCATCAGTCCAACGATTGTCAAAACCTTGTTGGCAAAGCAAGGCATTACGGCGCGGACTGTCTCCAAAAAAGCGAAACCGCTGTTCGGCTCCGGTGGAAAAGCGATAAAACCTGCTGACATAGCCGTCTTTTCACGGCAAATGGCAACCATGATGAAAGCAGGTGTCCCTCTGGTACAAGCGTTTGAAATTGTTGCGGACGGATTGGAAAATCCAAATCTGAGAAAAATGGTTCTGCAAATTAAAGATAGTGTTGCTGCTGGCGGCGGTTTTGCCAATGCCCTGCGCGAGCATCCAAAATATTTCGATGAACTGTTTTGCAATTTAGTCGATTCCGGTGAGCAATCCGGTGCGCTTGAGACCATGCTTGATCGCATTGCAACTTACAAAGAAAAAACGGAAGCGTTAAAAGCCAAAATCAAAAAAGCCCTCACCTATCCAATCGCGGTGGTTATTGTCGCGATTGTAGTCACCGGAATTCTCCTCATAAAAGTAGTTCCCCAATTCGCGGAAACATTTAGCGGGTTCGGTGCAGAGTTACCCGCATTTACATTATTTGTATTACACCTATCCGAATTAGCTCAAGCATATTGGTTATATATACTAGTAATAATGATTGGCTCAGTGTTTGCCACTAAAGAGCTTTCACGCCGCTCGCCAAAATTTGCTTATATGATCGATAAATATATTCTCAAATTACCAATCATAGGACAGATTATTTATCTCTCAATTATGGCCCGTTTTGCTCGTACTTTAGCAACAACATTTGCTGCAGGTGTTCCATTAATTGACGCTCTCACGTCTGTCGCTGGTGCAGCAGGAAATAAGATTTATGCTGATGCCATCATTCGAGTTAGAGAAGATGTATCCACTGGTATACAGCTTAATACCGCACTCAAAGCAAGGGGAATTTTTCCAACATTGCTTATCCAAATGGCTGCCATTGGTGAAGAATCAGGTGCACTGGATGCAATGCTGGATAAGGTCGCCATATATTATGAAGAAGCGGTAGATAATATGGTGGATAGCCTGACTGCCCTTCTGGAGCCGATGATTATGTCGATACTCGGGGTGCTGGTCGGTGGATTATTGATTGCGATGTATTTACCAATCTTCCAATTAGGCGCAGTGGTTGGCTAATGACTTTTTTTGAAGTGATTGAAGTATATCCCGGTATCTCAATGTGTTTTGTTGTAATACTGGGTTTATTAGTCGGTAGTTTTTTAAATGTTGTTATCCACCGCCTACCGAAGATGATGGAGCGGGATTGGGCGGAACAATGCAAAGAGTTTATCACCAATCAGAATGATGTAACTTCACCACCACAGGGACCATTTAATTTAATGGTCCCTCGTTCACGATGCCCTCATTGTGGCCATCAAATTAAATCCTGGGAGAATATTCCAGTGATCAGTTATCTGGTGCTTGGTGGGAAATGCTCCGCCTGTAAAGCAAAGATTTCCGCACGCTATCCCATTATCGAAATTGTCACTGGCGTGTTATCAGCTGCGGTAGTTTTTTATATTGGAATTAGCTGGAATGGTTTAGCCGCATTGGTTTTTACCTGGTCATTAATTGCATTGACCATGATCGACTTTGATACCTACCTTCTTCCTGATGATATTACCTTGCCTCTATTGTGGCTGGGGTTGATAGTCAATAGTTTCAACACGTTTACCGACCTGCCCAGTGCATTGTGGGGAGCAATCGCTGGTTACCTGTCGCTTTGGTCCGTCTACAAGCTTTTCAAGTTGCTAACGGGAAAGGAGGGAATGGGTTATGGCGATTTTAAATTGCTTGCAGCACTGGGAGCATGGATGGGCTGGCAAATGCTGCCACAAATTATCCTTTTATCCTCGCTTGTGGGCGCGGTAATTGGTATCAGCCTGATTGTGATTCGCGGTCGGGATAAAAATATTCCCATCCCCTTCGGCCCTTATCTCGCCATCGCCGGGTGGATTGCATTCGTGTGGGGCGATACGATTAACCAGTCCTACCTGAAACTTTTTGTAAGCTAGCAATCATGGCTAACAGGAAATTAATTGTTGGACTTACCGGTGGAATAGGTAGCGGTAAGTCCGAAGCTTGTCGGCGATTTATTGCCAGAGGCATTACGGTTATTGATGCTGATATAGTTGCACGCGACGTGGTTGAGCCGGGAAAACCTGCATTGGAAAAAATTCGTGAGCACTTTGGCGATGAAATATTATTGCCTGCAAACGAAAGCCAACAACATGCACTAAATCGCAGCAAGCTTCGCGAGATTATTTTTAACAATCCACTCGAAAAAGCCTGGGTCGAAGAACTTTTACACCCGATAGTTAATCAGCAAATTCGCGAACAACTGGCAAACGCTTCTGGGCCCTACACTATTCTCGCCTCTCCTTTATTACTTGAAACACAACAATATCGTTTGGTAGACAGAATTTTGGTGATAGATGCAAGCGAAGCGTTACAAATCGAACGGGCAAGCCAGCGCGATACCAATAACGAAGCCCAAATCAGGGCCATCATGTCGACCCAATTATCACGACAAGAACGCTGTGCAAAAGCAAATGATATTATTCAAAATCACGGCTCATTAATTGAGCTGGATGAACAAATAGAAAACCTTCACCAGCTATATCTGGAACTTGCCCGGAACAATTAGCCTTAATCAGAAAATATTTTATGCCAGAAGAAAACCCTCAAGATATCAAACTTAATTGCCCCACCTGCAAAAAGGACGTTCTATGGAATGATAAATTTCCCTTTCGGCCCTTTTGCAGTGACCGCTGTCGATTAATCGATTTGGGAGAATGGGCGAGCGAGAACCACCGAATAGCTGGCGATAATCTGGACATTAATTCCGAAGATGAATTACAGCGCTAGTGCTATCGAGTAGCGGCCAAGCAGGATAGTAATTTATTGATTAATTACAGGCATCGTAGGGGTTCAATTTATTGAACCCAATTTATCTCGCACAATTAATCTTTATTTTTTTCCCCACCAGGCACTAATACCTGCAACACCTTGAGCCCCGGCGATTTTTGCCTCGCTTAAATCGCTCTCCTGCATACCACCCAGTGCATACACAGGAATATTGGCCAACTCAACCAACGATGTAAACCCGGGCCATCCAAGTGGCTCAGCATCAGGATGGGTGCTGGTTTCCTTAACCGGCGACAACAACAAATAATCTGCGCCCAATTGTTGGGCTTGGGCGATCTCCCCTTCATCGTGACAAGATACACCCAATAAATAACCGGCCGGGATTGGTCGCGCAGAAATAATTGCAGCTTGATGTTGACTCAAATGCAGACCAATTGTTGCGGAAGGATAAGCAGAAATAACTTGTTCAAATATTTCCACTGGAGAATTCACAAGCAACCGCGCAGAATACCTTTCAGATAATGCTACCGCGCTATCAATTAAAGTCCTGTGGGTAGATAAACTAAAATCGCGCAATCGCAACTGCACCATCCGAACACCTTGTTCAAAGGCCTTCGTTAAGCGGTGCACGAAATCGTTATCGTCGAGAAAGTCACCGGTAATCAGGTACTCATCAGGAAGGGCAATTGCATTGATGATGGGTTTGTTTGCAGCCGGATACTCAAAATTATTGAGCTCGTCAGCAGCTACCCAACAGATAGGCTGCCCTTCAGCGCCACGAGGCTGGCCATCAAATCGAGTAACCTTGTAAACATCCAGCAGTACAGACTTATCCGGGTAGTGATGACGAATTTGAATGAGCTGTTCGCTTTCAGTTGCAATAATTGAAAGCTCTTCCTGCAGTTCGCGCACCAGCGCCTGATGAACGCTTTCCCCGGCATCAACTTTGCCGCCGGGGAACTCCCACAAACCGCCCTGATGGGCAGTCTGCGGGCGTTTGGCAATCAGGATTTTTTTGTCGGAACCAATAATGACACCGACAGCAACATGAATTAATTTGGCCACAATACTACTGGATCAGGAACGATAATCGGCATTAATACGCACATACTCATAGGACAAATCAGTGGTCCACACAGTTTCGGCAAAATCACCACGCCCCAGATTGATATTGATTGCAATCTCGGCTTGATTCATCACCGCCTGCCCCTGCTCCTCCGTATAAGTTTTTGCACGGCCGCCATTTTCCACAATCAGGGTTTCATTCAAGTGCACCCGTACTTTTGTAGCATCCAGGTTTGGTACACCTGCGTAGCCAATAGCAGCAACAATACGCCCCCAATTAGGGTCTGATGCGAACAAGGCTGTTTTAATCAACGGCGAATGCGCCACAGCGTAAGCAACATCAAGACATTCATCCCGACTGGCGCCACCGCTCACTGCCACAGTTACAAATTTGGTAGCACCCTCACCATCACTAACAATTGCTTTGGCGAGATGCACATGGGCTGCGATAATTACCTCACGCAATTTTGTATACAACTCACTATTGATGTCGGTGATTTCCGGCAAATCAATTTGGCCGGTAGCAATTAAAATGCACGAATCATTGGTAGAGGTATCACCATCGATAGTGATACGGTTAAACGATTTGTCTGCTGCTTCGCGCGCGAGATTTTGTAACAAGTCTTGCGAAATCTTTGCATCTGTTGCGATGTAACCCAGCATAGTTGCCATGTTGGGTTTAATCATTCCAGCGCCTTTTGAAATACCGTTAACAGTAATAGTTTTACCTTGATACTCAAATTGCTGGCTGAAACCTTTAGCCCGGGTATCGGTAGTCATGATGCCAGCACCAGCATCATCCCAGCCATTTTCATGGGCTTTTTGCAACGCTTCAGGAATAACGGCAGTAATTTTTTGTACTGGCAGTGGCTCACCAATTACACCCGTCGAGAATGGTAACACTTGCTCTTGCTTTACCCCCGTAAGCTGGGCAATAGCAGCGCAAGTTGCTTTAGCATCAAGCAACCCCTGCTCACCGGTGCAAGCGTTAGCATTGCCGGAATTAATGACCAGAAATCGAATCGGTGCTTTTGCCAAATGTTCTTTGCAAACCGTTACCGGAGCCGCACAAAATGCATTTTTAGTGAACACACCGGCAACACTTGAGCCTTCCGCAAATTCAAATAATACAACATCGCGGCGGCCAACTTTTTTAATACCGGCGCTAACAGCTGTACACTTCACCCCTTTCACCGGGTGCATTTGTGGAAAAGGATATTCACCAACTGCCATAACTCTACTCTCTAAAAATTTTAAACTTCGCCCGTTAAATCAGAACAACACAACGTTATTCCAGCTGCCCATGACAGCTCTTGTATTTTTTTCCTGAACCACAAGGACATGGATCATTGCGACCCACTTTACGCCCCTCACGCACAACTGGCGTTTGAGCACGAGGTGCAACAGCAGCTTGTTCTTCTTCCGGTTCACCCAATGCGGAGAGTTCATCGTGACGCAACTGCATTTTTTGGCGCGCCAGTTCCTCACGACGTTGATTTTCCATCGCTTCCATTTGTTCACGGGTAATTGGCTCTACACGCGCCATTAAATGGATAGTTTCGCGTTTAACAGTCAATAATAAATTCTGGAACAACTCAAACGCTTCGCGCTTATATTCCTGTTTTGGATTGCGCTGTGCATAAGAGCGCAAATTAATACCCTGGCGCAAATGATCCATAGTAGCCAGATGCTCTTTCCAGGCATTATCCAACACCTGTAGCATCACTTGCTTTTCAATTTCCAATAAGATGTCGCCAACACGTTCGCATTTAGCATCGTAGGCACCCTGAATTTCAGCCAAAATTCTTTCACGCAAGGGTTCCTCATGTAAACGGGTGTCCTCTTCAAGCCACTTGGCGATTGGCAGACGTAAACCAAAATCAGTTTCAATTTGCTTTTCCAATCCAGGAATATCCCACTGATCCTCAATTGATTGAGGTGGAATAAAGCCGTTGATCATATCCTCCACAGCTTCGATACGAATTGCGGTGATAGTGTCCCGAATCGTTTCTGCATCCAGCAGTTCGTTACGTTGGTGATAAATAATTTGGCGTTGCTCATTCGCAACATCATCAAATTCAAGCAATTGTTTACGAATATCGAAGTTACGGCCTTCTACTTTACGCTGCGCTTTTTCAATCGCATTGTTGACCATGCGATGCTCAATGGCCTCACCTTTTTCCATTCCAAGTGCTTGCATAAAATTGCGTACACGCTCGGAGGCAAAAATACGCATCAGGTTATCTTCGAGCGATAGATAAAAACGCGTTAAACCGGGGTCACCTTGTCGACCGGCACGACCACGCAACTGGTTGTCAATGCGGCGCGATTCATGTCGTTCAGTACCGATAATATGCAAACCACCAGCTGCCAATACAGTGTCGTGACGCTGTTTCCAATCGGCCTTAATTGCATCTATTTGCGCCTGGGTTGGATTTTCCAACTTGGCAATATCTGATTCCCAACGTCCACCCAATACAATATCCGTACCGCGGCCAGCCATATTGGTCGCAATAGTGACTGCTCCGGGGCGACCGGCCTGCGCAATAATTTCTGCTTCCTGAGCGTGAAATTTCGCATTTAATACCTGGTGCTTAATCCCCGCCTTGTTTAATCGGCGAGACATTTCTTCCGAGGTTTCAATCGATGCGGTACCAACCAGAATCGGAGCATTTTTTGCCTGGAATGTTTTTACATCTTCAACAATCGCTATATATTTTTCTTCCAATGACAAAAATACTTTGTCATTCATATCGATACGCTGAATCGGTTTATTCGTAGGAATTACCACCACATCCAGGCCATAAATTTCGCGGAATTCATAAGCTTCTGTATCTGCTGTTCCGGTCATACCAGCCAATGTTGGATACAAACGGAAATAATTCTGGAAGGTAGTAGAGGCAAGGGTTTGGCTTTCACTTTGAATTGCCACACCTTCTTTTGCTTCGATAGCCTGGTGCAAACCTTCTGACAAACGACGCCCGGGCATAGTGCGGCCAGTGTGTTCGTCGATGAGGACCACCTGGCCTTCCTGCACAATATATTCAATATTTAAATGAAATAATGCATGCGCACGCAAAGCCGAGTTAACGTGATGCAACAAGGAAAGGTTGTTAGCCGCATACAAGTTTTGATCAGGCGGCAACATGCCCGATTGAATTAACAAATCTTCAACTTTTTGATGGCCACCTTCTGTTAACTCAACCTGACGCGATTTTTCATCTACGCTGAAATCGCCCGGCTCGGTAATTACACGACGATCACCGTCTTCACCGTTATCAATCTGGCGCTTGAGCTTCAGCACTAATTGATTCATTCGCTTATACATTTCCGAACTGTTTTCGGTAGCTCCGGAGATAATTAATGGTGTGCGCGCTTCATCAATCAAAATGGAGTCAACTTCGTCCACCACTGCAAAATTCAGCGGACGCTGAACTTTATCGCGCTTGCTTAGCGCCATATTATCGCGCAGGTAATCAAAGCCATATTCATTGTTGGTGCCGTAGGTAACATCTGATGCGTAGGCTTCACGTTTAACTGCCGAGGGTTGCATCGATTGAATGACACCAACACTCATTCCCAGGAATTCATAGAGGGGCTTCATCCAATTAGCATCACGACTCGCAAGATAATCATTCACTGTTACAACGTGAACGCCTTTACCTGCCAGGGCATGCAAATAACTGGGCAATGTTGACACCAGCGTCTTACCTTCACCGGTACGCATTTCCGCAATACGTCCTTCGTGCAAGCTCATGCCGCCAATTAATTGCACATCAAAATGACGCATCCCCAAAACGCGACGCCCTGCTTCACGTACTGTCGCGAACGCCTCGGGTAAAAGTTGATCGAGTGTTTCACCTTTTTGATAACGCTCGCGAAATTCTGTTGTTTTAGCCTTGAGTTGCTCATCACTGAGCTTTTGCATATCAGGTTCAAGTGCGTTGATACGCACTACCACTTTATTCATGCGCTTTAATTCGCGCTCATTTTTTGAACCAAACACTGCCTTGATTAACTTACCGATCATTTTTAATACCGTAATAATTTCAAAACCGAACGAATTTTGCGCAGCACACTCATCCAAAATAGCTGGATGAGCCCCAATAGATGGCTGGCAAGTAAATAGGAAGGAGCTAACTAAAGCAAGAGCGAAATCAAGCTGTCAGCAAGAGGAAATAACGATTAACGAACCGTACGACGGATATAGGCAGCCGGATCAACAACCCGCCCGTTTTTATAAACTTCAAAATGGACATGAGGTGCGGTTGAGCGACCGGTCGAGCCGGACAGGGCAATCAATTGCCCCTTTTTTACAACATCACCCGCTTTAACGAGATTGGACTTATTGTGGGCGTAGCGCGTAACCAAACCGTCGCTATGCTTGATCTCCACCATATTGCCGTATTCAGGATGACGGCCTGACCAGTTAACGATTCCTGCGGCAACACTGCTGACTTCACTACCCTGGCGAGCGGTAAAATCCAACCCTGCATGGAATTCATTTTTTCCGGTGAAAGGATCGGTGCGATAACCAAATCGGGAAGAGATGAAGGAGTTTGCAACCGGAGAACCGGATACCGCCGTTTCTTCAGTAAGGCTGCGCTTGGCAAGGAGAGCTTCTATGGTATTGAGCTGTTGCTCGCGGCTGTCGACTTGTTGCGATAACTGGTCTATTACCGTGAAAAAATCCGGAGTCTTGTAAGTGGTATCCGGAGCTGCCTGTGAAGGCCCGCCAAACGCCGGGGCCTGGCTAAAATCAAATTCACCCTGTTCAAGATTTGCCGCAGAAGTCAGCTTTTCACCCAATGCATCCAGGCGCATCAAGCGGGCTTGCAATTCACCCAGCTTACTGGTCAATGCAGCGAGCTGGGCCTCTGAGGTTTCGCGCTCTTGTTCAATCTCTGTTTCACGCGCAGAGAGAATATCCATCCAAGCCTGGTCAGTGTTAAAAAAACCGCCACGCTCATCAGAAACTAACCAGCTATAACCCCAGGCGCCAACAAATGTGGGAATACCCAACAGACAAACAGACAATAACGCACGCGTCCACCCCCCCAGGGTGAAACTGCGAGCCTGCGCATGATCTTTGTTGACGATAATAATCTTCATTCAAATCTACTTTTTTATTAATCAAAAGATCCCATACAACATTTAATGCTGCGTGAAATTCCTGCTAAAAAGTTCGACTATGTAAACAGTAATTACATCCAGCTGAAACACTTTCGAATTATTCAATACGATTAAAAGCGTTTCAAAACAAGCAGTTACGCAAATTCAACTGGAAAAATAAGGCAGTGCGGGAACGCCTTGCAACGGGCACATAAGTGCGCGAGTCCGAAATATCGCACAGAAAGGAAGGATTTAACAAGTAGAAATTTATCGCCCTGTTCACAGTTTAAACAGAGCGATAACGTTCATCAGGCTACAGCTATTGGTTCAATGTAAGTGATTGGAGATGACTGATTTTCCTCAAAAGTTACAATTTCCCAGGCATCCGGTTGCTCCAACAGGAGGCGCAACGCTCGATTATTTAATGAATGCCCCGACTTATGCGCCCGGTATTCACATAACAAACTGTTGCCCAGCATGTATAAATCGCCAATAGCATCAAGAACTTTGTGCTTTACGAATTCGTCTTCGAAGCGTAAGCCATCTTCATTCAGGATCTTGTATTGATCTACCACTATCGCGTTATCCATGCTGCCGCCACGGGCCAACCCTTTGGAGCGCAAATATTCAATCTCATGCATGAAGCCGAAGGTACGAGCCCGGCTAATATCGGTCACAAAAGATGAACTGGAAAAATCCAGCTCGGTCTGTGGCCGGCGATCCTTAAACACCGGATGGTCAAATTCGATAGAAAAAGACACTTTGAAACCATCAAAGGGAAGAAAGCTGGCGACTTTATCGCCATCTTTCAGGGTCACTTCTTTCTTGATGCGAACAAACTTTTTAGGCGCATTTTGTTCCTGGACGCCGGCAGATTGAATCAGGAACACAAAGGGTCCGGCGCTGCCATCCATGATCGGAATTTCGGGCGCA
>JAGKWO010000059.1 GCA_021151835.1 Gammaproteobacteria bacterium
CCCCTCCGCCGCCCGCTCCGGCAGCGCCGCCCGCAGAACCTCCAGCGCCTCCTCCTGAAGCCCAACCCCAACCACCGGAACCTGAGGCAGAGCCGCCAGAACCTGAGCCAGAACTACTGGAACCACTGCCAATGCTGACCCCCAAAGGAACATCAATCGCGAGCTTATCGTCCCATTTTTTATCTGCCCATGTCCCCTTTATATTATCGGGAAGTAGGGTATATATATCGATGGTTGAACCTTCTTCAGCCCCCTCACCACCACCTGTTCCAGTGCCGCCTGTTCCAGTACCACCCGTTCCAGTACCACCCGTTCCAGTACCTCCCGTTCCAGTACCTCCCGTTCCAGTACCTCCCGTTCCAGTACCTCCCGTTCCAGTACCGCCCGACCCAGTATCGCCCGATCCAGTACCGCCGGTTCCAGTGCCACCCGACCCAGTATCACCTGATCCAGTACCACCTGTTCCAGAACCACCTGTTCCAGTGCCCCCCGACCCAGTACCACCTGTTCCAGTACCGCCCGCGCCAGTATCAGCCTCACCTTGTGTTGGTTGTAATCGACTGGACCCGACAAAACGAATGGTTTCAATCCTATTCTCTGGATTATCCCAGTGCTCAATTGTTATTGAGTTATCTATAGAAACCCCGTCCTTTCCAAGGATTTCGATTGTTAACGAGCGATTAAGATTGTCCACCTTAAGTCTTAAATCGTCTCTGGAAATACCCGGTCCAAACTCAATTTGATCCAATTGAATTGTCGGGGCTTTTATAAAGGAATTTATTACACCACCTAACGTATGCTTAAACTGGTTTTGCACACCTTGAGTTTCAGATTCTTCAATTGTGCGACCAACTATTGTGTCGTTACCGTCACCACGCTTAAATATATACACATCGAGACCATCACCGCCTTCTAATAAGTCAGCTCCAGTCCCTCCCTCCAATATGTCATTTCCAGCGCCCCCTTTAAGAACATCGTTGCCGGCGCTCCCTTGAAGCCAGTCAGAACCACCACCACCAAATAAACTGTCATTACCTTCATTGCCAACTAATAAGTTATTATCTCCTCCACCAGCTACTAATGTGTCATCACCGGTGCCACCAAAAATCCAATCCGCATTAGCACCTCCAGTAATAGAGTCATTACCCTCTTGACCATAGATATCATTACCTAAATCACCACCCATTATGACGTCATCGTTGGTGGTTCCAGTAATAACAGCTGAGGTTTCAGCCTTACTCAGGGCTTGATTTAAACTCTGTTGAGACGTGAAAGAAATTTTTAACTTGCTGTCTCCCTCAATTAAATCTCGCTCTATGACATTAACTTTATTTTCAGTTACAATTGTTATAACACGCTCATTATTAGAAAAACTAAATTCAACATCGCTGAAATTAGTCGAAGATAAAGACGAAACATTTTCTCTATCCTGAATTAAATATTCCCACCCGCCAATGTGGTCTGAAACATGTCGCTTTGCTAACCCCATTTCGTTAGCAAGTTGGAGAGTTACGGCCCACCCTGCTGTAAAAACAGAGTCAGGCTCAGCATTCATTAATGCCAGAATTTCCTCTTCATTTTCAAGGAAAAATTTGTAATCGCCAGCAACCTTCAACTTGCCTGTTATTGTCTCGATGGCATTTTCGGGAGCACTTCTTGAGTCATAAGTTAAATCGCAACCACTCAGCACACTTTCTAACGCTCTCTTAGAAAAAAGATCACCGTCCGCAACCTGAAGATTTTTTAACGCATACACAAAACCATAGTTAAAAAGATTTACGCTAGCACTATACTTTGATTCAAGCAGATACAACCCACTGCTGAATGAATCAATCTTAACCGTATTACCCGAAGCCTTTTCGAGATAGCTCTCTGCCTGCGTTTTAACAGAAGCCTTTTCCTCACTAGTTAATATTCGTCGCCCATAATGAAGCGTCTTGCTCATCCAAGAGTTTATATATGACTGCAAAACCGATTTTTGTATTTCCGCATCGCCATACGTACTCTGTATATCTTTAAGCAGGGAAATTAGGTTTGCGTCAACAGGTGTTTTTGTTATTTGACCAAATCGCATGGAATGCTTTTTATTATTATCGTCATACAAGAAAAAGGTAATGTCGTCATCGTAGGTACCGTAATTACCTGCGAAATTGCTATCAGTGTTAATTACCGTTCCACCAATAGTTTTGACAATTCCATTTAAGGACTCAGCAGCAGTTTCGGCCAAATTCCTGGCAGCTTCCTTATTTCCGTGATTAATTTGTCTCACACGATCAACTTCTAAAAGACCAGTATCTTTATTGAAAACAAGATTTGCAGCAGATTTCGGTGTTCCATTTATAAGGTCACCAAGCGCTCCACCAGAAATGTAACCAATTGCAGCGCCAATTGCAGCACCGATATAGCCATAAACTTGGTAACCAATCTCAGCCCCAATAGCGGCACTTATTGCAGCACCATTCGCCCCATATTTTGTTTCTACAACATATACTTCTTGCCCAATCCGCTGCCCAATATAAGTAGCAACAATATTTCCAATATTGACGCTTTTAAAATCCGTGGCATGGAAATTAAACCCTGAGGCAATTAAGGGTGTGAGATAGGCGCCGCCAACAGTATTTACAAAAGTGGCTTCATTTTGCGAGAGCCCCATGGCATCGGTAAGCTCCGCCATAAGTACAGCACTAATGGCACCTACAGCGGCACCTTGTATGTTAGCCTTGAAATCTTTAGTGAAGTCTGAAAACGCTATCTGCGTGGCATTTGATAGAGTGGCCTGTGTTGATGCAATAACCAAAGTATCGGCAATATTCTGACCTAGAGTTGTGAACAGCTCTGAAACTACAAATTGATTAAATTGATTATCGCCAGCAATTGATTTACCAAGAACCGATCCAAAAATAGCACCTATCCTGTTAGGCTGGATTAGCGCATCATCTACGGTGACCTCAACCGTCCCATCAGCTCTTTTAACAAACCGAACATCTCCGCTTTTTACGCCGTAACTGCCATCGGAGTTGATTCGTACTAAATCGCCACTACCGTCTCGTGCTTCGTAATAGAACTCTTGGTAGGGAGTTATTGGATTCCCCAAAAAGTCCTTATCAATTGTTTTTACTTCCAAATTGAGATCTAGCCCAGCCTTACCTCCAATAAAATCAAATAACTCTGGAGCTATATCTTCCCCGCTTTCAAAAACAAATGATGGCAAGACCATTGCAGCAAACATTTTATCTAGAGAAGAATTAATCCTTAGATTAACCCTTTCTGATTCGTCGTTAAGATCAGCCTCAATGGACTCGATAGAAAGACCATTCCCTTCAGCTCCAGGAGTGTAGGAAAATTCGGCAAAAATTGATGGCAAACCAACATCACCATATTTCAAATAATTAATTGTCATCCCATCTGAAGTATCATGAAACACCTGAATGGCCCCACTATTGTAAAGCACCCAGACTTCAGCATTAGGAGAATAAACACCACCACCTTTCAGGGGAATATTTTTAAATGCAAACTCAAAAGACCCGTCTTTGTTTTTTGCAAAAACAAAATTTTTAGAATTTACTTTACTTAAATCAATATCGTCAAAATTTATTCTATCGGGGCTTCCCTCATCAAGAGCCATATTAAGAGCTTGCACAACATAAAATAGACGTTTATTTTGCATATACGTCAAATCGGGCGAGGTTGACGGATGAAAATCATTCAAAATTGTTTCTGATAAATACTTCATCTGATCAGTGTCGCGCTGAAGCCAACTTAATGCGCCACTTGAATTAAACTCCAGCGTAGCGATAGAAAAATTTTTGGGGTAAGAATCAAGAACTGAAGTTACAGAGCCAATTGGCAATGTCCCACTATTATTCCTATCCGACCCCATAACGAATCCAAGCTGACTAGCAACTATGTATTCTGATAAAACTGCTACACTTTCATATGTCCCGGCTAAAGAAGCATTGTATTCAACAGACACAAATTGAGTGAAGCTTTCGGAATTCCCGAAAGCAGACACTCCATGCGCAACCTCATGAGCTATGGTAGAAACAAATGAATCAAATTTACTACCTCCATTCACACTCGGCATATTGTTCGGATCAATAAATATTTTACCCTGCTGAAAATATGTTCCTGAACTATCTTGAGGGGTAGGAAGTATTAAAAAATTTCGCTCAGCCGCCTCATTCAACAAACCGGCGAAATATGGTGAGCCTATTGCCGCGTTCTTAATATAATCCTTTGCCAGCTGAGTAAGATTCGCGGATTGAGCATCGATCATATCTAAAGCTTTTTGTGTTAATACAACTGGCATATTACTTCCGCTCCATATAAATTATTATTTCTTCAACGCCGCCATTACCTGAAGTTCTAAAATGAAACTCTTTCTTGGCGAACTTGCTCTCTTCAATGTAATCCATCCAAATATTCCCCGAATCATGATTTTTTTTTCCCAAAGAAAAAATATCGTGATGCATTGAAACATCTGGCTCATATGCCGGCCTACTAGAAAACGCCTTCATAATATAGCCAGGCCTAATAACATACTTTTCACCAAACTCTTTGACAATTAAATCAGCAGTAATCTTATTTACACCGATCCAATCCGCATTTACATTTGTAACAAAATCCATAATGACTTTTATTTTTTTTGTCTTGCCATCCTTTTTGTAGGATATTTTTCCATAATTAAAACATGGCCATACCTTTTTGAGGGAAGTCAAATTAACGTAATTCAACCCGATATGATCTATTGATACAAAAATTTCATTCCGATCATGAACATCATATTTTAGGTTGTAATTACCCTCAAAAAACTCATTAAGATGATCAAACTCATAAAACTCCCTATTCATCCCACTTTCCTTTAAATCAACCTTAATTTTATTTACAAGACTCTCAACAGGCATCAACTTTATTTCATCTGCCAACACCGATTCAAATACTGAAAAACACATAACTAATGGAAAAATAAATATTTTTAGCCTTCCGGATTTCATTGTCTCATTTATCCTTTTATCAGCTTGATTTCACTAGCAGTTAGAAGCCTAAAATCCACTCCTTTAAAAACTCCTTCTTTTAGATCAAACAGCATAAACTCTTGATGAGGAGTTTCTGCAGAGGAAAAAGGCGCAATCAATTCCACCACCCACAATTGCCCCCCGGGATTTGCAACTATTCCCTGCTCCGCAGAAATAGCTGCCCCATTTCCCCAGTCTCCCGGTTCAATACGTCCTTTGGTTTTTAAACGCGCTTCAGCCTCTTCATTAAGGTACCCCCAAAACACAACACCTATGGGTTGCGTATCATCGTGGTAGATTTTGAACTGATTGAGAAGGATGGGTGGCATCACCAACCATTCGAGGTCGGCGATAGTTAAGCGCTTATGAATCGGTGATTGGCTCATCAGCCACACAATTTCACCAAGGATGGCGCTGATACTTTTTTGCGTGGTGGTTGTTTCTGTGGTCATCTCTATATCCTTGTCAGAAGCCTATGCTCTGAAAAATTAACGTTCGCGAATACTTTCCTGCCGATACTTAAGCACCGGCGCCAGGAAAAACTCAATCACCCTACGCTGATCCGTCTTAACCTCGGCCGTTACCGCCATGCCCGGGATCAGCTTTACTATTTTGTTTTCCACCTGGATGCTGCTTTTATGCATCCGCAAATGCATGGCATACACCAGACCCAGCTTTTGATCGATAATCGCATCATCGGAAATATTCGTAACCGTGGCGTCAATCAAACCGTATTTGGTGAAGGGAAAGGTGTGGATTTTGATTTCGGCGGGCATGTCTTTTTGCACGAAGCCTATGTCGTTGTTGCCCAGCATGACTTCAACTTCCAGGGTTTCCTCCTCGGGCACGATGGTCATGAGTTTTTGCGCTTCGGTGACGACGCCACCGATGGTGTTAATAGCCAACTCCTGCACATAGCCGGAGACGGGTGCGTAGAGGATTTGTTTGGCATTGACGTCGCTGGCCTTGATCAACTCGTCGCGAAGGCTGGCGACTTTTTGAGTGCTTTCGGTCACCTGGCTGAGGGTTTTGTTGAGGGCATCAGCCTTGAGTGCGTTGATTTGTTGCGAGGCTTCGCGAATCGCAGCATCTAATTGGTGTTGGCGCTGTTGCTCGGCGGCGAGGTTCTGCACGTTTTCGATGCGCGCCTGTTCTATCTCCATGTATTCCGCTTCGGCTGCCAGGTTCTTTTTGTAGAGGCTGTCCACACCCTGGGCGCGCTTGGTCACCATGGGCAGGGTTTGTTCGAGCTTTTTGAGGGTTTCACCGCTCACGGATTTTTCCGCTTCGGCTTTTTGCAATGAACCTTGCAAGCCACTGAGCTGCGCCTGGTATTGCTGCCATTGTTGCCATACCATTTGTTGGCGCAGGGTGTTTTCGGATTCGGGCAGCACAACATCTTGCGGTAGTGTTAGGTGGATCTGCGCGGCACTGACCAGATTGGTTTTGCCAATCAGCAATTGATGGAATGCCTGGGCACCGGCCAAGTCCAATAGACTGGTGCGCAATTCTTTTTCCATGCGCGATTGGTCAGCGGCGGTAATCGTGCGATCCAGTTCGACCAGTACATCACCTTGCTTGACGTACTGCCCTTCTTTTACTTGGATGGATTTGACTACGCCTTTGGCCAGGGGCTGCACAATCTTCACGCGTGAGCTGGGAATGATTTTGCCTTCAGCGCTGGCCACCACATCGACGTTGCCAAAACACGACCAAAGCAGTGTCAACGCAAACAATGCAATTAAACTAAACCCCAGCCAGCGTGAAAGCGGATGTGGCGGCGACTCCTGGATCTCCAGCGCCGCCGGTAAAAATTCTGCAAGGATTTGTGACTTTGAAGCATCACCTAAGGAAGCGCGCTCGCGCCAGGCACTCGTCAATACATCCAACCAACGCTTCATTGGGCACCGCCTTCTGTCTCAGGTGCCTTTTGTAGTTCGGGTGCTTTTGAGTTGGCGTTATTGTCCCGTTGCGAACCCAAGGTAAATAATGGCTTGTTGCTGGTGCCGGTTTGGGTAACCACCACACCACCCGTTGTGGTGGTTGTGCTGCTGTTGGTGCTCGCGGCTTTTAATACGGGTGAATGATTTTGGTAGCTGTGGAGCTGGGCATAGTAGCCCTGCAAATCCAGCAGCTGGTCATGGCTGCCCTCTTCCAGTATGCGGCCTTTGTTCATGACGATGATGCGATTGCAAATGCGCACTGTGCTGAGGCGATGGGCAATGATAAACACCGTACGACCCTTACAGATTTCCGCCATGTTGTCCTGAATAATGCGTTCAGATTCATAATCCAATGCGCTGGTGGCCTCATCAAAAATCAAAATGCGCGGATTGGTGAGTAGCGCACGGGCGATGGCCAATCGTTGACGCTGACCGCCGGAAAGGTTACAGCCCTGCTCGCCCACCTGACTGTCGTAACCCTCGGGTAAATCCAGAATAAAATCGTGTGCACCCGCCAACTTGGCAACCCGCACTATGTCTTCCATGCTGGCCGCTGGATTGACCAGTGCAATATTTTCGCGAACGCTTTGGTTAAACAAAAAGTTTTCTTGCAACACCACACCTATGTTGCGACGCAACCAGGCGGTGTCCACCACAGCGAGATCAACACCATCCACCAATACACGCCCCGATTCAGGCACATAGAGCCGCTGGATTAATTTGGTGAGGGTACTTTTGCCCGAGCCGGAGCGACCGACAATACCGATGATCTCGCCGGGTTGTACGGGCAGGTTGAAATCTTCCAATATCACCGGGCCATCGAGGCGATAGCGAAAGCGCACGTGTTCAAACTCTACGCGCCCCTGAATCGATGGCAGTGTTGAGCGGTTGGGGTTGTAGCCGGGTTCGCGCGGTGTATTGAGAATATCGCCCAGGCGTTTGATGGAGATGCCCGCTTGCTGGAAATCCTGCCAGAGCTGGACGATCTTCAAAATAGGACCACTGACACGGCCCGCCAGCATATTAAACGCAACCAATTGGCCAACAGTTAATTCACCGTCCATCACCAGATGGGCGCCCCACCAGATGATACCCAAGGTCATTAATTTATTGATCAGGCTGGCAACCTGATTGGCGACATTACCAAGGTTCTGGCTGCGAAACGAGGCATTTACATAACCGGCCAATTGATCTTCCCATTTGCGCTGCATCTGCGGCTCAAGGGACATGGCTTTTACCGTTTGCACACCGGTAATGGACTCAGTGAGAAATGCGGTATTCACCGCGCCGTGTTTGAATTTTTCATCCAGCCGGTGACGCAAAATCGGTGTGACAAATACCGATAACAATACATACAGCGGAATACTGCCCAACACAATAAAACACAAGCGCGGACTGTAGTACCACATCACTGCAATGAACACGACAGTAAAAAATAAATCCAGCACCAGGGTTAACGCCGAGCCGGTAATAAAATTGCGGATGTTATGCAGCTCATGCACACGCGCCACACTCTGCCCCACCTGGCGCGATTCAAAATAACTGATGGGTAAACCCAGCAAGTGGTTATACAAACGCGCACCCAACTCCACATCCACACGACTGGTGGAATGGGATAACACGTAAGTGCGAATCCCTGACAATAACACTTCAAAAACAGAAATCACAAAGAAGCCGATGGCGATCACATCCAGCGTACTTAAACCGCGATGGACCAACACTTTGTCCATGATCACTTGAAAAAATAACGGGGAGATCAACGCAAATAATTGCAGAAAAAAAGAAGCTATTAATATCTCGCCAAACAAGCGGCGGTATTTTACAAACGACGGGATAAACCAGGTGATGTCGAAGGTTTGTTGGAGGCTTTCTTTTAGCGTGTTGCGGCGAGTGAATAATATTAGTTTGCCAGACCAGAGCCCCTCAAATTCCTTGAGATCGATAATGCGAGGCTGGGATTGCCTCACGTCGTGGATTAATAGTTTATCCAGTACGCCATCTACAACAGAGATCTTCGCTAGAATCAAAAACTCCCCTGACTGAGTCTCAAAAACTGCAGGCATAGGAGTTTTAGAAAGATCAGAAAGAGAGGGGTCGACTTGCTTCGCCTTGAGCGTTAAAGCTTTTGCCGCGCGAAGAATAGAAATAGAGTCAAAACAATCCCCAGAAGGTGAGAATTGGTGAGCAATTTGACTTTCATTAAAAGGTGACTGGTGAAACTGGGCAATAACACCTAAGCACTTGAGACCCGTATCCATGCAATACAACTTCCGAAATTTTTTTGGGGATGCTACGGTAGGATGTCATTGAAATCAACAAGACCTGTATTCTAATTTGGAATAGATATTTAAATTTTTCTGATATTTGTGCTTACAAACCATCCAAGTTTCGAAATAGCTCCAAGGGAAAATTTAAGAGGTCAAGAGAACCTTGGTTATTGTTTTTTCACCACAATTGTCTCAAGGTCACATTTATCGGAAATAAGCTGGCTTTTACATGAAAAAGTTGCACTTTTTGCAAGGGACTCACTTAAAGCCTCATGAATATTATTAAAGGATTTAAGTTTTTCACTTGCCGAAGCAATGTCAGGTTTTTGACTGACAATCATAAATGGATAACCAAACCGACCTCGAACGTCAAATTCCCCACCATAAAGTGCCACTCCTTGTCGCACGGAAAATGTGAATGTACCTTTGTTGAAAAAAGTATTTGAAATATAGTTCTGAACGCCACCACCTATATATGTTCCATTGATACTTACCAATATCCACTCTCCTGGCGGTACCTCAAAAATAAAATAATCGTGCCCTCCTGGCCGCGAACTCTGCCCGGACATAAAGGCTGAGAACTTCTCCGAATCCGTCAAAGCATCCATTCTTGGCTCAATTTCGAACTTCGTTTTTGAGTTAACCATGCCAGAAACAGGATCATATTGAATAAAAGTTAAGCGAGGGCTCTTAAAGTCCCCTTGTACGTTTACCCCAAGGACAACAAGCCCATTGGAACTATTACGATTAAACTCTTGATCTTTTCCGAGCTGGCCCACGCTAGTGCACCCGCTCATAAGACAAATCAATGCAATTAATACCCAACCCACGAATACCTCCTCAGTTTATATATTCCGATCATCAAATCGCGCGACACCAATAGCCGTTCACTATAGCCCATCATTTTGGGTTTTCGAGCGACAAGCCACCCCACACACAAATTATTGGACCAACCCGGGAATGAGATATCTACTCAACATGAGCCACATAAAAGAGATTCATTTAGGAGGTATGAGCAGGAGACCATGAGATTTGCTCGCCCGATGACAGGTTTTGACAACCTATATTGTCAGGAGCCGAACCTTATCTTCGCATCGTTGAGGCCACAATTTGCACACGCCGCCGCCAAAGAATCCCCATCAGGAATATTTTTTATTGATAGGCAGACTTTAATTGCATGATCACTTCTTAATCGATATGAACACTAGGAGAGCTGTACCGAGACACACAAAGTGTTGTGTATCAAAATTGTAATCACAGAGATATGAAATTAAATAACCATTTAAAATCAAATAATTATAATTATTTTTCAAGTCCTTTCCTGACTTTTAACTCGCTACGCCACACAATTGTTGTTGCTCACCTTCGTCCGTTCTGGCGAATTGCGTGGCGCACGCTGGGAATCGCGATTGCGTTGCAATTCAGGTAAAGAAATGGCTGTCAATGTAGAAGTGGCAAGCAGCAGCCGCAACTCCGGCAGTGAAACAGAAAGCGATTCCGAAGAAACAGAACGATGCAAACTACGCGCAATACGAAGTAAAACTTCCGCGGCGGATTCCAAGTTCGATTGAGATTGTCGAGATTGAATTTCAGCATGCATACCAACTCCGAATACTCGACTTGCAATCGAATATTCCAACCTTAAGTGCACGCTAAAAAGCGCACAGCAAAAACCTAAGCTCTCGCTGTGCAGTAATTTAAAGAAGAATTTTTGCGGCCCAATCGCGACTGGCGATTTGTTCATCTTGAGGAAAGCTCAGCACGCTTAGGATGCCTTCGCCGTCCGCAGTGATCGAAATCGCTTTTTGCCATTGACCATTCATTGGGTCGAACCACTTCAATGTGTAGGTCTTGTTGGGAGCGAAGCCTTTTAACTTTGGCGCTACCGATTTATTTTCAAAATAAAGTAGCGCGAAATCTTTGTCGGCTGTACACATCATGTAAGACCAACCATCGAGGCCATCTTCTGGACTGCCTTGCGCTTTACGCGGTAAAACTTGATCAGATGCCAACAATAAATCCTGATAGCGCCGACCTTCCGATTGTATAAATACTTTCAGATGCTGCATGTAATTAGCGGAATCGTAAGTCAATGCATCCCAAAAATGTGGCCGCGCGCCTGCGGGTTCGCCGGTGGAAGTCATGTCGTAGGCGGCGGCGCCATGAACGTGCCCAGACAATCCGCCTGAAAGTACAGAACCGTACATCTGTGCACGTGCGAAATAATTATCCCGAGGGGAGTTTGCGGGCGGCTCTTCACCTGCGGGCTTATTGATTGAGTGGAGCCAGCCGGTGTAATAAGGCTCGAAATTAATCGTTGGATAAGATGGAGTCAGTTTGAATTCAGTTTCCAATGCTTCACCTACCCGATGATCGCGCGGTTTGTTGCCCACGCTATGCATGGTCATCCAAGGCACCTGCTCGCCATGACCAAAGGCTTCGTAAGTGGACCGATCAATGAGCACAGTTTGCGGTTGGCTAAACGGTGGCGAGCCGTACTTTTTTAAGTGATAGGTCAGCGCTTCATTAAATTGTGCGGCGGTAAGACTGAAGTCTTTAGGAATCCAATCCAGATGAATACCGCTAAACACGAGATTGCTCGCACCGTAACGCGAGATTAGGTATTGCACGTAACGGGAAAACGTCTCATTGAAATTAAAATAGGCGCTCCATGACGGGCCCGCGTCCCGCCGCACCGTCTCTAGCAGAGGCACGAAACCCTGCTCGGATAGATAAGTCATTTTGTGGTCGAGGCTTTTGAAGTAAGCCGGGTTGATACGCGTAAAATCCGAAACGCCTTTATGTTGTTCTGACATAGCGAACGGCAAGTGGCCGTATTCGTCACGCATGCTTTTTGCTGTGAAAGATCCCCAGTAACTCACACCGCCAGATGCGTCGGTCCCCTTTCCGCTCGCAACGTCATAACCGAACTTTTCCCAAGCATTTCTAAGGTAAATGCCGCTTGAGTCTTCATGGGTACTGGGGTTCAGATCCGCATCCCAATTGGGGAAGGCGGAGATCATGCTGACGGAGTTAAAACCCTGCTTTTTGCGAAAAGCTACCGCGTCTTCAAAGCCAATGCCTGGGCCTGGCTGGTAATCATTTGAGGTCGGCGCATTGCGAAACGGCAGTCGCCAAGTCGTGCCTGCGAGCCAAGTGTCACCCACCATAAAGAAGGGTGTGCCGTCGGCATATTCAAGTGCGTGACCATTGGGCGAGGCACGGACAAAGCCGTGTCGATTGGGGTTCTCCCGCTTTTCGCGAGCAGACCATTCGATTGCGGTGAAGGTGCCGGATCGACCATTCAAACCAGCATCGTCAGGGTGGTTAGAAGCACTGTGCCAAGTCCATTCGCCCGGCATGGTCGCGACCATGCGCACAACGTAGCGGTTCTCGCCATCCCAGAAACCGTACACACGTTTGTCGAACCCAGGACCCTTGAGCTGGACCCACATATCGACATCGGTGTAATAATTTTCGTAATGCTTTTCCGCAAGGAGGACAATTTCCTGCATCTCCCAAGGGTGTATTTGTTTTTGCTGCGCAGTATTGGTTGATGGTGTAGCGCAACCGCTAAGCCCCGCAGCCTCAAACAGCACCAGCAATATGCTTATTAACAGCTGTTTAAAAAATCGGTTCATTGTTAGCCTCTTTATGCAGAACATTTCGAGGGGATACTAGCAGATGCAACCTTGAATTCAAATTGACCATAAGGCTATGAAATGCAAAGTACCTGATGATAAAAATTTACAAATAGATAGCGATTGAATGCCTTAATCAAAAGGTTCGCTCAGAGAATGAAAGGTGAGTGATGCGCACAGTCTTATAGACAATCCAGAAGATAATGCGAAAGGATTTTCAGTATGCTCCAGAACCATTTCTGGCGAATATACGACGCGCAAAAAAACTCAGTTAACAATAGAAGCAGAATCTCGCAAAAGCATCACAAGGTAGCTCGCTTTTGATTTCGGCAGCAGAGTGCCCACTCGCAAAAATATTGTCAAAGTTTCAACCGAAGATTTTTAGTTTTGACAACTTCGGCCAAAAGTGGACGTTAATTCACTCTGACCCGAATGGCACTTACTTAAGCTAGTTATCACTTGCGTAGTGGAGGGTCATTTTTAATTTTCCTTTGTTAAACAGCTGGATCCCCGCTACGCGAGGATGACGCCCCCTTTAAAAACAGGAAATCCAAGAGAAAAAGGTCTTAAGTAAGCGCCATTCTACTCTGACCCGATTATTTTGGTTTTCATGACCCAATTATTTTGGTTTTCAATCTATCGTCACTGCGCAGCCAAAAACAGACATTACTTGGCATACTTCCAAAATCGTCCTTTGCCTTCGGCAATCCACGCCAACGCCTCTTCGATGCGCTTGTTACGCGTTGCTTCGGTTTTCGCATCGCCAATCCAAATGTTGTATTCCTTTTGAAAGGACGCCGATTTACTCTCAAAAATCTTTGCAATATTCGGGTTAGCTTGCAGCTTTTCAGTGAATGCCGCAGGCACGTCAACCTCTTTGGGTGTCTTGGATTCTCGTGCAGGGAGTTTAAGGCCTTGCTCATTGAGCGCCATAGCTTCTTTAATCCAGGATTTAAGCTCTTGGTCTGATGGCAGATCAGCAACACTCGTCAGCTTGCCCATAAAACGCTTCGCGGCTGGCATGCCATCGTTGGCCTTGAGACGCGCATCGCCCATCAGCGCGTCTTTATAAAACGTAAACGAGCAGTGCTTCTTGTAGGCGGCAAAAATACACATCATATCGCCTTTATAATCGAAATGCGGATTCCCCCATTTGATTTCCTCGATTACCTCCGGGCAGGTTTCGTGAATGAGACCGCGCAGATGTGCGAAGATTGGTTTCGCAAAGTCTTCAACCTTTTCTGCAAATGCATCAAGTTTCGGATTTTGTTTTGGCGTGGACATTGGATGAAATCCTTTCATGACTTAATTAAGGGTTAACAGCAGCTCGTCCAAACGCTCCAGCGTCGAGGTCAGCCCCTCTTTTAGCCCCATATCAATCACTTGTTGGAGCGCTTCAGCTGACGCATAGGAAACAACCGTTTCTACCAGCGTATGCGCGGCAACATTCACGAAGGAAACATTCCATGTAGATCTGGGTAAGGCAGGGTTTAGTGCGCCGGAGCTATCGCAAAAACCGTCGAGCGCGGTGTAATGAGTGATTGGCTGAATCTTTTGATAGTCCATGCGGCCCCAATATTCTTGTCCGCTGGGATCAACCATCGCATAGAGCCAATGCCCACCTTCCCTGAAATCCATAGACTTGGTTTTTGTTGTTAAGGGTTTTGGCGCAAACCACTGATCAAGCAGTTCCGATTTCGTGTAGCAATCCCAAACCAATTGTCGGTTGGCCGCAAACTCTCTTTTGATCGTGAGAGTGCTATTTACCTTATCAACAACGAAGTCAAATTGAACGCCAGCTTTCATCTTTCTTTTCCTTTCAGATTAATTAATAAATTATCAAGATTGTCGTATCGACTTTCCCAAGCCATACGCTGCTCGTTGAACCATTTTTCGGCGGCGGCCAATTTCTCACGCTCCAGCTTGCAGGTTCGCACCCGCCCCACCTTCTCTGAAGTAATGAGACCGCAACTCTCGAGAACGTTGATGTGCTTCAAGAACGAAGGCAGCCCCAAACCAAATGGTTCTGCCAGCTCCTTGATGGATGCAGCACCGCTACCGAGACGCGCAATGACCGACCGCCTGGTAGGGTCGGCCAGTGCGTGAAATACATCGTTGAGAGATAAAGAATAGTTTTCCATGTGGAGAACTATATATAATAGTTTCCCACTTGGCAAACTAATTTAATGGCGTCCATTTATCGCCGGAGCGCACCAAGCGCGGAGGCTCTGCTCGTTATTTTGATATTGACGTGGACAATGCATTAAAAGATGGCTGAACATCGAGCCAAGCAACAACTTTAAGCTTGCAGTCATTCCACCTTGCGCGCAGCCTCTACATCGAGCAACAGTTGATCAAGGGCTTTTTTATCCAACCATTTACCTTTAAGCATTACACCCTGTATATCCCTGGTGTTCTTTATGTCATTAAGTGGATTTTTGGATAAAAGAATAAACTCTGCATTTTTTCCGATGCTGATTGTCCCTGCAATTGCTTGACGTTTTAAATAGCGCGCACTCAGTGCTGTCGCCGAATTTAAAATAGAGAAAGCCGATACTCCCGCTGCACTCATCGCCGCCATTTCATCGTGAATAGAAAAACCGGAAATTTGCAAGCCGATATTATCGGTACCAACCAGCATAGGAACACCCGCCTCATAAAAAGCTTTAGTTAATAGCTGCGTACCTTTCACCAATTTATCCACTGCTTCGACACCTTTCGGGCTCGAAAAAACTTCCTGACGATATTCCTTACCTTCGGTCGTATAGTTGAGAAATTCCTCTTTTGATAAAAATTTAGTCTGCGAACGATTTTTTAATTTATCAAAGCGTGCATCATCTCTGTAGTCCTGAATCATCGCCAATACGCTGAGTGTAGGGGAAATATAAACGCCGCTACTTTTAACTTGCGCCGCTATTTTTTTGGCTTCCTGATCGCTGATATCCGCTATTTTAAAATTTTTGTTATCTGAAAAAATATCTACAATTTCCTCCATGTGCGCAATAAGCGTCAAGCGCAAGGTATATTCAAGTGGAAGCTCTCGCTGTGCATGACCGACCACCGGAATTCCAGCTTTTTCTGCCTCACGCAGCAATGTCAAATAGGTGTCCAACGTAAAATCTTCATGGACTTTGATAAAGTCATAGCCGCGCTGCTTGTGATAACGTACAGATTCGATAGCATCTTTGGGTGACTTCAGCTCGTCACTACCAAGAAACGGCCCAGCGGTGAAATATACGGGAGCCAACACAGATGGATTGTTGGCATGATCTCTAATGGCTATTGCGTCTTGACCACCATCCTCGCCCATACTTATTACCGATGTAATACCGTTAGCAATAAGTAATTTATAAAATAACTCAAAGTCCTTTTCAGTGGAGGCTCCACGTGGATGGTAATGCGCGTCGGTCAAGCCTGGCAGCATATATTTTCCGTGACAATCAATAGTCCGATCTGACTTATGTATTGCCTTGGTAGACATGGGCTCAATTACCGTAATTTTGTCATTATCCACAACAACACGGTAATTGGATAAAACCAGCTCTTCATCCATAGGTATTACATTGACATGCTCGAATGTAATAATTTCAGCATCCGCTTTTTCAACACCGAAAATAAAGCACACACTCAACAGCAGATTTCTATTTAGTAAAAAGCGCATTTAATACCCCTATTTGTAAAGTTTATTCGTCTGAGTCCCAGCTTGCGATAGGATCACCGTAGAGTGATATCGCAATCGCGCGCAACTGATCGTAATATTGGGTGCTGCTATAACGTGCCCTCATGTGCGACGCCAAAATACCCAAGCTGTTGCCACGAATGGAAAGTAGTTTGGGATTTTCATCATGTACTTTTTGATAAGCCGTTTTAGCCGCATCGAATTGTCCGCTAACCAACAACTCCAGTGGTTTACGCTGGTCATCGCCAAGCCTGTGAAGAATTCGTTTTTTACTATTCGGCTGTCTAAATTCAATATTGCCATTGGGTAGCCTTGTTAACTCGACTCCAGTCAAATCTGTTTTCAAGGTATTTTTTGAATGCGGATGCAAACCGGAAAATATCCACTCGGTAACTTCCATGTGAAGCTCCCCATCTTTTTCATAAATTTTTAACGCTTTATCTGGACTGTAATCGTAACGCCCTACCCAGCTCGCATAATTATCCAGTGTCGCGGCCTGCACTTTTCGTGGCGAATAATGTAAACAGGCTTGCAAAACGGGATCACGGCCAGAAAGAAAATCTTTCAGCCTCAATGTAACGGGAATATCCAAACTTACAGCATCACGCTGATCATTGTCGTAGGTGGAATTCCACTCAGAAAAAGACAGGCTAACCACAATGCCCGAATTGGGTAAACTATGCCTCGCCTGTAGCCCGACCTCACCGGCAAAAGTCGCGCGGTCGGGCACCTTCTCGCCAACAAATAAAGCTCGTGTTTTCACGGCCATATTGCCGGCAAAATTAATCGCTGCAGAAAAGGTATTGTGATTGGTTAACACAAATAATTTTCCGCGTTGATTTATTGAGGGATTGTTAGCGATGGCATTAATCAAAGGGGCATTAAAAAATGAATCGCCGCCGCCATTGTCGCGTTCGTCAATAATCAGTTTTTGTACGTTATGGCTATTTAAAAATTGCACCAATTGCGCCGTGAGGCGATTGATATCGCCAGGGGTCTTTTCAATAACAAGTGCGTAGCGAAGATAAATGGCCTGTTCTTTTTCCAGATAAGTAAACCACTGATATTGATCTTGTTGCTGGCGATAAAGTGAAGTATTCACACTTTCAGGCGCTTGAAAATCCAGCGTTTTATTATTGTTTTTATGTAACAAAAATCGTTTTTTAACCCTGTGCCCATTAGTCAATTCAAGCGTTAATTCAATAGAATCCCTGCTTTTACTGATACCCGCCACGTGCATTAATCCGGCAAAATGGTAAGCATCTTTTGAATGAAACTTAAAACCGCTAGCATTAACGACGGGAATAAAGGGTGCAATGCGCTTGTTGGCTTGCTTTACTTTCATACCATCGAATGCAAGTACCTTTGCACCTAAAAAGGCGCGGTCGCCCTCTTCCAAACCGATAATGTAAAGATCATCACCAAACCACTCCAAGCTATAAGAGAGTGCACCAAACCGTGCCGTTTTGTTGACCACATAAGAATGCCCGTCGGAAATATAAGCAACCAGCTTTTCGAAATAGCCGTTAACAATATTCGTATCAACCGTTTTAGCCTTGGCAATATAATCCTCCGCTTCCTGATAAAGACGCTTGTAGCCAGCTTCATTTTTAAACCAGAAGGGATTGATGTGATATTGGCGAATATTCGCATCCAGCTCATTCAAATCCTGTTGCCACTGCAATCGCGTTAAATTTTCGTAACCCAGAGCGCCAGAGGTTTCCGCAAATACAAGGGAACTTGCCGTTGCCATGATTACAACAACATAGAGACAGCCCCTAAAGATAACTTTACATCCAAGCAACAGATTTCCATAAAACATAAAAAGCCCTTACACATAGAGAAGACATGTTCAGGCTATAGAAAAGAGAGGTCTTGATCGTCCAAAATGATCATTCTGGACGTGAAATCGTTGTTTAATGATCAAATCAGAAGAGCGAAGCTGATAGGAATTGGAGCAATATCCAATGAACAACATAATCGAGACATTAAAATATCTGATGGATACTTTGATTCTTTGGTAAACGCGAAACTAACCCCCAGGGTTATTGGACTGAGCCACATACTGGCTAGGCGTCAAACCCGTATGTTTTTTAAACACAGCATTAAAGCTGGACTTGGAATTAAAACCTGCATTAAACGCAATATCCAATATGTTTTTATCATGCGTTGTTTGTCGCAAAAAATCCTTTACATCCTCAATGCGCAACTCATTAATAAAATCCGAAAAGTTCTTTTGCCCTCCGGTATTAATAGCCCAGGATAAATCCTGCTCACTCAACCCCATTTCATCCGCGAGATTACGTAGCGAATATTTAGGGCGACGGTAGGCAAGCGTTTTTCGTTGATGATCTACTACCGCTGAAAATAACGTCTGAGCCATTCCAGTATCCACGGCGGGCGAGTCAGGTATTGCGGGCGTTTCAATCCGACGCTGAATATCGGTTATACCCGAGTAAAGCTGAGGCTGTCGAACCGCCTTAAGCACCAAATAGGCGGTGCATAACAATGAAGTGAGAGCGCAGATAAAATACCATTGTGTGAGCACTTCAACACTTAGCACTAGCTGCAAATTCAGACGAATGAAATCGATAAACTCAAATGTACCTATAACAATAAGCGTATTAATTAGCCATTTTAGCGAGTGGTTTTCACCGTCTGATACTATATCTCGCAAAATGCGGTGATAATGGGAAAGCAATTTGTAAGTAAGCACAAAATAAATTATCAAAATGGCAAAAGCAGCCATCAACTCCTCGGGCCACCAGCGTGTAAAACCTATGGCGAGCAAAGCCGGCAACAGATGTATAAGGTGTTTGTGCGTATTGAGATCACCGTAAATCAAGTTTTTTGCAAACAAATAATAGAGAGGGCCATAAGCAAGCTGGAGCGCAGGAGTAATTAAATAAATATCACCACCAAAGTGCAGCTCTTCAACAATATTAAGTACTTCTTCTATGAGATGGACACCTAAAAGCAATGCTAATGCTTTACATTGAGCCCGCCCCAACACCAAAAAAATACCAAACAAAGTCAGCGTTATATAAGCAACGTGAATAACATGTATAGGGGGAAGGCTGACTACCGCCACTCACTACTCCTTGGAAATAAACGGATTGACGAGTGAGTAAGACACCAAGCTAGCCTGGCTGGATTCGCCTCGATAAAATATTTTTGCTTATCCACCACGATCTGGACTTACCCCAACAAGCACTTTATGACCTCGCGGATTTGATGTACCGGGTGCAGGGATTTTGTGAAAAGCTTAGATTAGAAGAACAACGCGACCGAAAGGCCGCTTTGTTTAAAAAGATGAAGGGCTGATCAAAATTAAATCCCTCCGGTCCCTTTTTTGTTGGATGCCTCTGGTTCCCAAGCTCCAGCTTGGGAATCGCAGCCTTAGCTCGCCCGATCACATTGATAGCCGACTCGCATTGACAGCCGACTCTCGTTGACAGCCCTGTGGCCATCCCCTACCCTGACGCCGCCATGGTAAAACCCATGGCCGGGATTGCAACCCCCGGATTTTCTCCTTACTGGCACATTGCGAAATTTTCGCAAGTCGTGTCCTCGCACAGCTTTGCCTGTTGTTATGGCGGCTGGGTGGGGCCA
>JAGKWO010000107.1 GCA_021151835.1 Gammaproteobacteria bacterium
TAGCCTCGCCACGCAATAACACGCTCCAATACACGAACAACCCTTGCGGCGGGCAGACTAAAATCAATTTCGATGGCCAATGCCTCACGGTTGAAATCAGTAGTAGTCACTTAACACTTATACTAAGGAATACAAGATGGGCAACATCCGAAGCAACCAAAATTCTTTAGAGGATTTCAGCGTTAATGTCAGGATAAAAATCTCTGCCTTATGGGCGACGCTAATGTTTTGCTACATATATGCAGATTTTTTTGAGCTATACGTTCCAGGCAAGCTGGCGGATATGATGGCGGAAAATATTGGACCTTTAGGGCATGTCACCCAAGCCAAATTAATCGGCACAGCAATACTGCTCGCCATTCCTACGCTCATGATTTTTTTAAGCATCGTTTTGTTCGCACGAATTGCGCGGTGGGCAAGTATTATCCTGGGTGGATTTTACACCTTGGTAGCGGTTGCTACCCTATGTGCTCCTGGAGCCTGGGTTTTTTATAGGATTTTCTGTGTGATCGAGATTCTGCTTACGATTATTTGGTATGCATGGGGCTGGCCTAAGGCGGAGAGCAGTAGCAACTGAAGCAATCACAGCGATAATGAATTTCGGTTCAATGCGAAGTTCGACGGTTTGATTTACGAACTGCATTGTTAATGTGCATAGTCCGGTTTAAAAGGAACTCAGGCCCGCTAATTGCGGGCCCGAGTGTTTGCACAGCAGATTATTTGGAGTCGTTAAAGGCGCTAACCAAGCTTGCACAACCACCGGCAATGCCTGTTTCCCGACCTGAATTTAGAATTATGGAAGCAACGACATTGTTGGGGAATTCAAGCAGGCAGGTTTCGGTGGTTCTGTCGTTCCAGTACCAGCCGCCCGCGTGCCCGAGAGCTGTGCCGCCGGTAACGGTGTAGGCGTTCCACATGCCCGCCCTGTTTCGCATCAGCGCTCGATTGGTATCAGTCATGATGTCTTAGCTTGTACAAACTATATTTGACGTCTGGCTTCGCTTTAGATTTGACCTGATTCCATCTTCCGGAACCCTGTGGCTGTCCCTTGTGTCACATACCTGCGTGGGCCATTTTCGGAGGTGCTGATCATGCCTGAATCGACGAGACATACCGGAAAAGGAGTGGGACATGGGGCGAGTCACTAGCGAATATAATCGTAAACGAAATTTCGGTGTCACCTCCGAGCCGCCTGATGAAGAGGCACCGCGAAAAGGTAAGCGCGCCGCCACGGCTTTGCGTTTTGTTATCCAGAAACACGACGCCAGGCGGCTCCATTACGATTTCAGGCTCGAATTGAATGGCACCCTGGTGAGCTGGGCAATTCCAAAAGGTCCCAGTTTTGATCCCAGGGACAAACGCCTCGCCGTCCATGTAGAAGATCATCCCCTCAGTTATGCGAAATTCGAAGGCAGTATTCCTAAAGGGGAGTACGGCGGTGGTGATGTCATCGTGTGGGATGAAGGTGTCTGGCAGCCGCATGGCGACGCTAATGCCGGGTATAAATCCGGGAAATTGAAATTCACACTGATTGGAGAGAAGCTGTCGGGGGATTGGGCGCTGGTAAGGACGCGGGGGCGCGGCGATAGCAGCAAGGAACAATGGCTGCTTATCAAAGAGCGGGATGAATTCGCCAAACCCATCGAGGATTACGATATCGTCCAGTTGCGGCCTGAGAGCGTGTTGACCGGATCGCTTCTTCCAATGGATGAAAAACTAAAAGCAAATTCAAAAGCAAACTCAAAAGATGCCGCTAAGAAAAAAAGCAATGCGGCGCCTGGCTCAAAAGCAACATCATCAGCATCTGCCAGCAAAGTTACCGACATTTCGGTAAAGGCTGCCGCTAAAAAAAGCGGAACGGCAAAGGTTGAATTGGTAGACATTCCCGACACATTCTCCCCGGAACTCGCGACGCTCGTTAATGAACCGCCCGTAGGTGACTGGTTATACGAAATAAAATTCGATGGTTACAGGATGTTGGCGCGAGTAAAAAAAGGGAAAGTTAATTTATTTACGCGCAATGGAAATGACTGGACTGAGCGGCTTCCGCACCAAGCCAAAGCCATAGAAGCATTAAAGCTAGGCGATAGCTGGCTCGATGGCGAAGTCGTTGTGTTAAATGAAAACGGATTGCCGAATTTTCAGGCGTTGCAGAATGCGTTTGATGAAAACATTAGTCAACACATTATTTTTTATTTGTTTGATGCACCCTACCTCAACGGCGAGGATTTGCGTGGGCATGCAATAGAAGAGCGTCGTGCAAGGTTAGAAAAAATCATTCCTCGCAAAGCAAGCTCGCCTCTTCGCTATTCAGCGGCATTTAATGCTGACCATCGCAGTATCGTTAGCAGTGCTTGTGCCATGTCATTGGAAGGCGTCATTGGTAAACGCGCTGGCAGCACCTATGTATCGCGCCGCAGCGATGACTGGATCAAACTAAAATGCCGATTGCGGCAGGAATTCATCATTGTGGGATATACAGAACCACAAGGCAGCAGAAGCGGATTTGGTGCCATCCTCCTGGGCGTACATAAAGCCATGGGTGATACTGAAATCGTATATGCAGGACGCGTCGGTACAGGGTTCAACGCAACACGAATCGCCGATATCTACAAAAAAATGAAAGCGCTGGAGCAAGACGAACAAACTGTATCTACCAGGTTAACCGGCATGCAAAAGAAAGGCGTGCATTGGATAAAACCCACACTCATTTGTGAAGTGGAATTCGCTGAGTGGACCGGCGAAGGCATTCTTCGTCAAGCGTCGTTCATTGCCCTGCGCACTGACAAACCCGTCAAGGATATTATTCGTGAACAGCCTAGGTCCGCCGACCAAGTAGGCACTGCCACCTCGCTCAAACCGTTAAAAACACCCTCTACAGCATCCAAGCGTTCTACCAACAACAAAACGGGTAAACCCGAGGTTGCCGGTATTCCGATTAGCCATCCAGAACGCGTTATTGATGCAAGCAGCAAAGGAACCAAGCTTGATCTGGCCGAGTTTTACGAAAGTATCTCCGAATTCATCTTGCCCCATTTGGACTGTCGTCCCGTCTCCCTCCTGCGCGCTCCA
>JAGKWO010000108.1 GCA_021151835.1 Gammaproteobacteria bacterium
TGGCTGAATTGAACCGTTTCGGTGGGTTCAGGTTTTTCACAGCCGGGGTAGTAGCTGCCCACCGGAGGGTTAACCACAGAACTGGACGATGAGCTGGCGACGGAACTTCTTATACTGTTCGCCGAGCTGGCCACGCTTGAGGCGGGCTTACTGGATGAAGACTGGGCTGGCGCCGAGCTGCTGCTACCCACACTGGACGTAGTCCTTGATACCGAGCACTCGTTCACCCCGCCCGCCACACGGGCGCCAAACGTAGCCTCGGAACAAACGAAATTGCCGGATAATAATTTGTACGTGAATTTATCCGCACGCCCGAAGGCCACATTGGTAAGTGAAGGAACAGAGCAGGTTTTACCTTCGGTACAAATAGTCACAAAACCGGAAGGACGGTTGGCAGCAAAAGCGCTGGTTGCACAGGCAGCCAGCACCAGACCGGACAAAAACAAGGAGATACGCATAATAATTCCTCAAGAAGATTAGCTATGTTGCATTAGGGAACATGCACCGCTGAACACTTATGAGGTATTGCACGAGAGAACCGAATAACCCAGAGGGAAACCACAACGGTCCAGGAATCGCCACGCCGACAATTATTCTTATGTTTTGATGAGTTATTGCGGCGGCAGTCTACTCCGCAAAAAGAAAAGCACAATGCAATCGTTGACGGAATTTAAAAACCCGGCAGTTGCCCACACTCGAACTGTGCTGGGGTATACATCGGAAGCGGAATTTATTTGCTGATGTTCAGCAGTAAAAGTGTGAGGAGAGAAGTTAATCGCAATTGATTTGTTTAAGCTGAAAGAAGTTAACGAAGGGTAAAAAATCTTTATCGGAAAACAACAAACTATGCCCTTGGGTTATACAAAAATTCGCGATAATTACATCATTCGTTTTACGAATGGTGATTCCCCGTTGGCGCAACTGGCGATAACAATTAGCTGCATTAACTGCAGCTTGCTCTCCCAGCATGGCAAATACATCAAAGCTATCAAATAAGCTGCGTGCTTTTTTTACTTGCGCATCAGAGCGAAACCCTTGCAGTACTTCCAGCAAAATTACATCACCAATTGCCAGCGGCTCAACCCCCAGCAGGGAATCGAGTTTGGCCACTGCCGGGGTTTCTTTGCCATTAAAAAAATCTATCCAGACACTGGAGTCCACAATAATCATTTATCCGTCCGCAGCTCATCCAAATTTCCATCCCAAGGTAGCTTCCCTTTGAATGCCTTAACGGCTTCCTGCTGTTTCAAGCGAATCAGGGTACGTAACCCCAACTCAACCACCTCTTTCTTGGTCAACGCTCCAGACGCTTTAAGAGCACTCGCCATCAATTCATCGTCAATCACAATGTTGGTACGCACAGCCGACCCCCAATACACACAAAATATAGAATTTATACACACTATAGTCTCTGATTGCTTTTCAGGCAATAAAAAAGGCGATCCGAAGACCGCCTTTTTTATCGAGTGCCAATGATTAGAAAATCAACCCTTGGCGCGCTCTTCCAGAATCGCTACTGCTGGCAATTTTTTGCCTTCCACGAATTCGAGGAATGCACCGCCGCCGGTAGAGACGTAAGAGATTTTGTCCGCCAGGTTCCACTTGTCGATTGCCGCCAGGGTGTCGCCACCGCCAGCTACCGAGAAAGCGTCGCTTTCGGCAATTGCGCGAGAAATGGTTTCAGTGCCTTTGGAGAAGGCATCAAATTCGAATACACCGCAGGGGCCGTTCCACAATACGGTTTTGGCGTTTTTGATGATGTCCGCAACGCGTGCAGCAGTTTCAGGGCCATAGTCGATAATTTCTTCATCGGCCTGGATTTCGTTCACTTTTTTCGCAACGCATACCGAGTTGTGGTTCCACTCTTTGAAACCTTCTTTGGTAACCCGCACGTCGGTGGCGAACACCACTTCCGTTTGCGCGCGCAAGCGTTGCGCCTCGGGAATCAAATCTTTTTCGTAGAGTGAATTGCCCACTTCGTTGCCAGCAGAAGCAACGAACGTATTGGAGATACCACCTCCCACCACCAGGATGTCCGCAATTTTGGAAACCGCATCCAACACGCTCAGCTTGGTCGATACTTTTGAACCGCCAACGATTGCCACCAATGGGCGCGCCGGGTTATCGAGCACCTTGCCCAATGCATCCAACTCCGCCGCCAACAATGGGCCAGCGCAGGCGATGGGCGCAAACTTCGCAACACCGTGAGTGGATGCTTGTGCGCGGTGCGCAGTACCAAACGCATCCATTACAAATACATCACACAGGGCCGCCATTTTTTTGGAAAGCTCGTCAGAGTTTTTGCCTTCGCCTACATTAAAGCGAACGTTCTCCAACAAGACCAAGTCACCTTGGTCAGCAAAGCCATCAACCCAATCTTTTACCAACGGCACCGGACGACCCAGTTTTTCGCTCAAATACTTTGCAACCGGAGCCAGTGACGAAGCCTCGTCGTACACACCTTCATCCGGGCGACCGAGGTGCGACATCACCATCACCTTTGCGCCTTTGCTCAATGCTTCCTTGATGGTAGGAATAGAAGCATCAATACGTACCGCGCTGGTGATACGTCCATCTTCCAAGGGCACGTTCAGATCCTGACGAATCAATACGCGCTTGCCGGCGAGATCCTGGTCTTTCATTAATTTCACGGTCATGTTTTTCACCTTTACGAAGAAGCTCCGAATAAAACCAAATGCCTTTTTAAATAAATTTGATTACACACTTTAAACAAAATTTTCCCAAAAACCGCAAAGAAAAGGGCGGCGGTAAAACAAAACACCCGACTCGCGCCGGGTGTTTTTTCTTTTCTTAGTCTTCTAACAATTCTTCAACCGTGCTGACGATATTATCGACAGTAAAGCCGAAGTGCTCGAGCAGTTTGTTGCCGGGCGCTGATTCACCGAAGGTGGTCATGCCGACGATACGGCCGTCGAAGCCAACGTATTTGTACCAGTAATCTGCATGAGCAGTTTCCACCGCAACGCGCGCTGCA
>JAGKWO010000014.1 GCA_021151835.1 Gammaproteobacteria bacterium
AGCGCCAGTTGCGAACAGGATGTACATACCGATACCAACACCGATCATTGGTACCGCGTCAACCAGACCCATAACAACGAAGAATTGAGTACGCAGCATCGGGATCAATTCTGGTTGACGGGCACCGCCTTCCAGGAACTTGCCACCAAGAATACCTACACCAATCGCAGCGCCTACAGCGCCCAAACCAATTACCAGTGCACCCGCCAAATAAATCAAAGCTTGAGCTTCAGTCACAGTGTTTTCTCCTACTAAGTTGATAAATGAAAAAATAAAACAAACTAAAAAAACAAATTACAAAACCGGATTACAGAACGATTAGTGTTGCTCTTCTGTCTGGTACGCCATGCTCATATAAACAATGGTCAATACCATGAAAATAAAGGCTTGCAGTGCAATGATCAGGATGTGGAACAGCGCCCAGATGATTTGCAGCGAAATGCCAAAGAAACCAAGAACCAGGTTCGCACCGATCATAATCGCGATCAGGATGAAAATGATTTCGCCAGCGTAGAGGTTACCGAAGAGACGCAGACCAAGAGAAACAGGCTTCGCGATCAGGCCAGGCAACTCAAGCACTAGGTTCACCGGGATGAAAAGTGTTTGCACAATCGGGTTGCTGCTGCTGAACGGGTGAAGTGTTAACTCTTTCAGGAAACCCAACAGGCCTTTCTGGGTGATGCTGTACCAAAGGATCAAAATGAATACACAGAACGCCATACCCAGAGTGATGTTTGGATCGGTAGACGGTACCACTTTGAAGAATACGGCATGAGGATCAGCACCGAGAGAAACGCCTACTAACTTGGCAATTTCCGGCAACAGGTCGATGGCAATCAGGTCCATCGCGTTCATGAAGAACACCCACACCAGGATGGTCAAAGCCAGCGGGGCAACCATCGCGTTTTTGTAAGGGAACATGCTCTTGACGTTGCTGTCTACGAATTCAACGGCCGCTTCAACTACGTTTTGCAAACCGGTTGGGGCATCGCTGGTGACCTTTTTCGCAACGCTGCGGAAAATCAGGAAAAACACCAAACCCAAAAACAGCGACCAACCCATGGTATCTACGTTGATAGCCCAAAAGCCCATTTGTGCAGCTTCGGCGCCATTGTGCGCAAAACCCCAGGTACCGTCTGGCAATTGGCCATAGGTGAGGTTGGTAAGGTGGTGTTTAATGTACTCGGAGGATGTTATTGCTTCATGCTCGGCGGCTGACATCGTTAAGTTCCAAAATTAAAGTTGAAAAAGCTTCCGGCCGGGCCGCAATCAATGGCGACGCACCAGCGGGTTAATCCAGGCCACAACCTGAACCATCACATAAGCCAGGATCATGGTTGCGGCGTAAGCGGTTTCTTTCAGAAACCCAATGTGCTTAAAGGCCAGCAAAAACATCAAGGCTGTGATTACAAATTTTCCAAGCTCGCCGGTGTAAAAAGCGGCAAGCATCTTTTGGGGTGGCGCACCCAATTGGGGACGAAACGCCACTAGCGCCAGCCACAAGTTGGCTGTCACACCAATAATCCCACCCGTCAATATTGAAACTGCGATCGGATAACTGATCGCCAGAGCAGTAGCGGCAGCAACCAGGGTTACAACCAACTGGGCGGCTACTGTTTGGAGAGCAAAACCACGCCCCTTGAGATAACGAGACATGTGCTTGAGACCCCCATTTTTTCGCGGCGGCATTCTGTCACAAACGACAGCTTATTACCATTGGTAACATGCTTATGCTCGGCGCGCTCAAATGGGGCGCATTATAGAGATTAAGCCCCCTAGCAGCAACCGTCGGGCTAGCACCAAAGGGAAAAACTGCCTAGTAAATTTGTTGTAAATTTAATAGTCAATTTGTTGCTAACTGTAATTAGTGTTTGAAGTGGAAGCGCACAACTATATGTAGGGGAAAAGGCACTTTTGAGGTCAGTGCCTTTGTGATGAGTAAGTGAAAAAATTTATTTAATGTGTCCCAGAATTCCGTCCAGTTCATCCAGGGAATTGTAACTAATCACCAATTTTCCTTTGCCTTTGGCGCCATGCTGGATTTCCACACCCGCGCCGAGGGTTTCTGAAAGCCGATCTTGCAAGCGGCGGATGTCGGCGGAAACCTGCACTTCCGGTTTCAGTTTTTCCTGCCCCTGGTTTTCCTGGTACAAACGCACTAATGCTTCGGTCTGGCGAACTGATAATCCTTTGGCCACAATCTGGCGGGCGATTTCTTTTTGTTGTTGCGCCTCCAATGTTAACAATGCGCGTGCATGCCCCATTTCCAGGTCACCGTGCTCAAGCAATGTTTTTACTTCTTCGCTCAGCGCAATCAAACGCAACAGGTTGGTGATTGTGGTGCGCGATTTCCCCACCGCTTGTGCCACTTCGGCGTGGGTTAATTCAAATTCATCTTGCAGGCGTTTTAAGGCAACGGCTTCTTCGATGGGATTTAAATTTTCACGCTGGATATTTTCAATCAGCGCCATGGCGATGGCAGCTTCATCCGGCACATCGCGAATGACAGCGGGAATTTTATCCAGGCCGGCCAATTGCGTGGCGCGCCAGCGGCGTTCACCGGCGATAATTTCGTAACGACCCTCGCCGATTCCACGCACCACAATCGGTTGCATGACGCCCTGGACTTTAATCGACTCCGCCAATTCTTCCAGCGCTTCCGGATGCATATCGCGGCGCGGCTGGTATTTTCCGCGCTGGATCAATTCAACGGGCAAATGGGCAAGCTTGCCATCTTTGTATTCGATTTTCTGATCGGCGTCGCTCGGGTTAACGGGCATTTCCGGCGCTGGCGCAGTCACTCCCAAACCGGCACTCAGGAGTGCATCCAAGCCTTTACCCAAACCTTTGCGTTTACTCGACATTCTTGTTGGCCTTATATCAATTCAAAAAACGAAAACTTAATTGGCCACTGCAGTTTCTGCAGCGGATTTATTGCTTGGTTCGTTGCGCCGTAAAATTTCGCCGGCCAATGCAAGGTAGGCAATAGCGCCTTTGGATTGGCGATCAAACGCCAACACCGGCATACCGAAACTCGGTGCTTCAGCGAGGCGAACGTTACGCGGAATGCAGGTGCGATACAAACGATCACCAAAATGTTGTTGCAATTGTGCAGACACATCGTTGGTCAAACTGTTGCGCGGATCGTACATGGTGCGCAGCAGACCTTCGATTTTTAAATTCGGATTCAATACTTTCTGGATTTGATTGATAGTGCCAACCAATGCCGATAAACCTTCCAACGCATAGTATTCGCATTGCATAGCGATGATTACGCCATCACATGCGGTCAAGGCGTTTAAGGTGAGCATGTTCAGCGATGGGGGGCAATCAATTAATATGTAATCGTAATTATCACGCACTTGATTAATCGCATTTTGTAACCGGCGTTCTTTGTTTTCCAATGCGAGCATTTCAACTTCAGCGGCAGTGAGGTCACCATTGGCTGGCAACACATGGTATTTGCCACTTTCCGATACCTGGATACAGTCTTTAATCGCCGCGCGTTCTGTAAGAACGTCGTAAATACTTTCCTCAACTTCATTTTTGTTAACACCACTGCCCATAGTGGCGTTGCCTTGCGGATCCAGATCAACCAGCAGCACACGTTTTTTGGTCGCAACCAAAGACGCGGCCAGATTTACGCAGGTTGTTGTTTTGCCCACACCGCCTTTCTGATTTGCAATCGCATAGATCTTGGTCAAGTGACAATCCTATAACCACCGCGTGGTTCCGTTGGCGTAAATTCTTCCACCCGGCGATTTTCCACCGTTACGTTGGTTAATCCCAACAGGGTTTTTACGTGAAACAAAAACCGGGTTTTTTTACCGTTGCTATCGAGCAGGGTAAATTGTTTTTCCGGAAACATAATTGCCAGTGGAATTCCCGGCAAGCCGCCGCCGGTGCCAACGTCGATTATCCGCGTTAGCGAAAAATTTTTTTGCGTGCCTGTTTTCCGGGATGCAAACCAGGGCACCACACTCAAACTGTCCAGCAAATGACGCGCAACCATTTGCTGGATATCGCGCACAGCGGAAAGATTATAAGCTTTGTTCCACTTTTCAAATTCGCGGATATACGCCAATAATTTTTCAGTTTGCTCGCCCGTGAGCGCCACGGACATTTCAGCCGCGCCGCGTATCAACTGTTGTTGCAAACGCTCTTGTAAATCTACGTCAATCACTCTTGGCACTCATGGTATCCGCGGAGCGGAAAAAAATTTTTATCTTATCAACCAAAACGGATCAGCTGGCTTGTTGTTCCGGCGCATCGGCTTTTAAACGTTGAAGTACACCGCGTTTTTTCAAATACACCAGCACCAGCGAAATCGCTGCTGGGGTAATACCGGAAATGCGCGAAGCACGCGCCAGGGTTTGCGGCCGCGCAGCAATCAATTTTTGCTTTACTTCATTCGACAAGCCTTCTACCTGCGAATAATCAAAGTCATCCGGAATAATGGTATTTTCATACGCGCGCAAGCGATTCACATCTTCCTGCTGGCGTTCAATATAGCCGGAATATTTTGCTTCGATCTCGACTTGTTCCGCCGCCGCTTCATTGGCGATAGCTTCGCCTTTCAAATGTGCGATATCAGCGTAGGTTAATTCCGGGCGCTTCAGCAAATCCATCAAGCTGTATTCGCGCGCAAGTTTGGTCTGGATTTTTTGTTCGATAATTTCCGCTTCGGCAGAACCCGCTTGTATCCAGGTAGAACGCAAACGCTGTTGCTCAAGTTCGATCTGCTCGCGCTTGTCACAAAATAATTGCCATTGTTCATCGCCGATCAAACCGAGTTCGCGGCCTTTTTCAGTCAACCGCAAATCGGCATTGTCTTCGCGCAACAATAACCGATATTCGGCGCGGCTGGTGAACATACGGTAAGGTTCTTTGGTGCCGAGGGTAATCAGATCATCAACCAATACACCAACATAAGCTTGATCGCGCGTTGGACACCAGGCGTCTTTTTCCTGTGCGCGCAGCGCGGCGTTGATGCCGGCGAGCAGACCTTGCGCACCGGCTTCTTCGTAACCGGTGGTACCGTTGATCTGGCCAGCAAAAAATAATCCGCCGATCACTTTGGTTTCCAGGCTGTGTTGCAAATCCTGCGGATTGAAAAAATCGTATTCAATCGCGTAACCGGGGCGAAGGATATGCGCGTTTTCAAAACCTTTCATTGAACGCACGATTTCCAGCTGCACATCAAACGGCAAGCTGGTGGAAATGCCGTTAGGGTAGAGTTCGTGCGTAGTCAGACCTTCGGGCTCGATAAAAATCTGGTGCGAGTCTTTATCCGCGAAGCGGTGAATTTTATCCTCGATCGATGGGCAGTAACGCGGGCCAATACCTTCGATCACGCCGGAGTACATCGGCGAACGGTCAAGGTTGCGGCGAATCACATCGTGGGTTTTTTCATTGGTGTGGGTGATGTAACAACAAATCTGCCGCGGTTGCATGGCGCGATTGCCGCGCACCGACATGACCGGGCGCGGTTCATCGCCCCATTGTTTTTCCAGCACATCAAAATTAACCGTGCGCGCATCAATACGCGGCGGTGTGCCGGTTTTCAGACGATCAACGCGCAGCGGTAATTCACGCAGGCGTTTCGACAATGCAATGGACGGCGGATCACCAGCGCGACCACCAGAATAATTTTGCAAACCGATATGGATAAGTCCACCCAGAAAAGTACCGGCGGTGAGCACCACCTGGTTGGCCATAAATTTCAGGCCCATTTGCGTAACCACGCCACGCACCTGGTCATTTTCAACAATCAGGTCATCGGCGGCTTGCTGGAAGATCCAGAGGTTTTCCTGGTTTTCCAGGGTTTCGCGGATCGCCGCTTTGTAGAGGATTCGGTCAGCCTGCGCACGGGTCGCGCGCACCGCCGGGCCTTTCCGGGCATTCAGTACGCGGAACTGGATTCCACCTTTATCGGTCGCCAGCGCCATGGCGCCGCCAAGTGCGTCGATTTCTTTCACCAGATGGCTTTTACCAATACCGCCAATCGCCGGATTACACGACATTTGCCCAAGCGTTTCGATGTTGTGGGACAACAGCAAGGTTTTGCAGCCCATGCGCGCCGCCGCTAAACAAGCCTCGGTTCCGGCATGGCCACCACCGATTACGATCACATCAAAACGATCCGGGAAAATCATCGCTTACACCTTGCAGCCTGGCTGCGTACTGAGCCGAAAAATGACCTGTCGGTCAAAAGGGGCGACATTATAGAGCGAGTCTTGGTTTTGCACAAAACTTGTACAGGGATTAATCAATAGTTTTTTTGCGGTTGATACTGTGTTTGCGTCGCTGTGCTGGACGTTATCCAAAAAAATGGTTCGCGTTACAACAAAGGAGAAATTTTTAAATAATGAAATATATATTTTTGTTATTTAGGGTTTTTAATGATGTTGTTATATATAGCGCCGCCAATTTTTGTGGATAAGTATTTTAACAATATGAATTTAAATGGTTTTTTAAATTTATAAATACAGGGAAAAGCCCTAGGTAAGCTGGGTTTATGCTGATCGTAAGCTGGTTGTAAAAGGTGGGGTTATACAGAAAACCGGTAAAAGCCGACTTATCCCCAAAATCCTTCCCAGTTTTTGTTATTCAAATTCACAGATTTGTGCACACAGGGAATATCGAACAATAAAAATTCTTGTTAAAACATGTATTTATGAGGGAAAACTCGATTTAACTGTGGATAACCTGTGTAACTGTGTGGAAAAAGTTGAAGATAAGCCGGTATTAAGGTTACTGATAGGGAAAGGTTATGGCGGTAAGAATGGATTATGTGGGAATTTTATCAAGGTTTGTCTTTCGTTTTTTTTACGAAGCGTTTGAAGATTCCAATCCATCACCAGGTTGGTTTTCAACATCCTGCCAAAGCGATTTTTCGTTCTGTGCATCGAGCCAGCACAGAATAAGATCCCAATCGTTGCGATCCCGCTCATGGCTTTGCTGAGGGTAATCGGCAATTCCGCGCCCCTCGCCATAAGCTCTTACGTAAAACTGGGTATCCCTCAAGGTTGCCGGATAGGGAATGTTCAGGCTCAGTAAAAATTTCTGCAGCCGTTCCCAGGCATTGGTTTGCTGTTTAACGCGATTGGCTACCACCGCTATAGGTCGACGTTTCTGGCGCATGGTTTGGGTCAGGAGCAGCTCACCGATAAAGCGCGCGCTTGCGCGAATATCAATATCTGAAGGTAGTACCGGGACGATGATCAAATCATGGTTTTGCACTATATCGTTCAATGCGTTATCAGCCAGCCCGGGGGCACTATCAGTGATTAGCCAACGGGTGGATTTAGGTGCACGCCATTGGAAACTGCGGGTAATGCGGCTGTTGGGTTCGATTTTTACACCGAAGATTGTCGGTAAGTCCTGTGGTCGCGATTTTAGCCAATGGCTGGCTGATGCTTGCGGATCAGTATCGACCAATACCGTAGTGTCGCCACGTTTTGCTAACCAGGCGGCGAGGTTGGTACTGACGGTTGTTTTCCCGGATCCACCTTTGCCATTAATAACCAGAATCCGGCACGCCGATAACAATTGTATCGCCACCATAGGTTCGGTTTTTTGTAGTGAAGTAGGGGTATTCACAACGCTGTATCTATATTGCTTAATTTATAAGCAGTATAGACACAGCTCTCTGTTTAATTTTGGAAGGAGTTCACACGGATATATCCAGGTTGATTAAAACGACGGATATAAATAACTATTTGCCAATACAGAAGCTGCTGAAAATCCGCCCCAACAAATCATCCGGGGTAAATTCGCCGGTAATTTCACCCAACGCATTCTGCGCCTGACGCAGGTCTTCGGCGAGTAATTCACCGGCAGCATAACCTTGTAGTTGCGCTTTGCCGGAATAAAGGAAGGATTGGGCCCGTTCAAGCGCATCCAGATGGCGACGGCGGGCAGTAAAACCGCTTTCGCCGGTATCACTGAAACCCATGATGGCTTTGAGGTGATCCTTGAGTGCTTCAACACCGGTACCTGCTGCAGCACTGATATTGATATAGCTGGCAGCCCCTTGCGTAAAAATACCGGCAGGTTCCCCGGTTAAATCAATTTTGTTACGGATCAGGGTGACTTTATCCGGGTTTTCCAGCCGGGCGATAAATTCCGGCCAGATTTGCTGCGGGTCTGTTTCGATGGTTTGGCGGCTATCCACCAGCAATAACACCCGATCGGCCTGCTGGATTTCCTGCCAGGCGCGCTGGATGCCGATTTGTTCGACCTCGTCCGGGCTTTCGCGCAGGCCAGCGGTATCAATAATGTGCAATGGCATGCCATCAATATGGATATGCTCGCGCAACACGTCGCGGGTAGTCCCTTCGATACTGGTCACAATGGCGGATTCACGACCACTCAAGGCATTGAGCAAACTGGATTTCCCGGCATTGGGCCGGCCGGCGATAACGACGCGCATACCATCGCGGACCAATGCACCCTGGCGAGCTTCTTTAAATACTTTTTCCAGTTTGCGGGTGATGTCATCCAGGTCGTTGGAGACTTTGCCATCGCTGAGGAAATCAATTTCCTCTTCTGGAAAGTCGATGGACGCTTCCACATAAATACGCAGGTGGATCAGCGCTTCTACCAGTTCATGGATACGTTTGGAAAAGGCACCTTGTAATGAGTGCAAGGCATTGCGGGCCGCTTGTTCGCTAGTGGCATCGATTAAATCGGCGATGGCTTCGGCCTGGGCGAGATCCAGTTTGTCATTGAGAAAGGCGCGCTCGGAAAATTCCCCGGGGCGTGCAAGGCGCACACCCAGGCGGGTAATTTCGCGCAGCAGCAAATCCAGGATTACCGGGCCGCCGTGGCCTTGCAATTCAAGGACATCTTCGCCGGTAAAAGAGTTGGGGCCGGGGAAAAACAGGGCAATCCCCTGATCGAGGACTTCACCAGAAGCGGTTGAGAAATCACAGTAATGGGCATGGCGTGGTTGCAAATTAATAGAAAGAAGACTTTCGGCAACCTGTCTGGCTTTGGGGCCGGAGACCCGGACTATACCGACACCACCGCGGCCAGTGGCGGTGGCTATGGCGGCGATGGTATCGGTAACTATCATAAAAATTACTTACTGGTATCGGCGTTTTCGATTTGTTTGGTAATCACATACTGCTGGGCAATAGACAACAGGTTGTTTGTTACCCAATACAACACCATACCGGCCGGGAACCACAGGAACATGATGGTGAACACAATCGGCAACATTTGCATGATGCGCGCTTGCATCGGATCAGTGGGTTGCGGGTTCAGCTTCTGCATAAACCACATGGTGATGCCGTAAATAATGGGCAGTACGAAATACGGATCTTTTACCGACAAATCAGTAATCCAGCCAAAGAATGGCGAGTGGCGGAGTTCCACCGATTCCATTAATACGTAATAGAAGGCAAGGAATACTGGCATCTGGATCAATAACGGCAAGCAGCCACCAAATGGATTTACTTGCTCATTCTTATAAAGCTTCATCATCTCTTGCGAGAACTTCTGTCGGTCATCGCCATAACGTTCTTTCATTTCTGCCATTTTGGGCGCTAACTTGCGCATTTTCGCCATGGATTTATAGCTGGTTGCAGAAAGTTTAAAGAACAGGGCTTTGATAATGATGATCAGGCCGATAATCGCCAGACCCCAGTTTCCAACCAGGTCGTGGATAGCTTTCATTACCCAGAATAAGGGTTTGGATAACCACCACAGCCAACCGTAGTCCACGGTTAACTCGAGGTGAGGGGATATTTCTTCCAAACGTTCGGTATCTTTGGGCCCAGCATAGAAGCTGGCGCCAAAACTACCTTGTGTTCCCGGAGCGACTTCGTTCACTTTGCCGGTAAAGCCAAGCAGATAGAGGTCATTGGTGCCTAGCTTGCGCAAACTGAAGGTGTTGTCACTATTGGCATCCGGAATCCAGGCGCTAATGAAATAGTGTTGCACCATCGCAACCCAGCCACCCGGGCGAGTGGTTTTGAATTCACTTTCGGCGATTTTGGCAAAGGTGAATTTTTTATAGTTTTCTTCGGTAGTGGTGATGGCAGCACCCAGGAACGGGTTCATTTCCAATGCACTGACTTTTACGAAGTTTTGGCTATCCCGTTTGATCTGGCCATAAAGCTGTGCGGACCAGGGCGAGCTGCTTTGGTTATCAATCAGATAGTCAACCTTCACCAGGTATTCGCCGCGTTTGAACGTGAAGCGCTTGGTGATTTTCACATCACCTTGCTGAAGTACCAAATCAACTTGCAGTTGATCTTGCCCATCGGCTAACTGATAGGCTGATTTCTCACTACTAAATACCGGACGACCTTGTGCAGTATCGGTGCCGTTGGCGCCAACCAAACCACTTTGTGCGACATATACATGACTGTCATGGCTATCCAGCAACAAGAATGGCTGGTCGGGAGTATCCAGTTTGGCGTAATAACGTGGCAGCGCGACTTTTACAACATCGCCGCCTTGCGCATTGATAACCACATCAAGGCTATCGGTTTTTACGCTGATCAATTGGGGTGCAGCTACTGGTGCGGTGGTTGTTTCCGGCACGCTATTGGTAGCGGTAGGTATTTCCCCGTTTGTGGCTGTGGAAACCGGGGCATCACTGCTGGTATTGGCGGCGCTAGTAGTTTGGGCAGCTACAGCCGGTTGGGTGGGAAGTTTTTCCTGGTATTCATGCCAGCGAATAACTAACAGTAATAGGGTTGCGAGAATTGCTGCAACTAACAGGTTTTTTTGCCAATCCATCTTAATGACTGCCATCTGTAGGGTGTGAATGAAAGTGTGAACAACAATTTTTTTTCAGTTCCGGGACTGGATCTATCCCGCCTTCATGCCATGGATGGCATTTCAGAAGGCGGCGCAGGGTTAGATAAGACCCGATAAAAAATCCATAACGCTGCAGCGATTCTTCTGAATAGTGGGAACACGTCGGATAAAACCGGCATTGGTTGCCAATCCAGGGGCTGAGCAAATAGCGATAGCCATGAATAACTTTAATGGCTACCCACACCAGGCACTGGTGAATCTTAATGATCAGTTGCTTGAACATTACTATCTACCGCTTGTTGTGCCGGGGGTTGCGATCTTAACCCATGCTGGCGCGCTTTTTTTAAAATTCGAAGCCATTGTTGGTTAAGTTGCTGGGTGAATGCGTTGTTATCAAGATTTTCCAGGCCTTTGCGTGACAGGACGATTACATCAATCCCGCTAAACGTATGCTGGTTTATACGAAAGCTTTCGCGAATCAGGCGTTTGAATCGGTTGCGCTGTACTGCAAAGCGCAAGTGCTTTTTAGCAATGACCAATCCGAGGCGTGGATAATCCAGGTCATTAGTGCGGGCAAGGATCAGGAAATGCTGGTGTGAAGCGCGAAATGGGGCATCATCAAAAACCCGTTGAAAATCACCGGATTCCAATAAACGCAACGATTTGGGAAATAAAAAAGAAGAAGCAGAGCGAGAATCAGGAAGTTGATTCGAACTAGCAGGCTGTTGAGATTCTATTTTGGTTGACATAAGCACACAAAAAATAGTCTTGGGTGAACCGTCATCGACTACTTTTATTTACCAGGCCAATAACGAATGTCAACAAACTGCTAGTGAACCAAGAAGCGAAGCGCCAATTAAACTTGGGTCAGCGCTTTACGGCCTTTGGCGCGACGACGAGCCAAAACCAAACGGCCACCTTTAGTAGCCATACGAGCACGGAAACCGTGGTTGCGAACGCGCTTCAGATTGCTGGGTTGGAATGTTCTTTTCATGATAAACCTGTTAAAAATCCTGAGTTAATTCACACGGTGTGCGAAAAGAGGCGGAATTCTAATGAAGGGCTTCTGCTAAAGCAAATTATTTTGAGCAAATTATCTACAAAAATTGGAAAAACTCCCAAATCACAGTTTATGCCAGCTTTCCCCCAGTTAATTCATAAGTTGTTAACAGGTTTATCCACAGGATTGACATTTAAATCATTTGAAATGTCGGAGCGAAGTCTATGCTTCACTGTTCGTAACACCTTGAATTTCAATGGCTAAGTTTTAATCCATTGGATTTATTTTTGACATTTACTGTGGATAACTTTTTAACGCGAGAGTAGACTTGCTCCCCCCTTGTTAACAATAGAACGCGGGAGCGTTGCGGGAGTTTGGTTTGTTGCAATCAATTTGGAAATTATGTGCCGCCAGCTTGCAGGATGAATTGCCTTCACAGCAATTCAATACCTGGATACGGCCTTTGCAAATTGATGAGTCGGCGGCTCCGCTTGAGCTTAAATTGCTAGCGCCCAATCGTTTCATTTGTGATTGGGTAAATGATAAGTTCCTGAATCGGATTCGCGAGTTAGCACTTCATTATCATCAGGACAAAAGTATCAATGTGGCGGTGGGGGTTATTACGCGCGCCGCTCCCGGTTTTCAGGCTCGCCCTCTAATTACTACGCCAGAACCAATTCAAAATTTATCCCTGGTTGATGTTCCGGCTTCACCAGGTGTGCCGCTGGCGCGAGTTCAAAAAATAGAATTAATTACTAACCCTGTGCAGAATTCCGGCGATTTTGAAGGTAAATCCCTTAATAATGCTGAAGAACTGCTGATTGATTCCACTTCCAGGCCCACGCCGGAACTGGATGTTGAAGGTGGTCTTAAACACAGCAATTATTTAAATGTATCCTCTACTTTCGCTACGTTTGTAGAAGGCAAGTCAAACCAGTTGGGTTTGGCGGCCGCGCGCCAGGTTGCAGAAAATCCCGGAGGAGCTTACAACCCACTATTTATTTATGGTGGTGTGGGTTTAGGTAAAACCCATTTGATGCAAGCAGTGGGTAATGCGATGGTTGCGCGTAATCCCAACGCGAAAGTAGTGTATTTGCACTCCGAACGATTTGTTGCCGATATGGTAAAAGCACTTCAGCTGAATGCCATTAATGACTTCAAACGTTATTACCGTTCGATGGATGCCTTGTTAATTGACGATATCCAGTTTTTCGCCGGTAAAGAGCGCTCCCAGGAAGAGTTTTTCCATACATTTAATTCACTTCTTGAGGGCGGCCGCCAAATTATTCTAACTTGTGATAGATTTCCTAAGGAAATCAATGGGTTAGAGGAACGATTAAAATCCCGTTTTGGTTGGGGACTAACGGTTGCGGTAGAGCCGCCGGAATTGGAAACCCGTGTTGCCATCCTGATGAAAAAAGCGGAGCAGGTGAATATTGATTTGCCCCATGAAGCTGCTTTTTTTATAGCCCAGCGTATTCGTGCAAATGTACGTGATCTGGAAGGTGCACTTAAACGTGTAATTGCCAGCGCCAACTTCACCGGGCGTCCGATAGATGTCGAGCTGGTGCGTGAAGCATTGAAGGATTTACTTGCATTACAGGAGAAGCAGGTTGGAATTGATAATATCCAACGCGTAGTGTGTGAGTACTACAAGATAAAAATGAACGACATGATTTCGAAGCGCCGAAGTCGCTCTGTCGCTCGTCCACGCCAGGTGGCAATGGCCCTGGCAAAAGAACTAACGAATCATAGTTTGCCGGAAATTGGTGAGGCGTTTGGCGGTCGCGACCATACCACTGTGCTTCATGCCTGTCGGAAAATTAAAGAATTACAGGAAGAAACGGCGGATATCCGCGAAGATATGAAAAATTTGCTGCGTTCGCTAACAACTTGATTTATAAAAGCTGGTTAGGTTTTGGTGCAGTGTTATTTGGCAGAAAAAGTTGCCCGAAGAACATCCAATAAGTCCCGGAAGATTACTTAAGAGACCATCACATGAAATTTGCCGTTTCCCGCGAAGCCCTCATTAAGCCCTTACAACTGGTAGCTGGTGTGGTGGAGCGTCGCCAGACGCTGCCGGTATTATCCAATGTATTGATTCAACTCCAGGGCGATCAGTTGTCATTGACTGGTACTGATTTGGAAGTGGAAATTATTGGTCGCCTGACATTGGACCAACCGGGTCAATCTGGGGAGATAACGGTTCCGGCACGTAAGCTGGTGGATATCTGCAGATCGCTACCTGATGGCAGCAATATTGAGTTCACCTTAGAGGAAAACCGGATTCTGGTTAAGTCCGGCCGCAGCCGGTTCACATTATCAACTCTCCCTGCTTCAGATTTTCCGAATGTAGAAGATACTCCCGGTAATTTGCGTTTTAGTTGTGCCCAGCAAGAAGTGAAGCGTTTGATTGAGCGTACTGCTTTTGCGATGGCCCAACAGGACGTTCGTTATTATTTGAATGGAATGCTATGGGAAGTGAGACAAGACCAATTACGTGTGGTAGCTACTGATGGACATCGTATGGCGATGTGCACCCGCGCCATAGCGGTTAATTCCAGCGATGTTATCCAGGCAATTTTGCCACGTAAGGGTGTTTTGGAATTATCCCGTTTGTTGGATGATTCAACTGCCCAGGTGGAAGTCGTATTAAGTTCGAACCATATTCGTGTTACTTCAATTGATTACACCTTTACTTCCAAATTAGTGGATGGCAAGTTCCCTGAATATGAGCGGGTGCTGCCGCGCGGTGGTAATAAAGTCGTCATTGGTTCGCGTTTGGAACTGAAGCAGGCATTTGCCCGTACCGCTATTTTGTCTAATGAAAAGTATCGCGGAGTGCGTTTGTTGTTGTCTGACGGTACTTTAACAATCGTTGCTAACAACCCTGAGCAGGAAGAAGCGGAAGAACAGGTTACGGTAGATTATTCGGGTGATTCACTTGAAGTTGGTTTTAATGTGAGTTATTTGCAGGACGTAACTAATGTAATCAGTAACGAAAATGTGAAGATTACCTTATCTGATGCAAACTCCAGTGCACTGTTGGAAGAGCCGGAAAATAGTGACTCCCTCTATGTAGTTATGCCGATGCGCCTGTAAAGGTGCATTGGTAGTTAACTGTCTGTTGGTCGTATGACCTTAAAGCGTTTATTTATCCAGAACCTACGCAATCTTGAAGGAGTGGATATCACTCCGTCATTGCAGGTGAATCTGATTTTTGGTGAGAACGGCTCAGGTAAAACCTCCCTATTGGAGGCTATTAATCTACTTGCTTTAGGTCGTTCTTTTCGCAGCCATAAACACAAGCCGCTGATCAATCATCAGCAAAAATCTTTTACGGTATTTGGACGTGTTTTTACCGACGATGAATCAGATGTCCCTATCGGAATAAGCCGACATTTTGATGGTGAGGCCAGTTTTAAGGCTAATGGAGTAGTAGTTCCTTCTGCGGCTGAACTTGCTGCTTATCTTCCAGTGCAGGTGATCAATTCGGATACCTTTCTATTATTGGAAGGCAGTCCAAAAGTGAGACGACAATTTATCGATTGGTTAGTGTTTCACGTGGAACCTAATTTCTTTCCTGCATGGAAAGCTATCCAGCGTTGCTTGAAACACCGCAATAGCCTGTTGCGGCGTGATAGAATAGATCCTTTTGAACTAGCTCCATGGGACAAGGAACTTATTGATCTAACTAATAAGATTCATGATTTTCGCACTGAATGCATGGCCCAGTTCAACGAGACCTTTGCTGATTTATTAAAGGAATTTATCAATATCGATGGCATTGCGCTAGGGTACTATCGCGGCTGGGATAAAGACAAACCCTATATTGATGTTCTTACTGATTCTTTCGAGCGTGATAGACGCCATGGTTTTACCCACGCCGGCAGTCATAGAGCAGATTTAAAAATAACAGTTAATGGGATAGACGCGGCGGAAGTGTTATCTCGTGGTCAGCAAAAACTGCTGGTTTGCGCACTTAAAATAGCGCAAGGCTATGTGTTTAGCAGAATTACGGGTCGTAAATCGGTTTATTTGGTGGACGATTTGCCAGCCGAGTTAGACGGGAAACATCGCGCCTTATTAGTGGACTGGCTTAATACAATGGATACTCAAGTATTTATTACAGGAGTTGAAGCAGAAGCATTGCTTTCGAGCTGGCGTGATAAGACGGAAATAACCCCTAAAATGTTCCACGTGGAACAGGGCAGGGTAACTGAGGTGAATCCTTTCCCTCCTGTTATTGCCCAATGAGATTATGCGCAATTTACTTATGTTGGTTGCTACTGAACAAAAAAGCGGAGAATAGCTATGTCAGAAGAGAATGTTTACGACTCGTCCAGTATTAAGGTCCTTAAAGGCCTGGATGCGGTGCGTAAGCGCCCAGGGATGTACATTGGCGACACTGATGACGGTTCAGGCCTGCATCATATGGTATTTGAAGTCGTGGATAATTCCATCGATGAAGCACTGGCAGGGCACTGCGATGAAGTGCGTGTCGTCATTCATCCTGATGAAACTGTCTCTGTCTCTGATAATGGCCGTGGTATTCCCACTGAAATGCATGAAGAAGGTGTATCGGCTGCTGAAGTTATCATGACCGTACTCCATGCCGGTGGTAAGTTTGATGACAACACCTATAAGGTGTCTGGCGGCTTACACGGTGTGGGCGTATCTGTAGTAAATGCTTTATCTGAATATTTGAAGTTGACCATACGCCGCGGTGGCAAGATCCATGAGCAAATTTATCGCCATGGCGTACCAGATGAGCCTCTCAAGGTAGTAGGCGATTCAACAACAACAGGCACTGAAGTCCATTTTAAACCTTCCGCTGAAACCTTTACCAATATCGAATTCCATTTCGAATTACTGGCCAAGCGCTTGCGCGAGCTCTCATTCTTAAACTCTGGCGTACGCATAGTATTGAAAGATGAGCGCACGGCGAAGGAAGAGGTTTACCAATATGAAGGTGGTTTACGCGCTTTCGTAGAACATTTAAACAAAAACAAAACTCCCATTAACAAAATGGTGCACTTTGTTTCGCTCAAACGTGATGATGGTATAGGTGTAGAAGTCGCATTGCAGTGGAACGATTCCTTCCAGGAAAACCTGTTCTGTTATACCAACAATATTCCCCAGCGCGACGGTGGTACTCATCTGGCTGGCTTTCGGGCAGCATTGACTCGCGGCCTGAATGGCTATATTGAGAAAGAAGGTATTGCCAAAAATGCCAAAGTTGCCACTACCGGTGACGATGCCCGTGAAGGCTTGACGGCGATTATCTCGGTTAAGGTGCCTGACCCTAAATTTTCCAGCCAGACTAAAGACAAACTGGTGTCATCCGAGGTGAAAACTGCGGTAGAGCAGGAGATGAACGAGCATTTCGGCGCTTACCTGCTGGAAAACCCGCAAGAAGCCAAAGCCATCGTGGGAAAAATGATTGATGCTGCGCGCGCTCGCGAAGCCGCACGTAAAGCCCGTGAAATGACCCGCCGCAAAGGTGCATTGGACATTGCCGGCCTGCCCGGTAAATTGGCGGATTGCCAGGAGAAAGATCCGGCGCTTTCCGAACTCTATCTGGTAGAGGGTGATTCTGCGGGCGGCTCCGCTAAACAAGGTCGCGCCCGTAAAACCCAGGCAATTCTGCCGCTCAAAGGTAAAATCCTCAACGTAGAAAAAGCACGTTTCGATAAGATGCTTTCCAGTGCGGAAGTGGGAACGCTTATCACGGCATTAGGTTGCGGTATCGGTAAAGAAGATTACAACCCGGAAAAACTGCGTTATCACAGCATCATTATCATGACCGACGCCGACGTCGACGGTTCGCATATCCGCACATTATTGTTGACCTTCTTCTTCCGCCAGATGCGTGAGCTTATTGAGCGTGGCCATATTTATATTGCCCAACCACCACTGTACAAAATAGCCAAGGGCAAGCAGGAACAGTACCTCAAAGACGAAGCGGCTATGACAGAATTCCTAACCCAGGCAGCGCTGGAAGATGCAGCTCTGTACGTTAATCCGAGCGCTCCCCCGATTACAGGTGGGGCACTGGAAAAGCTGGTGCAGGAATATCGCAAGGTAATGGCTACGGTTGAGCGTTTATCTCGCTTGTATCCTGCAGATGTGCTGGAAAAAATGATTTACTTGCCGGCAATTCGCGTTGAACATTTGGCTGACCAGGGCCATATGGTCCAATGGTGTGACCAAATGGCGGCTCATTTCAGCATTGATGCACGCGCCGGAAGCCAGCGTTACAACATCACTGTGCGTGAAGACACCGAGCGCCATTTGTTCCTGCCGCAAGTGGAAATTACCGCGCATGGGATAGCAACCCATTATCCTTTCAACCATGATTTCTTCGCTTCCGGCGAATATGCTTCAATTGTTTCACTGGGAGAAAAGCTGGAAAGTTTGATTGAGGAAGGCGCATTCATTCAACGCGGTGAACGCAAGCAACCCCTGCTCAAGTTTGCCGATGGCCTGGAATGGTTAATGAAAGAATCGCGCAAGGGATACAATATCCAGCGCTATAAAGGTCTGGGTGAAATGAACCCGGAGCAATTATGGGAAACTACCATGAACCCTGAAACCCGTCGCATGTTGCGAGTGACAATTCAGGATGCAATTGCAGCTGATCAAATTTTCACCTGTTTGATGGGCGATGCGGTGGAACCTCGTCGCGACTTTATCGAAACAAATGCGTTGGCTGTAGCGAACCTCGACGTATAACGAGCCATCTGTATCTAAAAAATCCAGAGTTTTTACTCTGGATTTTTTTTTCCACTGTCTGCAAACTCTGATTGTTATTACAAATAAATCATATAAATAAATAACTGTTTAGAATATTTTTATTAGATAGAAATTTTTGTTTAATCTTAACTATCAACAATGGTGCAATAGACAGATAGACGAAAATGCCTTCAAGATTGAATTGCTTTTGAAGTGTGCGTTGATTAAAGTCTAAAAGGAATTTTTATTAGAAATTGAAATTAAAAATGGCACTGATTTCACAAATACCGGCTTTTTGCTGGACTATACTCAAGCCGTGGTGTGTTTTTAGTCGTGATTAACTGTGAGATGGACTTAGCGATGAGTGAAAAAAAAGTTACTAAAGTGTTGTTGACCCAGATCGAGGATGCGTTGGAAGAGCGTCAGAAATCAGACCGCCGGGAACGCCATCAGGGCATTCCACAGGACGTTCCTGTTGAGCGTCGCAAGACTGATCGTCGAGCAAAATCAGCGCGTAAATAATTAACTCTTATCAAGCAAAAAGGGACTCTCAAGTCCCTTTTTTTAAATACTAAATTAGCGCCAATATAAGCTAACTATAATTTTGCGTAGATCATTCAACACATAAATCCCGCTGAATAACTCTCTAGCGTAAGGCTGGTAAAGCCGTTAGTGACGTTTATCGTTAAGTGCATTTTTATATCGCTAACAGTTATCGAAAGATTGCGCGCGGAAGCCAAACCCACTTGTGTTCAGAACTGAAATTGCGCATCAACCCATCTCGCACTTGTTGCAAACGAATTTAGATATGAACGAAAAATCAGGAAGGATTTACCAGCATATTCTTGTTAAGCCCCCATTTTTTTATACGTGAGGCCAGGGTAGTGGGCTTAATGCCAAGTATGGATGCCGCACCATCTGCACCATAAATTTTTCCATCGCATTTGCGCAATGCATCCAGCGTTGCACGAATTTGCAAATGTTTAACGCCACTTTCTGTGAAAAATTCTTCGTTGGTTAACGGAATATCTGTCATCGTACTCGGCGTTGCCGAAAAATCAACGAACGAAAGTTTATCGCCTGGACTCAAAATGACTTGTCGCTCAATGCGATTTTCCAGCTCGCGGATATTTCCCGGCCAATCGTATTCTTGCAGGCGTTGGATTTGGGCGAGTGAAATTTTCAGTTCAGGTTTGTGGAATCGCTGGCAAGTAGTTTGTAAAAAATGAGTAGCCAACAACGGAATATCCTCCAGGCGTTCACGCAAAGGAACGGAGCGAATCGGGAAAACATTTAAGCGGAAATATAAATCCTCACGGAATAAACCTTGTTTTACCAATTGCTTTAAATCGCGATTGGTCGCAGTAATGACACGCACATCAACATGGCGGGTGATTGATTCACCCACGCGCTCAAATTCACCGTCCTGCAATATGCGCAATAATTTTCCTTGCAGCGCTAACGGAAGTTCACCAATTTCATCTAAAAATAAAGTACCACCATCAGCCACTTCAAAACGGCCAAGCCGCGTGCTTACCGCACCGGAAAATGCGCCGCGTACATGGCCAAAAAATTCGCTTTCAAATAATTCTTGCGGAATAGCTGCACAATTCACGCGAATTAACGGGCGCTGATTACGCTCGCTGGCTTTGTGGATTGCGCGTGCAATTAATTCCTTACCGGTACCCGATTCTCCTGTAATTAGCACTGTTGCTACGGTAGGAGCAACCAATTGGATCTGGTAATTAATTTGTTGCACCGCTGGACTGCGTCCGACAATGTAGTGGGAATTAAAACCTTCATTGATTTCCTGTTGCAAATAGGCATTTTCCAATTCAAGTTTATGCGTGAGCTGTTTTACTTGCTCCAGTGCTTCGCGCAGTTCTTCCATGGTGGAATGCAATTTAGCTTCGGCATTTTTCCGTTCTGATACATCGCGAAATATCACAACGGCGCCAACCAGCTTTTCATTGTCATACACCGGCGTGCTGGTGTACTCCACTGGAATTGCATGCCCATCGCGACACCAAAAAGATTCGTTATCAACGCGACGCACAGTGCCATCGCGAAATGCGGCAAAAATCGGGCAATCCTGCGCACCATAATCAGATCCATCGCTATGGCTGTGATGAATGGCCATATGGATATTTTTTCCAAGCAACTCATCAGCGCTCCACCCCAGGATTCGTTCCGCAGCAGGGTTTACAAATGTCGCGCGCCCTTCAGTATCAACGCCGTAAATACCTTCGCCTGCTGCGTTTAACAGCAACTGGTTTTGCTGTGCAAAGGTTTGGAAAATCTGGGTGATGGCGGGAATCGCTAGCTGGCCATGGTTTGCCTGACAAAGGTGCGGGTGCATGTCGCTCATAGAACCGGACTCAACAATTGTAGTAAGTCGCTACAACGAAAAATCGTGCCAACTCAAACGATATTTCGTTGATCACGAAATATCGCGATTGATGGCGATACCACAAAAAGCAAAAAATATTTGTGAATCAGCTAGTTACGTGAGTAAGGTTACCTTGGCATGGCAATCGCAACAGGCAAAACAAGCGAGGCAGGGCGCGCGCAGTGAAACTGCCACATCAAAAAAATTTGCCTCACGAATGGACACTCCACAATTCCATGCACAACAAAATGGCGATCACCGAGAGGAAAGTTGTAATGAAAAAACAAGACCTGGTTGAAGCGATTGTTTTGGCGAAACAAAAAATGAACCTGACCTGGGAAGGCATTGCCGCCAGCATTGGCATGTCACCCGTGTGGACAACATCGGTTTGTCTGGGTATGAACAGCGCACCGGCGGATAAAGCTGAAGCCCTGTGCAAGGTTTTTGATTTACCGGAGGCAGCCAAATTAGCGCTGATGCAATGCCCCAGTAAAAGTTGGGAACATACCATTCCGCAAGATCCGCTTATTTATCGTTTGTATGAAATGATTGGAGTTTACGGTCCAACTATTAAAGAAATCATCCATGAAAAATTTGGCGATGGGATTATGAGTGCAATCGATTTTTCCATGGACATTGGCAAGGAAGAAAACCCCAAAGGGGACCGTGTAATTATCCATTTAAATGGCAAATTCCTGCCGTATAAAGCCTGGTAATTGCTATTACACAATAGAGAAATGCCTGTTATTTCCAGCGGCAAAAAAAGACGATAGGATTATCGTCTTTTTTAGGAAAACTACAAAAATTAATAGGCTCCATTTTTCAGAATAGTTATTAGTATTAGTTATTGATACTTAAATGAGCGGAATAAATTTTCGCTGACTAAAATAAACGGTTCCATAATAAAGCTCAGCATCAGCCACTCGTTTCTATAAAAGCTTCTATCCATAAAATCTTCTGTCTATAAAGCAACCTGCCATGAGTTCTTCCTGTTGCTGGAAGTATTTCCGTATTGGTTATTCCAGTGATGCTATTGGCACAACTACCTATCAGGTACTACAAATCCCGGAATATTTTGCGTGTAATTTTAATTCAATTGATAAACCGGTTAATCCATCCTGTCAGTTTTTTAGCTTTATCGTTGTCAGGATTGGTTTTCTCCCAAGCGATAACAGCAATTGTTTGATTAAGCGGATTGTTAGGGCCAGATAGGATTGCATAGCGGCGTAAAATCACAGAGGATAGCCACTGTTTTGACGCATAAATCACAACAGAAAGGGATAACATCAGTGCAACATGTCGCTCCTACCCATTACGATTGCATGGGGTTTCACACACAACTACCCAACGGTAAAGCCTCGGGCAGTATGACCATCAATTCTGCTGGAATTGAATTCATCATCAAGGACCAGCGCTTGCAGATACCCCTTGACGGTTTGCACGTTAGCATCGGTGGTGCGAGTAATCGCCTCATCTATTTTGAACATCCGCTACTCGATGGCTGGAGTTTATACACCAGTGATCGCCGCGTTTTGAAAGATCCGCATTTGCATCAATTGCCCGGCGTTTCTACGTTATTAAGCGGTGCGCGCACCAAACACTGGTTTGGTTGGGGATTGCTGGCAACGGTGGTGATGCTGATTGTGGCGGTGCCACTGTTAATTGTGTTGCGCATGGATTTTTTTACCGGATTGATCGCCAAAAAAATTCCGGTGGAATGGGAACAAAAATTAGGCGATTCGGCTATCGCGCAATATCAATTTGGCAAACAGATGCTTGAGGATAAGGAGGCTGAGCGACTGCTTAAACCATTGGTTGATCCGCTGGTAACGGCGCTTGACCAGAGCCGCTATCAATACCATTTCAATATTGTCAACGAGGGCAGCCTCAACGCCTTTGCGTTACCCGGTGGCCAGGTAGTTATTCACTCGGAATTAATTTTACGCGCTGATTCCGCGGAAGAATTGTTAGGTGTATTGGCCCATGAAATCCAACACGTGGAACAGCAACATGGTGTGCGTAATGTGATTGGCACTACCGGTATTTATATGATTGCCAGCGCCGTGTTTGGCGATGCGTCCGGTGTGCTGGCTGTGCTCAGTAGTGCGGCACCGTTGCTGCTTAACCAAAGTTACTCACGCGGTTTTGAAACCGAAGCCGATGTAAAAGGTTTTGCCCTTTTGCAAAAAGCAAACATAAATCCCTCCGGTCTGGCGAGCTTTTTCGAAAAAATGGTCGCCGAAGAAAAGCAACAGGTGGAAAAAGTAGTCGATAAAGAAAACCAGGAATTGGCCAGAAAAGCATTACAGTTTTTATCTACTCACCCGGCCAGTGAGGATCGCATCAAGCAATTGCAACAACTTGTCCGCGAAAATGACCAGCACATTAATTATCAGAATCTACAGCCGGCGTTTACTGAATTGCAAAGCGCGGTGAAACAATTTGTTACTAATACCCAGGGAGAATCACAAGATGAAAATTGAATTAAAAGGCTCACAAGCTTTTTCCTACATTGAGGTAGAACTGCAGCCGGGCGAAACAATTATCAGCGAGTCGGATGCCATGTCGAGTATGGATGCCGAACTGGATTTAACTGCAAAATTAAACGGCGGATTTTTTAAAGGGCTGCTGCGTAAATACCTTGGTGGCGAATCACTTTTCATCAATCATTTTACCAATAACACCAACAAAGCACGCCGTATGACGTTGGTGCAAAGCACACCGGGCGAAATTCGCCAACGCAAAATGAATGGCGATGAAATTTATTTGCAACCCGGCGCTTTTGTGGCATGCAGTGAACGTGTGACGTTAAGTCTGGAATGGGCGGGCATTGTTTCCTTTATTGCGCGCGAAGGTTTGTTTCGCTTAAAGGCCAGCGGTAACGGTGATTTATTTTATGGTGCTTATGGCGCCTTGCTGGAGCGTGAAATCGACGGTGAATATATTGTCGATACCAGTCACCTGGTGGCTTATGAACCAGGTATCAAACTGAAGCTGCAATTAGCCGGTGGAATTTTCTCCAGCTTTTTTGGCGGTGAAGGTTTGGTAACTCGTGTAGAAGGCAAAGGCAAAATTATTATTCAATCGCGCAGCATCACCGGCCTGACGGGCTGGTTGAATCCGAAGTTTTGGTAAGGAGTCCGGCATGAATGTCGAATTTGTAAATCAACCCGGTAATACCGCTGCAAAAATTACGCTGGAAGCGGGCGAGACCTGTATAGCAGAGGCGGGTTCCATGATCGCTATGAGCGGTCATATGAACATCACTACAACAACGCACAAGAAAAATTCCGGTGGCATTTTGAAAGCGGCCAAGCGTTTGCTTTCCGGTGAGTCGTTTTTCCTCAACCATTTTGATCCACGAGGCAAAGCCGGTGAAATCTGGTTGGGTACCAATCTCGCCGGCGATATGTTGTGTGTGGAATTGGATAACGAAAACCTGATCGTGCAAAGCGGTTCTTTCCTTGCCTGCGAGGACAGCATCAATATGGACATGGGTTGGCAAGGTTTTAAATCGCTGCTTTCCGGTGAGAGTGTTTTTTGGCTCAACCTGAAAGGGCGTGGCAAAGTGGTGTTGTCCAGTTTCGGTGCTATTTATCCGATCGACGTAGATGGTGAATACATTGTGGATTCAGGCCATATAGTTGCGTTCAACGAAACCCTGGATTTTTCCATTACCAAAGCCGGTAAAAGCTGGTTGCAATCTATTTTGGGTGGTGAAGGTTTAGTGTGCAAATTTAAAGGCAAAGGTACGATATGGTGCCAGTCGCACAACGCCAATAATTTTGGTGGCTCGTTAACACCCAACTTGCGCGTGCGCAAAGCCTAGGGAGATTCATTATGGAAAATCAATTTCAAGTACAACTTACCGGGCAATTAACAGCGGGAATAGACTTTGCGACGGCGACGGCCAATTTTGCGCAGTTATTTAAAATCAGTGAAGAAAAAGCCCAACAAATGCTGGCCAACTTTCCAGTCACTGTAAAAAATAATGTGGATGAAGCGACGGCTCTAAAATTTAAAGCTGCAATCGAAAAGGCAGGATTTCTGTGCGAAGTAAAATCCATTATGGAATCGGTAGCGTCAGAAAATATTCCGCTGTCAAATATCGGGTCCGCACCTGTAGTTGCTGTAGAACAACCGGAAAAATTTAGAGGTTGGGAATATAAAATCGAAGGTCGCCCTGACTACAGTTTTTTAACAGTGCAAATTCCCGCGAATGAAACGCTGAAAGTAGAAGCCTCTGCCATGGCGACTATGGACACGCATCTGGAAATGAAAACCAGATTGAAAGGTGGTCTGGGGCGTTTTCTCACAGGTGAGAGTTTATTTCTCAATGAATTCAAAGCGGCGAAAGGTGCGGGTGAAATTGGTATCGCACCTGGTACGCCGGGCGATTTGATTCATCAGTATATGGATGGCCAAACGCTCTTTTTGCAAAACTCCGCGTTTGTCGCTGCGACTATGGGTGTGAACCTGGAAACCAAATGGCAGGGCATGCTGAAAGGATTTTTTTCGGGCGAGAGTTTCTTTTTAATTCGCGCCAGCGGCAAAGGCGATTTGTGGTTTAACTCCTACGGCGCAATTATCGAAATTGATGTGGAAGATGATTATGTGGTGGACACCGGCAATATAGTTGCCTTTACCGATGGTATGGATTACGAAATCACCCGCGTTGGCGGTTACAAATCGTTATTCTTTTCCGGCGAAGGGTTTGTTTGCCGTTTCCGCGGCAAAGGCAAAGTCTGGATCCAAACCCGTAACGCCCAGGCATTTGTTTCCTGGGCACATTATTTCAGGCCGGTGGAATCCAAAGGTTAAGTTTTCACATCGGAATCGCTGCTCCTGATCCAAGATCAGGAGCAGCCTTTTTTATCCTACTGGCAGCGCCGTTTTATCTACCGGTGACTTCAACACAAATGACGAATGCACACCACTCACGCCTTCAATACGCGTGAGTTTTTGTAGCAGGAATTGCTGGTAGGCATCCATATCTTTCACGATGACTTTCAGCAGGTAATCTGCCGATTGGCCGGTGATCAAATGGCATTCCAGTACTTCCGGATAGGCCCCCACAGTTTTTTCAAACGCATCAAAGCGGTCGGGCGTGTGCTTATCCATACTGATCTGGATAAAGGATACCAGTGTGAGTCCCAGCTTCCGGGCATTGAGCAGCGCGACGTAGCCATCGATCAGTCCGGACTCCTCGAGCGCACGCACGCGGCGCAAGCAGGGCGAGGGTGAAAGGCTGATGCTATCGGCCAATTCCTGGTTGGAAATGCGGCCATTTTGCTGCAAGGCCTCGAGTATCAAACGGTCGTATTTATCGAGTTCCATAGCGGTAAATCTCACTTATGAAGCATTAAATATTAATAAATATTAATTTAAAGCAATAATATTGTTTATAAGCTGATATTAACACAATCTCCGCAATCATCTGCCAGCTTAATGGCTATATACTGGCAACCATGCTGATAAAAGCCATGGCGCTATCCGCGCGGGTTTGGGGTTCCACCGATGTGACCGCATCACCGGAAACCGGCACTTGTTACCCACAGGTACCTGACCAGATTCGTTTCATCGGCCAAAACCGCAAGACCACTACTACAGTAAAAAAAGTACATCAGTACACAAGAACTTACAGCTCGGAGCCTCTGGAACAAGTGCAGTGCAACTTGTTTTCAGAGGACTCCCGATTACAACCGAATTTTTTAACAGCCGGACTCTTCATTAGCTGCCGGTAGGCAAAACCCCAGGAGTTGATCATGCTTGCCAATCCATCCACCAAGTACCAGCGTTTTGTCGGCGTTTCCTTGCCCGACCGCCAATGGCCGAACAATCACATTGAAAAACCGCCCATTTGGATGAGCACTGACCTGCGTGATGGTAACCAGGCGCTAATCGACCCTATGTCGGTACAAACCAAATTGCGCATGTTCAAGGAATTGGTCGCGATTGGTTTTAAAGAAATCGAAATTGGTTTTCCTTCCGCGAGTGAAATTGATTTCAACTTCACCCGTTTGTTGATCGAGGAAAATTTAATTCCCGATGACGTAACCATTGAAGTGTTGGTGCAAGCGCGTTACGACTTGATCGAAAAAACCGTGCAGAGTTTGCGCGGTGCCAAGCGCGCGATTTTGCACATGTACAATCCGCTCGCGCCGGCATTCCGCAAAATTGTGTACAACACGGATAAAGAAGGCGTGAAAAAAATCGCCTTGCAAGGCACCCAATGGTGTAAAGAATTAACCGCGCAAGCACCGGAAGTGGATTGGACTTTCCAATATTCACCAGAAGTGTTTTCGTCAACTGAAATCGACTTTGTAAAAGAAGTATGTGATGCGGTGGTGGAAATCTGGAATCCATCGCCACAAAAGAAAATTATTCTGAATTTGCCGGCGACTGTGGAGATGAATACTCCGAATACTTATGCCGATCAAATCGAGTGGATCCATCGCAATATCAATCGCCGCGATTCGATTGTGATCAGCGTGCATCCACACAATGATCGCGGTACCGCCGTTGCCGCTGCCGAGTTGGCGGTGATGGCGGGTGCAGATCGTGTGGAAGGTTGTTTGTTCGGCAATGGTGAACGCACAGGTAATGTCGACCTGGTAACCCTCGCGTTGAATTTGTATTCGCAAGGTGTACATCCCGGCCTGGATTTTTCCGATATCGATAAAGTGCGCAAGTTGCATGAAGAATGCACGCAATTACCGGTGCATCCGCGTCACCCTTATGCGGGCGAGTTGGTATTTACGGCCTTCTCCGGTTCGCACCAGGATGCGATTAAAAAAGGTTTTGCAGTCCAGAAAAAACACACGCTGTGGGAAGTACCTTATCTGCCCATCGACCCGGCCGACTTAAGCCGCAGTTACGATGCTGTTGTGCGCGTGAACGCGCAATCCGGTAAAGGTGGCGTAAGCTTTTTATTGCAACAGGAAGCCGGTTTGCAATTGCCGCGTCGTTTGCAAATTGAATTCAGTTCTGTTGTGCAAAAGGTCAGTGACAGCACCGGTAAAGAAGTGAAGGCGAGCGATATCGTTAAAATTTTCAATGACGAATATTTTGCGGTGAACTCACCCATCACTTATCAATCCAGCAAATTCACTGAACAAGATGATAGTCACCAAGTTGATATTACTATCCATGCCCAGCACCAAAACAAAACCGTGCAAATCAGCGGCAGCGGCAACGGCCCAATCGATGCAGCAGCACATGCGATCAGCCAGTTTATCGATGCCGATGTAAACGTAATTGACTACCACGAGCATTCTGTCGGTGAAGGTTCCGATGTAGTAGCGGTGACCTATGTTGAAATCAAAGTGAAAAACGGCAAACCGGTTTACGGTGTGGGGCAGGATCGCAACATTATTACTTCAGCAGTAAAAGCGCTGATTAATGGTGTAAATCGTAGTGGTGCAATTAGTTAACGATAAGCAAATAACAAGCAAACTGTATTCGAAAAAACGCAGCCCTGAAAGCTGCGTTTTTTATGGATGATTAAAATTCCTTTGCCATTGGCGAACCATTTTTTTTCCGATGCACATCGGTTGTCACCTCTATTCCATTTTCCCGCATCATTGTTATTGCTTGACGTGAACCAGCACTTTGTTTGTAAACTGATCGGGCAATTACGATAATTTTAAACAAATACTCATTGCCTGTTATCGGGCAAATATACGGATTATTTTGAAAATTAATTAATTCTTCAGCGCAACCAACCGGTTTATTACTGGTGCCAAGACTGGAAGAGCAAGGGGATTTGGAAACACTCAGTATGATGGTGTTAACAGCAGGCGATACCACCAGCAACCCCACCTTGGCTTTAACAACACGAATAAATACATCTTCAGCATGCTCACAGCCATATCGTTTGGATTTATTGTTCTTCATAACTCCCAAACGAACACCATTTTCATGGGCATTATTGACTAAATATGCACTTCCATAAGTAGACATACCGGAACGCATCCATTGCTGGTTGCTGAGGTCGCCTTTTGCTTTTCCGAACTTATATTTTGGTGCTCTGGGCATTGTTGACACTCCTTTAAATGCAGAAAGATGGATTGGGAACCAAAACTATCCCACCGGTGGTGGCTGATTTGAATTACAGCGGATTACTGGTGTGTTGTCCAAAAAAATACTGAATCCATTTCCCGCCAGCCCGCGTCTTATCTTTAGAGTTAGCTGATTCCCACCAATCCCCAACTTGGGAATTCGGCTTGCTCTCCGTGTAGTCTGCCTGCTGTACGACGCTCTGGTACAGGCAGGCAGCTTGGCCCCGGTGGATTACCCCGGGGATTTTTTACCGTTGGTAATTGTTATGCGCCTTTTATGGTCGGAATCACCCGTAAGTTGATCCATGTGCTAATTTGTCGTGCACACCCATCGGATGGATAGTAACGATAAAAATGAATCCAGGCGGGTGACGGCTGCGTCAAATCCCACAAGTTGCCAGGTTACCACTACTTTTGATTGGGAAATCGTCATGGATAGTTTGCAAGAAATCCTGTTTACCCTGCGCCAGAACAAACTGCGCACCGGGCTTACTGCTTTTGGTGTGTTCTGGGGAATTTTGATGTTGATCCTGCTGCTCGGCGCCGGGCGCGGTATGGAAAAAGCCCTGGCCGATGGCTGGAGTAATGATGTTGCCGATTCGATCTGGATTTTTCCCAGCACTACCTCTGTGCCTTATATGGGTTTGCCTGTCGGCCGCCAGATTGCGTTAACCGAAGCGGATATGGCCGCGGTGCGCCAGCAAATTCCCGGTGTGCGCTTTATCTCCAGTGAGAATCCGCTCGGCTCATTTATTAATTCTGATGTTTCTATTACCTATGGACCCAAATCCGGCAGCTTTGGCGTGCTCGGTGTGGCTGACCAATATTTCAACATCAAGGAAAAAGTCCGTTTCGATGATGGTCGTCGTTTGAATCTATTGGATGAAGATGACAATCGCAAAGTAGTGGTAATTGGTACGCGCGTCAGCGAGCGATTGTTTACTACCCATGCCGAAGCGATTGGCAGGGAAATTCAAATCAACGGTATTTCATTCAAAGTTATCGGTTTGTTTTTTGATAAAGGTAATCAGGGACGTATGTCCGAGCGCGTGTATATGCCAGTCACTGCTTTTAAAAAAGCATTTGGTGGCGGGCAGGAGGTTGCGCTGATTACGGTACGCCCAAAGGCCGGGATCGATGGCATAAAGCTGGAAGAACAAATTCTCTCTCTGCTTAAACAGCGCCACAAAATTGCGCCTGACGATGTGCGTGCAATTGAAGTTAGTAATAAAGCGCGTGAAGCCGCGGATCTCAACGCGATGTTTACCGGATTAAATATGTTTATCTGGATGGTGGGAATCGGTACTTTGCTCGCAGGCATTGTCGGTGTAAGCAATATCATGATCATCACCGTAAAAGAACGTACGCGCGAAATTGGTATTCGTAAAGCCTTAGGTGCAAATCCATCATCAATTGTCGGCAGTCTGTTATTTGAATCTGTTTTAGTAACGAGTATTGCCGGTTACAGCGGTTTGGTTTTAGGCGTGGGGATTCTGGAAGGTGTCTCAGCGCTGCTGACCAAAATGAAAATCGAATTACCGTTTTTTCGCCAGCCGGATATTGATATGGGCGTTGCGGTGAGCGCATTGATATTGCTGATTCTCGCCGGTGTAGTGGCGGGTTTGATGCCCGCTTTACGCGCGGCGCGCATTACACCCATTGAAGCCATGAAAGCAGAATAAACAGGAAGTAAATTATGTTTGATGTGGATAAGTGGCAAGAAATACTCACCAGTTTGGGCAAGCAGAAATTGCGCACGGGCTTAACCGCGTTCGGCGTTTTCTGGGGCATTTTTATGCTGGTGATATTGCTCGGTTTTGGCACCGGCTTTGGAACCAAAATAGAAACAATCTTTGGTGATGCCAAAAGCGTTGTGATTTTTTGGCCTTCCAATACCACCCAGCTCAGTTTTGAAGGCCTCAGTAAAGGCCGTGCGATAAAATTTACGCAAGAAGATGTCGATGCAATTCGCCAATCCATTTCATCAGTAAACCTGGTGGATGGAAAAAACAACCTCGGTAATTTTGGTGCAGCGCAATATATTGTTTATGGTAAGGAAAGTGGCTCCTTTTCAGTAACGGGAACCCATGCTGGCTGGGAAGCGTTTGAATTTATCAAACTGCTTGAAGGGCGGTTTATTAATCCCCTCGATGAAAAAGAAAAACGCAAAATCGCGGTCATAGGTACGCGCGTGAAAGAAGTGTTATTTAAAAACGGCGCGAATCCCATCGGCGAATCGATCAATGTTGGCAGTGTAAAATTTAAAGTAGTGGGCATTTATAAATCCACGGAGCCCGACGGAGCACAAGAAGCTAACAGCAAGATTTTTTTACCGAATGAAACCTTACGCCAGGCTTTCAACCAAATGGATGCCTTTCACGTGTTGTATTTTTCACCCAAACCCGGCTTCAGTGCATTTGATATGGAGCGCGATGTAAAAAAATTGTTATACGAGCGTAAAAAGATTCACCCGGATGATACGGGTGTGATTGGCGGGTTTAATATGGAACAAGCCTACCAGATGAATCGCGGTTTGGTTGACGGGGTATTGGGTTTTAGCTGGATGGTCGCGATTGGCACGATCATCGCCGGTGTTATCGGCGTCGGCAATATTATGTTGGTGGTAGTCAAAGAACGCACGCGCGAAATTGGTTTACGCAAAGCCATGGGCGCAACGCCGACGAATATCAGTTTAATGATTATCCACGAATCGCTGGTGATAACGGTTATCGCCGGTTACGCCGGACTCGCCGTCGGCGTGTTATTGCTGGAGGGAATTCGCGCGCTGCTAGTCAAGCTGGGGCAGGGTGATGGAATATTTGCGTCGCCTTACATTGATATCAATATCGCACTCATGGCCTTAAGCGTTTTAGTGTTAACGGGAGTACTCGCCGCACTCTTGCCGGCAGCCAAGGCTGCATCGGTAAATCCTATTACTGCCTTGCAGGATGAATAATTTTTTTTCGCACCTGAATCCAAAACAATTAGATACACATCCAATAGGATAATAGAGGCAAAATGCATTGCTGACACTTGTCACAAGAGTGTTAAGCCAGCGTAAATGGACCGGACATTTGTGCAAAAGTCTCTAAGCTGTGCAGGCTAATTTACGGCTCGACAGCAGAATTAATAACAGGAAGCCAGCATGATCAAATTGCATAACATCCACAAATACTACCACTCCGGTGAGCAACCCTTGCATGTGCTCAAAGGCATTGATTTGCATATTCGCGAAGGCGAGCTGGTGTCGATCATGGGTTCATCGGGCTCGGGCAAATCTACCTTGCTGAATATTCTCGGTATTCTGGATACCCATGATCAGGGTGATTATTTCCTCGCTGGCCGCGAAATAAAAAATTTAAAAGAAAAAACTGCTGCAAAAATGCGCAATGAATTATTGGGTTTTGTATTCCAGTCGTTCAATTTATTGCCATTTAAAAATGCTACCGAAAATGTTGCCTTGCCATTGTATTACCAGGGCGTGAGCCGCAAGGAGCGCAATTATCGCGCGGATAAATATCTGGAAATGGTTGGCCTGTCGCACCGCGCCAAACATATGCCCAATGAAATGTCCGGTGGGCAAAAGCAGCGCGTAGCAATTGCACGGGCGCTGGTAACGCAACCTAAAGTTATTCTCGCCGATGAACCGACCGGTGCACTGGATAGCCAGACTACCCAGGAAGTTATGTCGCTGATGAAAGACATTCACCAATTGGGCAACACCATTGTGATCGTGACCCACGAACAGGATATTGCCGATCAAACCCAACGCCAGATTATTTTGAAAGATGGATTAATTATTGCCGGCCATCATCACCATTCCCATCTTGCGGACAACATTGCCGATCAGGATGAAGAAGAAATCCTCGGTTGATTGCCGGTAATAAAGAGGTTTTATGGACGGGTTACAGGAAATTCTCTACACACTGCGCATGAATAAATTGCGCACGGGCCTAACCGCGTTTGGTGTGTTCTGGGGCATTTTTATGTTGATATTGTTGCTCGGTGCCGGGCGCGGTATGCAAAACGGTATCTATGAGGACTTCGGTTCTGATGTGCTGGATTTTATTGTTGCCTACACAGGTACCACATCAGTTGCTTACAAAGGTATGGGGTTGGGGCGGCACATCCAGTTTACGCAAGATGATGTGGATGCAATCAAACAACAAATTCCCGAGGTTCGTTTTATTGCCGCCGACAATCAACGCGAAGGTATATCCCTGGTTTACGGGCGCAAGAACGCCAACTTCGAAGTGCATGGTGTGCCCGATGAGTATTTTGATGTGAAGGAAAGTATTCCTTTTACCATCGGCCGCAAATTGAATCCGTTCGATGAAAAAGAATTACGCAAAATCACCGTTATCGGTACCGTTGTTGCGGAACGTTTATTTGGCAAGGATATAAATCCGGTCAACAAAGATATTCGTATTAACGGTGTGGTAATGAAAGTGGTGGGCGTGTTTTACGACAAGGGCAATCGCGGGCGCGATTCGGAACGCGTTTACATTCCCCAATCAACATTCCAGAAAATGTTTGGTACCAGCAATCGTATTGGCTCCATCTGGTTGCGCCCGCAATTGGGACTGGATGGTTTTGCAGTCGAGAAAAAAGTGATCGAATTATTGCAGCGCCGCCATTCAGTGTCGCCGGAAGATAAACGTGCAATCCAGTCATTCAATATGGCCGAACCGGCAAAAATGGTGAATGGATTATTTTTAGGCATCAACACCCTTATCTGGTTTGTTGGCCTCGGTACATTGATGGCGGGGATTGTGGGTGTGAGTAACATCATGATTATTACAGTGAAAGAACGTACGCGCGAAATTGGTATTCGCAAAGCCCTGGGGGCAACGCCATTCAGCATTGTCGGCACACTGTTATTTGAATCGATCCTGGTAACCAGTATTGCCGGTTATGCGGGGCTGGTGTTGGGCGTAGGCTTAATTGAATTGGTTTCGTTCGGATTAAATTCGGTGGGGGCGCAACTACCGTTTTTTAAAAACCCGGAAATTAATTTCCAGGTAGCGATAACGGCAATTGTGTTGTTGATAGTGGTCGGTGCTTTGGCAGGGTTGGTGCCGGCACTGCGCGCGGCGAAAATTATGCCGATTGAAGCCATGCGTGCGGATTAACAGGAGCCACCGATGATTATCGATACCGAAAAGTGGCAGGAAATTTTTAAAACCTTTGGCCAACATAAATTGCGCACGGCATTAACCGCGTTTGGTGTGTTCTGGGGCATATTTATGCTCACGTTATTGCTCGGTGCAGGCAAGGGTTTGGAAAATGGTGTGAATGAAGGTTTTCCGCGTGTGCCCAATATTGTGTGGATATGGGTTCAGGGCAATACCCAATTACCTTATCAAGGTATGCCCATTGGAAGGCAAATAGCATTTAAACCGGAAGATGTCGCGGCCATTGAAAAAAATGTTCCCAGCGTCGGTTTTATTCGCGGGCAAAATTCCGTAGGCATCTGGAGCGGTACACCGCCCTATGCGGTACACAAAGATAAAAACGGTACCTTTTTTGTGGAAGGCATACACGCGAAAATGGAAAACATTAATTCATTGCGCATGATTGCCGGACGCAGTATCAATGAATTCGATGATCGTGAAAAACGCAAAACAGTCATCATTGGTACCCGTGTACGCACGCAATTATTCAAGGCCGATGAAAATCCTGTTGGTGCTGACATCACCATTAATGGCATTAGCTTTAAAGTGGTTGGTGTATTTGAATCGCTTGCCAATGGTAACCAGCAACAGGAAGAGGAAAAAATTTATATTCCCAATGACACCCTGCGCTATGCGTTTAACCAGGTGGGCTGGATCGGTAGTTTTGTTGTTCAACCCAAACCGGGTTTGCATGCACGTGTTGCCGAAGAGGATGTAAAAAAATACCTGGCTGAGCTTAAGAAAGTAGATCCAAAAGATACCGGCGTATTTGGCAGTTTTAATTTGCAAAACGAGTTCGACAAAATTGAAGGTCTGTTCACCGGCATAAAAGTATTCAGTTGGGTGGTAGCGATAGGGACAATTATGGCGGGCGCGATTGGTGTGGGTAATATCATGCTGATCGTAGTGAAAGAACGCACCCGTGAAATCGGTTTGCGCAAAGCGCTGGGTGCAACTCCCAATTCAATCATTGGCATGATTGTCCAGGAATCGGTTTTTATCACAACGGTTGCCGGTTATCTGGGGTTGGTAATGGGGGTATTGCTGTTGGAAGGCATGGCCAAATTACTCGAAGCCGGTGGCGGTAAAGCGGGCTTCTTTGGTAAACCGGAAGTGGATTTCGCAACGGCATTTACCGCGTTGGTGGTGTTGGTAATTTCCGGATTGCTAGCCTCGCTAATGCCGGCGGCAAAAGCGGCAGGTGTTAATCCCATTGTGGCATTGCAGGATGAGTAATTTAATTTTGTAGTTAATCATTAGCGTTAGGTATTTTTAATAATTTTAGCAACGTAAGAAGGACACCATGAAAAAGTTTATCTGGTACGCAGTGTTGGGTTTGATCGCGATTGTGTTTATTGGCACAGCGGTATTTTTGTATAACAAATCCCAGGAAAAGCCGGTCACCTATACCTCGGACGCGGTGTTTAAAACCACTATCGTCAAAAAGACCGTTGCCGTCGGTAAAGTGATTCCGCGCCGTGAAGTGGAAATTAAATCCCAGGTATCCGGTGTGGTGGAAAAGCTGTATGTGGTAGCGGGCCAGAATGTGCAGAAGGGCGATATTATTGCCAAGATTACCCTTGCACCTAACATGGTGATGCTCAACCAGGCGGAGTCACAACTGGAAACTGCAAAATTGAATTTGCAAAATGCGACCGTTGAATTTGATCGCCAGAAAAAGCTGTTTGCCGACAAATTGATTTCCGCATCCGAGTACAACAAATTCCTGTTGAATTATGATTTGCAGCGCGAGGCGGTAACCTCGGCGGAAAATAATTTGTTGTTGATGAAATCCGGTGCGACTAAAAAATCCGATAAAGTGTCCAATATGATTCCCGCTACCGTCACCGGCATGATTCTGGACCTGCCGTTCAAAGAAGGTGCGTTTATTGTAGAGACCAGTTCCTTTGGCGCCGGTACTACGATTGCTACGCTTGCCGATATGAACGATATGATTTTTGAAGGTATGGTGGATGAATCCGAGGTGGGAAAAATCCGCGAAGGTATGGAGCTTGTTTTGGATGTTGGTGCGCTGGAAGGGGAACCTTTTACGGCGACCCTCGAATATATTTCCCCCAAAGGCGTCACTGACCAGGGCACCATTAAATTCCAGATTCGTGCTGCAGTAAAATTGAGCGAAAAATTATTCCTGCGCTCCAACTACAGTGCTAACGCGGATATTGTTCTGGCCAAAAAAGAAAACGTCGTTGCTATTAATGAAGGCAACCTGATTGTGGAAGAGAAAGCCCAATTTGTGGAAGTGGAAACCGGCCCGCAAAAATTTGAAAAGCGTGAAGTGAAAACCGGCATTTCCGACGGTATTAATATTGAAATCCTGAAAGGTTTGAAAGAAGGCGAGAAGATTAAACATCGCTAATTTTTTTCAAAAAAAGAGCCGCAATGGCGGCTCTTTTCTATTTTACCCTGTTAGCTATTAAATCTTTTTTGTTGCAGCTACTTCCAACTCCATAAAATAAATGGTGGTAGTAGCTTCAAAACCGGAATCGGTTGATAACAAAATCCAGACGTTTCCTTTATTGTCGGTTGTTGCAGAAAATGCACCTTTATCGCTAATCAGCGATTTTTTCATGTAGCTGGTATTGGCATCACCGCATTCACGGTTATTGGCAAAATCACCCACCAGAATTGCGTCGGTACCACCGGCACCTTGTTGGCCTTTATCAATATTCATCAGCAAATGGCCTGCGCCATCATTGACTGCTTTTGGCTCGGTATTGGTTGCTCCCACTTTTATCCATACACTTTCACCGGGCGCGCCGCCTACACCAATACAATTTTTTTGCGCATTGGTACCGAAGGTGACTTTAAAACGAAAATCGTACCGGGTATTGGGTTCCAGGCCATCGACTTGTTTGGTGACAAACATGTAGAGATCGTCGCTGTGGTTATTGCCACTGAGTTTGAATCCTTTGCGATTGCTACCTAATGAAGCGGGCAAGGTCTCCTGGCCGGACGCCAGTTCATAAAATGTTTCCTGGCCGGCGGGATAATCGGCAAAACCGGGTTTCCAGCCGGTGACACTATCATTGAAATCGATGTAAAGCATTTTGGTATTGGGATCGACATCGGGGAGGTCATCGTTATCGCTGCCGCATGCAGTCAATAGGCTGAGCACCGGCAGTATCAGCAACAGTGTTTTCGGGAATAGTTTGGGCATGGCGCAGCTCCGGGAGAATGTATTTTCAAATTAGCTGTAGGTTTAATCGGGTTTATATTCGCTGGTTGTAAATTGCTAATCTGTTTATGAAATGTAGAAGGTCGTAAAAAAATGTAACTATCCAGTGAGCGATACCGGTGCAAGCTAACGGACTATCTGCTAATGGACTTCTCTATGGGCGCTCCTGGCAGATGCTGCTATCCTAGGCAGGCATATATGGCAGAGCCGGTAAATGATCTGACTGAATTTGTAATAATTTGTAATAGCAAGGGAGACGACTACAAATCATTACAACGCCAGCGCGCAAAGCCATTTATAAATAACCTGATGCAGTAACTATTCCAACACCACCTCTGAATTACCTATGACCTTTACCACCAAAATGTTTGCCGTGTGCGCCTCCGCGTTATTAACAGCGGCCAGTTATGCTTGTGATTCAAGCAAGGCGGATTGTGTGGAAGTGGGTACATGGGATATCAGCGTAGGAATTGGTGCGGGTGTGCGTACCAATCCGGTTGAAGATGGCGATGATATTCCGCTGGTAGTGATTCCCCAGATTAATTACAACGGCGAACATTTTTTTATCCAGAACCTGGATATAGGTGTCATTGTGTGGGAAAACGAAACCCAGCAACTCAACCTGTTTATGACGCCGAGCTACGACCAGGTTTTTTTTGATCGCTGGAATCCATCCAATTTCTTTACGGAATCCAACACGTTGATTGCGGCGGGGGGCGATAAAAACGGGTACGGTGGTGGTAGCCTGATTCCGGAAATTGATAACGGTACGGAATTGGTTAGCCCGGGCTTTAAGGATGTTGGGCACCGCGAGTTCCGCAATCGCCGTACCGCTGGCCTTGCAGGTATTGAATATCAACTATCGAGCGGACCTGTTGATATTCAATTTCAATACCTGAGTGAATTCACCGGCTTGCACCATGGCGACGAGGCGCGTGTATCTATCGCCCGCCATTGGGGGTTTGGTAAACACCACGTCATTGGTTCGCTGGGCGCGGTTTGGCAAAGCGAGGAAGTAGTGAATTATTATTATGGCGTGACACCACCCGAGGCTGATGCGCGTGGCACCTACACGGCAGACGCAGCGATCAGTGGTATCGCCCGGCTGGATTGGAATTATGAATTGACTGAACGCTGGGATTTGCGTTTTTTGGCGAGTTACCGCCAGCTACCCGACGAAATCGCAGAGAGTCCTTTAATAAACGATAATAAAGTGATCACGGTGTTCGTTGGGGGGGTGTACCATTTCTGATGGAAACCTGCTGAGCGTTCGCGCTTTTTTACCATCGACAGCCCTTGTTTTGCTGGTGACTTGTTTACCGGCAGGCTATGCATTGGCTGGAGATTCCTCTGCGCAAAATTCCTCTTTTCCGTTGATCCAGTTTTCCATCAAGCCACGGTTGTGTGTGCTTAATGCTGGCGAAGAAGTTTGCCACGATGAATTGCAGGTGAAATGGGAATCTCCGGTTTTACGTTCTTTGTGTTTATTCCAGACGGATAAATCCGAGCCCCTGCGTTGTTGGGAAAATGAAACACGCGGCGAATACCAGTTTGAGCTGACCGCCAGCGTCAGCACCGACTTCCAGTTGCGCGAAAAAATCAGCGATAAACCGGTAAGCGATCAACGCTTCCAGGTCGTCTACAATGATAAGCGGTTTCGCAAAGCCCGCCGTAACCCCTGGAGCTTTTTTTAATCGTGAAGCGTGTATTAAATTCGTTAAAATCAGCAGGAATATAACAGCCATGTCGCAGAACAATTTAATTTTATTGGTCGAGGACGACCGCCGTTTGGCGCAGCTGGTAAAAGATTTCCTGGAAACCAATGATTTCCAGGTGGCAATAGAAGACAACGGTAATCGTGTCATTCGCCAGGCACAAAATTTAAACCCGGCCTTGATCGTACTGGATTTAATGCTGCCGGGCAAAGATGGGCTGACCTTGTGTAAAGAGTTGCGCCCGAATTTCAAAGGCCCGATTTTAATGCTCACCGCGCGTGATTCAGATCTGGATCAGGTCCTGGGTTTGGAATACGGTGCAGATGATTACGTCATTAAACCCGCGGAGCCGCGCGTGTTACTTGCGCGTATTCGCGCGCTGATGCGGCGCTATTACCAAAACGACCCGCGCGAGCAGGAGAGCATTACTTTTGGCGAACTTGCGATTCAACCGGGTGCGCGCAAAGTATCGTTACATGGACAGGAAATCGTTTTATCCAGTCATGAATTTGATTTACTACTCGCATTGGCTGCACAAGCCGGGCAAATTCTCAGCCGCGAATTTTTGTTTAACCATATTTATAACCGTGAATACGATGGTCTCGACCGGACTATTGATGTACGTATTTCGCAGCTACGCAAAAAATTAAATGATAATCCTGAAAATCCCACACGTATCAAGACCATTTGGGGTAAGGGTTATCTATTTATCGCTGATGCCTGGCAGTGATTTCTCACCCACGGAAATAGAGTCGGTCTTATGAATCGCGCGTTTATTTCCCTGTATTTTTTTATTGTTGCCTCGGTGGTATTAATTGGCTGGGGCCTCAATCAATTTTGGGAAACCCTTGCCCCCGAGCAAGAAGCCAGTGCGGAAGTAAAGGCGCTATTCAATCTTGTTGAGCGCGATTTGTTAACACGGCAGACGCCGGCGGATTACCCGCAACAGCTGCAGCAGCTTTCCTCGGATTTACAATTGACCTTTGAAATTCTTGCTCTGGATGATGTCGCCCGGTCAGAGACCATGGGGGAACTGCGTGGTGGAAAAATCCTTGCTGCAAGTGGTGATGGCAATATTATCTGGTACAAACGCCTCGCCGGTACGGATCAGGTTTTGATGTTGGTAGTTCCGCAAACGGATGACCATGATTCGCCGCTATACGATTTATTGTTAATTATTTTTTACCTTGGTATTGCGTTGGCAATTTACCTGTGGGTGTGGCCGCTCTCGCGCGATAGCAAAAAACTGGAAACACAAACACGCACGATGGGTAAGGATGGCGTGCCGCAAACGCTGGATATTTCTCCCGCTTCCGCGTTATATCCATTAGCGTTGGCGTTCAACCAAATGGCGCAGCGCTTGCGTGAATTAATTAACTCCCATCGCGAAATGACCAACGCTGTTTCCCACGAATTGCGCACACCTCTGGCGCGAATGAAATTTGCGTTGGCGATGATCGACGAAAAAAATCTGGGCGATAAAAACCAGCGCCAGCTACGCAGCCTGGAGCTGGATATTGCGGAGATGGAGTCATTGATCAGCTCACTGTTGATGTACGCCGGTTTTGAACAAAAAACCCAACGCCTTGAGCAAACTGCCGGGTATATGAATGATTTACTGGATGAAATCCATTTGCGTTTTTCCCGTCACAATGAACGCAATTTGCAATTGAACGTGAAGGACTTGAGCAACAATGCCGTTGTTTATTGCGAATGGAAGTTGATGGAAACAGTGGTACAGAATTTAATTAACAACGCCGCGCGTTATGCGCAGTCTTCGATACTGGTAGAAATCAAGCAAACTGATAATGAATATGTGATTGCGGTAGAAGATGACGGTCCCGGTATTCCCATCGAAAAACGTGTGCGCGTGTTTGATTCATTTGTCCGTTTGTATCACGAGGAAGAGTCCGTGAACGAAAAATTCAATGGCTCGGCCACGGGCGGATTCGGTTTGGGTCTCGCCATCGTCAAACGCATCATGCAATGGCACAAGGGCAGGGCAGAGTTTGTGGAACCCCAACAACTCGGCGGCGCCCGGGCGCAGGTGCGGTGGCCGAAACAAAGTTCGTGAATCCAGAGCTGTTTTAAGCGGCGCAGGCAAAGCAAACTTATTTAAAGCTGCCAGTATTGAATTACAGAAAGTAAAACCACGCGTGTTGGCGGGAAGGGTTAGAGCTGCCTTAACAGTGGATGCCGTAGGTGCATTTGAAAGAGTTAAAATACCGGTAACGTATTTTCGCGCTGACTATGATGTTGTCGTACCCGCATGGAATTTGAAAAATGTATCCCTAAAGCCCATCCAGCACATGAATCTGCGCAATAATTTCCACCAGCTTTTTTCCTTTTTCAGTCAGTGTGTATTCCGTGCGCGGCGGCAACTCATTGTAAGTTTGTTTTTCCAATAATCCGTATTGGACCAATTTGCGGAAGCGTTCGCTTAATACTTTGGTGGAGATGCCTTCGATGGCGCGTTCCAGTTCACCCGGGCGATTAATGCCTTTACCGATATTGGTTAATACCGAGACCGACCATTTGCAGCCGATCACATCTTCCAGTTTTTGATAATTGGAGCGCGCTGTTGCAGACATTTTTTTTGCTTGTTGCATCAATAATTTACCCCGAAAAGTAACCCGGGCACCAAAAAGTGCCCGCTGTTACAGAAATTTCAATCTGGTTAGAGTGAATCCAATCGTTGCGCAACGATCAGGATTGCAAACGTTTTTTTAACCCTATCAGAGAGAATTGATTATGAAAAGCCAAGCTGTTTTTTACCATGCCGGTTGTCCTGTTTGTGTGGCGGCGGAACACCAGGTGCTGGAGTTAATTGATCGCAATAAAGTAAATGTGGACGTGGTGCATTTGGGTGAAGCGAAGAATCGCCTCGCTGCGGCTAAAGCAGTTGGTGTGAAATCGGTGCCTGCACTGGTGGTGGATGGACAGGTGTTGCACATTAATTTCGGGGCGGCGATTGAAGCGCTTGAATAAAGCACGGGGTGCTCCGATCAAGGTTGATTTATTTTGATCGGAGCCGCTATTCCTATTTGTTTAACAATTATGCGGTGACGGGGCTGGCGCTTATTAAAACCTTGAGGTTAAAATGCGAGCGCCTTCACACGAAAAGGCCATGACCAGGTTTCCATCGGTCATGTAGGGCGATCCAACTGCATTCCGTTTTGCACCAATAAGTTTAATGTTTTGCAAATGCAGTGATCCAGCCTGATTATTCAAGAGGCTCAGCCTCTCCTGTCGGTAAATTATGTTATTCGGTCATTGCAACTTCCCCGAACCGGGCAAGTTGTGTTTTGTATTTGTTGCGTTTAACCATTGATGGGCCCTGAGCCCGGCTGCCTTATCTGCAATAGCAAGGCAGACCTTATAAGAAGCGCGCATTGGCAATGCTTTCAATCATCGTGTCGATACCAGAGGCCATCGCTGGCATGTCTGGCGATGTTGTTTGCCCGTAAAAACGCGGGCGCACAATAACGATAAGAGAGAGCACTATGAGAATCCATTTGCTAGCAGTGTTGAGCCTGGCGCTGGTGTTGTCTGCCTGTGGCGGCGACTCCAGGAAAGGCGGCTCCCACACCAGTTCGGCTACGGGGAACACACAATCGAGTACTCCGGTAGTCACCAGTTCTACCCAGCAATCCAGTAGCGCAGCCAATGCTTCGTCAGCGCCGCTGGCCGGCATTTTGATCGATGCGTTTGTGAGTGGCATTGGCTATCGCACGGCTACCCAAAACGGGCTCACCAGTTCGAGTGGTGAATTCAAGTATTTACCCGGTGAGACGGTGACCTTCTTTATTGGTGACCTCGTATTTCCACCAGTGCCAGCAAAGGCGATAGTGACCCCGCTGGATATGGCCCAGAGCCTTAACCCCAATTCGCCGATCGTTGTGAATATTGCGCGTTTATTACAATCACTGGATACCGATGGCAACCCCGCGAACGGTATTAGCATTAGCCCGAATGCAGCCCTGTCGGCGGCGGCGGTCGATTTCAGCCTGGCCCCCGGGCAATTCGCGGCTTCGGCAGCGGTGGTGAACCTGGTGGCTAATTCCGGTTCCACCACTACCACGCTGGTCCCCGAACAGCAGGCGCTGGCGCATTTGCGTGAGACGCTGAACCTTGCGGGCATCCCGGTTGACGATAGCAGTTCGGCGTCCAGCCAGAGCACCAGCTCCTTAAGCGAGAGCAGTATTCCAATTGTGATCGTATCGAGCAGTTCTTTGACGGAGAGTAGTGCGCCGGTTGTAGTACCTGGCAGCTCCTCAAGCGCGAGCAGCGTGCCGGCCGGCGTTTCTTCCAGCAGCCAATCGAGCATCGCACCCGGTGCGTTTGACCCTGCCAATGGCTGGGCGTCAGTAGGTACTAACAATCTGGGCGGGACTGGCACTACGGGTGGGGTGACGGCTGATGCAGCGCACACTTACACGGTAACCAACCGTAATGAATTGCTGGCGGCGCTCTACACAAACCTGGTGATTAGAGACGATGGCAGCTTCACCGGTACGGTGGATGTCACCCCGAAAATCATCTATATCGACGGTACCATCAACCTGAATATGAACAAGGCGCTGGTGGAGCAGACCGAAGCCGATTATGTGTGTCCTATCGACGGCACCAGCATCAAGGTTGCCTATAACTTCGAGGATTACAAAAACTTCTACGATCCCAATGGCAGTTGGGGTACGGCACCCGTATCAGGCGATTGGGAAAATGCGCGGGTGTGTGCGGCCAACAAGCAAAAAGCGGTGGTTCAGATCAAGGTGGGTTCAAACACCACGATTATTGGTAAGAACAACAATGCCAAAATTGTGCGTGGCCATGTGCGTTTGAGTCCACCTTACGACAACATCATTATCCGCAACGTCCATTTTGAAGATGCTTTCGATATGTTCCCGCAATGGGACCCGACCGACAGCGGCGGCCGCTGGAATTCGGCGTATGACAATATCAGCGTGGATGGCGCGACCCATGTGTGGATCGACCACTGTACCTTTAGCGATGGGGTTAACCACGACAAGCTCTATCCCCCGGTGTTTGCCGCGCCTTACAACCTGCCGGAAATGAAAGTCCAGCACCATGACGGCGCGGTGGATGTGAGTAAAAACTCCAATTATGTGACCCTCTCGTACAACTATGTCCACGATCACGACAAAACCCACTTGATTGGCAGTTCAGACTCGATCGCCGCCGATAACGGGCCGAAGTTCCTCAAAATCACCCTGCATCACAACTACCTGAAAGATGTAACCCAGCGTTTGCCACGCGTGCGGATGGGGATGGTGCATGTGTACAACAACCTGTACGACGGTCAATTGAAACCGCTGTCTGTAGATCGCCATTACGCGTTTTCGGTAGGCCTGGCGACTGGTCAATTCGCCAAGATGTACGCCGAGAACAATGTGTTTGATATCGCGGCAGCTACCGATGGCACCCAGGCAACCGTAGAGAATCTTTACAGCGTCAGCTTCAAGGACACCACCAGCGTAATCAACACCTGTAAAGCCGCCGGTTATACCGATGCCGATTGCTCAACCCTGTTCTTTGAAACGGGCAGCGTTCTGAATGGTGCGCCGGTCGATATCATGGCCGCCGCTGTGGCTAATGCGGCCGCCCAGGTGACACCGCTGGTGCTCAACTCGGCCGCCAGTTACTGGACACCGGCAAGTTATTACCACTATGAACTGGACGCGACAGCCGACCTGCGCAGCGCGATTATCGCCAACGCCGGCGCCGGCAAATGCGCCGATTGCGCCAACACCGTTAAACCGGAACCGTCGGCTAGCAGCAGTTCGGTTGGCAGTGGAGCAAACTCTTCTACCGGCGGGATCGGCGGGGGTTCATCGTCTGCCGGCAACAGTGCTTCGTCTGTCGCCTCATCAGAGGCGCCGATAGTGATGAATTGCGGAGCGGAGATTTACTTCTGCGATGACTTCACGGCACCCGGTATTGGCAACTGGAATATCCTATCCGGCCCGACCGGTACCTTTGACCTGTTTACCCAAAACAGCAACCAGATGCTGCGTTACACTGCTGGCAGCGCGGGCGGCGTATTGGCGCTGGTAAAGCCAGCGGCATTTACCGGTGTTACCAGCGGCGACTATTTCGTCGAGGCGCGCATCCGCCCCCGCAACAACAGCACCACCGGCAACAAGCAGCTGTACCTGATTGCCCGCGCCCAGGATGCCAATAACTGGTACGGCGCCGGGTTGAATGTGCAGGGTTCCAGTACCAGCACCCGCGTAGCTATTGGCAAAATGGTGGGCGGGGTATTTACCGACAATATCTTCGCCCGCTACAACACCGCTATTGAGCAGGGTACCGCCGGTGGTACGGATGGAATCTGGTACACCGTCCGCCTGGAGCTGAAAGGCAGCACTATCGTGGTTTACCTGAATGGCCAGCCGGTTATTTCCGGGACCGACACCGGTTTTGCCAACGCTGGTCTGATTGGCCTTTACACCACAAACAAATCGTTTGAAATCGACGATGTAAAAGTCGGTAACCCCGATGTGAAACCGGTGCAATTTACCGTTTCGCCCACCGCCGCTACTTATGCCGCAGAAGCGGGCGATGTGCCGTACGTTGTTACCGTTACCGCCAAAAATTCCCTGGGTGCAACGGATACCTTTACTGCCGAATCCAGCAATACCTCAGTGGTGGATGTCAGTATCAACGGCGATCAGGTCAGCCTGAATCCGGTTGGCGCCGGTACAGCGACCATTACCCTGACCAGCGGGTCGGATGCGGCCAGGACCCACACCATCAGCGCCACTATCGCACCGCAATTTGTACAGTCGAGCCAGACCTATGACCTGAGCAATCGCGTAGACCCCGCCGTGGCGGAAGCCAATGCTTACGTGGATACCCGGTTGTCCATCACCTTCGATAGCCCGCCGGTATTGGGGACTGCAGGCCGGATCCGCATCTTTAAAGCCAGCGATGACTCTGTCGTCGATACCATTGCCCTTACCGACAATACCGATACCATCGGTCACGCAGGGCAGGGTACCTACCGGATCGCCAAAACCAGTCCGCTCAGCATCACGGGAAATACCCTCACAATCGCAGTAGATAACGCCAAACTGGCTTATAACACTGCCTATTACGTCGCGATTGCCGATGGTGTGGTAACCGGTACCAGCCTGAACGGCACCGCCTTTGTGGGCCTGGGTAAAGCGGCTGGCTGGAACTTCACTACCAAAGCGGCTGCCCCGGTAACAGGCGATGTTACGGTAGACGATGATGGCGTGGCAGATTTCCGCACAGTCCAGGGCGCTATCAACCATGTGGTACAAACGGTTGCCAAAGATACGCCAGCCACTATCAGCGTTAACAACGGTGACTACCGCGAACTGTTGTTCCTGCGCGGCAAGAACAACCTGACCATCCGGGGTGAAAGCCGCGCAGGGGTTGTTATCCACTACACCAACAACGAAGGCATCAACTCCGGCACCGGCGCCAGCCAGACAGCCGGCTCACCGGCGGGTGGCCGCAGTGTATTCCTGGTGGAGACCTCCGATCTGCTCACGCTGGATAACCTGACCATGAAGAACGACACCCTGATCGGTTCGGGTGGCCAGGCTGAGGTGATCTACTTCAACAACGATGCCGGTCGTTTGGTGGCTACCAATGCCAGCTTTATCTCCGAACAGGATACGATCCAGGTAAAAGGGTACAGCTGGTTCTACCGCAGCCTTATTGCCGGAAATGTAGATTTCATCTGGGGTAACAACCGCGCCGCATTATTTGAGGAGAGCGAGATCCGTACCCTGGGTGATTCGCGCGGCAATGGTAATGGCGGTTACATCCTGCAAGCGCGCACAGTGGCGGCGGCAGATAAAGGTTTCGTATTCCTTAACTCCAGCCTCACGCGCGGCCCCGGCCCGCTTGGCCACACAGTTGCCGATGGCGCAACCTGGCTCGCGCGTAGCGGCGGCAGTGTGAGCTATTACGACAATATCGTATTTGTGAATACCAGGATGGATGCGCACATCAACCCGGCCGGCTGGAGCATCAACCCCATGCCTAACCCGGCTGCCGCTACAGCGACTGGCGGTTGGCGTGAATATGGCAGTGAGGATCTTGCTGGCACCACGCTGGATATTAGCCAGCGTGTGAGCGCCAGTTACCAGTTATCGTTGGGCGAGATTGTCAGCAATTACTGTAACCGCGCCCAGGTATTTGCCGCCTACAACGCCAATGCCGGCTGGAACCCGCTACCGGGCGATAGCACCGATTGCATAAACTTCGGTGTTTCAAGCTCCAGTAGCTCTGCCGCGGTTAGTAGCCATAGTTCCAGTTCCTCCAGCGACAGCTCCACCAGTGAAACGTCGTCAAGCGCAAGCTCATCGTCAATGGCGAGCGAGTCTTCAGCCAGCGCAGCCAATAGCAGTGTGGAAACCAGTAGTGCAGCCAGTTCTTCATCGAACTCGGGGCAGGTGCCTGTTACCACCAGCTGGTTGCCTACCTACAGCGAATTGCAAACGGCTGTAGCCGCCAACCCGGCGGCCAATACCAATGCGAATTTTAATGCGACTGCGTCGCCACTAACATTCGGGGGCATCAAACTCTATTCCGCGAGTGCGGGTAGTATCAGGTTACATTTCAACTCGGCAGGTACAGCTTATGCGATTAACTACAACGGCACGGCGCTCAAATCCGATACCAACGCCACACCGGTAGTTCTGGTAGAAGGCACCAGCGGGCAGGTAGATCCTGCGAGCCTCAACCTGGCCGGTGGTGTCACCCGCTTTGTTTCGGTACCGGTGGCGGCAAGCGTTGACCCATTGACCTTGGTAGTAACCTATTCCAACGCCAGCAATAACTACGACGCCTCGACCAACCCCAGCGGTTGCCAGAATGGCCAAATCGCTATCGTTGACCAAACCGGTAAAACCTGGAAAACCGCTTCTGCATGCGGCACCACCCAGCAAACCTTATCGGTTACCCTCAGTGATGCGAGTGTAACGGAGCTGTTTGTATTAATGACTCGCAACAGCGATACCGGTGGTGGTATTCGCATCTGGAAAATTGACACTATCCGTTAAAATGCTGTTCGCTCGACCAAGCCCGACAATAAAGTCGGGCTTTTTTTTTGTGAAGGGCGTCTTTATTCCAAATCGAAATAAAATTCTGAAGATAATGATGAATTAACAGACAAAATGTATTTTGAGGTGTCATTTCGGTGTGATATAAAAGTCTTGTCTAGGGATTTGTGTAGGTTTAATCGGACGGCAGGTATTTTTTAATGTCCGTTGATTACAGATCATTTTAATAAGAATACAAATAGACAGGGGTTTATCCCCATTGCAGAAAAAAGGTACGAAAACATGATCACCCTGAGCGTTCGTCAGCAATTACGTGTATTTGCTGTGCTTGTCGCAATACATCTGGTGATTTTTGTACTGTCGCCGGCGTAATTGTCGTCGCTCCTACAAAAAGCAATTATGGAATCCAGTCCGAAATGCCCGTTAAAGTAATTTAACGGGCATTTGTTTTTTGGCGCCTTCCACGGGCTAATCGTGTACTCTCCCACCTGATTTCCGGTAAGTATGGTTGGTAATGATGCATGGTTAGAGGACTGAAAGCGTTTTTCAAGCTGGAAGCGGCGAGTGGTATCCTGCTGATATTAGCAGCGATTATGGCGTTAATTGCTGCCAATACATCCTTAAAAATTTATTACGATCAATTGTTGTCGGTCGATGTGGTAGTGGCCATCGGCGAATTCTCTATCGCCAAACCGTTGCTGTTGTGGATTAACGATGGCCTGATGGCGCTGTTTTTCCTGGTAGTTGGCCTCGAACTCAAGCGCGAGGTGTTAGTCGGCGAGCTCAATCAATTATCCAAAATTGCCTTGCCCGGCATCGCCGCGATTGGAGGGATGCTGGTACCGGCATTGATCTATGCCGTTATCAACCGCCAGGACCCCTACGCCCTGCACGGTTGGGCAATTCCTACCGCTACGGATATCGCGTTTGCTTTGGGGGTGCTGGGATTGCTGGGGTCGCGGATTCCCCCGAGTTTAAAAATCTTCCTGGTATCGCTGGCGATCTTCGACGATATCGGGGCGATTATAATTATTGCGCTTTTTTACACCGCCGATCTGTCACTGCTAGCCGTAAGCGTTGCTGCAGCGGGCATCGCCCTGTTGATATTTATGAATCGCCAGGGCGTCGTCAGTAAATCGGCTTACCTGATCGTGGGGCTGGTGGTGTGGGTCAGCCTGCTTAAATCCGGTGTCCATGCGACGCTGGCCGGTGTCGCCATCGCGTTGTGTATTCCCTACCACGGGCGCACTGCGGAGGATAAACCGGTGTACCCCTTGCAGGATCTGGAAAAAGACCTGCACAGTCCGGTTGCCTTCGGCATTTTGCCCCTCTTCGCCTTTGCCAATGCCGGCTTGCCGCTGGCTGGAATGAGTCCGGGTGATGTGTTTTCCCCGGTGCCGCTCGGTATTGCACTGGGTTTGTTTTTTGGCAAACAGATGGGGGTGATGTTGTTTACCTGGCTGGCGGTAGTACTGAAAATCGGCAGATTGCCAGACGATGTAAGCTGGTCCCAACTTTATGGCGTTGCGGTTATTTGCGGTATCGGTTTTACCATGAGCCTGTTTATCGGCTCGCTCGCTTTTACCCAAACGGAAGTGTCCGGTGATCGCCTGGGAATCCTGGTCGGGTCGCTCTTTTCTGCGGTAGTCGGTTATTTGTGGTTGCGCTATATCGCCCGGCCCAAACCCGCGCTATCCGGAAATGAACGTTCGCCTTGACCTGAAATCAAAAAACGCGGGATCAAATCTGTCACATTCACAACTATTGGGTAAAGCAATGGATGAATCCGCGCCTGGCGGCAATACTCCATATTCGTTCGTCGCGGTTCCGGACATTGGCTATTGAGGAAATTGCATGGAAATACTGCTGATCATTGCATTGCCCTTGTTAGGGGCTGGATTACCGCTGCTAACGGAGCGTTTCGGGCGTAATCTCTGTGCAATCTCGGCAGCCCTTGGTCCGGCGTTATCGTTGCTCCTGCTCCTGCAATACATTCCCGCTCTCCTCCAACACCAGATATTTTTCCTGCACCAGCCCTGGGTGCCCCAGCTAGGCCTGGATTTCAGCTTGCGGCTTGACGGTTTGGGGATGATCTTTGCCTTGATGATCCTGGTGATTGGTTTATTAGTCATCCTCTACGCCCGCTATTACATCGCCAACGAAGATTCGCTCGGTCGCCTCTACACATTGTTGCAACTGTTTATGATGGCGATGCTCGGCATAGTCCTGGCCGATAACCTGCTGTTATTGGTGGTGTTCTGGGAGTTGACCAGCCTGATGTCGTTCCTGCTGATTGGCTACTGGTCGCACAGTACCGAGGCGCGCAAGGGCGCGCGCATGGCATTGGCCATTACCGGAGCAGGGGGATTGAGTTTGCTCGCGGGAGCGTTGATCCTCGGGCAGATTGTGGGTTCCTACAACCTGGATATGATCCTTAATTCCACCGCGCTGATTCAGTCGCACTGGCTGTATCCCGTGGTGCTGGTCCTGATTTTGATTGGTGCTTTCACCAAATCCGCCCAGTTTCCCTTCTATTTCTGGCTACCCCACGCGATGGCCGCACCGACACCGGCCTCCGCGTATTTGCATTCAGCGACCATGGTAAAAGCGGGGGTGTTTTTGCTGGCGCGCTTGTACCCGGCGTTGTCGGGGTCGGATTTGTGGTTTTACCTGGTGACCTTTACCGGCCTGACGACCCTGGTATTCGGTGCCTATAACGCCTTGTTCAAGCACGACCTGAAAGGGTTACTGGCTTACTCGACCATCAGCCACCTCGGCCTGATCACCATGTTGTTTGGGTTCAGTAGCGATCTTGCCACCATCGCCGCGCTGTTCCACATCATCAACCACGCCACCTTCAAAGCCTCGTTGTTTATGGCGGCGGGGATTATCGACCACGAAACCGGCACGCGCGACATGCGCAAGATCTTCGGCCTCGCGCGGTTTATGCCGGTGACGGCAACAGTGGCGATGGTATCGGCCTCCGCCATGGCCGGGGTTCCGTTGCTCAATGGTTTCCTGAGCAAGGAGATGTTTTTCTCGGAAACCCTGAAGCTCGATCATCTTGGCCATTTCAGCTATATATTCCCGCTGTTAGCGACTTTTGCCGGTATTTTCGCCGTGGCATATTCCTATCGCTTTATCCACGATGTGTTCTTTAACGGTGAGCCTAACAAGGACCTGCCGATCTATCCCCCCCATGAGGCGCCGCTTTACATGATCCTGCCGATGGCGCTGCTGGGGCTGTTGTGCCTGGCGTTGGGAACCATGCCTAATTTGCTGGTATCGCCCTTGCTCCATGCGGCCGCTTACGCCGTATTGGGGATGGATATGCCGCGCTATCACATTGCGCTCTGGCATGGTTTTAACCTGCCGTTATTGATGAGTTTCGTCGCGCTGTTTGGCGGGCTGTTGCTCTACTACCAGCGTAAAGGCCTGTTTGCGTTCTATGAGCGCGGCTACCGCGTGGACCAGAAAGTGGTGTTTGAGAAGCGTATCCAGCGCCTGGTGCGGCTGGCCCAGCGTTGCACTGACGCCATTGAAAACGGTTCGTTGCAACGATCAATCGCGGTGATTATGACCGCGACGGTGGTGATGGCGGCCGTCGAATTCTGGCCAATTGGCAGCATTCGCGGTGAAATTCCGCTTACGCCGGTCGATGGTATTAGCCTGATTATGGCCAGCATCATGATCGTTGCTGCTGTTGTTACGGTATCCAGCCACCACAATCGCTACGCGGCGTTGCTCGCGTTAAGTGCGGTAGGCCTGGTGGTGTCTTTGGCGTTTGTACGCTTCTCCGCGCCCGACCTGGCGCTCACCCAGATCTCGGTGGAAGTGGTCACCATTATTTTGCTAATGCTGGCACTCTATTTCTTACCCCAGCTCACACCCTATGAGTCCAGCTGGCGCCGGGCGATACGCGATATGGTCCTGGCGGGGGCGGCTGGTATCGCCGTTGGTGTGTTTACCCTGGCAATCCTCACCCGGCCCTATGACACCGGCCTCGCCGATTTCTTTATCGCCAACAGTGTCAGCGGCGGAGGCGGAACCAATGTGGTCAATGTGATCCTGGTGGATTTCCGGGGCTTTGATACCTTTGGCGAAATCACCGTTTTAGCCATTGCCGGCCTTGGTGTATTCCTGATGTTGCAGGGATTGGAACTGCCAGTACCGCGCACCGACCGCCACGGTCGCCAATGGACGCGCGACCCTTATCCCATCATTATCACCGTGCTCTCGCGCATGTTTTTCCCGCTCGCGTTGATGGTCTCGGTCTTTATTTTCCTGCGCGGCCACAACCAGCCGGGCGGCGGGTTTATCGCCGGCCTGATTACCGCTATCGCCCTGATCCTGCAATACATTTGCAGCGGCACCGACTGGGTACGCCAGCGTTTGCCAGTGGATTACGGGCGTATGAGTGTGGTTGGTATCCTGATCGCTGCATTTACCGGCATGGCCAGCTGGTTGTTTGGTTATCCGTTCCTGACTACCACGTTTACCCACCTGCACTTGCCACTGATCGGGGATATCGAACTCGCCTCGGCGATGGTGTTTGATATCGGGGTTTACGTCACTGTGGTGGGGGCGACGCTATTGATGTTGTCACAGCTTGGTAATCTCGCGCAGATCCAACCCGAACCTGTTGCCAGGGCTACTCCGGAGGAAAACCCATAATGGAAGCACTTATCGCGGTGGTGATTGCGGTGCTGGTGAGTTGCGGCGTGTACTTGCTGCTGCGCGCCCGTACCTTTCCGGTGATCCTTGGTTTGACCTTGCTTTCCTATGCCGTGAACCTGTTTATTTTCGTGATGGGTCGCTTGCGCTCCGGGGCGCCGGCGGTGATTGGTTCATCCGACACCTACGCCGACCCGATCCCCCAGGCGCTGGTGCTGACCGCCATCGTCATCGGTTTTGCGATGACCGCGTTCCTGCTGGTGCTGTCCCTGCGCGCCCGCGCCGAATTGGGCAACGACCATGTGGATGGCAGCGCCGCCATCGGTGAAAAACCGAGCAAGCCGGTGCGTCCGCTAGAGGAGGACGAGGTTTGAACCATGGCATCCTGGCTCCTATCGTTCTGCCGTTAATCACGGCGATTTTGCTGGTTTTGTTATCCGGGCGGCGCAGCCTGATCCGCAGTATCAGCCTGTTGTCCGCTGCGGCGTCGCTGGGGGTTTGCACCTGGTTATTGATGCAAGCCGCCGATGGCCAGATCCGCCTCTATGCACCGGGCAACTGGCTGCCGCCATTTGGCATCTTGCTAGTGCTGGATCGCCTCAGCGCATTGATGTTACTGGTAACCGCCGTGCTGGCATTCTTCAGCCTTGCCTACGCCGTGCGCGGCCACGACGCGCCGGGCGACAAGCTCCACGCCATGGTGCACTTCCTGCTGGTGGGGGTGAATGGTGCTTTCCTGACCGGTGATTTGTTCAACCTTTTCGTATTTTTTGAAATCCTGCTGATCTCGTCTTATGGCTTGCTGTTGCACGGTCGTGGTGTCGAACGCGCGCGCGCCGGATTGCACTATGTCATCGTCAACCTGGTTGGCTCCGCGTTATTCCTGATGGGCGTTTCGGCGCTCTACGGGGTGACCGGCTCGCTCAATATGGCTGACCTCGGCGATAAGATCGCCAACCTTGATCCCGTCGATGCACCCCTGGCCGCAACTGCCGGCGTGTTGTTGCTAGTCGTGTTTGGATTGAAAGCCGCCATGGCGCCGCTGTATTTCTGGTTGCCCCGCGCTTACGCGGCAGCGAGCGCACCGGTTGCGGCGATGTTTGCGATTATGACCAAAGTGGGTGTCTACGCGATTGTGCGGGTTTACACGCAGATCTTCGGTGAAAGTGCCGGAGTCCTGGCGAATTTTGCCTGGTGGTGGCTGTGGCCGATTGCGTTGGTAACCCTGGCGCTGGGGTTGCTCGGTTCGCTCGCCGCACGCGAATTGCGCGTGCAAATCGCCTATCTGGTGATTGTTTCGGTAGGTACTTTGCTCGCCGGTATTGCCCTTGATCGCGAGGCCGGGTTGGCGGCGAGCCTCTACTATCTTGTCCATTCCACACTGATTTGCGGCGCCCTGTTCTTACTGGCAGATTTAATCCTGCGCCAGCGCGGTGAAGTCCTCGATCATATCGGCGAAGGCCCGCGCCTGCGCCAATCCGCCTTATTGGGCGTATTGTTTTTTATCGCCGCCATGGCGGTAGCCGGGCTGCCACCGTTTAGCGGATTTATCGGCAAACTGCTGTTGCTCAATGCCGCAGGAGTACAAGCCGATGCGGTAATCCTGTGGCTGATCGTGCTGGGCGGTAGCCTGATCACGCTGATCGCCCTTAGCCGCTCCGGTTCGATGATTTTCTGGCAGACCACCGCGCAGGTAGAATCCGCGCCCGCTGCCGACAAAGGCGCATTGCTTGCGGTCATTGGACTACTGGGCTGTGTCGGCGCGGTGACCTTCCTCGCTGGCCCGCTACTTGATTACACCTTTGCGGTCGCGCAGCAACTGCGGGAACCGGGTGCTTACCTGCAAGCGATGCAGCAATTCCGTGTGCGATAGGGGAAAGCCTATGAATCCTGAGTCGAGCCCAAACCAAACCTCTGACCAAAACCCGGACCTGCGCCCGGTAACGGACGAAAACCCGCTCAAACCGCGCCGCTGGTTTCCCCACAAGGCGCTCAGCGTTTACATGGTCATCGTCTGGTTGCTGCTCAATAACAGCATCAGCCCCGGCCATATTGTGCTCGGCGCTTTCCTTGGCTGGTTGATTCCCTGGGTAACCCAGGCGTTTTGGCCGGAGGTCCTGCATATTCGCAAACCGCTGCTGGTGCTGAAAATGGCTGCCATCATTTTTTACGACATCATCATCGCTAACCTGGTCCTTGCGGTGCGCATCCTCGGGTCGGTCAATAACTTGCAACCGGCATTTGTAAAAGTCCCGCTCGACATCGACCACGATTTCACCATCGCACTGCTCGCCAGCATTATTTCGCTCACGCCCGGCACGGTATCCGCCGATGTGAACAAAGAAGGCGGTTATTTATTACTGCATTGCCTGCACGTCGCCGATCCGGAGGCGGAAATCCGCCTGGTCAAAGACCGCTACGAAGCCCCGCTCAAGGAGATATTCGAATGCTAACTACCGCTGTGGGTATCGCCATGTTTATGTTTGCCGTTGCCATTGCACTGAATATGCGCCGGCTGGTGATCGGCCCGTCGTTGCCGGACCGCATAGTCGCGCTCGACACCATGTACATCAACACCATTGCGCTGCTGGTGTTGTTCGGGATTTACCAGGGCAGCATGTTGTATTTCGAAGCGGCGTTGCTGATTGCGATCATGGGTTTTATCGGCACGGTGGCGTTGTCCAAATATTTATTGCGCGGCGATATCATCGAATAGGAAAACCAACATGTGGGTTGAATATCTCGTCAGTTTTTTCGTCCTCGCCGGTGCCGCATTCGCGCTGATCGGCTCAATTGGCCTGGCGCGTTTGCCGGATTTTTACATGCGCCTGCACGGCCCGGCCAAAGCAACAACCCTCGGCGTTGGCGGCGTCATCGCCGGCTCGGTGATATTCTTTTCCACCCGCAGCGACGGATTAAGTTTGCACGAATTGCTAATCGCCTTATTCCTGTTTATCACCGCGCCGGTCAGCGCCCACATCGCCGCCAAAGCTGCACTGCATTTAAAACTGGAGGCAGTGGAGCGGACGCGCAATAAGCCGTGGGAATAGAGTTTTAAGAAAATAAATGAACCGCATAAGGAATTCAGGATATGAACAATTTGGTTGGCAAGGCGTTAGGTTTCATCATGGCGCACAGTGCCTTGATTGGTAGTAGCTTGGAAAAGGGCCAACTGATGGTTCCTTATATTGTTATCGAAAAAGACGGGCATAGAACGTCCACCGAATTTGAGGCAGACACGCAGGGTGAGGCAGTAGAAAAAGCCAGTAATGCGTTTAAAAAATTAATGCTTAATTCGGACCTGATCGCTTTTGCTCAGGAAGGCCTTGTGACCTTGGAGAGCGGGGAAAAACAGGATGTTTATTTTTTTAAAGTATGGACCCACGGAATGAATGAACCTTTGGAAGCTTATCAAATGTTCAATCCCATTCCGTTTTCGTTAGTGGGCAATGTTCAAATATTAAATTTTCCAGAGTCAGGCCTTGATCTGGATAAGGCCGAGGAGTTTGCAGAAAATTTGAATGTTGGAATTGAATCGCATCGGACAGCGGGTGCTTTATGGATGGGCTGGTTCACCAATAACTAGTCTGAGTCATTTTTTACAACGGGAGGCGTACATGAACATCCACGAAAAACTGAATTACGTCGAATTTGCCGCGCATGATTTGCAAGCGACCAAAACATTTTTCGCGGCTGTGTTTGGTTGGGAATTTGTGGATTACGGCCCGGAATATACAGCCTTCTCCAATCAGGGACTGGATGGTGGATTTTATAAAGCTGACCTGAGCACGAAATCAGAAAGTGGCGGCGCTCTATTAGTCTTTTACAGCGAAAACATTCAAGCCACCTTGAAGAAAGTCACCGCTAACAAAGGCACAATCATTCGCCCGATTTTTGGATTCCCCGGCGGTTTTCGCTTTCATTTTACCGAGCCAAGCGGCAATGAATTTGCAGTCTGGTCGGAAGCAAATTGATTACGGTTACATAATTAAAATGAAAATAGTGTAACCGTTTTTATTCTGATAATTAGACTGTCCATCATCAAAAATTGCTATTTTGACGATTTCCTAACTTGACGATTTCCCAGCAGGCGCGCACTATGGCCGCCTCGGGAATTTCCACCCATTCCCATCGGATTCCGGCGCCAACAACAATAAGGCCGTCATCCGGGATGAGTTGCAGTTGTCCATCCGTGTAAGTCCAACAAGTGCTGCGCTGTAGCCCAGCAGCCATCGCGCCTTGCGGCGTATCGGTGTTTTCGGTCTTTATCCCTGCTGCTTGCCAGCGGGAATTGTGTTGTACCTAACAACATTTGCCCAATGACTATCCGAATAACAACGATATCGCTACCACAAGGTAATCAACATGAACACCAAATCCTTTTCCACAAGGGCCAGCCGCGCTGCGCTTAGTTTCGCGTTAACGTCAGCACTCGGTTTTTTTGCCGGTGCAGTTCAAGCCCAAACCCTGGGTTCCAATCTGGCTGTAACCGGGCCTGGCGCTGGTGCCGATGGCTCCGGTTTTGATAACACCAAACTCGTGCGCGATGGCAACACCGCAACGGTGTCGGTTGCAAGTGGCACCAGCAACCAACGGGTGTCAGTGAAGTGGGGCAGTGCGATCAGTTTTAACACCATCATCCTGCGCGAAAGTGGCAGCAAAATTACCCAATGGCAATTAGTGGATAATGACAGTGGTACCGTTTATGCGAGCGGCACCGGCATAGGTGCGGAAAAAGTGATTAATGTGGGCCCGCGCTCGTCCAAAAAAATCAATTTAATTGTGAATGCCACCAGCGCGCCCGGCATTGCCGAGTTTGAAGTTTATAACGCAAGCGGTACAGTAACCTCGTCGAGTAAATCGTCGTCCAGTGTTGTAGTAAGCAGCTCTTCCGTTTCCAGCAGCAAATCATCCGTGATTGTAAGCAGTTCATCCAGCAGTAAAGCGCCAGTAGTTTCAAGTTCGGTGGCTAGCAGCAGTAAATCTTCTGTAGCGAGCAGCGCAATTGTTGTTAGCAGTTCGAGTGTGGTATCGAGCAAATCCAGCAGCAGCGTTTCTTCAATTGCCGATAATGGCAGCATCAGTGCCGATTGTATTCGCCTGGCAACAAACCCATCGGTTAACTGGCGCGATACCTCGTTAAAAACCGATCAGGAAATTGTGAGCTGTTTGTCCAAAACATTAGGCAAGCCGGTTGGTTATGGTGAAAAAGCGCTCGGTGGTTTTGATCCGAACGGCAACAGCAAACTTACCGTCATCACCAAAAATTCCGCTGTATCTGTTGAGCAACAAATCCTGGCGGCAATTACCGGTGAAGAACATAACTGGATCGTATTTGACAAAATCCAGTTTGCGCAGCCGCACGAAATCGGCATGTATCGTTTGGGTTGCAGCAACCCGACAGTGCAATCGATTCTCGGTTCAACCGAAGCCGAATGTGTGAATTACACGCAATGGTGCGCAAAAAACGGTGTGAGCAGTGCCAATTGTGTAACGCAATTTTTTAACACGGCGATGAACAAATCCAACAACCCGATTCGCAATCCGGTTATAGGCTCCAATAAAACCATCGACGGTCGCGGCAGTGAAGCCTATTTCCTGTTCAGCGGTTTCGCGATTGGCAAAGACCAAACCGGTACACCAACCCAAACCGCAAACAGCGTGATCCTTACGCATTTGAATTTCAAAGGCGCGGGCCATACCGAAGACCATTATTGTGATCCGGATATGATTCGTTCCACCGGTGCATCGCACGATATCTGGATTCATAAAAATAATTTTGATACCACCGGCGATTCTGCTTTTGATGTAAAAGTCGGTGCTTACAATGTGACTATGTCGTTCAACCGTTTGATCAACGTGAAACGCGCCGTGTTGCACGGCTCCAGCGATAGCCACACCATCGATAAACAAATCACCACGACTATGCATAACAATGCGTTTATCACCACGGACGACAGTTATCAATTGTTAGGCAATACCTTGCGTCGTGTGCCGTTGTTGCGCCACGGCAAAACCCATATGTTCAACAACGTGTTTATGAATTATCGCAACCAGATTTTAAGTTTGCGTGTAGGTGCAAGTGCGTTGATGGAAGACAGTGTATTTGTGGTGAATGCAGCGCATCAGGAAAAAAGTACCGTTGAAGCATCACTCGCAGAAATCAGCAGCAATTTGTTCAAGGATATTAGCGGTGGTTCGTTCCGCAATGATCGCAACTTCCTCTGGTTTGGCGATAGTGCATGTAATTTGACGACCACTACTAAAACAACACTGACTGCAACCAATGGTACTGTTGCCAATCTCGCCAGCAATTACACGGCTGCTTCGCAAGCCACTATTAACAACTGGCGTTTTGCGGCGGGGCAGGATCTGGTGGATTATGTGAATGCAACAGCAGGCAAGTACGGCCAAATCCCCTATAACTCACCGCTTGCTGCCGATAAGTATTACGTTCTTGGCTTAGGCAAAACGTCTTGTCAGAATCGTTAAGCAGTTGATAACGCGCGGTTAACAGAAACGCAGTAAGAAACAGCCCCGGTGCTATGCGCCGGGGCTTTTTTATGTAAAAAACGTGGAGGGTTTATAACGGATTACCTACAATCCACGGTTAAATACCAGTGCAATAGCAGGATGTTGATGGACACAGTAGCCGACGCATTTAATGCATTAAAAAAATCCATGGATACCTATTTCCCTGTGGGAGAAGAAACCTGGGCTGCATTCACGGCCATCTGTCACTATCGCGAACTAAAAAAACATCAGGTGTTGTATGCGCCAGGTGAAATTCCGTCGTCATTTGCGTTTGTGTATTCGGGTTTGTTTAGAACCTTCATCACCGATGAAAATGGCAACGAATATAATAAAAATTTTTTCTACGAAGGCACATTTCCCGGTTCGATGACGGCGTTATTGCGCCATGAACCATCGCAATTTGCGATTGTGGCGTTAGAGCCAGCGCAGATTATTGAAATTGATTTTGCCGCGTATCGCTCGTTGCTTCATGCACGTGAAGATTTAAAACTCTTCCAGATTTATTACCTGGAACGCAACTGGTTGCTTGCCAAGGATGCACGCGAAGTGGCGATCGTCCAGGAAGATGCCACCCAACGTTATTTACAATTTATTGAGGATTACCCGTTCCTGGTGGAACGCTTGCCGCAGCATCATATCGCGTCGCATTTGGGTATTACGCCGACCCAGCTGAGCCGTATCCGCAAAAAACTCTGAGTTATCACTTCCATAATCTCCCCCGTGTAATCCCTTCATTTTTCACATCGCTCAATTTTTCAAATCTATCAACCTATGTAAATGAATTCGTGTTAACGGCTCTTTATGCTGGCGTTATTGGTCAAGCAGAGAGGGTGAATACTATGAATATTATTGATGCACTGAACTGGCGTTACGCCGTGCGCGAGTTTTCTTCCGATGTCATTGCGCCTGCACAGGTACAGCAATTACTGGAGGCAACGCGGCTGAGCGCCTCGTCGTATGGTTTGCAGCCGTATCATGTATTGGTTATCCAATCGCCACAGCTCAAACAACAACTCGTTGGGTTTTCGCTTGGGCAGGAAAAAGTCGCGCAGTGTTCGCATCTGATGGTATTTGCCGCGCATACGAATATTGGCGATGCCACCGTCAATCGCTACATCAAACAATTTTCACAAACGCGCGGTGTAAGCGCTGCGCAATTAGCCAATATGGATGAGCATTACAAGGCTGCGCTGGCAGTAATGGATGCAGCGCAAAGGCAGCAATGGGCGCACCAGCAAGTGTATATCGCGTTGGGAAATTTCCTGACCTGTGCCGCATTGATGAAAATTGATACTTGCCCGATGACCGGTATTGAATTTGACGGTTATGACCGTGTATTGGGTTTACGCGAAAAAAACCTCACAACGACAGCCGTGTGCCCGATTGGAATTCGCCATCCACACGATGCGAGTGCGCGCGAAAAGAAAGTGCGCTTTGCTGAACATGACATGGTGACGTTGCTATGAATTATTTTTCATGGCTGGCATTACTTGCGGGCGCCGCCATTGGCATTCAGGCGGGAATGAATGCACAGTTGGGTGTGTTATTAAAAAGCCCACTGCTATCGGCAGCGATCACATTCATGGTGGCCTGTTGCTGCGTTTTGATCGTGGTGGCAATCACCGCGCGCCAATTACCTTCGTTGGCCAGCGTACAATTGATACCGCTGCATTTATGGTTTTCCGGTGCGATCAGCGCGTTTGGTGTTGCCTCATTTTATTTTTTAATTCCACGTATGGGCGTCGGCCCCATGATGTCTTTTGCACTGACCGGGCAATTATTGGTTGCGATGCTGGTGAGTCATTTCGGTTGGTTTGATTTACCGATCAAACCCATCAGTTTTTCCAAATGCATGGGTGTGCTGGCGATGGTTGCCGGCATCGTTTTAATTAATCGTGCGTAATTTTTATTGTATTAACGGGTGACAAATATGAGCGATCTGGATCAATTGAATATCAATAACCTCACATCACTCTGGCGAAAAATGGGGTTAAAAAAGAATTCCGAATTTTTGGTGGATGGATTAACAATTTCCCGCACGTGGCCCAACCGTTACTGGTTTGATTGGCATGCGGATATAAAGCAAATTAATGCCCTTGCACCGGTACTGGATCAGTTGCCATTAACTGCTGTTGTCCCGGTATGGGAGGGGGCGGGCGTAGCTGCACAACAACTGGAAATTTTTTTAAAGGATGAATGCTTCCGGATCTTATTTACACAACTTGCGATGTACCTGGATTTGCAATTAACAGCCGTACCTGAATTACCGGCGCCGGATATTATCACCGTTCAGTCCGCAACGGATGTTGAAACCTGGACCGCAACGGCCAGCGCCGCGTTCGGGTATTGGATTGATATCGCTGCAATCCAGGCGATTGTCGATTTGCCGGATGTTAAATTGTTATTGCTCAAACAAGATGGGCAAGCAGCGGCTACCGCGTTGGTTTATCAAACAGGCGATATTATTGGCGTGCATTTAGTTGGAGTGCCGGAACAATTTCGCGGACAAGGTTTAGCGCGGATATTAATGCAATATGTTATTGGATTGAGTATTACCATGGGCGGAAAATTTTTAACCCTGCAAGCGTCGGCCGCTGGCGAGCCACTTTACCGGCAGCTTGGATTTATCCCGCAGTTTGTAATTAAAAATTACAAACGAAGTTGAACCGTAGGTTGGGCAAGGCTGCGCAGGCAGCCTTGCCCAACATGTCCATGTCGCCGATTAAACCGAAAAAAATAATGTAACCCGTTTTTAATTTAAAATAATTTGTATCAATAAATGCAACGTGATTTTTTATCTGTAATTGATTGCCAATTTTTGGCAATGTCGTGTTGGGCATGGCTGCCCAACCTACGGCATTACTCAAAACTCTCAATCTTCTCTTTACACAAAATTTCCGTTAATTCTTGCAACCGCTTGACCCGCTCACCCAACCACTGAAGCTCTTCGAACGTTATTTTGTAATGCTCTGAATAACGCGCATCCACATAAGCTTTTTTCAGCAACTGAAAATAGCGGCGTTGAAGTTTGGTGTCTTGTGGAAAAACCTCAGCAATGCGTTCATTTTGTGAAATGGCGAGAGAATTGAGCAGAATTAGATTATGCGTATAAGGTTTGTAGTTAGTTAATACTAACAGCAAACATGAAAAGCAATGTTCTGTGGCTTGGTGCAATTGAAAAGCGGCATTTTTATAATAAAGTGCATTGACTGCATTCTCATATTGGAAATAGAAAGCTTTTATATTTTCATGCCATATTTTGTAATGTTTCTCTGCAATAGCTTTATATTCCTGCGGCGTTAAATTTCCAGGCTCTGCCAATTCACGCTTGTCAGATTCATAAAGCACAATACCTTGTCTTTTAATATCGGTGAAAAAGTATTGCCCCTGAACCAAAGCGCTGTTCACGTCATCCAGTGTATGAACCAAAATATTCAGCGGCTGGCGCACCCGCAACCCAATGCGTTGTTCCGCCAGATCCCAGATTTTATATTCTTCTACGAGATCTTGTTGATTGACGATAACCAGAATATCGTAATCACTCACATAGCCATAACCGGGTTTATTGACCCATTTGCCAGTGGCATAGCTACCGAACAGGATAATCTTTAAGATCCTGCCGCTTTTTTTCTTGCCCGTTGCAAAGCCGGTAACCTGCTCAAACTCTTCGCGCAGGACCGCGACGATATGTTCAAGGTTATTGCGTTTTGACGCGGGTAAGTGATCAATATTGTTATTCATGCGGTTCCATTACTGTTATCAAATCCAACATCAACGTTGGCATTAAACCTGTCCATTGGGTTATGGCTTCCATTTCTGCCGGATCTACGCATCCTATCAAACAAAAAAATAAAACATAAACATAAATTACCCATTCTTGTCGTATTTTTCATCGTTGCAAAAGCAACAGCCGGTTCTAGTATAAAAAACGCCATTACTATCAGTGGTAAAAACGATAAAGGACCTGATTATGAAAATGCTAACCATCAAAAATGCAGTAAAGCTCGTTGCGGGTATCATTTCTGCCTGCGCAATTTCTTCACAGGCGTTCGCTGCAGACATAGCGTTAACTGGAAGCTACGGCAATTACCTGCAACCGGGATGCGGCTGGGTTTTTGGAAGTTCAAACAATTATGGGCCTACTTCCGGTGTGCCTGTGGGTGCGACTACCAACGGGGTTAATGTCACTATCCATTACCTCAATTGCAGTGGTGCTACCGGTCCACAAGCGGTAAAAGTTGTTGTGACTAACTACACTTATACCGTTCCCTATTGGGATTCGCGAATCCAGACCGGCCAAACATGCAGTATTAATTCCGGCCAGGCAACGGCGGTAGGTACTTGCGATAGTTATCGCGTATACAATTAAGAGCGCACGTGATCACGTGCTATTAAACTGCATTTAATAAATAAAAAACCCGTCGCTCCACCGGAGTGACGGGTTTTTTTAAACGATGAATTGTTAGTTAGCTTGTTGTTCAATATCCGCAGTCGCCGTTGCAACAATACGCACACCATCTTTTCGCGCCGGTGGCATGTTGGCAATTTCATTTTCAATCCAGTTTTTAATATCTTCCGTTAACTGTTTGCGGTCTTTCCCCGCGGTCTCAAATGGTTCGCTGATTACTACGCGAATAGTGCCCGGGTACTTAATAAACTGTTTATGTGGCCAACATTCACCGGCATTGTGCGCAACGGCGATAATCGGTACTCCCGCGCTGATTGCAATGTCTGCGCCGCTCCGTGCGTAATTACCGGCCAGTCCAACGGGGGTGCGTGTCCCTTCAGGAAAAATCAGCAAATTATTGCCTTGTTGCAAACGATGCAGACCGATTTTTTTTATTTCTTTAAGCGCTTGTATCGGGTTACCGCGATCAATCGCAATAGGGCGCAAACTGGCCAGGCCCCAGCCAAAAAATGGAATACGAAATAATTCCTTTTTCAGGATGGTACTGACCGGGCCAAAATAATATTGCAGGAACATGGTTTCCCAGGTGCTTTGGTGTTTGGCCATCACCACGCAGGGAAATTTATCGGCATGTTTGCTGCCGGTAATATCAAAACGCACGCCGCAACATAACCAGATCCAGAACATCACAAAACGATTCCAGCAGGTAACAATACGCCAGCGCCAGCTATAGGGAAAAATGGGCCAGATAATTACTGCAACCAAACCAGCCAGGGCGCTGGTAATGTTATAGCCAATGGCAAAAATTAAACTGCGAAGTCTTAGCACGTTAAATTCCGTTAGCTGTTTCAGTATTGGCAATGACAAAATCCACTGCGGCCGCGAGATCATCAACCACCTGGATCTGATCGATAGTAATAGGGATTGCGTTAGTGGATGGATCTGAACTGGCGAGTTGGGCAAGGGTAATTTTGCCATTGCCGGTTTGTACCAGAATGGGTTTGCAACCTTTTTGAATTCCGGCTTGTAAATCGCGCAAACTATCGCCGACAAAATAACAGGATTCTACCGAGGTATTAAATTCTGCTTCAATCGCATCCAGCATACCCGGTTTGGGTTTGCGGCATTTGCAATTGTCTTCATCGCGGTGCGGGCAATAAAAAATTGCACCGATCTCGCCGCCTTGTTCTTCTACTAACCGCGTAATTTTTTCATGCATCGCCTCAAGGTCTTCCAAATCAAATTTATCTTTGGCGAGACCTGCCTGATTGGTGGCGATGACCACGGTAAAGCCCGCTTTGTTCAAGCGCACAATAGCGTCGATGCTGCCTTCAATCGGTATGCATTCGTCGGCAGATTTTACGTAGTCATCCCGGTCGTGATTAATAACGCCGTCGCGATCTAAAATGATCAATTTCATTTTTTTAACAGCCATATACCAGCGAAATCATATTTCGTGCCGTTACAGTCAGTAGCCGATGAAAACCGGACGCTGACTTTATTTCCGCCCATCAGAGCGGCGGTCATTAGTGTTAATGCGTTTTTTAAATTGGGATTATCAGGTGCGATCACAAAGATCGTATTCTCTACCGTGGTAGCCCAGATAGCTCCATTGTCGCCAGCGTAGATAGAGGCCAAGGTTACAGGACATTCAATATAAGCCTGAGCATTTGCGGTAATACCAAAAATTAATCCTAATGAAGCGGCTATTTTTTTCACAATGGTTTCCATATTTGGAAGTAAGCATTTCAGTTACGAAATGCTTATTCAAGTCAGGTATAAAATTAGTTTTTCGCCGGAACCAGATATGAAATATCCGCCACTTCCAAAAATAATCCGCGCAGTTGTTGCAACAATGCCAAACGGTTTTGTTGCAGCGCCGGGTCGTCACTCATTACCATAACGCTGTCAAAAAATGCATCGACCGGTTGCTGCAAATCGGCGAGTGCGGCCAGTGCTTTGGTGTATTCGCGTTTGGCAAATAAAGGTGTCACCAATTCCGCTTTGGCGCTAATAGCGCTGGCGAGATGTTTTTCAGCCTCTTCCTGCAACAAATTAGCGTGAACTACCGCATTGGTTGATGCATTTTGTTTGGCGAGGATATTGGATACGCGCTTGTTGGCAGCGGCCAATGCTTGTGCCTGCGGTAATTTGCTGAATTCATTGACTGCGAGTACGCGCTGGTTGATATCCAATGGTTGCGATAATTGTTTTGCAGTAACGGATTGGAAAACTTCTGCTGGAATATTTGCATCTTCAAACATCGCGCGGAAACGGTCGAGCATATAACCAAGCACTTGCTCTACCAGTTCATCGCCAATGGTTAAATTTTTGTGCTGCGCTTTGGCGAACGTGAGTAACTCGCGCAAATCGAGCGTGAGCTTTTTTTCCACCAGCAAACGCAATACCGCGATACTTGCACGACGCAATGCGAATGGATCTTTTGAACCAGTTGGTTGTTGGCCGATACCAAAAATACCACTGATGGTATCAATGCGATCTGCCAGTGCGATGATTGTACCGGTAGTCGTTGCCGGTAGTTGGTCACCGGCAAAACGCGGCATATATTGCTCGTTCATCGCGGCGGCAACTTCTGCGTTTTCACCATCGTTCAGTGCGTAGTAGAAGCCTGCGATACCTTGCATATCGTCGAACTCACCGACCATATTGGTCACGAGATCCGATTTACACAACTCACCCGCGCGGATAGCTGACTTTTCGTCAGCATTTAATTTGCCCGCAATAAATTGCGCGAGCTTGGCAACGCGTTCGGTTTTCTCAAAGATGGTGCCGAGCTGCGCCTGGAACACAATAGTTTTTAACCGTTCACGCAATGCAGCGAGCGTGGTTTTTTTATCGGTTTCAAAAAAGAAGGCAGCATCGGAAAGACGGGGGCGAATAACGCGCTCGTTACCGTCGATAATTTGCGATGCGTCTTTGCTGTGGATATTCGCTACCGTGATGAAATTATTTTTCAACTTGCCGTTGGCATCCACCACGTGGAAATATTTCTGGTGTTCTTTCATGGAAGCAATCAATGCTTCAGAGGGAACAGCGAGGAAGCGTTCTTCAAATTTACCGGTCAATGCTACCGGCCATTCAACCAGCGCGGTTACTTCATCCAGAAGTGATGCATCAATTACCGCAACACCGCCGACTTTTTTTGCTTCGGCTTCAACCTGCTCTTTAATAATTGCGCTGCGCTCGGCGAAATCGGCCACCACATAACCGGTGTTTTTCAACACAGAGGCGTAGTCGCTGGCCCGGGCTAATTCGATAGCATTGTTGTAATGAAAACGGTGGCCGCGGCTGGTGCGGCCAGCCGTTAATCCGAGCACAGATGCATTAATGACATCGCTGCCAAACAACATCACCAGCCAATGGACCGGGCGTACAAATTCTTCGCGCTTTGCGCCCCACTTCATGCGTTTTGCAATCGGCAATTTTGCCAGCGCATCGGCTACAACGGCTTCAAGTAAATCAACGGTTTTTTTGCCGGTAGTGCTAATGCGTGCAACCAGTTTTTCTGCTTTGCCATCGCTTTCGGCTTTTAATTCGCTCGGGGCGATACCATTTTTTTCGGCGAACGCGAGTGCCGCTTTGGTGGGCTGGCCTTCTTTATCAAACGCAATTGCGGCGGGCGGGCCCCACACAACCAATTCTTTGGAGGGTGTTTCACTCGCGAGATTCTCCACCAACACCGCTAAACGGCGCGGGGCCGCAAACGGTTTGATGGCAGTAAACGCTAATTCTTCGGCTTTCAAATTCGCTTCGATGGTTTCTGCGAAAGATGCCATCAAATTTTTTAACGCTTTGGGTGGTAACTCTTCCGTTCCCAACTCAACAAGAAAATCAGCAGACATTATTTTTCCTCCGCAGCAGCGCTAAGCAATTCATTTCTTAAAGCTTCCGGCGCGAGGGGGAAGCCAAGGGCTTTGCGGCTGTCGTAATAGGCTTGTGCAACGGCGCGCGATAAAGTGCGCACGCGCAAAATAAAACGCTGACGCTCGGTAACCGAAATTGCGTGGCGCGCGTCGAGCAAGTTAAACGCGTGCGAGGCTTTCATCACCATTTCATACGCGGGCAGCGGCAGATTTTTTTCCATCAAGCGCTGGCTTTCTTTTTCGTAGAAATCGAAATTGCTGAACAAAAATGCAGTGTCGGCTTCTTCAAAGTTGTAAGTGGATTGTTCCACTTCGTTTTGATGGAATACATCGCCGTAAGTGACTTTGTCGCCATTTGGGTTGATGGTCCATACCAGGTCAAAGATCGAATCCACACCTTGCAGGTACATGGCAATACGCTCGATACCGTAAGTAATTTCGCCGGTCACCGGGAAACACTCCAGGCCGCCAACTTGTTGGAAGTAAGTGAACTGCGTTACTTCCATGCCGTTCAGCCAGACTTCCCAACCCAGGCCCCAGGCCCCGAGCGTGGGCGATTCCCAGTTGTCCTCTACAAAGCGGATATCGTGCACGTTAGTGTCGATGCCCATTTCGCGCAGCGAGCCAAGATACAAATCCTGGATGTTTTCCGGCGACGGTTTCATCGCCACCTGGAATTGATAGTAATGCTGCAAGCGATTGGGGTTTTCACCGTAGCGGCCGTCTTTCGGGCGGCGGCAAGGTTGCACGTAGGCGGTGTTCCAGGTTTCCGGGCCGATAGCGCGCAGGAAGGTTGCGGGGTGGAAAGTACCGGCGCCGACTTCGAGGTCGAGCGGTTGCAAAATCACGCAGCCTTGGCGCGCCCAGTAGTCTTGCAGGGCAAGGATCAAACCCTGGAAGGTGCTTACGTCATAACGTTTTTCAGACATGGTGGACCTGATTGATGAATGGTGGTCGATGAAATGCAAAAAATGCGGCGATTATAGCGGGAGAATCAGCGCGAGGGGCAGGGGCGAGTCCGGGAATTTTGGAAAAGCACAGAAAGGAAGGGCTCTCCGGCGGAAGAACCCCTCCCGGGCTTTTATTGGCGGCGCAGTTGGCGGCGGGCAAAGAGTGCCATCAGGCCTAACAAAGCGAGCATGGGGGCTGCCGGTTCCGGCACTGAAACGCGGTCGTCTTTTACGAGCAATGTGCCGTGCCAGTAGGAAATATCCGTTAAATACATTTCGACATACATTGCGGAGTCAGAGTAGGCATTACTATAGGGATTTTCGAGATGCACAAACCCGGATGTGTCCGCATCTTTCATGAAGATTCCAAAGGCACTTTTGGACGTCCATGACTCAACCAGATTTCCGTGCTCATCATAGACCTCGGAACGGGAATCCGGACCCTGGCCCAGGATTTCATAAATTTGATTGAACAGATCTTCATATTTACCTGCCGGCGAGTTTAAGAATCCCGCAGTAAACGAAAGTGACCCCGCTTCAGCGGTTGATTGAAACCACTCGGGCAGGCCATCAAACAAGCTGACCCATAAATGATTTACTTCATTGGCTGTCGGTAAACGCCAACCCGCATATTCGGTGGATAACAAACCCACCACTTGCGTGTAGCTGTAATGGTTGTTAACCCCGAAATCCATCCACACCAGTCCGGTAGTAGTTTCGAGTGCGGCTTTGTTATCGCCGGCGATAAACGCGTCGGCTTGTACGATGGGCAATGCCTGGGTCGTCGCTGAGAGTAGTAAGCCGCTTAAGCCCATAACGCGGGCCAGTTTTTTAAGCATGGTAAGCTCCATTTATTCAAGGTTTATTATTGATACTGCGCCATTCACAGTGGCGCAAAATATAACATGTATGCGATAAAATTTGGTCATTTTTTAGCTGGCATTCCAGCAGGTAAGGATCTGTAAAAATTCGTTATGCCCCGGAACGAATTCCTGCCCGCTATGACCAACAGCCGCCCAACGGCAAACACCATCGCGTTACCGCGCATAACAAGAAAAGATCAACCAAAGGAAAACCCCATGGATAACCAACAAAAATTCTCTTCGCTCACCATCGGCCTGCACTGGATTATTGCGCTGACCATTATCGCCCTGACCGGTATTGGTTTTTATATGTCGTGGTATGAGGTGTATTCGCTGTACGACTGGCATAAATCCTTCGGGGTGGTGATTTTCCTGTTGGTGCTGGTCCGGGTTTGGTGGCGACTTAAAAATGGTTGGCCGGCACCGGTGCGCGAATATCCCGCGCTGGAACATCGGCTGGCCCAGGCAACCCATTGGGTGTTGATTGTTGCCACGGTGTTGATGCCAATTTCCGGGATGATGTATTCCGGCCTGGGCGGTTACGGCGTTAAGGTATTTGGCTGGGTGTTAATCCCGGGCAATCATAATGCCGAAGGCCAGGTGGAACCATTCCATGCGGGCTTATCGCAACTGGGCGCATTTACCCATGAGTGGCTGGGTTATGTATTGGTGGGAGCGATTGCACTGCACATTGCCGGCGCACTGAAGCATCATTTACTTGATAAGGACCGGACGCTGCGCCGTATGCTTGGACAGTAAATGTACGAAATTCAGGCGCCATTCAGTTTCAAAATACAGCCGAGTAAACCGGTCGTAAACAGCGAGTAAATAGAGCGTAAAAGCCGGTGTTTACGGATGTTAATTGTTGAACCAGAGGCCTATTTTTTTAATCACAGGGTTAACGAAGAGACGGCAACAACAGTTGAGCGCTGCAATCTCTTCCTTATTACGTTGATTGGAGTGGGCTCATTATGAAAAATTTGAACGTATTTGCGTTAGCTGAAAATGATCACCTGGTACAACCGGAAGAATTTGAAGATATCCAGGGCAGTACATCAGCCCTGGCAATCCTCAGCGATTTCCGCAGCCATAAACCCCATATGGTGGATTGCCACCTGGAAGCGGCAGAAGCCCTGGAGCTGATGCTGGCTGAAGATGTTGCCATTAAACTGGTGGTGGACGATCAAAAAGAATTTGTCGGTGTGATTAGCCGCGATGATCTTTCCGACCACAATATGCTGTTAAAGCAAATGGCCTTGCGCCTTAAACGCGATGAGTTGCTGGTGCGCGATTTAATGCACAGCCGCAGCAGTATTAATGCGATTGACTACCACCAATTCAAACGCGCTACGGTTGCCGATGTGGTTTCTACCTTAAAGAAAACCCATCAGGAATATTTGTTGGTGGTGGATACCGATGCGCACCATATCCGCGGCATAGTGTCATCGCGCGATATTTCCCGTCGTTTACATACGCCGGTAGAAATTGAAAAAGAATTAACGTTTATTGATATTTTCACTGCGGTGAGGGTGTTTTAATTAAACGTGATGTGAGTAAAACGGGCCGCAACTGCGGCCCGTTTTATTTCGGGGTTGGTAATGCCGATCTGGCTTGCAAGGAATATCCTGTGTGGTGCCACAAGAGCGCGGAAAATAAAAAGTAACTATTCATCCCCAATGCAAAATGCCACTCGATAATATTTTCCCACCGATCCCTGGCATCACCTGTTAACAGCGCATTGCAGAACACGCTGGTCAACCCTAATAAAAGCAAGCCGACAGAGAGCCAGGTTTTATATGTGATCCACACGGGTTTTGCCGGAAAGCGCAACAATAATTGCCGCAGGAACAACATTTGCGCCAACACGGTAAAGGAAAAATAAATCGTTACACCATAGCGCCGCAGCAGTTGGTAGAAATCACCATCGCTGCCCAAAAAATTAGCGTAGAGCACTAAAAAAATGGCACCGGTAATACCAATGATATTGAGCGGGCGGGTTGCTGTTTTGGGAGCAGAGTAAAGTGCCAGGTAGTGGCTGACATGCAACCAGTAGCTGACCAGCAGCGCGGCATTAAAAGTCATCACTGCGCGGAATAAAAACAGCGCATCGCTGGAGCGCGCGGCCCTGCTGATCGACGTGCACCCGCTCCAGTACGGCAGGCACCAATCGATAGCGCCGGCCATGCTGCTCCACAACCAGGCCCCGTGTACTACCAACAGTGGCAACAGGAATATTAACCAGGCGGTGTGAACGGGTTGCACGTTGTTTGCCTCGCAATGGCACTACTCGGAATAAACTTACTCTAAACCCCTTGCCGGCTAAAGGCGACCTGGAAGCGTTTAGTTGCGTGGCAAATTCCGGTAAGCTGCGCGCACTTTTTTGAGCGAGTCATCCAACCCATGAAAAACCATCTGGCACCCATATTGGTTAAAGCCATGGCCCTTCTGCCGCTGGGATTGTTGCGCAGCATCGGTAGCCTTTTGGGGCGTATTGTATGGTGGATGAACGACCGCTCGGCCAAGGTGACGCGCACCAATATCGCCCTGTGTTTTCCCGAGCTAACGCCCACCGAACAAACCCGCCTTGCCCAACAAAGCCTGCAAGAAACCGCCAAAACGGCGATGGAGGCCGGGGCGATCTGGCGCAACTCGTGGGAATGGCTGGATCGCCGGATTGTCACCAAAGAAGGCGATGATCTGCTGCGCGCCAAATTGGCTGAAGGTAAAGGCGTGCTGGTACTGGCGCCGCACCACGGTAATTGGGAGGTCGTTGCGCCTTATCTGGCAAGTGTGGCCAACCTCACGGCGATGTACCAGCCGCTGGAAAATCCGAAAATGGATGAACTGGTGCTGGCAGGGCGCAGCAAGTTGAACATCACCATGGCGCCTACCAATCGCAAGGGTGTAATGATGTTGTTCAAAGCCCTGCAAGGCGGAACTATTGTGGGCATTTTGCCGGACCAGGTGCCGGCGCGTGATGCCGGTGGTGACGTTGCGCCCTTTATGGGCCAGCCGGCATTGACGATGACGCTGGTGCACGGGCTGATCCAGCGCACCGGCTGCGCAGTTTGTTCCTGTTATGCGGAGCGGGTGCCGGGTGGCTTCAAGATGGTGGTGCTGGAGGCCGATCCCGCTATTTACAGCGAAGACCAGCACACCTCGGTCACCGGCCTGAATGCCAGCGTTGCTGCCTGTGTGCGGCGCGCGCCGGCGCAATACCAATGGGAGTACAAACGCTTCCGCCGGTTGCCGCCTGAATATGCAAAAGTCTATGTTTACCGTTAAAAGCCAGGTGGATTTACCTATGGGGCGTGTGTTTACCCGGTCCTAGCGGCTACAATTAGTCCACTTGAATTTTTATAACCATTTTCACCCTCGTGATATTGCCGGTTGTTGTGATGAAATTAAAAACCAATTCTTCTGCGGGGCGCACTGTGTGCCGTCTCGGCTTGTTAACTTTGGCCCTGGCTTCGCTCAGTGCTTGTACCAATCAAAAACTGCACCAGCAAACCCAGGCCAATTTGGCCAGTGCCCAGGAATGTATCGCCGCGCACCAGGCCCAAAGTGCTGAACACAACCAACAACAAGCACAAATCCTCGCCCAGTTGCAGCAGGTCCAAAGCCAGTTGGAAACCCAGCAGCGAGCGCTGGAAGCCAGGCCCCAGGTCGTTGAGCGCCTGGTCCCGAAAGCCGATTGCCCCGCGCCGGTAGATAATAGCGCCAGGAAAGCCAACGCCAAAGACCAGGGCCAGACCGACAAGCAAGTCGTCGGTTTGCGCGAGCAGACATTGATTGCCGGTCTGAATGTGGTGATGAATGCCCGGATCAATACCAATGCGGCCAATTCGGTGATCGATGCGCGCAACATCCAGATGTTTGAGCGCAACGGGGAAGAGTGGGTGCGTTTCACCATTTTCAATCCGGAAACCAAAGAGCCCCATGTGCTTGAGCGCAAGCGTTTGCGTTTCCAGACAGTACAAACGTCCAATCCGACCCCGGATCGCCGCCCGGTGGTGGAAATCCGTTTTACCATCGGCAAGTTGAACCAGCGCGGCGAATTTATCCTCGCGGACCGCAGTACCTCTGAATATCCCATCCTGATTGGCCGCAACCTGTTGCGCGATGTGATGCTGGTGGATGTTAGCGGCAATAACCTCGCCCCGCTCCAGCGCAGCGATGCGTCCAGCTCAGCCGCCGCCAAAAACTAGGCCTTGCTTTAATTACCGGAGCCGGTCTACGCACCGGCTTTGCCAGGAACAAATCCCATGAAAAAACCCTCCCGTGCCCCGTTTTACACTGTCATAGGCATTCTGGCCCTGATCGGTTTGGTCACTGCCTGGATGCGCCATGTGCAGATGGAAATCCCCTTTACTCCCGGTGTGCAAAAACCGGTATGGCTGATTGAAGCGCGGATCGATTTTGACGCGACCGGTGAACCGGTCACTGCGCGCCTGGGCTTGCCGGATAACCCGCCCGGCTACCGCAGTTTCAGCGAGCAGGCGGCCGCCCCCGGTTATGGTTATTCGGTAGTGGCGGAAAACGGCGTGCGCCGGGGCGAGTGGTCCAAGCGCGAGGCGATTGGCCCGCAAACTATCTATTACAAAACCCAGTTTATCGATGTGGATAATGAAGCCGCCCAGGATGTGCCGACTGACCAGCCCGTACCCGCCCATGTCGATTGGGATGGCTCCTCACAGGAAACCGCTGCCCAGCAAGTGCTGGATATCGCCTGGGGCAAATCCAGTAGCCCGCAAAGCCTGACGCGCGAACTGATTAAATTGCTCAACAGCGATAACCTCGACCAGAACGCGGCGCTGTTGTTATCCGCCCAAACCGATCGTTCGGCGCTGGTGGAAAAACTGATCAACCAGGCCGGCATCCCGGCGCGCCCCGCCCTCGGTCTTTACCTGGAAGATGCCCGTCGCCACCAGAACCTGACCCGGCTGGTACAGGTATACGACGGCCACGAGTGGGTGCTGTTTAACCCGACCACCGGCGAGCAAGGCGTGCCGGAAAACCTGTTGTTATGGCATACCGGTGGCGAATCGATCCTGGATGTGGCGGGTGGCAACCGCTCGCGCGTGAGTTTCTCGATGATCCACCAAACCGTGCCGGCGCTGGACCTGATCAAAGCGCAATTCAAGGAAAGCGCGTTCAGTGTGCTGAGCATCCAGCATTTGCCGATTGAAGAACAAAGTATGTTCAAGCTGCTGCTATTGCTGCCTATCGGCGCCCTGGTGGTGGTGTTTATGCGCATTATTATCGGCCTGAAAACTTCCGGTACATTTATGCCGATCCTGATTGCCATGGCGTTTTTGCAAACGTCGCTGGTGTTGGGGGTGGTGAGTTTTGTCACGGTAGTGGCGATGGGACTGGTGTTGCGTACCTATTTATCGCGCTTGAACCTGTTGTTGATCTCGCGGATTGCGACGCTGGTGGTGCTGGTGATTTTCATTATTTCCGCGCTCAGCCTGATCGGTTACCAGATGGGCTTTAACACCGGCATGACCATCACTTTCTTCCCGATGATTATCATCGCCTGGACCATTGAGCGCATGTCCATCCTTTGGGAAGAAGAAGGCCCCAAGGAGGTCATGGTACAGGGCGGTGGCAGCTTGCTGGTTGCGGTACTGGCGTATACCTTGATGCAATTCCCGCTGGTGGGGCACCTCACGTTCAACTTCCCCGAGCTGAACCTGGTGGCGCTGGCGCTGATCATGTTGATGGGTCAATACACCGGCTACAAACTTTCCGAACTGCGCCGTTTCCGCGCCATGGTGGATAACCAGAATAGCCAGGAGCGCAAAGGAGCTGAGTCATGAGTGAATCAGCTCCGGCGTCTACACCGGCAGCTGCCCCGGTGACCAAGCCAGCGCTGGCGGCACCCGCAGGCATCAAGCGCTGGTGGAATTCCTGGGTCAGCCCCTGGCGTTTGAAGCGCATGGGCATACTGGGAATGAACTGCCGCAACCACGATTTTATCGCGGCGTACAACCCGCGCAGCCTGTTCCCGCTGGTGGATAACAAACTCAAGACCAAGTTGCTGGCGGAAGAATACGAAGTCGCCACGCCCAAGCTGTTTTTTGTGGTCAACTCCCAGCACGAGATTTCCCATATCGAAGACAAGTTGATGGCGCTGGAAGCCTTTGCTGTTAAGCCGGCCAAAGGCTCGGGCGGCAAGGGCATCCTGGTAATCATCGGTCGCCGCGGGGACAAGTTCATCAAATCCTCGGGTGTGGAAATCAGCATTGAAGATATTCGCCGCCACATGAGTAACGCCCTCGCGGGCCTCTATTCCCTGGGCGGTAAACCCGATGTGGTGATCGTGGAGGACCTGATCCAGTTCGACGATTACTTCAAGGATTATTCCTACGAAGGCGTGCCGGATATCCGCATCATTATTTTCAAAGGTTATCCGGTGATGGCGATGTTGCGCCTCGCCACCCACAAGTCCGACGGCAAAGCCAACCTGCACCAGGGCGCAGTGGGGGTGGGGCTGGATATCGCCACCGGCCGTGCACTCAACGCCGTGCAACATTCCAAACCGGTCACCCACCACCCGGATACCAGGCGCGCGCTCAACGAAATCGAGATCGCCAACTGGCGTAATTGGTTGCTGCTTGCTGCGCGCTGCTATGAAATGACGGGCCTGGGTTATATCGGTACCGATCTGGTATTGGATAAAGTACGCGGCGCGCAATTGCTCGAACTCAACGCCCGGCCCGGTCTGGCGATCCAGGTCGCCAACGGTCGCGGTCTGTTGCCGCGCTTGCGCCATATCGAAGCGCTGAAAGAACGTATGCATCGCACACCGGAACAACGGGTGGATTATGTGATGAAGACGTTTACGGCTGATGGTTTGTAATCTTTCATTTTTTTAATCAGCGGCGAGCATCGCCCTTACATACAACTGGAGCAATAATTATGTCGACATCCGCTATCGTTGGGCCTGGCCTGTTAATGGGTACCTTTGCACTTATCATTGTGATTGGCGCTGTGCTCGCACTCATTGAAAACCGCCTCGCGGCTGCGCGTGAGCATTGAGTGCTGCTGCTGCATAAAAAAACCGGGCCACACGGTGCCCGGTTTTTTTTCGCCAATGAAATAGCACAACATTATTTCAACCTCCTTTGTTTATCCGATAGGTGATAAAAGCGTTGGCTCACGCGTCAAACAGGCGTTAGTGCCAGTGGTCATAGTTCTATGTCCACAAAAAAGGAGACATCATCATGTTAGTTTCCGGTGTAATTGCCAGTACATTGCTTATCGGTGCCATGACTATTTTATTGGTTACGGGTTTAGCGCTCACCCTGGTTGATCATAAACGTGAGGCGACACGATTTATTTCCTGACGCACAGTTTACGCAATGAAATGGATTTTTAACCAGATCCGGTGAACGCCGCTGGCATTCTGAATGTCATTAGTCAGCAATGATTTTTAACTGAATGATTGATAAAAAATGATTTCAATAAAATGATTGATGCATGTTAATGGCACCCAGGATGAAGGATGTTCAAGTTTCTCAGTGATCTGGCCCCTAAAGTTATCGCCCTGTCGGATCGCTTTCCATGGGCGGTACCCTTGTTCGGATTTGGTTCCGGTCTTGCCAGTTTTTTTCTCGTGGAACGCAAACAGGAATTTGCACAAATAATTGCCGTACTGATTCTCGCGAGTTGGTGTTGGTTGTTAATGGAAAAAAGTATGCATCGCCTGGTGCGGCGCTGGTTTGGATTCCAATTGCCACAACCCTTGTTTGCCTATGCGGCGCAACTGGTTCACCAGGAAAGTTTATTCTTTGTCATTCCCTTCTTTTTTATCACCACCGCGTGGAATAGTGGCCAGGCAATTTATACCGGCGTGTTAATGGCCGCGACCGTGGTATCAATTATCGACCCGATTTATTTTCGCGGGTTAGTACCGCGGCGCACCTGGTATTTTACGTTCCATGGCCTCACGTTGTTTGCAGTGCTGCTCACCGCATTGCCAATTATTTTCCATTTACCTACGGCCAAAAGTTATTTGTGGTCGCTGGCAATTGCATTGCTGGTAACACTTGCCGGTGTCGTGAGCGAATCAACGTGGCGATGGTGGAAACGCGGTGTACTGGTAATCATCCTTACCGGCGTTTTCGGGCTGGCAGGGTTGTGGGCGCGGCCGTGGGTTCCGCCAGCAACCTTGTGGTTAACCGAAGTGGCCATCACCCAGTCGATTGATGACGTTAACCGTGCGCCGGAAAATAATCTCAAAACATTGAGCCAGGCTGAATTACAAAAAGGTTTGTATGCCTATACCTCGATCCATGCACCGCGCGGTTTAAACGAGCGTATTTATCACGTCTGGTTTCTGGATGGTAAGGTGGTTGATAAGGTGGCGCTGGAGATCAACGGCGGGCGCGAAGCCGGTTACCGCGCCTGGAGCCATAAAGTCAATTTCCCGGAAAATTCTCTTGGGCGCTGGCAAATCCATGTCGTGACCGAGGCGAATCAATTAATTGGTATTTTGCGGTTTACCGTCGTCGCTGGTACAACAACAGAAAACCTGGCCAGTCCATCGAGTTCCGCTACCTCTTCAGCCGCGCCGATGACACCGGACGCCGCGCTAAAAACGCCGCTAATGAATTTGATTGAATAATTATTGGTGCGCGATCATTCGCGAGTTTTATCGCGCGCTGTAGTGAATGGTTACGCATTCGTTTCTGCGTTTGCGCTAGATCAAACCCTGCAAAAAATTTCTTGATCGATATCAAAAAGTACCTGCCGGCAAACGGGCAAGCTAACCCTGACGGCACTGATAACCAGTGCGCTTCCAGGTGGGGAAATCACTATGTTAGTTTCAGGTATTGTTGGCACTGGTGCGTTGGTAGCGGTTTTGATTTTATTGTTTATCGGCGGTGTGGCATTGGCCGTAGTGGATAAAAAAGCGGACGCGCACCGCGAGCATTAATTACCGCCGGATTGGCTCCGCCCCAAAAAAAAAGCCAGGCATTACTGCCTGGCAACTTGTGGAGAGTGAAACGTTAAGGGACGCGATCAACCGGCGAGTTAAAAACGGAAACTGCTGCGCAAATAGTAGTAAGTTCCGTCCACCGGGTAGGGCGCAAAGGTTGGGTAAACCGATGCATTGGTTGCACCGCGTGTGATAGGTGCAGTTTCTTCCGGGTGTTTATCGAACAGGTTGTTTGCGCCGAGTGTGAGTGAAAACGCATCGTTAAAATCGTAACCCAATGCAATATCTGTCAACGTTGCGGGTGAAATGGTATTAAGCGTAAACGGTGCGAGTCCCGTTCCGGCATCGGATGATAATTGTGAACTTTCGCCGTAGCGTGTCAGGCGCAGTAAAAAATTAATATTGCCGAGATAATAATTCGCGCTGAGCGAAACTTTATGCTCCGGCGTGCTTTCTTCCAATCCCGAAATAATCACCGGCGTAATTAATAAACCACCGCCCAATTGTGGCGATGCATTTTTGATATGCGTGACCTCGGTTTTAATACGTGTGCCGGTCAGGTTCCAGCGAATTTGCCCGTAGGCTTCCAGATCAGTACTCCAGTCCAGTACAAGGTCCACGCCTTTGGTCTGGGTATCCACCCCGTTGGTAAAAAATGCGAGGTTGGCGGAGCTGCCTTGGAAAAAGATGCCATTGCTGGCGATTGCATCGCGCACCGCCGGGCCATTGAGATTGCCGGTATTGATAATCCGCTCGTCGATATCAATTTGAAATATATCAATCGACGCGAACACTTGCGCCAAGGGTTCAAACACCAGACCGAGGCTACTATTTTCGGATTCCTCCGGTTTCAAACGCGGCGCGCCGAGTAATTTTGCAGCGGGCGAATTGACGGCTAGCTGGATGTTGGAAACGGTGGGCGTCACGTTAGTCGCGGAAAAATTTTGCTCTGCGAGTGTCGGTGCACGGAAACCGGTGCTGGCAGTGGCGCGCAACGCGAAGCGCGGATTGAAATCGTAACGGGTCGCCAGTTTACCGATGGCAGTATCGCCCGCATCGCTGTAGTGCTCCGCGCGCGTCGCCAGGGACACTTGCCACTCGGGCGTAAAGCGGGTGCCCAGCTCGGTATAGAGCGCCACAATATCGCGCTCCACATCGCGCGCATCGGTGAACTGGTAACCGGGAAACGCTTGCGAGCCGGCTTTGTAACGCGAGGCTGCATCGCCCGCTTCCAGCTGGTAGGTTTCATGGCGATATTCGGTTCCGCCGGCCACATTGAGCGGCGCGGGCAAAAAATCCAGTGCGACCGGTTTGCTTAAATCCAGGTTGGTGGTCCATTGGCTATTGTTAAACGTGCCGTTGTAAAAATCCTTGGGCGTGCTGCCAGTGTCGGCAAGCAGATTCAGGTTAGCGGAATTCTTCACCAGCACATCGGCTTCATCCGCACCATAGGTGGTGCTCAGATCCCAATGGCCATCGCCGCGAAAGCTACCTTCAATACCGGTGGTAAGTGCATAGTCGGTTTCATCGATACCTATCGAGGGCACATAGCCCTTGGGGTAAATTGCCGGCGCCGAGTTATAGCGGCGGAAATTCTGCTGCGCTACCGCGTCGCGCTGGCCAGCGGTGCCGAATACGTAGAGTTCGAGATCATCACCTATTTTGGTGCCCGCATTAAAACCGAGGGTAAACAATTCATACGCCGGCTCGCCGGCGATGCGGTTTACCCACCCGGGGCTGGGAATATTTGCAGCCTGGATGGTGGGGTGCTGGCCGGAATTATTAGTGTGGTCCTTATCGGTCCACTCCAGGCTCAGGTTGAGGTAACCCTCATCACCCACACTGAAACCATTGTTCACGGCGACATGGCGATTTTCGCCCTTGTCTTCGCGCTGCGGGTTGATATCGCTCGAGCCATAAGTGCCGTAATCAATATTCAACACGCCGCCGTCTTGTTCAGATTTCAGGATCACGTTAATTACACCCGCGATGGCATCCGTACCATATTGCGCGGCCGCGCCGTCTTTCAACACTTCGATGCGTTCAATCGCCGAGACTGGAATTTGTGCGAGGTCTACGCCGGTGGCACCGGCAAACGTCGCGGAAGCATTGACGATTGCGGTTTGGTGGCGACGTTTGCCATTGATCAATACCAATGTCTGGTTGGGCCCCAATTGGCGGATTTGCGCCTGGCGAGTCAGGTTGCCCACATCGCCGCTGCGTGCCGGTACATAAAACGAAGGCTCCAGCTTGCTCAGTCCATCAATCAAATTCACCTGGCCGGTGGCTTTCAATGTTGCAGAAGAAATCACTTCAACCGGTGAGCTGCTTTCACGCGCGCTGGTACCGCGTTCGCGGGTGCCGGTAACGATCAGTGTTTCCACGTCCGCACCGCCGCGCGCATCGGCCGGTGCCAATAATTCCTGCGCGCTTGCCAGCGACATATTGCTTAACAGCAACACACTGATGAGCAGTGACAAGCGATTTTTTTCAGGCAAAAAAAGAGCGTTCACAAGTAACTCCTTGCGATAAATGGCTTACGCCAATGTGGTCAGGGGATTTGTCGGGTCAGTCGCCGCAATCAAGCCATCAGCTTCGCGCCACCGTTTTCAACGCGGCGACCAATTTGTCCAGGTCGCTGGTGCGCGTAAAAATCGCCGGCGTAATGCGCACGCTATCGCCGGAGGCAGCACCACCGCGCGCCACGGTAAAAATATTGTGTTGTTCGCGCAGTTGCTGCGCTAGCAATTGGTTGTCAGCCTTACCGGTTTTGCCTTTGATGCGCAGCGACGTAATTGCGCCGTACAGGCGTGGATCATCAGGCGTGAGGATCTGGATGTTGGGGATTTCCTTGCGCACGCGCGTCACCCAGTAATCGCGCAGATAACGCAAGCGCGCTTCTTTATTGGCCGCACCGAGTTGGCGATGGAAATCCAGCGCTGCGGGCACAGCCAGCACATTCGCCGTTGCCGTAGTACCGGTGTGCACGCGTGAGCTGATATCCACAGCCGCTTTTTCGCTGCTGATTAAATGCGGATTTATTGCTGCCAGTTTTTCCTTGCGAATATAAATAAAACCGACACCCAGGGGTGCGCCAATCCATTTATGCAAATTAAATGCACCGAAGTCGGCTTTTAATTCAGGCACTTTAAAATCCAGATGGCCCCATGAATGGGCTGCATCCACCAATACATCAATATCTTTTTGCCTGGCGAGTTCCGCGATGTCGGTGACTGGAATCGCAAGGCCGGTGCGATGGCCGATATGCGTTAACAACACCAGTTTAATACGCGGATGTTCCGCAAACGCGCGCTCATAGGTTTCGATAATTGATTCGTAAGTGGCCGGTTCCGGAATGGTAATTTTTACGGTGTTAATGCCGCGAGTGGTACGCAAATATTCGATATTGTCCTGGGCGCTGTCGTAATCGAGGTCGGCATACAACACGGTATCGCCGGGTTTGAGTTTGTTGTAATTCACAATTAAATTTTGCAATGCTTCGGTGGCGTTACGCGTTAACGCAATTTCGCTCACATCAACGCCCGCAACCTCGGCAATTTGCGCGCGAATTTTCGCGGCTTCCTGGGCATACTGCTGCCGTAAAAAATACGAACTGGTTTCGTTAAGCCGCGCAATGTGTTGCTGGTAGTCAGCGAGGACCGGTTTGGAAAGTACACCGTAAAAACCATTTTCCAGATTAATAAAATCCGGTGATAACTTGAACAGGTTGGCGATCTGGTTCCAGTAATGTTCATCGCGCGCATTTTTGCTTGCATCGATTCCCGAAAGTTTTGGCAATGCAAAACCTGTTTGCGCCAATAAAGGCCGGGAGAGCGCTAAACCATTCGCCGCAACAGCGGCTGCGACTGAACCGCGTAATAACGCGCGACGTGAAATTCCTGAAAATTTTTCCATGGCAGGCTCCAACACCAGTCAAAAAACAATAAATTATTCTGTGCAATACTTTAATCACTGCGTAAGCAGGTACAGCGAAAATTGTGCCACTTGTCGACTGTTGTTTTTGCTTCAGTGCGGGGCGGGAAAATAGCCAGGAAATTGTTGGAAAAGAAAAATTAATCCCAACTCAGGGAGCGGATTTTTTTCCCCTGTTGATAAAACCAACGCGCCAGTTGAAATTGCAATAGTGCAACGGCGTTACCGGCGCGGCCAGGGTTGTTGCTGAAAATACAGGCCGCTGCTTTTAGCGGATCAGGTGATGATCAATAAAAAACACTGTTGCGCGTAATAACCGATGGGGTGAGGTTTGTTGTCGGTGCCTGTAAGCACCTATAATGCCGGCAACTGATCAGGTAGCGGCGCTCCATGTCATATCAACCCCTGGCGTATAACGCCCACGTAAATTCGAAACCACAGGTTACTGTTACCAATACGGCGCCGTCATCATCGGTGTCCGGCAGTTTGCGTATTGCACTGCTGGGTTATCGCAGCCATCCGCACGTAGGCGGGCAGGGGATTTACCTCCATTATTTGAGTAAGGCGCTGGTCGATCTCGGCCATAGCGTGGATGTCATTTCCGGCCCGCCTTATCCGGAACTGGATGCGCGCGTGACCCTGATTAAAATCCCCAGCCTGGATTTATACGCCCATCCGAATCCCACGCGCGCGCTGCGGCCACAACATTTATTGTCGTTTGCGGATTTTTACGAATGGTGGAGCAAACTGAGCGGGGCGTTCGGTGAGCCTTATTGTTTTGGTCGCCGCCTCGTCAGGTATTTCAAAACCCATGCACCGCACTACGATATCGTTCACGATAACCAAAGCCTTGGCTACGGCTTGCTGCAGTTGCAAAAACGCGGTGTGAATATTGTTGCCACGGTGCACCATCCCATCACCCGCGACCGCGATCTGGCGCTCGCAGCTGCCACGGAAAAAGGCCAGCGCTGGTTGATCAATCGCTGGTACAGTTTTTTGTCGATGCAGAAAAAGGTTGTACAACATTTGCGGCATGTCGTTACTGTTTCAACGCAATCGCAACGCGATATTGAACAGGCGTTCGCGCGCCCTGCTGACAAAATCCATATTATCCCCAATGGGGTGGATACCAATATTTTCAAACCCGTGCCGGAAATTTCGCGGCGCGAATTTTCGTTAATTACCACAGCATCCTCGGATCAGCCATTAAAAGGCCTGGGTATTTTATTGCGCGCCATTGCGCAGCTGCGGGTCGAGTTTCCGCAATTGCAACTCACTGTCATCGGAAAATTAAAAGAAGATGGCGATACCCAAAAAGAGTTGGAAGCGTTGCAATTAATTAACGCCGTGCAATTTAAATCCGGCATCAGCAATCAGGAATTAGTGGAAGAATACGCGCGCGCGGAAATGGCGGTAGTGCCGTCACTCTACGAAGGATTTGGTTTGCCCGCTGCCGAAGCCATGGCCTGCGGTGTGCCGTTAATTTGTAGCGATGGTGGTGCCTTGCCGGAAGTCGTTGGTGATGGCGCGCGTTTAGTGGCTGCCGGGAATGTAGAAGCGCTGGTTGATGCAGTGCGTGAATTAATTGGCGATGCAGGATTGCGCGCACAACTGGGCGCACGCGGCCGTGAACATATTTTGCAGCAGTTAAGCTGGGATTGTGTCGGCAAAAAAATGCAGGCGTTTTATTTCGAGTTGCTTAACAATAATGGTGGCAAATAAAAATGCTGACCATCAATTTCAATGATTTTCCGCTCACCGCGGGTGACCATGTACTGGACCTTGGTTGCGGTGAAGGTCGCCACGCCATCAATGTCTATTTACAGGCTAACGTAAATGCAATTGCGGTGGATCTGAATTTTAATGATTTGCTGACTGCGCGTTCACGCTTTATTCCTTTCGCCCAGCCAGACCCGGAAAAGGCATTTTATTTGCAGCAAGCAGATGCCACGCATTTGCCGTTTGCTGATGCCAGCATCGATAAAATTATTTGCAGCGAAGTGCTGGAACATATTCCCGACTATCAAGCTGTGCTGGGTGAAATCAAACGCGTCTTAAAACCAGACGGTTTATTGGCCGTTACCGTACCGCGTGCCTGGCCGGAAAAAATTTGCTGGTGGCTCAGTGCGGAATATCATCAGGTAGACGGTGGGCATATCCGTATTTTTAACGGGCAACAATTGCGCACGGAGATTGAACAATCCGGTTTTATTTTTTACCGTCGTCATTGGGCACACGCGCTCCATTCTCCTTTTTGGTGGCTAAAATGTTTGTGGTGGAAAACCCAAGACACCAACCTATTGATAAAAGCCTATCACCGTTTATTAGTCTGGGACTTGATGCGAAAACCCTGGCTCACCCGAACCCTGGAAAAAATCCTCAACCCGATTATGGGGAAAAGTGTTGTGATGTATTTTAGAAAAATTGACCCCACCCTAACCCTCCCCTTGGCAGGGGAGGGAACAGAATTTGGCACCGTTAACTCCTCCCCTCTTTTTAAGGGGGAGGCAGGGAGGGGGTTAAAAAAATGAAAAATCTATTACTCACCAAAGGTTTTTTTCCCGAAACTTTATTGCGCCCCACTATCAATTATATTTTGCACACGCAATTACCCAACGGTTGCATTCCCTGGTTTACCGGTGGCAAAGCTGATCCCTGGGACCATATTGAAGCAGCGATGGGTTTAACTATTGGTGGTGAATATGATGCAGCACAGCGCGCCTACGAATGGTTGATGCATGAACAATTAGCCGATGGTAGCTGGTGGGCCAATTATCTGGATGATCAACCGGTGGATAAAGATCATCGCGAAACTAATTTTATCGCCTATATCGCTACCGGTATCTGGCATTATTTTTTAGTTACCGGGGATATTAAATTTTTATTGCGTTTTTTCCCGGCAGTGCAAAAAGCAATTGATTTTGTGTTGAGTTACCAAGCGCCTACTGGTGAAATTTATTGGGCGGTAGCAGAAGACGGTAGTGCGAAAAAAGACGCGCTGGTGACGGCATCCAGCTCGATTTATAAAAGTCTCGAGTGTGCCATTTTGTGTGCCGAGCAGATCGGTTTTAATGTAAATCACTGGCGTAGTGCCCATCAAAAATTAGGCAACACATTACGTCATCATCCGGAATATTTTGATCGTACCTGGGAACCAAAAACCCGTTTTTCCATGGATTGGTTTTATCCAATCCTTACCGGTGTAGTAGAAGGTAAAGCAGCGCAACAACGTATAGAAAGCAAATGGCACACGTTTGTAGAAAATAATGTGGGTTGTCGTTGTGTCTCTGATGAGCCCTGGGTCACCGTAGCCGAATCCTGCGAATTAACACTCGCATTACTCGCTGCGGGTGAGCATGCCAAAGCGGTAAATCTTTTTAGCTGGCTGCACCAGTTTATGGATGATGATGGTGGTTATTGGACCGGGTTTAATTTTCGTGATCAAGTTATTTGGCCGCGTGAAAAAACCACCTGGACCACCGGCGCGATTCTGCTAGCAGCAGATGCATTAACTGAGCACACCGGCGCTGCACATTTATTTATCAGCACAGCGCTCATCAACGACAACTCCGACGCCCAACTTCATACCGAACATTAATACCATGCGCATTCCACGAATTTTTACTGAACAAGCATTAATTACCGGCGAGTTATTGCAATTGGAAGAAGCAGCCTCGCACCATTTAAGCAAAGTGTTGCGCATGCAAGCCGGGCGCGAATTAATTTTATTCAATGGCGCTGGTGGTGAGTTCGCAGCGGTCATTCAGGAGGTCAGTAAAAAGTCTGTGACTGTCGCCATTGCTGAACACCTTGCCGATAATCGCGAATCACCGTTGCAACTGGAATTAGCCATCGGTATTTCGCGCGGCGAACGCTTTGAATGGGTATTACAAAAAGCCACTGAACTTGGCGTTACCAAAATTACACCGCTAATTACCGAGCGCACGGAGGTAAAAGTGGGTGGTGAGCGCCAGGAAAAACTGATTGATCGCTGGCAGCAAATTATCATCAGCGCCTGCGAACAATGCCAGCGTAACTTACTACCGGAATTGTCTACTCCAATTCAAATTGCAGATTGGTTAAACACTGTAAATTCCGATTTGCGTTTTGTGTTACATCACCGCGACAGCAAAACCCTCCCCGCCGAACAGAAACCACAAAGCGTGAGCTTACTAATTGGCCCCGAAGGTGGATTAAGTGAAAGTGAAATCGCACAGGCACAAACAAAAAGCTTCAGCGCATTAACGCTTGGCCCACGCGTGTTGCGCACCGAAACTGCACCGGTTGCGGCGATTAGTCTGGTGCAGTATTTGTGGGGGGATTTTTAGCGCGTTATGCATGAGATGTTCAGAAGCCTGGGCGTTTAATCTGCCCTTAATGAGAAAACAAGAGTCCAGACTATGAATTCAAAAAGACAATCGGCAGCGGCGCGACATATTTTGGTAAAAACGAAAGAGGAAGCGGAGAAGATCAAACAGCTTATCGCTAAGGGTGCCGACTTTGGTGCTATGGCAAAAAAGTACTCGAGCTGTAGCTCTGCTAAAAAAGGCGGCAACCTGGGAGAGTTTAGCCCGGGCCAAATGGTGAAAGCATTCGATAATGTGGTCTTTAAACTGCCTACCAATGTAGTTCATGGCCCGATCAAAACACAATTTGGTTTTCACTTGATTGAAACAATCTACCGCACCTGAGAGCGTGTAATAGCGGCAATATGTTAAAAAGGATTTCTAATTATTAACGTTTCAATCTGTTGTCCATGTTGCATATCTTCCGAAAATAATAAATTACATCCAGCTTCCAAGGCGGCTGCAACTATCAATGAGTCGTAAAAGCTGTAGCCGTATTTATTTGCAATCGTTAATCCCACATTATGAATATTTTTGTCCAGCGTTATGATTTCGGTAAGCGTCTGGATAGCGGTGCTTAAGTCGGCAATTTCCTGCCATTCCAGACTGGCCTTTTTGCGGGCGACCTGTGTGAATTCGTTGAGTACCTGAATGCTGATTACGCAGCCGGATTGCAGGAGTTGGAGAGCGGTTTGTTGTTTGGTGCCTTCATCCAGAAGGGCATACACCAATATGTTGGTGTCGAGGAAAATCCTATCTCTCATTCAATTCATCCCTGTCAAATTTGAAGTTTTTAGGTAAACGTCCCCGAAAGCGGGCGATTGTTTCCAGTGCCTTTGCTTTGCTCTCCTCTTTGATGACTTCAAAACCATGTGCAGAGGAGACAATTTCTACCTGGTCACCCTCTTTTAATTCAAGCGACTTCGCGATACTCGCAGGGATGCGAATAGCAAGGCTGTTTCCCCATTTGGCGATTTGCATAGCGAGCTACCGTTTGGATATACGTTCATATAAATGTATATCATTTTGCTGTCGATTGTACAAGAGTTGATCGGCTATGGGACTCTATCTATTAGAGCTAGAGGAGGGATCCTTCACTTAGGAACCAGATCCCGTTCTTTTTAGTCGTAACTGTAGGGTTTGGGTCAGGTTGAGGATGAAGTTTGTGTTCGTACCGCGCTATTGGATTGGGCTGATTACCATCATTTTTTCAATGATCACTTTGGCAGGGCATAGCTATGCCGATGATTCGCTGCGCATAAAACATATAGAGCGTTGCGGCGAACTTTTTGCACAAACACAACAAGAGTTTTGTGTCAGTACCAGCGGTAAGTTGCTTGATCAACAATTGAAGATTCGGCTTGGTGAAAATAGTTTGGCAGCCAGCGATATAAAGCGTGATGGAAATTCTTTGCGCATTACATTAGCCAATGATAAATACCAGAGTGGTCCATTGTGGTTAGAACAAGCAGGGCAACAAAGTAATGCAGTCTGGTTGAGCATGAAGGGCAGCCATGTTATTGCAGCGAATAAAAAAGAAGTTGCAAAAAATATGGATGGATTGACGACCTATGTTGATCTGGTCAGCGTGATTGTCGAAGAAAATTATGACGGCTTGAAAGAAGCGCGTCGTCTGGCTAAAAAATATAGCGCAACTATTGTCGGCGTTATCCCTCCACTGAATACCTATCAACTCCGTTTACCGGCGCGCAACCTTACTGAGCGCGATGCAATTGTATTGCGTCTCGGCAGCGAGATTGGCGTAGATGCGGTCATCATTGAAGAGTCGGGTGCAGAAAAAGAAATCGAAAATGAGCGCGCCCCTGCAAATTTACACCGTGAAAATTCCATTAATAAAGGTGAGTGGGCATCTAATCGTTTTCTCGATGCAGTGGATTTTTATTTACGCCGCATTCCCGCCAAAGCGCAACCCATTGCAACCCAGCCGATAAAAATTGGTGTTATCGAGCGCGATGTCGATTTTGATTCGCCTGACTTTGCCGATTATCGCGGTGATTGCCGCCGCGATAGCAAACGCATTTGCCTCTACGCGCGCGATGCACAAAAACCGGAATCCCACGGTTCTACTGTCTCCGGTATTTTTGCGGCGGCCTGGAATAACGGCGGTAATTCCGGTTTCTTGCGCGGGTTGGATAAAGTCGGCCCCGGTTTTGATGTCATTGTGGATCGTAATTCCGATGCAGGTATTACGGCGAACATCGCTGCTTCTGTGAATATGGTGGAAGACGGTGTGCGGGTTTTAAATTGGAGTTGGGGAATTCATCGTGTCGGTGCAAAAAATATTGATGGTAAGGATGTGGATTCGCTGGTGCGATCCGGTTTGGCGATGAGCGGTTATGAAGAATTGCTGGAAGAGTTTTTCCTGTGGTTACGTTTGAAACACCCCGATGTCATTGTGGTTAATTCGGCTGGTAATGGTGCATCATTTTCCGGGCTTGATGAGTATCGTTTGCCATCGTCATTTGTAACGGAACAATTATTGGTAGTGGGTGGGCATGAGCGCAGCAATAAAAAAGATGCGCAAGTGAATGATTCCGATTATGTCGTAAAACGCGGTGCATCCAATATCGATATGCGCGTGGACATTACCGCTGCTGCGTGCGTGCATAGCTCAAGTTTGCGATTGAATGCAGAGGGCGAAAAACATTGCGGCACATCCTACGCAACACCGCTGGTCGCCGGTTTGGTTGCTGCAATGCTCTCGATAAATCCGCAATTGCAACCTGAACAATTGCGCATTTTATTGCGTCGTAGTGCGATGACGATTGGCGAAGAATCTGATTTTGAACCAACCGATGCGGATGATCTTACATCGCCGATTTTACCGTCCGAACGAAACAACGACCTAAACCACCCGGATGTTGGCCGTTCAGCGCGGTTGGATATGCATAAGGCGCTCGACCTTACGGTGCAAAGCCTCAAGCGTGTGCGTTAATGTGACCAATAAGTTCAGATTGATATGGAGAAATGACATGCAGAAACTTCGCCACTCATGGTTAGGAATTGCGGCACTCACATTGGTGCTATGTAGTAACCTGGCACTTGCAATTGATAACCCCGACGCACCGGATTTGATCGCAGAATTCGAAGCCCGGGAAAAACCATTAATTGCCGCAATCGAAAAACCGACCAATACCACGAGTGACTATGCAGCCCTCTACTCAAATTATTTAAAATTTTTAGACAAAGAACTTAATACTGTTTACAAAATCCTCCGCACCAAATTCCCGGAAGATAAACAAAAACAACTCAAAGCCGCGCAAGTCAGCTGGCTAAAGTACCGCGATCTTGAATTCGCATTTATCGATAACACTTGGACCAACAAAGATTTCGGCACTTCATCCGCTATTTCACGTGGTCAATACAAAGCTAGTGTTGTGCGCGATAGAGTGATCAAGTTAATGTATTACGCGAAAAATTTTTAATCGTGAGGGAATTGATATGTCAGAGAATAATCTTCAATTTGAATATGAAGGGCTACACGTAAGTGTAAACTACAACCCATCGACTAACAGCGTGACACGCACCGTTACCGAATCCGGCAAACAAATCCATCATGATGAATTAACGTTTGATAAATCACTGGTTGGAAACTTTGACGTGATGAGTGCAGAAGAACAAGCGAAAATAGCAACTGCCTGGGGTGCGGCGGGTATCAAGACCAGAATTGAAGATGGGCGGCTTGGTTCAAAGAAATAGAATAAATTTATTTAACTAAGAACAATTACTCATCACAACTAAATTGTCGAAGCAGAACCTGTAGCAAGTAGGTTGGGTCGGGCCGCGCAGGCAGCAATGCCCAACATCCCATAACATGAAAATCAATAGATAGTTAATCGATACAGCAATATATCTATGTGTATACGCTTTAATGTTGGGCATGACTGCCCAACCTTGTACCTTGTGAAAAGATTTTTACATCTTGAAAAAAAGCCTACTGACGAACCTTACTATCCGTTTTGAAGAGCCACCATAAACCTTGCGCAGCAGTTGTCGGGAATGCGATTGCATGGGTCGCGTGTTCTATAACCCGCAACTCCAAATTCAATTTATTTAGATTCCGGGCTTTTAACCGAGCATGAAATGCAGTGGCATCACCTACCATGTCATGTTTGGGGCTGTCTCGCGTTATTGTTTCCTCCGCGCCAACAGCAATAAATACATTGGCTTCAAGGTCCTTATTGAACTTGGTTTTGGATTCCAAATCGAGAATATATTTGTTATCCCACCAGATAGACGGGCTGCCGATGATGTAATTTTTAAAAGTGGTTGGCGCGCGTAAAAAAATGTATAGCCCAAAAAGCCCGCCAAAGGAGTTACCCACATAGGTACGGTTAGCCGCATCTGTGTTGTAGCGCTTTTCAATATAAGGAATAACGTCAGTGCGAATAAATTCAAGATGTTTGGACGCCTCACCCGATGGATCTTTATATCCAGGCGAGTGTGTCGTTGGTGTGTAGTCACGTTGCCTGCTGAGCGCCGGCTCCTTGCCTTTCTCCCAGGAGATGCCCACAAACATAACGTCATCCATACGTTTTTGGTTCACAGGAACACGTGCAGCCCCAGTAGTAATTGGAAATGTGTAAGGCGAATCCGTCATGTAAACGACTGGATATTTTTTACCGCTGGAATAGTTCAACGGTAATTGCACGTGAAGCTCGTAGGATCGCTTCGTACCGGTGTCCTGAATTTCGATTATCTCCGTCCGAGGCAATTCAAAAGCGGGATTCTGATTTGCTTGCGCAAGTAAACATAAGGGAAACAGAAGTAATAAAAATAATACGTGGTGAAATTGCGCAGATTTACGGAGGTGCATGCAGCTTATTCCTTGAATGGTTTTCTTAGATTATGTCAGGGGCAGAGTTAAATTTATTTGTAAGGGCGATGGAGCTGAGTTTTTTAAACCTCAATTGTTTCGACCACTCTTTGATTTATTGAAATATTTAACAAAAAGCAATGGAAAAAATTGCTGAGTGGCTGCTTTCGGTCAATTGCGGACATTGGAGCTTTGTAGGTTGGGCAGCAATGCCCAACATCCCATGACATCCAAATCAATAGATAATTAATCGATATAGCGATATTTCTATGTGTTTACGCTTTTATGTTGGGCATGACTGCCCAATCTATGTGCTTAATTATCTTTTTATTTGGGATTTGATTTTCAGTGCTGCTTTAGTCAAAAACAGACGCTGGGCAAGTATTTTTATCACAGTCACTTCTTAGGTCATTAGTTTCGTGGTATGCACTCAATTTCTAAGTCTAGGTTTCCCGCCCAAGAGCGAATTTGTATTCTGTTTGCGTAAGGATGATTTTCATTATTTATAGGAAAATCTTCCTTTTTTAATAAGGATGATCCGCACCATTGATTTCCCCGCCAGTAACTAACAACCGCAAACTCACCGCTAATAATTTGATTTATAAATTCAAAGGCAGTTCCGCACTCGGATTCACCAAAAAACTCATTGAAGTGCGCATGATAAGCGTCAAATGAAACCGTAACTTCCTCCCCATATGTATCAACACAAAGCGGGTGTTCAGCTTTCGGTGATGGAGCTTTAATTTCAATACAAAAAGCACGCTCTTTATTTTTTATGATTTTATGTTCTAGTTTTAATAATGAAGGAAAACTCTCAAAGAATTGAGCTTTTACCTCATTCGAAAATTCAGTTAGATTTTCGTTCATACGTGCTTGTTAACTTTCTTTGCCATCTTCAGGTTTCTCTTTCTCAGACAATCCATTCTGCAACTGAATTTTTCTTAGTTTCTTAAGGAACGATCTTCCTTCATTGGAAAGACACCAGTATTCTTTATTATCGCTAACAGCGTGTTTTTTACTTGATGGTTCCACAAGATCTAAAGCTGATAGATCAGCTAGCCAATGACTAACCATATTCGTCGGGACTGGAAAAATTCTTCTGTAGCCTGTTCCTTTATATCTTAATGCAATATCGCTACCAATCTTTTCAAAGGTATTTTCGACTAGGAGGTTAGGAGCTATAGCTTGGAATATACCTAGCAGCGTGCCTTCAATAGGGTCACCCCATTCGCGCTCACCTTCCGTTGCCACGTAAACATCTACTTTGTTTTTTCTAAGTGTATCGAAGAGTTCGCCTTTAACGTCATTCTCTTTGTCGGCTCTTAGCTTTTCAGCCCTTAGCTCCTCTAGTTCGCTCCTCAATATCGCATTTTCGGTGCTTAAACGAGTAAGCTCCTTTATCAATTCTGGGCCAACAACTTCATTTGATCTTACCCAGCCAACACGTGGGTTCGTAGAAATTGACTTCATCAAAGAAATTGATACCTTTGCATGTAAATCGTCTCTACTATTCCAAAAATTTACTAATCGCCCCTTAATTTTTCCTTTAAACGATTCCAGTGCGGCTCTTCTATCTGCTGAATCTTCCATCAAATCTGATGGCCAAGATGCCTTCCCTTCAATAACAAAACCAAGTACCGGAACACCTTTACTAACGGCATAGTCATACTCTTTTTCGGTATAACTGATCCCCTCATCGGTAACCGAACCATATTTATGCGCAGCAACAACAACATAATAGTCAGATTCGTCAATTTGACGTTGTATTATCTTCCACTGTTCATCGTCAGCAGCACTAAACATTTCCATTCCGACTGGAATATGGCCCATTTCAAGAATAGCCTTGATAACCTGATCTCTTTCTGACTTTAAGTCTTCATAAGTTGAGCTGACAAACACTTGGAATTTCTTAATCATTATATTTTCCTTACTGGAGACTAAAATCTTTAATTGACATTGCAAATTTTTACAACAATAGCTCCCGAAAATATAAAATATATAAGAATCACTAAAGCAGTAAAAAAGGAAGCTGACAACGATAATGGAATTTTATCTCTTAATAGCCTGAACTTAAGTTGTTCATCAATCCAACCAATTTGCTGTTCCCAGAAAAACTTATAGTGCGCATACCAATTACTTAAAGCAATTTGATGGGAACTGCCGATTTGAGTGTATTGCTTTTCGATTTCTTCCAGCTTTTGAATATGCAGATCTAAAGATCCAGTTGAGGATTTTACCAATCCATATAATCGTTTTAATTCGTTAAAATGATCTGTTAAAGCCACGCCGCTGGTAATGTAATCTGTTTTTTTAGCATCATAAAATGTTATGTACATTCCAGCTACACCTAAAATGATAAAAGTAGCTGAAATGAATTTCGTATTAAGCTCGTCGAAAACAAGTGCATAAATTCCGAAAGCCAATGATATCAAGCTAATCCATCCAGGTGCTTTAGCCACGATATCGTAGGTAGCGAAATGTTTTTTTGCTCCAAAGCCCACGTTATATGCTGTTTCAGCAATATGTTTTAGTAGATCATCTTTATTCATCTTCTTCTCCTTCTATAGGGACATGGATTCTATCTTTTGCAATCACAATTCCTTTCTGCACGGCATAACACTCGACAATGTGCTCGCCTTCAAATCTTGTATTTTCCTCTCGCCTCATGTAGCCCGCATCAGAAAGTATTTGACCTCGAATTTCATTTCTGCGTTCTGCCTCAGACCCTCTATTCAAAACCTTCCAATAAAGATCAAATGCACCGGCTATATCGTGACTAACAACATGAAACTTTAGCTTTTTTTTAGGGCTTAACCGCCTTCTTCTGTTGAGCAAATCTCTTAAAGAGGTTTCCCTAAAACCATTTTGAAGAACATCACAATCAATTTTTATATTTCGGCGAATATCTACAAGAAACTTAAACTCGATAAATTCTTCTGTATCCGTCCATGTTTTCGATGCCTTGGCGATGGACTCACTCGCAACAGCCGCAGAATTAGCTGGGAAAGGTCTTCCATAAACTTTTTTCCACTTCGAGTTAGCCGTATCTTCAGTTCCTGCTTCAATTGCTTTTAAACAAAGCTCATAAGCCTTTTTTGCCTTTTTCTGAAACTTAGCTTTTATTTTGACATGCTGACCACTACCCAATGCCGCATAACGGTCTTGCTCAGGCAGTTCCGACAAATACTTAAAGAAATCTCGACTCATCCAGTCGTAATAAAGATAACTTTTGTCATCGTAATCGGTGGTGTCTCTCAAGAAATTATGGGCTAATGTGTCAATCAAAAGCCCACCCATGCCAATTCCGTGCTTGTTCTTCCAAGCTCTAGCCATTTTGCAAAGTCTACGAAGATTTTTATTTTTCTCTGCAACGAAATCCTTCATTGCCGCTATTTCTTCACAGGGCTTTGTTATTTTCCAACTACTGCCGTTGTAAGTGTCTGGATACTTGAAGCTACCGTCATCTTGTTCAAATACAGGTTGGACCTCGACGTGAAAGCTTGCATATTGGACACACACTACAAGACGATCTACAAAGACCTCCGTTGTAGGGTATCTAGCCTTAATTGTTTCTTTGGTGTCATTCAGTAGTTGTGATTGTTTGCCATCTTTATAATCGTCCCACTTTCCCTTTGGCATGATGTAGAGCATATCCAGGTCAGAAATTCCCTTAATAGCAGTCCAACGACCATAAGAACCCACTTGCAGACTATTGGCTGTTTTTGAGTTCGTATCTCTGAATTTCTTATTCAAGCATGACGTTATTTCTTCATAGCGCAATGTGATCGTATCTGCATTGTCTACTTTTAAATTTGACAAAAAATCTTGAAACATTTGTGAGATTGACACCTATAAATTCCCTCTTAGTTAATTGATACCCTACGCTCAACCCCTTTGATGGACTGATTTTCGGATCGTTGAAATTTCGCAGGCAAAGGTAAATCATAATTGATACTTTGTAGCAGCCTCCAAATTTGGATAAAACCCGTTTGTTGATCAAGTAAACGAACGAAGTTGCGAAACAGTTTTTAATGATCATACATTTAAAGTACGTCTATTCGTTAAAAAAATCACAAGCACAATTTAAAAGTGCTTCTAGGTAGTATTCAAAAAAATCCGTTATAGCGGGAATTTTATTAAAATCACGGACGATTGGATAACCTCAACTAGCGTTAATTAAAAACTCTTAATCTCCGCTTTGGGCACTGTGCTGACCTTAAAAGCTGTTGCGGTTCGCAAGCTCACCGGCAACCTACAGTCACACAACAACCCTTATAAATATCGATATTAATTAAAAACCCACATTCCATTTTTCCATGTCAAAGAAAGGAAAAACATCCAATACACCTGAGCTTCAATCAGCTCATCTTGGCAGCAAAACAATTAAAGACCATAGCGATATTCAACGCCAGTATGAATTACAACCTATTACTGCACCGCGTTGACAGTCCTACCTTCATCTAATAACCTGCCTGCGCTGCGGTAAATCCCGCAGACGGGATTACTACCCCCGCATCCAGACCGGCGCTAGAACGTAAGTTTTAGTGTCCCGTACAGCTGTGCCTGCTTGTTATGGCGGCTGAACGGGGCCACCTTCGGGTGGGCCGGTGTGGTTTGGACCGGTGGTAGTAACCCCGTTCAGTTCGCCTCCATGAATTACTGCCTCATGGTGGCGGAATAAAAATCCAAACTGTGAGATTCGATTATGGATAATGTGACCTCTCTACCTGTTTCAACCAACCCCTGCATTATTAAACTCGATCAATTCCAATACGCTTTTTACCAACAATCCCGACTTGAAATTCATTCTCCCGACGGTGAATGCCTTGTGCAATGTGGCGAGGAATTAACGCGTATAGCGGAAGAAGATGCGATTTATCAATTGTGGGAGCAGGCGTGTTTATTGGAAGTGTTGTTTGATCAAATTCAGGATGATGTGAAATTACCGCTACAAGCTGTGACCAGCCTTGCCGATATGATGGGCAGGATAAATGCGCATTTTAAAAAACAAATGCAGAAAGAATAAAATATAAAACGCAAAAAAATAGGCGGCTGAAAGGCCGTCTTTTTTAAAGATATATATTTTCCATTTTAAATATTGGGTGTTTTTAAGATTGGTTTTTTTTGTGTTTGGCAAGATGGTCATGTTGGGGGCGTTCCTCAGGCTACGCGCCCCGCCCAATCTACGGACTTTTTTTGCTGACAGCATTAATTTCAAATGCCTGCTCATCATGCTTTGCTTATTTGCGGATTAATCGTCGCGCGTCAGCACTTCCAGCAATTCAATTTCAAAAATTAAATTCGAATTGGGTTTTATCAGCGGGCCGATCTGGCGTTCACCATAAGCGAGATGTGAGGGAACGTGCAGTTTGCGTTTACCGCCGACTTGCATGCCCATCAGGCCCTGGTCCCAGCCTTTAATCACTCGACCGGTGCCGATCACACATTGGAAAGGTTTGCCTTTGCGATGGGAGGAATCAAATTCAGTACCGTCTTCAAGCCAGCCGGTGTAATGCGTAGTGATGAGCGCGCCTTTGACCACGGCTTTTCCAGTGCTGGGGACGAGGTCCTCGACAATCAGTTCAGAAATGGCAGACATAGCGGTTTATTCGAGATGCAAGTAGTCGAGGAAAGCACGTTCCATGGCTTCAACATCGGGAATCACCGCTTCTTCGCCGGCCCAGGAAACATGCATCAGTTCGAAAGGTTTTTTGTCAGCGTCTTCGCGCTCGGTGATTTCTTCTTCGGTTACGCGCGCCAGGCGTGGCAAGCCCTGGGTGATGATGGCAATAAAAGGCAGGGATTCGTGCACGCCGGTGGTGTTGATTACCGCAAAACGTGAGCGGCTGCTGACGCCGGGTTTTTCTTCACCGTTTAGTACTTCAAACGCAAGCAGCGGGATGGTTTGTTCGCGCCAACTGCAATTGCCCAGATACCAGGCGGGAGCGTCCTGCACCGGGACTACCTGCGAGACCGGCACAATTTCAGCAATTGTCACGTTGGGGGTCAGCAATTGCCGCCCTTGCAACGGGATCAGCAGGCTCGCCACTTCTTCGATTTTTTTCTCTATGCGTTGGGGCGCTCTCATGGTGTTTCCTGTGACTGTTCGCTGTTATTGCGTTTATGAGTTTACGTTTTTAGCTACCCGCAGCGGGCTTTTGGCGGCTCGGGTGAGCCGGTGTTTGTTGACCAGCTTGCCCAGCGCCTTGGCCAGATACTCCGGGGTACCCGAGAGGCCGACGCAACCGGTGGCAAGGGCCGAGACCGGCATGGAATCGCTGGTGCAATCATCCGGCCGTTGTACCCATACTTGCCCGCCCACCTGTTTCATGATGCGACAACTGGCGGCACCATCATCGCCCATTCCGGTAAAGATAATCAAACCGCTGCGTTCCCGGTATATCTGTGCGGCATTGGCGGCGACCTGGTCTATCGAGGGCGCATAACTGCCTTTCCAGGGCTGGCCATAATTGATCACCAGCGTGCCGTTGGTAAGCAGTTCTACCGAATCTTTCGCGGTAATCAGGGTCAGGCTATTGGCTTCCAGTACCAGCCCCTGGGTCGCCACCATTGCCGGGTAGCTTCCGGCGTTGGTCATCATCCGGTTCAGGGTAATTGCCTGGTTGGCGTCGATGTGCTGCACATAGACAAAGGCGATCCCCAGATTTGCGGGCAGGGCGGCCAAAAACCGTTTCACGGCTGCCGGTCCACCGGTGGAGGCGGCAAGTACCCACAACTCGCTCGCCGGTTCCGCTTGCTGCAGGTTGATATCCCCGCGCAAACGCTGCAAACGCAAACTGGTGCGGCGCAGCCAGGCACTGTGCTCTTCCGAGCCGGCGGCAAACTCGCTGCTATCGCTCAATATCACCGGTATGCGGCTGCGGCTGAATAACGTTTCCAGTAGCAGCAGGTCATCGGCATAGTCTTCGGCCACATCGACCAGCCAGGCATCCAGGTTCTCATCCTCCACCAACTGCCGGGCATGCCCCAGCAGCAGTTGGTGGGCCAGTTTATGGCCGGATTTGGCAATCAGCTGCGCCAATACCTGCTGCTTGGGGGCGCTGTCGACCAGAATGCCCAGACGAAGCATGGCTGCCCCTTATTTTTTCAGCAGCTCGTTGATATTGGTGAGCAGCAGGTCCTCCTGGTAGGGTTTACCCATGTATTTGTTTACGCCCAGGCTGAACGCCCGCTCGCGGTGTTTTTCACCGGTGCGCGAAGTGATCATAATGATCGGCAGATCTTTCAGGCGCGAACTGGTGCGTATGTTTTTAGCTACTTCGAAGCCGTCCATGCGTGGCATCTCGATATCGAGCAACATTACATCCGGGATATGGTCTTGCAGCAATTGCAGTGCTTCAACCCCGTCTTTGGCGGTGATCACACGGAAACCTTCGCGCTCCAGGAAGCGGCCGGTTACCTTGCGTACGGTTACCGAGTCGTCCACCACCATAATGGTTTTTTCGCTTTGATCTTCTTCGGCGACGGGCAATGCCTTGAGTGGCTCCAGCTGGATTGCATGCTGGTTACCCAATGCAAGCTGCTCGCGGATCATCGCGTGCAGATCCAGGATGACTACGACGCTACCGTCACCCATTACCGTGGCGCCGGACACACCGCGCACGGCGCTGAATTGCGCACCCAATGTTTTCACCACAATTTCGCGCGAGCCGAGCAGGCGATCCACTTGCAGTGCCACCGTGTGTTCAGTGCTACGCACCAGGACTACGGGCAATGGCAGCAATTGGCCATCCAGTTTGGGCTGGGCGGCGGAATCCAGCAACGCACCCAGGTAGCGGACGAGATATTGCTCGCCGGCATAATCGAAGCGCGCGCTTTCATCCTGATAGTAATGTTCAAGTTCAAACGGGCTGACGCGCACAATACCTTCGATAGTATTGAGCGGGATGGCGTAGAGATCGTCGCCGATCTGTACCATCAAGGCGCGGTTAACCGATACGGTGAACGGCAGGCGAATGGTGAACTCGGTGCCTGAGCCCCAGTTGGAATCGATAAACATGGCGCCACCGAGCTGTTTGATCTCGGAGTGCACCACGTCCATGCCCACACCGCGGCCGGAAATCTGGGTAACTTTTTCGGCGGTACTGAAACCGGCGTGGAGGATGAACTGGATTACATCCTGGTCAGCCAACTGCGCATCGGCGGCCATCAAGCCACGCTCAATCGCTTTTTCGCGCACGCGTTTCAGGTTGATACCGCGGCCATCGTCGACCAGGCGCAAAATCACGTCGCCGCCTTCGCGCCCCAGGGTCAGGAGGATACGGCCATTGGGGTTTTTACCGGCAGCGATACGCTCGTCCGGCAGTTCAATACCGTGGTCTACCGCGTTACGCAGCATATGTTCCAGCGGCGCAACCATGCGTTCGAGAACGGTACGGTCCAGTTCACCTTCGACGTTATCGAGTTCGAAATCGACCTCTTTGCCCAATTCGGTCGCCGCTTGACGCACGATACGGCGCAAGCGCGGCACCAGACGGGAGAAGGGCACCATGCGCGAACGCATCAGGCCTTCCTGCAAATCGGTATTAATCCGCGATTGTTGCAGCAGCAGGGTTTCGGTATCGCGGGTTTTATCCGCGAGGGTGTATTTCAGGTCCATCAAGTCAGACGCGGACTCGATCAGCGAGCGCGATAGCTGCTGCAATTGCGAGTAACGGTCCATCTCCAATGGATCGAATTCCTCGTGTTGCGCCATTTGTTCCTGGCGGAACAGAACCTGCGCTTCGGTTTCGATATCCAGGCGGCGCAGCTGTTCTTGTAAACGCTGGATGGTGGAGTCCATCTCTTCGATAGCACCGCCCAGGTCGCTGACCTGCTGCTCCATACGGCCGCGGCTGATGGAGGTTTCACCGGCGAGGTTTACCAGTTCCTCCAGCAATTCGGCCGAAACCTTAACCACTTCTTGCGGGCCGGTCCGGCGCGCCGCCAAATGTTGTACCTGCGCAGGGCCGGTATTGCCCGAGCGCAAGCCACCACCATATTCCGTTCCCGGAACCGTGGGTGTATTGGCGGTTGACGGTTTGGCCTTCGGCGCAAAGGTCAGGACATTCGGTTTTTCAGTAGCAATACCTTCGGGACTAAAAGGCGTGGCGATATCGCGGGTGTTATCAACCACCACGCGCGGTTTTTCAAACACCGGCGTATCCTGCTCGTCAGCGCCAGCATCTTCTGCCGTTTCTTCATCGGCAATAAAGCGCAGGTCTTCCACGACTTCGTCGACGCTAACATAAGTATCCAGCAAGGGTGGCTCAGCGTCCGGCCGCGGTTTAGCGGGGGCGGCGGGTTCCGGCACGGCTTCGCCACTCAGGCGTTTACGGGCAAGTTCGACGCCGGAATGCAGGCGATCCTGATAATGATGCAGACGGTTGAAAAAGGATTGGTCCAGCTCCGCATCTTCATCCATGTCGATCAGGATGGTTTCAAAATCATGGGACAGATCGCCCAGATCCATCATGCCCGCGAGGCGCGCACCACCCTTGAAGGTATGCAGGGAGCGTTTTAACTGCTCAACACAATCGGTGTTGTTCCAGTCGTCTTGCCATTCGTTCAGCGAGCCGTCGATTTCTTCCAGCAATTCACCGGCTTCTTCGAGGAAGATTTCGACAATTTCCGGATCAAATTCATCATCGTCTTGCGCTTCATCGAACGACTCTACAACCTCCTGTTCGGCTTCGGCTTCGGCTTCGGCTTCGGCTTCGGCTTCGGCTTCGGCTTCGGCTTCGGCTTCGGCCATCCAGTTCAAGGTGTTCATCCGGGGTAATCGCTCCGGCGAAATTGATCGCTTCATCCAGTGTGATTGCATCACCAAAGTCTACTGTTTCGCCAGGTTCTATTGGCTCACCAATAGCAATCGCTTCACCAAAACCGACCGCTGTTTCTGCCAGATCCAGGGTTTCAAGTTCGATGGTTTCGTCAGCTGCTTCCGCCAGGGACTCAGGCTCAACAACATCAGTCAGCTCGATTGCTTCATCAAGTAGTACCGGCTCGGCGGCCAGATCGAGGGTCTCATCCGGGTCGATGGTTTCAACAAAAACGATCTCTTCGCTGAGTTCCAGCACTGAATCGGGTGATTCCAGCTCGGAAATTTCAATGTGCTCATCAAACCCATAGGCGGGTTCATTCAGGGCGAGGGTGCGGTCAAGAGCGCCATCAGGCGCAGAAATTTCGGAGAAATCGATGGATTCACCGACGTCAGAGCCGTCGATATCGATTGTCGCGCCCAGGTTGACCACTTCAGTGGTTAGCTCATCCGCATCAATCTCATCTGTCAGCTCAATGACTTCGCCCAGCTCCAGGGTTTCTTCACCGTCGCTGGCGTCCTCTTCCAGGAGCAAGAGTTCATCGGCCGGTTCAGCGACTACCAAGGCGTCAACGTCCAGGGTTGGCAGTTCGAACTCGCTATTGGCTGCATTCGAAGAATCTTCCTCAGCGACCTGGTCAATAAGCGGGATTTCCTCGCTAATGAACGGTATCTGGTCGTTGGCCAAACTGGTAATCGTGACCACTTCGTTGCTAAGTAATTCGTCCAGCGCCGCGTTGATGTTTTCCGGAATACCATTGAGGTTTTGGCCGGCGGCGATGGCGTCAACCATATCCAGCAACGCGGTATGTGCATTATTCAGGGTGCTGCAAATGGCGGGTGAACAGCGCAATTGGTCGGCGATCACCGCTTCGTACACGTTGTGCAATTTGGCGCTCAGCTCTGCCATGGCCGGCAAATAAGCATGGGCCGCTGCCTGGGTGAGCTTGCCAAGCTCATCCATGATGGGCGTCAAATGCACGGTATTGCGCGGGTTTTCCTGCCATTGGGCGATGATCTTGTCGGCATCCAGCAACAAGTTCATTTCCTCGGCCATGAAGATGGCCAGCAATTCCGGATCTACCGGGCGTTTGCCGGTTTCATCCAGTTCTTGCAGCCTGACCAGCGGCGCAATGTGCAGCTCGCGCAATTCATGTACACGGGCAATAAATTGCTGCAGGCGAGGGATATCAACATCCTCGCCCACTTCAATTTGCTGCAGCGCAATTTGCGTATAACTGACGGCATCACGCAACAACTGGAGGATATCGTCGTTGATATTAACGTGATAAGAGCGCAGCTCCTTAACAAAACGCTCCAGTGGCGTAGCCAGCTCAGCCACCGGCGTCACTTCCGCCATGTGGGCGCTGCCCTTAAGGGTATGCAGCGCACGCTGCATATCTTCGCTGGGTGGCTCATAGATGGGCGCTTCCGCTTCCATCCGTAAAATAAACTGCTGTACTACATGCAGGTGATATACCGCCTCGGCGCCAAAAATATCCCACAATTGGGCATCCGGATCGTCGATATCGATATCTTCATCCAGCGATTCGTTGTAATTGAAACTGGCTGGTTGTAACTCGTTATCTGCCTGGCCGGGTTGTAATTCCCCGTCATTCGCTTCTTCGTCAACCAATTCGAGCGTCGGTTCAAACGCAACCGGTTCGCCGATTTCCTCGTCAAAGGTGAGGATTTCATCCTCACTGGCAGGTTGGAGTTCACTCAGTAACGCAGGTTTGATCGCCTCGTCAGCAGATGCGTCTTCCAGGTCCATCTCTTCTTCAATTTCGACCAGGTCTTCATTCGCTTCGGCTGCTTGCTGCGCAACAATGTCGGCGGCGCTGGTTTGGCCGGCAGGGTCAGTTTCCAGCTCGGCCAGCAAGGCCTCGGGAACTACACCTTGCGACAATGATTGGGCTTGCAGGCGATAGGTTTCTGCCTGCTCGGCATGCGGATTGGGTTGATTATCGCGGAAAGCGGCGATCATATCCGGCAACAGCCCGCGCACTTTTTCGATGATATGGACATGCACCGCACCCGCCACAATGGTGTGGTCGATCACGCGGTTCAGCATGTTTTCAATCGCCCAGGCCAGCTCGCCAATATCGTTGGCGCCGACCATGCGCCCGCTACCTTTCAAGGTATGGAAGGCGCGGCGGAATTCGGTCAGGGAATTGTTATCGTCAAAATTCTGCGCCCAGCGCGGGAAATATTCACCGATGGTCTCGGTAACTTCGCCGGCTTCCTCAATGAAGATTTCAATGATTTCATCATCGATATCGTCATTGTCTTCACGCTGGATTACCGGTGCGTTGTTGGTGGCGATTAGTGTTGGTTCATCAGTCTCTTCAACAGGAGCTTCTTCGGCCTCGTTAACAATAGTTTCTTCAACAAGGCTCGCTTCCACAACCGCATCCTCCTCATCACTGATGAGGTTTTCTGTCTGGTCAGGAACAGTGGCTTGAATAGTTTCCGCTGCAAGGTCGGTTGTATCCGGTTGTTCATCATTGCTTTCGGCTGTTTCCGGCACTGCCCGGGCGTAGATAGCTTCCAGCTGGCTGGAAGCTTCTTCTTCGCTCGCAACCACGGCTTCCGCATAGGCAGTCTTGCCATAAGCAGCCGCTAATTCGGCTTCTTCGCTCGTTTCCGCGTGGGAACTGCCATGGGCGTTAGCGAGTGCTAAAGCTGTATCAGTATTGGTTGCATCGGCCTTGCTGGTTTTGGCTACCGCATAGCCCAGGCTGGCAACACTTTCTTCGGCCACACTGAGTAGCAAATCGTTTTCGTCTTTACGGCCGCCGCTGCTCAACCGCTCCAGGTAATATTCGACGCTGGTAATAGCATCCGCGAGGGTATCCAGCGTCGTCCATTGCGGGGTGCTGTCCTGTTCCAGTAATTGTTCTTCGATAAAACGTGCGCAGGCTCCGAGAATCCGGGCCGGGCGGGGCAGCGGCATGATTTCCAAGCCACCGCGAATTTCGCGCAGGGTAGTGGGCACGCTCTGTAAATGCTGGCGGTTCCACTGCGATGCAATGTATTCGATGATTGCGTCTTTGGCGTGTTCCAGGCCATTGCGCGATTCGCGCAGTACCGATTCTTTGGCGCGGGTCAGGGTGATATCGGATTCATCCGCTTGTTTTGGATCTTGCCCGCCCGGTTCGGTCAGGCTGTCGAGCGCGTTTTCAACGGAAATAATCTGGCTCGCAATCGCCAGCAATTGCTCGTCATTCAGCTGGCTATTGGATTCAACCACCAGCTCCAGCGCTGCGCCCTGTTCAAGGATGCGCTTGCGCAAATCACCAAGCCCCAGCACGGCCATGGTATCGGCAACGCGTTTTACAATCGGCAAGGCGTCGCCAAGTGTGGCCTGGGTATCCCCGCCAGCGAGGCAGACATCCAGGCTGTTTTTGATCAGGTTAAGTTCTTCTTTCAATGCGCCAACCACCGAGCGCATGGCATCGGCGTCGGGCACCGACAGCATATCCTGGGTGTCATCGCCGGTTTCCTTGCCTTCCAGCAGCGCTTCTTCGAGGTGATAGGTTTCGTAAATGCGCTGCAAATGGGAGTTGGGCGGAAAGCCGGGCGCGTGTTTGCCCGCGCGGGCGACGTAATAAAGCAGGTTTTTGATCAGTTCGTCGTTGGTAAAACTGTTCAGCGCTTTTACGCCGTGGACCGCAAGGACTTTGATTTCTTTATCCAGCTGGCGCAGCAGGTTTTTGACTGCAACACTGATTTCGATTGCATCGATTTCAATCGCTTCCACTAACGCGACGCAAATATCCCACAACGCGAAACGCGCGGTACCGTGGGTCAGCTTTTGCAAACGGGAAAAGGCTTTTTGCAAATAGGCCAGGTTTTCATCCGGGTTAACGCCGCGGATAAAGCCGGAAGCGGCGTACTGGTACATCTGGCGCAGCTTGAGCACCATCGCCTGGAATTGCACATTGTCATTAGTGACCGGCAGGCGCGCACCGCTGACTTTTTTTGCGGGCGTTAAATTCGGTACGAACAGCTTGGTATCGGTAAGCAGGCTTTCGCCGCGCACGGCGCGCAAGTCGTTGAGTAACGGCAATACGATTAAGGGGTTATCTTTGCGGGTGGCTTTTACCTGGTCCAGGTAAAGCGGGAATTGCAAAATGGCGCGCATCAGGACTTCTTGCGCTTCACTGGTGTTGGCAACCGTGTTGGCGATCATCGCCTGGGTCAGTTGCTCCATTTCACTGGCGAGCATGGCGGCGCCATAGAACTCTACCATTTGCAGGCTGCCATGGACCTGATGGATATGGGTCAAACAGAAGCGGATGCGCGCTGCATCCTTGGGATTTTCCACATAACTTTCGAGCGATTGGCGCGCTTCTTTAAGCGTTTCGCTGATCTCGTGGATCAACCAATCCAACGCGGCAAAATTGCGATTGTCTGCCATGCAGAACTATCCTCTCAGTATTCTCGCTCAGTGCGACTTTGCTATTTTTGGTAGTCGTTTTTTTAGCACTATTAATTTGTCTGGCGAATATAGGCTTGCACCTGGTCATCACTGGTGCGCTGCATGTCCGGGTGTTCCCAGTCCATCACTTCACCCAAACCGACAATCAGTAAACCGCCCGGTTTAAGGCGGTCGACCAGAGCATTCAATACATCGCGGCGCAGCCAGCGGCGGAAATACACCAGCAGGTTCTGGCAAAAAATGACATCGACCTGGACCTGCGGTAATTGCCGTGCATTGATAATATTGCTCTGGGTAAAGCACACGCGATCACGCAATTTATTCACAACTTCGTAACTGCCATCGGCACACACTTGCAGATAGCGTTTGGCTTCATCCGGTTTTACCTGGTCAACGCGGCGTTTGGTATAGCGCCCCTTGCGCCCCGCTGCCAGGGCGGAAGGGCTGATATCCATGGCGGTGACACCGTAAAACGGGCTGATGGTTGCCAGCTCAAAACAATCGTTTACCACCATCGCCAGCGAATAGGCTTCTTCACCGGTGGCGCAGCCCAGGCTCCAGACATCAAAACTGTCATGCAGGGCCTGGTTATTAATCTTTTGCTGGAGATAATTGCGCACATACTCGATAGATTCGCGATGGCGGAAAAAGCTGGTTTCTTTCACCGCGATACGATCTACCAGGCGCGCCCACTCCAGTCTGGAATCAATACTTTCTTCGGCAACAAACAAATAATAACCGTCGTAATCGCTGTAACCCATGTCGCGCAAGCGCGCATAAATCTGCGATTCAAGCCACGCTTTTTGCTGGAACACCAACTGTATACCCGTGCGCTCCTCCAGAAGTTTGCCCCATTGGAGAAACTGGTCTTCGGTGAGCGTTGGTAATGTGCGTAGTGACCAGGCCATAGTGACTAATTTCAGTAAAGCGACCAGCTTGTTTCCGGAAATCGACGAACGTGTTTTTGGCTACGGTTTGCCTGGGAAATGCCGCCATCAATAATGGCGGCACTTTTCGTCAGGCTGTGGATCATCAGGCTTTGGAGGTGTGTCCGAAGACATCGTCTTCAGGCAACAACTCGTCATCCAGGTCTATGACCTCGGTGGAGCTGTCAAAATCCATTGCCGGGGTCGACATGGCGCGGCGTGCCGCATTAGCGCGACCTTCGGACATATCTTCTTCCGGCAGTTTGAAACCGGCTACGGATTCACGCAGGTCGAGTGCCATCTCGGCGAGGTTACCAATCGACTGCGCCGTGGCGGAGGTACCGGCGGAGGTTTGGGTGGTAATTTCCTGGATCACGTTCATCGTGTTGGAGATGTGACCCGCCGACGATGCTTGTTGGCGCGCGGCGTTGGAA
>JAGKWO010000060.1 GCA_021151835.1 Gammaproteobacteria bacterium
TATGGCTGCACTGCAGGCGGGTTATGTAGCACCGCGAACCGAAACCGAAAAAATATTGTGTGAAATTTGGCAAGAGGTGTTGGGTGTAGAGCGAGTGGGTATAACTGATGACTTTTTCAAATTGGGTGGTGACTCCTTGAGTGCTATTACATTTGTTAATCAGACTAAAAAGCATGGGTATTCAATGAGCCTCCCGATTTTGTTCCAAAAAAGAAAAATTATTGAATTCGCAGAGGGCTTGCAATTCATTGAGCTCCAAAATGATGAAGATATCTCTGACGAAAAAATGTCCGTAACATCTGCACAAAGGTGGTATCTAAAATCGTCTTACGGAAGGAAGTCAGAGTTGCTGCATACCGCTCATTTTGAGGTGCAGTCGTTATTAGATGATAACTCTTTCAAATTGGCTGTGGCCAATGTAATGAAACTGCATGCGTCCTTAAGGAGTAAATTTTATATCGATGAAGATAGGTGGCGGCAACACATTTTAATATCGCCAGATAGCTCACCTTTGCTCGTCAAGCTAGGCGAAAGTGAATTTTCAGATGCTGATCAATATACAAATCTGATTCACCAAGTACAAAATTCGATTAACTACAGTACTGGCTCAGTATTTAAAATCGCAATATATAAGAGCAAGCGAACTGAAAAAAGTAAGGTATTTATTTGTGTTCATCATTTGGTATCCGATTTTGTTTCGTTTTCTGTTCTCATAGAGGATATTTACTCTGAATATACAAGCTTGAAAAAAGCAGGGGTAAGCAAATTAATTAAAACAGCGAGCATCAAAGAGGTTGTCAGCTGGTATGAGTCTAACGGAGCACTCAAAATCTATAGAGAGATTGAGGAGTGGGCGAATTCTATCAACTGGGGAAGCGTATCTTCGATAAAGCCTGATATAAAAGGAAGAAATATGGTTTCATTGTCCAAGATATACCAGTTGCAGCTTGATAGTGAAACAACTAATTTTGCCAAAGCGTACGCCAATAGCAGTTCATGTTCATTTTTCGATGTGATTATTTCAGCAATTTCTTGGTCGCTTAGAGATATACTTGATGGAGAAAGCCTGCAAATTACTATCCCTGATGAGCAGAGAGCGTTCCTCGCAAAAGCTGCAGGCTTAGATGCATCGCGAACAGTAGGGTGGCTGGCTGGAGCGAGAGCAATTGTTTTGAATTTAGAGGATCGCGGAAGTAAAGCTCTAAATTTTTCTGACACAATAGATCAACTAAGAAAAATCCCCTATGGTGGTATGTTGCTTGACCCCCCTGCGTTAGGTATATATCAAGGTGGTTGGGAGGAAAAACACATCTCCAACGAAATAAAAATAAACTATTTTGGTTTTCAAAATTCAAATCAAGAAACGGGTGGAGATGTTGAAGTTATTCCATTTGAGCACCCGCGGGTGTTTAACATCAGTCCTGCTGAAAATACGGAAATAAGAAATAATCTATTAATGTTTTGGGTGGCTGTAATTGATGGACAGCTTTCTATTTCAATAGAATATAGTAAGGAAATATTCTATGAAAAAACTTTAAAAAATATAGCTGAAAGAATTGAAAAAAATATAGTCTTCCTTGGGGCTGGTGGAAAATAATTGGGGAGTGGGTTTGTGGAGTTTTCTGAAATCGGAATAAAAATTAAAAAAGATACCACTCGTAATTTGGCGGAGTTGCTTAAAAAGCCTCGAGGCGAAGTTGGTATTTATGATCTTTGTGAGTCGAAATCTGAATGGAATGGAAAAATTATTTCAATTTGCCTAACTGTTTACAATGAAAATGAAGCGGATTTCATAAGTACGTTTTTCTCTCTAATTAAATCAATCAAACACGCTACACGTAGTACAACTGAAGAGTATCAGTATGTTGATTTGCGCTCAAAACCGACCCACTTTTGTGTCGAATGTTGACCCAAGTAGAACATTGAAAAACCCATTTAGGATAGTGCCTTATACCTATTATTTGCGGGGCTGGTCAGCCCGCCAGGTTCTTGGTGATTATTAGTCATTCCCTGGTCGATTATGTTGGGAAAGATCTGGTCCTTAATGATTTAGTGTCCAATTATCTGAATTTATTGTCGGGCAAGGCTTGTGCTGGATTGACCACAAAAAGTTCTTCAGACCTAGGTAAAGCACTGTATCAATATGTCAACTCCAGTGATTCGGATAAGGAATTGCAATACTGGCGGTCTCGTCCATACGATGAATGCGTTTCTGTCCAAGATTACCCTGATGGCTTCGCAAAAAACAGGTCGGGTGACCCAGCTTTATATGGACAAGATATTGTATTGACTCGAAAGTTGGGTTTCGAATTGAGTGCGCAGATACAAAATAATAATTTTGGCTTTAGTCCTGTTGAAATTATTCTTTCTGCGTTTTCTTCAGCATTATCGGTGGCAAGCGGACGCAACCATGTGCAGTTTAGGCTTATCAACAATGGCCGGGCAAAAGTATTTCCCGGTGTTGACGTGGCCAAAACCGTTGGCTGGTTTTCAATGCATAGCCCTGTGATCATTCACGTTGATCGCTCCGGTGGTTTAAGAGAGCAGGTCTCGAACTTTAGAACCCAATTAATTTCAATTCCAATGTTTGGCATGGGCTTTAATGCATTTCAATATTTGTCAGACAACGCTAAAACCCGCGAGTATTTTTCAAGTTTGGCAACGCCAGATTTCGACATAAATTATCTTGCGTCCGATAATGTAAGTGAAATTCAGAAGGATTTATTCGAGTCCACCGGTGGCCTTGTGACTAAAGCCAAAGAATCCAGTGGCAAAACTAAAAAGGACCAACTTTATGATGTGATTTGCCCTGCGTATATTCATATCAATTTTATTGATGGGCAATATACGATTCTGTGCATGGCTCGAGACAATGTCTTTAAGAAGGAAACTCTCGAGAGAATTCTAAAGGTCTGGTTGAGCGATATTGATCACATCGTACGAACACTATCAGCTTCTTAAGCTGGTTCTGCGTGTGACATTATTTACGGTATCAATGCGAGCAAAAAGTAACCGTGCTAAAGGAGTAGCAGCGGCTGCAATTACGCTGCAAAAAGAAATGGCGGCTTTAGCTGCTTAAACAGTTATGCACTTCGCGGTTTAATCCGCTCAATTAAAAAGTGGTATTACATTGTGTCAATGTATCGGAATATAAAAAATTCATATGCTTTTTGCTTGTATGGTGATTCAAATATCAGCAAGTTAAAAGCACCAGCGACATTTGTGGGCTTTTCTCAGCCGTGGTATGAACCTGTCAATGTAGATGTGGCAGATTTAGGCATGTCTATTGGGGGGGTGGGTTCCACTGTGACGCTTACACCTTACTGTTCGGTCTCCAGCTTGAATGTACTAAGTGGTTTGTCTATAGATGTTAGTGATACACCGGTTAAGCTGCTAAATTTTAGTTACAGCGAATCCCATGTGGCAACACTGCCAAAAATAGAAGACTACAATCGCTTTTTGACTTACTCGGAATTATATAAGTTTACAAAAGATGGAGAGGCTTATTGGAACTTTGGGAAAAGTCGTAGTGAGGCAGAGCAATGCTTGCAGCAGATGGTGCAGTGCCCGAATTTTTACCGTTCAAATAAAAGTATACTGGAGCAGTATAAGGTATCTTTCTCAGCACGCTCCCGTCGCTTTATCGTATCTGGTAGTGGAGATTATCAAGATCTGAACATCAGTCTATTGTTCGATATCTTTGAAGGCTGTTTAACCCGATCACCCTATTTCAAAACTTCCTTAATTGGGGACGTAAAACAAAAAACGTTCAGTGCCTTGCCAGCCTTTCCTTGCGAGTCCATGACCCATCAGTCTTGTTTCCCCGTGGCCATTAGCTCGTACGATGGAAACAATAAGGTCAATATTAAACGTGTCGACTATTCGGTGCTGGATTTGGGGGGGGCTAAGTGTACGAGTTTGCCTGCTATTTTCTCTGAATTCCAGTTTGAAAACAACAATGATGAAGATATAGAAATCACCTTGTTTTTAGGTCAAGAAAATTTTGTTGGATACAATTACCAAAAAAGTAGACCCGGACAGCAAGACAGTAGTTGTAATATTTTGCCCTGCTATGATGGACAATACTCTGAAGCTTTTCACGTGGAGGGGGATGATAGGGTATTTCAAGGGATACGTTCATCCCGTCAAACTGGCGGGCAAAAGAAAAGCCTGGATGGCAGTATCACTTTTGGATGCGTAGTGGATAAAGAGGATGTTGATGTCGAGATTTCGTTTACGCCAAATTACGCTACCTCTCACGAGTTTCAGGTGGTCAATACAGCACATAACCAAGGATTTCTAAGTCAACATGATGAGCGCAAATGGAAGACTGGCGTAGAGCCGGTGTCCAGCGCCATTTGTGTATCATTGAAATTATCTAGACACACGAGCAAAGTGTTGAGATTTGTGAGTGTGTTGGATTTTGCCAGCACTTGTTTAACACAAGATACACAAAAGAAAGCTTACACACAGTTTTTCGGCCCCGAGAAAAATCGTGTTCATGATATGGTGTCTTTTATCATTCGCCAGTGGCCACAGCTACAAAAACGTACCTTACAAAGCCAGCATGACATAATCGCTAAGTGTCACTTGCAGAGCCCTCATATACCAGATGTTTCTCATCGGTCACCTTTGTCGTTAAGTCAACAACTTATTAATAGTTGGGCGGTTATTTATAACGCAGCGATTTGGACTGAAGATAATAATATTCTAGTGAGAGAATCTGTCGATTATCCTTTTCTTAACTCTCTGGATGTTTACTTTTATGGGGGGTTTGCTGTGGCCTCTCTGTTGCCTGAAGCGGATGCCAAAGCTGTACGAAAATTTTCTGATGCCATTAAAGCGTGTGATTTGACGGAGCAGCGTTTTAACACCTTTGCCAATAGACCATGGTTAAATTTGGATAATCCACCTTTTGAGGGGGTGCGTTTAGAAAAGGGGGCAGTACCCCACGATATGGGGAGTGTGTGGGATTACCAGACCAATGCCTACCGCTGGCATGATACGGCACACTGGCGTGATTTGGCGCCTAAGTTTGTGCTGATTCTTTATCGTGCGTACAAGGACAGCGGCGATATCACTCTATTACAAGCGTGTTGGGAATCTGCAAAGATCTGTATTGAACGGCAGCGGAGCGATTGTTCAGAGTTATGTATTCCTTTTGCGTCGAAGCAGAGTGACACCTTCGACAATTTAGAGAGCTTTGGGGTTTGTATTTACAGTGGTAGTTTGTGGGTAGCAAGTTTGATATGCATGGAGGAAATTGCCAAAGAGCTTAAGGATCTGCATTGCCAAAAGCATTACGGTGAAATCGCTGAAACCGCGAAAATAAATTTGTTGGAAAATCTTTGGGATGATGCGAGGGGATGCTATCAATTTTATTCAGTTCCCGTGGAGAACGCTGACTTCTTGGCTTGCAGTGATGAATGCTTTCAGAAGATTATCGAACGCATAGGGCTAAAACATTGTGGCTCTAAAGCCCATCGTAGCGCGATGGTGAATGCATGGATCAACAATAGCGAAGCCATGGTGACAAGCACCATGCTGAATACTATTCATGAAAATATCCATATGTTGGATGGCCTTACTCTGACTTTAAATGAGCACATTGCGGGCTTGGGGCAGAGAAGGATCTCGTCCAAAGTTCTTAAAAAGGCCTACTTGTATTGTCTTTTGTGTGAATGTGGTCAGAGAGCATCCTATACGGGACTTTATCAAAAAATAATGTTGGAAAGCGATGACGTTTTTGCCGATCAACTTGTGGCGGATTTATATTTAGAAATTCTTGATTTGCCATGTATTACCTCGGTGACGCGACGATCTCAAGTGTTGGCCTACATCTACAAAAATAATTTTCAGGATCAGTTATACAATGTAGGTGCCTCCAATATGGTTCGCTTTGATGGCAAAAGGCACGAGGAGTTTCAAGCGCAAGATATTTGGGTGGGTATCCAGTATTCACTTGTTGCACAAATGTACAGCGTTGGAATGATGGAAGAAGCGGAAACGCTTTTGATATCCTTAGAGAAAACGCTGCATGAGACGAGTCACATGCGCTATTCCCCTCCTGAAGGATTTAACTGTTCTTGTGGAGTTACGGTAAGTGATATCCGTAACTATTTTGGTATTTCACAAGAGAATGCATTGCAAGTGTTTCAATATTTTGTTCATTTGCAATTAATTAATTTTGCTGGCGAAATTGTTCAACCCATATCTGTTATTAAGGAAAATCTTGATAAGAGTCATGTGCATGGCATTATTATTGAAATGACACAAAAACATGGAATCTGCCGGGAGCGCACGTGGGGACTATTTGAAGCAGTACGGTTAAAATACACCGGCGTGATGTATTTCCGCTCAGGTATGTGCCATATCTTGCCAAGAGTGATTGAGCGTATAGTTAGCAAAAAAAACTCTAAAGTGGTTCAACAAAATTGTATAGCGGTATTGTAAAGTTACTGCCGGTAGTTATTGCATCAAAGAGACTGGGTATATTTACTTTTATTTCCATGAGCTTTAATTTCTGAAAAGTATTTAATTCCAAACACAGTAAATGCTTTAGGGATTACTGAAAGGCTGCAATATTCGCTCATCAAGGGGCGATATTGGTATCTGCTGGAATATACGATTGCTGAGCGTTTTTTTGGCAGTTTGAAGCACGATTGGATGTTCAATGTGGCACAAAAACGTGACTACATGAGGCTTGGTGTGGCGGATTACATGAAATGTTACAACCTAGTGTTGATTTGCGCTCAAAACCGACCCACTTTTGTGTCGAATGTTGACCCAAGTAGAACATTGAAAAACCCATTTAGGATAGTGCCTTATACCTATTATTAACATTTCAATTCCTTACGTAACTCAGTTGCACTATTAAACGAAGTACCACGAATTAGCTCTGCCTTGAGGCTGTGATAGAAGGATTCCATAAAAGCGTTATCAGTACAATGGCCAGGTCGATTCACACTATGCGTAAGCCCATATTTCACAAGCGTCTCCTGAAATAAATAACCCGTGTACTCGATCCCGCGATCGGTATGTACAATAACATCCTTCGGATAATTTCTTTTCTTCAGTGCATACATCAAAGCACTCACACTTAACCGCATGTTGCGAGCCTCTGAGAGTGACCAACCTAAAATGCGACGGGAATATTGATCCATGACTGTTGCCAGATATTGCCAACGTCCCTTTACCTTTAAATACGTTATATCGGCAACCCATACCGCATCAAGCTTTGTAGCGTTACCGACTTCTAACAAATGATTCTTACCTTTTTTAATGAAATCCCTAAATGCTGGCATTCTTCGCGTAACCCTCACTACACGACCTCTCAGATTGGCTGCTTTCATCAAGCGCTCTACACGTTTTCTGCCAACTGCGATACCTGCCGCAAGTAAGGATTTAAAGACACGAGGACTGCCATAGCGCCCTTTGCTAGCGATGAAGATTTCCTTAATTTTTTTAAGTAGCCCTTCATCATCTAATGCGCGCTGTGACAAATCACGTTTTATCCACGCATAGTAACCGCTGCGAGAAACAGCAAGCCATGAGCAAAGAAATGCTACGCCGAAGGTTTGTCCGTATCTGTGGATGAATTCAAATCGTTCTGATGTTGTTCCGACAGATACTGTTGCCACTTTTTTAGCAGGTCGTTCTCCAACTTAAGACGCTCATTTTCTTTCTTAAGCTTGGTGATTTCACTGAGTTCTTGCTGTGGAGTTTTAGGTTTTTTACTCATGGCTTTCCGCATCTGGCCATCACCTTGTAACGCACCATCACGATATTCCTTCCGCCACCGCGATAGCATCATGGGGTGAACACCCAATCCTGCCGCGATATCTTTGACTTTATTGTCGGGATCGAGCGTTAATTTGACAGCGCTATATTTGAATTCTTTAGAGTAAACCCACGTCCGGCGTGGGTTGTTGTACTTGGGCATGCTACCACCTCTTTCATGTTGAGAAGAGGTGTCCACTAAAGCGGGGGAGGTTCAAGCCTAAGTAGCTGTTTCAATTGGTTTTATGGTTATGCACTTGCTTCCAACATACGAAATTCTGAGTTATGTAAAGGTCACCAGCAGGATGCGTTCCTGCCTTATGTAGAAGATGGCACCTTTATTTTTATCGGCGCGACGACGGAAAATCCCTCGTTTGAATTAAATAATGCGCTGCTTGCGTATTTTTGCCTACTGTGAACACCAATTTTTGCCAAGCGTGAACACCTATTTTTCTCAACTGTGAACACTGAATTTTGTCGAAGCGTGAACACTTTTGCCCTTAGGCAAAATTCGGTGTTCACGCCTGGCAAAATTTAGCGACCATCACTCCCCCAGCATCACCCTTCTTGCAGGTGCCGGTAATGTCCGTAACCTGCGCCCCTTTGTCCAGCCATTGGCCATCGGGAGCGACTATGTCTACCAAGAAGGTATCTATGATCAAGTTAAGAGAAATTCTTCGCCTTAAATATGAAGCGAAGCTGTCTGTGCGACAAATAGGTTCATGCCTCAGTTTATCCATTGGCGTCATTTCCAAGTATGTTCAACGCGCCGATGCGGCGGGGCTTGGCTGGCCACTGCCAGATGATGTGTCTGAACAGGTGCTGAGGGCTAAGTTGCAGCCTAGGCGTATGAGCACCGTATCACCTGATCTGGCTGAGCCTGATTTTGAGGGTAAGCGCTCAGCAATAACCCCTATTGACAACGCCAAACGATTCCTTGGTCTGCTCATTGGTAACCGCCCAGGGTAGCAGCTTTTCCACATCCTCCACCGTTTTTGCACGCGGAAGATATTTGAATACGTACGCCAAGTAATAAAACGGATCGAGATCGTGGCTTTTGGCGGTCATGATTAAGCTGTATAAATTGGCGCTCGCAGAAGCCCCCTTGGGTGTGTCGTAAAAAAGAAAGTTTTTACGCGCAATCGCAAACGGTCGAATCGCATTTTCGGCCACTTGATTGCTCATCGGTAAATCGCCGTCGGTGCAGTAGTAGCGCAATTTATCCTTGAGTTTATAAGTGTAGTTTAACGCAACGCCGAATTTGGATTCGGGCGTTGTGGTTTGAATGTGTTTTTCCATCCACTCAATAAATTGATTCCACACAGGCACACTTTCTTGTTGGCGAATGTTGTATTTTTGGTCCGCGCTTAATTCTTTTATTTTTCGCTCGATCGCATACAGCTTTTGATAGTAATTTAAGGCCATCGCCGCTTTGCTGACTTTGCCTGATGTTTGTTTCGGTTCTGCTTTTAGCGCTTCATCGAACTTTCGGCGCGCGTGATCATTGCACGCAATGTGCGTAAGCTGTCGCGATTCGCAGACGCGACCATAGACGTGCCAATCATCAGAAATGACCGTGCCTTTAAATCCGTCCAATAACAAATTGGCCACCGCGCTGCCGCGCGATGGATTGTAGTGAAATAACAATATCGGTTTTTGCGGCGGACCGCTGGCGGTAATCCAGAAATATTTTTTTCCTTCTGCGGGCTTGTCCGGTTCTTTTAAGACCTGAACAGTCGTCTCATCGATGTGCATGACGTTGGATAAACACTGGTGTTCGCGCAATAAATTAATTAACGGCTGCGCGAGATTGCCTGCTTCGATGCTCCATCGCGCCTGGGTTGCACGCGGTAAATCGATGTCCTGGCGCCTCCACATTTGCTCTTGGCGATAAAACGGTAATCCATCTAAAAATTTAGAGACCGTAATGTCGGCCATTAATTCTGGGTTGGCATTGCTTTTTGGAAAGGGTTGCGCTGGCATCGGCGCGGTAATTGGCGCTTTATCAACGCAGGCATGACAGCGGTATTTTTTGCGGCAGTGTTGAATCACGTAAAGCTCGGCGGGAATAATGCCCAATTGCTCGCTGATGACTTCATCGAATGCCTGCAATTGACAACCGCAGGCGCAAAGGCGGTCCTCGACAGGCAATTCATGAATAACTTTAACACGCGGTAAGGATTCGGGTAATTTACGGCGGCCCGGAGCTGATTTTTTTGCTTCGGTGGATTGCGCCACTTCACCTGCAGGAAGGTCTGCATCGGCAATCAGATCAACATTCTCGTCGTCTTGCGCCGGACATCATCAAGCTGTTCCGCCTCATTAAACAGCGATTCCTGTCCATCGCCTTCGAAGCGTTCACTGCTTTTGCCAAAACGTTTGAATTTTAAATGGCGGACGTATTCTTCCAGAATAGCGATTTTTTTATCGCGTGACACAAGAGATTTAGCGTTGGCTTCGAGCGTTTCATTAACAATCTGTATGGCTTTATCACGCTCTACAATTAATTGCTTTAGAGCGTTGATATCGTCAGGAAGTGATTGATAAGAATTTTTCGCCATGGGCGAAATTATAAGAATAATTGCGCCTAAACGGAAGCAAATTTTAAAATTTGGTGTGGTGGGTGCTGCCAAATGTCAAATCCATCTAACAACCATTGCAGCTCTTGCGTCGTAATTATTATTGCTTCGCCATTTTCCTTTTTTGGCCAGATGAATTTATCTTTCTCCAATCGCTTCTGCCAAAGACAAAAACCATTGCGCTGCCAGTACAGAATTTTTATGCGCGAGCGTTCTCGATTAATAAAGACAAACAGCGAATCCATAAACGGATCCACATTGAGGCTATCCTGAACAATCAAACTCAAACCGTTAATTTGTTTGCGAAAATCGACAGGCGCCTTGTGCAAAAATACTTTCGGGCTGGAATCAAAGTTCATCATAGCGTCGCTAACCACGCCATCGCGTTTGAATTGAACTCGGGCAATTCAATTCGAATGCCGTTGGGGAGAAAGATTCGCACAGGTTGATGATTGGGTAATGCCGAACTTGTTACTCGCGGCAAGGAGTCGACTTTTAATTCCACAAAGTCATTCTGGCGCTGTTCAAGCGCGCCCTTGCGACGCAAAATGAGCACCCAGTTATAAAGTGCCTTGACGTTCAGTTTGTGTTTCGCTGCGTAGTTGGCGAACGACGACCCGCTGCGCTGCGCGGCTTGAATGTGCCCTAGCCAAAAGGACTGTTTGGTGGTGAGTTCTTTGTTCATTATTGACCTCTCGCAACATGGATTGGTGAGCGGCAATTGTTGATCGCTTAGCGTTGTTGCGCTAGGGTGTGGTTTGTGGAGCGTTTACTTTTGAGGTGATGGCGAGCGAATTAAAACAAAAGGGGATGACTCGGCAATTACTCTGGGAGGAGTATGCAGAGGCACACCCCGACAATCACTACAGCTATTCTCGCTTTTCGGTGCTATTCAAACGCTGGCGTGGTGCAACGCAACTTTCTATGCGCCAGCAGCATCGCGCTGGTGAGAAATTGTTTGTGGATTACTGCGGGCCCACGCTCTCGGTGGTGAATCCGGATACGGGGGAAATCCGCCACGCACAGGTGTTTGTTGCAGTACTCGGGGCGAGTTCTTACACCTTTGCCGAAGCGACTTGGTCGCAGAGCTTACCCGATTGGGTGGGCTCACATGTCCGAGCCTTTGCATTTTATGGTGGCTTACCGGCGATTGTCGTGCCAGACAATTTAAAAAGTGCCGTAAGTAAAGCCTGCCGCTACGATCCCGATATCAACCCTACGTATCAACAAATGGCTGAGCATTACGGTGTGGCCGTAGTTCCTGCTCGGCCGTATAAGCCCAAGGATAAAGCCAAGGCGGAGGTGGGAGTTCAAGTGGTCGAGCGCTGGATCATGATGCGCTTACGAAAACTGACGTTTTACATTAAATCGCCTCATACGTTTTGATGCCGCAAAAATGGAAAAACCACCCGTAGGTGGTTTTTTCGTCCCAGACAAAAATCAACTAAATAATTCCTGCTAGGGAGGAGTTGTAATTAAGAGCATACACATTGGCGGTTCTTCCAGTGGTATCTTTACATTTCTTAACGCAGGAGAAACCTGCATCTTGCGGTGTGGCGACATTGGTTTCGACCAGTTACCTTGGGGCGGCTAAGTTCCAATTTTCAAATCGAATCTAATCCGTTACAACAGGATACGATTTCACTGAGTTAGCGCCAGAACCGCCAAGTAAGCCAAGAATAGGCATGTCCCGAATATTGCGGTAACTTTGACCCAGTCATGGCCTTGGTGTGCAGGGGTGGGGGGCGCCTGAGTCGCATTGGCCAATAAAATGTATTCTTGTTTTAACCTGGCATACTCGGCTTCCATTTCCTTGAATCGTCTTTTGCCTGCCAAAATGGATTCTACTGATGAACCAAAGGCCGTTGGGGTTGCGAAGGACGCATCCGCATACTGATCTGCCAGTGTTCTGGAGTGGCTATGTCCCAACGCCGTATAAAATGGAACGTCGTAGTGCATTAAGAAAGAGACGACCTCAGGATCGTTCCATATCTCCATCGTATTGTCATCGCCGCCACGCACGATGGCGAATGCTTCAAAGTTATAGGGCTCTGCTTCCCTTATGTCGTTTAACAACGCATCAGTCCGGCCTACACGAATTGCAGCTTTGCGAATGCTCTTCGCGGTGCTGTTGTCCAATTGGCTTAACACGTCGTTGATGCCTGTTTCTGTTCCTAATAATAGAAAGGAGCCGAGATTGCCATCATCGATAGCGTTGTCTAGGCTTATGAAGCGCTTCTTTTTTGGTATCGAATGATTCTGCGGGATCCTTCGTTCAGCGGCCTCCCAAGAACCCACGATGTTGCCGTGGATACAGCATTCCAAACCGACAAAAAAGTGCTCGGTTTGAGATATAAAATCCCTTCAACCAAAATCGATTCGTTTTCATATACATCTTGGCCACTATCACACTTGACCGAGATACTAAATTCCTGATCTTTTAGTGTTAGATAAGTGGCGGTTTTGTACTTACTGACTTTAGTGACAACCCCTTTCACCCTCACCAAGCCCTCCACTCGGGTGAATATTTTTTGCTGGCTATAAATACCTGCTCTCAGCAGCAGGGCTTCGAGCGAGTAGCATGATGGTTCGGTTGAGATTTCGATTGATTGCGTAACTTCCATTTGTTCAGATTCCAAGCCTTAGGATTTGTGGATTGCAGTATGTGGGAACCATCGAATTAGTACTAAGTTGGTTCTTGTTCTGGTACAAGAAGTTCATTGGGCTGTGTATCGACGATTTTTTCCAGCGTATGCTGCGCTCATTATTCGGGGTTAACGACATACAGCAATGTAATTCGCTAATGATTATTGCAATGAAAATGGTATTGTCACTCACATATCTTTTGCTGAGTCGCACGGGGTCAAGAATTGTAATATTTTTCTCCTAACCGGGGGCGCATTTCTACTGGCGGTTTAGCTAGTAGTCTCTTCTGCATTTGGGAAAACGATCCCAAATTTTTGAAGTGCTTTTTTCGCGGTGGTTTCGTGAGCGACTCTCTCTTGTTTTCCCATCCGATGATTAAATGCCTCTGCTTTTCCTGGGCATCTAGTAAGCAACTTTTTCACTACACCCTTTGTCTTTCTAATCTCCGCTGTAAATGTATCGAGCCACGATTGAAAACCATCATTGTCTTTTAACGTGAACATAAAACCTTGATAATTCTCTTCTCCTTCTGTTGAGATATCTTTAATTGTTTTAAGTCTCGGTTTTCGCGTGATTTCGAACAAATAAACCACAGACTGTACTGTGGTGATCCGAGCGGCTAGCACGCCTCTAAGATCTGGATATGAGGTATACACCCAAGATCGCATAGCGGTGGTAATTTCCTTGGAGTCATCGATATCGTCAAATGGTGTCAAAGAAACCAACTTTGGTTCTTCTTCTGAACTAAAACCCTCGCTTCCTGTGTACGATTCGACTCCTTTAATTACCTCAGGGTATTCGTCGCGAAGATATAAAAGTGCGTTCCACATGTCTCGTAACGTTCCTTTCGACTCCATGATGGCTTCCGCCTTGATAGAGGCTCGTCCAGTTCCCTTGCCTGTTCCTCCAGGCTCGCCACTGGAAAACTTTTTCGAATCTTCATCCTCACTTACGGCTCCTGGGGTAGTTGAAGCCTCTTCGGTCTTGCGATGGATTACGCGCCTTCTCTTTCCAAGAATTTTCATCTTTGGATCTTTAATGTCTACTGTTCCACTTGCATGATCTGGCCCTTGGAATCCTGTCACGTCAAACGGTATGGGTGGGTGGGATATTATTTTTCTCGGAACCCCATCCCAGCTTGTCGGGCTTCCAGGTGGAGCAGATCTTTCGGCTTTGCCGTTGTTGGTGCGATCTCCTTCGATAGTGAGTCCACCAGGTTCGCTACAGCCAGTGATCCGAAGTCCTAAAAATGACTTGGTATCGTTAAACCAAATTCCTTCGACTTCTAATTCTGCATCGCCTTCAAACCAAGGGGCGGCCTCTAGAAATGCTGGGCGTGCAATGGGCTTGCCATTTGGATCTTTCAACACTCGATTAAATTGTGTTTCCAGATCCGCATGAATTTTTTTCACCCGCTTAAGTGTGTATTGGTCATATTTTATGTGGGCCAACAACGTTATATCATCGTTACAGAGACGCTCCCTAAGTCTGACTTGCCACAAATTGGGCACTTCAGGACGGTTGATGGGGGCAAACAATCTTTCTTTCGCACCCTTCGGTACATCCCAAAAATATGTCGTCAGAATTCTTTTAATCTCTTGGGAGTAGCCATAACACCTTGAAAAAACTTCTAAACAAGGTACGACGAGTTTGCCGCCAGTGCTTATTGGAAACTCGATAAGTTTGCTTTGGTCTCTTAACTCGTAATATAGAGGATGCGTGTCTAGGTCGTATGGCAGTTCAATGTTGAGCGCGCTTGATCCTGAGAATGAAGAAAATTTCCATGACCCCGCCGTAAAGTTGACCTTGAAAGTTTGCGATTCATAACTTAGCTGGGATTTGCACGTACTATTTTCCCATATGCTTCCTAGCCTTAATTGGCCGAGGGAAGTAATAGGAACTTGTCGTAGGATTTGGCTATCACTGAAGCCTTCCGATGTAAGCTCTCGGAAGGATACAACAACGTTAGGTTGAGATTGATCTCTCAAGTTTTTGTAAATTCCGCCGTACCACCACGCTACCCAAGGCTTGTCATTTTTATAAAGGTTGTCTTTCAGAGAAATTTGGCTTGCAAGGAGCTCATATGGCCTGCAAAGGAGTATGGGCATTTGTAATCACATCCAGTGGAAAGCTGATGTAATTATTAATGGGGTCAATTTATAAAGTCAAAGCTCAGTCGCAATTATTTCAAAAATGTCGCAGCTATTTTAAAAAGTCACAGCCTCCCCCGACCAGGGCGATCGCTGACGCGGTATGGTGCGGTGCCCGAAAAGGCCGCTGGCGCCAGTGGTAGTCTTTCGCTTGGGCGGCAACGGAGTAAATTGCGGCTACATCCAGCATTTCCCGTTCACTTAAACCCGGCAGCAACCCCGGTAGGCGGCTGGCGAGCATCGTCTTGCCGGTTCCCGGCGGGCCGTAGAACAACAGGTTATGCCCACCGCAGGCAGCAATTTCCAGGGCGCGTTTCGCGTGGGATTGGCCTTTTACATCCAGGATATCCAGGTCTTCCGCCGCTGCAAACTGGAATGCTGCTGGCGCTGCTACGGGTAGGGCTTCCCGCTGGTGCAAGTGGGCGCAAACCTGCAGAAGGTTTGCTGCACCAAATACGCGCGTAATACTGCTTAGAGCCGCTTCGCCTGCGCTATCGATGCTAATAATCAAGTCACGCGAAGCATCGCCACAGGCGAGCGCGGCTGGCAGGGCTGCACTAATTGGGCGCAATTCACCGGAGAGTGCCAGTTCGCCCAGGAATTCATGGTGTGCCAGTTGCTCCACTGGAATTTGCCCTGACGCGGCCAGTATGCCCAAGGCTATCGCCAGGTCGTAGCGCCCGCCCTCTTTGGGTAAATCGGCGGGGGCGAGGTTGACCGTGATGCGTTGGGCAGGGAATTCGAGGTGGCTGTTGATGATTGCGCTGCGAACCCGATCCTTGCTTTCCTTTACTGCCGTTTCGGGTAAGCCAACGATGGAGAGGCCAGGCAGGCCATTGGAGATATGGACTTCAACGGTGACCAGGGGGGCATTGATGCCTAACTTGGCGCGGGAAAATACAATAGCGAGCGACATATGACGATCCTTGTGTTTGTTTTTACAGCGATTTTCAGCGTGCGCCGACTATAAAGCATGGGGACCTGTTCCGCCAACCGGAAAACCGCTTCAGGTAGCGAATCGGTACCTCAAGGTTCCAACTGCGCCAGTTTCTGTTCCAGTTCTTCCAGCTTCTGGCGAGTGCGTGCCAACACGGCAGCTTGCGCATCAAATTCTTCCCGTGTCACCAGGTCCAGCCGTGCGAGCGCTGCCTGCAACGCCAAGTGCAGCTCACGCTTGGGCAGCAAGGATTCCTTATCTGCCAGTTGCCGATGAAGTTCATCTATTAATTTGTCGCTTAGGTTTTTAATCATCGCAGTCACTCAATTCCTGGCTCGTCTCAGTCGTGGAAGGGAGCTAAGTTTACGCTCTTGCCTCGTTGATCGCACCGTCTCCTGGAGTTACCTCTATCTGTTAGATGTGAATTTTGACGACCTTGAGCATAAATGGTGCTTGCACTTTGTTGCGGTGTTCAAAAATGGTGCAGTCATGGTATTCCTTCTTGGATATTTTCGAATCGCGCGCCATATCTGCCAGCTATCTTATTGATTTAGATGAAATTTAAGAAATTGGCCTGCTCTGTGCAAAATCCCGAGCGAGTACTTGATGTCGGTTTGGGTGGCCGAGGGGGCTGGTTGCAGCCTGTCTTTGCCTCTCAACTGGACAGTATTTCCGGTGTTTCCCGCACCCTCTGGTGCGGGAATTTTTTCAGGAGTGCGACTAATGAAACTGGTAACAGCAATCATCAAGCCCTTCAAGCTCGATGTAGTGCGTGAGGCCCTTTCCGACATAGGTGTACACGGTATGACCGTGACAGAAGTTAAAGGTTTTGGTCGCCAGAAGGGCCATTCCGAACTTTATCGCGGGGCTGAATATGTAGTGGATTTCTTACCGAAGACCAAGGTGGAAATAGCGGTCTCCGATGCCGAAGCGGATTCGGTGGTAGAAGCAGTCAGCAAGGCGGCGAATAGCAGCAAGATTGGTGACGGCAAAATTTTTGTATCCAGTTTGGAACAGGTGATCCGGATTCGCACCGGCGAAACCGGTGATCAAGCGTTGTAATTCACTTTAATAACTCTACGGGGAACAACCAATGGAAGAGAATATTTTTCATCTTCAATACGCAATGGACACCTTCTACTTTTTAGTATGTGGTGCCCTGGTCATGTGGATGGCGGCTGGTTTTGCCATGCTGGAAGCCGGCTTGGTGCGCGCTAAAAACACCACCGAAATCCTGACCAAAAATATTACGCTTTATGCCTCTTCCTGCATCATGTACCTGGTTTGCGGTTACGCGATCATGTATGGCGGTAGTGTGTTCCTGAGCGGCATTGCCGACGTGGATGTTGGTGAAACCCTGAAAAGTTTCAGCGAGCGCGAAGATGGTTTCACTGGTGGTTCCATTTACTCGGGCGCTTCTGATTTCTTCTTCCAGGTAGTATTCGTTGCAACAGCCATGTCCATCGTTTCCGGTGCTGTGGCAGAGCGTATGAAATTGTGGGCCTTCTTGCTGTTCTCCCTGGTAATGACTGGCTTTATTTACCCAATGGAAGGCTCCTGGACCTGGGGCGCAGAAGGTGTGTTCGGTTTGAATATCGACGACCAGTTTGGCTTCAAGGATTTTGCCGGTTCAGGCATAGTGCATTTGGCGGGTGCTTCTGCCGCCTTGGCGGGTGTGCTGCTGTTAGGTGCTCGTAAGGGTAAATACGGCCCTAACGGTGAAGTTCATGCGATCACTGGTGCAAACCTGCCGTTGGCGACACTGGGTACTTTTATCCTGTGGATGGGCTGGTTTGGCTTTAACGGTGGTTCGGTGTTGAAGCTGGGTGATATTGGCAATGCCAACACAGTTGCCATGGTATTCTTGAATACCAATGCCGCCGCTGCCGGTGGTTTGATAGGTGCCTTGTTTGTTGCCCGCTTGCTCTTTGGCAAAGCTGACCTCACCATGATTTTGAACGGCGCCCTGGCTGGTCTGGTGGCGATTACTGCAAGCCCGGATACCCCAAGCGCGTTGGCTGCAACGATTATCGGAGTAGTGGCAGGTGTGCTGGTGGTCTTCTCGATCCTTGGTTTGGACAAGCTGCGTATAGATGACCCTGTCGGTGCTATTTCAGTTCACGGTAGTGCGGGCCTGTTTGGTTTGCTGGTAGTTCCCTTCACTGCTGAAGGTACTTCGTTCCTGGGTCAATTAGCCGGTGCGGCCATCATCTTCGCGTGGGTGTTTGGTGCGAGCCTGTTGGTGTGGTTTGTGATCAAGCTGGTGCTGGGACTGCGCGTATCAGAGGAAGAGGAATTCGAAGGTGTGGACATCGCTGAATGTGGTATGGAAGCCTACCCGGAATTCACTCGCACCAAGTAAGACTAACGGCCTGCTGCGCAAGCGGCAGGCAAATCCCTGAACTTGCTATAAAGTTGTTGTTGATCTGTGAAGCTTGGGTGTATCTTAAATCCCAAGCCGCTGGACTCAGGCAAATTTAATACCTGTTGTTCCGGTACCAGCATTCGCAAACTCCAGCAAAGGAATTAATAATGAAACTGATTACCGCCGTAGTAAAACCTTTCAAGCTCGACGACGTGCGTACTGCATTGTCTGACGTGGGTGTGCAAGGTATGACTGTGACTGAAGTAAAAGGCTTTGGTCGTCAAAAAGGCCACACTGAATTGTACCGTGGTGCTGAGTACGTAGTGGATTTTCTTCCCAAAGTGAAAATTGAACTTGCAGTTGACGATTCCATGGTGGAGCAGGCTGTTGAGGCAATCACCAAAGCAGCGCAAACCGGCAAAATTGGCGATGGCAAAATCTTTATCGCCCCGCTGGATGAAATCATCCGCATCCGTACCGGTGAAACAGGTTCCGACGCTGTTTAATCAAAAAGGATTTACTGGCCAGTTCGCTGGTTGAGACGAAAACGCTGCTTTAGGGCAGCGTTTTTTTATGGCAAAAATTTTTGCAAGCTGGTGCGAATTTGCCGGATCATCCTGCGTTGCTGTAGCAGGAGATAGGCCGGGAATGCAATTAGCATTAACAGGATGGCACTGGTTTGTTGTGACATTCCCACGGCCGGGCGAATAATCAATACAAATATAAAGCACAATGAAGTCATTACCAGTGCGGACACAAGGTTGCTGCGCCAATTGCGCATTTTATTGTCGGATGAAAAGGCGTCCAGGTAAGCTCGGGTCAGAATCTGCTGCTGTTCGTCCGGTGAAAGATGGGCGATTTCAGGAAAATGCCGGGTCAGTTTTTTTAGGTTCATCATAAAATAAAGTGCTGTTTCTTCGTGTAGGCTACTGCCGTTGTTACCCGGCTTTGTGGCGTTTTTGTTACTTTTTCTATGGTGCTGCGCCAGAGCTAGACTTGCCGGATGTTAATAACTAAAATCCGCCGCATCGGCTACCAGTAAGGCGAAAAAAGCCTAAAAAAGCATCATGAACGGTCATGACGTTTAAAAGAGTCTGCGCTATAAATTAGCCGGAGCATCCGGTGGCAAAGCAACTTTATACTGGTGCCAGAAATATAAAAGAATTTCATTGTACTAGTTTTCAGGTGACATTATGACTGATGAAGACCCCATTAACGACGAAGAATTAGAAGAGTCTGGCGTAGAGGGGGAAGAAGACGCGGATGATATTGATGAGGCCGCCGATAGTGATGAGGCCAGTTATTCCGGGCCCGCCAAAGTTGCCGAATCGGAAGCATTGGAGGATTTCAGTATCGCATCGCGTCAGAAAATTCGCGACGAGATTGAGGACCAAGTGGCTGCGTTCCTGGCACGCGGTGGAAAAATTAATGAAGTGCCGCCCAACGTGACTGCCGATCCACCGAAGAAACCAACTCCGGACTATGGCGGTCGCCCCATCTAAGAGCCCCAATGCCCAAGCTTGCTAAACCCCGCGATTGCGGGGTTTTTTATGTCTGGACGGTTGCTTTTCGTATTGGCAAGTTAATTGCGTGGAAAAATTCGATTCGGCCAGCTTTTTGGGTTTTATTTTCGGACGTTTCAATTATATTAGCGCTGAAAAATAAAGGCGCGTTATGAATCGCGCTGGCAGATTCAACTTTATCATCGGGCTAGTTCACACCCATCAGGTTATTGCAATCGCTGGTCGCCCTGATTCGCGAGTGCATTGGGTATGCGCAACTCTTCCCTTCCAACAACCCAAGCTATTTACATAAAGGAACCAACAAATGTTAGTGAGTTTTGTTGCGCTCTACTTGCTCTTATCCATAGGCATAGGCCTTTACGCTGCAACCAAGGTGCACTCAGCGAAAGACTACATTACTGCGGGCCGGCGTCTGCCCATGGGTGTGGTGGTCGCCATGGTATTTGCAACCTGGTTTGGCGCAGAGACAGTACTGGGGGTGCCAGGTACCTTTGTTGAGGAAAACCTGGGCGGGCTTATTTCTGACCCCTTTGGTGCATCCTTCTGTTTGATGCTGTTTGCGTTGGTGTTTGCACGCCCCCTGTACCGAAAGAATCTGTTGACCTTGGGTGATTTCTATCGCGAAAAATACAGCAAGCCGGTGGAAATTGCGGTCTCGATTGCTATCGCGCTTTCCTACCTGGGCTGGGTGTCCGCACAAATTACGGCGCTGGGGTTGGTCTTCAACGTGTTGACCGATGGCAGCATCAGTATGGAGGTGGGGATACTCATCGGTGCAGCGATTGTAATGATCTACACACTGGTTGGCGGTATGTGGTCGGTGGCAATGACAACCGTTGTGCAAATGACGGTTATTGTTGTTGGCCTGTTGTGGATTAGCACTATGGTTGCGGACCAAACCGGTGGCGTTGCCCCGGTAGTCAAGCACGCTTATGAGGCGGGCAAATTCGAATTTTGGCCTGCCCTGGAGTGGACCGCAGTTATCACCTTTATCGCGGGATTCCTTACTATGGGCTTCGGCTCTATTCCGCAGCAGGACGTGTTCCAGCGGGTGAACTCCTCAAAAAATGAAACCGTGGCGGTATGGGGCACATTTTTGGGTGGCTTCGCCTATTTCATCTTCGCGGCTATTCCGCTCTTCCTCGCCTATTCTGCGTTTATGATCGACCCCGAGATGGCTGCACGTGTTAGTGAAGAGGACGCGCAATTGGTGTTGCCTACCTTTGTGCTGGAGCATATGCCAGTGTATGCGCAAATTATTTTCTTCGGAGCCTTGCTCTCGGTGATTATGAGTACTGCCAGCGGTACCCTGCTCGCGCCTTCGGTTACTCTCTCGGAAAACGTCATCAAGGAATTGTTGCCCAATGGCAAGAATATGACTGACAAACAATTCCTGTACATGATGCGTGCTGTGGTCGGTTGTTTTTCCGTGCTGGTGGCCCTTTACGCACTTTACTCACTGCAGGAGGAAACCTCGATCCACACCATGGTGGCCAATGCCTACAAAGTGACGCTGGTGGTGGCATTAGTGCCTTTGTTTGCAGGGATCTATTGGAAAAAAGCGAGTAATTTCGGTGCAGTCTGCTCTATCGTCTCCGGCTTGCTGGTGTGGATTCCCCTGGAATTCATTGCCCCGGAAGCCGCGCTGCCACCGCATTTCGCGGGCTTTATTGTGGCGGCGGTGGTGATGGTTATCGCCAGTTTGGCCAAACCCGCCAAGGCTTCCGCCTAGTCTTTACCCGCATCTACAACCTCGCCCAGGGATAGGGCGAAGGCTCCCGCAAACGGAGTTTGGCTTGGTGTCCCTATTGCCGGGATGCAAGTGCTATGATTCGCCCTTTGAATAACTCCAAGTATAAAATCCATGTCCAATCCCTCTCGTTTACGTATCGCTACCCGTAAAAGCTTGCTTGCCCTGTGGCAGGCGGAATATGTCAAGGCAGAACTGGAAAAGTACCATCCCGGTATCCAGGTTGAGCTGGTTCCCCTGACCAGTCGTGGCGATAAAATTCTCGACGTTCCCCTCGCCAAGGTGGGTGGCAAAGGCTTATTCGTGAAGGAGTTGGAGCAGGCGCTGCTGGCAAATGAGGCCGACATCGCGGTGCATTCCATGAAAGATGTGCCTATGGAGTTTCCGACCGGCCTGGGGTTGTCGGTGATATGCCCGCGCGAGGACGCGCGCGATGCCTTTGTGTCCAACCGCTACCCATCGCTTGACCAGGTTCCGCCGGGTGCGGTGATCGGTACCTCCAGCTTGCGCCGCCAGTGCCAGTTGCTGGCCAGTCGCCCCGACCTGCAAGTGAAGTTCCTGCGCGGCAATGTGCAAACTCGCCTGCAAAAGCTGGACGACGGGGAATATGACGCAATTATCCTGGCGGCAGCCGGTCTCATTCGCCTCGACCTGAAGGATCGCATTCGCGCGTATATCGCTCCCGAGCAGAGCCTGCCGGCGGGCGGCCAGGGTGCAGTCGGCATTGAATGCCGGGTGGAGGATGCAGCGACTATCGCACTGATCCAACCCCTGCACCACCAGACTACTGCCGAGCAAGTCCTGGCGGAGCGGGCGATGAACCGACGGCTGCAAGGCGGCTGCCAGGTTCCCATCGCCTGCTATGCTATCCATCGCGATGGCCAACTCTGGCTGCGCGGGCTGGTCGGCGCCCCCGATGGCAGCCAGATGTTATTCGATGAGATTACCGGCCCGGTTGCCGAAGCTGAAGCCATGGGGGTGGAATTGGCGGAGCGGTTATTAGCCGCCGGGGCCGATAAAATCCTCGACGAGGTCTACGCGAGCGCGGAATAAATGGCGATTGGCAATCACAAGCCCTGTGTGGTTATCACCCGTCCGGCGCAACAGGCGAGCCAGTGGGCCAGCGCCCTGGTGGCGGTGGGGATAGAATCCTGCCAACTGAACCTGCTGGAAATAGTGCCGGTGGCCACCGAGGAGCAGGTTCGCGCAGTTAAAAACAAAATCCTGGATTTTGACCTCTACCAGAAGGCGATCTTTGTCAGCCAAAACGCGGTGGAGATGGGAATGCAATGGCTCGAGGACTATTGGCCACAGCTACCTATTGGCATTGATTTTTTTGCAGTGGGTGCAACTACCGCAAAAAAATTGTCCGAGTACGGTGTTGCGGTCACTGATCTGGCAACCAGCGATTCAGGTGGAATGACCAGTGAGGATTTGCTCGATGCCCCCGGCTTGCAGCAGGTGGATGGAGAAAAAATCATTATTTTCCGCGGCTGTGGCGGGCGCGGCCATATGGGCGATGTACTGCGCCAGCGCGGCGCCTGGGTGGATTATTGCGAAGTCTACCAACGGCGTTTACCGCCGTCGGCCGCTGCGCAGTGGCACCAGCTTGCGCCCCAGGTCCAAGTGAATCCCACCCGCTTTATACTGAGTGTGCACAGTGGTGAAAGCCTGGAAAATTTCCTGCAGCTGGTGCAGGCACCTGCGGCGGCAGCGGGCGTCGCCCTGAATAGCCTGCCGGTGCTGGTGCCCAGCCAACGGGTCGCAGCGCGCGCGGCGACCGCGGGTTTTACCCAGATCATTTGCGCCGAGAATGCGACAGATCCGGCTATGACCCGGGCGTTACTGGAGCACTTGCAGCATCATTGATCCGGTTCAACTAGCACCTGCTAGCCTTTAAATTCATTTGCTTTAATAGGATTTACAGCGTGACAGACTCTATTTCTTCTCCCGAAAGCCCTGCTTCCACGCAGCCATCTACCCCACAGCTACCCGGCAAACCTGTTGCAGTAAAGAGCCATACCGGCGCCTTCCTGCTCTTGTGGTTGTTCATCGTGTTGTTGGTAGCGGCTTTTTGTGCTGGCGGCTACTTCCTGGCACGGCAATTGGAGGCCCAGCAGACGACAGTGAGCAGTTTGCGCGACCAACTGGAGCAAACCAGCTTAACCCTGGAAACCAAGCAACAAGTGCTGGAAGACGAGTTGGAAAAAGACTTGGTGGAGCAGCAACAGGAGGTCCAGGCCAGGCTGAACGATTTGGCCGAGCAGTTGGATAACAACAATGCACGCTTGTTGTCGCTCTCCAGTGTCAATCGTGATGAATGGAAATTGCAGGAAGCCCAATACCTGTTGCGCCTGGCGGACCAACGCATACTGCTGGAAAAAGATAGCCAGAATGCCTTGGCCCTGGCGATTTCGGCGGATGATGTGTTGCGTGATTTGGACCAGGCGGACCTGGTGGGTGTGCGTAAGTTATTGGCCGAGGAAATTGCCGTCCTGAAATTGGCGGGTGTGATTGATCGGGAAGGGATTTACCTGCGCCTGTCCGCACTTTCCACCCAGATTGATGCCATCCCGTTTATTGAGCCTTTGGGGCAGTCGCAGGATTTGTTGCCGGAAGAAGAAATTCCTGCGGACGAAACGTTTAAACAAAAACTCACCCGACACTTTTACGGCTTGATGCACAAACTGGGCTCGTACGTGCGCGTGCGTGACCATGGCAAAACGATTAATGCGGTGCTGCCTCCCGACGAGCAAAAATTCCTGCAACAGAACCTGCGCCTGATGTTGGAACAGGCCCAGGTTGCTCTGTTGCGCAATGAAAAAGGTATCTACCAGGAGAGCCTGGTAAAAGCGCAAAACTGGATCACCCAATATTACGCACTCAACGAGAAAGCCACCGCCGTGCTGGAAGAATTACAATCTCTGCAACAGGAAAATGTGGCCCCCGAACTCACCAACTTCAGCAATAGTTCCTCTGCGCTTGCAGAATACATTACCAAGCGCGAAAAAATGGCGGCGGCCCGTCGCGGGGTGCGCCCATGAAGCGCCGGTTGATCAAAGCCATATTCTTCTTGCTGATAGTTGCGCTGGTTGTTTTCCTGCTGGTGCGCGGCGACGGTTATTTGCTGATTGCCTACGGCACCAAGACTATCGAAATGACCTTGTGGGTGGGCGCCATTGCTGTTGCGTTGATCGTCGGTGGCCTATGGTTGTTGCGCCAGCTCATGCGCGGCGGTGTGGAAATGGCGCGCCGCTTTCGCGAGATTTTTTTGTTTGGTTCGGTGGAACGGGCGCAAAAGCGGGCGGCGAACGGCATGGTGGATTACCTCACCGGCGATTGGTTTGAAGCGCGCAAAAAATTAATGCGCACTATGGATAAGGTGGAATATCCATTGGCCAGTTATTTGGCAGCGGCGCGCAGCAGCTTTGAAATGGGCGATGAAGAAGATGCAGAGAAAATTTTGGAGAAGGCGCTCAGTATTGGCCAG
>JAGKWO010000015.1 GCA_021151835.1 Gammaproteobacteria bacterium
GCCTAAAGCCCCGCCCTCCGAGCGAGCGGTAAAAGCACCGGAACCCCCACCGCCTCCACCGGTAGCTCAACCGGCAGAACCGGTAAAGGAAGCGGAGCCAACACCAGCACCGGTATTACCGCCAAATGCGGATGCGAGCCAATTGAATAACCCGGTTCCGGCTTACCCTGCATTATCCAAACGCCTGGGGGAAAAAGGGACTGTAGTACTGGAGATTCTGGTGAAAGCCAACGGCACAGTCGGCGAAGTAAAACTGAAAAGTTCAAGCGGCTATAAACGCCTGGATGATGCAGCAATAAACGCGATCAGGCGCTGGAAATTTATCCCGGCCAGCCAGGCCGGGGTAGCGATCGATTACTGGTACGAAATTCCGTTTGAGTTTGGTTTACGTCAACGCTAATAAAGCACGAAACACGTTTACGATTTTTATTTTTAAAAACAACGAGGTTGTTATGGATTCACCCTACGGTATCGCATCCCTTTGGGCCCAAGGCGATTTTCTGATTAAAAGTGTTGCGGTTATCTTATTGATCATGTCGATTGCCAGTTGGTGGGTAATTGTAATTCGCGCCTGGGGTTTATGGCGTTTGCGTTCATCCGCGCATGGCCTGAATGATTTCTGGCATGCACAAAGTTTTGCAGAAGGATTGCGCACCCTTGGCGAAGATCGCAATACCCCGTTCCGCCATCTGGCAGAAGAAGGCCAGGCAGCATTGGATCACCACAGCAACCATAAAACTGATTTGCACGGCCACTTGCCCCTGGCTGAATGGCTCACTGCCTGCCTGCGCGCATCAATTGATGAAAGTGCAGAGCGTTTGCAACGGGGCCTTGCCGTATTGGCGTCAGTGGGTTCAACCGCACCCTTCGTGGGATTGTTCGGTACTGTGTGGGGGATTTATCACGCACTGGTTGGTATCGGCGTAAGCGGCCAGGCCAGTATCGATAAAGTCGCCGGCCCCGTAGGTGAAGCCCTGATTATGACTGCTTTTGGTTTGGCAGTGGCAATTCCGGCGGTATTGGGTTACAACGCGCTCAATCGTGCTAACAAAGGGGTACTTAACAAGCTCAACCGTTTTGCACATCAGTTACATGCCTACTTTATTACCGGCAGCCCAATGCAGAATAAAGGCGCCATTACCAAACTGTCTCCACGCAAAGAGGTATAAGCCATGGCTTTTGGTGGCGGACTCGAAGAAGAAGCAGATATAAGTGAAATCAACATGACACCACTGGTGGATGTTATGTTGGTGCTCCTAATTATTTTTATTATCACCGTCCCGGTACTCACGCACTCAGTGAAAATTGATTTGCCGCGGGTAGATAACACACCCAACGAAGTAAAACCGGAAACGATTAACTTATCGGTCAGTGCTGAAGGCAATATTTTCTGGAACGAAGGACAAATTACTTTCGAAGAACTGGAAGCGCGCCTTGAAATGGAATCCGGTAAACAACCACAACCGGAAATACATATTCGCGGTGATAAAGCTGTCCCTTATGAACATGTCATCAAAACCATGGCGGCAGTACAGCGAGCAGGAATTTTAAAATTAGGATTTGTAACAGAGCCCGGCAACTAGCCGGGTTTTTTATTTATGACGAACAACATCACCCACAGTGACATAGTGCGCCTGGCGATTCCCATCATTCTTGCGAACATGGCCGCACCGCTATTAGGTTTGGTCGATACCGCCGTGATCGGCCATACCGGTAACGCCAGCGATCTTGGCGCAATCGCATTAGGCTCATTGGTATTTAATTTTGTGTACTGGGCCTTTGGCTTTTTGCGTATGGGCACTACCGGTTTTGTTGCGCAAGCCGCAGGTGCCGATGATTATGCTGAAGTGCGCCTTGCGTTTGGGCGCGCGTTGTTATTAGGTGGTGTGATCGGACTATTATTAATTACTGTACAATACCCGCTGATTTATAGCGCACTTTGGTTGCTGGACGGCAGTGAGAGTGTGGAAGCGCAGGTCAAAACCTATTGGGATATTCGCATTTGGGCGGCCCCGGCCACACTCGCAAGTTACGCCATCATGGGTAGCCTTATCGGGCTGGGAAAAACCCGGCAATTACTCTGGCTCCAGTTATTTTTAAACCTCACAAACCTGGCCCTTGATGTGTTGTTCGTCGCAGGTTTTGAGTGGGGCGTACGCGGTATTGCATTGGGGACTGTCATCGCCGAATGGAGTAGCGCCCTGGTTGGTTTGCTGTTGGTGTTTAAAAATCTTCGCTTACAACACGAAAAATTTTGGCAGTGGCCGCGCTTATTAAATCCTGGCGCCATCGCAAAAACGCTAGGCACCAACGCGGACATTATGTGGCGAACATTATTTTTATTAGGGGGCTTTGCATTTTTTACCAACCAGGGTGCACGCTTTGGCGATGACCTACTCGCAGCCAACCATATACTGTTGCAATTTATTTCCTTCTCGGCTTTTTTCCTGGATGGTTTTGCATTCGCGCTTGAATCGCTGGTAGGAAAAGCAAAAGGAGCAGGTAATCGCGATTTGTTTGACCGGGTAGTTAAAATCTCTACGCAAATCGCCGCCGGTACAGCAGTTTTGTTAATGTCGATTATTATCGCAGGAGGTACAACCGTTATTGCAAGCTTGACCTCCGTCCATAGCATCCAGGCAGAGGCCGCAAAATTCCTACCTTATGCTGCACTGTATGTCATGGTGTCGTTTGCGGCGTTTCAATTGGACGGGATATTTATCGGTGCAACCCGTAGCCGCGCCATGCGCAATGCATCGCTTTATGCGTTGCTGGTTTTTCTTACCAGTAGCTGGCTATTAATTCCCTTCCTGGGCAATCATGGACTATGGATCGCGTTTTTAATTTACGTAATAGCCAGAGCAATCACGTTAGGCATCTACCTACCGGAATTACGCCGCAGTATTGCTCCGACCTCAACCCAATATTAATTAGCGTTGTGCTGCGCCAAATATTTTTTTGCAAGTGATAAATAGCGCGGAGTTGGGCCAACATCTTCATAAATCGCATCGCCCAACTCATCAGTTGCTACCACTTTAGTCCCCTGGATATAGGGAAAACTGGCTTCCAATTGTCCCAACGCAGCAGATAATAATTCACTGATAATTTGTTCTTTTGAACGTTTTGGATACATCTCTGCCAGGGCCTCCAGTTTCGCAACATCTTCCACTGCCAACCGCACTTGATAAGTTTCTTTGGTCAGGTTGCCGTTCGCGTGGTTTTCCCAATGCTCAACTAATTGTTTTAAATACATAAACACCTCAGTATGGTTTACCCGATTGCACCTTCATTTTCAGTGTAGCCCAATTCACTGGCACGCCAATTGATAACACTCGGCCATGCGGAAATATTTCACACAACCGCTGTGCCAATCGATACAAGGAAAAAAATAATCCGGAGTTACACTGGGTTTGAAAACAGTAGGCTTTTGAATCTGTATCAAACCTGAATGATTGAGGAATGAAGTCAACAAGGAGGAAATCATGAAATTCCTGTCACACTTCTCTTATCGCGTCCAACTGCCTTATCGCCTGCAGTTATTGATGGATTCGGATGTTGCGTCCTGGCTATTGGTTTATGCGGTCACTGCATGTTCGCTGGTCGTCTCTTTCTTACTCCTGTTGTCGCCTGGCTACTTCCCGATCTAAACAGTAACCGTTATAGTCAGCCGGTTTTTTAAAACAGGAACTATAGCGATGAAAGATGACTTCCCCGATGTGGGTAACGGCGCGGGCATTCCTAATCTGGATTTTGAGACGCGCAAATTATTACAAGATAGTAAAACCGACGCTGACGATAACGGTGAGCGCATCCGCAAACTGGAATACAAAATCGCCAACTTGTCTTTGGTAACCGAAGCCCTATGGAGCTTGTTGAATACCCGCACCCGCCTGACAGATGAGGATCTGGCTACCAGTATCAACAATGTTATACAGACCCGCAAAGCGCGCGAAGAAGCCAAGCTCACTTGCATTAAATGCAAGATGCAAAACTCCATCAATCATAAAAAATGCATGTATTGCGGCGGTGAATTGACTGGCCACACCAGCAAGAGTTTGTTTAATTTTTGAAAAGGGACTGGCCGGGATTCATGCGCTTGACTAGTATCCTGATAGCAAAAATAAACCAACAATAACCTCCACTCGAGTTAACCGCTATGAACCTCAAATCCCTTTCCCTGGCTATTGGTCTAAGTCTGGGCCTGAGCACACAGGCTTACGCAGCAGATGCAACATTCAAATGGCCCAACGGTGCCAAAGCCGCAGTAAACCTTGCCTATGATGATGCGCTGGACAGCCAGTTGGATAACGTTATCCCGGCGTTAAACAAATACAAACTCAAAGGTACCTTTTACCTGAATGTGGTCAGCCCTACGCTGGTTACCCGCCTTGAAGACTGGCGCAAAGCCGCCAAAGCGGGTCACGAATTGGGTAACCACAGTATTTTCCACCAATGCTCGAAAAGCGGCCCCGGTCGCGAATGGGTTCCGGTAGACCGCGACCTCGATAAAATCAGCGTGGTACAAATGCAGGACCAGGTAAAAGTTGCCAATTCGTTCCTGCACGCAATTGATGGTAAAACCGAACGCACCTATACCCCGCCATGCATCGACCTGAATGCAGGCGGCGCTAATTATGTAGATGGATTAAAAAGCGAATTCGTTGCAATCAAAGCCGTCGCCGGCGGCGTTACACCGGATATGAAAACCCTCGATCCCTATCGGGTCGGCGTGGATTTCCCGTCCAATGTTACCGGGGCACAATTAATCGCTGTCGTTAAGGAAGCCGCCGCCAAAGGCACTATGGCTAATTTTACTTTCCATGGCGTTGGCGGTGATCACCTGGTAACTTCCAAAGAAGCCCACGATGAACTTTTGAAATACCTTGCCGATCATAAAGATATTTATTGGACAGATACCTTTGTCACCATCATGAAATATGTGAAGGAGCAGCAAGCGAAAAAATAGTCCATCCCAATAACAAACCCGGCTTTTGCCGGGTTTGTTCTATATTGCTTGTGCGCAACAGTCACATATCGAAGCATATGAACATCAGGTGGTTGTCCAGATCAGCAGATTAGTGTTAACGATAAAACAAGCGCGTTCTAAAATATGGCAAACCGAAACTGCTTTATAAATTGACCACTGAAACCGATTTACTTAAAAGCAGCCATAAATAGATTTTTACTACGGTTATTTATAATTCAGGAAAACATTATTTTTACTGTCCTTAAGCAACTCACTAATCGCCGTATACTGTTTATTATCATTGAGCGTTGCCAATAAGTTTGAAAACTGTTGCAGCTGGTGATCAGTATATTCATCGGTCCTTTTATCAACCAGCTTATAATTTTCAAACTCACTGGTTTCTTTTGTGCTCGTTACATTTTGCTCCACCAATAAGTTATTCACTTTGTCATCTGCCATGGACAATATACGACTGACATTTCCTTCACGATGCTCAGTGATGTAACGATAATGAGGGTTGGTGACTTCCGGATTTTCCACATCAACAACGCCCTCAAAGCGGTTATTAGTTAATTCATAACGCGACTCCTGTTTAATTAATCTGGCATCTGCATTAGTTTCAACCCGGGTTTCTTGCGTAAGCGTTAATACAAGAGCAGAGGTTTGATTATAGAATTCGCGGTTATGAATAACTTTGGAGCGAATAGTGGCAGTAAAATCCGGTAGGCCTGAATCGAACGCGGCCAGTGTTGCATCGGTAGCAGTTTCCTCCGCTTGTGTTGGGATACGAGTTATAAATTGTCCAAACATCGATTCAAATGCATCCAGCATAAACCGGCGCGATTTATTATTAGTATCCGCATCATCCGTAGCCTGGCGAATTAATTGCAGGTACGGCTCCAGCATCCTCGCATCAGCAGTACTGCTTGCTACCAGGGTTTTCAAGTTGGTGGTGATATCTACCGAATAACCACGTACATCACTTGCACGCAAGGTTTGGGTTTGGGCATCATCGTCGACGCTAAATTCATAGCTTTGCTCAACAAAGTTGCCTTTCGCATCCGGTCGTGCAAGCGTGAAGCTAAAACCGCTGATAACGCTGGTATCTATGCCTTTTAAATTACGTAATTCCGTAGTATCGGTGCGAAAAAACTCATCGCCTATCTGCCCCAGTTTTTCTGTCAATTCCCCCAATGCTTTTTGTTCCGCTTCAGATAGCGAACCGTCCACAGTGAATGAGAATTCCAATGTAGAATTTTCGCCACCAATTCTTTTACTGCTTAATTCGATCTGAATAGTATCACCATCTTTGGTTTTAATATTCAGGTGCACGGCTTGGTTACTGGATGATGTTCGAACATCAAAATTCGGCACAGGATTTTTTACCGCCATCTCCCGGGTGACTTTCATCCGGCGGGCTTCGTTCCTGTACTCGGTGGTTTCGCGGCTTAAAGAACCTATCTGACTAAAAACACCACCGATACTCAGGGAAGATTTCCCTGCTGCAAACGAATTAAGCGAACTCAATAAATTTTGCGAAATTGCAGAAGCTGCCTTACCTTGCGGCTTGCTTTCGCGCAGGCCACTGATATAAACAGTAGCAAGATCATAACTATCGGCCAATTCCGGTGCCTGACCCAAGGTTACTTTATCCGGCGCAGCATTATTTGCCGCAGGAATAATGTCTACCGCTGCGGGTTCTTTCGCTTTATTGGCGGGAGTTAATGCGATTAATGGTGATAACACTGTGCTGGTTGCAGTAACTTGCATAATCAATCTCCATAGGTATTCCGTTACTATCGGCAGCACAGGCAAAATATTAAGTATTTGAAATGTAAAAAGTTGTAAGTATCAGTACTCGATAACCATACGCACATTATCAGTATAAGTACCTGCAATGGGGGTAGATTGTCCCGCCGTAATCCGCACTGGCAAATTAACGGTCTCGCTCATGCCAGTGCCTAAACGGTTTAACGGATTGGTAATACCGAGAATCTGTGTGGTGGAGCCCGGTTGAAAAATTTGGTACGCAATACTTTGGCCGCCAGGGGATTTCAGATACCGGGAGCCTGCCGTGTAATTATTGCCATTATCGGCATAGAGCAAATAGTCTTCCTGGTTCGTACAGCGAACGCTTACACTCAATTGTGCAGCGACTACATTCTCCAAAAAACTGACCGAGCCAAAATCCACCAGGGTCGGAGTGCTAATAAATTCGCAGCTTTTACTCACCACCATTGTCATGTTCATGGTCACTGTTGAGTTCACCGGTGTATAACCGAGGCAAACAACCGCAATGCTGACACTGGTGCAGATATTGCCGTCCACGGTTAATGTTTGCGAGGCGGTGTAAGTACCTGCGCTGGGCCAGAGTGTGGTCGTATTGGTTTTCACATGGAGCGGGATACTGATAGTGCCGCTGGACAGCACAGCCAGTGATAGCAAACTAAATCCGCTCGGCCCGCCAACGCTTTGCCCCTGCGCAGTAATTGCCGGGGTGTAGGTTGAATTGCTGGCAAGTGTATAGGAGATAGTGTCAGTTCCATTTGAAAGATTTAATGGTTGTTGCGCACTGTACCTTAACCAACTGGAAAGACTAAGCAGTTGCAAAGTTAATGCGGAAGAACAAGTCACAGAAAAAGTAGCATCAACAGCAGCACCATTCGGTGATATGCCGCCAGCCGGAACAGTCTGGCTGGCGTTACTGCCGTAGTTAATCGTTGCGGGAGTTGTCGTTGCGCTCGCATTGCACACAGCTAACGCGGACGAGCTTGCAAAGGCACTGCAAAATACTAACGCTAAAAATGATGCAGTCAGTTTTTTCATTCATCAACCCCGGTAACCGGCTGACAAATAATTTTACCCAAACGGGGCAATGATTCTTTCTGTTCCGGCGCCGGGCTTACAGACAGTATGCAATCGCCCTCCTCCCAATATAAACGCAAAGGTTCGGTTAATTGTTCGATATAAACTTCTCCATCCCAGCCCACAATAAATTCCTGCTCGACAATATCCGCTGTTAACACCGCACCAACCGGCAACGGTTGCTGGTTGATATCGTAAGCATCAATTAATACTGATGCTAAAAATTTAACGGGGAACTGCACATGGATTCCGCCTTTGCGCTGCGGAACAATTAATTGCTCTATTGCACTGACGGCAGCGTTGGGGGGTAATTGATCGGGATCTATCGAAATGCGATTTTCCAGGTGACTGTATAAATCCGGCACCAATAATTTTCCATTAGCACCCGTGGTGCCGACCAGTTGATTGCCAATCATTACCGGGATATTCGATTGCGCCGCATCCACTAATGCAAATGCGTCGGTGATAAAGCGGCTGGAATAAATTTCGCTATCCATTGCAATGAATGCGCCGGTAACTCCGCCAGAATATTGCGTGCGCCCGTTGTTGTGCAACGCACTGGCTGATAATTCATAATGGCGAGCTCGCCAATCCATAGCAGCATAAGCATTTTTTTCGGTTGAATCGTCCACCCCCATACGCCACCCCAAACCACCGGAATAGGGTGCATTGGTCATAGCTTGAACCTGGGTGCGCCATGAATTGTCAATATCGCGCTGTGACCCCATGCTGGCTTGCCCGGCACGCCCTAATGGAACACTCAATGCGAGCGAAAAAATACTGCCTTTTTCACCGTACAGTTGACGATTAAGATTCGCAAACAATGTTAACCCCGAATTAAAATATCGATTCCATGAAAGCGTCGCAAATTCGCGCGTGCCAACAATTTGTTCATTAACGCGAAAATATCCCAAATTAAAAGATCCCGCCCGCCGCTGATAAAATGAAAACGCCAATTGCCATTGCGAATCGCGCACCGCTTCGGAATCCAGGTTACCCAAATCGCGAAAATCACCATGACGTTGCAGGTAACGGGCACTCATTCCCAAACGCTGCTGGCTGTAACTGTAAGCGATAGATTCTTGCCATCCGGTTTGCTGCAAATAATTGCTGGACGTATGTGAATATTCAACCACTCCCCAGTTGCCAGCCACCAACGACACACCGGCACCAGCCAATTGCAAATCCTGCCCGCCCTGCACAAGGAATTGCGGAGTTAGCCAGGAATTTAAACCGTAACGAATACTACCGCTGTATACCGGATCATTTTCATAGCGATCAGAAGCAAAACCAAAATCCTCACGGCGAACACCGATAGTTACATCGTAATCCAACAGGCCCGGGGCCAGTATTTCACTCGCTATATAAAAATTAATTTTCTGCCGCGCCTGCTGGCCCTGGACATTGGTAGTAATTACTTCAGCTACACCGGCACCGGATAAAATCGGCATGGTATTAATTGAAAATGGCCCCGGATTGACTTCATCGCGCCAACGCAATTGATCATTTATCAAAAGGTCCACACTGCCAGGCAATGCGGATTCACCAAAAAATTCCGGTAACGGATAAGTAATTAAATTAGGATCCAATTCATAATCCCTGGCTACACGAATACCACCCATACGCACACTGCTACCCCAATTGGGAGTTGCATTAATAACATCCCCAATCGTTACACCCCATAACCCGGCCTGATTATCGTGCTGGTAATAAGTTTCAAAACGCAAATACGATGGATTTTCACCAATAGCATTGCCATCGCGGGCAAGCCCCCGGTTAACCGCATAAAAATATTGATCAAACCAATAAAGCTCATGCCATACAGATGCTTGATGTGGCGCAGCCTCCTCATCCACCACCAAAAAATCATAATTCAAAAAGGCGCCCGCATCGCGACGCGCATCGGCAATGGGTTCAGCCCTCGCCATGGCAGTCAGGCTTTGCAAGGGCAACGCGCTGCCGGGAACGGTCAAGAGGATTTGCTGCATGGTTTCATCGTAAATAACACTTGCGCCGGGGAACTCACTTAACAACAAGCGCTCGCCGTGCGGAAAATCCAGTTTTATTCCCAATGACTGAAGCTCTTCAGCCGCGACTTCCCAATCATTATCTTTTTGTGTCACCGCCAGGACCTGGGTGGTATTTTTTCCATTAACGATAAATTCAAGATATAACACCCGTTGCGCCGATGCAGAAGAACAACACACCAGCAACAACATACAAACATATCGTAAACAGCGCTTGTCATTGCGCGGCAATTTCCAGCTCCCGGCGATCCTGCTCAAATACGATCCGCGCTTTACTATCCTGCAATGCCTTCCATTGGTTTTCATTCAATGGCCATTGGCGATTTGCTCCCACTAATACGTAGCCCAACAGCCCTTCGCTGATCAGCGTTTCCCTGGCAACATCGCCCTGCACAATTTTAACTTTACTTAAACGTGCGTTAAGTTTGCCGCTATTAGTAATTTCCAATGCTTTTTCAGGCTCGCTTACCAAACGATAACGTAAGCCGGTTGCCATTTCATTCTGGCGCTGCAAAATTGATTTTTGTAAATAATCATCCGGAACCCCGACAAACAACGGCAAGGAGTAACGCATTTGAAAATTCAGGGCAGAACCTTCCAATCTTGTACTGACCGGAATTTCATCAATGATTAATCGATAACTACGTTCTTCCGAAATATTGGTAATGACACCTTTGCGGTTAATTACGCGAAATACTTGCTGCGTACCGGGTTTAACCGTCACCAGTGGAGGACTTACAACGAGATCATCTTGCGCTTCATATTGATCGAGATTTTCATCTTGCCGCCAGGATAAAACCCGTGCCTGCAACACCAATTCTTCTTTGGCGCTATTATTTTTTACCCATACCATGGTGGCAGAGGCGGGAGCGTCGATGCGAGGATTAATTGGCCATACGGCGAGACTGGCTGCATGGCCGGGGGCAGAGAATAAAATAATTAACAACAATCCAATACGCAGGTTGCCCATAACATTGTCCATTCTGTTTATTGTTAATTTGTGGTGTAAAACCACGCGGCCATCAGTAGCTCAATGTTACTAAAACCTGATCGCTGTAATTGCCATGCGCGGGTGTGGCCTGAACGGGAACACGCCCATATACAGGAAATGTTTTTGTTAAATCATCATTCAACAAAATTGAAACACCAGTAACATCATCCCACACCGTGGTGCGAGCTGCTGAAGTATAAAGCTGGTAAGTAAGCAAGCTGGAGCCGGTGGTCAAGCGCATCTTGCGATTATTTACACCGGTGCCGTACAAACCGGCTCCGAGTGTAATTTTTGCAGTTGTTCCCGGTGTGCAACGCAATTGGATACTCCCACTACCAACACCGGTACTTACTTCGGTCACGCTATTAGTCGCGTAGATACTGCCAAAATTTAAAGTGCCTACATTAACGCCATTACTGGCACTACTATTTAGCAAACAGCCATTAACAATCTGAATACGAATTTGCGTTGCCGTTGCATTGAGAATTTGATCATTGGCAGACCAAACAGGGAATGCATAAAAAATTAAAAAAAAAGGGATGTGCCTGGCCATCATTAATATCTACCGCCTGCCATGTTTACCAGGTAATTACCACTTGCACAGTATCGTTGTATGTGCCTGATGTAATTCCACTCTGCCCGCCAGGAATGCGGCCATAAACATTAAAGGTATCTGGTGAGCCTGTAGCAGTGGTTGTTAACGGACTCGCATTACTCCAGGGAATTGTGCGTGCTGCATTTTGATAAAGCGCGTAGGTAAGGAGAATTGATGCATTACCCGCATTTGCCATTGCGCGAGTACCACCAGCGAAGTGCTGGCCATTATCCAATGAAATAGAAAAACTGGTTCCACCGGAGCATTCCATCACTATGCTGCCACTGCCATTACCCGTTGTTTGTGCATCGACATTCTGTGCATTGATGGTATTGATGCTACCAAAATTCAACGAGCCAAAATTCACAACACCCGCAGTGACATTTGAATTATTAACCTGGCAACCTGCCCCGATTATCGCAGTTACTCCCAAGGTTCCATTTACAGTTGCTGCCTGACTGGATGAAGCAATAAAAAAAACAATTGTGCTTGTTAGTGCCAACAAATATTTCATCTCAAACTCCTTATACATCAAATGATTTTGTCACTCCAATAAACAGGTTAGCTCCTCAACAACATACGCGCTTTAGAAAAAAACGCTATTACATGGATATTACACAAGGAATTATTTTTTTCCTCCCACCGTTTATACCTATTCCAGAATAACAGCGGCATAAAAATAACCAAATTTTATTAAAAATGATTTTGTCGTTTCGTTCTGCACATAAATTTAAAATTTGTTAATGTTTGAGTTACGAATATTTTCACTGTTGCTTTCATAACAAATTTGCTTTTGCACTTATAAAAAACTTCGCCAGTTAATGATTAAAAAATTCATATCACTTCATTAACTACCCAATATTTATTCACCCGATTTCACTTCGTTTTTTGCGCGACACATAAAGTCACTTAATTGCCCATCAAGTAAATTATTGCGCCAGTCCACATATCTCCAACTGCACTTATGAAAATAATTCTCATTAGATAAATAATTGCATTGACTTGAGCTCTCACACAAATGATAATTAATCTCATTTAAGCTGCTTTCTATAGTACGGATCATTCCACAGAGGATTTGCTTATGAATTCCTGGCTCTTATCCACCGCAGGTTCGGGAGCACTATTGATTGGACTGGCTGTTGTGATTATCGCTAGCGCACTGCTGTATCGGGCCTGGCGGCGATCCGGGCGCAATTGGTCGTTCATCAGCATCGGCTGGGGCGCATTATTGTTAGTTCACTGGCCGCTTGGATTAGCCCTGGGTTTTGATCGGGGATGGGCGGTTGCCGCCATATTGCCCGGGTTCATCGCCCTGCTATGGATAGGCATAACTACCCCCTGGCACCATTGGCGTAAACAGAGCAAGCACAAGCCGGAAACAAGCACCAGCCCCATCATTAGCCCTCCGGTTACGGCACCACCCCCGTTTTAACCAGACAGGTCTGAGTACAGATTCGGTTAGGCATGTGTTATTGGCGCCCCAACGTTTAAAAAATGCGGTTTCTATGCGGCCGGGGCGAAACGTCCACCCCTGATTATGATTTATTCATTCCTTTAAATTCCTTTCACAATAACGGATACCCTGACTCAATAGCCGGAGTCTGGACTCGATAATCCGTTGCTGAACCCAGGCTGCGCTACGGCAACACCAGAATCGGGAATAGGTAAACATCACTCAAACAACCTTTACCCCCCCCTAAATTCCCGTAGAATGGCGGCCTATTTTTGACTCTGATTACCCCGGTTATAACCTATGTCCAGCACCCTCGAAGCCAATGACAGCCACACCCCCATGATGCAGCAATACCTGCGCATCAAAGCCCAGCATAAAGATGAACTGGTGTTTTATCGCATGGGTGACTTTTATGAGCTGTTCTTTGACGATGCCAAAAAGGCCTCGGAGCTGCTGGATGTCACCCTCACGGCCCGTGGAAAATCGAATGGTGAACCAATTCCTATGGCCGGAATTCCGTTCCATGCCGCTGATGGCTATCTGGCCAAATTGGTAAAAGCGGGCGTATCCGTCGCTATTTGTGAACAAATTGGCGACCCGGCAACCAGCAAGGGTCCTGTTGAACGCAAAGTCATGCGTATTGTTACCCCGGGAACGGTGAGCGATGAGGCACTGCTCGATTCACGGCGCGATAACTTATTGGTGGCCCTGCACCAGTCAGGCGAGACCTTTGGTATTGCATCATTGGATATGGCGAGCGGTCGCTTCCTGGTGCTGGAAGTCGAAGGCCTCGAATCAGCCCTCGGCGAGTTGCAGCGCTTAAGCCCGGCGGAATTGTTGGTTAGCGACCATATCACCACACCGGCGCTGGTGGAAAATCGTAAAGGTTTACGCCGTCGCGGCCCTTGGGAGTTTGACCTGGAAACGGCCGAGCGTTTATTAATCCAGCAATTTGCAACCAAGGACCTCGCCGGTTTTGGTTGCGATCATTTAAAAGCTGCCATCTGCGCTGCGGGCTGTTTATTAAGTTATGCGCGTGAAACCCAGCGCACTGCCCTGCCTCATGTACGCAGCCTCGCCCATGAAAATCGCGATGAAGCTGTAATTATGGATGCGGCTACACGCCGCAACCTGGAGCTGGATACAAACCTGAATGGTGGCGATGAGCACACCTTATTTTCTGTTCTGAATCGTGCCGCGACCAGTATGGGCAGCCGTTTGTTGCGCCGCTGGTTGAATCGCCCCTTGCGCGATCTGGATTTATTAATTGGCCGCCAGGATGCCATTGCCGAATTACAACACAATTACGCCTTTGAAGTTTTTAACGGAATTTTAAAACGCGTTGGCGATATGGAACGTATCCTGGGCCGGCTCGCATTGCGTTCGGCGCGTCCGCGCGATTTGTCGCGCTTGTTAATGTCGATTGCAACCTACCCCGAATTGCAAAACGAATTAGCCAACAAAAAATCTCCGCAATTAAAAAATCTCGCCCAACAAATTTCCACTTTCCCTGCGCTGGTGGATTTATTATCGCGCGCAATTATTGAAAATCCGCCGGTGGTGATTCGCGATGGGGGAGTAATCGCGGAAGGTTACGATGCGGAACTGGATGACCTGCGCAACATAAGCACCAATGCCGGCCAATATTTATTGGACCTGGAAACACGTGAACGCGAGCGCACGGGCATTCCCACCTTAAAAGTGGGTTACAACCGCGTGCATGGTTATTTTATTGAATTGACGTCGGCGCAATCAGAAAAAGCGCCCGCAGATTATATTCGTCGCCAGACCCTTAAAAATGCCGAGCGTTACATCACGCCGGAATTAAAGGAATTCGAAGATAAAGCACTCTCTGCACAAAGCCGGGCACTGGCTCGTGAAAAAGCCCTTTACGAAGAATTGATTGATACGTTGAATGCGCAACTAATTCCGCTGCAGGACTCAGCCAATGCAGTGGCAGAACTGGATGTGATTGCAACCTTGTCGGAACGCGCTGATGCACTCGGTTTTTGCAAACCGGCCCTATCGCTTGTTGCAGGAATCCATATCACTGGTGGCCGTCATCCGGTTGTCGAGCAAGTGACCAGCGCGCCGTTTGTTCCAAACGACCTGGAGTTTAATCCGCAGCGCCATATGTTAATTATCACCGGCCCCAATATGGGCGGTAAATCGACCTACATGCGGCAAGCAGCATTGATTACCTTGCTCGCGCATATCGGGAGTTTTGTGCCGGCACAAGCAGCAGCGATAGGAATTGTTGATCGGATTTTCACCCGCATAGGTTCATCGGATGACCTCGCTGGTGGCCGTTCAACATTTATGGTGGAGATGACCGAGACCGCAAATATTTTGCACAATGCCACCGCGCGCAGTTTGGTGTTAATGGATGAAATCGGTCGCGGCACCAGTACGTTTGATGGATTGTCTTTGGCGTGGGCATGCGCCAAACATCTCGCCGAAAAAGTGCGAGCATTTACATTATTTGCCACCCATTATTTTGAAATCACAACCCTGCCAGAAACGGTTTCCGGTATCGTCAACGTGCATTTAAACGCGACAGAACACAAAGACAATATTGTGTTCCTGCATAAAGTTCAGGAAGGTCCTGCCAGCAAGAGTTATGGTTTACAGGTAGCAAAATTAGCAGGCATTCCCACTGTCGTATTGGACGAAGCCCGGCAGCAATTGCATTTACTTGAAAATGGTGAACATCCACACTCAATTAAATCGACGCCCGCACCCATCACCCCCCTTGTCATTGAACAAACGCAAACTGTTATAACTGCGCCGGAAAATTCTGTTGCACCTGCAACAACAGATTCACCACAACAATCCGGTTTATTTGATACGCTGCCGAACCCTGCGCTGGATGCATTGCGAAAAATTAATCCGGATAACCTTTCTCCACGCGAAGCGCTTGAGCAGCTATATCGCTTGAAAGAACTGTATTCACGGGGAAAATAATACGGCAGGAAAACCCTTCGGTACCGTGCGCCAATCAAACGGGCCTTTGCTTAAAAAGAAACGTTCTCAATTGCAGCCTGTGCCGTAATTTGAAGCGGTTTTCTCCGGTTATTCACGGCAAAAAAGCCTACCCAAACCGGGCCGGGCTGTTTAGAATGCGCGCTCTTGCGCTGTGCCGTTTACCAGTGCGCGTTGATTATCGAATTCTGTTACTTGTGGGAGTCTCCTATGACGTTTGTAGTTGGGGAAAATTGCATCAAATGTAAACACACTGATTGTGTGGAAGTTTGCCCGGTAGATTGCTTCTATGAAGGCCCCAATTTTCTGGTGATTCACCCGGACGAATGTATTGACTGCGCCCTGTGCGAGCCAGAGTGCCCGGTAGGTGCCATCTTCTCTGAAGATGAATTGCCGGAAGACCAGGCGGTATTCCTTGAGTTGAATGCCGAGTTGGCACAGGTGTGGCCAAACATTACCGAAATGAAAGAAGCTCCCGCAGACCACGCCGATTGGGATGGTGTCCCCGGAAAGTTGCAACATCTGGAGCGTTAATCGCCAGCCTCCTGCTAAAAACCGCGCACTGCGCGGTTTTTTTTCGCCTGCTGTTTGCCGGGCGCCCGCAATTGATGGGGTGACATACCTTGATGCACTCAGCTGAAGCCAATGTGGTGAAATGGCCAACCGATCACTGGCTATTTTGCCCCCTGTGCTACACTCAGAAAGGTTTTAACTGGCCTGGAAATCTGCATCACCTGCAGTACTGATAACAAGCACAACTATCAATAACGAGGAATAAGCCATGGGGATTAACGATAAGCCTTACAGCGAAAAACGCGATTTTATCCGCATGAAAATCGGCGCCCCCTTAAATGCCAAACTGGCAGCAGAATCACAGACTATTGAAGGCTTGTGCCTGGACCTGAGTGGCGGCGGCCTGCAGGTAGAAACCAAACACACATTGGCGGTGGGCACTGAAGTTGAAGTTGAAGTTTCTTCCGATCACGGCCATAACCCGACACTTAAAGCGAAAACACGCGTTGTCCGCGCCACCGTTAACGAAGCTGGCGATCATGTCCTGGGCCTGGAGATCATTCAGATACTGGTCTGATCCAACCGGTAAAAACAACAACGGCTACGTTAAGTAGCCGTTAGCGGTCAATCTTCCGCACTTATCCTTTCTGATTGCAATTTATTCGAAATCGTCCTCACTAAAATCTTCCGTACCAAAGTCATCATTGACCTTGCCGTTATGGATCAGGTAATCGCGGCGCTGCAAATACACATCGCGGATAAACACATATTTATCACCGGTGAGATTTTTCTCCAACGGGAGTAATTCAGCACGGGTATTCAACAGGGATATACCTTTAACTGTGTTGTCGGTCGGCACATGCTCAATGTAATTGGTTGGATCGGTATACCAATCGATGGGTTTGCCCACACCATCGCGTACGGTGCTTGGCCCTAAAAAGGGCAATACCAGATAAGGCCCTTGCCCTACCCCCCATACCGCCAATGTCTGGCCAAAATCCTCGCGCTCATCCGCTGGCAAGTTCATGTACTTGGCAACATCCAGCAAGCCACCGATCCCCAGGGTCGTGTTGACCAGCAAACGGCCGGTATCATGGCCTGCCCCTTTAAAATCCCCTTGCAGTACCCCGTTAATCACATTGGGGACTTCCAATACATTGGAGAAAATATTGGAGACTCCTTTTTCCAGCGGGTCCGGCATCACAAATGTATAACCCCTGGCGAGTGGCTTCAAAAACCAGCGATCCAGCGTGTCATTAAAGCTGAACATAGCGCGGTTAAAACCTTGCCACGGATCAGGATTAGCGGGCGGCTGTTCATCCTGGGCAACACTGGAGAGCGGCATCAAGTAGCTAAGGCCCAGGGCCAGCAAGAGCGGTTTGGTGATAGGTTTCATAAGGTCCCTGGAGTAATGGCGACATGTGAAATACTGTCGGCTCCGTCACCAATGGTAACGTCGTAAGCGGTTCGCCACTTTAGCGAATCGATCCCCACCAAACAACCACCTTTACTTGTATAGCCCCTGCCCGGTTACAAATTGCAACAATCCCCTGAAACATTACTGACATTTTTTCGCAATAAAACCTTCATGCAACTGTCGTCCAAACTTCACATTTGTCATCAAAAATGACGCCACAAACGCAAAAGCGGATGCAGATCACGAAAGCCGCGCGTTCACGTATTCCCTTTATCCCTGTGAAACTGAGAAGAGAGTGACCTCATGAAACTGAAGAATATTTTTGCACTGAATGTGTTGGCTGCCGCGCTTGTGGCCTGTGGCGGTGGCGATGTTAAATTGAACCCGAGCAATACCGTAACCGATTCAAACAACACCACTATTAATAACCCGCCAGCATCAAGTTCTGCCAGCTCCTCTGTAGCAGCCAATGTATGTGCTCTTTATGAACAAGACGGCCAAAAATTCCAGGGCGTTCCGGACGGCAAGAACTGCTTGTATCCCACCTCTTTCGCCTCAAGTGCCAAACAATTAACGGTAAACCTGTCCATCCCTGAACTGCCCAATGGCGGTGTGCATATATTCCAGGGTTCACTGTTTATCGGTGACGATGTAGATAGCAACGCTGCGGCTGCCGGCAAGCACATTCCCCAGGAAGGTGAAGGTGCAATCCTGAGCATTGCTGCCGGTGCAAAAATCGCGTTTGAACGCGGTGAAGATTACGTGCGTATCGCGCGCGGTTCCAAAATCATTGCAGAAGGCACCAAAGCCAAGCCAATTATTTTCTCCGGTGTAAAAGATTTGCGTGATAATGCTGCCACTATTTCTGATCGCGGTTTGTGGGGCGGAATCCAGATCAACGGTAACGGTAAAACCAACAAATGTACCGATACCCAACGCCAGCCAACCGGCAACAATGTGCACGGTTGCCACATCACTTCAGAAGGTTTGCCAGGTACTTACGGTGGCAACAACAACGCTGAGAGTTCAGGCGCCCTGAAATACGTAGTGGTTAAGCACGCTGGCTACAAAGTAGTTGAAGGTAACGAGCTGAATGCCATCACACTGAACGCTGTCGGTTCAAAAACCATTCTTGATTATGTCCAGTCTTACGCGGCCCAGGACGATGCATTTGAATGGTTCGGTGGGGCGGTAAATGCCAAGCACATCGTTGCCGTTGGTACTTCCGATGATGGTTTCGATTTCACCGATGGTTATGTAGGCAACATCCAGTTTGCGCTGTCGGTGCACCCGACCGGTGTTGGTGGCAACAATTGTGTCGAAGCAGATAACACGGGTACCGGCCGCGCTGACGATATCGCCCCGTTAACCAAAGTGCGCATTTCCAACCTGACCTGTGTTACCAACAACGTTGCGAGAAACCAGGGCACGACCCCATCACCGGACGGTGATTCATTGGGCTTGTTGATTCGCGAAGGTTTCTTCATCGAGCTGTACAACAGCGTTGTTACCTCCAACGCTGCTGGCGCAGCGTCAAAATCCCTGTTCACTTTCAACGATACCGAAGGCCCGCAAACTATCAAAGGTGCGGTTGACGGCTGGAGCACGGCAAAGAGCAACCTGCTTGCCGGTACCGGCGGCGTAGCCCAATCAAAAGTTGATCCGGCCAACGGTGCATTCACCACGGCGGCCTGGTTAGCTGCGGCACCCAACGCGAACAACAATGTTGTGACCAGCGCAACCCAATTGCCCGTGAGCGTATTGAAAGATTCGGCAACCAACGATAAAGCCTACTTGACCCTGGCCACTATCGCCGATGCAACCACCGCGGCAATCACCATCCCGGTATTTGATGTAAGCAAGTTGGCAGACAGCTTCCAGGCTGGTGCTGTGCCTGCCACCGGAACCAGCACTTTCTTTGTTAACCCAACCCACATCGGTGCGGCGTCAGAAGCCAACGATTGGGTAGCTGGCTGGACTGTTGGCCTCTAATTGAGCTCACACAATCATCGGTTGTGATCCCGACAGAGGCGCCTACGGGCGCCTTTGTCACAAGAAGCCTTCTCCTATTGCCTCGCAGATACAAGGTTTACACCATGCAGACATTAACCACTAAACGCCGCACGTTATTTCTGGCCATCACTGCCGCCACATTGGGATTCTGTAATCTCGCCGTTGCGCAGGAAGCGGAAACCAGTGAGCCGCCCATTGATGAAAATGCAGAAGTTATCGATGCACCTGTTATTGAAGAAATGCTGATTACCGGCCGCCAGCAAACCGCTGCACAAGCCGTCATCACCGAACGCCTCGAAGATCCATTTGCTGCCGATCTGATGAGCGCCGAGCAATTATCCCGCACCGGTGACTCCACCGTTGCAATTGCCCTGAGCCGCGTGCCCGGTGTTACCGTATTGGATGGAAAATACGTTTACGTGCGCGGCCTCGGCGAGCGTTACTCAAGCACAACATTGAATGGCGCTGCGGTACCGTCCCCCGAACTTACCCGCAACGTGTTACCGCTGGATTTGATTCCATCGAGCATTGTTGACACATTAAAAATCCAGAAAGCCTATTCACCTGAACTGCCCGCCAACTTTGGTGGTGGTAGCGTTGATATTCGCACCAAAAGTGTTCCTGACCAATTTGTTTTCAGTGTTTCTATGGGCACAGGAATGAATTTTGACAGTGACGAAGGTTTGACCCACAACAGCCATGGCGATAAATATTCCATGCCTGCCGTTATTGACGGTGCGTTGGATACTTATCAAGGTAACTTGAGCCTCACTCGTATCGGGGATTTTTATAAACGCGCCAATCAATCGGTTACCAACGCCGAGCGCGATGCATTTGCCGCGCAGACCAATCGCAATTTGCTGCTGTCATTGAACCGCGATGTCCAAATTTATGAGAAAAATTTACCGCTCGATTTTTCCGGCAGTTTGGCATTGGGTAATAATTGGCAACTCAATGATGATTTTTCATTGGGGGCAGTAGCCAATTTTTCCCAGGACACCAAGTGGCGTAACAAAGATCAGGAACGCGATGAAATAGGCGCACCTGATGATCGCAACTCAAAAACCAAACGCACCAGTGAAGAAACCCGCCAGGTCTTGTCCACCAATGTGGGACTGAATTATCAGGACATGCACAACCTGCAAGCCAGCTTCTATCACATTGAAAATATCCATGACGAAGCGCGCATCAAAACCGGTTTTGATAACAGCATTTACAAACTTGCTGAAGGCAGCCAATACGTCCAATACGACACACGCCTGGAAAATCGCGAATTGGAAGTTGGGCAATTAACCGGCGAACATAAATTTGACCAGTTCTCCTCTGATCATCTGGAAACACTGGTGTTTGATTGGTTTTACTCTGACTCAACGGTTAAAACCGATATCCCCAACCACGTAACCGTTGCCGGCGATAACACTATTGATCCAGCAACCGGGAAATTGATTAGCACGCAATTATCACCACGCCCGGCAATGGCCGTTTTTGAATTCCTGAATCTGGAAGACAGTGTCATTAGCAACGGTTTTAACGCTAAGGTGCCACTCGTATTTGATCGATTGAAATTAACACTTTCTGGCGGGGTTAATTACAACGAAAAATCGCGTGAATATTATGGCTACACCATTAACGTCAATGGCTCGGGCAATCAAAGTGCGGTACTGGCTGGTAACGTGAATGATGTACTGAACAGCAGCCGGGTTACTGACCTCAATAATAAATTTGAAGTAACAGCAGGCGGTGGTTTTGGTACCGAGAGCTATGTCGCCGGTCAAATTATCGAAGGTGCCTACGGCATGTTCGATGCCAATTGGGATGACACCTGGCGTGTAACCGGCGGCGCCCGCAAAGAAACATTTAAACAAGGCCTGCTCCCTGTCAATATGCTCGATTACACCGGCAATGACCTGGGTAAAATTATTGATGAAATCACCAATAATCCGGACCAACGTTACGGCTTCATGCAAGAAGATTGGTATCCATCACTTGCGATCACTTACATGAACGAAGGCTTCATGAACACCGAAGCATTCCAGGTGCGTTTAAGTGCGAGCGAAACGGTAGTGCGCCCCGACCTGCGTGAAATGTCAGATGTTGTGTACATTGATACTGAATTGGGCATGAGGGTAAAAGGAAATTCCCGCCTGGAATTTTCTGAATTAACCCACTATGACTTGCGGGCTGAATGGTTCTTCGAAAACGGTAATAACCTTACTGCAAACCTGTTCTACAAAGACATTGCCAATCCCATCGAAAGTACACGCCAACCAGGTTCTGATGATGATGTAATCCTGACTTTCGAAAACTCGCTCAGCGGTGAAATTTACGGTTTGGAGTTGGAAGGGTTAGCTTCACTGGGCGGTGGATTTTTCACATCGACCAACCTGACCCTGAGTAAATCGGAAATCATTTCGCCAGAAGGTGTAGGTTACACCAACGTAAAGCGCCCCATGACCGGCCAATCCGAATATGTGCTCAACACCCAATTGGGGTTTGACTCTGATGACGGTAAACACAGTGTATCGCTGGTTTACAACTTGTTCGGTGAACGCCTGTTCTTCGCTGCCAGAAATATTGGTAACCATCAGGACGCTTATGAACAGCCGTTTAATTCACTGGATCTGACTTACTCCTGGTTTGCCACTGAGCAGCTCACCACCAAAGTGAAACTCGGTAATATTCTTGATGAAGAGCGCGTGTTCGAGCAGGAAAATGATCAAGGCAGAAACGTCGACATTTTAAAACAAAAAGTCGGAACCAGTTTCAGCGTAGACGTGAAATATACTTACTAGGGCGATACATTATTGAACGAGACTTCAATATATCGCGTCTAACCAAGCCACCTTCGGGTGGCTTTTTTATGCGCATAAAAAGTTTAGGGAAATAGTAATTAAGGCGTGAAAAAGAGGCAGCGGAAACTGACAACACAACACTGCCTATAAAATTCTCGTAAATAACTAAAATTTCTTAATTTTTTTGAGATTAAACCCGGCTTTGTCACAAACTATTCACAATAGTGTGATAGGTCGGATGCTACTCTGACATTGAAATCGGAAATCGATGACCCACAAGGGTGCAGGTTTGCCGTTTATTGATGCACGAGGAGCACAACAATGACTAACAAAACTCTTAAAAACCTGATTCGTTCACTGGCAATTCTAGCGGCTGCCGCTCCGTTTGCGAGTTACGCTACGGCCTATACGCCGGCAAAGTTCGGCAATGCTGTTGACACCCTGGGTAAACAAATCACCCTGCCCGCTTCCTTTGGCGAAGGCGTAAAAACGGTTTCGGTGTACTGCCAGGCAGATGTAATGACCAGCGGTAATATCAATGCGGTGACCTGCTATGAAAATAGTCCGCTGGTTTCCATGCAAAAAAATACCGAATCCGCACTCAAATCGGCCACCTTTGAACCCGCAACTATTGATGGCAAAGCAGTTCCGGTAAGAATGCAATTGCGTGTAGTTTATTCACTCGGCGGGACCCAGGCCCCCATTGTATTGCTGCCCAACCTCGGCACCTTACAAGCGCAATACGGCACCTACTATTACGCCCCGCAAGAGCGGCTCGATACCAGTGACTGGTACGCCCACTACACCACCAAAGAACGCGGTGATGGCAAATTATTTTTTGCAGAAGGAAAAACTACACGCGTAATGGCTAACATCGAAGCGAATGGCAATGTCGAAACCGTCAGCACAATTGAAGCTGCGTTGCGCAAACAAGCAGATGCAGCCAATATTGAAACTGCGTTGAAAAAATCCAAATTCATTCCCGGTTTTGTGGAAAACAAACCAACGGCTATGCATTACATCGCAGTAGTAAATTATCAAAAATAAGCTATTTAAAAAATCGTATCCGCTGACACTAAAAATCCCACTTATTGTGGGATTTTTTTTGCTGCCGGAAAACCTGAATGATTTACCCGCGTCGCGCCTTTTCAATTGCCGCCACATCTATTTTGCGCATGGTCATCATCGCATCAAATACGCGTTTGGCAACGGCGGGATCAGGATCGGTTATGGATTGGATTAATACGATGGGGGTGATTTGCCAGGATAAGCCCCACTTGTCCTTGCACCATCCACATTCACTTTCCTGGCCACCATTATTAACGATCGCATTCCAGTAGCGGTCAGTTTCTGCCTGGTCTTTGGTTGCGATTTGAAATGAAAAAGCTTCAGAGTGTTTGAATACAGGGCCACCATTAAGCCCGATACACGGAATTCCCAACACAGTGAAATCCACCGTTAACACATTACCCTGTTTACCTGATGGATAATCGCCTGGCGCTAAATTAACAGCGTTAACCGATGAATCCGGAAATGTTTCTGCATAAAACCGCGCCGCTGCTTCAGCATCGCGATCAAACCAAAGACAAATAGTATTTTTTGCTGGATTAGCCATATCACTTCTCCTTTAAGACGGATGGTTAAGCTTCAGATGACACGCAGTTCAATGTTAAAGTTCAGTAGCAAAAAACTGTGTCAATATCAGTTTTTTTGTAGCGCTGTGCATTTACAAAAAAATTGGCTCTCTGGGTAGATGCGGGCGCGATAAAGTGAATTTATTCCGGAATTTCCGGCTCCACCAATTTAGCCAGAAACTCCAGGGATTCCTGCCAACCGAGATAACAGCCGTCGGCCGGAATAACAGCGGGAATACCTTCCTGTTTGATTTTAATTTCCACACCACAGGAAACGGGAGTTATATCCACCGTTGTTCGCATTTCGCCGGGCAAGTTGGGATCATCAAATCTGGCGGTGTAAGAAATGTGTTTGTTGGGTGTCAACTCCAGGTAATTACCACCAAATGAATGGCTATTCCCGGTAGTGAAATTGGTGAATGACATTTTGTAAGAACCACCTACTGTCGCATCAAAATGATAAACCTTTGCGGTAAAACCACAGGGAGGAAGCCACCGGGCAAAAGCATCGGCATCTGTAAAAGCACGATATAATTTTTCCGGTGTGGTGCGCAGCACGCGATGGAAATGTACGCTATTGGTAGCCATGATGAATCTCCTGATCAAGTTAATTTATTAAAAACCATACTCTGGTGATTAATAATCGATTAACACCGCTTCTTTTCGACATCGTCCCGGAAAATTTATTGATATAGCGCTAACCATTTGATAACCGGTAAATTTTTTAGAACAACACACGCCAATCACCTGTCATTCGGGCAAAAAAATAGCCAGCTACCGGGGTAGCTGGCTATTTGCATGATATTCAATCAGGGCATTACGCGATGGCAGTCAAGCCATCAGGTTTGAATAGTATTCATCACCTGGATTGGAGCAAGGCGATTAAATACCACTGTTTCCGGCACCGCGCTGCAGTCTGGATTGAGTGTCAAATAATTCGCGGTGTCCTTAGCTTTGCGCAATTGAATGGCCGCACCAACTGCACGAATATCCTGGTAGAAATCATCTACAAGATTGCGCAACCGGGGGTCAACAAAATTATAGGTATCTTGCAAAATATCCAGCGATGGTTCCAGCAAACCACGGCCAAGCATTGTTTCCGGATAAGGTCCCTGCCCGGTGACAGATGCATTGATTTGCACATCCATAAAATTCATATTACCCAGGCTCTCGTATTTTGCATCTTGCGATGGCAAGCAATTAAGAACATCATCCGGCGTCCATTCAGCCGATGGCGTTGCAGGGGGCGCATACATTAAAGTAGACGCATTAGGTACAAACGCCGCCATATTGTAAGCACCATCATTAACCACAGTATGTTGCACAGAAAATTGCCAGATAATCATCGACAACACCTCATTAAGCACGGCCACAGTGCGAACTTCCGTGGGGAATCGTTCAATTGTCGCAATCCCATCAACATAATTAAATGCGGGTATTAATTTGTTAAAAAAGCGCTGTAATTGAATATCGTCAGCGATTTTTTGATCGCTACTTTCATAGTAAGTGTCGACAAATTTTTTCACAAAGCCGGCAATTGCGTCATACCAGAGCGTCGCATCATGTGCGTAAGCGTAAGAAAACGGTGTGTTTTGTACTGCACGCTTCGCCACATCTTTTTTGATTGCCATGTCGAGAAAACGGAACTTGCCATCGTTGTTATACATTTTATCTTGCAGTTGGTAGTTACCGATGCGCCCGCAAGAAAAGATCTGGTCGTAGACAAAACCCAAATTATATACACCGGGACTACCGTTAACGGCCCGGGTTGCAGGGAATTCTTTTGCGTAGGGATTGTAATCCTTATTGTAAATGGTTTGCTGGAACTCAACGGTTTTCGTCAGGTGTGGTGCCAGCAATTTAAATACCGGATGCTCCTGGAATGGTATTTCGCTCGCCGGTGCAGTCAGCGGATTAAAGACCTCCTCTGAAAATAAAGCAATGGATACCAGGGCACAAAGTTGGTGCGTGTATAGTTGATGAAAGCCTACATCATGCAAAGTTTGCCCGGCACAATTAGCCAGCATTTTTGCCAGCAACCAGGTATTTTCAGCATTTTGCATGTGTGGCGTAAATACTTCCCCACCGGCGTCGAGTTGAATAGCGACAGGTATTAGCTGATTATTTTGATTGACAGTAAACACAATAATTGGTTTGGGAAGATAATATTGCGTCGGCGTTACCGTACAAGCAGATAAATACTGGCGATAATTCGCCACATAAATTTGTTCCGGATTGAGCAGCCCCAACTGCTCCACCCTTGTAAATAATTGTTCATCCAACGCATTAATTTCGCGATGATCTTTCAATCGCTCTAACAAATTCGGCATAAAACCGGCCAGTTGCTGCCGCGCAAATTCATCGTCATCCTTTAACCAGAAAGCAGGCGCCGGTATTGTCTGGAAATTATTGCCATAATAAATTGCTTCCAGCTTTTCAACCGCTGTTTTACCAGTGAGTGGAACCGGTTTTTGCTTAGCCCGTTGCGCAACATTGTCATTCCATTGATTATTGAGCAGCTGCACGACTTCCTTATCCTGCGCGGTTGCTTTCATTGATTGGGGAACACTACTGAAATTATCGATAAACGCAGGAACATTTCCGGAAAATACAAAATCCGAATTACCGTAAATACTTTCTGTTGCGTTAGGTGCAATCGCATTGGCGCGGCGGTCAATTTCATTATATTGATAGGCATAATCTAAAACGCTATCAACGTACGGGTTATCTGCAATGTCGGGCTGGTTAAAAGTGCCCCAGGTGTTTTTCATCTGGTCAATTTTATCGCTAGCACCTATCTGCGTTAAAATGTTCAACACGGCGTTATAAGCGGAATCGAGCGCACCAACAATCCAGCCGTGATGAACCGAACAACATTCACCCGCGAAATTAAGGCAACCATTAAACTCCGGGGTCAGTAATGTCGGATACAAATTTTTAAATTGACCCGGATCAAATAGTGCGAATGCACCACCACCTGACTCCTGGTCCCAAAACCAGGTCTTGGTCGTTTTACCATCGTGATAGCCGGAAAATTCTGCAAGCACATCTACTTCCGGGTAAAGATACTGAATGCCTTTCAAACATTCATTGATGCGCTCTTCATCACTCATTGCGCCGAGTTTGCGCGCATCCAGCGCCCAGCAATACACTTGTAAAACCCCGCCTTTGCCTTCATATCCATACGATGGATAAATAATTTGCCGATTGGGCCTATCAGTTGCTGCTGCACCCAAACCTTGTTCCTGGCGATTACCCAATGTTGCCCAGAATTGCGTTTTAAAAGTAAGGAATGCTTTGAAAGACGACATATAATTACAAGAACGTAATGCCGTTGCTTTTTGAAACGATATACCGTCCAGTAAGTTAACCTTGTCTTGTCCGTTTAAATATTTACTCGCCGGTAACGTAGTAATTACGTAGGGATATTGTTTATCAAGTTTTCGTATTTCTTTGCCATCGTAGTGTTCAACCGTTAGCTTCATGCCACCATGGCCCTGGTATAAATTACTATCGTGTTCCATGCGAATAACATTGTGTTCAAGGAAAACACGTTGTTTTTTCTTCGCCGCATGACATTGATTTTTTTTACTATAACCGGTTTTATTAGCATTACCCTGGGGCGGCTGGGCATCGGGCGTTAAATTGGGAGGATTGTACGAGTATGAACCATCCGGACTGGAGGGCAGCATACCTACTTGTATTTGTGCGGTAACACCTTCTTGCGGATGTACACCATCGGCGAGGTTGAGTACCGCAAGGCATGCATCGGGAAAATGTTGCATGCCCTTATCGACGGTCAGCATATAAATATTTTGGTCAGCGAGATTGTATGGATTTTTACTGCCACCCCAATCGTAAACAGCAATGACCATTTCAACAAAGGATACCGAATACATACCACTGCCGACGTTGGTCGTTTCCAGGAAATTGGCAATTGACCAGGGCAATAAATCGCTCTTGGCGCCCATGGCGGGATCATAATATTCATTCATATCGCCGAGGGTGAATATGGTGGTGAGATAATCCCACATCGAATATTGATCGTACTGCATCAATAACGCGAATCCGGATTCAAACGATTTATTAATCGCTTCCAGAAACGGATTGTTTACCATATCCAGAATTTTATTGATGGGTAAATATTCGTTCCCATTTTGATCTTTCTTCGGCGTGGTCCAGACCGCTGCAATATCGCCACCACTTTTTTGATCAAAATTAAATGCAGACAAGCCCGAGTCAGCACTGGTAATGGGGTTATCCATATTGTTATAGCGCAAGCGCTGCACGGGCGAGTTGTAATAAAATTTACGCCAATAAACTAATTTATCATCCAGACCATTGCGCCCTAATACCGAATTTATCGCTAACGCCAATTGTTGTACAGGTAACATATCTTCCGAAAATTGCGGCAAGCGCATGCCACCCACTTCACCGTACAAACCGGCCTGATCCGGATTTTCACTGTTGTAATCGGTGGAATACCATGTCCGTATACGCCCGCCCACACGCGCCGAACTTTCAAATATTTCACAACCAATTCCTAATGATTGCAAAATAATGCCCGAAAAAAGCCCTGCAAATCCGCCGCCGACAATGCCAACCAGGGGTTCAGTGGGGTTGTGCGTACTGGCACTTTGTAAAACACCATTAAACAGTCGGGCATTAGGGCGCTGGCTATTATTTTTTATGGTTATACGATAGTCAGCGCCATAATTTGCAAGAAGCCATTGGGAAAATGCAGAACGCACAGATTTGCCAGTAGCGGGTACGGTTGCGTCAGTTGGTTTGAAAGAAAGAAAACTCATATTAATATTTCCCATCGGTAATAGAGTGATTGATTTGATGCGAGCCAATTATTCCTGTTGTATCTCACAGCAAATATAGAGAAGAAGCAGGCCACCCACTATTACCCATCATTACATCAGTCGCTTAAACTATCATTTCAACTGATTACTGATTACTGATTACTGATTACTGATTACTAAAAATTTTTATTAGATAGGGCTTATTATTGAAATACCCGCAAGGAATGGGGCGCAATGAAGGGAAAAAAATATTTGCCATTAAAAAACAGTGCATAAAAAATACAGGATTATTAAACAGCAGAATTTGAATACTTCACACTAAACCATCAGCTGTAGGTTTGATTTTTAAACTCAATCAAACAAAATCCATTACCAAACGGATCAGAAAAGGTTATACATTTAGACTCCCTCCACTCACCACACTCGGCCTCGAGATTCGCCCCTGCACTCACGACTCTCTCGGTAGCTTGCCAGATATCATCGACCACAAAATCAAAATGTACTGGTGTCCAATGCCTTTTATAATTGCGGATTGCCGTGGAGTATTTTGAAAAACCTGACCCTGCATCTTTTTTTAACAAATAAATTGTTGACGATGCGCCCGTCAGTTCGGCTACATCATCATCCAGCATTCTATTCAGTGTGAGTTGAAAGGCGGAACAGTAAAATTCGATTGCGGGCTCAAGTTCTGGCACATCAATATTGATTAATAAATTCATCATTCACCCCGAATTCTTTAAGGTTAATTGCGGTCATTTCTTATTGACCCTGATTACCACAAAAAATCCGCCTGCATTTCAAAAGCGTATAAAAAAGGCGGCAAAAGCCGCCTTGATTTCCGGTAAACGCCGAATTAATACACTTCAAAATCCCATAGCGAATAACCGTAACCAGTGCCACGTGCAGTGCCGTTAATGCGGACATAACGACCCGAACCACTTACCGTTAAATCATCAATTGCACCATCGCCATTCGTCACTGTGTGGATGGTTGTCCAATTAATATTATCGGTAGATGTTTGTACCTGGTAATTCTTACCGAAAGCACCTTCCCAATTGAGTTTTACGCGACTGATACTTTGCACTGCACCGAGATCCACTTTAATCCATTGTGGATCGCTCCACTGGCTGGCCCAGCGGGTATTATTATTTCCGTCAACCGCTTGCGTTGCATTCCATGCAGCGCCTTCATCGCTGGAGGCAGTTGCCGGTTTGTTTAAAGCTTTATTGGTGTTGGCGGGTGGAGTAATTCCACCGCCGCCATACACCTCAAAATCAAACAGGGAATAACCATAACCGGTTCCGCGTTGTGTGCCATTCAAACGTACATAGCGGCCAGTACCTGATGCACTAATATCATCCACACCGCCGTCACCGGTTGTGGTGGAATAAATAGTGGTCCAATTCACTTTGTCTTCCGACACCTGGATTTGATAGGACTTGCCATAAGCCGCCTCCCATTTCAATAACACACGATTAATCGCTTTGCTGCTACCGAGATCCACATAAATCCATTGCGCATCGCTCCATTGGCTCGCCCAGCGTGAATTGGTATTGCCATCCACCGCTTGCGCTGCGGACATGCCATCATTTTCCGATGAAGATGCAACGGCAGGTTTATTTAACGCGAGATTAGTGTTGTCTCCCGGTTGATTTGGTGTGGTTGGTGGTAGCACCGGAGGCTTACCGCCACCCAATGAATACACACGCACCCAGTCAATTAAGGTAGATGCGGGAAACACAGCTTCGGGCACAATTCCACCGCCGTAAGTGAAACCGGATTGGCCACCCACGCCCGAACTTAAAATCAAATACATTTGGTGTTCGAACGGATGCCATTCAGGAAAGTGGTTGGAATATTCGGAAACATAAGTGCGTTTGCCGTTGCGCATTTCTGTGCGCGCAGAATCGTTACCATCGGCCGGCGGGAATGCGCCGCCATCGTTTAAATAATGGATGTGATACACATTGCCATCCACATAAAATTCGATGCGGTCGTTATGCCAATTCACACCGTAGGTGTGCCAGCCCCAGCTTCCGGCGTTTTGATCATTCGCTGCCGGTGGATAATTACCGTAGCCGGGGTTACGCAAATTACTGCTCCAGCGCGTGGAGGCTTGACCATCCACTGCATTTGCTGCGGATAAATCCGGGGCTTGTAAAGAAGAAACCGTAACGGGGCGATTCAATGCGAGATTGGTTCCTGCAGAATTTTTAATTTCAAATTCAAACAGCGAATAACTCCACTCCGTTGCGCGCTCGGTGCCATACATACGCACATAACGGCCATTTCCACTTGCGTTGATAACATCGATACCGCCGTCACCTGTCGTCGTGGAATAAACATCCGTCCAATTGACCTGATCGTTGGATGTTTGGATTTTGTAGGTTTTCCCGTAAGCGCCTTCCCAATTTAAAACCACTTGATTAAACACTTGTGCACTACCGAGATCGACTTGAATCCATTCGGGTTCGTCGGGCCCTTGTTTGTCTTTGAAGCTGTAATACCCACCGAGATGGCCGTGGTTCCAATCCTGGTAGGCATTATTTTCCCAGAACCAGGCGTAATGTACGGTGCCCAGATTGTGGAAGGGAATTGAACCGACATATTCCATGATGTCCACTTCGCCACCTTGTGGCCACATCAGGTGATCTTCGCCCGGCGGAATTTCATTGGGCATCATCCAGAATGCAAAACCCTGCCCTTTATATTTCACATCCTTTGCCCATACCCGCGCTTCGATTTTATAACCGGGGCCGAAAGCAACTTTACCGGCGGTGTTAATGCGACCGCTGGTGTAATCTTTATCAATATAAAATTCTTTTCGTGTAGTGATGGATAACGCACCACCGTCCGCGCCGGCGATTCCCTGTTTAATACTGATATTTTCCGGGCGATCCGTCGCGCGATCCAATTGGCCCGTACCCCAGTCACCATTGATACCAGTGCCGGTTTCGATATTCCAGGCATTCAAATCCAGCTGCGTGCCATTGAATTCATCACTCCATATCAAGGTTTGCGCTTGTGCAGTCGCGGTGCCAAAGGTAGATAAGGCAATCGCCAAAGGTAGTAAACGGCGCGTGTAGTTTTTAATGCGGGGCTGTTTCATGTTATTCATATTATGTTCCTGCTGTCATTTTTAGTCTTGCGGCAATAAAGTTAACAACTTTTGGTGCCAATGCATCAACAGCAACTCCTGTCATTGTTGAATCGCAAAAATTGTGCAAATAAAAAAACAGCAGCGCGTTCGAACAACGACGAAGAACGTAAAAAAATTGGTTCGTTTGCTTACCGCCAAACAAACACACATTATTTTTTGTAATTGATCACATAGTTATTGCGATAAAATTCAAAAACAAAATAACGAAGAGAAAATTAACCTGGAGAAAAAACAGGAAATAAAAAAGGGAGCCCGAAGGCTCCCGAGGGGATAGCTCAATCGATAAACGATTTGCTAAACAGCACGAGAAAAAGCATCAAGGGTGTAACACTAACGAGTGGAGATTATACGCACCCGCTTTTGAGTAAATCCGTAACTTGTTGGCACCTTGTAACAATTTGACACCTGAAATCATTACTGATTGATAATTTTGTGATGCAGGTACATTTACGTCTGTATCTAAATTTTGATTATTCACGCTGACATTAATCTTACCGTCTGCCACTGACGCCTTAACAACCGCATGCAAATCATAAGTGCCGGCCTTATCGACTTGTAACGTATATTCCAACCATTCATCTTTTTCAAAATGATTAACCACATAAGATTTTTTTGTCACGTCAAATTCAATATCCACGCCTTCATTGCGATAAGTAGTGCCACGATTCCACGGCGTGCGCTCTTTACCCGTAGCAACGTGGTAATTGGCAGAATCCTTGTCCCAATAAGCAATGCCGCTGCGACCCATATCAAAATCTACAGCTAACACAGTGCCGCCGGATTTTTTAATGCGATGATTTTTATAAGGCACGCTGGCATATGAATAAGGTTGGCGGAACATGGCATCAATCACTTCCGGGTGGAATTGATTATTTTCAAAACGGATATCGTCAGCCAATTGCAACAACGCTTTTTTCGTGGCAGCTACCGATGGTTTTTCACCTGTTCCATTCAAATAATCGACTACTCGCAAATAGTCCACATTGGGTTTTACTTCTAACGGATTATTGAAGCCCAGTTTTTTCAATGGCCACCAGGCCCAACCAATGCCTTGTGATTCCACTAACCCAATCGCGTCAGTAAACCAGAGATTCGAATTTTCACCCGATTCACCCAGCCAGATAGGCATATTGTATTGTTCCCGCAATGCCAAATGGCTGCCGATATCCGCCAGGGTGTTGTTGTTCCAGTATTTGTGGAAACTCAACACCAGGTTTTTGTTTGCTTCCGGTTTATCCCACAAAGGTAAAATGCCAGCATAATTATTACCCCAGCAATTACCTTCGATAATCACAATATGTTTGTTATCGACTTCACGAATGGCCTTGGTCACATCCTGCAATAATTTTTTCAGCGGCGCGTTTTTGGTTTCTTTACAACCGTTTTTATCCGCCGCATTTTCAAAGCCCCAGTTAGGTTCATTAATAATGTCGTAAGCGCCTACAGTGGGTTCATCGGCATAACGTTGCGCGAGTTTGCGCCAGAGCGCGATCATTTTTTGCTGGTTGGCTTCGCTTTGCCACAGGGATGGCGTGTTCGGGTTGCGATCGGAAATGGCAAAATCATTGCCCTGCCCGCCAGGTGCAGCGTGCAAATCCAAAATCACATACATATTATTGGCTTTAGCCCAGGCGATTAATTGATCAGTCATCGCAAAACCCTGCTCCAGCCAGGTGTTTTGGCCAGCGACCGGTTCCTGTTCAATCGGCAAGGTGTACAGATTGAAATGCATGGGCAAGCGCACTGAATTAAATCCCCACTGCGCCATCGCATCGATATCCGCTTTGGTGGTGTGGTTGGCAAGCCAGGCTTTATAAAACTCATCCGTTGCTTCTTTACCAGCCAGTTCTTCAAATTTTGCGCGCATCACATGTTGCTGCCCAAGGTTACCCAGCTTGAGCATGTAACCTTCTTGCAGCATCCAGCCCCCCAAGCCCATACCGCGCAGCAGCACTTTTTCACCCTGCTCGTTCACGATGTAATGGCCTTCTGCGCGCAAAAAACTTTGCGCACTTACATGGATGCTGGTGACGAAACTTAAAACCAGAAGAATAGATTGAAGAACGGTGGCCCTAATCGATTTCACAGAAATACCCCTTATCGCATTTATTGTCCCCTTACTGATGATTTTATGATGTAAGGGATTTTTGTGATGTCAGTCTAGGTATCTGTAGGTAAATAAGCGTTCGAATAAAGCCCAGGCGAACGCATTTGCCTCCCAGTTTTGACATACTGCTGTGGCAGAAACTGGTACAAATAGAAAAAACAAATGCATAAACAAGGATTTAGCGGATTTGCGGAAAAAATACCCAGCTGTAAAGAATTGTCAGAAGCGAGTATGGATAGGCAATAATGGCAAGATGATTTGTGCGGCAATTTTCTAACCGTAGCGGGCGATTGCTCTATACTCAAACGCACCGCATGCGGTCAAACTATAACGATAACCAACCTGATCACCGGTCAACATGAACGAAACTATTTTTAATATTCACGACCTGGTCCTGATGATGACCGCCGTGCAATGTGCCTGCTTCGCAGTGCTGCTACTTGTCACGAATCCCCCACAAAATAAAAGCAATTATTTCCTGGCGGCGTTTTTGCTCGCCCATGCCTTTATCCCCATCCATGAACTGGTGCTGTGGGGTGCCGATTTCAAAATGATCGCGCTCGATAATTATCCGCGTTTGTTTTTGTGGATTGGCTTTGGTTATTACGTGGATGCGGTATTGCTGTACCTCTATATCAAATCCCTGGTGTACCAGGATTTCACCCTGCGCAAACGCGACGCCCTGCATTTGATTCCACTCGGGTGCTTTGCCTTGTTCCTCGGCCTCACTTTTTATAATCACAGCCTGCAAGAACGCATCATGCTGATTGATGATGATATTTACATGTACAGCCCGGCTTATTTAATTGTGGATTTCTTATGCAAAGCCGCGCGTATCGGTTATTGCGTTGCGTGTTTGTGGCTGATTGCAAAATATCGCGATCAATTAAAAACCACCCACTCCAATATTGAGCGAGTGGATATTCGCTGGCTGGTATCGTTAGTGATCGGCTTCCTGATTATTGTGGTGACCGAAGCCTCACTTGCCTGTGCAAAAATCCTGCATCTGTTTATCGGTTTCCATCCGCACTGGTTCGAAATTATTGGCCTCACCGGTTACTACGTGGTGTTTGTGCTGGTGCTCGCACTGGTATTTACCAGCATGCGTTACTTTTCCGGCTTTATCGCCGTTAATCAAAAAGACCAGCATAAAAAACCGGTCGAAGAAAAATTGCTCAACACTGGCTTCGCCGAGCGCATCGACGCCGCCATGCGCGAACATAAACCCCACCTGCAACCGGATTTGACATTGGATATGCTGGCGGAAACCCTGGATATTCCCGCGCGCGATTTATCGCTGGTATTCAATCGCCATTTCGATAGCAACTTCTACGAATTTATTAACCGCTATCGCATCGAGGAAGCACAAAAAATGCTCGCCGATCCAAAGCATAAAACCAAAACCATCACCCACATTTACCTGGATGCGGGCTTTAACAGCAAATCGGTATTCAATACATTCTTCAAGAAACACGTCGGCCAAACGCCTTCGGAATATCGTCAGGCACATTTGCCGCAGTAGCGGTAGATGTTAAAAAAATCGCTTTTTTCTGGGGAGTCGTGAGGCCCACCTCAACCTGCAAAAATGCTCACACTGTAGGTTGCCGGTGAGGAACGAACCGCAACATTCGTGCTCACAGATGGCACCGTTTATGAATAAAAAATCAATTAACAGCTCACGTATTTTGGTTTAGCGGTTGCGGAGGCATGATCATGTTGCGGTTCGTTCCTCACCAGCAACCTACGAAGCACCTTGCATCAAATTACGCGCGAAATTGTAGGTTGTGGTGGGCTGAGCTTGCGAACCGTAACATGACAAAATTTCCAGGAAAATAATATCCCAAACCAAATAAAAAACCGCACGAAATGAGTTTTCGCGCGGTTTTTTTTACAGCACTGACGTTATTGCAGATTAATAAACTTCAAAATCCCACAATGAAATTCCGTAACCGCTAGCGCGGGTTACACCGAGGATACGCACATAACGACCAGTGCCGGAGACCACCTGGTCATCCACACCACCGTCGCTATTTGCTTCGGATTTTATTGTGGTCCAATTAGTCGCATCGTTAGACACCTGGATGTTATAGGCTTTGGCGTAGGCACCTTCCCATTTCAGAAATACGCGCGAAATGGTTTTGCTGCTGCCAAGATCCACGTAAATCCATTGGTTATCAATAAATTGGCTGGCCCAACGCGTACCCGTATTGCCATCGACAGCTTGTGGTGCCGAGTTACCACCCCACTCGTCTGATGAGGCAACAGCCGGGCGATTCAATGCGAGATTTACAGTGCCTGCCACGCTGCTAACAACAGAACTACTCGCTGCACTACTTGAGCTTTTTGATGAACTCGAAGTAACAGCAATATTATTCACCTGGAAGTCATACAGCGAATAACCATAACCAGTGCCACGCTCTGTACCATACACACGCACATAGCGACCAGTGCCGGAAACATTTACTACTTCACGGCCACCAATACCTGTGGTTGTTTGGTAAATGGTTGTCCAGCTCGCACCATTGGTTGATGTCTGGATTGAATAACTTTTTCCGTAGGCTGATTCCCATTGCAGCACAATTTGGTTGAAGCTGTGGCTTGCGCCCAGGTCCACCATAATCCATTGCGGATCAGCTGAAATACTTGCCCAGCGGGTCGTGGTGCTCGCGTCGGTTGCATTACCTGCAATCCATGCCTCGCCTTCAGTGGTTGATGCAACTGTTGGGCGATTCAACGCAAGGTTTCCCAACGGAGTTACCACAACACTGCTGGAGGAACTCGCAACTGATGATGACGATTTGGAAGAGCTCACAACAGAACTTGATGAACTTTTTACTGATGAGCTGCTCGAATTTTTACTCGATGAACTGATAGTAACACTGCTCGAACTTCTGCTTGATGAGCTGATGACAACACTGCTGGAACTTCTTGATGAAGATGTTGCAACGCTGGAACTGCTTGCCGAAGCAACCGTGAATTTCAGCCAGTTCACATGAATCGCCTGGTTAAATACCAAACGCAATTTGTGTGCGCCCGCCGTTAAGGCGAGTTGTGAATTTACGGTAGCCCAGGTTTGCAATCCGCCGGTTGATGAAACATTGATTACCGCTTTTTGCACACCATCCACCAGCACATTGATAGTGCCTGATGCTTCACTCGCCACACGCAAATTCAAATCATAATTTGCGGCAGAACCAGTCACGTTGTATTCCACCCACTCACCGGCAGCCACATCACTCAGGTTAAGGAAACCGGAAACATCTTTGGTTTCTTCTACACGAATGCCATTACGCGCTGCATAATTTTCTGCTTGCACCAACTTCGGTAATGTGTGGACGCTGCTATCACCATGCACTGGCATATTCACATAAATGTTGCCGAGTTCAGCCAATACGCCGGATTGACGATAATCAAATAAACCATTGAATGGATGACCATTGCGACGGCCGGTGAACCAGGCGTAGCGTTGCATATCTGCATTATTTTCAAATGAATCTACCACTTGAATCAGCATACGCTTTTGATCGTCCAGGGTTTTTACGGTTTCCCATGCAGAGAATTCCGTCATCCAGATTGGCTTGCCGTATTTTTTAAATTCATTCACGTACCACTCAACACCGTTAACATCCGGCATATAAGCGTGGATAGAAATTGCATCCACTTTACAGGTTGGGCAGAGCCGGAAGAAATCATCGAAATAATCGAACGGACTGTAATAGGTAGTACCATTTTCCGTTACGCAATTACCGCAATAGTTCATCGCCACGCTGACAATTTTCAAACCGAATTCATTAGCGATGGCTTCCAGGCGCGGCCATTGTGCAACCGCTTGCGATGGCGTCATGTTCGCTTGATCGATAAAGTTGGGTTCGTTAAACGCAAGGATATATTTCACATCCGGATGCGCGGCGATATAGGCACGCATCGCCTGGTCGTTGAAATTTCCATTCCATGCCATGGGCACAAATTCAACACCGTATTGCTGGTAAACATCTTTCACTGCCAGGTCCGGACTGTGGCTCCAGTTGTACCACCAGCTAATGCCCTTGGAAATGACCGCCAGATCTTCTACCGAGTGGGTGCCGTAACCCAAACCGCGTTTTTTACTTTTGCCAGCTTTGCCGAAATCTTTATCAACAAAGATTACGGTTTTTGCCGTTGAACTCAATTCACCATCGCTCACGGTCAGCGTTACGTGATAGGAGCCTTCGCTGGTGTAAGTATGACTTGCAGTTGCGCCGGTACCGGTAGTGCCATCACCAAAATCCCAAGCGTAAGTTAATGCATCACCATTGACATCGACAGATTTGGTGCCATCGAAGGTAACAATTGCCGGTGCGATACCGCCCATGATGGATGTTTTTACCGCCGCAGAAGGCGCGCGATTTACAACGGTGCCATTAGTGCCTGGATCTTTCGCCGCTTGACCACCGGAGAGATAAACATCATCGATACTGATACCCGCCGTTTCACCACCACCAAGCACTTGCAACAACTGGCGCACATCAAATAAATCCAGGTCTTTCGCAAGTTCACTCACCGGGATTTGGATTTCATGCCATTGGCCATCGCGTGCAAAACCGTAAGGATCGTTGCCGGCTTTGAAATTAATCCATTTCTGGCCGATGCCATTCAATGGCCCACTTTTGAATCCGATCTGGAAATCGCCGGTATGGGTAGTTTTTAACGAGAAATGCAATTTCGCGTTGGGATTATCAAACGCCGTGAGGTTAAAACCATCGCGCGCGGTCAAGCCCATTCCGTACCAGCCTTTGCCGGTAGATTTCAAATGCAATGCCGAATTGCCTTCTTTATTGGCACCGGTTTCCAGTGTGAGGGTGTTGTCCCACAGGAATAAATCGCCGCTCACACCAAACGCAAATTCACCCGCGTTTTTGTGATCGGGTGTTTCAGTATAAATACCGAAGTTACCAAATTCAGGCGCTTGCAACGCGATGCTTTCGGTCAGATAAATATTGTCGAAGGCAATTTCCATGGCGGCGGCTGGTGCCGGGCCAAATACGCTGAAAAATGTTTTGATGGTTTCAAAATCCAGGTTGCCAAATTTGCTCAGCGGAATTGCAACGTGATGCCAGTTGCCATCGCGCACCAATCCGTATTGATCGCCACCTTCATTGAAATCCACTTTGCCATCACCACCGGAAGTACTCGCCATACCGATGCTGAAGCTGCTGGTGGAACTGGTTTTGATATCCAGGTGCAAATAGCCGTGTTTGTAGTTGCGCATGTTGTAGTCTTTGTGGACCAACCCCATGCCCCACCAGTTGCCCGGTGCAATCGAATACGCCAATGCACCGCTGCCTTCCGACGGTGTGGTGGCGATATTGGTCATATTGTTCCAAACGTAAAGGCTGGTGCGATCCCCCCAGTTCAACTCGTTCAATACCGGAGTGGTTTCTGTGCTTACACCGAAGTTGCCGCTGGGCAAATCATCGCTCGCCACCGTTAATTCGGTATTGGCATTTGCATAGAGGCGAACGTAATCGATGTACATTTTTGCAGGAAATGGCGCGGTGATTTGCGCGGGGTCGGTGATCTCTACAAAATTAAACCCGCCCACAGCCAGGTTCAAAATAATGGAGGCCGGGTTATCGCGGAATTCCGACATGTTGGGATCGGTAATATCCATGGTGAAATACGGGTTGCCATCCACGCTGATGGTTACCTTACTGGGAGTCCAATCCAGTTTGTAGGTGTGGTAATCCTCGTAAAGGTTAACGGGCAATGTAGTCGATGCAGCGCTATCCGCTTGCAACCAGTCGCTCCAGGTTCCCGACTCATGCCACCAGTGCATGGCGGCAGAAACAGATTTGTTTACCGTGCCATTGGCCTGGGCAGATTTATAACCGGCTTCAAGGATGTCCCACTCACCGGATTTCGGCCAGCCATCCAGGCCGAAGTTGGTACCGAGCATCCAGAATGCGGGCCATAAGCCGTTATCCAAACGCGGAATTTTGATGCGGGCTTCCAGGGTTCCGTATTTAAACGCAACACGTCCATTGGTATGCAAACGCGCGGAGGTAAATTGTTTGCCTTCATAAGCTTCGCGTTTGGCTTCGATGACGAGCTTGCCATCTTCGATGTAAGCATTTTCACTGCGCGCGGTGTAATACTGGAGTTCGCCGTTACCGTTGCCATCGCCGCCGACTTTGTAAGACCAGGTTGAGTTATCGATTCGCGTTCCGTTGAATTCATCTGCCCAGATGGGCGTTTGTGCATAGCTATTGGCCGCTGCCAAACCAACACCCAGGGCAAACATGCCCGGTGTTAATAACCGCAAGGGAGTTTTCATGGTAATACCTGTTTATGGTTATTGGATTGCTTTTATTAGTGGTTCTCTCTGCTCGACTAACCGTTGATACAGTTAATTCGATAGCGGGAGTTTCCACCCGATTTCCACCACAGGCGTTCTATTGGAAGGATCGTTGAAATTATTTCAGGTTTGGCTGGTTTGCGGCATCCGAACCCCGCAAACCAGCCTTGTTATTCTTTCGGAAAAGCGTCCCACTTTATGCTTTTGCTATCCCGATCACGCCGTTTATTCCTTATCTGGACAATTGCCAGGCGCGGTAAATGCTCCATCCCGCCATAAACACCAGCCATATCCCAACCCAGAACAAGCCGATTCCGATAACTTCGTTGCCAATCCGCAATGCGTCAACATGTCCTGGCGTCGCAGAGGTATCAACAACAATGGGCTTCAAGCGACTGACCAGTAACAAAGGAATCGCGATGCAAAAATTGATAATGGCTTCGACAATCAGCGTCGGAACAGTCCAGTAACGGTAAAGCAGCTTCCAGATTCCGAATATCAGCGAAACAATCACCACCACCGATAGCAACGGAATCCATTGCTGCACCGGTTCGGCAAACGCGATTGTCAGGTTTGCCAGTTGCCCTGACGGAATCCACACAGCGTAATTCAACAACAACAGGAAAAATAAATCCGTCGCGAAGTCAACGCTCTGCTCACAAGCACTGATTCTCTGCCAGCCGCGAGTTACCGGTGGCAGCTTTTCGGGCGACCAACATTGATAGGGATCGAAATAAGGTTTGCCGCCCACTGGATTGCTGAGCAGGTAAAACACACCGGTCACCGAGGCGAACATAATCAGCGCCTTGGCGATAATGTCGTAGAAGAAATTGCCTATCGCCAAGCCGCCACTATTAAGCAAGTGAACGCCGAACTGAATCAGGGCGAGGATAAACACCAGGATCAATCCGTAATGCAGCGCCCTCTTATAAAGAGGGAAGAGTTCAGCGCTGACCAACTGCTGACCAGTCAAAAAGCTTCCGGCCACTTTTTGTGGATGGCCAAGCGCAACCAACACAGCCGATATCTCGGCATCAGTGGGCGCACGCCCCTGCTCTTCAGAAATAGCTTCAAGCTTATCGAGGATATTAGCGCGCAGCTCGCGGGTAATTTCATCGCGCCGGCTTTCCGGCAATGCTTGCGCTACTGCATTCATATAACGATCAATCAGGTCCATTTCCAGCCTCCAGTATTTTGCTCACGTGATTGTTCAACTGCTGCCACTCGGCACTCAGGCTTTCCAGCAAACCCGCCCCTTCGGGGGATAACTGGTAATAGCGACGCTCACGCCCCTCCCCCTGTTGCCATTCACTGGTTAACAAACCCTGGTCAGCCAAACGGCGCACCAATGGGTAAAGCGTTCCTTCATCGATATCCAAACCAGCTTCTTGCAATTGCTTGCGCAAGGAATAGCCATAGTGTGGTTTCCGTAATGACCCCAATACTGCCAATACCAAAATCCCGCGCCGCAACTCCTGCCTGAGCTTTTCAAACTGTTCATCCGACATACTGTGCCTCATATACTATGCAATACACAGTATTTACTATGCGGTGCACAGTATAAATTTGCAAGGATTTTTTGGCGTATTTTTTGAGCAGCAGGCAAGTGATTGATATACAAGGGAATATATGAAAAACCCGGATTGGCTAGCCAACCCGGGTTTTCATAAAAGACGTTTTAGATGGGTAAAGGACTAATTGAAATAGTATTTAAGCTCTAGCCCATAAGTGCGCGGCGAGTTATAAACGCCTCTCGGGACGCCCAAAAAGGAAACTGACTTCTGCCGTAAACTGATGTCATCAGCAAGGTTTTTCACCCACAGCGAAATATCCCATGAGTCATCAACCTTAACCCCCAAACGGGCATTGGTGAGACTGCGACCGGGAATTCTATTACCTGGAAGATTGTTGGGATTGGAAAAGTAGTCGTCGGTATAACCGTAATCGATATGGGCATAAATTTTTGCCGCACTGAATACCGGCCTGGCGTAATCAAGAGCTACAAAATAATTATTTTTCGGAGCATAGGGTAAATAGTGATCGTCATAGTTCTTCCCTATCCCGCCACCATTTTGGAATTCATCAAACCTGGCACTGGTGTAGGCGGTATTCATACTGAATTGCAAATATTCGGTAAGCGCCGCGCTAACATCCAGTTCAACGCCTTTACTGGTGACCTTGCCAGCATTGGTCAATGACAGCACTGTTCCGCTGGTTGCCTGGGTTGGTAAAAATTGAAACACCTGGAAATCATCGAATTTAGTTACAAACGTAGACACATTTACCGTAAGGTGGCGATCAAAAAATAATGATTTTACTCCGGCTTCATAATTCACAGCATATTCGGGATCAAACTGGAAATTCTCCAGCGTGGTAATAAAATCAGCATTCCAGCCACCACTTTTATAGCCGCGCGCAACACTGGTATAAAGCAAGACATCGGGTGTCATTTGGAAATTAAGGCCCATCTTCGGCAACCATTCGTTAAATGTTTTTTGATCGGTTAAATGACTCGCATTTATAAACAGTTTGGTTGAATCAATACTGGAGTAATCGATATCTTTTGTTTCATTCACATAGCGGATACCCGCAGTCAAACTCCAACGCGCATCAAAATAATAATTGCCATGCAGAAATAAAGAGGCGGACTCTACTTCCGCTGATGCCGGTGTTTGCACTCGCCCGTTGGGCGCCAACAAAAATACCGGGCCAGTAATTGCCTGGCGCTCGGTAGAAATATCCTGATTGAGAAAATAAGCACCGACCACATAATCCCATGACTCACTTTTGGGAGATGCCAATCTGATTTCCTGGCTGATCTGATCACTTTGCTCATCAAAAATACTAACCGCAACATTTAATGGCGAATAATCCTCTTCACTCAGCTCCCGAAATTCATTACTACGAATGCCGGTAATAGCGGTCCATTTATAATTTTCCGGTGTTTCATACACCGCTTCGATCGTTGCACCTTTCAATTTGCGTTGTTCAAATTCATCAGCATTGTGAGCCACCACAAAAGGCTCGGGTGCAAGCGTAAAGCCATTAAACATTCCGTTACCAAGGGCTTCGGCATTGGTCGACTTATCTTCATCTTTTAAATAATCAAAACCAATATCGACAATTAACTGATCAACACCAACATAACGAAACTTTAATTTTGCAATATCGCGATTGGCGCCCTGCAATTCGCGGTCAAGGGTAATATTACGAATATAACCATCCTGTTCACTCGTGCCTAATAACAGGCTGACAAAAAGATCATCCGAAAGCGGTGCATTAATTTTTCCGTTAACAGCAGCCAAACCATAATTCCCGGTGTTGGCCAGTAATTCGGCGTTAAACGTATCTTCCGGTTTTTGGGTAATTATATTGATAGAGCCCGCCAGAGCATTGGTACCAGACAAGGTTCCCTGGGGACCGCGCAGTACTTCTACGCGGGCAACATCCAGCAGGCCCTGATCAAAACTGGAAGATCGCCCGGTTAATACGCCATCGACATAAACAGCAACACGCGCATTGGTACCAATATTCCGCGCATAGTCGCCAACGCCCCGGATAGTGATTTCCCCACGGGTGTTCCTGTCGCCACTGCCAAAATTTAATGAAGGTATTGCGCCTTCCATCTCCGTTAGCGAACTGGCACCAAGCCGATCAATCAATTGCTTATCGTAAACACCAATGGCGAGGGGAATATTTTGAACAGACTCTTCACGCATTTGCGCTGTGACTAAAACTTCATCCACAACCGGAGTGGCCTGCGACCACACCATCGCGCTGGAGGAGGAACCAACTATTAGACCGGCCAGACAAAAACCTTTTGAAGACAGGATTCTTTTAATTGTTATACCCATGAACGAACGCAGCTCCCGGCTTTGCTATTTTTGTCGCTTAAAAATAAATTGCCCTGATGTTACGCATTAAGTGAATAGGATCGCAATAGCTTTTGTAAACTCTTTAACCTTAATGGCTTTTCAAGGAAATCCGTAAAGCCCATTGCCAGCAAACCCGAGCGATTTGCCCCTATTGGTAAGCTCGTCAAACCGATGATAATCGTTTCCTCACTAATACGGGGGCGCAGTGCAATGGTGGCCTGCTCACCATTCATCTTCGGCATATGTAAATCCATCAAGATCAAGTCATAGTGCTTTTGCTCACACAGACTCAGAGCCTCAAGGCCGTTCCTGGCAAAGTCAACCTCGTAAAGTGGCGATAACAAACTCTCACCAATATCGCGGTGAATCGTTTCATCATCAACCAATAAAATGGTTTTAATGGCAGCTGTTCGCACCGGCCCACCACTACCGCCATCGAGGTCAACAGTGTCATTAGCCGAGGCAAAGTTATTAGACTGATACAACATAGCAGCAGAGAGGAGGTTTATCTTTTTTTGAACAAGTTGCAGGTTCGATTGCATTATGTCCGGTGCTGTTACGAGAGCATCGATTACCTTCTCATCTGCGGGTAATAAATGACGCAGCTCGGGAGATTGCATTAACGTCCTTATAAGCAAGGGTAAATGCTTGGCCAAAAGTTCAGCCTTCATTTTGGAAATTACCAAGGGTGTGGCGATATCGTGAAATAGCGTCTCTACACTTTGTTGCTCATATTGGTTGTCTTTGTCTGTCATCACGCCAATCCTGATGCTTTAATTAATGAATTTCTAAACTGTTCTCCTTGCTAAATCATCCCTTCCTAAATGATAACCACACATACGCCTTCTTTTTGATGTTTCTTGAATCAGCGTCTCAAAAAAAGCACTCCCGCAGTCATCTTATTCGTCTTCATTGCTGTCATAAACTGACGAAAGTCAGCATCTCACCAATCATTTCAAAACTTACGCACCAGGTTACAAAAGTGTTGTTTTAGGTCGCACACTTTTTAAGCATAATGGAGTTTGGCGCCAAAACTAAAAAAATGGAGCCACTTTTTTGCAAGCTTGTCGCTTAAAAAAACACAAAAAGCCTGTTCTATAAGGCTTTCAAGCAATTTAACTGAAAAAATATGAGGCAATACAATGTTAACTACCGCAATCCAATCTTCCCCAAATGGCCATAATGATTACTACACCATCCCGGCAAAAGGTCCAATGCTGGACAGGGTGTATTCTATGCGTTACAAAAGCTATAGTGCAGAAAATTATATTGAAGAAAATTCGTCGCTTAAATTCATCGATGAATACGATGGAAAACCCAACAGCACATGCTTCTTGTTGTATCATCAAAACAAAACCATAGGTTCAATGCGAATTTGTGAATACAACACCAAAGATCGCCTCGCCGTGCCAGTAATGGAGATTTTCGATGAGGAAATAAGGAATAATATTGGCTACGACAGTACATTTGTTGAAATCAATAAATTTGTTATAGATCCATCCTTCCAACGTAAAGGCGGGGTAGAGGCAAGAATGTTATTAATCGCCTCGATGGTAGAGGAAGCTGTTCGGCGGGAAGCATCCAGTATGTTATTGGCAGTAAGGCCAGCACATGCTCGATTTTACAAAATGTTGGGGTGCCATCAGATATCGGACATCAAGTCCTACCCTCACTTGTCGTTTAAAACAGTACTTATGGCATGCACCGACATTAAATGGTCTAGAGACTTCATCAGCAGCAAAATTAATGTGGTAAAAACAAGCAATGATTCAATACCTAATTACGGCAGTTATTGACATAGTTGTTGGAATACTAGCGTATTCCAAAAAAAATAATCCTGCCGCAAAAGCCTTGGCACTTACTGTATTTAGTTTGGGATTATGGTCTCTGGAACTTTATTTACTCACTGTAATTAAAAACATAGACCTTTTGAATATTCTATTTCATGTAACGCGCTGGGGCATGTTTTTCATCCCTTCGGCATTTGCATTTTTAACATGGAGATTAGTTGGCAGTCGCTCACAAAAATTCAAGAAGTTCGTTGTCATTCCGGGTTTCTTTGTGAGCACTGCACTTTCTCTGGTTAATTTTTTCATACTGCCGTCAACTTTAAAAGAAGTTGACGGCGGATTCCTGCCAAGCGTTGACATTACCTATTATATTTTCCTAATCAATTTCATCTGGTGTTTTGTCGGTTCTATAGCAATCGTATTCACGTCATACAACTCATCGCCTTACAGAGAAAAACAACGGTTAAAGTGGTTGTTGATTACACTTTTCGCGAGCTTTATCGGCGGCTCCCTTGGCCTTTACTCCATGCCAAGTGAATTTTACCTATCCAGATTTGTTGGATCTATTACTAATATCGTATTCGTGGTTTTATTGTTTTACGCCACTATCCAACATAATTTAATGGATTTCAGATTTGCCCTCAGCATAGGTCTTTCCAAGGCAATACTTTTGGGCTTTTTTGTATGGTTATATTTTGTAGTAACTTCTGTTGTTGGCGATCACACCGAATCTAACGGAGGCATATTATTTCTACTAGTATTTGTTGTCTTAATTCTGGAAACCTATCCAAGACTTTTAAAATTAATACTGCCAAACGCAAAAAAAATCCTTGTAAAAAATGGCTACGACTTCGATCAGGTTAAAGCGGAAACCGAATATGATTTAAAAAATTCCATTAGCTTTTCCATGATGCAAGAAGTAATGGATCATTTACTTCTAAAAACAATAAAATTGAACAGTTACAAAATTCTGATGGTTCAACATGACAACAGTGCGCTTAATAATGAAAACATTTATTATCAAAATGGTTTTCCATTTGGCATGATTGCAGAAGACAATCATCTATTAACGTATTGTGCATTACAGACGCAATTAATCATGACTGATGAAATGCCGGAAGTACTGCAGAATGAAATGAAAAAACATAATGCCTCTTTGTGTTTTCCGGTTTTTTCAGAAAATAAGGTTTTAGCGATTGTACTGGTAGGAAATCCCGTTAATTTTTCCTACTATCGATATGAAGATCTTAAAATTTTTGAATGGCTTAAATCTGAACTGGGGCAAGTTTTAAGTCGCCTGATCCGCTTGAACTATATGCAGGAACAACTCGGCGAAGCCAAGAAAACCCTGTCAATGCTTAGCTTGATGAACCATTATCACCATGATATCAAGGTGCCTTTTGCGATTATCGACGGTGTAGTATCCAATGATGTTTATGATCGGGATAAACAAAGGAACATAGTGTTGGAGCAAGTAGAAAGAGGCTCCAGGCTTATCGCCACCATGGCAAGCATCCTGGGAGGCAAGCATAAACGCCGTATCCAACCCTGCGCACTTGAGTCTCTGGTACAAGATTGTATCTACCTTTTTGAAAAATCTTTCGATAAGGTGGAATATGAGCTTGGAGGAACCCCCAAAATCAGAGGGGATGCCGAAGATTTAAAAATCCTTTTCATCAATTTAATAAAAAATGCTGCAGAGGCTCGCCGTAGCAATGATGATCTGGTACTTCATGTAAAATCCTGGATGGAGAATGGCAATGTATTTTTTTCCATACAAGATAATGGTACCGGAATGTCCGAGCAACAATTAGCCAACCTGTGGGAGCCGGGCGTGAGCGCGAAAAAATTTGGTAATGGCATAGGCATGCAAGCCATCAAGCGAATTGTCGATGAGCATAATGCCCGCATCGAAGTGAAAAGCACCCTGGAAAAGGGATCAGAATTTATACTCTGCTTTTTTGCGGCGCAAATAGAACCTGAAGACTCCCCAAATGAATCGACTAAAGATGAATTAGCCGAAAGGCGTGCCAGCTATCTTGCTGAAAAAAGAAGCAACCAATAAACATAACCTGCTTGCGAAAACCCAAATAGTGAAGTTTTCATGAAATGAAGCGACAACATGGACAGACATTAAGTTAACTAGCCTGCCATAATTACTATACCGGCTCCACAGCCGGTCATAATTGACATACAATATCCCTTAGGTTCTATCTGGTATTAGCTCAACGAAGCTAAGTCGCTAACCATTGCGGGATATGTAGCGTGAAATCAAAAATTCCTCTTTATTTTTATCCTACGCAGATTGTTTTTGTTGATGACAATCCAGAATTTCTAAATACCCTATCCCTGGCATTCTCCGCACAATTCAACGTCAAATCATTCGATAACACGGATACGGCATTAAAGTATCTCAATGAATACCAACGTGAAGCCACACTTGTTGCCAACGATGAAAAACCCAAACCGCAAGGTGACTCGGATGCCTGGGTCAAAAAAGTACTGACCCACCAGAATATTAGACGATTCGATGAATTGCGAATCAAGGAAGTATCTGTATTGGTAGTTGATTACTCAATGCCCACCATGAATGGGATCGAGTTTTGTGAAAAGATAAAAAACTCGGCAATCAAGAAGATCCTGTTAACTGGCTATGCAACGCCATCAGAAGCTGTCAGGGCATTCAATAACAACACCATTCATTATTACCTTAAAAAGAACGATGAAAACATGCTGCAAGAGCTGGAAGATGCTATTCACCAGTTGCAACACGCTTATTTTAACGAGTTATCCAGCAGCCTGAAAACAGAAGCCATTGATAGCGGTACACCGTTTTTTGCAGACCCAAAGCTCGCTCGTTACTTTGAAGAAACCTGCGAATCCCTGGGGGTCAGCGAGTATTACTACCTGACCAATCCATCCAGATTTGAATTGCGTACGCGTGATAACAAAACCTTTTCCTGCGTTATCTACACAGAAGAAGACATCCAGGAACACACGCAGATTTTGCAAGAAGAGGGAGCATCTGATGAGCTGTGCAAAGCAGTAATGTCACGCAACTTTATTCCCCTATTCAACACCGCAGATGGTTTTTATGAACCGGGACTCGAAAACGCGATTTTGAATATCCATCCAGCGACCCATATACAAGGAATCGTTAATTACTATTGCGCTATTATTTGCGACACACCAGCAGCAGTTACCCCGTCAGTTAAAGCACCAACAGGCGTGCTTCATTAAAGAATTTTCACGGGAAAGCCGCAATATTGAATGGAAGAGGTCCATCTCTACCGCTATAAGCACTCAGGCCTGGTAATCTCTAAACAGCTTGCGGAAAGTGCTGGGGGACAAACCAGTCCAGCGCTTAAAAGCATTGGTGAAGCTGGTTCTATCAGAAAAATCCAACGCGCGGGACACAAGATCCACACTCATATTGTCATCAATTAAATATTTGATGGCATAGTGAAAACGAAGATCATCACGCAATTGTGCAAAGTTAGTGTTTTGGCTCTGCAAACGACGTTGCAATGTACGCTTGGTCAAGTGCAAATCTGAAGCTATTTGTTCAATTGATAAATCGGTACGTCCCACGCGCTGATGCAATGCATCAACAACACGTGCAGATACACCTTCACAATGAGGAATTTGCGCCAATGTCAGATATTCATGATAAGTATGAATATGCGATTGTGGCAGTTCCCCTTCAATTAGAGCGTTACCATAGTTGCGTTGTAACTGAATCATTTAAGTCGCTCCTTACGTCATTTAGGTAGATGTAAAATTTAATCTAGACAATCCTTGCAGCACACTACTTACTTACAACACATCAGGAAGCTGCACGCTGCGCTTGGGGCCGATCATAACATACTCATTTTGATGCGGTCTCTAACTACTTAAACCGATCAAGATAATTCCGAGGAGCAATAAAAGGGCCAATAAGGATTCACATGACGTTCATATTCCTTCGTTGAATAACTTTTAAAATATTTACTTATTCATGTTATAGATAATACGGTAAATAGCGCTTAAATCATCAAAAAATCAATAGTCCTTCGGGAATCTCGGGCGCCTAAAAATTCAAAATATTTATACTCTTCTTCAATTTTTTTTCAAAATCACCATGTAATAGCAAAATTTACACTGCCACATGAATTAAAAGAAAAGCTTCTGTCACTTAAATCCCTTTCAGAGTTCCCCTAATTTCATATCGACCACAACAACCGAACGCAGCCCAGCCCTATTAAACAGTCATCCCCTTACACCTGTAATTACAATAAGCAAAGACACCGCCTCATAGCGTTGCCCCTCGATAATAGTATTCCCTCTGCGCCCTCTTCCGGTGCTAAATCCAGTACCGGAATTTCGCGTTGTATGATTGGAATTGGCGTCTTTTTCTACACTTCGAGTTGACCGGGCCAGCTCCATATTAAACGTGCAAGACCGGGTAAAGCGGCAACATGCTGTTGGACCGGAGCATACAGAGATGGGCGACTTTGGCGGGGTAAAGGAGTAGAATGCGCCGAACTTTTGTCCTATGCACCTTATATTTCTGTTGGTTATTCAAGCCCCATGATTCCACGTATCGACCAGACTTCTCCCGTCCAGGCCTTATATCTGGGCTTCATCAACGCCTTGCGCAATTCGGGCTTTGGCGGTGATCTCAATCCCGACTACGCCAATCGTACGGTACTTGCTACCGATAACTCCATTTATCAGGTATTGCCGCAAGGGGTACTTTACCCGCGCGACACGACCGACCTGGTTCGTATTGCCAAGCTGAGCCAACAACCGGAGTTCCAGGCTATTGTGCTCAGCCCCCGCGGTGGCGGGACCGGCACTAACGGCCAATCACTTACCGATGGATTGGTGGTTGATACCTCCAAGTATATGAACAAAATACTGGAGATTAACGCCGAAGAACGCTGGGCTCGCGTGCAATGCGGAGTAGTAAAAGACCAGCTTAATGCTGCTATCAAACCCTATGGACTCTTTTTTGCCCCGGAACTGTCCACCAGCAACCGCGCCACTATTGGCGGGATGATCAATACCGATGCTTCCGGTCAGGGGTCCTGCCGCTATGGCAAGACACGGGATCATGTACTCGAACTCACGACAGTTCTTTTGGATGGAAGCTTGTGGACCTCCAATGCCATTGAAGAGCAGGAATTGGAAAACCTCTGGAAACGCGATGATCGCGTAGGGGAAATTCATCGGATTATAGATGCGATCCAGCGCGAGCATCATGCACTGATCGAACAAAAATTTCCGAAACTCAATCGTTGCCTCACCGGTTATGATTTAGCGCACATCCGCGATGAGCAAGGCCGTTTCAATCTCAACAACATTTTGTGTGGCAGTGAGGGAACGCTTGGTTTTATAACCGAAGCAAAAATCAATTTACTACCCATTCCTAAATTCAGTGCATTGATCAACGTGAACTATCGCGATTTCAATGCGGCGTTGCGTGATGCAACCGAATTGATGAAAGCGAGCCCTACGTCAATTGAAACCGTCGATTCAAAAGTATTGAATCTCGCCATGAACGACATTGTCTGGCATAGCGTCGCAGAATTTTTTCCTGCACCGGCAAATGGCGAAAAAATCCAGGGAATCAATCTTGTTGAATACACAGCAGATTCCGAAGAAGAACTAAATACTGATGTTAAAAGACTCACCACCTTGCTCGATCAATTTGCGTTGGACAACTCCACAGGCCGCATCAGTTATTCTGTAGCCTGGGGTAGCGATGCGGTAAATAAAATCTGGGGCATGCGTAAAAAATCTGTGGGATTACTTGGCAATGTGGAAGGTGAAATTCGTCCGGTTCCCTTTGTGGAGGACACCGCAGTACCGCCAGAAAATCTTGCTGATTTTATTTTTGAGTTCCGCGCTGTTCTGGATGAGTACAACTTAACCTATGGAATGTTCGGCCATGTGGACGCGGGTGTATTGCATGTGCGCCCTGCGCTAAACATGAAAGATCCTGAACAGGAAAAAATGGTGCGCATCATCACTGATAGGGTTGTTGCTCTCACGCAAAAATATAATGGTTTACTCTGGGGCGAACATGGCAAAGGGGTTCGCTCGGAATACGCACCGGCATTTTTTGGTGAATTGTATCCGCAAATCCAACGAATCAAAGCGGCGTTTGACCCGTTTAATCAACTAAATCCAGGAAAAATTGCCACACCATCGGCAGAAATTGCGCTATCAAAAATTGATGGTGTAGTAACTCGCGGCCAGCAAGACCGGAAAATTATCGCGCAAGTATGGGATGGTTATAGCGAAGGCATGCATTGTAACGGCAACGGGCTTTGCTATAACTGGAATCCGAACGATGCCATGTGCCCGAGCTGGAAAGGCACACGTGAACGCAAACACTCACCTAAAGGACGCGCCTCATTAATGCGTGAGTGGCTCAAGCAAATGAGTGAGCGCGGTGTTAATGCGGTGGAAGAAAGTAAAAAATTAAAACGCACCAGCTTTGTTTTCAATTTGCCCCTGCGTATTGCAAATACCTTGGGAAAACGCAAAGGAGAATACGATTTCTCCCATGAAGTTTATGAATCAATGGCAGGTTGCCTCGCCTGTAAGTCTTGTGTTGGCCAATGCCCGATCAAGGTCGATGTGCCGGAATTCCGCGCAAAATTCCTGGAGCTTTACTACAGCCGCTATTTGCGTCCACTCAAGGATTATTTTATTGGCGGCCTGGAGTTTATGGTTCCAACACTCGCCAAATTTCCCTGGGCATACAATCTGCTAATGAAACCGCAATTTATGCAAAAATTTATGCGGCGGTTTATTGGCATGGTCGACAGCCCATTACTTACAGGTATCAACCTGCACAAAGCTGCCGAAAAGCTCAACGTAAATTACGCAACGCTGGAAAACATCGCGCAACTCACAACAGCCGAAAAATCCAGGGCAGTTATTTTAGTGCAGGATGCATTTACCAGTTACTTTGAAACACCTTTGGTTATAGATACGCTAAAGCTGCTTAAAAAGTTAGGGTTTGTGCCATTACTGGCGCCATTCAAACCCAACGGAAAACCGTTGCAAGTTCATGGCTTTTTAAAAGCATTTGCCAAAGCAGCAGACGCTAACGCAACCCAATTAAATGGAATTGCTTCATCAGGAATTCCCCTCATTGGTATTGAGCCCGCAATGACGTTGGCCTATCGCGCTGAATATAAAAAAGTATTGGGTGATAACGCCCCCAAAGTGCTTCTGATTCAGGAATGGCTGGTTAAGCAAATCGAACACCTGAATGAAAAGTCACGCGAATTCAAAACCGCCAATTTTTCACTGCTGGCCCACTGCACAGAAAAAACAAATGCCGTCAGTTCCATCAAAGACTGGCAAATAGTTTTCAACAAGCTCGGCCAGCAATTAAAAGTCATTGAGACCGGCTGCTGCGGCATGGCAGGCACCTACGGCCATGAAAGTGATAACGTAGAAACTTCCAAAAAAATCTATACGCTTTCCTGGTCCCAGATAGTCAACAATCCTGCGAATGCAGGTAAATTAACGGCGACTGGTTATTCATGCCGTAGCCAAACCAAACGAATCGACAATGTGAAGCTGCCACATCCGGTGCAAATTTTGTTGCAACAAGCAGTGTAACGCTCTACAAAACCTCTGCCCTCCCAGCGGTTTTTAACTTCAATGAACGACGGATCACGACTATGAAATTATTACGCAAACTTTTTGGTGCTAAACCCAAGGTTGAACCTGTTAAAGCAGCTCCACTGCCGGTAGCAGATGTTAAACCACCCAAGCCAGTGATTACTCTGGATGTGGTAGAACGCACAGAGGATGAACAGGAGTTGTTAAAACTGGCTATTGAAGGAGCTACCAGCCAATTACGCCAGGCGGCGGCAGAAAAATTACATAGCCGTGAAGTTCTCGAACACGTTGCCAAAGCAGTTAAAACCAAAGACAAAAATGTTTATAAAATTGTCAAAACAAAACTGGAAGCATTTAAGGCAGAAGATAATAAGCAGGCCGCACTGGAGGCTACCGCCCAACGCATCTGCGAAAAGCTTGAAAAGCACTCCCATCTGGAGGCCGATGCACTATTCAAGGCAAAACTAACCGTTTTGCAAAACGAGTGGGCCGCCCTGCCTCCATTATCATCAGCGGTCCAGCAGCGTTTTAATGTAGCTCTTGCCAGCTGTGAAGCAAAGATAACGGCGCGCGCACAGGCCATTGCTGATGAAGAAGAAAAACAAACACTTGACCAACAAGCACGGCAATTGGCTGAAGAGGCGTTAGTGAGTTTGAAACAATTGGCTGCGGATATATATCGCCATGCACATATTGATGATTTGCTCAATGCGAACTATGAATTGAAAATCCAGGAATTGAGTAATGCGGTGCGTTTAGCGGCAAATCGCCATTTACCGCTGGATAAGCTCACCAGGGAATTTGAACACCGTAAACAGCAAACGCTGAACCTTATCGACCAAATTAAAACATCGGGCACTATTACCGAACTGAACCAAACGCTTGAGCAAGCCAGCGATGCCGAGCTGGTAAAACAAGCACAAGCCAAATTACAACAATTCATAAAATCAGCCAAAGAATTCGGTGATGAACTTCCTGAAGCTCTGGAAGATGCGAAGACAAAAATCAATGTCTTCTTTGCCGAACGTAATCAAGCAGAACAAGCCACTAAAAATGCGTTGCGGGAATTTAATGAACTGGCACGAAAAGGTTTGTGGGCTGCTGAGCAAGGTTTTGTCCGTAAGGCGCGGGCAATCCAAAAAGAGCTGCATGAAAAACGTGAGCAGTTGGCAAACTTCACCCAGGAGCTTCCAAAAGCCATCCAGGGAAAACTGGATGATTTTGAAGCGCAACTGATTAAATTGGGTGACTGGCATGAATTTGCAGTTACGCCAAAAAAAGAAGCATTGATTGAACAAATGCGGGCACTTGCTGCCACTCAAAGCAATCCCGAAGCGCTGGCAACACGCATCCATGATTTGCAAGACAGTTGGAAAGAAGTTAGCAAAGGAGCCCAACAGCAGGACGATGATCTCTGGCAACAATTCCAACAGGCATCGGCAATTGCTTACGCACCATGCAAGGAGTTTTTTGAAGCCCAAGCGGCAGAACGCGAAGCCAATCTGGCCAAACGCCGTGAATTGGTGAGCCAGTTGCAACAATATTTAAACGGTTATGATTTTGCCAATGCAGTGTGGAAAGATGTTGAGCAAACATTGAAAACGGCACGTGCAGAATGGCAAAACTACTGGCCAGTGCCGCGCAAGGCCGGGAACGACTTGCAAAAAGAATTTGAAAGCTTGATGGAACAACTTTTTGGCAAAATTACCGCCGAATATGAAACAAACAAAAATGCCAAACAGCAATTAATTGACCAGGCCCATGCATTAAGCAGTACCGAAGATTCGCGTTCAGCAGCAGAACAGATCAAGCAATTGCAAGGCCAATGGAAAACGATTGGGAAGAGCTGGCCGCGCGAGGATCATCAATTATGGCAAGAATTCCGCAAGCATTGCGATGCAGTATTCGCGAAACGCAGCGAATTATTTGAGGCGGCAAAAGAACAACGCCAGGCAGCGGTAACCAAAGCGGAAGCAATCATTGCACAACTGAATGATTTTGCAGCACAAACACTGGAACAAATTAACACTGCCAAGGAAGAAATTGAAACACTGAAAAATGAATTTGCTGCATTGGAATTGCCCAAGGAAGCGATTAAATCTACGCAACAAAAGTTCTCCAACAGCCTGGATGCAATTGCTGCAAAGCGCGACGATGCCCGCCTTCAAGCTGAAGCCCAACGCTGGACTGATTTGTTCACTACACTGGATGCAATTCGCGATCATGAATTGGCAATTATTGGTAAAGAAAATGCCGATATCCTTTCCGCGAAAAAAACCGAGTTGGAAAATCGTATCGGCAATATTGCGCGCTGGCCTGCCGGCACATTGAGCGCAGTTCAGCAACGTCTGGCGAAAGCCGAAACAATCAGTGCAGCAGACCAGGAACACAATACCAACTTGCTGCGCCTTCTTACTATTCGTGCAGAAATTTTTGCTGGCCTGGAAAGCCCTGAAAGCGACAAGGCTGTGCGCATGAGCTATCAGGTACAGCAGTTGCAACAGGGCTTGGGTCAACGCGATTCACACTTTGAACCATTGTTGATCGAGTGGGTTGGTCTGGGTGGTGTGCCGCAGGAAACCTACGCACCACTATTTGTACGCTTTAATAACAGTCGTCAGAAAATTACAAATAAATAAACCAGACAAAGAAACTATTAAAGCGAGCAAGAGTGTAAAGCGAGCCAGAGTGCTATCCGGCTCGCTTTTTTATTGCCTTGTACTTGTGTGGAATCGGGTGTTTTAGTGCAATCACCCATAAAAAAGCAGCCCAAAAATGGGCTGCTAAATGGAGAGGTCAAAAATGTACAGGGAGAACTACAAGCTCAAAAAAACTGGCGGAAAACTCCGCCAGAATAAGGTCAAACACAACCCCTGTTTACTGGGCCATCGGCGACGATCCAGTAAACATTAAATTAATCCTACCCCTTGCATACTAGTGGGTCAAGCTTTTTGTCATTATGACTTTAAGATTTTTTACTCAATTTTGCGGATGATTTTGTTTTCATCAATAACTATAAATTTCCTGTAATTGGCATATGGTTTAGCATATAGTTCGTTTGCTTTCCTCCTTCTTAACGTCCTGGTTATCGCTATGCGGTAAATCTAACAAGGGAAGCTGCATGAGCCATCGCAACCTGCATATAGAACACCCTTATCTTCCAGGGCAAATAGCCTTCGGGCAGATAACAAGGCACAATTCGCTTCAGGTTCAGATGGCACCCGGACCGTATCAATACATTCGCAGTCTTTCATTACTGAAGGAGATTTAACGTGGCTAAACAGCCCCTCATCAATATGCGCCCCGAGTCCAGAGGGCTGTCATACGACCGACCCGCTGCCAGCCAGATTTTCGGTTTTGTGCGCGATGCGATCATCAGCATGGAATTGCTACCAGGCCAGATGATTTCCGAAACAGCCCTTGCACAACAATTCGGTGTCAGCCGCACACCAGTGCGCGAAGCATTAATCCAGCTATCCAATATTGGTTTCGTTGAGGTGTTGCCCCAGCGCGGAACTTATGTAACCAAATTCAGCATGGAAAAAATTCTTGAGGCACGTTTTATTCGCGAAGCGTTGGAAGTGGCTGTTGTTACCCAGTTAGCATCAAACACTAACGAAAATGTGCGCGAAGAAGCGATAGAGGCCTGCGAGAAAATTATTAACGATCAGAAAACCGCAGCTGCCGACGACGACGCCCTTGCCTTCCAGAACCTGGACGATCAATTCCACCAGACACTGGCCGGCTTTACCTTGTATCCACGCGCCGCAACCCTGATTGAAGCGGAGAAAGCGCATATGGATCGCGTGCGCAACTTGAGCTTGCATGTTAGCGGTCAATACAAACGCGTGCTCAGCCAGCATGCAGCTATTATCAAGGCGATAAAAGCAGGTTCAGTAGAAAAGTCAGCCGCGGCAATGAGTGTGCATTTGAAAGATGTATACAACATTCTGGAAGTGATTCCACAGGAGCATCCAGAGTATTTCGTGTAGCGTCCACGCCTAGATCATCGGCGACGATAGCAGACCAATAAAAAAGCAGCCAAGGCTGCTTTTTTATTGGTCTGTTTCATCCTGCTCCTGCGTGTCCACTTCCTGTGCCTGCACATCGGTCACTACTTTTTGTACCAGCTTTACACGCCCGCTTTTTACCAGGGCATCGCGCAGTACAAATTCAATTTGCGCATTCAAACTACGCAAGTCATCGTCAGCCCATCGCTGCATGGCAGCAATAACTTGCTCGTTAATTCGCAATGGAAAGGATTTTTTAGTCACAACAACAACCTGCTACGAGTAAAGTGTGCCGGCATTAATGACGGGCTTTGCTTGCTGGTCGCCACACAGCACTACCAGCAAATTACTAACCATTGCCGCTTTACGCTCCGCATCCAGTTCAACTACCTCAAGCGCCTTTAATTGATCAAGTGCATCGCTCACCATCCCTACTGCCCCTTGCACAATAATTTTACGCGCGGCCAATACGGCGCTTGCTTGCTGGCGCTGGAGCATCGCCTGGGCGATTTCCGGCGCGTAGGCCAGGTGGCTCAGCCGTGCTTCCAGGACATCTACCCCCGCTTTTTGCAAACGATCCTGTACTTCATTCTTTAATTTTTGGGCAATTGCGTTGGAGTCGCTGCGTAGTGACAATCGCTCGTCCTCCGCATCGTGCTCGTAGGGATAAGTAGTAGCCAGATTGCGCAATGCAGCTTCACTCTGGATGGTGACATAGTTTTCATAGTCATCCACTTCAAATACCGCCTCGGCGGTATCCACCACTTTCCACACAATAACAGCGGCAATTTCAATCGGATTGCCATTCGCATCGTTTACTTTCAAGCGACCTGACTCAAAGTTACGGACACGCAAACTTACCGATTGCTTTGAATAAAACGGGTTGGCCCAACGCAAACCGGTGGTGCGATCAGTACCCGCATACTGGCCAAATAACTGCAATACCTTCCCTTGATTAGGTTGCACCATGTAAAAGCCAAACCAACAGATAAAAACCACTATTGCTACCAAAATTGCTGCAATCTTAAGAAAACCCGGCATAAAGAAAATGGCCGCGCCGCTCACCAGTTGAAGCAACAGCAACACGATCAATAAAAAGTACCCTGACCCACTGCGAGCTTCGGTTTCATTCACCATAACGGTCTCCTTTTGTTTTTAGATTGATATCATTTAGATATCAAATTAAATCAATCTTGATTCTTTGTAAACACCCGTTTGACAATTGTCATTGCAGTCTCATGACTTTGCCCGCTGGTAGATCAAGCGGCGCTGCCCCAGACTATGGCAACTGGTAGAAATGACTGGAAGCCAGCCGAATTGACAGTCCATAATAACTTTCACTTTCATCACCGGGCTTCCCCTATGAACAATCACTCCCCTCTGACGAATCATCGCGCTGAAGGTAATTCGGGTCTTGGTGAGCAATGTATAAAATCGATCGATTCGGTGAAGTCACGCATTTGGCTGGTATTTAGCCTTTATTACTTTATCCCCCTGTTCTACCTTCCGTTCGAGCCGTGGAAATTATGTGGTTTATTAATTGCGTATGCTGTTTTTCTGGGGCTTTACGAACTCGCGATTACCATCAGTTCACGCAATGTATGGCAGCCAATCCTCGGGCTTGTGGTGCTCACGTCCATTACCACATTTTTTACACCCGGTAGTGCTACCTTTTTTAGTTACATCGGTTTTTTACTTGGGTTTTCCTACCGCCCACGCCAATGGATGATATTTACAGGATTATTAATAGGCCTGATTTTAGTGCTGCATCTTTTTAATGAATATCGATTCCACTTTTTTGCATTCGGCGCAATTACCGGCTTGATTACCATTGGTATCGTTGGGTTTGCCGAACGGGTGCGCTATGAGGCGCGCGTTTGCCAACAAAAAAGCCGCGAGGAAATCGAGCAGTTAGCCGTGATAGCCGAGCGTGAACGTATCGCCCGCGACTTACACGATATTCTTGGCCACACATTATCCAGCATCGCATTAAAAGCGGAACTTGCCGAAAAATTATTAGCGCAGGAAAAACATGAATCAGTGCAACAGCATTTATCGGAGCTGCACCAGATTGCGCGCAACAGTTTAAGTTTGGTACGGCAAACAGTATCCGGTTATAAACACCGCGGCCTCTCCGGGGAAGTAATGGAATTATGCGAAAGGTTGCGACAAAAAGGTTTTGTCGTTGAACTCAATGGCGAAATTCCACAACTCACCCCGCGCGCGGAAACTGCATTGATTTTGGCGCTCACTGAACTCACCACCAATATTTTACGGCACAGCAAAGGCGATCATTGCCAGATAGAGTTCGGGAAAAACGATGACAAACTGGTTGTCACCATGCGCGATAACGGTGAAGTTGAATGCCTGGTGCCGGGCAATGGATTACGCGGAATCCAGGAGCGTTTACACGCACTGGCGGGCGAGTTGCAATCCTCCATTCATAAAGGTTGTGAATTTATTATTTCGCTTCCCAACCGTGAGTTACATCAGCAAGGATCATAACAATAATGAAAATTTTATTAGCAGAAGATCAATCCATGGTACGCGGTGCATTGGCAGCACTGTTAGGAATGGAAGCCGGTTTTGAAATTACCCAGGCTGAAGACGGTGACCGCGCCTGGCTCCTCATGAAGCAAAATGCTTACGATATTTTATTAACGGATATTGAAATGCCCGGTCGCTCCGGCCTTGAACTGGCGCAATGGGTTCTGCAACAAAAGTTACCGACCAGGACAATTATTATCACCACCTTTGGTCGCTCAGGTTATATTCGCCGCGCCATTGATATGGGTGTTACAGGCTTTTTATTAAAAGATGCACCGTCGCAGCAATTAATTGAAGCTATTTATAAAGTCATGGATGGCAAACGCGTGATTGATGGTGAGCTGGCCATGATGGCATTGGGGGAAGCAGATCCACTTAACGATAAAGAGCGCCGTGCATTACGCCTTGCCGCAGAGGGTAAAACTACCGCTGAAATAGCCACTGTGCTGTGCTTGTCAGAAGGTACAGTGCGCAATTATCTGTCGGAAGCCATTGCCAAGCTCCATGCCGTTAATCGTGTAGATGCCGCACGCATCGCGCGCCAGAAAGGCTGGATCTAGGCAAATTGCGGATTTGAAAAAAGCCTGGATGTATCGCACGCGCCATAAATCGACGCAATTTCCCCCATCGTACTATTCCTGTCGCCGCAGTGTGGCTGTTAAAATCCCTCGCGCTGCCTATACTGGCAGCGCATCAACAGCGATAAAAAATACAAAATGAGCCATACCGGCCGCCACACGACCCAACTACCTGCATTAAAACCCAATAAAGAACAGGGAAACCTATGAACCATACTGAGACAATCCGGCAGTGGCCGGAGTACGCGGCCCTGACCCGCGCACGCAAAAAAATTATGTGGCCCCTTTCCATTGTGATTATCGCTGCTTACTTTGCCTTGATTCTGGCAATCGGATTTACGCCTGCATCACTGGGTAATCCCATCGGTACAGGTGTAACGTCAATTGGAATTACCCTTGGGTTGGGCATCATTCTGCTCTGCTTTGTCATCACCGGTATTTATGTGTATTACGCCAACCGCGTGCTGGAGCCATTAAACCAGGCGATTATCAAAAAAGCGGAGGCATTGAAACAATGAATATTCTTTCACGCCTGCTGCCGTTATTAATGGCTACCACCAGCCTGCCGGCAATGGCCCAATCCAATAGCATGGCTCCCGGGTCAGCCATTTTCATGTTTGTTTTATTTGTAGTGCTAACACTCGGTATTACCGTGTGGGCTTCAAAACGCACCAAAACTACCAAAGATTTTTATGCGGCCGGCGGTGGCATTACCGGATTCCAGAATGGTTTAGCGATTGCAGGGGATTACATGTCCGCGGCATCTTTTCTGGGCATTGCCGGACTGGTGTACACATCCGGGTTTGACGGTTTGATTTATGCGATTGGTTTTTTGGTCGGCTGGCCAATTGTGTTGTTATTAATCGCCGAGCCACTACGCAACCTGGGCAAATATACGTTTGCGGATGTTGCGTCCTTTCGCTTGCAACAAAAACCGATCCGCATACTCGCTGCCAGCGGCTCCCTGGTGACCGTAATTTTTTATTTGATTGCACAGATGGTGGGTGCCGGCAAATTGATTGAACTGCTGTTTGGTATGCAATATGAAGTTGCTGTCGTCATCGTTGGTGTTTTGATGACTATCTATGTCACTTTCGGTGGCATGCTCGCTACCACCTGGGTGCAACTTATCAAAGCCATTTTATTGCTTTCCGGTGCAACATTAATGGCGGTGCTGGTAATGGTGCAATTTGGTTTCAGCTTTGAAACCATGTTTGCAGAAGCCGTTAAAGTACACAGCAAAGGCGATGCGATTATGGCGCCCGGTACGCTCGTATCTGACCCTGTTTCTGCTATTTCATTGGGCATAGCATTAATGTTCGGTACCGCCGGCTTACCGCATATTTTGATGCGTTTTTTCACGGTGCGCGATGCGGTTCAAGCGCGTCGTTCGGTGTTTTATGCAACAGGTTTTATCGGTTATTTTTATATCCTTACCTTCATCATTGGCTTTGGTGCAATTGTGCTGCTTGCCGCTCATCCGGAATATTTTAGTAATGGTGCGTTGATCGGCGGTACCAACATGGCAGCAATTCGCCTGTCCCAGGCAGTGGGCGGAGACATGCTACTCGGATTTATTTCCGCCGTTGCCTTTGCCACTATCCTCGCCGTAGTGTCCGGTTTGACGCTCGCAGGCTCCAGTGCAATTTCCCACGATCTCTATGCAACATTAATCCTCAAAGGCGAGCGCAACGAACGCAAAGAAATACGTGCATCGCGCATTGCAACTATTGTTCTCGGTGTGATTGCAGTATTGCTCGGCATCGTCTTTGAAAACCAAAACGTTGCGTTTATGGTTGGATTAGCGTTCTGTGTTGCTGCCAGCGCCAACTTCCCGATTTTGCTGTTGAGCATGTATTGGCGCAAGCTCACAACACGCGGTGCAGTAATTGGGGGTTCGTTAGGTTTGCTAACGGCGGTTGTGTTGGTCTTTATTGGGCCAACGGTGTGGGTAGATGCATTTGGATTCAAAGAAGCCATCTTCCCTTATAAATATCCAGCTATCTTCTCGGTCAGTGTTGCGTTTATCGGGATCTGGGTTTTCTCATTACTGGATAACTCAGCAACAGCCAAAAACGAGCAAGCTGCATTTGATGCGCAGTTTGTTCGCTCACAAACGGGCATTGGGGCCGCAGAAGCTTCGGAGCACTAAAAATATATGCCCTGTTCATGCCATGGGTTTGAGCGGGGCTGTATTACCATCACCGGACAGGGAAATTTTTATGTGAATAAATATCTCCACCAAACTCTCTATTTTTTTCTTTTATTGATATTGATATTCGCGTCCCGCCAATCAATTGCGAACCCGGACGACGACTTTGATTATTCCCAAACTGTTGCACTCATCCTGAAAACTGAAAACGGTGGTTATATTTTCCAACGCCCAGAACAGGATGACCCAATAACTGACTTTGTGCCTGCATTTGCAATTACCTACAAATACACAGCCCAAATGCAGCCCAATCAGTCCGGGCTTGCACTGGACATGGAATCATTACAACCTCAGCACACTTTTTTATTGATTAATAATCAGAGTACAAAATTGCTTTACCTTGGCGATCATTGGCTTGGGGATGAAAATGCCTTTGCCGTAATGGAAACAGCAGATTATCAAAGCCTGAAAAATATTTTTGAATCGCGCATGAGGGTCAGCAAGCCTACTCCCGACGAAGCACAACAAGCCTACATTAAAAGTATCCATGAACTCTGGCAGGAAGACAGTGAAGAGTTTTACCGGCGATATTATTTCCCGGAGCGAAACGCGCAAATCACTGCATCCTCCGCTTCTGCTGTTAGCTCGTCCTTTCCCGCAAGGGATTTTTCACAACAAAACAATCCGCCCCGAGAGCGCAGCAGCGCAACAATTAAAGATGGTGAGGATGCAACTCGCTTGACCGGCCCGGCTAAAAATAGTGAGGCACCTTACAAAGATCTTCAGGCAAATGCTGATTCGAATACAAAAGGTACCACTAATTTACAGCAAATATTACTGCTAATTTTTATTCTGGTTTTAACAGCACTCTATTGGTGGTGGCGTCAATCCAGATAAAAAAGCCTGCCATCTAATTGGCAGGCTTTTTTATCTGGCGCAATCAGTTAAATATTACAAACCACAAGGTGATGGCAATGCCGGATTTTGTTCTTTAACTTCATCGACAAACGCAACTTTGCCACTGCGGTAACCTGCTACCAAGGTTTCAACTTCAGCAGTAGATAATGCAACGCCTTCACGGAAAAACACCCAGTCGATGTCTTCCTGGTATTCACGCAACTCCGGGGAATCTACCGGACCCTGTGAGTTGTCAGCCCCTTTGGGCATAAACCATAAATTGAAATTGATCGACATAAAATCTTCCGGGTATACAGCGCTGCTGTGCTCGGAAAATAATTGTCCATCCACATAATAAACCACTTTGTTATCCGTCACGGTTAACACCAGGGTACGCCAGCCTGCATAGCTCCCCGCTTTGCGGGTGTACTCGTTAACTTTGGTCCAGGGCTTCAATTGGAAAGTGTCCCAAGTGGTGGTCCACATTGCCGGCACGGTGTTCTCACCCCAACCGCCATTAGGCAAGTACTCGAAATCAGTTTCGCTGTAATTTTTATCCATAGGCGCTTTAAGCGGGCTGATTGCATAAAACGTCTGGATTACTTCGTCACCATCAGGGCCATAACTTGGTTCATCACGGAAAAACACCCGCGCCGCATAAGTACCTTCACGGTATTTGCGCGCATGGCAGAACTGGGTGTGGCGAGTATTTTCACCTTTGCCGCCGGTGACAGAACTCATACGGACAGCACCGTTTTCGGCGCCGCTAATATCCTGGTGGAAAGAAATCCCTTCGGCCGACCATGTTGCGCCTTCAATACCGGGATGCCCCGTTTCGGTTCTTACTTTCCAGCCATTGTTGTGAAATGCGGCAAGATCCGCATAGCTGAAATCGTCAAAAAATATCGGCGCAGAAGCCGCCACTGGCGGTGGTGCTACCGATTGGGTGCTACTGGTTTGCGTTGTGTCAGGTTTATTCTCACTGGAGTCACAGCCAGCCAACCCCATAGCGGCAACCAGACTAGTGAGTAGAATTATTTTTTTATTCATTGCCTTGCTCCTATCGCCCCTGCGATTGTGTTTGGAAGTTACATTTTGGCGCAAAAGACAACGTTGTCTATCAAATTTGATCTTCTGCGAATAACTTAACCTGAATTTACACAGGGGTATAAAAAGCGGTAATTAAAAATCCGGCTCACATACAATAAAAACGGTTTCACCGCTAACCGGATGGCTGAAACGCAGGTCTGTCGCATGCAACAGAAGCCTCTCAGCCGCCAAAGCAAATTCACCCCCATAAAACTCGCAACCGAGTATAGGATGGCCAATCGCCTGTAAGTGAAGGCGCAATTGATGGGAGCGGCCAGTAATTGGATGCAATAAAACCCGGGTGGTGTTGGCCTGTTGATCACGCGCTATTACCCGATACTCAGTAACCGACGGTTTACCGCGTTCCTGGCAAATTTTATATTTAGGCCCCTCACCTGCCGCAATCGGCAAATCAATAACGCCTTCATCGTGCGGCAACAAGCCGGCGACTACGGCCGTATAGTGTTTGCTGACTGTGCGCGCCTGAAACTGCTTACTGATATGGGACAACGCCGGCTTGTTGAGCGGAATCACCATCACTCCGGAAGTATCAAAATCCAGACGGTGCACTATGGCGGCCGTCGGAAATTCCACCTGCAACCGGCTAATAACCGAATCGCGATTGTGGGGATGGCGACCCGGCACACTCAGAAGCCTCGCCGGTTTATTAATAAGCAGGAAATCCTGCTCATTACGCAAAATCCGGAGTTCCTCCTGACAAGGGGGAAGGATGAATAATTGGTCGATATCAGCGTGCATAAGTAAAATAGGTAAGCTAAAGCAAAAAAATCAATAAGGCCATGATACCAGCCAAACCCCAGTATTGGCGCGGATCATAACCCGGCGGAACAAGCTTAGATTGAATGGGTTATTCCCATCCACCCAGCCTGCTGCTATTTTGCCGCCGCAAGCTCGCTGGCCGGGACCTTTTCCTGTATCCTGCGCGCCTCCGATTATTAGCCTACAGTGCCATTCCGTGGTGGCCGTTATCCTTTGTCTTCGCTGGAGCTAACGCTAACCCGCGACGACGCTTTAACATCAGATAGGTATTTAGTTACATGTACATCTACGACGAGTACGACAACAGCATTTTGCGTCAGCGTATCGCCCAATTCCGCGGCCAGACCGAACGCTTCCTGGCAGGAGAGTTACCGCCGGAACAATTCCTGCCGCTGCGTTTGCAAAATGGCCTTTACGTGCAACGCCTGGCACCCATGCTGCGGATCAACGTGCCCTACGGCATGATTAACTCTGCCCAGATCCGCAAACTGGCCCATATTGCGCGCTTTTATGACAAAGGCTATTGCCACGTCAGTACCCGTCAAAACATCCAGTACAACTGGCCGGATCTGACCGAGGTTCCGGACATCCTGGCTGAATTGGCCGATGTTGGCATGCATGGTACCCAGTCCAGCGGTAACTGTATCCGCAATACAACATCCGACCAGTTTGCAGGGGTTGCACCGGACGAAATTATCGACCCGCGGCCCTACTGCGAAATCATTCGCCAATGGTCCAGCTTCCACCCGGAATTCGCCTTCCTGCCCCGCAAGTTCAAAATTGCAGTAACTGGCTCGACCCAGGACCGCGCAGCAGTACAAGTACATGACATCGGCCTGGAAGTTGTTTTCAATGATAAAGGCGACGTTGGTTTTAAAGTCTTTGTCGGCGGTGGATTGGGCCGCACACCGGTGATCGGTGTTGCGATTCGCAACTTCCTGCCGGAAGAAGATTTGCTGTCTTATCTCGAAGCGATTTTGCGCGTTTATAACCTCTATGGTCGCCGCGATAACAAATACAAAGCGCGTATCAAAATTCTGGTACGTGCATTAACGCCGGAGGTTTTCGCTCAAAAAGTAGAAGACGAATGGCAACATTTAAAAGATGGCAGCAATAAATTAACTCGCGCAGAAATTGAACGCGCCAAGGGTTTCTTTACGGCACCGGCATACGAGACTATCGACAACGCCGTAGCGCAAGCCGCTGTGGCTGCACAAGCTGCTGATAGTGTCGCCTTCAGCAAATGGCTGCAACGCAATGTGCGCGAGCACAAAATCCCCGGCTACGCTGCCGTTACTCTGTCATTGAAGCCAACCGGTGTTGCACCTGGAGATATCACCGATTCACAACTGGAAGTCATCGCCGACCTTGCTGATGAATTCAGTTTTGGTGAAGCGCGTACAACACACGAACAAAATATTGTACTTGCAGATGTGAAGAAAACCGAGCTGTTCAATCTGTGGCAAAAAGCAAAAGCTGCGGGTTTTGCCACACCGAATATCGGCACGATCACCGACATTATCTGCTGCCCCGGCGGCGACTTTTGTTCGCTCGCTAACGCCAAATCCATTCCGATCGCGGAAGCGATCCAGCGTCAGTTTGACGATCTGGATTATGTTTATGATTTGGGTGATATCGACCTGAACATTTCCGGCTGTATGAACGCCTGTGGTCATCACCACGTTGGCCATATCGGCATCCTGGGTGTGGATAAAGCGGGTAAAGAATACTATCAGGTGCAGTTGGGAGGCAGCGCGAGCAACGATGCGTCGCTCGGCGATGTACTTGGCCCCTCCTTTAGTGCTGATGATATGCCGACCGTGATCCAAAAACTGGTTGATGTCTATCTTGCCAATCGCACCCAGGAAGAATTGTTTATCGATACCTATCGCCGTATAGGTGCAGCTCCCTTCAAGGAGAAAGTGTATGCCAAAGCTAATTAAAGACGGTTCGATTATTGACAATGAGTGGACGCTCATCGCCAAACCTGAGGGTGATGTTGCTGCATTGGAAGTGCCGGCAGGCCAGGTAATTATTCCTGTAGGCACCTGGCTCGCGCAAAAAGAAACATTGCAAACTCGCACAGATATTGGTGTGTGGCTGGATAGTGATGACAGTGCTGAGTTAATTGGTGCAGACGCCAATCGGTTTCCGGTAATCGGTGTTAACTTTCCATTGTTTATGGATGGCCGTTCATTTTCCACCGCACGCTTGTTGCGTGAACGTTACGGTTTTACCGGCGAGTTGCGTGCAGTGGGTAATTTTATCCGCGACCAGCTTTGTTACCTGCGCCGCTGCGGTGTTAATGCTTTCGCATTTGCCAACCCGGAAATCAACCTGGAGGAAGCCGTTAAATCCTTGCAGGATTTCCAGGAATATTATCAGGCATCAGTAGATCAGCCGTTACCATTATTCAGGCGTCGCGCTTGATACAAGAAATAAAAACGCCGCGTAATAGCGGCGTTTTTTTTGGCACCAGGTAATTTACCTGCATTATTTATTGGCAAAAAAATTATGTATTTTTTCAGCCTCCACCAACGTATCCGCGCGCCCCAATTCTATTAATTCCGTAATAAATTCTTGCGAAAACAATAAATAACTTGCCGCTGTAGCACCGCCACCTTTTGCCGTGGAACCGGTGGCGCGCATAAAAAAGCGCAAGCTTTTTGGCAAATAACGCACATTGCGTCCCGCAATACTATCGATGGGCAACGACGGTGAAATCACCATGTTTTCTACTGGTCGCAAATAAATTCCTTCCTTGATCCGCTGCTCCTCAGGAATTAATTTGAGCAAATTGTTCATCCGCTCCAAATGCTCCAGATCACTTTCCATTGCATCCACAAATGCACTGTTAAACAAGTGTCCGACTATTTGGCCCATGGAGGGCGAGTGCCGATGTGGGACACGGCGATTGGCTTTGACTGCGGTGCGGTTACCACTCACACCGATTACAAATAAAGAATCCGCCCCCAGATGCAACGCGGGGCTCATCGGTGCGAGCTGACGCAAGGCACCATCGCCAAAATATTCACGATTAATACGCACTGCGGGAAAAATGGTGGGAATTGCCGAAGAAGCGAGCAAATGCTCCAGGCGTAAATGGGTAGGCACACCGGCGCGACGATAACGATTCCATCCTTGTAAATCCGGGTGTCCCTGGAAAAAACTCACCGAGTGGCCCGAGGTATAACCCATTGCCGAGACACTAACGGCGAGTAGCTTGCCCGAGCTGATTGCGCCATTGAGGTTTTCAAAATTAATTTTGGAACCCAATAAATTCCACAGCGGCCCATTATCCAATAACGATAGCGGCCTGCGCCGCCCCATCCCCTCATTCATAAGGGAAAAACCGAGGTAAGCGAGCCCCTTGAAGATATCAGCCCAGCCATGGAGGTAAACCTGGCCTATTTCCAGGTTTTGCCACATGGTAGCAAGCCCGTTAACCGCCGCTTTGAAATTCCCCGGATGCGCAGCAATCGCCAGGGCATTGATTGCTCCGGCCGATGTGCCACAAATAATAGGAAAAGGATTGTCGATATCGGCAGGCAGAATTTCCGCCAGCGCTTTTAACACTCCCACCTGATAGGCAGCACGAGCGCCACCGCCCGATAAAATCAACGCGCGCTTCATAAATTATTTCTTGGCGTTTTTGGCAATTTCCTGATCGCGCAATTCACGTCGTAAAATTTTTCCGACATTGGTTTTCGGCAATTCCTTACGAAACTCGATTTGATGAGGAACCTTGTAAGCCGTTAAGGTTTCCTTTGCATATTTACGCACTTGCTCAATGGTCAGCGACTCATTGGCAGTAACAATAAATGCTTTAACAATTTCGCTGCCTTCACCATCCGGTACACCGACAATCGCCACTTCAACGATATCGGGATGATTACTTAACGCATCTTCAACTTCATTTGGAAATACTTTAAAACCGCTAACGTTGATCATGTCTTTTTTACGATCAACAATTTTAATAAAGCCATCCGGTTGAATTACCGCAATGTCCCCCGTTTTAAACCACCCTTCGCTATCAATAACTTCAGCGGTGGCATCGGGGCGCTGCCAATAACCTTTCATAACTTGCGGGCCGCGCACACACAATTCGCCTGCCTCACCGGTTGGAAGACTATTATTGTTTTCGTCAATCACTTTGGTTTCGGTATCAATAAGCGGCAAACCCACAGTACCCTGCTGTACATTTTCCAACGGGTTATTGGACACCACAGGCGAAGTTTCAGTTAAACCATATCCTTCACTAATGGGAGCCCTGGTGACTTCCTGCCAATGCCGCGCTGTTTCTGCTGTCAGCGCCATTCCGCCCGAACAGGTCAAACGCAAGTTGCTGAAATCCAGCCTGGCAAAATCGGGGTTGCGCATTAATGCATTGAATAACGTATTTAATCCCACAAAAAAAGTGAACGGATTACGCTGTAAGGTCTTTACGAAACCGGGGATATCGCGGGGGTTGGGAATTAATAAACTGTGGTTACCCAATTCCACTGCCGAGGTGCAATGGATAGTAAAAGAATAAATGTGATACAGGGGCAAAGGGGCTACGTAAACCTCCTGTTTGGGACGAAAAACATTTTTCATCCGCTCGTTCAGTTGCGCCATATTTGCCACAAGGTTGCGATGAGTAAGCATCGCACCTTTTGCCACACCGGTTGTTCCACCGGTGTATTGCAACACGGCAATATCAGCCGGAGTTTGGGGAACTGGTTGCCAGGGTTTGGAAGGCAATGACAACGCTTTATTTAACGCAATCTGTTGCGGGAATGAAAAAGGCGGCACCAATTTTTTCAGATATTTAACCGCAAAATTTAACAAAACCCGTTTTAACGGCGAATGCAAATCAGCAAGTTCAGTAACAATTACCTGTTCTACTTTGGTTTCACCAATAATGGCTGCCGCATTTTTGGCAATATTTGCCAAAACAATCAGCGCCTTCGCACCCGAATCATTTAATTGATGTTTTATTTCATGCGCTGTGTAAAGCGGATTGGTATTAACAACCACCAGGCCGGCGCGTAGCGCACCGAAAACCACCACGGGGTACTGCAAAACATTGGGTAATTGAACGGCAATCCTGTCACCCGGTTGCAATTGGGTGTGCTGTTGCAAATAAGCGGCAAAACGCCCTGAAAGATGGTCCAACTCGGCATAGGTCAGTGTGTGTCCCATACAAGTGAATGCTTTACAGTCCGCGAATTGTTTACAGGATTGCGCAAATACTTCCGCGAGAGTTCTGTCGTAATTCAGCGACATGTATATATCTCCACTATTGTTATGGTAATTCGTTTAGAAACTATCATCGGGCAAACTCATTAAATTATCTGCACCCGATTTAATTGCCTGGACCAGCGCCGCCGTGCGCGGCAACATACGCGCAAAATAAAAATCTGCCGACGCTAATTTCGCCTGGTAAAAACTCGCATCTTGCGGCGCCGCCACCAATTGCGAACGCGCGACTTTTTCAGCCCTGAGCCACAAATAAGCGAGCACAAGATAGCCCGAATACATTAGATAATCCACCGCCGCAGCGCCGATTTCATCCGGGTTTTGCTGTGCTTTGTCCGTTATAGTTAAACTTAATTCCAGCCACTCCTGATTGAGTGTAGTCAATTGTGCCGCATGTGGCGCCAATTGCCTGTTAGTCGCACAACCAGAGCAAAATTCATTCACTTCATCAATCAATACCGCAAGGGCTTTACTTCCTGAGCCGATAATTTTACGCCCCAGCAGATCCAGCGCCTGGATACCGGTCGTACCCTCATAGAGGGTAGCGATACGGCAGTCGCGCAGGTTCTGCTCCAATCCCCATTCGCGAATATAACCGTGCCCGCCCAGGCATTGCAGTGCAAGATTGGCAGATTCAAAACCGGCCTCCGTACTGAAGGCTTTTACGATGGGAGTGAGCACTCCCGATAAGTCATTCGCCCGGTTGCTGGTATCAGGGTCGGTAGCATGCTGGCTGATATCCATTTTTAACGCAGAAAAGTAGCAGAGCATGCGAATGCCCTCAACCAGGACTTTCTGCGTAAATAGCATGCGCCGGACATCCGGGTGAACAATTATCGGATCAGCTGCTTTTTCCGGATATCGAGGCCCGCTTGCTGCGCGCATTTGCAGCCGTTCACGCGCATAGCGCCGGGCTGTTTGATAGCCAAGCTCGCCGTGCGCCAGGCCTTGCAACCCCGATCCGATCCGGGCCAGGTTCATAAAGGTAAACATCTGGTTGAGGCCTTTGTTGATATCGCCAAGCAGCCAACCGGTAGCTCCATCAAAATTAAGCACGCAGGTAGCATTACCGTGGATGCCCATTTTGTGTTCGATCGCAGAACAATTGATGTTGTTTTGTGCAAGCAGTTCACCGGTGTCACTGACAAGAATTTTTGGTACCACAAATAGCGAAATGCCTTTGGTTCCCGGCGGCGCATCCGGCAAGCGGGCGAGCACGATATGGATGATGTTTTCGGCCAGGTCATGATCACCGGACGAAATGAAAATTTTGGTACCGGTAATTTTATAGCTACCATCAGCGCAGGCTTCAGCCCTGGTTTTCAAGAGGCCCAGGTCACTGCCAGCCTGGGCTTCTGTCAGGCACATGGTTCCGGTCCAGCGACCTGAAATCAGCGATGGCAAATACTGTTGTTTCTGGCGGAGGCTGCCGTGGGTTTCGATGGTATGCATGGCGCCCTGGGACAGCCCTACATACATCCCCCACGCCCAATTAGGTGTTCCCAGGATTTCACTCAGCACAATACCCAGGGATTGCGGAAGACCCTGCCCGCCATACAGTGTCGAGCGCGATAAGGTTGGCCAACCGGCGGCACAATAGTGCTGATAGGCCTCTTTGAATCCCGGTGGAGTAATTACCTTACCATCAATAAGCTGGCAACCCGCCCTATCGCCCAATGGGCCCAGCGGCGCAAGTACAGTTTCGGAAAAACGTGCAGCCTCGGCCAGAAACGCATTGGCCAATTCAGCATCCAATGCCGGATGGCCGATTACCGAGCAGTGATGGGAGTAATCCAGCAGCTCAAAAAGTGCAAAGTTGATATCGCGTAGAGGCGTTTGGTAATTGCTCATCCTTAACCACCGGGACAATGCCCATCGAGAAATAAATACCGTGAGAGAATTTAACCGTTAAATCCCTAAAGGCTCGTACTAAAACAATGAGTCGTTAGGCGCCTTATTTACGTATGTCATTTTTATGTCAGATGATTCAAGAAGTATAGCTACAAAGAACTAATAGTTATGAATTGCTTAACACTTCACTCCAGTTACCTTATTCACCAGATATAGAAGACGGGCGGTAACAGCCGCAGTAAATCCCCAGATTTCATATTCCTGATAATGGTAGACGGGAATTTTGTAACTGCGACCCTCCCGCTCAAAGACATCCTCGCGAACCATAATCCCCTGCTCAAACACTGATAAAGGCACCATGAAAATGGAATCAAGCTCGGAAAGCGAAGCCACTAAGGGATAACTCGCATCAAAGCTTGCAACGAACGGAGTCACCCGTGTTCCTGCGCGCGTATAAGCCTCGGGCAACCGCCCTAAAACCTGAACTTCATTTGCAGGGAGCCCGATTTCCTCCTCCATTTCACGCAATGCAGTCGCTAGTAAATCGCTATCGCCCGGCTCGCGCATGCCACCGGGGAAACAAACTTCACCGGGATGATTATGTAAATGCAATGCACGTTTGGTAAAAAGCAGGGCAGGAGTATCACCACGGCTTAACAGCAAAATAACTGCAGCATGGGACTCACTTGCTGCGGAACCCGGGAAGCCGGATAACTCGTCGGAGAGCGCATTGAATAAGGACAAGCTCATTTTCCGGCCTCCACAGCAACAAGGTGCCACACATCAAATGCCGGTTCTTCATAGGGATGTGCGGCGCGCAATGCAGCTACTGCGGCTTGAATAAACTCATCAGCACACACCATTTCCACCCGATACTCAGGTAAGGTTTCAAGCTGACCACTATTACCAATGTAAGGATTTGCGCCAGGTAGTGGACGGAATTGCCCACTACCTGGCACTTGCCAGCAGCATTGGTCATAGTTGCCAATGCGTCCTGCGCCAGCAGAAAAAACAGCGGTTTTTACTTGTTCGAGATGGGATTCGGGAACAAAGAAGACCAGTTTGTACATCTACCCTGCCCCCGAATTTTCGAATTGAAAAGATAAAAATTAAATTACGCGCACCGCAATTACATGCTCAACTTTAGCCAGGGCAGCTATAACGGTTGCCGCCGGAGCTTGCTCAACATCGATAATGTTGTAAGCAACATCGCCACGGCTTTTGTTCACCATGTCGATCACGTTGACTTTATTATCAGCCAACACAGAAAGCACATGCCCAAGAACACCGGACACATTCTCATTGGAGAAAGTAATACGCGCACCGATATTTTGGTTGCGATCCATAGATACGGCCGGGAAATTCACGGAATTTCTAATATTGCCGTTTTCCAGGTAATCCACCAATTGATCCGCAGCCATAATTGCGCAATTTTCTTCAGCTTCTTCAGTACTGGCACCGATATGCGGCATCGCCAATACATCATTGCGATTGAGCAGGATGGGCTCGGGGAAATCGCAAATATATTTGCCCAAATGGCCGGCATCGAGGCTCTCTACTACCGCATGTGCATCAACAATCGCTTCACGGGCAAAGTTCAACAACACCGCGCCTTTTTTGCATACTTTCAACGTATCAGCATTAATCAAATGCTTGGTCGCCGGAATCGCTGGCACATGCAAGGTGATGTAATCAGAACGGGCCAATAACGATTGCAGGTTTTCCATCCGGCCAACCTGGTTTGGCAAACGCCATGCAGCCTCAACAGACAACGCCGGATCAAAACCCACGACATTCATTCCCAATGCGAGTGCGGCATCGGCGATCAGGGAGCCAATTGCACCCAAGCCAACGATACCCAGGGTTTTTCCCTGGACTTCCATCCCGGCAAAGTTGGATTTTTCTTTCTCAAGCAACTTGGACATTTCATCAGCATCGGTCATATGCGTTAAACCATTCACATAATTCATGCCGGAAACAATACCGCGCGATCCCAATAACATCCCCGCCAATACCAATTCCTTAACCGCATTCGCGTTAGCGCCGGGAGAGTTAAATACCACCACACCTTTTTTGGTGTATTCCTCAACGGGAACGTTATTGGTACCGGCACCGGCGCGCGCAACGGCTTTTACCGATTCAGGCAGCGCTTCACCATGCAATTTATGACTGCGGAGGATGTAAGCGTCAGGGGCGCCAATATCACTGGCTACTTCGTAATTTTCGCGCGGGAAACGATTAAGGCCTTTTACAGAAATTGCATTGTAGGTTTTTATTTTAAACATGGTCTTCTTCCTCAAATCTGCTAACAAAAAGGCCGTGTAAAAACACGGCCTGAGTCGTTACATCAATCAATATCAAGCGGCGGTGACTTCGTTGTACGCCCAGGTTAACCAAGGCAATACAGCTTCAAGGTCTTCCGCACCAACGGTTGCACCAGCCCAGAAGCGCAAACCCGGTGGTGCATCGCGGTAAGCGCCAATGTCATAGGCCACACCTTCTTTATCCAGCAATTTGATCAAGGCTTTCACCTGATCCGGCGTTGCTTTCAAGGTGAAACACACACTGGTATTTGACAGGGTTTCCGGCGTCTGCGCCAAAAAATCGATCCAGTCATTGGCAGCTACAAATCGCTTCAGCACGTCCAGGTTGGCATTGGAGCGGGCGATGGTTTCTTTCACACCACCGATAGAGCGAACCCAATCCAATGCATCCAGGTAATCAGCAACGGCCAGCATAGATGGGGTATTGATTGTGTCGCCTTTGAAAATGCCTTCCTGCAATTTTCCACCGCTGGTCATGCGGAACAATTTCGGCATCGGCCAGCTTGGCTTATAGGTTTCCAGGCGCTCAACCGCGCGCGGACTCAGGATCAGCATACCGTGGGCACCTTCGCCACCGAGTACTTTTTGCCAGCTGTAGGTGATTACGTCGAGCTTGTCCCAGGGCAGGTCCATCGCAAATACCGCAGAGGTTGCATCGCAAATAGTCAGGCCTTTGCGGTCCGCGGGAATCCAGTCGCCGTTGGGCACTTTCACACCGGACGTGGTGCCGTTCCAGGTGAAAATTACATCGTTATCAAAATTCACTTTGGACAAATCCGGCAGTAAACCGTAATCCGCTTCATGAGCGTTAACGGTCAATTTCAATTCTTTGGTGGCATCGCTCAACCAGCCTTTACCGAACGATTCCCATTGCAGGATATCTACGCCGCGCGCGCCCAACAAAGACCACATAGCCATCTCAACAGCACCGGTATCAGAACCGGGAACCACACCTACGCGATAACCTTCCGGCAAACCGAGCAACTCGGCAGTATCATCACATGCGCGTTGCAACGCTGCCTTACCGATAGTGGAGCGATGAGAGCGGCCAAGGGTAGAAACATCAAGCTGATCAAGGCTGTAGCCCGGGCGCTTGCTGCAAGGGCCAGATGAGAAATTGGGATTGCGGGGTTTTACGGCTGGCTTCATGGTAATCCTCTAGCTGACGGGAAAGCGCGCCTTATAGCTGTAACAGCCTGGCTCGCACAAGGGCCTGCCCGTAACGACTGACTCAGGGCAAACCCGGAAAATTCGGGGCGTCGATTATGCCAGCTACGCACCGAATAACCTAGTCAGGAATGCAAGATTTCCGCGCAGAATGAAACACCTGCGCAACCGGAATAAAGCCTCCAGTGGTTACGCTAACAGGCGAAAACAAATATCGAAGTTAAAAAAAAGCCCTCTGAAATTCAGAGGGCAAGAGGGAGACGTCGATGCATCAACCAGACATCGACGGTGAGAGACCATTAACCAGCTTGGAACCTCGATATAAGAGGATTTTCAAGCCCGGAATTCAATCAACTGTGGTTACTTTAAAACCTTATGACAGCGCTGTCAAACATATTTTGGGTGACAGCGTAAAAATTATTGGCAACCAGCATATATGTTAGCCCTAACACATATGCTGATAACCCAACAAATATTCAGTAGCTCGGGTGTTAAGGAGCGGGAGTAAAGACTATGGAGTCACCACGAGGAAATATCGTTCTGAAACGTTTAACAAAGTCGTCGTTAAACTTGCGACGGTTTTTAGAGACAAGGAGATTACCGGAGGTAAATGTCTTCTTGCAGTTCTCATTACCCCTGATACAAAAAGCGGCGGTTTCAATGGGAATTGCAAAGAAGTAATCGGAAAAGTTGTGCTCAAACTTGCCCATATCCGCTGGCACCACGCGCAATTCGTCGTCACTGTAATAAGCACCTACCAAAAAATAAGCTTGCTTGTCGTCGCGTATCAATGGCTCACCGTTAATCCGGAGGCTGGCCATTTCCACACTCACGGCAAGCCTGTGCTTGAAACCGGCAATCATAAATTTGCCTTCAACCAGACGATCAGGTTCACGTACCGTGAACTGATACCAGCCGGGCTTATCGGTTTTGTTCAATGCAAGCTGGATATCCTTCTCTTCTGCAACCCATTTGCCTGCAATGGCGTAACGGGATAAATCGTCTTCTTGCCCTTCCAATGGCTTGTTCAACAGGTCTTTACATCCGCCTAATAACAACACAAAAACAACAGCAACAAGCCATTTCAAATGCATTCCAACAACCTCATTCATTACTCTATTAATAAAAATTTTCGGGCGCCGCAGCTTATTCATTCGCTGCGACAATGAATGTAAACATTTGTACCTGGTGCCGATAAAAACACCACTTGGCTCAGTTGATTGTGCAAATCCGGTCGCACCGGCAACACCGCCGCCATTTGACGTATTGCAATCATAAACATTCCCGCCTAACCTCCAAAAAATATTCCGGCATGCGATGAAATTATGTCAACCAAAGATACCTCTACCACTGAAGCCATCACTATAGTCGGCGGTGGCCCCAAGAAAGTGCTTTATACGCTCAAAACAGTTGCCCGCATCGGTCTGTTGAATTCCGCCAAGGCATTAAATAGCAAAAACACTTGCAAAGCCTGCGGTTTGGGGATGGGTGGTCAACGCGGGGGGATGACTAACGAAAAAGATGAATTCCCTTCAGTGTGCAATAAAAGTATCCAGGCACAATCAACCGATATCCAATTACCTATTCCTGAGGATTTATTCGCACATACGCTGGACGATTTCAAACAACTCAGCGCGTATGAGTTGGAACATTTGGGCCGGTTGAATAATCCCCTATTTAAAACTGCCGATGGTGATAAATACACTCCGGTTAGCTGGGCATTTGCGCTCGACAAAATGGCGCAGGCATTTTCTGCAACAAAACCCGACCACAGTTTTTTTTATTCATCTGGCCGCTCATCCAATGAAGCCGGATTTGTACTGCAATTGCTCGCGCGGCTTTACGGCACCAACAATGTGAATAATTGTTCCTATTACTGCCATCAAGCAACCGGTGTCGGTTTATATAATGTGATAGGCACAGGAACTGCCACCGTATCGCTAGACGATGTGGGCAACTGCGATTGCATTTTTGTAATCGGAGCCAACCCCGCCTCCAACCACCCGCGCTTTGTGCATCAATTAAAAAATTGTCGCGAACGAGGCGGACAGGTCATTGTCATTAATCCGGCCAAAGAACCTGGATTAGTACGTTTTGCTGTCCCCAAAAGTGCAAAGTCCATGTTGAGTGGCGGCACCTGGATTGCATCGGAATATGTACAACCCAACATCGGAAGCGATCTTGCCTTATTAAAAGGCATCGCCAAAGCACTCATTGAAAACCAGCAAATTGATCCCGGTTTTATTGCACAACACACTGACAATTTTTATGCTTTCAAACAGGAATTGGAAAATACCGATTGGCAAACAATCGTCAACCATTGTGGCGTAACGCAAGAAAAAATTATCCAGCTCGCTAATGCCTATGCGAAATCCGAGCGCGCTATTTTTGCCTGGGGCATGGGCATTACCCATCACCTGAATGGTGTCGATAATGTGGAGGCTATTGCCAACCTGGCTTTATTGCGCGGGATGATAGGCAAACCCGCCGCCGGATTACTGCCATTGCGCGGCCACAGTAACGTACAAGGTATTGGCACCGTAGGTGTTAAACCGCTGCTGGCAGAAGATGTATTGGAGAAACTGGAACAACAACTGGATATCAAGTTACCCCGTACTCCCGGTATGGACACCCTCGCCTGTTTGCAAGCTGCCATCGAGGGAAAAATAAATGCGGCGCTCATCATGGGTGGTAATTTATTTTCTGCAACGCCCAACACCGAATGGGCGCGCGCAGCACTGGATAAAATTCCATTCAAAGTCTATTTGACGACAACGCTCAACGCCGGCCACATTAATGGTGTAGAAAATAGTGAAGCGTTGATTTTGCCCGTTACGGCGCGCGATGAAGAGTGGCAACCAACAACCCAGGAATCAATGTTCAACTATGTGCGCTTAAGCGATGGCGGTATTGATCGCTTGCATAATGTAAAACCGGAAGTAGAAATTTTGTGTGAATTGGGGATTCGGTTATTACCTGCTGCCGCTTATCATTTCCAACAGTTTAAAAAACATAATTCGATTCGCGCCGCTATCGCCCAAACAATTCCGGGCCTGGAAGACTTAAAGGATATTGAAAAAACCAAACAGGAATTTACGATTAAGAATCGCCTGCTTGATGAGGCCGTCTTTCACACTAAAAATCAAAAAGCCCAATTCAAAACCCATTCACTGCAGACCATTACTGACACTTCCGAATTCCCGTTCATACTTGCCAGCATTCGTAGCGAAGGCCAATTTAATTCAATTATTTACGAAGAAAGTGATTCTTATCGCGGGACGGATTCCCGCTGGTCTGTATTAATGAATACCGAGGATATGAATGAGCTGGGCATCGCGGCCGGTGACTGTGTGGATATCACATCGGCACAGGGTGCAATGGAATTGGTAAAAGCGGTTGGTTTTGACTTGCCGCGCGGAAATTTAATGGCCTATTACCCGGAGGCGAATGTCCTTATCGCAACAACACACGACCCTCGCAGTAAAACCCCGGCCTTTAAATCAGTGCCGGTAAAAATCATTAAATCTAGATAGAAATATTGATGCTGGGTTTGGGTGATTTCCGGCGGTCTTTGCCCGCGCGGGTCTCCACCAGGTGCTCCCCTGATTTGCTGCGTCGATCCTGCTTGCGCCGTTCAATACCGCCCGGTGGGCCAGCGCCAACTACGGGAGCAGCATCTACATCAACCCCATGCTGGTCGTTGGCATAAGGTGTTACCGGAGTAATGCTCGATGGCCGAGCCGGCGATTTAACCGGCTGGGGCCGAGGAGTAATTGGGCCTAAATAAACCATAGCTGCACCTGATACCCATAATTGATAGTCACAATTCATCGTCAATTTATCGGCTTTATTCGCATTTTCTTGAAGCCTAATTCATACGACACCCGAAAATTGGCACACTGATCACATTTTGGACAACCCAAATCCTCGTCGTTCATCTTTTCATCGTGTAAATATCGTTTAAAAAACCTTGACCGATTGCTATCAACTTTTATACTGCCAGAACGAAGGGGAGTAGTTCCCGCCGCGCAGGTCGTCAATACGAGTTATTTAGCTCCGGTCGCGCGGGCAAGGCAGTACCTTGATGGCTTAAAAGCTTGATGGTAAGTACCTTGTGAACGAGACCTTTGTCGCAATGACAAAGGCTTCTTTTTTCTCTTTTATCCCCTGCCCGTCATTGCGTTTTGCAATCTATTAACGACGGAGCTATTCATGATCAAACTTCTATTCGCACTCATCGCAGGCATAACCCCTGCGCTTGCAGTAGCCGAAACCACACTGGCAACAACGACCCAATCCACAGACATAACATCCATTGGAACCTGGTGGATGTGGTTGATATTTTTCTGCATTGTTATCGTCGTATTGGCAATTGACTTGATATTTGTCGGCGGCGGCAAACAACATCGGGTATCGCTCAAGGAAGCCGCCAGTTGGTCCCTGGTGTGGGTCACCCTGGCATTGAGTTTCGGTGCCGGCCTCTGGTGGTATCTGGATACTTATTTCACGCGCGAATTGGCCAACACCAAAACCATGGAATACCTGACCGGTTATTTAATTGAAAAATCGCTCGCGGTGGATAACGTATTTGTGTGGCTGATGCTATTCAATTTCTTCGCGATTCCCTTTGAGCTGCAAAAACGCGTGCTCACTTACGGGGTGCTGGGTGCGATTATCCTGCGCACTATTATGATTTTCGCCGGGGTGTGGTTGATTGCACACTTCCATTGGTTACTGTATGTATTCGGTCTGTTCCTGTTATTTACCGGTATTAAAATGTGGTGGATGGCTGACAAGGAAATCCACCTTGAAAACAATCCGTTGCTCAATTGGTTTAAAAAGCATTTCGCCATGACCAATCAATTGCATGGCGAAAAATTCTTTGTTATCGAAAATGGCGTGAAGCTGATGACACCATTATTTCTTGCGTTAATAATGGTGGAAATTTCCGATGTCATTTTCGCAGTGGATTCAATTCCGGCTATTTTTGCTATTACGTCCGATCCATTTATCGTGCTGACATCCAACATTTTTGCCATTCTTGGTTTGCGGGCAATGTATTTCCTGTTGGCGGATATGGCAGACCGGTTTACCTATATCAAATACGGACTGGCGCTCGTGCTGGTATTTATTGGTATCAAAATGATCCTGATTGATATTTATAAAATCCCGGTGGGAATATCATTATCAGTAGTTGCCTTGTTGATCGGTGGTTCGATTTTCATTTCCTGGATAAAAACCAAACCACAGGAAAAAATATAATGTTGATAATTGCATGCGCCTGCTATCACAGGCGCATGCAATCATTTCGCTTTAAACCACTTCAAACTGTCATGCAGCTTTACCACTTCCCCCACAATAAATAATGTCGGTGCATGGACATCATTTGCGGCCACAACATCAGCGATAGAATTTAAATCGGAAATTAATACCCGTTGATCCTGTGTTGTACCCTTCTCAATTAATGCAACCGGTGTAGTTGCAGAGCGGCCATGGGCAACCAGTGATGCGCAAATTTCTCTCAGTCCAACCAAGCCCATATAAAACACCAATGTTTGGCTCGGGTTGGCAAGTTCCGGCCAGGATAAATTGGTATCATCCGACTTAAGGTGCCCGGTAACAAAACGAACCGATTGTGCATAATCGCGATGGGTTAAAGGAATACCCGCATAAGCGGCACAACCGGACGCAGCAGTAATTCCCGGCACCACTTGGAACGGAATATTATTTTGCGCAAGTAATTCAATCTCTTCGCCGCCGCGCCCGAAAATAAATGGATCGCCACCTTTCAAACGCAAAACACGTTTTCCCTGTTTGGCCAGATCAACCAGCAGCTGGTTGATATTTTCCTGCTCCATCGCATGTTCGTTACGGCGTTTGCCTACATAAATTCGCTCGGCATCACGACGAACCAATTCCATTACACCAGCAGAAACCAATCGATCATAAAGCACCACATCAGCTTGCTGCATTAAGCGCAAAGCGCGCAATGTTAATAATTCCGGATCACCGGGACCACCGCCAACCAGATAAACCTCACCTTGCGTTAATCCCGATTGATCGCTGGCCAATTCATCGCTAATCAATTGGTTGGCCGCATCTTCCTGGCCGTTCATCATTAACTCTGCCGCTGGACCTTGCAGGATTTTTTCCCAAAACTTGCGCCGGCTGTCACCATCATTGAAACGCGCTTTGATACGGTCGCGCCACTGGCTGGCAACCTGTGCCAATTTTCCATAGCTGGCCGGGATTACTGTTTCCATCTGTGTGCGCACCAAACGCGCAAGCACCGGCGTCTCCCCACCACTGGAAATAGCGATCATTAAGGGCGAACGATCAATAACGGCGGGAGTGATATATGTGCACAGCGCTGGTGTGTCGACCACATTGACGGGAATATTTTTTTGTTTGGCATCATCAGAAACAATTTTATTCAGGTGTTCGATATCCGTAGCGGCAACTGCCAATACACAATCATCCATATCTTCCCTGGTGTATTCGCGCGCAAACAATTCGCCGTGTTGTTGTGCAACCAATTCGCGCAACTCACTAGAAATCTCCGGCGCCACCACGCGCAAAATAGCGCCGGCTTTTGCAAGCATACGACCTTTGCGAGTCGCGACATCGCCACCGCCTACCAACAAACAGCGACGTTTTTTTAAATCGAGAAAGACCGGAAAATAATCCATAGTCAGATACACCAGGTTCAATGAAAGCAAAACAAACTATTCATGCAGCTTTTTATGGCCATAAAAAAGGTGGGTCGCTGTGCGATACCCACCTTTACAGAATAATCCAACAATAAAATAGAGCAATGCCAGATCTATTTTTTAACCGGAGTGAGAACTTCCTGTCCCCCCATGTAAGGGCGCAACACGTCAGGAATTACAATACTGCCATCGGCCTGCTGGTAATTTTCCAGCACCGCCAGCAAGGTGCGGCCAATTGCCAAACCTGAACCGTTCAAAGTGTGGAGTAGCTCCGGTTTGCCTGTTTCTTTATTGCGATAACGCGCCAGCATACGGCGTGCCTGGAAATCGCGGAAGCTGCTGCATGAAGAAATTTCGCGATATTTATTTTGCGATGGGACCCACACTTCAATATCGTAAGTTTTTGCAGAAGAGAAACCAATATCGCCACCACAGAGAATGACCGTGCGATGTGGCAGGCCCAGCTTTTGTAAAATGGCTTCTGCGTGACCAACCAGAGCTTCCAACGCCGCATCTGATTCTTCCGGACGCACAAACTTAACCAATTCAACTTTTTCAAACTGATGCTGGCGAATCATACCGCGTGTATCGCGACCATAGCTGCCCGCTTCAGAGCGGAAACAGGGTGAGTGGCAAACCAGCTTGATGGGCAATTGTGCTTCGTCGACGATTTCATCGCGATAAATGTTGGTAACAGGAACTTCGGCAGTAGGAATTAAATAAAAGTCGCGGTCATCGGTAAGCTTGAATAAATCTTCTTCAAACTTCGGTAACTGGCCAGTACCAAATAATGAATCACGGTTAACAATAAATGGAACGTTAACTTCCTCATAACCATGTTCATTGGTGTGGGTTTCCAACATGAATTGGGCGAGCGCGCGATGCAGTTTCGCTATACCACCACGCAACACCGCAAAGCGGGTGCCGGTAATTTTGGTGGCGACTTCAAAATCCAGACCGCCGAGATTTGCACCGAGATCCACGTGATCAACAACGGGAAATTCAAAATTACGCGGTGTGCCCCAGGTACGCACTTCCACATTGTCTTCGTCGCTTTTGCCTTCAGGCACTTCATCCGCAGGAACATTGGGAATTGCGTTAACGAAGTCATCCCATTCAGTTTGAATGCTTGCCAATTCTGCTTCAGCACTTGCCAGGTCCTGTTTGATGTTTTCCACTTTTTGCATCAAGGGTGCAACATCTTCACCGGCTTGTTTAGCCTTGCCGATACCTTTGGAAATGGAATTTCGTTCGGCTTGCAGGTTTTCAGTTTTTATTTGAATTGCCTTACGCTTTTCTTCCAGGGCCTGGATTTTTGCTACGTCCAATACGTAGCCGCGCTTGGCCAAACCTTTTGCTACTTCTTCGGTAGCAGTGCGAAGTAATTTTGAATCTAGCATGATAGTTAATTTTCTATTTGAAGTTAAAAGTTGTTAAACGTAGCCCGTATGGAGTGTAACGCAATACGGGAGGATGGTCGCACATGCCCCCTTATTTCTACCCTCCATACGGACGAGGTTCTAGAATATTTTTTGGGTTAATGCCATTCCGATAAATGCCATTAATAAACCTAACATGACCGAAGCACTGGCGTAGACAAACGCGTTGACCACATGCCCTTCTTGCCACAACTGCAAAATTTCCAGCGAAAATGCCGAGAAGGTGGTGTAGCCACCCAAAATTCCAGTAATAAAGAACAACCGCCATTCAGCCGGCATCGTTGTTTTTTCCATTAACAATACGTAAGCAACACCAATTAAAAATGAGCCGCTTAAATTTACGATAAATGTACCAAAGGGAAAACGATAATTAATCAATGGGGTCAGATAACTGACTGCAGCGAATCTAAGTACAGACCCGAGCGCGCCACCTATCGCAATTGCCAACCAATGCATCATTGTTTTCAATCTCAAACGTCACCCCCTCCCGGCCTCCCTTCTTTGCAAGGGGAGTTGCTTAAGCTACCCCGAATTCACTAGCGGAGTTAAATCAAACTCGCTCCCCCTTTTAACGGGGGAAGGCTGGGGCGGGGTTAAATTATTTTTTATAACGCTGCTTTTTACTTTGTTTATCCAGTTCACGCAGATGCGCGAGTTTTTCCTGGATTTTTAACTCAAGCCCGCGCTCCACCGGAGCGTAATAACGCGACCCGGAAATATCTTCTGGCAAATAATTTTCACCGGCGGCGTAGGCCCCCGGTTCATCGTGGGCATAGCGATACTCAGCACCGTAATCCATGTTTTTCATGAGCCTGGTGGGGGCATTACGCAAATGGATGGGAACATCGTAAGCCGGTTGGCTGCGCACATCGGCCATCACCTGGTTGAACGCATTATACACAGCATTACTTTTAGGTGCGCAGGCCAGATAAACCACCGCCTGCGCGATAGCCAACTCCCCTTCCGGGCTGCCGAGGCGCTCCTGCACATCCCATGCGGACAAGCATAGCGGTAATGCACGCGGATCTGCGTTGCCGATATCTTCACTCGCCATACGCACTACCCTGCGCGCAATATACAGCGGGTCACAACCACCATCGAGCATACGTGCCAACCAATACAAGGCACCATCCGGCGATGAACCGCGCACAGATTTATGCAATGCCGATATTTGTTCATAGAAGATATCGCCGCCTTTATCGAAACGGCGCACATCGCTGGCGAGGACTTCGGCAATCACGTGCTCATTAATAACTTTCCTATCGCCCTGCTCGTCGGCGAGGTCGGCAGCAATTTCCAGCAAATTGAGTGATTTACGCGCATCGCCGTCGGCGGCCTGGGCCAGGGTCATCAAGGTGTCATCATTGATAACAATCGATTGGTTGCCCAGGCCACGATCTTTATCATGCAACGCTTGCAGCAATACATTTTTTAATTGCTCGGGCTGCAAGCTGCGTAATACATAAACACGGCATCGCGAAAGCAATGCGTTGTTTAATTCAAACGATGGATTTTCGGTAGTCGCACCAATAAAAATGAAGGTGCCATCTTCCACATAGGGTAAAAATGCATCTTGCTGGGATTTATTAAAGCGATGCACTTCATCGACAAATAAAATAGTTTTGCGACGAGTGGAAATTCGTTCCTGTTGCGCACTGGCAACGGCGGCACGAATTTCTTTTACGCCGGATAACACAGCAGACAAGGATTCAAAACGTGCATCCGCTTGTTCAGCAAATAATTTCGCGAGTGAAGTTTTACCCACACCGGGTGGCCCCCACAAAATCATTGAATGCAATTGGCCGCGCGCAATCGCTTCACGCAGGGGCTTGCCCGGCGCGAGCAAATGTTCCTGGCCGATGTAATCATCCAGGTTGCGCGGGCGCATGCGCGCGGCAAGTGGTTGATAGGCCGGTGTGGGTGAACCAAATAAATCCATGCCAGTCCTGCGCTAAAAGCCGCGGATTAATCGTTCAAGACTTCAACGCCTTCCGGAATCTGGAAAAAGAATTTTTCTTCTGCCAGCGGTTTGTTGCGTTGTGCGTTGCTGAGTACACAGCGAGTCAATTGTCCCAAGCTGTCTTTGATGGAAAACTCGGCCAACTGGCCATCCTTAAATACCAGTGTTAAATGCTGGAACATACCTTCAGTCACTTTTGGCGTGAGTGTGTAGGCTTCAGCAACTTTGTTTTTGTCGTCGCGCGTTACCGAAAATTGTTTGCGCAATTGTTCTGCATCCGCACTTAACAACAGCGCCGGGGTTTCGCGCAGGTCATCGGTAAATTCGCGCACCGTGACGGTTTCCAGATCAGCGTCGTACAACCAGATGGTTTTATTATTGGATACCAGCAGCTGCGGCATGGGCTCGCGTGTTTCCCAATAAAATTTACCGGGGCGCAGCAACATAAAAATGCCTTTGCTGACTTCCTGCTCGGCACCGGTTTTGTCGTAGGTGGTTTGTACGAAATTACCTTGCAGGCTATTCATTGCATCGAGCAGTTTGCGCAATTGCACGGCAGCCTGGTCATCTGCTGCCGTTGCAGTAACAGACATCAACAGCAAAAGGCTAATTACCATGCGCGGCACTAATTTCAAAAGAAACGTCATAATTTTTCCAGATCATGTGAAAGTGAAAGCAGGATTGCACCTACGCAATCCTAATGCCCGGGACTGAACCTGAGCCAAATCAGTTACGCCCGACCAATACTTCGCGATTGCCGTTATGGCCGGCGGAGGAAACAACGCCAGCGGCTTCCATGGTTTCGATTAAACGCGCTGCGCGGTTGTAGCCAATGCGCAACTTGCGTTGCACTGATGAAATAGAGGCTTTGCGCGATTCGATAACAAATTGCACCGCTTCATCGTAGAGCGCATCCGTTTCGCCATCCCCATCTTCACCACCTTCGCTGGGCAAACCAGGCACCGGGATGGAGTTGTTATCGTCATCAGTAATACCATCGATATATTGTGGTGCGCCGCGCTTTTTCCAGTCGGCTACCACTTTATGGACCTCATGGTCATCCACGAATGCGCCGTGGACACGGATAGGCACACTGGTTCCCGAGGGCAAGTACAGCATGTCACCATGGCCCAATAACTGCTCTGCCCCGCCCTGGTCCAGAATCGTGCGCGAGTCAATTTTGGAGGAAACCTGGAACGCAATACGTGTTGGCACGTTGGCTTTGATCAGGCCGGTGATGATGTCTACCGACGGACGCTGGGTCGCCAGGATCAGGTGGATACCCGCCGCCCGCGCTTTCTGGGCGATACGGGCAATGAGCTGCTCCACTTTTTTCTTATCGACAATCATCATCATGTCGGCAAATTCGTCGATCACCACTACGATAAATGGCAATTCTTCCAGATCCGGTGCAGGCGCAACGTCCGCGCCTGCCTCAAAATTGTCTTCGGGTTTGAACAGGGGGTCTTTAATCGGTTCACCGGCCTTAATAGCATCGTCAACCTTGCGGTTGTAGCCGGCAAGGTTACGTACACCCAATGCTGACATGAGTTTGTAACGACGCTCCATCTCGCCGACACACCAACGCAGGCCATTGGATGCGTCCTTCATGTCGGTGATAACCGGTGTCAGCAAATGGGGAATCCCCTCGTAAACCGAGAGTTCCAGCATTTTCGGGTCCACCAGGATCAAACGAACTTCTTTAGGCGTGGATTTGTATAGCAAGCTGAGCAGCATCACGTTAACACCCACGGATTTACCGGAACCCGTAGTACCAGCGACCAGCAAGTGCGGCATTTTGGCCAGGTCAGATACCACCGGCTCGCCGGAAATATCGTGTCCCAGCACCATTGTCAGTGGTGACTTGGCGTTTTCGTATGCCTCCGAGGAAATCACTTCCGACATACGCACCATCTCGCGATGCACGTTTGGAATTTCCACGCCCATTACCGATTTACCAGGAATCACTTCCACCACACGCACCGAAACTACCGCCAGTGAACGCGCGAGGTCCTTGGCAAGGCCGGAAATACGGCTGGCTTTAATACCCGGCGCTGGCTGGATTTCAAAACGGGTAACAACGGGACCGGGCTGTACCGAAACCACTTCGATTTCAATACCGAAGTCTTTAAGTTTCAGCTCCAGCAGCTTGGACATTGCTTCCAGTGACTCTTTGGAATAGCCCTTATCACTGCGCTTGTCAGGCGGATCCAGCAAACTCAAGGGTGGCAAACTACCCACCGCTGGCTCCAGCGATTCAAATAACGAAGGTTGTTTTTCTTTCTCAACCCGCGGGCTGGGCGCCGGTTTCTTTTTGGGTGGCTCGGTGATGATTACCGGCGCCACGCGTTTGGCTTCCTGTTTTACATGCTGCTCGACCACCTCCCGGCGGTGCTCCTGGGCTTTGACAGCAATTTGTTTCTCCGCTTTTTCACGGCGATACACCTGCCACTTTTCCAGGCCTTTGTTAATAGCAATCAATGTCCAGCGCCCCAAGTCCTCACTGAGTTTTAACCAGGAAAGGTCGGTAAAGATAGTCATCCCTACAAGGAAGAGCGAAAGCAGCAACAAAGTACCACCGGTGTAATTGAACGCACCAAAAACAGCATCGGAAACCGCAGCGCCGAGCAAACCGCCATTGGAATAAGGCAATACCGATTGGCCGTCGCTGTAATGCATGGCGGCAATACCGGTTCCCGCAACCATCACCAATATCAACCCGACCGCACGCAAGCCAAAAAACAACCAGTCAATACCGCCTTCGCGGTTGCGATCTTTCAAAACCAGCCAGGCGCGGTAAGCGATCATCACCGGAAACAAATAGGCCAGGTACCCAAACAACGAGAAAAACACATCGGCGATCCATGCCCCAAAGGGACCGCCGGCATTTTGTACGACGGCATTATCGCCCGTGCGCGACCAACCCGGATCATTGGGGTCGTAGCTGACCATGGCAATCAACAGATAAAGGCAAATCGCCCCCAGGCCAATCAGGGCGCCCTCTTTCAGCAGGCGCACCAATAAGGTGGAGGTCTGCTCGGAGGCGGGAGCGCGGCGTTGCGGAGTAACTGATTTCAATGGTGATATCCCGAATAATGATTAACCCGGTCTCGGCCAGGTTTTGAGTAAACGAGGGCTATTGTAATTACTGGCGGCAGATTTACCACCGGCAAGATCACTCTACGGGTAAATAACTTGCCTGCCCCGCGGGATCGCTATTGGGACAGCCAGATTTGCGCAGAATTTCACCGGGGATTAATGATGCTGGGAGTCAGCGATGATAGTTTTCATATCCGGTTGCCAGCAGGTAACCTGATTGCGGCCGTGCTGCTTGGAATAGTACAAGGCCTCATCCGCCTGCTGGATTAATTGGTTGGCGGTCACCGCCCCCATACGAATGGAAGTTACCCCAAAGCTACCGGTCACCTGAATACCATTGGTAACTTTTTCCTCAATTTTCTGCCGGCAGCGCTCGGCAATTAACTGTGCCTGATCCAGCGGCGCACCCGGCAGGATTACACAAAATTCTTCACCGCCAAAACGCGCAACCATATCCATATCACGCACTACTTCGCGCAAACTGTTGGCCGCCATTTTAATCACTTCATCGCCGGCGGCATGGCCATAGGTGTCGTTGACTTTTTTGAAGAAATCGATATCCGCCATGATGCAACTGAATTCGGCATCACCGGTACGGGCACCATCAAATTTGCTGCCCAGATGCTCGTATAACGCGCGACGGTTATAGCAATTGGTTAATGGGTCACGCGTCGCCAGGAAGGTCAGTTCCTTGTTTTTATTTTCAATGGCAACCTGGGTGGCGGCCAACTGCTGGATCATATCTTCCAGCAACCGGCTCTTGGTTTCCAGCTCAGTGATATCTTCAAACACCGCGATAGTTCCCTGGCTGGAACCTTTGGCATCCAGGATGGGAACGGCATTGACCAGGAAAATGGTTTCTTTATTGTTCGCATCCGGCAACAACACGCGCACACCGGTTTGTTTCACGCCGCTGCCAATTGCTTTAAGCCAGGGATAATCCTGCGCTTCCTGTTTGGGGTCCAGAAACCAGCCAAGGCTGCTTGCTTTTTTCCCCATCAGCGATTGTTCGGTGCGTTGCAAATGGTCAATCAAGGTATTGTTGGCCAATACAATTTGTTCGCGCCGATCAAGAATCAATACACCTTCGGCAAGGATATTTAACGCATTGCGTACCCGCGCTGGCACAACCGCGCTTGGATCGAGGTGTTTTAATGCGCGCTTGATGTAATACCAGTAGCCAACAAAACCACTGAGTGAAACAAAAATAATTAACAACACAAAGGTGGGTAATTTAAAAACAGGATGGCTTTCACTGAGTAATGGCTCAAAACTTAATTCAAAATCGGCGCGCTTGGCACCGTTAATCATGACGGGAAAGCGGATATGTGTAGGCGTAGATTCATTGGGTTTTGCCTTGGCCCAATTTTGCGCATGGGATTTGGTTTGCGCAACAATGACGCCATCATTGCGGCGAACAGCAACTGACAAAATTTCCGGATTGCGCTCGACCGATGACTCAAGCAAATACTGCAACAGCAATTCATCGCCACGCAGGATGGCAACGCTCACTTGCGATGCGAGCGTCTCTGCCAAACGCTTGCGCACTTCCAGTTGTTGCCGCTCAGCACCGGGCGCAAGCCCGATGGCCTGTGCAAGAATCAGGATGGAGATGGTCAGGATCACCAATCCCAAACTTAAACGAACTGCTGGAGTAAAACCTAACATTTATATCCCTTAAGCGATAATTCGAAAAGCGAGCACCGGACTACTGGCCCGATTGTTTATGTTGTGCATGATCAAATAAATATCCCACTTCTTTGGAGCTTTTATCTTCACGTGCACGATCTTTACGCTGTTGCTCAAGTTCTTTTTTGCGTTTATTCACCTCATCAAGAATCGGCAGCGGGTCCAGACCGCGCCATAACGGCAACATGGACATCAGCGTTAACAATAGACTGCTCGCCCGCAAAGACCAAATCAGGATACCCGTTGTTACCGAGAAGGTAATCCCCGCAACCACTGCGCGGCGGTCCTGCTCTTCCTCCATGGCTACGTCCATTTGTTCGCGGATACGCCGCACTTCGTTGTTAAAATCTTCCGCTTCCCAGGGGGCAAACCCCGTATCCGTAGTAATTAAACTTACCAGCGATGATGACGCGGTTAACGTAACTACCGATACGTTCCCCGCTTCCAGTTCTGCTTCAATCCGCTCGTAATCACGGCTGGATTTGTCATTGGGTGGATTAAAATTATCGCGCGCGTCCGGATCAATCAGTGGTGATATCGACTGCCCTCCCGTTCCTGGCCCATCAATGCCTTCGCCGTTATTATCGGGAATTGGAATGTGGTCAGTACCGTCCGGCACTGTCGGTGGGGTTATGATCGGCGGCGTTGTGGGTACTTCCGGTAATGGTGGCACCACCGGTGGTATTACCGGCGGTTTGGGTACTTCCGGCTCCGGAATGGTGGTAGCAACCACGGTAACCTTAAAACGGGTTTCAACCCATGAACCATCATCATCTTGCGCACGCAAGGTAATAAATGTTTCACCGCCGGTTACCGAAGCAAATGCAATTGTCATTACACCGGTGGTTTGGTCCCACTGCACATTGGTCGCAATTGCGGGATTGGTATTGGCGATCAATGAATATTTCAGCGCCGTACCCTGCTCGATATCGGAAAATATTTTATGCAGGTCAATTTGCTGCGGTGCAGTACCTGCCGCTACACGAATATCGCCGATCCCGGTTGACACAGGTGCATCATTTACTGGTGCAACATTGATACGCAGTGGTGTTTCGACGAACGCACCATTTGCATCCTGGGCGCGAATAATTAAATCGCTGGAACCAAATTGGTTGGCGCCGTAACTGAAAATTAATTTTCCAGTTTGCGCATCAATGGTAATTCCCGCTACCAATAACGGATTGGAATTACTTACTACGGAATATTGCAGTTGATTCGCAGGTGTTTCTTCATCGCTGAAGGTGGCAAACAAATCCAGTTGATCGCCAACTGCATCTTCCCGGGTATTGATGGTGGCTGGTGTAATAGCGAGCGGGTTATCGTTGACCGCGTCAACACGAATTACAAATTGAAAACTGACACTGGCTTCGCCGTCGCTGGCAACCAATTGGATGTTTAAATTACCAACATCATTATTCAGTGGTGTACCGGAGAAAGTTAGCGTGCTTGCATCGAAGTTCAGCCAGGCAGGCAACGGCTGGCCATTGGCCAATTGTGCGCTATAGCTGAGTGAATCACCCACATCGACATCGTTAAACATGGTCAAGGGGAAATTCAATGTAAACGGTGAATCTTCCACAGCAACAGGATTAATAAATGGTGCATCTACCGTTGGGGCATCGTTGGTATTGGCGATCACAATATTGAATGTGTCAGTAATTACCCCACCGTTGCCATCATCGGCAGTCACATCAATCGAAATGGTTCCAACATCACTATTTGTGGGTGTACCGCTAAAAGTGCGGGTAGCCGGATCGAAACTCAACCAGGATGGTAACGCACCACCACCGGTGAGTTGCGCGCTGTAAATAAGCGTATTACCCGCATCCATATCGGCAAACGTGTTTGCTGCAAATTGGAAATTGAATGCGGAATCTTCAGTCGCATTCTGATCGGGAATCGCATTTGCAACGGTCGGTGCATCATTGGTATTGGCGATAACAATATTGAACGTATCGGTAACCGTTCCACCGTTGCCGTCATCAGCAATCACATCAATTGAAATCGTTCCCACATCAGCATTCGCCGGTGTGCCGCTAAAAGTACGCGTGGTCGCATCAAAACTTAACCAGGATGGCAATGCTCCACCACCGGCCAATTGCGCGGAATACGTGAGCGTCGCACCGGCATCGATATCAGCAAACGTATTCGCTGCAAATTGAAAATTGAATGCAGAATCTTCAGCGGCGTTTTGATCGGCAATCGCATTGGCTACGGTGGGAGCATCATTCATATTGGCGATAACAATATCGAATGTATCGGTGAGTGTTCCGCCATTGCCGTCATTGGCAATTACGTCAATAGAAATAGTTCCTACATCACCGTTGGCGGGTGTGCCACTGAAAGTCCGCGTGGCTGCATTAAAATTTAACCATGCAGGCAGTGCTCCACCACCGGCAAGTTGCGCGGAATAAGCAAGCGTATCGCCCACATCAATATCGGCAAAAGTATTGGCGACAAACTGGAAGTTAAACGGCACGCCCTGTATCGCGCCCTGGTCGCCGATAGGATTGATAATTACCGGGGCATCATTGGTATTGGCTACAGTAATTACAAAGGTATCAATAATAGTACCGCCAAACCCGTCATTGGCTGTTACCTCAATAGTCCAGGTGCCCACATCATCATTGGCCGGTGTGCCGGAAAAAGTACGCGTTGCCGAATCAAAAGCAAGCCATGGCGGCAAACCACCCAATACCGCTAATTGCGCGGTGTAAGTGAAAGTAGTGCCTGCATCTGCATCGGCAAAAGTGTTGGAAGCGAATTGGAAATTCAGCGGAGAATCTTCATTAACAACCTGATCGGGAATCGGGTTTGCAACTGTCGGCGCAATATTGGTATTAACAACGGTGATATCAAAAAATTCCGACGTAGATGCGCCGTGGTTGTCTGTTGCGATTAATTCAACCGTGATGGTGCCCGCCTGATGCCAATGCGGGGTTCCCGAAAACGTTTTGGTGGCTTCATTAAATGTGAGCCAGCCCAAACTGCCACCACCCGCCAATTGCGCACGGTAAGTGAGCGTATCGTTTGAATCCGGATCGGAAAATGTATTTGCAGGCACAACAAAATTAAACGGCGCTTCTGCATTGATTGTACGATCAGCGATGGGATTATCCAGCACCGGTGCAGCATTGTTGCCATCGTCTTTTGCTACTTTGAAAGCAAGGTCCCACCCGCTTGCATCAGGCACGCCGTTTTCAATCATTGCCCCATCAGCAAACGTATTGCCGCCAATGCGCGACACCAACACCAAACCATCACTGCCCGTGCTACTGATGCGAATAACATAGGACTGCTGGTCAGTGAGTGCTACATCAGAAAAATTAAATGAATGCCAGCCAAAACCATCGCGGCTGATTTGCGATGAGGCGATAGAATCACTCCCCAGAACAGCACCGCTCCAGGCGTCGCGCAGTTCGACGGTAATTGTTTGTGCGGCAGCATTATCATAACGCGCCAGATACAGGCTAATTTCATTAACCGTGTAAGTGGAACTCGCACTATCGTAAGAAAAACTTTGGCCAATCTGGTTGCCCGATGTCACCGGAATAAAGGCATTGCCATCCCCGGTATCAATATATTTGGTATCCGGCAAGCCGGAAATTGTCAGCGTAAATACATCCGCTACGCTGCCGCCGTTACCGTCATTTGCAGTAACTTCAATATTTAATGTACCAACATCGGCCGTTGCAGGCGCACCACTGAACGTGCGAGTAACCGCATCAAAACTCAACCATGACGGCAGTGCGGCACCGCCCGCCAATTGCGCGCTATAGGTTAAGGTTGTGCCGGCATCAATATCGGCAAATGTGTTAGCCGCAACCTGGAAATTAAAAGGTGAATTCTCGGCAGCAGTTTGATCGGGAATTGCATTGGCGACAGTGGGCGCATCATTAGTATTGGCGATAATAATATTGAATGTGTCGGTAACCGTTCCACCGTTGCCATCATCAGCAATCACATCAATTGAAATCGTTCCCACATCGCCATTCGCCGGTGTGCCGCTAAAGGTGCGTGTTGCGGCATTAAAACTTAACCATGATGGCAATGATCCACCACCGGCCAGTTGCGCGGAATAGGTGAGTGCCGCACCGGCATCGACATCAGTAAAGGCATTGGCGGCAAATTGGAAATTGAATGCACTATCTTCAGTCGCATTTTGATCGGGAATTGGATTCGCCACTGTGGGCGCGTCGTTGGTATTGGCAACGACAATAGTAAAGGTATCGGTAACCGTTCCGCCATTGCCATCATCAGCAATCACATCAATTGAAATCGTTCCGACATCACCGTTCGCCGGTGTACCACTAAAGGTGCGTGTAGCGGCGTTAAAAGTTAACCAGGATGGTAATGAGCCGCCGCCAGCAAGTTGTGCTGAATAGGTTAATGTATCGCCGATATCAATATCGGCAAATGTATTGGCCGCGAACTGGAAGCTGAATGCAGAATCCTGGGTGGCATTTTGATCGGGAATAGCATTGGCGACTGTTGGAGCATCATTGCTATTTCCAACAATAATATTGAATGTGTCGGTAACGGTTCCGCCGTTGCCATCATCAGCAGTAACATCGATAGAAATAGTTCCAACATCAGCATTCGCCGGCGTACCACTGAAAGTGCGCGTTGCGGCATTGAAACTTAACCATGACGGCAATGCTCCACCGCCCGCTAATTGCGCGGTGTAAGTGAGCGTTGCACCAGCATCGACATCTGCAAAAGTATTCGCTGCAAATTGGAAATTAAACGCAATATTTTCTGTCGCGGAACGATCCGGAATGGCATTGGCAACTGTCGGTGCATCGTTGGTATTGGCGATAACAATATTGAAAGTATCGGTAACGGTTCCGCCATTGCCGTCATCAGCAATCACATCAATTGAAATCGTTCCAACATCAGCATTCGCCGGTGTACCACTGAACGTGCGCGTTGCGGCATTAAAATTTAACCACGATGGTAGCGCGCCACCACCAGCAAGCTGTGCGGAATAAGTTAAGGTTGCACCGGCATCCACATCAGCAAATGTGTTTGCTGCAAACTGAAAATTAAATGCGGAATCTTCAGTCGCATTTTGATCAGGGATTGCATTGGCGACTGTTGGTGCATCGTTGGTGTTGGCAATAACAATGTTGAAAGTATCGGTAACGGTTCCGCCATTGCCATCATCGGCAGTGACATCAATTGAAATCGTTCCGACATCAGCATTTGCTGGCGTACCACTGAAGGTGCGTGTTGCGGCGTTAAAACTTAACCAGGACGGTAATGCACCACCACCCGCTAATTGCGCAGAATAAGTCAGCGTTGCACCGGCATCGACATCTGCAAAAGTATTCGCCGCAAACTGGAAATTAAATGCAGAATCTTCAGTCGCATTTTGATTTGGGATTGCGTTAGCGACTGTTGGTGCATCATTGGTATTGGCGATAACAATGTTGAAAGTATCGGTAACGGTTCCGCCATTGCCGTCATCAGCAATCACATCAATTGAAATCGTTCCAACATCAGCATTTGCTGGCGTACCACTGAAGGTGCGCGTTGCGGCGTTAAAACTTAACCAGGACGGTAATGCACCACCGCCCGCTAATTGCGCAGAATAAGTCAGCGTTGCACCAGCATCGACATCAGCAAATGTGTTTGCTGCAAACTGGAAATTAAATGCGGAATCTTCAGTCGCGTTTTGATTTGGGATTGCGTTGGCGACT
>JAGKWO010000061.1 GCA_021151835.1 Gammaproteobacteria bacterium
CGGTACCGCCGCCACAGCGCAATTGGCTTTATTAGCCCTGAGTGCTTTGAGGCAAAAAATGTATGTTAGTTAACTGTCCGATGTTGGCGGTAGGGATCATATCAGAAATCCTGCATAACGCGTCATACATACTTAATAAGCAATACTCTGCTTTCAATATGCATACTGCATCTGGAAAGAAATTTATTGGAGTGGAGTCGAGTGGCTTAAGATATTCTGCGCTTAGCATGAGTGCGGGTGAGCAAAAAATATTCCATATACTTCAAATAGTATTTCGAGCGAAAAAAAACTCTCTGATTTTAATAGATGAAATAGACCTTCTTCTGCATGACGGTGCCATGAAGAGATTGGTGGAGGTAATTTGTGCTAGAGCAACGGATAAAAATCTACAGGTTATTGCCACTACGCATCGTGAAAGTATTATTGATCAAGAGCATATGGTTAACATAAGACACATTATAATTAAGTCAGGTAAGTCTTTATGTTTTAACGAAACAAAACCTGATGCAATTACTCGTCTTACTGGTAATCAGCCTAGACCAATTGAGGTTTTTGTTGAAGACGATCTCGCTTTGTCGATAATAAAAAAATTAGCTGCGGAGCTGGGTGGGACAAAATATGTTTCTATCCAAAGATATGGCGCTGCTATTAACTGCTTTACAACTATTAGTGGTCTGCTTTTGGGTGGAGAGAGTTGCGATAACTCATTATTTGTAATAGATGGAGACGTATTCAGAACAGACGAAGAAAAACAGGATCGCATAAATAAAATACTGACAGGAGATGACACAAGATCAGTAAGATATCGAGAAATTGCACTTCAAAAGATTTGTCAGTTTTCCATCCCAGATAATACTAATCCTGAGAAATATCTTCATTCCTTGATTGTTGCAATGGATGGTGTGGCCAATGCTGAACATTTGGAGATCATTGAGTGCGCTAGAGACATACAAGCCGTCAATGACGACCATAAATACATTGAAGATTTAATTTCGAGGCTTGATTGGGGTAAGAGCGTGGGGTTCGCCAAAGTTATTGACTTGGTTGCGTTGTCGGATCAATGGGCTGCATATGTGTTAGATGTAAAAGTATGGATGGAGAAAAAAATACGAGCAAGCATGGAGCTACCTTCAAGTAGCTAAAATATAACAACTGCATGTTGTGGATCTGCTCTCTGGTGCGTTCCAGGCCAGCAGCAAATACGGGCACTCGTGCACCCTTTTCGTTAGTGTTTGCCTTGGCCGAAAGCAGTAATAAACCGTAAACACATATTTAACAAGGTCTTGAGCCATTGAGGCTAATTCATAAAAAACCATACCAGGCGAGGGAAAAAAGAGCGATTGGGATTTCTTCATGATATGCATAAAGATGGTTATAGCCCTGAGCAAATTGCGGATGCCGCTGCCTGCGGGTACAACCCTTAGGGGTTTGTGCGTATTTATTGCGGTATATAATGGTGTGGCTTTGCTGGATGCATATAAATCGCGTTATATCTTGGGGCTGAGAAGGCTATGCGAAATAGAGGAATCCTTACTAAGTGGAATGATGACCGAGGTTTTGGCTTCATAAAGCATAGCGAAACTGAAACGATTTTTATTCACATATCTGCTGTGCAGCTAATGCCGCGACGCCCTAAAGAAGGTGACATACTTTTCTATGACATCATTCAGGACTCAGCAGGAAAGAAAAAAGCAGCAAGCGTAACGATTGAGGGGCTGGAAGAAACTATCCATCGAGCAAAAAATTCAAGGGATAAAAATCCGCCTATTTTTAGCTATCCCTTAGTTTTATTTATTATTGTTTTTTCTATATTGGCTTACTACCTTAAAACACATTATTTTAGTGATAATGATCACGCTTCAACTAACCTATTACCTCAAGAAAACGTAAGGGATATCGAAGTTGATAAGGTGGAGCGAACATTTATCTGTCAAGGTAAAACCTACTGTTCTCAAATGACCTCTTGCGAGGAAGCCAGGTTGTATCTTGAAAACTGCCCGAACCAAAATACTGATGGCGATGGAGACGGTGAGCCTTGTGAAAGTCAGTGGTGCAATTGAGTAAGCATTGCCAGATGCTTTGGTAAAACTCCATCCCCTGTTGGGTGTTTACATGTAAAGAACAGTCTTCGTTTTTAGTCAATCAACTACCAAGAATATGCCCATTAAAGCCTTCCGTTTGATTCAATTCAATCTTTCCTTATTCAGACGAACTAATAGATATCAACATGAAATTTATGTGAAATTTTCATTGATTACATAGAGGATTTTTGGGTGGGGGTAGTTAAGGAATAACTTAGCTATCACCATTGGTTTATCGAGATACAGTGTCGATCAGGTTAAAAATGCCAGTCTGTCGATTTTTTAAGCCTCTCAATAGATGTCGCTAGCGAGAGTGCATTTTCATATGCACTGCCCATCGTATTATTAAAATACACATAGACGCGTTTACCCTGCATGCATGCGTTAAAAATCTGTTGTGAATATCGTCTGATAGTATCTTCATCGTAACTGCCATTATATTTTCCGGTCGGCCCGTGGAAACGAAGATAAATAAAATCGTTAGCGGTGTGGTCTGCCGGTGTCTGTGAGCCAGGCATATCGTGGGCCACCAAGGAAGCTTGGTGCTCCGCCAACATTTTATAGGTGTTGCTGTTATACCAACTGTTATGCCTCACTTCGACTGCCAAGTCCCACTCATGATCGTTTTGCAGCGATTCGATTTGATCAAGTATTTTGCGCACATTGTTAAAATAGTTGGATGTTATGCTGGCGGGGAACTGAATTAGCAACGCGCCTTTCTGTTCATTAAGGTGGTTAATTGCATTCATAAAGGCATTTAGCAAATCGGTATTAAAATCGAGATGTTTTGCATGGGTGATGTCACGTGATAATTTAACCGTGAATTTAAAATTATTATCAACATCGTTTTTCCATTTAGAAAATGTTCTCGCTTTTGGGGTTTTATAAAATGAACTATTTAATTCCAACGAATTAAAAATAGAACTGTAGTAACGCAAGCGGCTACTCGATGCATAGGGAGGGGGAAAGTCTTTCTTATTAACCGGCAATACCAACCCACTGGTACCAATGTATACGCGGGGCGATTTTTCGTTCAATGTCGAATCTCCGGGGCTCGTCGCCCTGAACCCATCTAACACGCTGATTTGCGTACCTATGAATAGGACATTACACGGATGACAAGTTCCTCTCCTGAAATAGGTGTGTATTAATGGTCGCGATCCATGCCACACAGCTACATCCTGTTGATACCGTTTAACCTTCTCACGGGGTTCTCCTCAATATTGCGACTCAACGGTGATGTATTTAAGATTCACCCCGTAAAATACGTTGAACCAGCTTCTTTATCCCTCACATGGAATGTGTCCTTGGAAAATATCTTGGGCATTGATTATGAAAATGTCTTTTTTCGGCAACCCTGCCCAAACCGGTGGGTTTGTGCGTTCGCAATTCAAAATATCCCTCTGCATCTTGTCGCTTCTTACAACGTTAAGTGCCCATGCGGAGGAGGTGAGGCGCGGTGTTTTGGCTGACCTTTCGCTGGAAGAGCTTTCGTCACTGCCCGTCATTTCTGTATCTAAATCTGCAAAGCCGGTCTCGGAGGCAAGCGCCTCTATTTTTGTTATTACTAATGATGATGTAGAGAATGCAGGTTCCGTATCACTCCCTGAAGCCTTGCGGCTCGCTCCGAACTTGCAGGTCGCTCGGGTAGATGCGCGCAATTACGCCATTACGGCGCGTGGCTTTAATAATCCCTTTGAAAATAAATTGCTGGTGATGATTGATGGTCGAACGGTCTATTCGCCGTTATTTTCCGGCGTGTACTGGGATGCGCAGGACGTTGTGCTGGAAGATTTAGAGCGTATTGAGGTTGTGAGTGGGGCTGGTGGAACCCTGTGGGGCGCAAACGCGGTCAATGGCGTTGTCAATATCGTGACCCGTTCTGCCGCTGAAACCCAAGGCGAGCTAATATCCCTGGGGGCGAGTAACCATGAACAATATGCCAGTGCGCGTTACGGCGGTGCCCTTGGCGGCGACACTGGCGGGCATTACCGGGTGTATGTGAAGCGCGCTCAGCATGACGACACTCATGCGGAAAATGGAACATCAACAAACACAGGTTTTGGCCGAACGCAAACGGGTTTTCGCATGGACTGGGATCAGGGGAGTGACGAATTTACCCTCCAGGGTGACGCTTACTCGGGCCGGTTACATCAGACGGGTACTGAGGATATTAAAATATCCGGTGCAAATATCCTGGCGCGTGGTGGTTGGCAGCTGGCTGGTTCGACCTTGGCTGATTCAAAGTTGACCTTGCAGGCGTATCTTGACCATACCCAGCGTGACCAGCCCACTGCATTCGCGCAGAAAATGAATACCTGGGATATTGAACTCCAACATGAGCTTCCTCTCGGTAAATATCAAAACATTGTTTGGGGCGCAGGTTACCGATACATCACAGATCGAATTGATAATGATCAAAATTTTGCCTTTCTCCCTGGCGATGTGAATAGATCCTGGCGAAATATTTTTGTGCAGAATGAAATCAATATTACTGACGACGTCCAGCTGACTATCGGTAGTAAGTGGGAGGACAATCCTTATACCGGGCTGGAATCCATGCCAGGAATTAAATTGGGATGGGAGCCGGATTCTACCAAGTTAGTGTGGACCAGTTTATCTCGCGCAGTTCGTTCTCCATCGCGAATAGATCGCGACCTGTACGCACCCACAAATCCCCCGATTATTGATGGCGTTCCCCAATACGCTGTGGGCGGTGGGCCCAATTTTGTATCGGAAATTGCAGAAGTATTTGAAATGGGATATCGCAGCCAGCCGGTTGCCCGGGTGTCCTGGTCGATAACCGCGTTTTACAGTAAATATGACGATCTGCGTACGCTTGAACTGAACGCGCCGGGGCCGGGTTTGGTATTTAAAAATATGGCTGAAGCCGACACCTATGGAATGGAAGTGTGGGGGAGTTGGCAGCCTTTTATCGATTTGCGTTTGCATGGAGGACTAGCGCTCCAAAAAATCGATATTGAACTTGAACCGGGTAGTATGGATTTTTCAAATACCACGGGCCTGGCAAGCGGTGATCCCGACTACTCTTCAATAATCCGGTCTACTTACACGATCCGCGATGATGTAGAACTGAATGCAACCCTGCGTCATGTCGCGGAGGTAGAGGGTTTTGACCTCCCTCATTACACCACTCTCGATGTACACCTATCCTGGGCGGTAAGCTCAACCCTTGATATATCTATTATTGGCCAGAACCTAGTGGATAACCATCATAGTGAATTCGGTGCGGCACCTGGCCGTAGCGAATTTGAACGCTCCATTTTTGCCAAGCTTGTTTGGGGGCTGTAAACGTTGCGAGCACATCGAACAGGATCATTTGAGCCAGCTTTTAATTGGCGAGCCACTTGGGCCAAAGGCAGGTGGTTGCCAGCGGCATTGTTCGTGTGCGCATTTTGTATCACTTTGCATGGAAAGGCACGCGCTGGTGAGCTTTTGCTGGATTACCAGGTTAAAGCTGCGATGGTGTATAAATTTCTGGGCTACAGCACATGGCCTGATAATCGCTTTTCGGGTCCGCAGTCACCTTACCGGATATGGGTAATGGGTTCTGGTGAGATAAAAAATGAGCTGGAAGGGATCGTTGCGCAGCGTGTGATCAATGGTCGTTCCATAGAAATCTATTCCGCGAAAACCGTCGACCAGATTAAAGATGCCCATCTGGTTTTTGTATCGCATAAAAGGGAAGCATTGTTACCTGCACTGATTCTGCAGGCGAGAAAAGATGCGTTCATTATTGTTACTGAAAGCGAAAATGGTTTGTCCAATGGCAGCACGATTAACCTAAGGTTGGTCGATAATAAAATTCGCTTCGAAATCTCACTACAAAGCGCAAAAGAAAATAACATTACATTTAGTTCCCGCTTGTTAGCTATCGCGATCTCCATCAAAGGGGCGCAGGATTAATGCGTAATTTCATTAAAAATTCCATTGCCAACAAATTGATGCTGGCCATTATGGCAACAACGTTTGTTGCTTTGTTTTCTCTTATTGCTGCCGTACTCATCTATGATGTGCGAACCTATGAGGATGCTGCGATAAAAGACCTTATGACCCAAGCCAATGTTATCGCGGAAATTAGTGCGCCTGCGATTGAATTTACTGACCCTGTTTCCGCTACCGAAAACCTACAGGCCTTACGAACACGCCCCTCTATTCTGGGCGCATCTATCTTTACGATGGAAGGGAGTGAGTTTGCAAAATATGGGGTGGATAACAACCGGGGTGAGACCTGGCCTGGTGTTGCGGAAGGTCGTGAAGGTTTTCGCATAGAGAAGGACACCATATATGCGTGGCAAACTATCGCACGAAACGGAGAAACCTTAGGTTTTGTTTACATTGTTGCAAAATATGGGTTGCGTGAGCGCTTAACAAGCTACCTCATCATTCTTATGAGTGGAATGTGTGGGAGCCTTGTGTTAGCGCTGCTTATTGCCATCTGGCTTCGTGGGGCGCTAACCAAGCCAATTGTTGCTGTCACCAGCGTAGCCATGAAAGTCATGCAAACACGCGACTTCTCATTGCGGGCAAAAAAATTCACGAACGATGAAATCGGTGTACTTACCGATGCCTTTAATGACATGTTAACCGAAGTCGAACGTCAAACAACTGCGCTGGAACAATCCAACCGTTCATTGGCCCATGAAATGTCCGAGCGAATTGCGGCGGAAACGGCGCTGCGTCGTGCGGATGCGCGCAAAGACGAATTCCTCGCAACACTCGCGCACGAGCTGAGAAACCCACTCGCGCCACTCAGCAATAGCCTGGAGATTTTGCGGGTAGTTAAGGATAGACCCGATTTGACCGAAAATGCCCATACCGTTATGGATCGGCAATTAAAACAAATGGTGCGCTTAGTGAATGATTTGCTGGACGTTTCCCGTATTAATACCGGAAAGCTGGCGATCGCCAGGGAATGTATCGATATTCAATCCGTTATCCGTGACGCCTTGGAGTCCTGCGAACCGCTAATTAAATCTTATGGCCACACCTTGACTGTCGATTTGCCAGAAACCCCTGTTTATATAAATGCAGACCCGTTGCGTCTTGCCCAGGTTTTTTCAAATATTCTCAATAACGCAGCTAAGTATACGGATCATGGCGGTCACATCTCCGTAGATGTCAATGTCGCTCATGAATATGCGACTGTAGGTATCAGGGATAACGGCATAGGTATTGCGCCCGACATGTTGGGGAATATTTTTGAGATGTTCACCCAGGTGGATCAATCCCTTGAGCGGGCTCACGCCGGATTGGGTGTTGGCTTGGCGTTGGCAAAACATTTGGCGGAATTGCACGGCTACCCGCTTCATGCTGAAAGCGAAGGGGTGGGCAAGGGCAGTGTATTCATCCTGCGAGTGGACCTGGTTTCTGCTGAAGGGCAACCTGCTGAGGAAAAATTAGATGTGGCGATGACCACCGCTAGCAAGCGCATAATGATTGTTGATGATAACGCAGATTACGCAACGAGCATGGAGGCATTGCTTGAAACCATGGGCAATAAAGTTCGTGTTGCGCACGACGGTTTTTCCGCATTGGATATCGCCCGTGAATTTATTCCAGACATTGCTTTTCTTGATATTGGAATGCCTGGGATGAGTGGGCATGAATTAGCGATACGATTGCGGGGTTTACCTAACATGGAGAAATTGATCCTAATTGCTGTAACCGGGTGGGGCCAGGAAAGGGATTTTCGAATGTCGCGCGAGGCGGGGTTTAATCATCATCTGGTTAAACCCGTCCAGCTGGCGCAGCTCATTAAAATAATTAATGAGAGTTTTCCTTAGCTTTCTTTAGCTAACACGTAAGTTGAGCATTGCTGCAACCTACTTACATACCGACGTCCGCTCTTAGCCAGTAGCAGTCAATAAACCTTTTTTCAATCAATTAACTACCGAGACTATGCCTATGAAAGCCGTTCGTTTGATTCAATCAAATCTTTCCTTATTCAGACGAACCAGAAGGTATCAGCATGAAATTTATTGCTCTAACCCGGGAGCCCTTATCTGACCCAAGAGTGCAAAGCGCTGAGAAAGTGGAAGCAGGGGGGCATTAACTTGCCCCTATGCTCGCCGCTGGAATGGCCTGATCTGCTGCATTTACCACATATCTGATGATCACTAGCCTGTTACGCATCTGCATGTAAATTCAAACACGCGTAAATTGCACCTGGTTGCGTCCGCTATTTTTCGCTGTGTAAAGCGCTTTATCCGCGCGTTTAAATACGGTTTCGAAGGTTTCGGCGGAATTGACTGTGGTAGCGCCTATACTCACGGTCACATTCACTGGCTGCCCGTCTATTTCAAAGGTATGTTGCGCAATGGATTCCCTGAGTTTCTCGGCGAGGGAGATAAGTCGATCCTCTGAAATTTGTGAACAAATCAGGATAAATTCTTCACCGCCCCATCGGCCAAAAATATCGGTGTGGCGGATATTCTCGTTAATGATCCGCGCAATTTTGCTCAACACCAAGTCGCCCGCATCATGACCAAGGCTATCGTTAATTTTTTTAAAAAAATCTATATCAAATAACAATACGCCCATCTGGCTGCGGCTGAAATTGCTTTCGAATAACCGGTGGAGGAACTGCTGCACACCCGCCCGGTTCATAACACCGGTCAGCACATCCGTTGTAGACAAGGCTTCGAACTGCTGCTTCTCTGCTTCCAGCTTTTTATACTCGTTCACCAAATTACTAATTCGCTGCGCATCCGCGGTGGCTTTTTTGTGGATAAGGTAAAACCGCCAGAACACTTCAATAACAATCAACGCCATCCAAAAAGTAATAATGCCAAAGTAAAGCGTCTCTTTCTTGATCCACTGGCCGATGGCTTCAATTTTATCAATGCGAATTTCATTGCTGCTATGAACATTAAAATCGACACCCAGCGCAATGGCGTTCGTCATGGTGGGCGCTGAGTGTTGCCTTTCAATATCAAATTCGGTAATCCACCACTCCGCAACACTCAGCTCGCTCAGGCGGACATGCACGGGCTGCTTCAAATCCGAGGTGCGAATGGAGGTAGTCATCACCTTGCTAGTGGTGTCGTAGCGCTCCACATCGCTATAGCGGGGGTCCAGGTCGCGTAGGAAAAATCGAATCCTGGGGGCGTTTCCTTGATAGTGGATGCTGATGTTGAAACCATCGTAATTGGACAAATCAATCCCTGTGGTTCGGTCCGGCCCCAGGTTCAGCGACCAGCCGCAGGAGTACACGTCGCCCGGAATAAAATTGCAGCGGAAATGATTAATGCTTCGGTCCACCCATTCAGCGGATTCAGTCCCCTGACGGCTAGGGCCATAGATCCAGGACAAGCGCTGGTTATCCGGATAAAGCGGTAGCACCTTTGGGGGCAGGTAACTGTGGGCGGCTATAACAAAACCGGTAACCAGTACGGCCAGTAGTCGGAGGGCAGCGTAGGATTTTGGCTTAATCATTATAAAGCCCGTCTCGTGCAGAGGTTATTAGCGTTATTCGCAAAGTATAGTCGAATAAACGCACGAGCCATAAAAACATGGGTTTTTAGTGTAAATCGAATTGGTAACGAAAGTTGTACGGACGATATCGTGACGTAGCACAACAATACTCAGGATTGCTGATCACCAGAGGGATTAACCTTAATCCCTCTGTGTTCCTGTTGTGGGGCAGGCGTTAAGGGCGTTTGCAGCCGCGCGTTGTGATGGAAGTGCTTGCAATAAAATCACCATGTCCAATCAGTGAACCCCATAACTCCAGGGTCATATCTCCACAAGTGATGCCGATCTGCCTGATCCTGAATGTCATCACCAGATCGGCAATACCATCCTTATTCACGTCCTGTGTGGCGAATTTCAGTGGCACAGCCCCGGCTGCACCCAGCCGAATCGAGTTGCGGTTGACATCCTGCACTGGGTTGAATGGAATTGAATCAGGGCTCGACAGAATTGCCAGGCTGATATAGCCATTGGAGTTTGGCTGGATGCCGGTTTTATTGCCGAGTAATTTCAGTTGGATGTCGGGAAGGGGAGTTTCCGTTGTGGCATCGACCGAACCTATGTCACAACCGGTTCTGGGTTTACCATGCTGATCGATAAGAATCGGTACACCATTAAAATCCGTACATACTTTGTCCTCGGTATCAATAGCGGGGCTATTTGGTAACAATGCATGGGTTGGGGTGGGGCCGCCATAATTTCCCAAAGGAGTAATAACTTCGGTAAGGGTGATCGCCTCGGGTACAACAACATCTGTCTTCGAAGGGGCGTAGCAGTTGGATTCTTCGGTGATCAGGTTATTTTCCACCAAAAATAATTTACGCGCGTCGTTAGGTCCGAAATCGTAACAGGATTGATCCAGCACCGAGTTTGAATGGCCTGCAATCAACGAACCTTTAATGTAGACCTGCGCCGATCCGTCGACATCCGAAGTCGCGGCGATTGCTGCGCCTAATTGCTGGGAGCTATTGAGGGCGACTGTTGAGCTGGCAATGTAAACAGTGCCCCCGAAATTAAACACACCTCCGCCAATGCCTTCATTTTCATTAACGCCGTCCGCACGATTGTAGCTAATGGTGGAATTGATCAGTGTTGACGTTGAGCCTGCGGCACTGTACATCCCGCCTCCACGGGTAGCCGTATTTGATGAAATGGTGGACTCCCGTACCTCAAGTATTCCACCGTTATAAATCCCACCGCCCTCAACGGCCATACCGCCATAGATGAAGGTACGTTCGATTAAAAGTACCGCGTTGAGCGCGCCATTCCTAATGCCAGTGCTGCCATAGTTGTCGATAATAATCGAATCCGACAGCGTTAGGGTTGCGGTTGTGGATGAGCCCGGTATGCCATTGGCGATGATGCCACCAAAACCATTATTCTCGTAAAAACGACTGCGCCTAATAGTCATGGTGCCTTCGTTGAGGATCACGGCGCCGCCATAATTTTCCCTTTCGACACTGTTATAAAAAAATTCAACTTCATTGATATAGGTTTCAGAGCCTTGGGCGCTGTATATGGCCCCGCCCCCTGACAAGGAAGCAAAATTATCATTAACTCCATGTCCCGAGAGCGTACTCCATTCGATGCGGAGTGCCCCCTCGTTATAAACAGCAGCTCCGCGCTGCACACCAGTTGGGCCTGCCACAGTTCCGTCCAGGTTTCCATCGGCAAGTACAATGTCGCGCAGGGTAAGTGAACCACCTGGTTTGACATGGAAGAAAGCGCAGGAGCCTTGGGCTATCACCCGGGTAACGTCCCGGCCATAGCCCATGATAGTGATGTCGCCGGTCACGGGCGGCGCACATCGCGAACCCGGTGCTCCAGTGGGGAAATGGTCCCCCTCAAAAAAATAAATGGTATCCGCTTCACTGGTTTGGTTTGCCAGATTCACAGAAGAATATAAGCAATTGTAATCCTCAGCCCTGCATTCAAATTCTGCTGCGTGAATAGGAAGCGAATAAATCGCAAGCATTAAGAACGCGGAGCCGCTCAAACATGGCGCTATGTTTTTCATTTCCTTTTCTCCAATGTAAAAGGGATTTTTTAAAAGCTAAGATTTGACCGGCTAGACATGATCAAAGACTTTAAACTATAAACATCCCTGCGGGGTAAGCGATAAAAATTAAACATCCATATTGGGGATTTTAGGTTTTAGGCTTCAATAAATATTTTTTTCGAATAGCGATACTCAACATTCCTGCCAGCATCAACACCAAAACGCCAGGCTCGTTAAGTTTGGCATTTTCCTTGGTACGTCCGTTGGCATACGTAACTGTGAATCGTGCTTCACCTTCATAGATGCCCAAGTCGGAATAACCACTTTTTTGAATAACTCCTCCGCTGAAAAAAGGATGAGGGTCATCATTTTCCCAAATAAACTCTTGTCCCAGTTCGACTGATTTGAACATGTCTCCCTGTTCCTGCCGGACAATAAATTGGAGCGATGTTGAATTGTGGTCGTGCCAGAGAATGGTATTAATCATGTTAAAACCATCCACATTGGTTGAGGCGGTGAAAAAGGCATTGTCTTCCATCTGGATTCCGCGATCACGATAATAAAGCCTTGACCACTGTGGGTCGGGTTGGTCCTGGGTGATATCAAAAACGCGGTCATCTGCAAAAATGGTTAAACCATTCCAAACAGGAATCTCTGGTCCGTAATTTCTATAGGTAATTCGGTTGGGGTCGTAACCTGTCGGCGAAGGCGCAAGTTCACTGTCATACCAGAAAGTGCCGTGCACCGGGTCACCAATCTTTAAATTGCGCCAGAATTTCGTGTACGCATCATCGTATTTACTACGATCAAAAATCTCGGTGACAAAACCTCGAAACTCACCCTCGATAATAACAGCGTTTGCTTGCCCTGCTATGAGAGCAGAAAACATTAATAGCGTTACGGTTTTTATATTCATAACGTTTGTCTCCTTGCCTGGATTAACGAATGTGGCGTTGAAATATGGAATTGGCGGGACGAATGAAATGGACGAAAAAGTATAGGTGCAATAAGTTGTAGGAAAACCTTTCTTGCATCACATATCCTCTCCCGTACTAGAGAAAATTTCGTCTAAATTAACAAATTTTTATATTGTTATATTTATTCAATAGTTTGTTCAATCAAGTCCATGCCAAGGCTGCACTCATCAAACATAAATATAAACTTAATAATAATTTGCTAGAACGCTTCCAAATTATCAGGTGAGTCAGACATTTCTGGTAAAATTTACAGCCTTGTCGCTGAGGTCTTCGCGTTGGCGCATAGGTTTTCTTTCTGTGCGCGTGGTTTACGATAAATGAATTAGCGCCCTGTGCGTTTTAATCCATACAAAATCCATCCATTAATTTAAAAGACTAAAATATGAAATGTTTTTTTTGGGGTGTCTGTGCATTGGTAATGTTGGTGGGCATTCGAGCCTTATTAAGTGATCTTGACGAAAAGAAAGCCATCGTTGAGTGCGAACCTAACTTGCCCGCCATAACTGGGGGTAGTGACCAGGAGTTGCGCGCGGAAAATCTCAAGTTGCGCGAGCAAATCGCCCAGCTGAATAAACAATTGCTGCAATTTAAACAGGCGGCAGACGTTAAAAATCCATCCCAACAGGCAGAGGCAAACGCTAACGCACCGGAAGATGCTATAGACTCCGAAAACATTCAGGCAAAAATACCGGAATTTAATCATCTACTTTTCAGTGGTGATTCAATCGCAGCGCTGAATAACAGTTTTGCCAATGAGCCTATGGATGGCGCCTGGGCGGACATCCATCAACTTGAACTTGAAAGTTTTTTCAAAAAGTCCTTACCTGATGTATATCCGCAATATATCGAATGTCGTAGTAAACGCTGCAAATTGACTATTGCGGTTGCAGACCAGAAAAAATTTGGAGAAATTTCCCAGGAATTGACCCGGAGTGTATTGGATAATAAAGACGGTATCCCAAAAAAAATTGTAATAGCGCCATCAGAAAATGACGGTACGTTGAATTTTTATCTTGCCAGAGATGACGACGTCAGCTTTTTGCAATGATAGGCATTTCAGGAACAGATAATTCAGGAAAAGATAAATAATTAAGGAGTCGTACCCTGATAAAGCATGGCTGGCTTTATTGCCCTGCATAATTGCAGAAAGGGAGGATGGATAAAAGCCGCACCATTAATTCAATAAGGAGTATGTAATGAAGTTTCGGTTACTTTTATCCTGCGTTGCTGGTTTGCTAGGTTCGGCGGCTGTTTCTGCACAAGCAGGCGTCCAACTGGCTCAAGTCACTAATAACGTGGTGACTTCTGGCGCATGCACCCTGGGCGGTGTGAACGGTGGCAATGGCTGGGCGTCTTTCAGAATAACGTGCGGCGCTGACGCGGCTATCGTTACTCACTCTACAGTTAACGGCTCCTGCTCAACATCTGTTTCTGCGGGTTATTCCATCAGCGGTGGTTGTACCAGTGTTTCACAAAATAGCTACACGTTGTATAGAACAACGGTAGAACCCCCAAAACAACAAGTGTTAACCTGGCTCACTGATGTTACCGGTGGCATGACCGCAAATGGTCCCGGCTGCACGGTTCAGTCAGCAGGTGGTATGTCGGGTGGCGGTAATACCTACGTAGGCTATCGTGTTGTCTGCGGCAGCACTGTACTCCCCGTTACATTAACCTATAACTACTTGTATGGTTCATGCAGTGTAAGCAGTGCACCTACTGGTTATGTGTACTCGGGTGGTTGTAATTCTTACTCTGTTTATCGCATTGACTATCAATAAAAAGCAAACCAGGGCAATTCGTTTGCCCTGCCAGTAATCCTGAATAAGGTGGCAATTGCCACCTTATTCATTTTCACCTTTCGGCTCAATGGCAATCCTTGCCATTGCAATACATCCTTGGCAAAGTATTAATTGTAAAACCTGAAAGCAATTAATGTAGATGTCAGCCGCTTTTCGGGGTTTTTCGATAAAATTAACAGATAATCGAGCCATTGCGCACCAACTAGCTGTTACTCAAAAAAAGAAATTTTATGCGACAAAACCACTCTCAGGTGCCCAACTTTCGTAGCATGTTGGCCTTTCTCTACCCGTGCAGCTGATTATAAGTATAATGTCGCGTTATTGCTGCCTGACACGTTTAGCATTTCGGTCTGGCGTCGTTATAGTAGGCTTGGCTATCTATATATTCTCGAATAGCGCTGATCTCTAAGAATGGCGGCGAGCAGGGTTGAAATGGTTCTTTATTCTGCATTCTGCGCGATACATTCAATGATCGCGATCGCGATCGCGATCGCTATCGAAATAATTCCATTATCAAATAAACAATTTGCAGGGAAACGTGAGTGCAAAGAAGTTAAAAAATGTATTTCTAAAACTCGGATACCGCGATAAAAAGTAAATTTTTTTAAAATTAATTGCAAAGGAAAACGATATGTCCAATGATGATTTTTACATGGGTTTACGAGTTAGCGTCAATGTCTTGCTAAATTCTGACCAATGTGGATTGTGGTTATTGAACGAGCCCCTGAATGGACCAATCTGTTTCCACCACGTAAGTGAAGGCGAATGTATACTGAGCATTGATGGGCATGAACCTGTGCGCTTGAAGGCGGGAGATTTCGTTGTTTTCACTCGGTTTGCTAAACATTCAATTATGCCATGTCAAAACACTATAGATGTGACAGGGGGGGTATGTTTAAGCTACGATGTCACATCAATTATTTGCGGTATTGCTTCTCCGCAGAACACTATGAGTAATAGTATTATCCATGGTCTTCCATCTTATTTCATTATCAATATGGAAAATGGATTTGAGGGATACAGCTTTTTAAATGAAACCCTAAAAATAGAAAACAAAATTCATGGAAAGAAGACGTTCAACGAGCTGCCTAGAATATTAGAGCTGATTTTTGTAACCTCAATCCGGCATATGCTTGCAAGCAAAGGCAGTGGTGAAAGGATGAGCTTGCTGCGCTTCAATCCCAAGCTGCAACCTGCTCTGATTGCGATTCAGAAAAATCCCGAAAAAGCATGGACGCTTTCCCAGCTTGGGAAGGTTTGCGGCCTTTCCAGAACCGTATTTTCAAATCTATTTCGCCAGACAATGGGAATAACCGCTACGGATTTTCTATTGGAGTGGAGAATGAACATCGCTTGGGAGCTTCTTCTTCATTCTAAAGATATTTTTGAGACCGCTTGCAGGGTTGGATACCAATCTGAATCTGCGTTTTCAAACGCATTCCAGCGATATCATGGTATTAGACCAGGAAAAGTAAAGTTGCTGCAACGAGACCCCTCGCAATAACGATATCCCATTCCATGATGTTAATTGCGAAGAAATAATAATAATTCTAGAAGCTGTTGTCCTGTTGTCCTGAGTGCCCCGGTTCGGTAATAACGTGGATTATAGTGGCAATCTTCGGCTTGGCTGCGTAAAATCCGGCATCATTTTGAATAGCCGGATTTTTAATATTCATATAGCTTCTAAAAAGATTCCTATAAATTGTTGAGTAACTCTTGGTTTGGGGATGCCTCACATAATCGATTAGAATAGTTCGATATTGTTTTAAGCGCTATTATAGCGATGGTTTCAATTATTTTTTCTTGTGTAAAGCCGAGTTTAACAAACTCACTAACTTCATGCTCCGCGAGCTGACCTTTTCTGCTCATAAGTAAATTAATTAATGATATTAATGGTCGGTATTTCTCGTCATTTGATACACAGCTGTTAAAAATTGAGTCAACTGTGTCCTTGGGGACCCCTGCACCCATTGCCATTAATCGATGGGCGGTCGAGCAAAATTTGCAACCATTAATTATGCTTATAACCAGCATGGCGATGTGAAGCTCATCTTCAGAGAAGTGGCTTGATTTCAAATTATCTTCGACTGCAGCATACGATTTAAGGGCGACTGGAGATTCTGCCATAAAAGCAAAAACATTGGGCACAAAGCCATAGGCTTCCCTACTTGATTCGAGTAATGGCCTTGCATCGGGTTTCGCTGTTTCAATTGTGTATTTAACAAATCTATTGCTCATAAAAATTTCTCCGGTATTAGGTCGGCTCATGTTAGTTCCTTGAAATGACTTTAGAAATGCTATTGCGTACCGGCTCTATGCGTTTTTGTACGTAACGGCATGCGCACATTATTCTTTTTATCCCTATGATGCTTGGCGACTTTATTCGTACGAATTAGCATAAATTCCGTACTTAAGAGCATTCCTTGTGTTTTGCTTTGAAATTATTATGCGACAGCTTGTTTGGCGGCTATTAGTAAAGTCTCAATCTTTTTGAAAATAAATTTCAGTGGGCCCTAGTCCAAAAGGCTTACACAAGTAAATTGGTATTTTTTAAATCAATAGGGCTGAGTTAGAGCGGTCGTTAAAAAGTGTTTTCTTAGGTGTGGCGAGTCTAATAGCTAATGATCGACTTATTATGTTATTCATTTAATGAAGTCATTAACTACAATCTGTTTAAGGAGATAGCGTGAAAATTAATGTAAGCTTAACAGCATTTTCTGTGTTTATGATTTTTTCTAATTTGGTGTATTCCGATGTTCCGAAGGTAAATAATCACGTAGATTGTTCCGCGGGTAGATCACTGGTTTTTTCCAGTGTTTCGGAGTTCATTCCAGCAGAGGGGACTTTTTTCACAAATGGATTGTTCAGTGGAGATGGGTTAGATTTTCAGGAAAATGTTATGTTACGCTCGGCGGCTGAAATTAGCGAACACCGTATGTCCGCGATAAAATATTTCGAAGAAAGGTTTGGTATAAGTTTCGAGTCTGGTTCGATATTCTTTAATGGTTTTGAAGTTATGCCAGAAATTGAATATCACGTTATGTTAGATTCAATGAAAAGAGGTATTAGGAATGATGAGATACAAGATGGTGGATGGATAGCAGTTGTGGCGGATCCGAATGGAGTAACTCTAGGTGGTCAGTTTAATGGTCTACGGGTTCCTCAAGGCACTATGTTTGTTTATGGTGATTATAAAATTAATAAGCGAAATCGATCAGAAGTGATCGCGTACAAATCAAATAAACCTTTTATTCCGCAATTTGATGGGTCTTTCATAGCAAGCTTCGATGTGCATAGCAAAAATTCTTACGGAAAAGCTACAGCAACGATTTCGCCGAAAGCTTCTGGTAACGGATTTATGACTGCAAACATTAAAAATGTTGTGCAGTTTGATAGTAATTGCCTTTAATTTTTTGGTAGATGTTATTTGAGGTATCCATGGATTAATTCCATATCTCGAATTTCATAGCAATACACTTATAACTACTCTTCACTAGTTGAATACCGTCATGGCTATAGGCTAGCCATGATCCCTAACACTAATCTCTTTCACACTTATCTTAAGGAAGAAGAATGAAACCGAATTTAAGATCGCACATTATTGCTGGAATACTGGTGTAAACACCCCACAATTAGTGGCAGTCTAAATTAGAGTTTTCCGGCGATTGATGTTTGGCCAAATACTCCCAAGGCGTGAGGTCGCCTAGCGAA
>JAGKWO010000062.1 GCA_021151835.1 Gammaproteobacteria bacterium
GGAAGCCACTACCACATCATCGATCCACGCCGATTCCTCTGACCCCCTGAACGTAATCATTCCAACGTTTAACTTGCTATAGTTTCCAGGGATGAGATTATTGGTTTTGTAAGAAATTCGTTGCGTTCCATTCACCCACACCGTGTAAGTTTGTGTTGCAGGATTTGATTCCCACTCAACACACTGCCAATTGGTTTGGGCTTCATTAAAGCTGGTAAAGACACCACTCGCGGCACCATCGCGATCGTCCGGGAAATTGATCAGGTACTGCATGCTATTCAATGAAGCGGAACCGGCAGCACTACTATTAGCGTCAACGATTCGAACTTCACGGCCATCCGTTGCGCTGTGGAGTGTCACCATAGGAATGTGTAAATAATCAGCCGCGGTTAAACGATCGAACTTGTAATAAACACGCCCGAAATGCGCGCCAGGAATAGTTGATTTGGAAATAAAACCGGACTGGCCAAAATCAAATGCAGATACCTTCAATGATTTAGTACCGCCTTTTGCCGCCGTATTTACGACTGTAGGAATACGCGCGCCTGAACCCGCCCAACCCGCAGGAACTTGACCGACAGTGGCGCCTTCGAAAGTTTCACAAACAATACTTCCTGTCGGGCAGCTAGCGGGAGCAAGCCAGGATTTAATAAATGCAGCGATTTTAGTTCCGCAATCCAAATTACACGCGCTTGGATCGCCCAATGGCATTGCATCGGCAATGTAGTTAGCGAGAGGCTTACCGCTATACAGCGCTTTAGTCGCGTCAATTTTGGTATTCCCTTTACCATCCGCGCCATGGCAACCCGCACATCCAGTGTTTGCATAAAGTTGTGCACCCTGAGCAATCACCGCCGCATCGGATACAGAACTCACTTGCGCCGAACTCGCAGCACTTGAGCGAACGGACGACGACATAGCAGATGAACTTACCGCTGGCGGAGGAACAACAACGCCATTGCCATCAAATACCAGATAGAAATCCACTGGCACTGTTGAAGTAATCGGATCAGCAAGACCAGCAATTGCACGCAAGGATTCAAGCCCAGCGGTCAATGCAAAATCACCTGCTTTAATGACGATGGGCGCCAAGGTCTGAACAATAATTCGTCCGTTACTCATGCGCTGTACTGACAAGGTTGTCGATATAGGCGCAGTGACACCATGGAGATTCAATGAGGCTGTAACGGGAACTTTTGCAGAATTACCAATCGCAATTCCGCTCAATACATTCACAGGTACATTCACAGTTGCCGTTGCAGTCGGATAATTTGCAACCTCAAACAACATTGCTTGCATCCGTTGATCACGTGTCGCGATATTGGTTGACACAGTCGCGAGCTCAATCACTAATGTCGCAACACCATCTGCTGTAATAGTGCCGCTCAAGCCCGTGAACGTACTAATTTCAAGCACACTGTTTTTCTTGGTCGAAATAAAATTCAAATAAGATTCACTGGCATTCAGTGCAAATGTACCAGTCGGTATAGATACCGAAGATGCCGTGGAGGATGGAGCAGCACTCGACACTGGAATCGATGATGGAGCTGAACTCGACCCAGGAATCGACGATGGAGCTGAACTCGACCCAGGAATCGACGATGGAGCTGAACTCGACCCAGGAATCGACGATGGAGCTGAACTCGACGCAGGAATCGACGATGGTAAAGACGATGAAGCCGGCGTGCCTAAACATAAAGGAGTCACAGAGAACCAGTTAATATTGAACCCGGCCTGCTTAAACGCCAGCCCAAATTGCATATCTCCTTTTGGCAAAGTCACTTCGTGGGAGATGGTCTTCCATGATTGCCATCCGCCCGTTGCGGCACCAATAGATATTTCACCAAATTTCTGCGATCCACCAGCCCTCTCTAACCAAAGCTGACCCCCACCAGATTGCGATGCGACACGGTACTCAACTTTATATTTTCCTTCACAAGGAAGACCAACAGCTGCATAAGTCGCCCAATCGCCCGCATCTATCCAACCAACATTTTTACCGCCGCCCGTATCAGTCGTATCCTGTGTTTGCAACCCACTTTGAGCAGTCCAGTTTTCAGCTTGAATAATCGACGCTACGGCGTTAGGAATACTGCTCTGCGCATTTGCTGAGCTGGAAGCTGCCGCAGACGATTGGGGAACCTGGGCACAGGACTGCCCGTTTAAGGTTAGGCTGTTTGGCTTTCCGGCAGACTGGCCATTGAAGATAAACCCAAACTTGGCACTTGCGTTGCTGCCTAGCACTCCATTCCACTGCCCGTTTTTTATACACACCCGGTTGCCGCTGGTCGTGTAGCTGGCGTCCCACATGCCATAGATTTGTTCATTCCCGTTAAAAGTCCAACATAGCTCCCAACTGTTAATACTTGGGCCTTTGTTAGTCAGGGTGACATCGAACTGACCACCGTTACCCCAATTACCCACTTGCTGATAATTGATGTCGCAAAGATTTTGGGCCAGCACTTGATTTGCCATCAGCACACCAAGCGCGACCGAGGATATAGATAGAATTTTCTTCATGATCGCTTCTCTTTATTTTTAGATGAGAATTGCCATTGAGAGACACAAAAGCGCTCTCGGATTTACTGTTTAGTAGCAACAATTTAAACCTGAGGAACCGCTCGAATCTCGATGTCAGTTGTACCTCTACGCAACATCACTAACGTATGACTCGAAACAATTAGAGCTAGTAGAACAGAAGCGCAATAACCCAGCATTACCTGCTCATAAGCAACGGTAAAATTCAGTGGACGTGCAATGCCGAGGAAGCAAGCGAACAACCAAGAGCTGGTCGATATTGCACCGCTAGATATCACCAAAGCCTGTTCGATTGCCCGCAAGCCAATCACCCCCTGGTCGGACACAACTCTCGGAAAACTATAAAAATGTAATAGAAAGCCATTAAGTGTTAGCACACAGACGACTGAGGCTTTTGCCCACAGCTTTTCGTTCGAAAGATACTGAGGATTTTCCAAGACTCCGAGTACAACCAACGCAAGACCGGACACCCAAAGCACGCAAAGAGAAAGGAAGATTACCTGTGCCACGTGCACTAGCCCTGCCTTCTCCCGAGGAAATAACGGTCTTCCCCTTGCTAACAGTAGCTCCAAGTCTTTAACCAGGAGACTTCCTACTGCGATGCAAGTAGCAATCAAATGGATATAGAGAACAAAGGTTTTCATAACGATTTCCTCTCAAGTTATTTTTATTGTTAGAAGTCGCTAAAACAGTGATAGCGCAACCAAAGTGGCGCTCACAGCGACTTCTCAATTAGAGTTCCAGAGAGCAGAAGCAAAAACACCCCACTTTTGACGCCATCACATCAAGTGGGTAGAAATATGCAGGAAGTGAGAGGATTGCGTAGGGTTTACCTGGGTCGCAGCAAGGAAACGCACATAGTGACAATTCCGGGAATCCAGGAGGGGAAGAAAAGGGAAAGCAGCATCCCCTGGATTGGTAGCCCAAACGGGGCATTATCCTTACAAGGGGAAACCTTGATCACCCCAGGAGCAATAGGAAAACGGCCAAACAGTCGCCTTCCATAGACGGAGTTACTTTGACCTACGCCTCTTCTCCTGTGGTGAGTGCAGTTTCTTATATTGAGAAGGGGTTATACCCGTGATTCTTTTAAAAAACCGATGGAATGCGGATTGGCTGTTGAACCCGGCCCTATGAAGTATATTTAGCATATTATCTTTTGAACCCTCGACTGAGGACAAAAGGCGCTTCGCCTCTTCCACACGATGGCCGTTTATAAACTCAAAGAAGTTGACTTTATATACTGTGTTTAAGATATACGACAGCTCGCGAGGTCGTATAGACACATGGTCAGCAAAACGCTCCAAATTTAGCTGCCCTTCCAAATGAAGCTTTTTCTCCGAAATTGCACTTTCTATACGGGCAATTTTGCGCTTATCGATCGGGTACTCTTGGACAACGACTTCAGGCTCCAACTTATCAGCTTCAAATAGTGGAGAGCCTCCGCTGCTCTCATCGAAAGCACTATTTTGGCCTGCTTCTAAACTGGCTTCTGCTGGGAGACTGGATTTCACGTCGAATTCCTGCTGCTGGGTGAACTCCATCTTCAATAACTCGCGCTTATTCTTCCAACCAAACACAAATACCAGATTGATGAAGATAACCGTCAGGTAGTTGCTTAATACACCATGCATATGGCTAGTATGCCCACTAACATGACCACTTAGCATGTACGCAAGAAATGCCCAAAACCAATGGATAAAGTATCCATAAATTACCAAGTCGGCGAGACGAAGACTATTGTCATCAATTGTCGAGAACAGATCCTTCATAGCTGCCCTCGCTCTGTGTTCGGTATAGAAACAAGCAATCACATAAACTGCAGGAAAGCATTTCAGGATAGCCCATACCATGAGCACTGATTCAAGTTGATCCCCTGGAATTGTCTTCCAGTTCCAGGGAAGCCATGCATAAATATCTATACCCTCCCATTGAATAACGCTAGCCACCATAAGCGGTGGGATCAAATGCACCAGGTAACGTTTATCTCGAATGTCGATAATCGTGTGTAAGGATTTCAGATACAGGTACAGCGCCGGACCTTGTAGCATCCAGCACAACGACAGCAACATCGGCAGAAATGTAAAATCTGCAACCAACGACTCCTGTACCTTCTTATTCCAGATGGACATGGTTGAGATCAGTGTCCCGGCGATAAACACGAAAAACATACACAGGAACGCTTTAGACTGGTTGCGATACCCGGGAACTAGGCCTATAAACAAAGCAAGAAGCAACGCTTCAAACGCGGTGAGTATCAGGACAGTTTCATTTAAATCAAAGACTAAACTACTCAATCAATAAACCTCGGCTTGACAGTCCGGTAAATCAGAGCAAATAAGACTTTCAGTAGAAATTCAGGCTTAGACGTCGGATGGAAGTACTGTCAATAAAAAGTAGCATTAAGAGATTGCTTGTCAAACCAGCAACAATACATCACCTAGACGCAGGAGCCTCAAATTATGCATCAAAGTTGTAATAGGCCTGTTTGTCGCTCCAGAATGAAAATTGCCAGGCCATAGATGCGCAGGGCAAGCCTCCTTGCATAATCGGCAGCCTACATCTCTAAATCACATAGAAACACGTAACTTTCTTACGACCAGTAGTGGCAGCCCGAGCAGGAGCAAAAATAAACTCGACGTTTCGGGAACTGTGTGGATATGCTTTGGTTTTATTGCAACCAAGTAGTCCTCTGACTCTCCTTGATGTAACCATCCAGTAGAAGCCATTAAATTAATGTCTCCTTCCTTTGCTTCCCATGCCCAGTCACTCCAGGTTCTTTGCCAATCCTCTCCTCCCAATGATGCATCGCATGTCGCTCTGGCGCGGAGCCATGTACTTCCGACAGATGCTGTTTGAGGCACAAGCATAGAGAAGGTGTATTCGAGTTTGATCCAATCTCCAGTATTTCCGTTAACCCAGTGACGGCCATTCCACTCATTCTCGCCAGACGGAGTTGGATCATCCGGCGTAGCCTTGACCCAATAACCTGAATCATTAAAAGCCTTCTTGTATTTATCCGAAAAAATCATTTCATCGTCAGCCCAAGAGCCATCCGCATTCCAGTCTATCCAAGCCCTAACTGGATCAGTGATATGCCCACCTATGTTGTGCGAATACAGATCAATCTTAAAGATAACCGACTCACCCAACGTTAACCCTTCATGACCGAAGGTATTTCCTCCGTCAATGGACCAGGACACTCCGTCATTGACTGTGTAGTTAGCTCCCAGTCGCTGCCAATCCCCGGTCTCATGCTCAGCACCGACGTATGGAGCCGGCGCATTAGAAAAATCCTTATATCCAAACGGGGTAGCGAAACCGGAAGGGATCAGCATCAACCCTAATGTAACACCCAAAAATTTCTTTAACATTTTCTCGACCTTATTAAACGTATCAACCTAACACAAGATAAAATAGTTACCGAATCTCTATTAATTTAACGCCTCGAATTTCTTCAGCAGAAGTAGCTACAATTAACTCAAAGCTGCCGGGCTCCAATATCCATTCCTTTTTTGCTGGATCATAAAAGGAAAAATCTTTCGGGTTAATTTCAAAAGTTATCTTTTCCTCAGCATTTCGCTTTAAGAAGACTTTCCCGAAAGCCTTCAGCTCTTTGTAGGGACGAAATACTGAACTTTTGACATCCCTGACATACACCTGAATCACCTCCGCCCCATCCATGCCACCTATATTTTTCAACACCACAGAAAGTGAAATTTTTTCCTTTGCCGAATATATTTCCTTATTAGTTTTAATATCACCAACAGAGAATTTTGTATATGACAACCCAAAACCAAATGGAAATCTGGGTTTATCAGGTGCGGAATCCCAATATCTATATCCCAGAAAAATTCCCTCTGCATAATTCACTCGAAAATCCTTATCAGTATCAAAATAATAGGGGTATGACGGGTTTTGCTCGATAACTTTCTCAAAACTTATGGGCAATTTCCCTGAGGGATTTATTTCACCAAAAATGATCTCAGCGGCTGCCTTGTTTCCCTCCTGACCGGGATACCAAGCCATTAGCAAGCCTTGAACTTGATCAATCCATCCGCTCATATCCACATTACTGCCAGCATTCAAAATCACAACAACGTTCTTATTAACAGCAGAGACAGCTTTAATGAGCTGGTCCTGTTTGTAGGGCAGCTCAAATGTCCTATCAAATGCCTCTCCCTCTGTTGCCGGAGAAAACCCAACTGCCATCAATACCAGGTCCGCTTTCCTGGCCAATTCGACAGCATTGCCGATCATCTGCCCAGGATCAACAGCCAGCGTTACATGTTTAATACCTTGGTAGATAACCGCACCAGCGCCATCATTGTAGTATTCTGTAACAACCTTATATTCTTGCATCGCATTCAAAAAAACTTCTGTTTTACCGGGGGTTGGCCCCTGGTTTCGCCACAGGTTAACCACCTCTACGTCATCGAGGAAAATTCTATATCCATCATCGCCTTTACCAGCAAGGCTGTAATAGCCAGATTTCTTAGGGGTAAAATAGCTGGTAAAGCGAACAGAAAATTGCGTTTTTGGAACGCCAGGATTATTCCACAAATCACCATCTTCCAATTTTAAATGATCATAATAGCGCGAATATATTTTCTCGCCCCGTAACATTTTTCCTTTAAAAAACTCAGCGTATACACCAGGTCTTTTTTCGCCGCCATCATAGGTATAGAAAGGAAACTCATCCCATATTCCAGCTGGAAAAGGAGCTCCCACGAACACCCCTGGCTCATAACTCACTTTTGCTGCAGCAGATATAGATGCCTTAACAGCATCTACAAAAGATAACGGGTAGGCAGGGGTTGTGTAAGAACTACCGCCACCGCCAGATACCAAAGGATCTCCATTGGGACCAATGACTGCAATATGTTTAACGGTTGCTTCTTTAACAGGGAGGACACCGGAATTTTTCAGCAGTACCATACCACCGCGCGCGGTTTCCAATGCAGTAGATCTGACAAACGCCTTATCGAGAGTAAATCCCTTACTCAAATTTGACTCTCTAAAATATCCGAATCGATCATAGGTACTCAGTATTCTGTAAATTTTTTCATCAATCGTCTTTTCGGTAACCAAACCCTTCTCTATCGCGGGTAATAGGTTTTCCTTGTTCATGAATGCACCAGCTGGCATTTCCAAATCCAATCCACCATTCGCAGCGGCGACTCCATCATAGGTTGACGCCCAATCCGATATAGTAAAACCCGAAAAGCCCCACAACTGCTTCAGAACATTGTTGTTAAGCAATGAGTTCTGGGACATATGAATACCATTGACAGGGTTGTAACCAGTCATAACAGATGCGACATTCGCGTCCTGCACCACAGTTTTAAACGCCGGAAAATAGATTTCATGCAGCGTTCTTTCATCCACATCTGATGAGACATTATTCCGATCATATTCCTGGTTATTCGCGGCAAAATGTTTAATGCTGCCCATAACACCTTCAGATTGAAGCCCCTTGATGTACTGATTAGCCATGGCGCCAGCCAGGTATGGATCTTCTCCCATGTATTCGAAGTTGCGCCCGGTGATTGGGAGGCGATGAATATTGACGCCAGGCCCCAACACCATGTGTATGTTTTTTTCTCTGGCCTCCAAACCCAGAGCCCTACCCGTGTTGTAGGCCAATTTTTTATCCCATGACGCAGCTAAGCTAATGCTGGCAGGATAGGCCGTAGAAGGGCCAAAATTCCTAATTCCGACTGGACCGTCTGCGATACGAATCAAGGGTATGCCTAACCGCTCAACGGGCCTGATGTTGAAGTTTTGATAGCCCCCAATAAAATCAATCTTTTCTTCAATCGTCATTGATGAAATTATTTTTTTGATGTGTTTATCGCCTAACGAACGAAGTTTTTCCTCCGCAAACACATTAGAAAAAACCAACATTAAGCATGCAATAAGTAAAGCCGATCTGGACAATTTCATTCTATGATTCTATCTCTAGTTATAAAACACCGCCCCGACAGGGGCGGTCAAAGACTAAAAGAAAAGCTTGTAAATGCAGTGAATTATTTAATTAATGCTGGTAATACGGAACCAGTTGATGTTCCAACCACCGGACTTTATTGCTATACCGAAGCCCTGATTACCTGCTTTGAGATTTACGTTCACACTAATAGTGGTCCAGTTCTGCCATCCCCCCGTCCCGGGGACATTAACTGAAGCGTACTGCTGTGTGCCTCCATTTTTCTCGAATACAAACGAACCTCCGCCATTCAGACTGGCAATACGGAATTCAACTTTGTACATACCGTCTTTGGGTATATCCACACGGTTAGCCGCATTTCCGTAAGAAATCCAATCTCCTGCGTCAGTCCACCCTACGTTTTGGCCGCCGCCGATGTCTTGAGTGTTTTCGGTTTGTACGCCCTGCATGACCTCCCAATTTTCGGCCTGAACAAGCTTGCTGAATGCAGGAGAAGAACTGACAGAACTGGATGATTGATTAGAATTGGACGTTGATGAACTGGAGACCGCAGCAGGTTTGATTTCGAACCAATTCAGATTGAAGCCGCCAGCTAAGACTTGCACTTTTATTAGCTGCTCACCTTCTAGCAGTTGTACCTGATGAGATACGGTAGTCCAATTCTGCCAGCCATTCGTTGCACTAATATCTACTGCTCCATATGACGCGCCTTGCTCAGACGTAAGTTGGAGAATTCCACCACCATTCATACTGGCCACACGATAGTTAACCAAGTAAGACCCGGAGACAGGGACGTTGATTTTGAAGGTAAGGAAATCCCCCGCATCAGTCCAACCTGCATTGCGGCCTGCTCCGACATCGGTGGTATTTTCAAATTGAATCCCGGATTGATCACAGTGGTTTTCAGCTTCAATTTTTGCGGGTATGGCAACTGCATTACAGACCGGTTCAACAAGCCCGCCATTGATTTCACGAACCATATCGCGAACCACTTTGCCTGGACCGGTGAGCTGATTGTCACTCCAGCCGCCTTGCGGACTTGCCCCTTCGTATAAATATGAAGAAGGCTCAGCTTTATGAGCGACAGCCCAGCCCGCATTAGGAATGCCATTTCGCACCATAAAATCTTTCCATGCATTTACTTCGGCAAGCTCAGCACTGGTCAATTGATCGATATATTGGTTATCGGGGCGAGGCGGCAAGAAACCCCATGATGGTGGCCAAATGCCCCATTCGGTAACAAACAGCGGAGCCCCCATGTTCAACGCTTGCTGAGCTGTATCGCGCAAGGATTGACCATGAGCACCCACATAAAAATGAAGGGTGTAAGAAATGTTGCCACGGCCGGCAATAGGATCCCTCGCCGCCTCATCAACGCGCTGAGACCATACGCGAGTGCCCACAGTAATCAGGTTGTCGGGGTCTATTGCACGGATTGCATCTATAACCTCAGTAGCATAAGGCTTAATTACCGAGCTCCAATAATTGGCATTATCTGGAGCTTCCGGTTCGTTATAGACTTCGTAAATTACGTTTGGATGAGTTCCGTAGGTTTTAGCCATTTCCTGAAAGAAGGAAATTGCCGCCGCTTTATTATCTTCTGCATGATGGGTATGCCAGTCGATGATGACATACATATTGTTGGCAATAGCGGCGTCAACAACAGACTTGACGCGAGCTTTGTTAGCTTCAGGGTCTTGCAAAAATCCGCCAGGTTGCTCAACCCCCATCGCAGCACGCACAAGTTTCGCATTCCAGTCCTTTTTGACCCAACTAACGAGGTTAGCATTGTAATACTCACTGCCACCCCAGCCAGTATTACTCCAGAAAAGACTCACACCGGCAAACTTGGCAGGAGTATCGCCCATCAATATTTTATTGCCTTGAACCCTGAGGGGCTTGACCAACCCGGGAACTTGCGACGCTGCGCTTGAGGAGGTGCTGGTTGTTGGGGCACTTGATGAAGAACTGGCAGGCGGGAGATCTTGCGATATCTCAATCCAATTGATATTGAACCCACCATTGACAACATCTAGCTTAATGTCTTGTACACCAGCACTGAGTGCGACAGTTTGCTGGAGTGTAGTCCAAACTTGCCAATCGCCAGTCTGCGGGACGTTAACTGCATTTGCGGTCCCCAAGGCGAAAGCGCCGCCACCCTGTTTGCTAGCTACACGATAAGAAATTTTAAAATTTCCCGCACTCGGCACATTTATTTTATATGTCATGCTGTCATTTGCATCCAGCCATCCGACATTGGTGCCTCCCCCTGCATCAAGAGTCGGTTCTGTTTGCACTCCCGACATAGAGCAGAAATTCTCAGCTTCGAGTTTTGCTGGAATGATGACAGCAGCACATTCTTTCGGAGGGAGATTCGACAAGGAAGGCCAATTTCTGATGATATCTTTAGCATTAGCTCCAGACGCGGTGAGTTGGCCACTAGTCCAACCACCATTACCGCTAGCACCACCGGTGAGAGCAGACGCACCTTCGGCCTTGTCATTAATTGCCCAGTTAGCATTACTGATGTTATTGGCTTTCATGAAATCAACCCAGGCGGCCGTTTCATTGTAGTCAACTGAACCATTTCCTGAAGGCTCAACTGAGCCCCATTCGGTTACAAATAGTGGCAACCCCTTGCTCAAAGCGTAGGACGCCTTATCCCGCAACCATTGGCGATGTCCATTTGCATAAAAATGGAGCGTATACGCAATATTATTAAATGAGCTTAAGGGATCATTCGCTGCGGCATCTACGTCTTGTGACCAGTTTGGGGTTCCCACAATAATCAGGTTATCTGGGTCGACCGCCCTAATCGCTTTGATGACTTCAGTAGCGTAAGGCTTTATCACCCCACTCCATGAGATATTCAATGGCTCATTGTAGATCTCATAGATTACGTGATTCTTATTACCGTAGGTTTGCGCCATCTCCCGGAAGAAATCAATCGCATCCTGACGGTAGTTCTCTGCGCGATGGGTATGCCAATCGATAATTACATACATGTCCTGAGCAATTGCAGCATCAACAACGGTTTTAACTTTATTCTTATTGCCGACTTTGTCTTGCAGATAGCCGCCCGCCTCTTCTACACCCATGGCAGCTCGAACTAACTTTGCATTCCAATCAGATTTAAGCCAGTTAACGGTGCCAGCTGTGTAATATTTTTCGCCACCCCAACCATTGTTACTCCAAAATAAACTATTGCCGGACACGCTTCCTGGCTGACCATCAAACAGGAGCTTATTGCCCTGAGTGGAGATGGCTGGCACGTCTGCTAAGGCAAAACTCGATATGTGGGCCATGAGCGCAGTGGCGGCAATCGCCTTTAACATCCCGCCAGGTCGCCAATTTTTCAACGATAAATTGATACTATTCATGATGATTTACCTGAGATTTTTATCATTAGATAAGGTAACGGTGCCTGCCTAGCCAACCTGTCGGGCCTCTGGCAGAGGTACTAAGATGCAACAATGCGATAGCGTTAATCCACCCAGTTCCGGCAGTAAAACCGACAAATGTAAAAGGTGGCAGTGGGGGCAACTATAAAAAATGCGTAGGCAGGTGGGATTTTTTGCCACTTTCACCGATCGCAATAAGTGGGAACTTTAGGTAGGAAAATTGTGATTTAGTTATACATGTAGCACTTGACACTAGATCCGCAAGGCAACGGATTCATCTCGATAACCATATTAATAAGAGAACCAACCATCATGAAAAGCCAAAAGCAATTTCCGGTCCACATGACACAGGGCAAGCTCGCCAACCATCCATTAATTATTAGAAAGCTCTCTATCCTATGGGGCTCCTGCGAAATAGGGACCTATTTTAAGGAGCTTTTCACGACGGACCGCGAGCATAGGAATGGCTTTGACCCTGATGTATTCTCAGAACTTGCGCGCATATACGACGAGCACAACAAGCAATTTCCCGTTTCGACCTCGCAAACATGGGGTGTTACATCGCAACGCTAGAACCCGATTCATGCTAGCAAGGGCATTCAAGGCGCCCGCTCAAACTATTGGAGAAACAGGGCTACCTGATGTTTAACTTACCCAAGGATGCGTACCAACCCACACTAACACGTACCCGATAACACGGTGTGGGCACCAAAATAAAATAGGTATGACCTTATAAAATAAACGGGTTAAACAATATGAAAAAGATCCTTTTGGTAATTCTGCTTTCTGGAGGCGCACTGGCTGATGACGATTATGTCGACAAGAAAGCATTCGTTAATGATCAGTTATATACGATCAGCGTCTACAAGTGGAAACATGTTAAAAAATCTGCCTACGAAGATCGCATTAGCGGCTTTTACCTAGCCAGAAACTATTCAATGTTTGGATCGCCTAACCAGGGAGAAACAGTCAGCGGGCTGGCACAGCGTGAATGCTTTTCCCTTCTCGATGAAACTGCAATTGACCTGAGCATAAACGACGCCAACCTCGAGAGTGTGAAATCCTGCGAAGGGCAGCCTATTGTTGCAACAGAGCGGGAAAACCCCGTTGGGTCAGGCATAGGATTAATCTCTCCGAATATTGCAACCATGATCCCCCTAATAGGCATCATATATGCTGGCGAGCCGGATGCGGCATTAGCACGCTATCGAAAACTGAACGACGCAGGTGTAAGGTTTGCGGAAGACGGTACAGCTCCCTTTGTTGTCACTGCTTTTGCAATGACTGCCAATTTGGAAATTTTTGAAGATACACAGGAAAAAATGGCGTTCTTGGTAAACGCCGCTGCCACTCATGACCAGAATCAAATGGCATTGCAGAGAACCTATCATATTGCGAGAAAACTTTACCTCGAAAACCCAACCGGTGCCGAAGTTCGTACACTGTACAAGAGCCTGCTTGACAACTATTACAACAGCGTTCCTCAACCTAATCAGGTCCAGGGATTCTCTCCTGAGAAAACCGGGGCACTTCTGATTGCCCTGCTCTTCGGGAAAGCCGACATTGATCGTTCGATTGATATCATTTCCATCCTACAAAAAGATGATTTGAACCTGCATCTAACCATTGCTGGACTGGTGGGATTCCTAAATGGCGGAAATACCCTGGCTCAGCAGATCGAAGCTCGCTCTCCTCAATTCGTTAAGTTCATCGAACAATGGAAGTCTGCAAACACAAGTAACAAAGCAATCCAGGCTGCGGAATATGCAGTTGTCAATTATACAAATGGAAAGTTATCTAAAGACGGCCTCCTATGGAAATTACCTAACATTCAATAATTCGCACGCCCGTCCCGGTGCCAAGGCACATCCGTCCTTCTGCAAACCTGCGTAATAAAAGCAAATCGGGAGGCTAATGCCTCCCAATTTGCTGTGTAACATTTTGTAGGTCTTAACCTACAAACACCCGCGCATTGCGGAACAGGCGCAACCAGGCTCCATCGTCTTTCCAGTCATCCGGCTTCCAGGAATTGGTGACAGCGCGGAATACCCGCTCCGGGTGCGGCATCATGATGGTGACGCGTCCATCGGTACTGGCAACGCTGGTAATACCCAGGGGCGAACCGTTCGGGTTTGCTGGGTAGGATTCAGTGGCTTGCAAATTATTGTCGATAAAACGCATAGCCACAGTGCCGCTTTCGTTACAGCGTTTAAGGGCTTCCGCGTTAGCAAACTCGGCATAACCTTCACCGTGTGCAACAGCGACCGGCATATGGGAACCGGCCATGCCATTGAACAATACAGAGGAAGATTCCTGCACTTGCACCAGGCTGAAACGCGCTTCAAATTGCTCCGACAGGTTACGCACAAAACGAGGCCAGTGATCAGCACCGGGGATCAGGTTTTTGAGGTTGGACATCATCTGGCAACCGTTACAAACACCGAGGCTGAAAGTGTCATTGCGATGGAAGAACCGTTCAAATTCATCGCGGACCTTGGTGTTGAACAAAATGGTTTTGGACCAGCCTTCACCCGCGCCCAATACGTCACCGTAAGAGAAGCCACCGCAGGCAACCAAGCCTTTGAACTGCTCCAGGGATACACGACCGGACAACAAATCACTCATGTGCACATCTACCGCTTTGAAACCGGCGCGATCAAATGCCGCAGCCATTTCCACGTGACCATTTACACCTTGCTCACGCAACACGGCGATAGCAGGACGAACACCGGTATTGATAAAGGGCGCTGCAACATCATCATTTGGGTCATAGCTGAGTTTCACACTCAAACCAGGATTGGGTTGGGTAAGGGCTGCAAATTCCTGCTCAGCACAGATAGGGTTATCGCGCAGTGATTGGATGCGATAACTGGTTTCGCTCCACAGTGCTTGCAATTGCGCACGCGGTTGATCGAAAAGCACTTTGCCATTTAGGCTGATGCTCAACGAATCATTAGCGTTCAATCCGCCGATAATGTTCACTGTCAAACCGGCATCTGCAAAACGTTTCTGCACTGCAGCAGATTGCGCGCGCGTAACTTGTATTACTGCGCCCGCTTCTTCGCTAAATAAAATTGCGAGGGCATCATCACCCAAGCCGTCAAGGTTGATGCTAACACCGGTATGACCAGCGAAAGCCATTTCGGCCACCGTGGCGAACAAACCACCGTCAGAGCGGTCGTGATAAGCGAGCAATTCATTCGCAGCTATGCTTGCTTGCATGGCATTGAAGAAACCCTTGAGTTGCTCGGCAGAGTCCAGATCGGCAGGCTTTTGGCCCAGTTGGTTGTAAACCTGCGCGAGGATAGAACCGCCGAGACGATTTTTTCCATTACCGAGATCAACCAAAATTAAATCAGTATCCCCTTTGTCAGTGCGCAATTGTGGAGTCAGGGTTTGACGCACATCTACTACTGGAGTGAATGCAGAAATCACCAACGACAAAGGTGCAGTCACTGCTTTGTCTTTGCCATCTTCTTTCCACGCAGTGCGCATGGACATCGAGTCCTTACCTACTGGAATAGTAATACCCAAGGCCGGGCACAATTCCATGCCCACTGCCTCTACCGTGCGGTACAGTTTTTCTTCTTCGCCTTTGTGGCCAGCGGCGCACATCCAGTTGGCAGACAGTTTTATATCAGACAATTTTGCAATGCGGGTAGCCGCAATATTGGTAATCGCTTCCGCAATCGCCATACGACCAGAGGCAGGAGCATCCAACAGGGCAACAGGTGTGCGCTCGCCCATGCTCATGGCTTCGCCAGCATAGGAGTCATAGCTCACGGTAGTCACTGCAACGTCCGCCACTGGCACTTGCCATGGGCCAACCATTTGATCACGCGCTACCATGCCGGTTACCGAGCGGTCGCCGATGGTGATCAGGAAGTTTTTGCTCGCTACTGCCGGGTGTTTCAACACACGCTCAGCCGCTTCTTTTACATCAATACCTGCAGTGCTGAACGCTACCGTTTTTGCGTTGTGCTTTTCCGCAACACGATGCATCTTTGGCGGCTTACCAAACAATACCGACATCGGCAAATCGACCGGTTTTGCATCGAAGTGTTTGTCATTTACCACCAGATGTTTTTCGTCAGTTGCTTCACCCACTACCGCGTAAGCCGCTCGCTCGCGTTGGCAGATAGCTTCAAAGCGCGGCAGGTCAGCCGGTGCGATTGCTAATACATAGCGCTCTTGGGATTCGTTACACCAAATCGCCAAGGGGCTCATGCTCGGCTCGTCGTTAGGCACATTGCGCAATTCGAATTTGCCGCCGGTACCGCCGTCTTTTACCAATTCCGGGAAAGCGTTCGACAGGCCACCCGCACCTACATCGTGAATAAAGGCGATGGGGTTTTTATCGCCCAACTGCCAGCAGGCATCGATCACTTCCTGGCAGCGCCGTTCCATTTCCGGGTTTTGACGCTGTACCGAGGCGAAATCCAGATCTTCGGAGGAAGAACCGGAAGTCATCGAAGACGCTGCACCGCCGCCCAGACCAATCAGCATCGCCGGGCCACCCAATACTACCAACTTGGTGCCAGCACCAAAGGGTGGCTTCTCAATGTGTTCGGTTTTGATGTTGCCGTAACCACCGGCCAGCATGATTGGCTTGTGATAACCGCGACGCTCGCCGTCGAAGTTTTCTTCAAAGGTACGGAAGTAACCGCAAATGTTCGGACGACCAAATTCGTTGTTAAACGCCGCGCCGCCGATGGGGCCTTCGAGCATGATGTCGAGCGCGTTGACGATACGGTTGGGCTTGCCGTAATTCTCTTCCCATGGCTGTTCAAAACCGGGAATCTGCAGATTGGAAACGGTAAACCCGGTCAAGCCCACTTTGGGTTTGGAGCCGCGACCTACCGCGCCCTCGTCACGGATCTCTCCACCAGCCCCGGTACCCGCGCCAGAGAAAGGCGAGATCGCCGTCGGGTGGTTATGGGTTTCCACTTTCATCAGCATATGGATTGGCTGCTGGGTGTACTCGTAAGCTTTGGTTTCGGGGTTTGGATAAAACCGCCCTGCTTCGTGACCAACGACTACGGCGGCGTTATCGGCATAGGCAGATAGCACGTCTTCGCCGCCCACTTCGTTGGTATTTTTGATCATTTTGAACAGGCTGCGCTGCTGATCTTCGCCATCGATAGTCCATGAGGCGTTGAAGATTTTATGGCGGCAGTGCTCCGAGTTGGCCTGGGCAAACATCATCAACTCTACGTCGATGGGGTTGCGCCCAAGGGCGGTGAAACTTTCAACCAGGTAATCAATCTCGTCCTCGGCCAAGGCCAACCCCAGGGATTTGTTGGCATCAACCAGGGCTGCGCGGCCGCCCCCCAGGATATCCACCGAGGTCTGTGCCGCCGGTTGTTGTTGGGTAAACAGATGCTCCGCCGCTTCCAGGCTATCAAACACCGTTTCCACCATGCGGTCATGCAGCAAAGCGGCAATGGCGCTGCGGTCTGCGGCTGACGCGCCGGTCACGTAGTAGGCAATACCGCGTTCGATACGTTTCACGCTCTCCAGGCCGGTGTTGCGCGCAATATCCGTGGCTTTGGAGGCCCAGGGGGAAATGGTGCCCAAGCGCGGAACCACCAGGAATAATTCCCCCTCGTGGCTGGCTTCTTTCTCAACCCTGGGGCCGTAGGTCAACAACTGCTTGAGCACTTGCCCCTGGGTTTCGCTCAATGGGGAAGAAAGATTGGCAAAATGGACAAATTCTGAACTTATGCCGGTTACAGCAGGGACACGTTGTTGCAGGCTGGAAAGGAGTTTTTGGGTGCGAAAACTGGAAAGAGCGGGAGCGCCACGCAGGATTAACATAGTGGGAAGAGCCTCGGCATGGGTAATGACAAAAGAGAGGCGCGCATTGTACTCGTTTTGTGATAACCGGCCTACCAGGTCCGCCTCACGCTCGCAAAATATTAAATAGCGCTCTTCCGGCGACATGCATAGCAACTCATATTCGCGCCGCTCTTTTTTCATCGCCAATTTTAATAGCATGGAATTTAACACCAAGGTCATTTCCGGGTTATCGGCAACCAGGCTCAACACCGCTTGCTTGGGCACGACGATCACCGAAGAGTCCTCCAGGCTGAGCACAGTAAATGAACTGGGGTTACCTGCAACAATGGCTTGCATGCTGGCTATAAACTCGCCATCGGTTAAAAAAGATTTAATGAATTCTTTTCCATCCAAGGTTTCATAGTAGGCTTTCACCAAACCCTGCTGGATAAAGAATAAATTACCTGCGCTCTCTCCCTGCCTGAATAAAAATGTCCCTTTGGGAAAATGGCGAACACTACCTAATTGTTTTAATTGCTCGTTCAAAAAATAACTCCCGTTAACTACGAAACCCTTCCTCACGCGCATTAAAAAAACATGACGCAATTCGAATTTACTTTGACGTAAAAATTTAGGCGACAAGCTTACCTGTCCTGATTGGCACTGATTCTAACCGGTAAATTAACCGAGGTTAATGAATTATGATTTTTTGTCACCTTAGAATACACGCATTAATTAAAACTCACACAGGATCACATGGATATATGAAATTACAGGACAAAACTTTACTCATTACCGGTGGCACTTCAGGCATCGGTTATGCCTTGGTAAAAAAATTGGCAGCAACCAACAAAGCCATCATTGTCATCGCCCGTAACCCCGTCCATTTGGAAAAATTAAAAAGCCAATTTCCCAATGTGCATACTTACAAATGCTCCCTTGCATGCAAGATGGATGTGGAAAAGACACTCAGCGAAATCATTAACGCGCACCCTGACATTTCTGTTGTGATTAACAATGCTGGCATTCAGGAAACCCCAACTTTCCTCGATAAGGATTTCAATTTCGATAGCATTGAAAATGAGATCACCGTCAACCTGACCGCCCCAATTTGGATAAGCGCCCTCATGCTCGGGCCACTTCTGAACCTGAAAACGCCTGCCGCTATTGTGAATGTAACCTCGGGACTGGGGCTGTACCCCAAAAAAAATTCGGCGGTTTATTGTGCAACCAAAGCCGGGCTACGCAATTTTACCAAGAGTTTCCGCTATCAATTAGAAGACACCAACATCAAGGTATTCGAAGCCATCATGCCATTGGTTGACACACCCATGACCCAAGGAAGGGGAAAAGGAAAAATTTCGCCGGAACATGCTGCAGGCTCGATCATCGATGGCATTGAAAATGATGACGAGGAGATCTACGTCGGTAAGGCCAAATTAATTCCCCTGGTATCACGCTTGAGTCCCACATTAATGGCCAAAATTATGAAGGCCGGTTAAGGAGCAACCCCCTATGAAACAATTAATTACCATTGCGCTTGTCCTTGCCACCCTGTTTGCATCCACTTTTATTGTGATCAAAGCGACAGGCGCATTGACGGTTGACGATATAAAACACTGGCTGTCACTGGCATCGGAAATTAATCCTGTGTATGTGGCGATGGTGGTGATTGTCTTGCTCTTTGCCGACTTATTTATTGCCGTTCCCACCCTGACGGTGTGCATTCTATCGGGCTACTTCCTGGGCTGGACAACGGGCGCCCTGGCTGCCACCACTGGCATGTTCCTCGCCGGCGTGATTGGTTACTGGATCAGCTGGATGTTTGGGCCAAAACTGCTGATAAAAATCTATAAGGATCCGAAACAGTTGGCACATATGCGCGATATTTTTTCCGAGCACGGCACCAGTGTCATCCTGATGTGCCGTGCAATGCCAATTTTGCCGGAAGTGGTTTGCTGCCTGGCGGGAGCTAACAAAATGTCGTTCTTCAAATTTTTTGCTTATTTCAGCATATCAACCCTGCCCTACGCATTTATCGCTGCGTTTGCAGGTTCCAAAAGCAGCCTGAGCAATCCTACGCCAGCCATTCTCACCGCGATTGGAATTTCATTGGTGCTCTGGTGTTCCTGGTTTATTTTCCTGCGCCGCCACTACCCGAAATCCGACCTGGCGCAATAAGCCAGGCGCAAACAATAAAAATCCAGCTGACATAAAACATATCGAAGGAATTTGACTTCTCTCAACCATACGAGGCATTTGTAATGGAAGTTTTAGACTCAATTGCGAACAAAACCCGCAGCATACACTTTAATACCATCCTGGATGTTCCCGCCGAACAATGGGATGCCGTAGTACCGCGCACCACCGGGTTAAGGCACAACCTGTTGCAAACGTTCGAGTTATCGCGCGTCAATAACCTGCGCTGCCATTACTTGGCGTTCGCGCAGGGTGACCAATGGATAGGTAAAGCCAACCTGTATGAAGTATCCATGGATTTCGCCTCTCTGGATAAAAACCTTTCACCCCATGCGCGACGTTTGATAAAAAATTGGTTTCCCAACTATTTGCATCTCTCCATGGCAGAGTGTGGCTTGTTCGCCATGAACGGTGACGGCATAGCCGTGAATGACTCGCAGCACCTGGAGCAAGTGATTCCGCTCATCCATAACCAACTGCAAACCATTGCTACCGAAAAAGACCTGGATTTGCTGGTGTTTCGTGATGTACCCCTGGATCAATATCACCTGTACGAAAAAATCCTGACACCTTTGGGCTACACGCCGTCGGCGGGTTTCACCAATGCGGTCATTAATATTCGTTGGGATTCTATCGAATCCTATCTGGAAAGCTTGAATAGCAAAGACAGGTATAAGTTGAAAACCGCACTCAAAATTGAGGAAGATTTTGGTATACGCGTTGAAATAACGTCTGATTACAAACATCTGGCGAAGGAAATGGCCAACTTATGGCGCAACGTCAACGCATCCTCCGATGACTACAATCGCGAACAGTTGGATGAAGCTTTCTTTTATGAAGCGGGCCTGCGCTTGCAGGATAATAGCGAAGCTATTTTATTTTACGCCGGTGAACAGTTAGTGGCGTTTATGTGGAACCTGGTTGGCACGGAAGATTATCACATGGCGGATTGGGGTGTGGATTACGATTACCCACAATACCGCGAGGCAAATTTTTACCGTGCCGCTTCCATGATCTCCTTG
>JAGKWO010000016.1 GCA_021151835.1 Gammaproteobacteria bacterium
AGACTTGGCCGAGAAACTTTATGAGGATCTTGGCCTCAATAAACGTGAAGCGAAAGAGCTGGTGGAACTCTTCTTTGAAGAGATCCGCCATGCTTTGGAAAATAACGAACAAGTGAAATTGTCTGGTTTTGGTAACTTTGAGTTGCGGGACAAAAGCCAGCGGCCGGGCCGGAACCCTAAAACGGGGGAAGAAATTCCGATCAGTGCCCGTCGCGTGGTTACCTTCCGTCCAGGACAAAAACTTAAGGCACGAGTAGAAGCGTATGTTGGAACCGAGTCATAACGACGAACTTCCCGTAATTCCCGGAAAACGTTATTTCACCATCGGTGAAGTTAGCGAGCTATGCGCAGTTAAGCCGCACGTCTTACGCTATTGGGAGCAAGAATTCCCTCAGTTAAAGCCGGTAAAGCGTCGAGGAAATCGCCGCTACTACCAGCGCCAGGATGTGTTAACCATTCGCCAAATCCGCAGTCTGCTGTACGATCAAGGCTTTACCATCGGCGGCGCCCGCTTGCAAATGGCCAACGAGGCTAACCCGGCAGATTCCGGCCAATTGAACCAATTGGTGGTGCGCATGATTGACGACCTTGAGGATTTGCTGGACCTGCTCAAAATTAAATAACCCTTGGTTTGTTGTCTGTTTGTTCAGATTGGCCTCAGGTTGACCTGGGCCGGTTAAATGTTAATTCTTTGATTGCAATGAAAAAAAAATCGGGTATCATGCCGGCCTCCACAAGGTCTGCAGTCCGAAATAGCAGTCTTGTAGATGTCAAATATCGGAGCGTAGCGCAGCCAGGTAGCGCACCATACTGGGGGTGTGGGGGTCGTGGGTTCAAATCCCGCCGTTCCGACCAAATTAACCGGTACGATTGGGTTGAGTGAGTTCATCAACACAGTCGTACCGGATTCTTTCAGCACTGTTGACTAAAAGTGCTGCACAATGAAAGTGATTTTAAATCGAAGAAACCCGAGGCCTCTAGCCTCCAGTTTGCCACAAAAAACAGAGTTATCTGCTGCTCTACAGGGATAACCCGTAAACAGTCTCCTTCATTCCCTTTTAAATTGTCAAGCGCTGTGCAATTTGTATCTCTCCCTACGACTGACGTCGCTGATCGAGCGGTGCGATGCGCGATACCACATGGTGGAGCCGCGACAGCTTCGTTCGCGCGTACAGTCGAGTCGTTTTTAAATCGCTATGCCCCAACAGTTGCTGCACCGCGAACAGGTCTGGTTCCGAGTCGCCCTCCGGGTTGCATAGCTCGGTCGCGAGCGTATGCCGGAACCGATGTGCACCTACAACAATATCTGTCTTAGCACGTAAGCGCTTGAAATACCCCGTGATTGTCTCCGGTTTCATCCGTCCCTGTTTGTCTGCTGTATAGCGTGGAAACAGATCGAACGGTCGAAACACATAATCGTGCCGTTGCAGTCGGCGACCACGTCCGTCTTCCGTGCGTTTAATTAATTCCTGCAGTGTGGTTCGAAGCTCGGGATGCATGGGTATAAACCACTCCCGCTTGGTCTTGGATCCCTGGTAACTCAACCGAATAATACTGGATTCAAAATCTAGGTCGCCCAGAGTCAGGTTGATCAATTGTCGCCTCCTCATGCCAGTGTAGTAGAAGGTTCGTATCACCGACGTCCAAAACCACCCCGTCTGCTCGGGACTATCCTGCCGGGAGAGATGCGAGTCCAGACGGGCAATTTCCTCCAGGTCGAGGGTTTTATGAGGGATTTCACCAACCGGTACCCGTTTCAACTCATTGAAGGGGTTTTCCGATAGGTAGCCTACCTCAACACCGTAACGAGCGATCATACGCAAGTATTTAACATTGGCATTGAAGGTTGCTGGTCGATTGACGTTCAGGCACTCCGCTTTGTAGCGCATTAACGCCAGGCGGTTAATGTCCTGGATGTTGCTAACCGCAGACCGCTCAACGAACGTACGAGCAACCTGCATGACGTGTTTTTGGGTTCGGGGATTCGATAACCGCATCCCGACAAACTCAGTAGCTAAATCTAAAAACATCATTGGATTTTCACTCCGTGAGTAACGCACATCCGTACACGCAAACCGTATACCTCTGGTTTTGGTCAGTTATTGACCGGCGCGAATAATACGTTTTTGTAATTTAAGTGCAACTTTTGATGCCAAAAAAATGTGATAGCGTTAACATAACGTTTGGTAATAAGTCTTTCAGTGATTGTGACTTGTGCCTCCTTTCTCGCTTTGGGGGGAATGGCCTGAGTCTTGGCCAAGGTGCTTTTTAATAAATTTGTTCGGCTTTGGAATGGGGTAGTCGGCCTCGTAGATCACGTTGAAAGGCAGGAGCCATCCATTGATCTTTGTGGCTCGATTGGTCGAGCTAACCCAGTAGCTGTGGATATTCAGGTCGCCCTCACGGATGTTCTTCCTAAGGTTGGCGAAACGGCGACTCAGGTTTTTATGTTTGTCTTCCGCTATTCCATGCAGGCGCAAAAATGTCTTGAAAATCGCGGGTGCCAGCAAAAACACGCCTTCTTCAACGATATGCACTTCGGCAGCGGGGTTATTAATCACAATGGTCTTTTCCAACAAACCTCGCTGCAACCATGCCAAAAATTTTTGGGCAGTATCCTGTGCTTCAAAATCGAGGTTGGAATACACCTGCACATTGCCTGAAGTGGGCGCTGCAGCTTCCTGTGTGATGGGTTCGGTAGTGGGTTGTTGCTCAGTTTCCGGGGTTGGCCCAGCATCCTGAATGTTCACTTCAGGAACCTGCGCAGCGTCCTGGTCGTTAACAAATGCATCCTCCTGGATTTCCGTACTGATAACAGTGTCCTGTGTTACGGCGTTAGCGAAGCCAGTATTCGGGGTCTGTTCAATAGACTCATTCGGGGGGGAGGGGGTCTTATCTGGAAGTTCTGCTTCAGTGTCTGGACTAGTGACTTTTTGCGCTGTCTCAGGATTCTGGAAATCATCGCCAGCATCCAGAATCACTATCTCGCCATCGAGCGGCGCAATACTCCGCGAGGGCGGGATTAGCCGGTGCAAATCAAATTTCAGACAGGTGAATTTATGGGCGTAGGCCTGCGTCCGAATGCCAATGGTCCAAACAGCTTTGCCGTCTTGGGTCGGTAGCGCATACCCATGTTCCTGCAAAATGTCGTACACGCGAACAGGATCCTGGGGCAAGTTTTTCAAGCCGAGGGAATCGGTTTCCTGGATGATTTTTTCTGCGAGAGAGCGACACACTAAATACACATGGCCGTGAGTATCCACCCAGCCCATACCGCCGTTGGCGTTGATGCGTATGGATCCATCCCGTATCCAATCGCGAATGAATTTGAGATAGCGATCTATGGCAGGAATGACATTACTAAACCGGTGATCGGCAGGAATTTGTAAGTTTCTTGCCGTGGACTCGCGGTCGGCATACTCAATGATTTGGCCAATTGATCCGCATTCGTATTTGTCGCCCCAGAGCCATGCCGTCAGCTCGGCCATAATGTGGGATGCCTCGATCAGCCACGCACGACCTTTTTGCGGAATCATCTCCCAATGCATTAGGGCAAAATGCTCGTGCAGGCGGTAAGGCGTCTTACGAAACTCGATGCGATAACCTATGAGTTTACGCGGTTTCCCGGACGCATCCGGAAGCTGCGTCAAGGGTCCACTCTGGGGTGTCCAGGACAGTGCCTCATCCTCCGGCGTGATTGGGACCAACCGGGTGTTGGCGGACAGTTTTCCGATATCGTGGAGTAGACAACCGACGAAGACCGCGTAGGTCCATAGGTGCCGTTGTTGATTGATCTCACCAATAGAGCCGCCCAAAGGCAGGGTGTGACCCTTTCGCTTTTTCAATGCTAGCGCTATCACGTCCAGCGTATGTTTTAGCAGTCCGCCAGGACCGGCGTGGTGATGTGCCTCACTCGCCGGGGCCAGCTGCACAAGTTCGGCAAATCGGAAAATGGGGTCGCGGATCAGGACATCAAAGATGGGGGCATCGAACCCGGCCGTTACCCGCAGTTCGAGCAACTGGCTATCGAGTTTGCAATGGTCGAAAAGCGCTTTTGCGCTCAGGATGGGCAGCAGTGGTCCTCGGCTCATCGTAAATGCTCTCTCGCCCACCGTTTGACAACATCCGGCGCAGGAAAGGCGCTCGCTGCCTGGTGTACGTCCAGCGGGAGAGAAAATTCGGCTTCCGGTGTTGTCAGCGGATCCAGGTATTTGTGGTGGCCGTCGGTCACGCGTACCAATCGCCAGCACCAGATATCCAGGGCCGAGAGTTTGATGGCGACGAGGTAACTGACGGGGAGGCTAGAATCCTGTGCGGAAACTTCGCGCACCGAGTACAGCATATTCAGCAATTCCGCGTGAATATTGATCTCGGTTTCTGGAAGCTGGCGAAAACGGTCTGCCAATGTTGCGAGGGGTTCCATCCAATCTTGTTTGCCAAGCAGTCCGAGGATGTGAAGCAGGGAGGCTTCGAATGTTGGGGAATCTGTCATCACTTTTTTGGCCTTTTGTGGTTTGCGTTTTTTAACCCTTGGGGCCTTTTTCCGTTTTATGCAATTAACCCTTGCATGTCCTTTGGCCCTAGCCGTTTCCCGCCCGCACCTCCGGACGATCTGAACGAGGAGGAGGTGCGGGCTTTTTCCATGGATAAGCCCATTAACCGGCTGTTGCGCTTTGTAATGTTTTTGCCTTTTACGTGCAGCAATCAAATTGCACAGACCGAGTTCGATTTGCGGCATGACGAATGCGAAGGTATCGCTATCATTCGCCGCATGAGCAGAAATCATCCCGTTGAAAATTTATTGCGCCCCGCCTACGAAACCATGTCGGCCATAGCATACGGTCTGGCGGGTACGCTGACGCTGCTGTCACCGTCAGTTTTGATGGGCGCGCTAAGCACCCCGTCACTAACGTACGGCATTGCGGCCGGATTATTCGCGCGCTGTGGCCAGCGTTTCCTGCAAGCGCGAAAGTTGTTGAAGTACCAATATGAAATGCACGTGCTGCCCGGTTTCACGATAGACAGCAATGACATTCCTGTATCGAAAGAAAATTTATATTTAGGCTTGGGATTCGAATGGACCGCGCGGCATACGCAGCGGCGCGTGGATTTTGATCGTCAGGAATTCGACTGGCACAGATACAGACATCAACGGTGGCAATACAAAGCCGCACGTACACTGGAAAAAATGGTGCGTCGGTCTGCATTGACTGCGTGGATGGCATGGGCCAGTTCCGCACAGGCGTGGTATAACCCTGTTGCGCCAATCCCATACGTGGAAGGCATTCCGGCTGTTCATGCGGTGGGATTGTGGGAAGGTGAGGTCCCCGTGTATGAGAGCCAGGCTGAACGCGTCGCACACACATTGGTCGTAGGTACTACTCGCGTGGGCAAAACACGGCTCGCGGAAGTCCTCATTACGCAAGATATTCACAACAACGAAATTGTTATCATTTTTGATCCGAAAGGCGATCCGGATTTATTGAAGCGTGCGTACATCGAAGCTGTCAAAGCCGGACGCGCTCACCAATTCTATTGTTTTCACTTGGGATATCCGGAAATTTCGGCGCGTTATAACCCAGTCGGGTCATTCAGTCGAATTACTGAGCCTGCATCGCGCATTGCAGGTCAGTTGCCCGGTGAAGGGAATAGTGCTGCATTTCGCGAATTCGCGTGGCGGTATGTCAACGTCATTTCAAAAGCCATCACCGCCCTGGGCAAACCGATCTCCTACGAGAGCTTGTTGACCTATGGTTCGGACATTGATCCGCTGCTGTTCGAATACCTGTCATTTGTTTTCAACGATTCACGTTACGAGAGTGCATTAAGTCGGGCCGGATTCCACAATTGGAAATCGGACCTGATGCGAATTGTGGATTCTGATCGTAAGCCGAGCGATAAGGCACAGGCATCGCGTGATCGCAAAACCTGGGCTGCCGTAGAGATTTATAAAGAAGCCAAAATCGTTGACCCCGTAGCGCATGCGCTAATCAAAACATTTGAGTACGAAAAGACGTTTTACGACAAGTTGGTCGCGTCGCTTTTCCCGCTCCTTGAAAAATTAACCTCGGGGCCGACGGCCGAGTTGCTCTCGCCGAATTACGACGACCTGGACGATCCGCGTCCCATATTTTCGTGGGACGAAATTATTCGGACAGGCGGAATTGTGTACTGCGGATTCGACGCGCTTACCGACGCCGAAGTGGCTCAAGCCGTGAGCAGCTCTATGTTCGCCGATCTCACCTCAACAGCGGGCGGCATTTACAAATTTGGACAGAACCAGGGGCTATCCGAGGAATTGGCCGGTCTCGCCACCAAACGCAAAATCTGTATTCACGCGGATGAATTCAATGAGTTGGTAGGAAAAGAATTCATTCCCATGGCCAACAAAGCGGGCGGTGCGGGATACCAGTTAACAGTCTACACGCAAACGCTTTCCGATATCAAAGCACGATTTGGTGACGATGCGAAAGCGGGACAAGTGATCGGCAACCTGGGGAATCTGATAATGTTGCGGGTCAAAGAGCCTGCCACGGCCGAACTACTGACAGACTTGTTGCCGCAGGTTGAGGTGAATCAACTCACGCTAGTCTCCGGTACTTCGGACGACACCAATCCCGACAGCCCGAATGATTTTAATTCCAATACGCAACAGCGTATTACCTCGCAAAAAGTGCCGATGGTACCGCCAGGCGATTTGACGCGGATGCCGAAGGGCCATGCCTACGCAATGCTGGGTGGAAAGCTGTATAAATTGCGTATCCCGCAATTCAAACAAACTGGTGAACTGCCAAAAAATCTGCAATTCCTGTACACGAAGATGTATGACACCTACACCAGCAATGCTGCAAATGATGACTGGTTTAAATTAGCGGATATCAAGGTGGTGGCATGACGACCAGCACTCGACAAGAGCGTCCGCAGCCACGTCACCAGGTCGGCGTTTGGGGCTGGCTTTTCGGTCTTACAATCGGTAATGCCTTCCGATTCGTTGGTTGGTCGTGTGTCGCTATCGGTGTGTCGATCCTTATCGAGTGGATCGGCATGGTGAAGTATTGGGGACCAGAGCACTCACGTGAAATGCTCGAATTGGAAATGAGCTATCTGAGTGCGTTCAATCGCAATTTAATTACCGGTATTTACCCCACCGATCTTGCCGTCATGTTTGTCGGTGGAGCGGATAAGATTGTTGCCTTTTTGCATCTGCGTGAAATCAACGCGTGGTTGGCTAATGGTGTCATCTCGTGGACCAATCAAGTAGCCATCTACGGTATTGAGTCGGCCATTAACATCATTTTTATATTCGCCGTGCGCCTGGCAATTTGCGTGAGCGCAGTGAGTGGATTCGTGCTGGTGGGACTGGTCGCATTTGTTGACGGGCTGGTTGAGCGCGACATACGCAAGGCCTGCGGTGGAATCGAGTCGGCGATGTTGTATCACCGCGCAAAACGCATGATAAAACCAACATTAATTCTAGGGTTTGGTTTTTATCTCACCTCGCCATTCACCATACATCCTACCGTGATGTTTTTACCACTCATGGCGTTGCTCGCTATCGTTTTATTTATCACCGCCAAAACATTCAAAAAGTTTTTATAAGTGGAGTTTACAGGGCATCAATATGCAAGAACTACCTGACATTGTGTTACCCGGCGAACCGGTATCCGATACCGCCCGTGAAAGGACCCGGCATTCCGGTAGCGTGGCAACGGCCAATTGGGCCTTGGCGTTTGCGACAATACTATTCTCGGCGTTGGTAGCACTGGGAATAACTCTGATTGGGAGAGACGCCATCATGTCGTTATTTATCCCTGTGGAAGCAAAGCCTCATCCTCACACAGCGCGCATCGATGCACTGCAAAGTAAAATGGATGCATTGAAAAATGATCTGGTTGGTGTGCAATCGTTGATAAATGCACAACAAACGACAGCGCATGACGAATCGTTTGAGCAGGACAAAATCGCCCAGCGGGTGATGGTGATCGAGCGATTTGCTACGGACCTCGAGCAGAAAATTAAAAAGCACCAGGCGACGCAGGCGCAACACGCTATTCGGAAAAAGGAGTCTGTGAAAACCCCGAAGCCTGCTCCGGTTATTCCGCCGGTTCTGGTGTCGGTGCGCAATGTCGCTGGTGTTCCTTATGTTGCATTGCGCGATGGTCTGGACTCGTCCAACTTGTTAAAGCCCGGCGATACATGGCGTGGCTGGACATTCATTGATCTCGACCCGTCGCGTAATGCAGCCACGTTTCAGTATCAGGGCGTAGTTAGGGAGTTGTCGCTGTAATGGGTTGGGTATTCGATTGCCTGTTGCGGGTTAGTGGGCCGCTTGTTGTTGCGGTGGTATCCCTTCTGGGATCGCCCATCGTGTCGGCGCAAGTTGTGTCACAACCTGCCAACGCGCCGGTCGTGTTCATTCCTTCCACGTCGGTCGAATCACTGCTCGACAAATACTCCCAAGTGCATGCGAAGCCGAATCAGTACTGGCAGTTGGATGATGCTGAGTGGACTCGCTATGAGCATTTGAAGAAAACGTCGCCCTGGGCGTCCTGGAGACACAATGCGTCGCCTCTGGCTGTTCTGGCTCACTACGCCACGTCCCTCGAGGAAAAGCGTAAATATGCTCGCATTGAAGCGGAACTTGATACCTGGCGGCAACATTCCGTTGTGGAATTTCAGACCCTTTATGACAAGGAGCGCTCGATTGTTTATCAGCGCTACGCGGAGTGGATTGCTCAGCGAAAGCCTAGCCTAGCGAATCTGGGACCCCACGATCGATTGCGACTCTTTGTTTCAGCGGGGGAGTGCGATCAACACTGCAAAACGCTGATCGCCAAATTGCTGGCATCGCAGGCGAAAACTGACATTTTTGTCGTGGGCGCAAAAACCGATGAGGCAATCTTCGCGTGGGCCGAAAGTGCCGGGATTCCTGTGGAGCGAGTCAAAACCAAGGAGGTGACGCTCAATCATGATAATGGTCTGTTTAAAACCGCTGTGATTGACGGTCTTGGATTGCCATTAAAAAAATTGCCGACGCTGCTGCGTCAGTCACCAGCGGGTGACCAGGTGGTGGCTATATGAACATGAACCGGCTGCTGTTAATTCTGCTGTTCGTGTTGCCAGTAAGCGTTTGTGTGGCCGCTCCTGAAATTCCCCGGGCGTACCGCATCATTGCAGACCAGTATGGGATTCCTCCGCTGGTGTTTTTCTCGATTGCCATCCAGGAAAGCGGTACATCAAAAAATGGCCGACATTTGCCCTGGCCGTGGACATTAAACCTCGACGAAAAACCATTGTATTTTGCTACGCGCGAGGACGCGGAGCATGCGTTGCTCACTGCCCTGGATGCAGCAAAAAAACATGGGCGTGTTGCTCGCGTTGCGGTGGGACTGGGCCAAATTTATATGCCTGCTCATCTCGCCCAGTTCGAATCGCCATTGCAGGCGCTAGACCCTACTTACAACTTGCATTATGCCGCCCAACTGTTGCTAACCCACTACGCGTCGACGTGGCGTGAGGGTAATCCGGATTGGTGGGTGGCCGTTGGAAGATACCACAGCCCCTACAGTGAGGGGCCTGCCCGTCGCTATCGCCAGCTCGTGTTCAAACGCTGCCAAAAAATCAGCGACCGCTGCATGGCGTTTGGTAATCCGGAGCATGGAGCATCCTCGCCGCCAACAAAAGGCTCACGTTGGGTAGGAGCGCGTTAATGAGATTTCATGCACTACTGGTCCTTGGCTTATGTTTTTTGGCAGGGTGGACGCTGGCACAGCCTGAGGTGCTCGCGGATTTTGGTGGGCGGACGACGGATTTTCCGACGAACAAACGCATCCAGGAGTCGCTAATCAGTGCGCGCTCAATAGCCTCGACGCCAGTCGCGCCAGCGCGTGTTGCGCCTCCATCGCCATTTCCTTCGCGCGCTCAATTAACTGTCGGCGTCGTTGAAGCCAAAGCTCATGCGCTGACGGTCGTTAAACCCATTTTTATTATTGGGCCAGAGGCTATATCGATTGAATGGTTGATCGCAAACAAGGAACACCTTGCGTCCATCGGTGCCCAGGGAATCGTCACCAATGTGGGCTCCGCAGACACGGTCGCCAGAATGCGGTCTCAAGCGCCCGAATTGATGATGTCGGTTGTTCCCGTCGACGAAATTGCCGAGGCATTCGGCATCTCCCACTATCCCGTGTTAATTGACAGCGAGGGCATCAAACAGTGAATAAATTTTTAGCGGCTTTTGTCCTTGCGATTCCGAGCGTTCCACTGTTCGCAAATGTGGACACTACCACCGAAGCCGAGCGACGTTACTTGATTAAAGTGGCGAATGAATTAGCCCAATTAGAGGTTTTGGCAAAAAAAGCGGAATCGAATGCGGACCCCGACGCCCGCGTTACCCTGGATTACGTGGCATTGAAGAACGACTTGGCCGAAATGCGGCGTGCGCTGGAATCCCATTTACATGCGCCCTCCCGCAGTCCTCGAAAGCTGGAGCCTCTTCACTTCACCAGTGGTGTCCGCTCCGATGAATAAAGACGCCAAGGTCGTTTTTACAGAATATTTTGGTTCCATCAGCTATTTGCATGATGGCCTGGCATTCCTGCTGCTGTTAGCAGCGGGAATCGCATGGATGATTATTACAGCAAAAAAATTTAACGAAGGGATTCAGGAGCAAAAAAATGATGGTAGTGACGTGTTCTCGGTGATGGTGAGGGGACTGGCAATGCTGCTGATCTTGGTAGCTTTCCTTATGTCTTCTTGATTCACGGAGTGTTAAATGAACCAATTATCCCTGCAGCCAACGCTGACATCGCGTTGGAACCTGTTTCTCTCTGCTGTCGACGCCGCAACTACAGCGAGACTCATCATGCTGTTCGCACTGCTTGGTGCGGTATTACTGCCGAGCGACGTATTAGCCCAAACGGTTACATTTCCAAAAGTCGATGTGGATGGCGTCGATGACGATTCCACCGGTAGCGAGATATTGATCGCCATTTTCAAATGGGGCGGACGATTCGTTATCTGGGGGGTCATGGGGTGGGCAGGAATTGTGTGTTTGAAAACAATTCTTGCGTCATGGCAGGAGCAGAAAAGTAAAGAGGCGGGCCGCTGGGGTGCATTGGTGGCTGACACCTTTGGCTCGGTAATCATGGTCATCGTGGTTATCGCGATTGGGCTGTGGGTTCTGTCGTTTATCAAATAAAACGCGGTGATGAGTAATGCCCACAGATTATGAAGATCGCCTGGCAGACGCAGTGAATCAAGAGCCCATTGTCTACGCCGACTGTACGCAGTCCGAATTGTTATTTGCTATTTCGACCGGGGGCATTGTCGGGCTTGCGCTTGGCACAGCGCTTGGACTGTCCATTGGCTTTTTCATGTTGGGCGTCATCATCGGCTTATTGATTGGCGTCGGCGTTTCCTGGGTGACCATGGAAGCGCTGAAGCACATTCGCCAGAAATACTACCTTACATGGCTCAAAGAAAAATTGTTCGTCACGAAACAACTATTCCTCGGTGGAATTCAATTTGTTTCGCAATCAAAACGTTACAGCAAAGGAGCACGACGTGGCTGACGCACGACACGCTTTACATTCACGGGATTCACACATCTGGACGCTACGCATGGTGGTTTTGATCATGGCGGCCATCATTTTCGTGCTGGTGTACATCGTTCAGGAATCGCGGACCAACCTAACCATTCACGTTCCGCCCGATTTGTCCAGGGGCGCAATACTGAAGCCGGGAGAACTGCAAAAGTCAAATGCCTATGCGTTTGCGTTGCTCGTGTGGAAAGGATTGAACGAGTGGATGACGAACGGCAAAGAAGACTATGAAGCAGCAATAAAGCGCTACCAGTGTTTAATCACTCCCGACTTTGAACAATGGTTGCTTAACAACAAAGAGCAGAAAGCCCGCGCGGGTGAACTTGACCGCACCCGGTTTTTATCGGAGCTAAATGCCTACTCGGATTCGTTTGTGTCGGCGCTGGGAAATAACACCTTCAGTGTGGCAGCGATCATGCAGTTGCAAGAGCGTTTTAATGGAATGAAGATTAAAGACACTTCAATGAGCTACTCACTGCGCGTGGTACCGGATAATCGCAAATGTAACGAAATGGGAATGGCACTCGACGGGTTCATGGTCGATCCAACCCGCGCTGAAACCGAAGCCGAAGAAAAAAGTCGGCGCGAACGTGCGAGGTCATATCAATAATGCGTAGTTATATTCGTTTACTAATGGTGTTATGGGCTGCAGTTCCGCCTGCGGTGCTGGCTGAAAGGAACATTATTTGGAACAGTACGCCTCTCACCCTGGTTATTCCCGTCGGCGAGGAGATCCGCGTTACTTTTCCAACCGACGTGCTGCTGCAGGTGCCGGCGTCGCTGACTTCATCCCTTGAATCGCTGGCCCCCAATCAACGGATCGTTTACTGGAAGGCCACAGCCGCGTTTGATTCTGCGCGTGTCGTTGCCCAATCCGTTGATAACCAAACGGTGTATTTGATCGATCTGGTTGCGCAGCCGGGTGCCAGTGCCGAGCCTGTCGTGATTGAAGATGCAAACCGGGTTCTCACAGCACACAGTGACTCAGCTGACGAATCCGCTGCCGGTGTGCAACAGGAATTATATGATCCGCCGGAAATTATTCTAACCCGGTATGCGTCCCAAACACTGTACGCGCCCCAGCGGTTAGTGCCTGTTAATGAATCAATTAGCCCGCTAACAGACGTGCAGCTAGCTCGGGATTTTCCGCTGGTTCGCGCGCAGGAAGGTGAGCGCTACAGGCTGTCGATCGTCGGTGCGTGGTCTGGATTTGGGTTGTACCTTACGGCTGTGTTGGTTGTAAACGAGAGTCCGCTGCGAATCGCCATTAACCCTGGATTGGTTCAGGGCAATTTCACCCACATTACCACCCAGCATTTGACGCTGGGTCCGCAGGGGTCACTAGAGGATCGCACCACCCTGTATCTGATTTCCACCGTGCCGTTTAACGCGGCAATCCTGGAGGACGGGTATGGCTGGTAGCATGTCTAGCAACAAGTTGGTCTGGCTGTTGGTCGCCGCATTGGCACTGGTTGTGGCTGTTGTGCTGATAAACAAGCAAAACAGCGAGGCGCCGAGTGCCCAAGCTAAAAACACCGACGCCCCAGATCCTGTGCAATCGCAAGCACAAGCGGAGGCCGTATCCCCGCAACCACCGGGACCGACGCCAGCATTGCCCTCCATAGGGGGCGATGCCGATACCGTCGTCGAAACACTCAAAGAAGTTCAGGCCCGGTACAAGGCGTCCGAGGATCAGGACGCACGTGTGCTGCGGCTGATTGAAGACACTAACCGTCGGTTGGATGGTTTGGAAAAAGCCCAAGGGAGTAAACCCAACTCGGCGTCGGTGGCCGACGATCCTGCGTTGTCTGAATTAACCCAGCAACTGGAGGCAATGAAACAAGATGTCAGCGCGTTAACCAATAACGTGCTTCATAAAAATGAGGATGATTTGGCGTCGGGTAACGGTTACGAAGTATCGACCTACGATCTGGGATGGGCGGATGAACCGGAAGGGGACGCAAAGAAGAACAAAGGCTATTCCCTGGGTCCAAAACCGCTGCCTGGTTACGTTGCGGTACGGCCGATGACGAAAACGCAATTTTTAAATACCGATGCCCAGCTCGCCGAGAAATTTGTGCGCGAGAAAATGCAGCAGGGCGCATCAAGTCTCGCGGGCACCTCTGCACCTCCGGGACTAACCAACACCGTGAAAGCGGCATCCGATAAAGCGTTGGTTGAGATCAAGCCCTACCGGACCATTCCCAAGCGCGCCACGGGCTTCGAGGCCATTGGCATGACGGCGCTGATTGGAACGGTTCCTGTCGGCGGAAAAGTCCAGGATCCCTTTCCGGTTAAATTTATTCTTGGCGAAGAAAACTTCGCGTCGAATGGCATTCACGTTCCCGGATTAAAAGGCATTGTCATTGAAGGCATCGCGCGAGGAAATTGGAACTTGTCCTGCGTTGCTGCGACGCTCACTGGGGCGAGTTTCACCTTTGCGGATGGCACAGTGCGAGACATGGAGTACGAGCGCGACCAAGGGGGCGATTCCAGTGGTACACAGGCGACCTCGCCATTCGCCGAGGGGGAGGGTAATCAGGGTATCGGCTATATCGCGAATCCACAGGGCATACCCTGCATTCCGGGTAGGCGAATCACGGACGCGCACAAGCAATTGTTCACGATGGGTATGCTGGGTGCGGCGAAATCCTATTTTGACGCGAAGGCCGCCGCTGAAACGACAACCAACGAGAATGCGCTTGGCGGAGGATCGACCTCTGTCACAGGAAACAAAGAGGCATTTGTCAACAACCAAACCTACGCCAATTCGATGACCACCGTGATGGACTTCTATGACAAACGTATGCGGGATACGTTTGATGTGGTTTACGTAGATCCCGCACAGAAAGTCATGTTGCATTTCACGCGCGAGCTGCGTGTTGATTACCGCAGTGATGCCAGAAAAGTTGCTTACTCATTCGGAGGAACCCGCCGTGTTAACACCATGGATTAATCGATTGTCCCGTCTGTTTATGCTGGGTGTTTTGGTCATTGGTGTGGCTGGATGCAGCTCATCACTGAACAAAGTCATAAATGAGAATGCGCCGACCATGAAGGAGGTTTATAAAAATTACATTGGCTCGGGTGATGACGATCTGGAACTTAGGAAAGCGGAATTGATGAAACGGCCTGCGGTCCATGATGCCGATCTTCAGTTGGATCATCCTCCCTATCCAGCGCGACTGGACCATCTCTATCCACGGCTGCCCAATCCGGATTTGTTTATGTATGTCCGTCCGCACGCCGTGGGTGCTACTGGTGCGCCTATCCCAGCCTATATCACACGATTTTCAATGTATGAGCGGCAGCCCTATGCGCTGCCAGGTGAAACACTGGAGTCAGCAAAAATAATCCACGATTTTCAGCGAGCGCAACAAGCCGAGCAATTGCGTTCGGCTGCCATCGCTCGAAAAAAGCAATCCAGGAAAGGGGAATAAGCCATGGGTAATGATCCCTTATCCACACTGTCAGCAAAAATAGGCGAAGGCCTACGCGACTTCTTCACGCGCGGCTCACCTGTTGGGGAAAAGCCAATCACTGCTGAGGATCTGAAGCGCGCGTATCAACACCACTCGCCGATTGCAGGGTATTTGCCTTGGTTGGATATTGTGGATGACAACAAGTTGCTGTTGGAGGATGGTCGCAGTGTGGCGGCGGTGTTTGAGCTGCAGCCGGTACCGACGGAAGCCAGGTCACCGGAATTTCTCGCGCAACAACGAAATCAAATCCGCGACTTTATTACCATGGCATTTGAAGAGCATGCGAACTCCCCGTGGGTCGTATCGACCTATGCCTGGCTTGATAGTGCGGCGTTCGTCACGCTGACTGATGCGATTCGCGCTCATGCGGCAAATGTCCATGCGCAGAGGGGCGCGATACCTGACGCTTATTCACAGCATTTTTTTGACAACATCCTGGAGCCGCATATCGAAGATATGTCGCGCAAGGGTGGCCTGTTTCTCGATCCGCTCTGGAATGATCGCCCCTGGGGCGGCAGCAAGCGCAAATGCTACCTCGTGTTTTATCGCAGGCATTCGGGCATCAGTACCCGTCGTAAAGGGATGACGCCCGAGAAAGAACTCGACACTCAGTGTGATCGGGTGCAGCAAATGCTCAAAGGCGCCGGACTCAATGGCAAACGTCTCAACGGCGAGGCGATTAGAAATTGGTTGTTCCGCTGGTTTAATCCCTCTCCAAAATTGACCTCTGGCGATACAGAAGCCTGGCTCGCCATGAACCCCTTCGCCCATGACGAAGACGCGAAGACAGCGGAATACGATTTGTCCAATGATGTGATGACGCGCGATGTTAGATCCGATAAAGCCACGGCGTGTTGGTACTTTGATGGCATGCCGCACACCGTGTTGAGTGTTGAGCAAATGAGCCAGATACCCAAGGTGGGGCAGCTCTCTGCAGAACGCTATGTGAGCGAGGAGGAAACCAGCGGTGCGAATGCGCGTATAACTTGCTTGCTCGACGAACTGCCGGAAGGCTCCGTGGTAATCACCAATTTTGTGGTGAAACCCCAGGCTGCCGTGCGAAAGCATCTGGAACGTATGGCCAGCCAGGCGAGGGGAGACACACCCGAAGCGACCCAGGCACGCAGCGACGTCGCTCATGCCCGCGCGCAGATTGCGCAGGGCAATAAGTTGTATCCCTACAGCATCGGCATCGCATTGCGTGCTCATGATGACGACGAGATGGATGATGTCATCCTTAACGTTGAGACAAAGCTCTCTGCAAACGGTTTACAAATCATTGACCCGGAATACGATCAATTTCGACTGGATCGCTACATTCGATTTTTGCCCGGCGCCTACGATCCAGCGCTAGCGCAAATTGAAATACGCCACCGGCTGATTTACGCCCATCACCTGGCGAATTTGCTACCGGTATATGGTCGCAGTGTAGGCACCGGTAACCCTGGAATTCTTGGATTTAATCGGGGTGGAGAATGGTTCACCTGCGACCCGCTTTACCAAGGCGACCGAACCAAAAACGGCCATCTTTTTTTATTTGGTCCTACGGGTGCAGGCAAATCGGCGACGCTTGTGTGGCTGCAAATGCTGATAACAGCAGTACACAACCCACGATGGGTCGTGATCGAGGCTGGTAACTCGTTCAATCTTTTGTCGGAATATTTTCGAGACTGGGGCAAATCCGTCGTGGATATCGTGCTGCGGCCCGGTATGGCCCCATCCATTCCTCCTTTTAAACCCGCATTGGACTTAGTCGATGACCAAGGCAATCTTGTGCAAACCTATTCAAAAATCGAAGAGGTATTAGAAGGGCAGGCCGAACTGGAGGCGGCTGTTAAAGATTCGGATCCGCTTGAAAACTCCCAGCGCGATATTTTGGGGGAAATGCTCATCATTGCGCGACTCATGGTGACAGGCGGTGAATCGTCTGAAGAAGCCCGCATGACGCGGTCGGACGTTGGATTGTTGAAAGCAGCAATTATCAACGCGGCGCGCCGATGCAAATTGGCCGGCAAAAAAGACTGTTTAACTGAGGACGTGATTAAAGCTCTGTACGAACTTCGCAACGATAAGCCTGAGCGGAAGGCTCGAATTTCCGAAATGGTTGAAGCGATGGAGTTGTTCGTGGATGGCTTCGCGGGCGAATTGTTTAATCGTCCTGGTGAGGAGTTGCCTGATGCCGATTTCATACGAATCGAAATGGGAATTCTCGCTTCGGGTAGCTCTAACAAAGACAAACTATCGGTTGCCTATATCTCCATCGTCAATCAAATCGTTGCGCGTGCGCAGCGTACGCAGCGTGATGGAAGACCGACGATCAATCTCACTGACGAAGCCCACGTCATCACGACGGATAAATTGCTGGCTGCCTATCTGGTTGTGCTCTCCAAATTGCTGGGACGCCGCATGGGCCTGTGGCTGTGGCAAGCAACGCAGAACATGAAAGACTACCCCGACGACGCCGAGAAAATGTTGGCCATGTTTGAGTGGTGGATGTGCCTTTATGTCGACCAAGGGGAGCTAGCTAATATCGAACGGTTTAAAGCGTTAACGCCCGACCAGCGCACGATGTTGCTTTCGACCACCAAGGCACCCCGCCGTTACACCGAAGGCGTAATGATGAGCGATACCGTTCAGGGGTTGTTTCGCATTGTGCCGCCCGGATTGTGTCTGGCCCTGGGTCAATCAGAAAAAGAAGAGAAAACGGCTCGCGGAAAATTGATGCGTGAGCACGGAATCACCGAACTGCAGGCGGCAGAAATGATTGGCGAGCAGATCGCCAATGGTCGCCGGAAAGCGGCATGAGCGGGGTGACCAGCATGGATCAGAACGGCGCTATTAATTTGGAATTTGCGGACCTACATCCGTTTCACCCCTGGGTCAATTTTGCTGAGGGCGTGTTATCCACAAAGACGCAAGAAATGATAACGCGTGCCCGAGCGCATTTTTGCACGGGGCAATTCAACCGCATCAATGAACGAGTGGATACGGTGTACTTATATTTGGATACGGTGGAGCACTGCGTACATGCAAGGCTTGTCGATTCTGCGAACAATTGTGAGGATATTCGATGGAGGATCTTTTACTCGTCTACCTCTAATGCAGAGCCTACCGGCGCGCAAAGTATTAGCGTCTGGCATGCGGATGACATTGGGAGTGCATGGCTCCTGTTGGGGGCGTTACTGCACCACATCGCAGGGCTGGATGCAATCCGGCTGGGATTCCATAGCCTGCCTGCTGAAGTCTTTGAAGATATAAACCTCACGTCCTGGTTGAATCGGTCCATTGCGCGCTGTCTGGAGGCGTCATCGTCGCCACTGCCGACAGTGTTGGATGTTTGCATCATTCCACGCGGCGAAAAATTTGAATGCGGGCTTTTTGCAAATAGTTATGCGCGGACGCATGACAGCGCCTTGGTGGTTCCCTTGGACTTAATGACGCCAAGCGCTATTGGTGAGGATGGGTCAGCGAGGTTCGCGGCGTCATGGTCGTGCGTGGCGGTTGCCGCGAGGGCCATTCAGCAGCATTCATGGGCCAAGGTCCGCTTGCTACTTATTGATTCCCTCGATGCTTACAATTCGTCCCAGTTTTCATGGGGTGGCAGAACGCACAGGAGGCTGGGATGATTAATTTGGCAATCCCAGGAGTTCGTGTTGCATTGGAAGCGCCCCAACACGTAAAGCTGGGATTTACCGGGAATGGCGCCTTCAAATGCTCGGATGTGTGCTCTTATATCCACGCGTGGACCTTCTTGGACAAATATTCGAGCACTACGGGGGATATCCTGGTTCGATACTTTAATGATCTCTGCGAATTGACAGTGGAGCCTACCGTTCGTTTGCTCGTAGCTCCCGTAGATGCCTTTAAAAATTTGGTATTCCGAAACCACTCCATTGCGCGCCTTTCCTCTGGGCATGTCTCGGATATAACACACACAAGAGCGCAGAGTTTGAAATGGGCAGCCTGGTATGGCCACCGGGATTTGAGCCCTCAAATAGGGATTTCGTTCATAAAGCCTCACAAGGTGAGAAATTCCTTTATGGCGAAGGTTGTTCGGTCGAATTGCATTGGGTATTCGAGTGCTCTTCGCGCTTGCAAGGCCGTCTTTGTTGGGCAAGTAGCACCCGTCCGCGTGCCCGACCGTCGGCATAAATTTCGCTCGAAGTGCACCTCCCACGCTGTAAAGCGTAACGCGGAGCGGGCTGAGGCACTCTCTGTCCATACACACGAATTCGCGACCACCAAGGCGGCCAAGCAGTTCTGCTCCGGTGGTTTCGTTAAGGTTTTCGAGGTTACCGAGCGCTTCGATTACCACCTGCTCAATATCCCGGAATTCAAGAGCGCTTCCTGGATGAATCCGTTCATAGGCATATTTCATAGATTTTTTACCTTACAACCAATGGAGCCCGGATCAGCGGCTGCGCGATCATCGCATCGACCCAGTGTTAGGGGCAATTACTTTGATGGGCATCCACCAAAAAGAGGCATCCTCCCATGAGTATTGAGTTCGCCATGCGCATTGAAGATGACGGTGAAGTACCTTGTCACTTGAGTGACCTTAAAAAGGGGAACATTTATTACCTGATTCGTGGCACCGAAAAGAGTCCGTTGTATCTAGCGACAGGGGATGCCGTTGCCACTGACGTAAATCACCAGCCGCTATGGAGCATCCCTCATGAAATTTATGAATAGGAGGATAGCGTTATTTATTGTGGCGTGGGCTTCCTCGGATGGAATTGCCCAAACTCATCCGTATCTGGAAGTGTTTTCTGATGATGCAGTTGCAAGAGAAGAATTTCCGGGTGTGCAAGTGAACTATTTTCGCTTAAGCGATCCAGAGCGAGTTAAAGAACAGTATTTACCGGCGCTGCCTCCTGACCTGGCGAAAGCCACGGCGATCATGAACACCTTCCTGGCATCCGAGAGTGGGCGTGTGTTTCGTGAAAAAATTAGCGAAGCCTATCAAGGGCATGAACTCATGGTGAAATATCAATTGGAAAAGGTTCCTGCCATCGTGTTCGACAAAGGGCGATACGTTATCTATGGAACCACTGACGTTCGCCAGGCGCTCATCATTTACCGCGAGCGGATGCAGTCGCGCGAATGCAATCGCGCGAACGAGGTATGCCATGACTAAAGGGCTAATCGCTATCGCGTTATGGTTGTGCTGTGTTGCGAACGCGCAGGGGCTAACAGTACCGACGGGCAAAAAGGACGGCAATTTCTCCACAGCGGATATTGTGAAATCGGCGGTGGAGTGTGTCGACTGTCTCGATTACAAACTGATCGGGATTTGTTTCTGGCTAAAGTGCTCGCTATTTTCGTGCAGCGTTGAAACGTCGCTACGATTTCAGCATTTCATTCCCGACCTGGTAGTGTCCAGCTACACCTACCAATCCGAATGGAAAGACACGCGCACGTGGAATGACAATCCAAGCGGAGCAATTGGGCAAACCGAAAGCACACACGACCAGGCAACATCGCTCGATTTTAAAAGCGTCGATGTGATTACCCATCCCGCACTGCCCATTTTTAATGCGCTGGGAAAATCGGATTATTTTTGCAAGTCCATGCTGCAGGTGCCGATGATGCCGCATTTTTTGAGCAGCTACGATCCTGCCTGGAACGACCCTGGCATCGAGCAAATATTCCCACAATCGATCCTGGGTTATCCACGATTCAAAACCGGTACCGGCTCCTGGCTTGGTTTAATGGAGGGCTCCTGGGCGCCGCTGTATCCGCGATGTGGTTGGGGTGCCCATCCACTAGACCCGATCAATGCAGCGGTTGCTGCGCATCGCGCCGCCGACATAGTGACTCGCCGTGCACAGCCCCATGTATACGTCCCGCTCACAGGCAATTGTGATAACCGGTGCTGGAAGCCTGGTCCGGTGAACGTAAATAGCGGAACCGACAACCGATTTCAGATGCTGGTTCCTTCGATGACCAAATCCACTTCTGTGCTTAATGGACCCGCATCCTGGGCAAACGGCAAACATGTGAGTCGTGAAAGTTATCTGTGGGCACTCTGGCGCCGTTACTCATGCTGCGAAAAAAAAGGCCAGGTGTTTTTGTTCAAAATTGATTTCAAGAGTTAATGCAATGAAAAACATCACGCAAAAAATTGTCGTTGGGATTTTGTTATCGGTTGCGCAAGTAGCGTGCGCCACCGACATTGTTCGTCCCACGGGCGACGGTGCCTGGTATTACGCGATTGGTGGCGGGGATCCGATGATGTACTACAACCAGAGTAACAAGACAACTCTGGATTTATCGGCAGGTGCCGAGTGGAGCATGTTGCGCGGTTGTAGTTTTGATCCCAGGTTTGGCATCGCCGAAACATTCTCTGATATCAAACACAATGTGTACGGACTCACCGAGGATGTCATGGGGGCAGCCGTCGCCGTGTTTAGCGCCTGGGGATTATCAAAGATCCAGGAGAACTGGCCAGGCCTTTACGACACCCTGACTAAAGGCCTTAAGGACGCAAAGGAAAGTTACACGTTATCGTTAAAAACCTGTCGCGACGCCAAAGCGGATCTGCGCTCCGGGCGCGATCCGGTCGAAGGGTGGATCGCGGTCACTCGTAAAAGCTCCTGGGATAAAGCCTCCAAGGATGGCAAAAATCCCGTAGCCGCCGAACAGACTATTGAAAGCACGGCGGGTAACGCCGGTGTGACTTTCGCGGGTGGCGTTAAAAAGGGCGGACTCAATCAACCGCCAATCAAAGTTGTGGCCGACACCATTGCGGCAGGCTACGAGCACACGGTTGGTTCACTGGCTCCGGCGGACGCGAGTGATATCACGGGTGATCCCAATATTTCTCGGGTATTCCCGAGCGCTACGAGTGCAACCACGTGGGCAACGGAAGTTGTCGGCGAGCGTGAAATCCGCACCTGTGCGAACTGCGATAAGTTGAAAACCAAAGTAGGGCAGGGGCTGCGTTTTCAGTACCGGAAAGAGCGCGAAAAGGTGGATGCCGATCTTAAGGCGATCATGAATAAGCCCCTCAATTACAAAATCACCACCGATGATCTCAATAAGTTATCCGTGCCTGGCATGGGTGTGGTCGTTAATGATTTGACGATACAAAACCTCAAGCGCGCGCCGGTCGATGAGCGAGCCATCCTCGCCAATAAATTAGCGGGCGAGATCGCCTTGGCGCGAGCGATGGAAAAAGCGCTGATCGTTCGGGACTTACTAAATGCCGGAGCCCAGGAGCCCAACATTACGTCCGTGGGCGAATCAGCGGAACGCGAAATAGATTACTCGCGTAAACGACTACAAGCGGAAATGGACAACATCCTGTTCGAGACAGATGTGCGCCACAAAATCATTACCAATGCAGCCGGGGCTATCGCGGCGCGTGGCGCACAACGCAATCGCGACGCCCAGGCAGTGGAGTACATGCGCACCCGTGCAAAAGAGCCGCAAATGATTGACGGAGCGATCAGCGATGATTGATTTACACAAACCGAGTGGACTCAGGCGGGTGGTGAAACACCTGGTGCTGTTCCTGTGCATGTTGTTGGCCATATACATTGTCGTGCGGTTAGGGCTTGGACTCATCGGGACGGACGAGCAGCAAGTGCAAGCATTGGAGCGCTGGAAAAACTCTCCGGCGCTCATATGGATTCGTTACGGCATATACGGATTTGTCTTTCTGTATTGGGGGCGTTTTATTCGCAAACTCAATCCGAAGTTGCCCAGCGACGTGGTCAGTGCGACCTACCGTCCTCTGATTATTGGCGTCGTGTTGTACGAGTTCCTGTTAGCCCGAAATCTGATCGGCGCATTATTGAATTGAGGTCACGATAAAAATGCCTGTGGGAAGCACGATAGAACTCTACACAACCATCCTGGGTTGGATTTTGTATGACTCGATTTGGTCCATGCTCGTCCAGACGGGATTGGTCATGGTGCCATTCGCGTTCACCATCATTAATGTGCTGGTTGACGCGCGAGATTCGTCGATGGAAATCGATTCCAAAGGTTTAATGCGCATCCTGGAGACGCGTATTTACGTCATGTTGTTTGTCGTGATGTTTGCCGTACAGCCGCAAATTAACGTGCACACGTCGAAGACCACCTATACCCAGTATCGCTGTGGCGTGACGGCATCCAAGAGCCTTACCAAGTCGATGCGTGAGCTCACTTATGGCGATAGCAAGAGCACATTGGATAAGTCGACCTCCACCTTCGGCGTAATGCTCGACGGGCGTACCGCCCAGGCCCCGCTGTGGTGGTATTTGGTTACGAAGCTCAATCATGCCATCGCGCAGGCCGCAAGGCAGGAACTGCCATGCCAGGCTGATCTCAGGACCATGGGGGCAGGGCTGTCGAAACTGTCGATCGCGGACAAAGCACTTAAAGATGAGGTGACGGATTTTTATAAGGACTGCTGGCAACCTGCAGCAAATCAGTTTGCGCGCGAACGGATTCCCGATTCTGAGCTACCTGCCAAATTTCGAGATGGTGCGGTATACGAGGACATCACCTGGCCGGGGAGCGAATTCTTTATTAATCGCGCCGGGTACTACGACACGCTGCGTGCCACTGCCGAAGTGCCCGCCTTTCCTTACAACACCCTTCGGGACTCCGTAAAGGCCCCGGAACCGCCTCCAGGCGTCGATAGGGGCGGTTTCCCAACTTGTCATGAGTGGTGGCTAGGGTATCCCGCCACCGGGGGCAGTATCAGCAGTGATCGAGGATTAAGGGATCGCCTGCTGACTTACATTAAAAACAATGCGCTCCCGGATGATAAAGCCGATAGCACAGGGTCATGGTGGAAATTCTGGGCGGAAGATAAATTCGCGACCACCGCTGATGCAGATAACGCCTTGATTAAAACAACACTGAACGCTGAGGCGGGGGATATCCAGCTCGAGCTGACAAACGGCGCGAGCGATTATGGCGGCATGCTCGGGTCCACCACCGACCAGGTTATGAGAAATATGCGGCAGCTCGTTGGCAGCGCCGGGTTGCTGGTGGGAAGCGCTAAAAAGGCTGTGGAAGTGGAAATGGTTCGCCAGGTCGCGCCCATGGTTCAGGCCATTGTGCTGTTGTTGTTCACTGTGGGCCTGCCGTTGTTGATGACCATGGGGTCCTATTCGCTGAAGACGTTACTGGCGCTCACGCTGCTGCAATTCAGCATCATTTTCTGGGGATTTTTATTTGCGTTGGCATCGTGGCTGGATAATTTCCTGTTGTCGGGCCTTTGGTCCGGAGCAGACAAAAACGTGAACATGCTGATGGACACCATTATGCCGAACACCAGTGGAGTGGGAACCCAAATTCTGGCCATCACTTGGGTAACCTTCATGCTCTATACATTGGCGCCGTTGGCATTCACGTATTTTTTAGGAGTGGTGGGTATCAAAGCGGGAAGTCTAGCTGCGAACGCAATTAACAGTTCAAGCAATGAAGTCGGTAGTCAGAGTGGGGTGGGTGTGGACGCTGCTAAAAAGGTATTAACCAGAGGGAAGTAGGTCGGCCCGTCACATATGATTTCGATGAATATTTACAGTGCGACCCATCATGTCATGACCAGGGTTCTGAGGGTCAACTGCACGGCTAAGATCGTAGCTTTCGTTACGAGGCTGAGAGTTACCGGAGGACGCCGCCCAAACAGAAATGAGAGCCATGAAAACTTTAAAGAGAGCAGTGACCACTGCAACCACAATCAGCCCTACATGTTTAGCAACCCACCAGGTGACTTTGCCCAAAGCAACGAGTACCACACCAGTAACCTGGGCGGCTTTGTTCCAGTCGATAGCGGTTTGGGTGGTCATGGACAGGATCCTCGGCATGGGGTTATTCCACTATATAGCAGATCCGGGGTGAATGGAAAGTGAACAGCGGGCCATGGCGGTGAGTTGGCGCTTAACATTACTAATGAGTCGGGGGAAGAAGGTTGGATCATTCAGACTACGGGGTTGCTTTGTCAACTGCCCAGAACGAAGTTGTCTGTATCACTCACGCACATAACATGGGTGATATGCGGGTATTCCTAAAGCGAGTATCCGGGGATGTTGATGCCAAGCGCGCTGCCATGTATTGCCAATTCATGTGTGAAGAATGGTTTGGCCCGGATAAAAAGCTCACCAATTTAGGGGTCGCCGCTTTGCTTGTAAGCTTCTATGGATTTCAGCATCACTATGGTGGGCCCTATGAGATAATTGATATGTATAGTGACCGGGCTGCGTTTTTTGGAAATGCATGCGATGAAATTCTCCGAGATGCAACTCTGCATAGAGAAAAACTACGCGAATATATGGAGCCGCACGTAATTCCATATAATGATGTTGATAAGGCTGCGAGTAAAAAAGCAAATGAGGTAGAGGAGACAGAAATAACTCAACCAGCGGACGGCGTGAAGATTTTCTGTATATATCACCTTTATGATGTCGGAAATCAGCGCATTTATCTTGCCCCCGGGAAAAGCTCCGTTAGAGCGAAGGACGCGGCACTGTTTTTACAGTTTAAGGCAGAGCAAATTTTTGGTGAAAGCGCATGGCTAAGCAATCTAGGCATTGCTTCGCTTATGTGCCAGCTTTACGGATTCCAGCAATGCGGGGAAGCTGATATCGCCGAGGTGATTGATATGTTCTCTGACAGGGAATACGCAACCAACACCGATATTTATGAGGCTCTGATGTCAAAATCAGAGCTGCACCGAGACGGCTTAAAGGAACAGATCAAATTCTTTCTGCGTTCCCTGGAATAGGAAAATACTGTTGAATCCACGGAGCCAACAATTTGATTACTACGGGGGTCAATTGTCTTTCAGACTGTAGGAATTCATCAGTTACAGACAGTGGGTAGAAATCGAGAAGATCATCTAATTTTGGTTTGCCTTGCAATGGCTGTCGATACCAAGCGCGGATGAGCATTAAGGGTTCCCGCCTTTGAATCCATAAATCATCGTAACATTGCACGGATGAATCAAACCAACATCTAAACCAACATTTTCGCGCATGCTCACCCTTATTATTTTTGTAGCTAGATGTTGATGGATAATCCATGAGTGTTGCGAAAATATAAGGTAGATGGTATTGCTCTAAATTTGCATATTCCCAAATGCGCTCTTTATTGGCGAGCCTAACCGCGCTTTTAAACTCTTCATAATGAAGTCCTGGCACAAGCTCATAGAGCTTCATGAAATGCTTCTGCCAATTTAAAGCGAATTCTTGTTTTACCTGATTTGCATGGTGAATGTCTGGATTTTTGGGGTGCTTTCCAAGGTACGGCATCCCTGACGCTTCTTTTGTAGGACAAAAACCAGAGTTCGGCATGTGCGCAAAATGGCCTATCGCATTCGGTGCAGAGCTTGCCCTGACTGACATCTGCTGCTTACAAAATGGGCACCGTGCTCGTTCGCGATCAATCGCAAAGCTTTTACCAAATTCTGCGATATGTTGTGCGACGGTTATGCGGTCCTCTTGGTAGGGATGCAAGGCCTTGTGCATAAAATCAAATCTCTTGGTTTTTCCTATTCGTTGTAGTGGATCGAGTAAGTCGCATTATGGGCCGCATAGCCCTCGATCACTTTCGCATTAACGGGACGTCGCAGCAGGGGCGATAACACCGCTCGAAAACATAGCCCTGCACATACACGCGGCATGCATTTTTGCGTCGATTTCGAATGTTGCTTCGCTTTACGTGTCACGAGTCTTTTGTTTCTGCCGCTTGGGGTTCTTGTTGAATGAGCTTGGCAATATCCTCGCCAGCTAAAAACTTATCCCAGTCTTTGATTTGCCAAGGTTGTCTAACGGCAATTTCATACTCGTCCATTTTGCACTCGTTATAATAACGCCTGATAGAGCTAAGCTCGTGTCGCTCGGTGTTTCTTTCATCGTCCCAAACCAACTGATCTGGATGCCAGGTTCGGTAACGCCCCTTTAGCACCGAGGCGGCGAGCGCCGTCCCGGAAAACAATGATTCATAATCAGTGTCCGGGAGAATTATCCCATCAAAAAAGATCCGCGTCCTTTCCATAAAATTCATTACAGCCTTGATGTCGTACCGACAATTCCGGTAGTTCCAATTCAGGTTTTCGTCCAGAACCTCGTAGGTTTTTCTGGGTAGGCTACCTGCGGAATCTCGTTCCATGATGATTCTAATATCAACATCATGGTGCTGCTCGTCCTCAGTGGCGCGTTTTAACGACATGTAAACGTCGCGTTTAACTTGGCTTTCCATGAGCACCAGATATATTTTTACGTTGCGGAATTGATTTTTCAGGTATGCGAGATACCTCGCGAATTGCTGCGGGCTTTTGTACAGATAGGCGTGGGAAAAGTGAGACGCTTCATTTAAACCCTTCAGCCAGCCTGGGGTGACCTGAAATAACGCACTCAGGTGGTCTATGAGTGGGCCATCCAGGTTATTTAACACTGACGACCTATTCAGCAAATCGTCACGCTGCAGGGTGGAAACAGATTGAATGACGGTGGGAATATCGGTCATCGGAATATCGTGGGCGGCGAACAGTTCAAAGAACCGGTCGATTTGCCTTTCGAGTTCTGCGGCTTGGGGTTCGTAGGAGGCGCGCATGACAGCGTGCAGCGTCAATGCAATACATTCCTGAGTGGATATCCCCAGGTTGGCTGCTTGAGCTTCGAAATATACCCGTACAGGCTCCTCCAGTCGTATTGTCGTCGTGACTTTAGCTGGTTTTTCCGGCGTAGGTACCGGTTCTGGTCGCGGAGCTTGACTGACCAAGTTATTGAGAAGTCCAGTAAAAGATAATGTCAGGTTTTTCATGGTTGTTCGCTGTGATTGATTTTGGGTATATTATTCAGTGTGAATAATTTGTTAGTGAGGGTGGATGATAAGGGGGTTTCAGCCAGGATGCAAGTGGGGCAGGGTCGGTTGCTATAGGGAGTCAGGGTTCCGGATTGCCGCTCCGTGTGCGTTCCGGTGCTGTTCGCTCAATCGCTAGCGAAATGATTGCTGGCCTGTCACGACTAAATTTGGTTGAGAGCCGTTTAATCTTGGCTCCTTGAAGGGTTTTCCCACGTCGTTAACCGTACTGCCACAAGTTTTACTTGCGTGCCAATGGTTCCATCAAAACCAAATCCCTAGGCAACCGTCGTGTTTTTGTGAGGAGGCTGCTAAATTTTTCTCTAGCCTCGGCTAAATTTGCGGCATAATCATGCACGTTATACATAGGTGGACCGTGTAAGGTCCGTTGGTCTTGAGCAGGAGCGACATTCTGAGCGACTTGAAAAAGAATCCCCCAAAGACAACCACATCGACAATTGCTGGAAAAAAAGTCACGGTGGCTACCCCTGCCGATGTTCAGGCTTCATCTGCACGTCTTAAGGTGAAGTACTCTAAGGCATTAGAGATTTTAAAGAATCGGTGATCGCATACCTTCTCTCGAAGGATTGATCCACTTATCCTCATCTGAAACGCAAGACATTCACGATTCCATTTTTCTTGGATATCCGTTCCGCGATTGGCTACGGATACCCAACATCTCCCCATTACCTTCTGAAGTTTCAAGTTTCATTGCCGTTTTATCCTAACAAGTGTCGAGGCGGCCCTTTTTTATACGGGTAATGTAGTCTGGCGCTTAATTCTGGTGGTTCAGGGTAGTGTGCGATTCTTAGGGATGAAACATGCTAAGTGTTAAAGGTAACTACCATCGGGCTGTATCGTATCGCCTTTACTATGGTTTGTTCCGGTGCTGCGCGCTTAATTATGAGCGAGATCATTGCTGGTCTGATCCGAATTGTATTTGTTTAGAAGCCGATTAACCTTGTCTTCCAGCTCTGGCTCCATGAACGGCTTTCCAGCTGCGTTAATCGGGACTCCTACAAGTTTTGCTCGCGCAACAATCGTTCCCTCAGGATTCTTCTGGATCTCTTGAGTAAATTCGAAGCGCAACCGCGATATGCGGCTTATGGAAGTTTTAATAACAAACTGGTCGCCGCTGACGAGTGAGCGGATAAAATCCACTTCGATTCGTTTTACCACCAAGCCAACTTTTCGGCGGGCTAACTCCGCAAAATCTATCCCAGCTTCTTTGAGCATGCAGTGACGCGCGTGCTCAAAGTAGTTCATGTAAATGGCGTTGTTGACACCATCCGCCATGTCGCACTCGTAATCCCTAACCTCAAATTCTTTCTCATGCCAGTACGTCATTGTTTTCTTGCCTCGTCTGTTAGGTAGCCGAACTCCGCAGGAATTATTTCGTCCGTCGACTGGATTGCTGCACGGTTCCCTTCTTTATGGCGTCTCGGAGCGCCGAGAAAAGCGTACCTCCAGTCAACGGTGTGTTGGATATCATCGTCAGTGAATGTTGCAAAAGGGGGTGTCACTGCGTACCTCCCGTTCCGTGGGAGGCTGTGCCTCGGAGAGGCTAGGGTAGGCACGATTATGCATGTGCGGGGAAAATCGAGCAAACCCAGACAGTAGTGAGCAAAACGGGATCAATTAGCACCCGCTCGTAGTCGCCTTTCTGGCCGGTTGCCAAGTTTCGCAACCGTCCAATGTTTGCGTGGAAATACCTACGAGCAAGATGGTTGCAGTTCTTGTTGAAAACCCTGCCGCCCTGAGCTACCTTGGTTGTGTCGTTGAGGACTCTCCTCAATTTTAAAAAGGTCCACATTGGCGCTGCAGTTGGATCGACCGCGAGGTGCGCCATCACTTTATCCAGGTCTTCGGACCTTTTTCCCCCCATCGGGTTACTCGCCCGATGGCTGGTACTCCGTGGGTTTAACCCTTGTTAACTTTTATGGAGAATCAGCCATGTCCGTATCCAGACATTTTGTTTCAATGTTAGCTGTTAATGCCAATCATGCTGTTGAACGTGTGACCATCGAAAAACCAGCAGAATCGCTCCAGGAGCTTATCGATCTATGGTTCAGCTTGGATGAGATGGTTCGTGTTGAAGATCGATATTCCGCGCTGATTAATCATGACGCGGTTGGCTATGTGCAGTATCCAAAATTTGAAGTTCTACGCACGTTGCTCAAAAAGCAGACTTATATTGAATACCATTTCAAGGCGGAAGTGCTTCCCTATGTCATGAATCGGATATTCACTCAGTTTCTTGATCGATATTATGTGGAGGTAACGCCCCATGAATATTGGCTCAGGGAGGGTGTTGACACCGGCGCGTGGGAATATTGGGAAGCGAAAGATTCTGTCGGCGAAGCAACGAACCATTTTTCAAAGCTATACCAACAGTACCTTTCTAACGATTGCCTCCTCAAAGCCTTCTGTGCTTTTGAGAAGATTGCGGTAGGGGATCCTAGGTTGGAATTGTCGGACGGTGTTAGCGCGCAGATAGAGCGCCTGATGTCACTAGATTGGAAACATCAAACGGCAAATGCTGCAACGACGTAAAGTTAATGGCCACTTTTGTGGCCATTTTTTAAATTCCAATGATGCGGTCATCCTCATCGATTTCAGCGATGAGCGCCAGGTCGTCGTAACACCAGTAGACTTTGTTTGACGGATTGTGAATATATTGCCTGCAGCTGTTGTTTAAGCGGTCTAGAGACGCAGCGCGAATCTCACGCGTATCTTCGTGCACGAAAAATATTACCACCTCTATACCGCCGACCTCCTGGACTTTCCAATAACTATCCCAGTGCTTAATATCTATCCCAGTGGTTCGATAATGCCAGTTGCCGCGTTTACTAAACGGGTACGCACAATTGCTTTTGGATTTGACCTCCACCCAATGAGTGAAGCCATCCTTTGCGACTTGCAGATCCGGAGCAATCAAGGACTCGCTTGAGGGAGAAATGTGCAGTTTAGGGGCTTTTCGAACCCCATCCTCTATCGGTGTGTACTCGTACGCATTGAAAACAAAGTTTTGATTTTCTTGCAGCCATTCGGAGACGGCAGACTCCCATTTTTGCCCAAACAGAAGATTCCTCTGAAATTTTTTGTTGCTTGAATTGCGCATGGTAGACCCTGCCTTGGTTCGTTTTTTTTGGAGATGCGTCACAGCACAAACGCGGACGCAATCGCTCCAATTCTGTAGAGAAAGTCGTCGCCGACGAGGGTTGGGTAGTAGCGCAGGCTCCCTTTCAGCTCATCGGCATGGCTTGCCAGAATGCCATAGGAGTCTTGCGGACCCTCATTGACATCAAGGAACGTAGCGCTTAGAGAAAAGTCGATAATTTCCATCGATGGAAATGTTAACCACGCGTGAAGGTTCATTTGTGGGTTTGTTATCCCGGTTCGGAGAAGGTTGCGTAAAGTGTTCTCGTCATGTTTAAACATGGATTTACCTGCCAGTTCGATATATCCGATGGTAAAGAACAGCTCCGTACCAAACAGGTTTTCCAGCGGTTTTTTGATGACCCGGTGGACATAAAAACATTGACCGACAACTTGCTGCCGAGTTAACGGCCCAATTGAGCTGGCGATGGCATACGGGATTTTTTCGATCAAATCAGGAGTAATGTAACGGCGGCCGTTGTCAGCTATGCCTGGAACAGATAAGCCAAGACGATGCGCTCGTTCCACTGAGTCCAAAAAGCGGACGTCATAATTTTTCCCGGTCTTCATAATATTCCTAGTCGTTATTGCAAAACGCAATGTATAACAGTCACCCGATGAACCCGTGATGAATTTTGTCGCGAGGCTTTTGGTATAGGAGTTATCAGTGGCGCGTAAAATTTTGTGCATGGTGCCACCGTTTACAGATACCGTTGCCTGTGGTCAGTTTCGTCCATCGCGGAATGAAATTCACTCTTAAATGCCTTGTTAACAACTTGAGATTGTCTTTTAAATCTGATCATAAGCCCCAAGGGCCTTTTTTAGTTGTGCGGATAGCCGCACCGGCATAGCCAGACGCGGTCACAACCAAGCAACTGCAGAATGAAAAAGTAGTTGGCGCAGGCCCGCACCTTCCTCACGACTAAGTTAACTGAGATGCCAGGCCAGCTTTTACCGGCCTTAAAGAGCAAAAGTCGCGACACAAATATATAAAACGAGCCCCTAAGAGAGAATCCTGTTTCCCTTGGGCTCTTGCGTTACGCTAGACTGCTTCAATTATTCAACTTGCGTAGTTGGTGCTCGGATACTTAATGATTCAATATCTCTCTGGTTGTCTCGACCAGCGAGATGTGGAAAAGGAAACACCATGCAAAATCCTCTGATTTTGAACGATAAATCGTTTGGGCCCGAATTTATCGCCGACGTTGCTCTAGCGGGGCATGCCGCCGGTGAGAGTGCGGAAGCAGTCGCGCATCGTTACGGCGTTTCTGCCGAGCAGGTAACAGCGTGGCGGGAGAGGCTCGTGTCACACGCCGCACAGATCTTTGCAAGCGACCCGCCCCCGAATCATGCTGGCAAGCAGCTAGCTGGTGATGACCTGGCTCTCCTCCAACTAATCAGTGAACTATCTTCGGATGTTATTTTCGCCAAAGACCGTGTGGGTCGCCTGTGTTTTGCCAATTCGGGAACTCTCGCACTTTTGCGCAAACCTTTGCATGACGTGTTAGGGCGCACCGATCTGGAGTACTTGGACAGTGAAGATGCGGCCCTTGCTATCATGGAAAATGATCGCCGTATTATGTCGACGGGCGTAGCAGAAGAAGTGGAGGAGATAGTTCCGCTGCCCGACGGCGGGCGTCAAATTTGGCTGGGAAGGAAAGTTCCTTATCGAAATGAGTATGGGGAAGTGGTGGGTATTGTAGGTATCGCCCGTGACATAACGGAGCGAGTTGAAAAAGAGGAAGAGGTGCGCTGTGCATACGCGATGCTTGAACGCGTCATCAATAGCATCACTGATGGTTTTTTGGTGCTCGATCACGACTGGAACTACACCTACTTTAGCCAAACGGGCGCAAAGATGTTGGGCGTTCGCGCCGAAGACATGGTAGGAAATTGCGTTTGGGACGTGTTTCCCCACGCTGATAGCTTAATGTTTGGGAGAGAGTATCGCCGCGCGGTCGAAACGCAAATGCCTACCCATTTCGAGGAATATTACCCCGATCCGCTCAACATTTGGCTCGAATGTCACTGTTATCCCTGTGCAGATGGCCTGTCAGTGTACTTTCGAGATGTTACCGCTAGACGTCAAGCCGAAGCGGCCATTGTCGCAGCAGAGCGTCGCGCAAATGCCATGCTTGACGTTACCCCAGTTGGGTTGGCGTACGCAGACATCAATGGCCGGCTCGGTATGATGAACGCAGAATGTAGGCGGTTGTGGGGAAATCCCCCTGAGGCCACAAGCGTAGAAGACTACGAAAATTTCAAAGGCTGGTGGGCTGACGGATCGAGCAGGCATGGACAACGACTTAGCGCGCGGGAATGGCCAATGGCACGTGCGCTTGCAGGAGAGCGGGTCCTTGATGCTATGGTGGAGATTGAGCCATTTAACTCACCTGGTGTTCGCACGACCTCGCTACTGCGCTCGGTGCCTATAACAGATGAAAACGGAAAAGTTATTGGTGCTGTCACTGCTCAAACTGACATAACCGAAGCGCTTCGGACCAAGGCTGAGCTGGAGGAAAAAAGTCGCCAGCTGCGCCAATTAGCAAATAGCATCCCTCAACTTGCCTGGATGGCTGATGCTACAGGTTACATCCACTGGTACAACGATCGCTGGTATGAGTACACGGGGACCGATCCTGCGGACATGGAGGGATGGGGTTGGCAGGCTGTTCACGACCCAGCAGTACTGCCCGCCGTAATGGAAGAATGGCAACATTCACTATCGACCGGCGTTCCTTTTGAGATGGCCTTTCCCATCAAGGGAAAGGATGGTGTGTTTCGGCCATTTTACACGTTAGTGGAGCCTTTGAGGGACAGCTCTGGTGCAGTGACTCAATGGTTCGGAACGAACACAGATGTTTCCACGTTAGAAAACGCCCAAACCGAACTTCGAACTGTGCAGCATTGGCTGCAGGAAAGTTTGAAGGCGGGCAGAATGGTAGCCTGGGAGTGGCATCTGGATTCTCAGGGCGTGAAGTACTCAGAGAATGTCGGTGACATATTGGGGAATGAATCTACTCGCGCGAGAAGTATCTTCGATAATGTACATACCGATGATCGCTTGCGATTGGAACATGCCGTACGGGACGCCGTGGGAACCTGCTCTTCCTTGGATATTCTTGTTCGTTATCATGTGGCTGAGCGCAGTGCGGTCATCTGGATCCACATCAAGGGGCACGTTCTAGTAGACGATGATGGGGCGGCTTATTGCATTCGAGGCATATCGATTGACGTCACTGAGCAAGCGTTACGCCAGCAAGCGCTCGAAGAAGCGGGGAAGCGCAAGGACGAGTTTTTAGCAATGCTCGCACATGAGTTGCGAAACCCGTTATCTCCAATAGCATCGGCAGCCCAGTTGTTACACATGGCCAGCGATGATGCCGAACGCGTGAAGTCAAGCGCTGCTATCATCTCGCGACAAGTCGATCATATGACAAGCCTCATCGACGATCTCTTAGATGTCTCTCGTGTAACTAGAGGACTCATCGTGTTGGACAAACATGTCTTCAATATCGCTGAAATTGTTGATGCGGCGGTTGAACAGGTGCGCCCACTTGTTGAAGTGAAGCATCACACGCTACACGTAACGTTTGAAGTTAAGTCGGCGTTTGTTGTTGCTGATCGTATTCGCCTATGTCAGGTAGTCGTCAACATTCTGAATAATGCGGCTAAGTACACGCCACCGGGCGGAGAAATTTCCCTCAATGTCGGGGGGAGTATCGAAGACGTCGTGATTACGGTGGTGGATAATGGGATCGGCATAGAGGAGGAACTTCTTCCTCACATATTTGGTTTGTTCACGCAAGCCGCGCGGACGCCTGACCGCTCACAAGGTGGTCTTGGTTTGGGGCTCGCTTTGGTTGATAGTCTCGTCAGGATGCATAATGGGAAAGTTGCGGTATACAGTGAAGGATTGGGGAAAGGAAGTCGCTGTGTGGTGACTTTGCCTCGTGTGATGGGCGAGGTCGACGTAGCCCAGACGATTAAGGATTCGTCTTTTTCGTCCGGGCTAACGAAATGCTTGGCAGTTATGGTGGTAGATGACAATCCGGACGCGGCCCAAGTGCTTTCGGATCTGTTGGTCTTGGGGGGGCACGAAGTCACAACGGCTGCAGTACCTAGCGCCGCGTTAGCTAAGGCATCACTTCGGCAGTACGATTTGTTTATATTGGATATCGGTCTCCCGGAAATGGATGGGTGCGAGCTGGCTCGACAGTTACGTGCCACCCCGTTCGGTGAAGCAGCGACCCTCATCGCCTTGACAGGGTATGGGCAAAATCACGATAAAGAATTGACTAAAGCTGCGGGATTCGACTTTCACATAACTAAGCCTCTGAATATGAAGGAGCTTAATGCCATTCTTGCCTCTGTCCCTCAGTCGATCCAAATCCCAGCCCCAGCTCCTGTAATAACTCAATTACCCGTTTCGCACGAGGTGTAGGACTCGAAGCAAAGAATCTTCTCTGTCGCGCTGTTTGAACGCTGGGCTTCTAGGCTAACCTACGTTCGGCTGGAAGCTTAAGAGGTACCTGGGCCGACAGTCAGTTTAGGAGCCAAACCAAAAGAGTAACTTGATTTGTCGTTTACGCTGCTATATCTCGCGAGTTCTTCACCTAAGGCTATCCTGAAAACACAGCCCACTGACCTCAATCTGTAAAGCGTGAATTCACCATGCAATTAGTCAATGGAATTTTTCCATTACCGGAACTAATATCAAGAGCGAGCGTTACTTCAATAGTTGTCAGAATAAACGTTGCACGCAGCGGGCCACGACTCACTCCCCCGTGGGTTTCCGACTAACGGTAAGGCTCGATAATGACTGGTAATCTTGGTGCATACCATCAAAGCCTTTCCGAGGTGAGATGGGGCTTGCAGCCTAAACAATGAATCGATTCAACCAGCGCTGATCCTCCATTTCTAACAACTAACTGAATGGATCGCCATCGATGGACATGTTCCGCACCTCGTTTACTAGCTATCAGAGGGCCTTCTCCTGGGATCGCCTTCAGCATTATGCAAAGCAAGAGCGACCACTTGAGCCGTTCCGAACGATCATCATAAAAGGTCCGATCAATTTAGTATTCCGCAGGAGTAAAACGCCCCTGTTAGTCGTGGCAGCCAAAACTGCGGATGCGTTAACTTTACTCAAAACCGACTTCAGAAACGGTAAGCTGGTTGTAGAGCGTAATGGCATGAATACGGGATTTGATTACGGTGATTCCGCTTACCTCTTGGAAAAAGGCTTTGTTAACACCGAGCCGTCGGGGGGAGACCTGGATGTCGACGATATGCTTGTATGTGTTGCACTTCCGGAAGCTCCGGCGATTAAGATCAAGGGCGACGGCTATGTAGCGCTGCTTGATCTGCAACAATCCGATCTTGACTTGGCAATCGAAGGTGCCGGGGACGTTACTGCGTTTGGCCAGGTGGTTCATTTGGATGTTGAGATCGCGGGCTCTGGTGATGTGAATGCAAAAGAGTTGGTGGCGGATCGCGCCAGCCTGCTGGTCGCCGGTTCAGGGGACATGGACGTATTTATTAAATCGGAAGTGCGCGCTCGCGTTGCGGGGTCAGGCGACATTCGAGTGTTTGGAAATCCGCAGTATCGTGAATTCAGCGTTTCAGGCACGGGCAATGTACATTTTCGTTAAAGAGTTGTCGCGAGTGTTTTCGTGAAAGATCTTGAAGCTCACCCATGGATTTGTCACATGATTCTTAATCGGAATTATGGAGCAACCCCAGACTTTGAAACAGGTGTGGTTAAAATCTTTGCAGCATCAATAGCGCAGTACGCGGATGCAGTAATACTTGTTCGAAGGCTTTCATGACGCAGCCGCTAAGGATGATACACGGCTGGGCACTATGCCCGTACCGCGAATGCATGAAACTTGTGGCCAGCACGATTTTAAAACAAAAGACTTTTAGGCCAAATGGTTAAAAGTCGCTGAAATAATATTTATGAGTGGCTTTTGCGACACGCGCCTGACGATAATAAAATCGTTGTACATATTTGCACTGATTTTCGCAAATGAGGCAGCGGATTTATGCTGGCCGGGAGTAAACGTCGTCCATCCCCTAGATCAATGTGTGGACAAAAACGTCAATCCTCAGGTGGGACGAACGTTCTATCAATCCTCATTTCTAGGTGCATGTGTGGCCGTTGTATGAGGCCTCGATTGTTTGACTCGATCATTGGTATTGGATCTTCTCACCAACTTAATGTAGGCGGCGAGTATAGTTATCCAAACCGCAGCCATGATGATCAAAATACCCAGCAGGGCGGTTTCCTCGTTTGGTAAAGCAAACACTGTAGGTTACCTTTGTGCGAAGAGACTGTGAGTGCTGAAATATGTTGCCTGCGCACCCTAACGGGCATATTTTACGCGAATCCATGCCAAGGCGTCTTTAGAGAAGCGGCTGTATCATTAGCCAGTCTAGTGATTTTCCGGTGCACCCGCAGATCATCGAAGCGCTGACGAGGTTGGAGTGCCACAGGCATGAAATTCAGCGAATGGTGCTATCAGGAGGCACAGCGCACACCTTAAAGGGTAAGTTGTGAGTAAAGCAAGGGAGAGTAGTCATGTTTCCCCTATTGTGAATTGGGCATCTGCGCTCTGGTGAGTTTGGTATTTATCCTGGATAGATTGCTTGGACGATAAAGTAGCAAGACGGAACTACCGCGAATATTGCGATGAATCCCAGACAACCTGCATTACGCTTGTGTTTGCCCGGTAACTTGCCAGGGTAAGATTCCAACCATCTTTTATGACACTCTTTGCAATACAGCTTTTTTTTTAGGCGCCAGGCGGTTAATGTTCGTTCCGTATGGAGCGATTGGCAACCACATCTAGCGCAATTAAACAGAGTTGGAGCCAAATGAGGTTTTGTTGATGGTTTCCAGAGAAAGACTAAAACCCCGACAATTGCGATAAATAATATTGCGGCTGCCCATATTTCCATGATCGGCTTTGACTCTCATAAACTTCAACGATTTAAAATCCATTAGTGTGATGGCGTCCTATCCATTTCTATTATTGCGTTAATCCAAAAGGTTGACAAGAAAACGCTCATCTTCATGCTGTGGATCCGTTGTGTAAGGCTGTGCACAAGACGCCCAAGAGACCTTCGAATGAAAAATCTGGGCGGTGATATCAGTAAACAGCTTTTACGCGCTCTTTTTTTTGGTCAACAACGACACGGAGTCTATGTTCATACAATTGAAATATTAATGCGCCTCATTGAGACTCCGCCAACCGTGACGCCGGGCAAATCGGACGTGTGCTTTAATGCCTTTCAGTTCCTGTTCGCTCGTCAGGATGGCTATACTCTTGGAAAGTGTAGAGATAGAAATTTAGGGTATCCGTATTTGGTGATTGATCCGGGGTTATATCTGCCCGCATTCAATCGTCGTCGCTAGTGTTGATATGTCCACTCCATAGTTTTTACCATACGCGGTTGATCGTTGGCTTGTAGCCACTTCGAAATCATCGCGGCAATCCCTTCTTAAAAACTCTGGCACTTCCAGATATTCGCTACTGCTTGTAACCAGTTCAATTGTATTGCCTGAAATTCTATTGCTTTGTTGGCACTGGAACTTTGGCCGTTGCTTTCCGATTTTGTGTGCACCTTCAGCAAACAGTATCTTGGCTCGCAGCGCCTCAAACGAATATCCACGGCCAAGACGGTTCATTACGCTGATCAAGTTGTTTAAGGACTCGGTATAGGCATCAGTAACGGGATGCTCGAAGTAATTGCATATATTCAAAGGATGCGGAGTGAATTTGGCACGCCCAGAGTAGTTATGCTCTTCCTCCTTGAGAGCAGTGGCGGGCAGGCTCAACGTCGGGTTCTCGTGGCGATATGAGAAACGTGCGCCGTCGTCCAGGATCCACACCGAGCGGCGGTAACATCGCTAATCGAAGGTGCTATCGCTATTCCACTGCGTAGCAGGAATAAAACGAATACCTTTAGGATTAATGGATTCAATCGCATCTTTGATGGATTGGTGCATGAGCAACACTGAGGTGTTCTCAGCAAGTTCAAATATAAGGCGCTTTCTTAACTCAAATTTGCCAAGCGTCTGCTCATCAAGAACGAACTTTTCGATACCCCAAATTATGTCGCCAGCTTTGTTGGTTGTAATGATACTTTGAGTCTTATCCAGACAAGAGATTCGATTCCATACATGCACAAAGCAGTAATCGTGTAACTCTGAAAAGGGATCTTTTGGGTTGCGCACCTTGGCGGGAATTAGTTGTATACCGTAAATATCCAGCTTCTCAAGAATTCTTGCTAAGGGAAATGAAATAATCGGTTCCGGTGCCTTGTGATAATCCACCCATTCAAACTTCGGGGAGATGGGGTCACCCAATCGAAATTTTAATGGTTCAGTGTACTGAACAGGCACTCCAAGTCCATATTCATTCTCTTTTTGATCCCATGAAAATAATGGGTAGTGATCATTATTTTCGCGCTCAACCACATAGTATTCAGCTTGTAACATAGTCTTATTTTCCTATTTCTAATGGGGCAATTTTTTGAGGCAACACAGCGGCACTGCCCTTACGAGTTAGCTTGTGAAGGCGGTTATGCGGACACGCTTTTTGCGGCTTGTCTTCTATGCTTTTGGCACCTGCACAACCGTTGCCCCCCGTTTTATAATCGCGGCCATCACCGGTAATTGTCCAACTGAAACTGTTGACTTTGGATAAAACGTACTCGCTGTACTCGTTAAGCTCATCAATCAGTCCCTTTGGATTATCACAGAATTTTCCGGCCTTTATTTTTTCGCCAATCTTCTTTAAATCAGTTTTTATCTTATCGGGATAAGAGACACCCTCCGCCACACCGGCAGAGTGGCCACCGCGATGTAACGGTGCATGAAGCTGACAAGCCAACTCCAGCAAATAAGGCAACATCACGCCATTTTCTTTGCAATCAATGTTGTAACCAAAATCAGCGCACCAATCGGGCCATTTGTCGTCGTCCATTGCTTCACTGCAAATAAGATGGTGAGCTTGAAGCGAATGGCTTCCCGTATACCACACATGATCCTCAAGTTTTGCTATGATATTTTTCCGTAAGGCTTGTCCACTGCCATTGTGATTGCCAGGCTTCTTGGTAAGGTCATGTTTTTTCTTTTTGCAGTACGGGCATTTTTCCACTTCGTCAGGTGGCAATATCACGGGCGCAACCTGCGCCTGCATGATGGGTGCTGGCGGCGTATTGCGACCATTACCCAAAAACAGATCAGCATTTCTCACCACATTTTTACCTTCAATTTTGACATCGAAGGAAGCCGTTACGGGGTGTGCCTTGCCCTTGTGCGTGTTGGAAATAATCCCTTTAAGCGTACCCGCGTCATCTCCGATACTGGTAGAAAACTCCGAGCTATCCAAGCACACGGGCGCACCGTTAACTTTTACGTTCTTACTGCCTTTTGCCAAGTCGCCACTTTTGGAAATGTTTGGATAGGGGATGGGGACGGGACCGCCGGGTGTAGGTGTTTTGCAAACATCGGGGCCGGTTACTACAGTGCCACTACTTTTCTGAGTGACAGGGCTTCGGGAGTTAACTAACGTATCGTTTGGCATCGGTTACTTCCTTATCTGGCAGCTCTATCTTTAAGCATGGTTTTTGGCAATCCTATCAGGGGCGCCATTCTATCAGTCATAAAGTACGAATTGGCTTAAATGCATCGCAAGTCTAAATCAATCATTTAACGCGGATTTACATTATCCAAACAAAAAAAGTTTTTGCGCCATGATCAATCACCAAGTACGGATATCTAAGTTTCAATAGGGGGTGTTGTTACGCAGCAGGCGCCTACAAAGGGTCAAGGCCGGACTAAACTGCGATCACACCAACTTGCTTTCTGGTGGATGGCAAGACAGCGTGACATGTAAACGATACAAATGGGAAGCGGCCGGGTGACTGACAAACTATCGCTGCCCCCTCCTTCTTCAGCGTCTTATATAGCGATTTAAAGCGGGAGCTTATCGAGCTTGACCGCAAAGCCCCGTAAGCCGATGCATTGAAACTCCAATTGGAGGCTAGTTGCAGCAATCAACGGTGAGAGATTGATTTTGAACATATGCGGTCTTATAGTTACTTGATGGCTATGGCTATGGCTATGGCTATGGCTATGGCTATGGCTATGGCTGAGCGCCGCAGCTGTCAGCGTGTGTTAACGACCAAAGGTGTAAACCATGAGTAAAGCGGAAAAGCCGAAAACAATTGCCGATATTCAGCTGGATCAATTTCTCAGAGAGCTTGATACCGACGAGGGCAGGAAGCGCTTAGGCGAAGATGCCTATAGTGAAGCAAAAGCTGCTGAGAAGCGTAAGTCAATCCATCAAAAGCCGACACCAACCTCAAAATAAGGAGGTAACGTGTCGAGACCACAGTTTGTGCTCGTTGCGGGGCCCAACGGAGGGGGGAAGTCCACACTTACCCAGTCTATTAAGCATCGATTTCCCAATATCGAAGTGATTGACCCGGATGCAATTGCACGGAACATGACAGGCTCTTTCGCAACGGTTGACCAGGAGCAGCTGTCCGCCGGGAAAAGGACCTTGGAGCTTGTGAAAAAATACATTGATAGTCAGCAGTCGCTGATGGTCGAATCCACGATTTCGGGAACGACGTATTTAAAATACGCTCGGATGGCCAATCAGGCTGGATTTCGCACCGTGTTCATCTATGTGTCGCTGAAAAGTGCCGAACTAAGCGCCGACCGTGTTTCTAAGCGCGTTGGTATGGGAGGGCACAACATTCCTCTTGACGATGTCCGACGTAGGTACCCGCGTTCGATGGGTAACATTAAGCCACACATTAAGGAATTTGAAAGTGCACACATTTACGACAATAGTGAGCGCTACCGATGGATCGCGTCATTTCGTAATGGTTTGGTTCACAAAGTGGCACCCGACATTCCTTCCTGGCTTTCCCATTATATTCTTTAGCAACGACCGTAGGGCCAAAACTCTCGGAAATCCCGCCTAAGCGCAAGGCAAAATGGTCCATTGGTTACCTCGTGAATCTCCCTGAAATGAGGTACACGATTGGTACCGATAGACTGACCTCAACCGCACAGCCTAAATGACGGATATAAGATTCCAGTTGCTATATCGCGCAGACCGGGCGTGAGCGAAGCTCGTTTTGAGCTGGTTCGCTTCATCTTGCAGCGATGCGCAATATCCGTGCGTAATCCTTTATTCAATGTCAGTGGCTTCGAGCGGTTGTGAAAGTGGCCTGATGGATTGGAGCGGGAATATTTTAATGGTTTTTGATGGCGTGAGGATTGCGGACCGTAGGTAACGGTATATGTCTTTGTCGATCTCTGGTTGCGTCTTGCGTCTGGCGTTTTCCAGTAGCTCTTCCATTGAGTTTGCTGTGGCTAATACGCACCAGTTATCGATCAATAGGTACTGGTAATAGTCATTACCTGAGCCTTCAACTAGCGCTACAGGGCCTGGGTATGGCCATGACGTTAGCGCGAGGGACGAGAGAGATTCCAGTAGTTTGACGTTGTGCTGCAGGGCCGGTAGTTTGCCAGCGCAGTAGCCCCGGCATTTTTTCAGCTGATGGCTTGAGCATGCACGCTTACTAAACGGCTCCAGCCCACACGCTTGGTAACAGAGTCCGTGCGAGTCGCATATTCCTTGGATCGCTTCTTTGGCTTGTTTAGCAGATCGGAACAGCCCGTATCGCTTTTGGTTCGCTTGGGGCAATTCCGATATTGGGAGTATATTCGGGTTGAGCAGACCGTCTTGCTGCTTGACCAGGCACACGCTGTAAAAGGTGCTTACTCGACGGAGCCTGCGGTTATACAGAGGTTGCAGCTCCTTTACTTTTTTGGACTCCAAAAGGAGCGCAGATAGCTCCCCAGGGGTCTTTTCAAACGTGATGTTGCGGGTTTGCTGGCATATCTTCATTTCCCTGGATGACTTGTGGTCTGCCGTGAAATGGCCGAGTACGCGCTTACGGATGTTGATGCTTTTTCCGATATAAAGCAGTTCGCGGTTTTCTCCCCAAAAATAATAGACTCCGGAGTGATTTGGCAGCTCGTCGACCAGGCATGCGTCGAAGTGCGCAGGCATGCTTTCTTTGCGGTATTGGTGTTGTATTGCTTGTTTAACCTGGTGCTCGCCTTTTTCTTCTTCGGCGATGGACATGAACTTGTAAGTCGCTCTGGCATCGTCCAGCGCGCGGTGGCGAGCGGCCACATAGATTTGGTGCCGTGCGATAATTTTTTCCAGGCTGTGGCCAGCCCGGTCAGCGTACAGGAAGCGGGACAGTTTAACGGTACACAGTAATTTAGCTTTGAAGCTATAAGCCAGTCGAGCATATTCGTTGCGGATGAACCCGTAATCAAACCGCACGTTATGTGCAATGAAAAGCTTGCCTTGCAGCCGCAGTAGTATTTCCTTGGCGACCTGTTCGAAGTAGGGCGCAGTTGCCACCATTTCGTCAGTTATTCCAGTCAAAGACTGGATGCTTTTTGGAATGTGTACGCGGGGATTGATCAGCGTGGACCATTCAGTGACTCCGTCCTTGGTAACCTCGATGATGGCGATTTCGGTAATCCTGTCATAGGTAACGTTGCCGCCGGTGGTCTCAATGTCGACGATAGCGCAAGGGATAGGATAGTGTTGGAGCATGTGCTGGGGTCCGGATTAATGAAAGTCACGCGATTTAAGAGCCAAGTTTTGCAATCGTTCTGTTACGTTTTGAATATGCCCGGCGACCACATGCACGATGGGCAACGCTAAGCCCTCGGTTGCGATTTGAACTACTCCTTTGATAACAAGCAGTTTGCCGGTCAGTATTTCCCGCCGGAACTGCTCCTGGGTGGACCTCCTAATATTAAGGTGGCTTTGCGAATGAAAATAGTTTGCTCAAACTATTGTATGCCGGTATGTTGAATGCGTCAGAGCGATGGACGCATCCCGTGCAAAACTGGAATCTGACGTTATCGCAGCTGTCAATTCATTTTCTTGGAAGACTGGATGCCCACATTAAACTGTAACTGTTGACACAGAGTTTTGAACACCCTCCATTAATCAATAAAATCGAGTATCTTATAGCAGTTGCAAACGATTAATTATTCTCTCTTCATTGCTCATCTTTTTCTGTTTCGTAACCTAAATCTCGGTCATACAAATCCCCGAATGTTTGCCCTTTGTTAGGCCCAAACATATTAAAGAACCATGTTTTATCATATTGTGCTTTCTGAAAACCCTCACTCGCCTTGGCCCCAGCATTTTCCATCGTGATATGGTCCTCTCCATCAGCCATAATGATCGCAGCAAAATGAAAATCCCACTCACCTGGCTTAGTGGCATTCTCTTTTTTTCCATACACATTCCCAGGCTTCACCGCCGGGGATTCACTCCAATTATTTTTCTCATCTGGGCTAAGATCTTTTCCAGAAACAACCTGAGCCATGAGCCTGCAATCGCTTGGCATCAAAACTCGATCAGAGCTGGCTTCTTGCGCGTTTTTGTATATGGTGAAATAACGTAAAGCGTCACTCTCCAAAAAATTACCGCAACTTTCGAAAATCTCATGTGCCACGGCATTAATCACTAATGAATTATCAAATTTTTTGCCTTGGGAAATATCAAACACTCTGGCAGAGACTTTTTCAGAAGCGCTTCTTAACTTTCCGATGGTAACTTCCATGTCCATGTTCTTGCCGGCAATTAACTTTCTTATAACATCCGAGTTTTCTACAATGCCCTGTACTCTCTCCTCAACTTCAACCATATTCGGGTAAAACCCCCTCTCTAATCTATTTCGCTCCCTGTCTAGGTTAACATTCAACCCAAATTGCTCTGTTTGCCCAGCCAGCGCCTCCCTTGGCTCAACTTTTACTTCGTGTAGATGGGAGCCGTTATAGGAGTCTCCCTTTGAGAACTCGACTTGGCCGTTCATGGCGTTTGCCTCTATAATTTTGTCCTCACTAGCATATATTGTTGTAGGATTCTCCCAAAGCAAACGATTATTTTCGGAAATTCTCTTGCCACCATCTGTTTTGTAGAGCTGTAATGTTTCGTTACTATCGAAGTTATCGTTCGGACCGGTATTTTTAGGTTGTGGTGTTCGGGTTTCGGTTTGTTTCCGTTGGTTCAACGAATCATGGGCGTTGCGTTGTAGCGGTTTATCTTCTTTCACTCTCTGCACCGACGTCTTGGCGGCCGAATTTGTACCTATCATCCTTTGGATGTCTTGCAACTGAAGCACTTTTGGGCTGGAGGTTGCCATTGACTGCATAACCCGCAATTGTCTTGCTCGCGCGCTATTCGTAATGCGGGTTTGCTGTTGCAGCTGATGAACTAGTTCGCTCCGGCTGTCTTCAATCTGAAATTGAGCTGCTTGCAGGTTTTGATCATCGCTGCGAAATTGGTTTTGCTTTGCCTGATCTGCGGGCAGATTAGTCTTCAAGTTCATTTTCCATGTGCAGGTGAAACGTTGGATTTACGCTGATTGGGGGTTCCTGGGATGCAGTCAGAGAATATTGCCGCATGGCGGTACTCAGCAAAAACGGGGGATAATCCGGCGACCCAGTGTCTACATGACTTCCCCTTTAGGAAAATAGTAGGACTCTATCTTATTCTATTATTCGCGTCCTGATGAAGCCAGCCGGATCAGGTTTTGTAGGCTACCCTTCAAAAATTTTCCTTAAAAGCCGATGCCTGACAGGCAATGAGCCATCGCGCTTGTATTGACGTGGACTATTACAAAAATGATTTCAATTAATGGGTGAAATGGGAACCAACGTGAAGCGAGCCGTAATCGCCCCTGCCTAAAAGGTACAGCAATATGTTGAATGGACGCCGATTTCACAGGTTACCTGAGCACCCCCTGAAGAACAGCGAATAAAGTCTTCCAACTTGCCCATTTCAATGATTTAGCCCATCATGTTTGTTATGGGACTGGAGATGTCCTCCAGTCCGCCGAATTTAGGCTGGAGAATGCCTCCAGTAGCATAAAAACATGGAAAAAATAATTGAAGATCTCAACTACAATCCCCACTTTTCTGGGCATGAAACCTTTCCTTTACGCCAAACATGGCTGAAAAAAGCCTTCAATCAGCAAATTGATGGTTTTGTAGCCAAATCTGCATTCTCGGATGCTGAGTCCATTGCTCGCTTTGGTGTAGGTAAAAACATGGTATCAGCCATCAAGCATTGGGCTTTGGCATGCCGTGTACTCGAAGAGCAGCAAGGTAACAAAACCTCTTTCCTTATATCTCCTATCGCTCAATCAATATTCTCCGATGATGGTTATGACCCTTATGGCGAAGATTTTTCAACTGCATGGTATGTCCATTGGTGTTTAGCCGGGGAGGCTAACAGGGCAACGACATGGTTTTGGTTATTTAATCGTATAACTGCTCCAAGCTTTGAGTATGGTGATTTACTCGAATCTTTAAAGGAGTACGTTGCTCTTCGCGGTCAGAAGCTGTCCCCGAACACGTTGAAGCGAGATATTGAAACCTGCATTAAGAGTTACGTGCCTCGTGTAGGTGGAGAGTCTACAGAGGATATTGCAGAGCCAATGTTGGGTGAGTTGGGGCTCTTGCAAGAACAAAAGAAAGGTGTTTTTTCGTTCCGGCGTGGGCCTAAAGTAACGTTGTCTGATGGCATTTTTGCTTATGCATTAGTCAACTTTTGGAAGAGAACTGCCGGTGCAGAAAGTACGATGGCATTTGAATCGATTGCGTATGGGGATGGCTCTCCCGGTCGAGTGTTTAAATTGGATGAGAACTCAGTAGCGGAAAAATTGTTTTCTCTGGCATCCATAACGAAAGGAAAATTGATGTGGGACGATACAGCGGGATTGAGACAGGTTATACGAAAAACATCTGATTTTTCAGCGTTAGAGTTAGAAATGTTGCGGGTGGCTTATGAGTAAAAATGTAGGTTCCAAGCTCATTGAGCATGTCAGCATCGCACGAAATTATCAGCGGTCAATTCGAATTGATATTGATTATGGTAGGGCAGATGCACTTGATGGATATATCTGCCATGGCACTGCTACCCAAGTGTTGGAGAATATGATTCTCCAATTAAAAGAGACTAATCAGCGGGCCTTTACATGGACAGGCCCGTTTGGTGGTGGCAAGTCATCTCTTGCATTAACGCTTGCAAGTTCTATTGGTCGAAATAAATCGATCAGATCCAAGGCGGGCGTAGTTATCAATAAAGATAAATTCCCTCTGATGGATGAAGTCCTCCCCGTAAGAAAGGGCGGGTGGTTGGTCGTTCCTGTTGTTGGTAAGCGCGGAAGCGTTGTCCAAGAAATTTACAGGGCATTTAGTGTTGCGACAGGTGTTGAGCAAAAAATAGATGCTCGAAAGTTAACGCCAACCTCTCTCATTGAAATGCTGGTCAATGCATCTCAAGATAAAACTTATGATGGCGTTTTATTGTTAATTGACGAGATGGGGAAATTCCTTGAGGCATCGGCTTCAGGTGGTGATGACGTTTATTTTTTTCAGGAGCTTGCTGAGGCTGCTGCGAGAACTTCCGGTCGATTTGTTGTAGTAGGCATTTTGCACCAAGCGTTTAAACAATATGCCTCTCGATTGGGATTGGATAGTCGTGATGATTGGGCAAAAGTACAGGGTAGATACGTTGATATTCCTTTTGTAGCGGCAAGTGACGAGGTGGTTGAGTTGGTTGGGCAGGCTGTTCAATCTAGTGTGCCGCACTCAGAATCTACTTCAATCGCTAAGTCGGTGGCGGAAGTTATTCGTCACCGTCGTCAAAATATCAGTTCTGAATTTTACAAAAGTCTTGATTATTGCTGGCCTCTGCATCCGGCAATGGCCACTCTTTTGGGGCCAATCTCAAAGCGTCAGTTTGGTCAGAATGAACGAAGCACATTTGGCTTTTTGTCATCAGTAGAGCCAAAAGGTTTTCGGGCGTTTTTAAATGAAACCATATTAGAAAAATATTCTTACTACCGCCCTGATCATTACTGGGATTTTTTGCGTGCGAACTTGGAGCCTGCCATTTTGGCTTCAGCAGATAGTCATCGCTGGGCTCAGGCAGTAGAGGCTGTAGAACGAGCGGAAGCTAGGGGAACGGATCTTCATATTTCGTTGATCAAAAATATCGCTGTTATTGATTTATTTCGTAACGGTTCTGGTTTGGTCGCAGATAGTTCAATCCTTAGCTCGCTTCATCCCACAGTGAAAGCAGATGCGCTTGAGAAGGCATTGGCTGACCTCAGCCGTTGGAAAATGGCAGTCTTCCGAAAGCATATGGGTTCCTGGTCGGTCTTTGAAGGCAGTGATTTCGACATTGATGCGGCTATCGCACAGGTCAGGGCTACTCTACCGGGGCTTGATTTCACTGGGCTTCAGAAGCTGGCTAATTTGCATCCAATTGTTGCAAAGCGCCACTATCATGAAACGGGGACGCTTCGTTGGATGGGTGTAACGCTGTGTCATATGGATAGCCTAGCGAAACATATAGAATCTTTCGTACCTACGGGTGGAGAGTTTGGGCAGTTTGTCTTGGTATTTCCCCCTGGTAAGGACAGTGTGCCGAGAAGCATCATTAAAAAGATGTCTAATCTTGTTGACGCTATTGATCCGATGGCGCCACCTATTATTGTTGGGTTGCCAGATAACTTTGCTCAGATCCATGAATTAGGTCTTGAGCTTGTATCTTTGGAGCAGGTTCGCAAGTGCCCTGAGTTGGAAGGAGACTCTGTAGCTCGGCGGGAAGTAGAGGCACGATTTGTAGCAATTAGCACAGATTTAGAAGAAGCGTTTAAGGTCGCATTTGTTCATGCGACCTGGGTTGGTAGAGGCATTGAAAAAGGGGGGCGATTGAAGCTTTCTGTGCTCGCCTCAGACCTTGCCAGCCAAACTTTTAATGCTGCACCGGTCATCATGAATGAGTTGGTGAATAGGGATTCATTATCATCAAACAGTGTTAAGGCTCGTCGTGATCTGATGCACTTGATGGTAAAGCGCGAGGATAAAGAGGCACTTGGCATCGAGGGTTTTCCTGCTGAGCGAGGTTTGTACGAATCTATTCTTCGCGTCACTGGTTTTCATGCTCAAAATGATGAGGGAAATTGGCAATTCGTTTTACCGAAAAATGGTGCAACAAAACAGTTTGTGCCTTTATGGAAAGCAGCTCGCAAACTTTTCCCCAAGAAGAACGGGCGGTTGCCTGTTGCGGAGATTTATAAGGCATGGGAGTCGGCTCCATATGGCGTGCGCGCCGGAATGCACCCCATATTACTATTGCTTTATGTTTTGACGCAGAAAGAAAGTGTGGCTATATACAAGGACGGTGTTTTTGTCCCTGAGCTCAGTGACATATGGGTTGATGAATTGCTGCAAGATGCTAAGCGCTTCTCGCTTGGCTGGGTGGAGATTGATGAAGAGCGAACAATTATTCTAAAAGGCATCGCTAAAATAGTTGGTTCCTTAAAGCATAAAACAATAAATTCAGATCCATTAGAAGCTGCTCGTGCGTTGGTAGCCACTGTATATGAATTACCAGCTTGGACACAGAAAACATTAAGGCTGTCCAAAGTCGCTATCGAAGTGCGTGATTCTCTATTGAGAGCGAGTGATCCACATAAAATACTGTTTGTAGATTTGGCTAATACTCTTGGCGCGGAGAACAGTAACAAATATATCAAAGCCCTGGAAAAACCAATTCGCGAATTAATTTCTGCATATGACCTTATGCTTGAAGATGGAACGAAGGCTTTATTGGAGTCAATTGATTGTGGTTCTGATGAGTTAGAAAATTTGCGCTCCCGAGCATCTGGGTTGAAGAATATATCTGGAGATTTTAGACTGGATGCATTCATTGCAAGACTGGCTGAATTTGATGGTAGCAATCTCGCCGTCGAAGGAATTTTGAGTTTGGCGGCGAATAAACCAGTGCGCGACTGGAGTGACAGAGACATTGATTCTTCTTTGCTCACCGTAGCTGAATGGGGATTAAAGTTTAGGCAGCTTGAAACTCTTGCCTCGGTGAGGGGTAGAAATCCAGGGCGTGAAGCATTTGCGGTGGTTATTGGTGCAGGAAAAGAAGGTAAAACTGTATCCAAAATTTTCGATATATCGGAAAAGCAAAAGCCGGTTGTAAAAGATTTGGCCGCTAAAATTTTGCAACAGCTTTCAGGCAAAGAACATAAAGCTGAAGTAATTCTCGCAGCGTTAGCTGAGGCAGGTATGTCTGTTGTTGAATCCAATGGAAGGGGAGGTTGATATGGCAGAACGTCATGTGTTGGGTTTGTCTGGTGGTCGTGATAGTGCTGCACTAGCTGTTTTCATGCGGCATCGACACCCTGAAATTGATATTGAGTATTTCTTCACTGATACAGGCAAGGAGTTGCCAGAGGTTTATGAGTTTCTTGGGAAGCTGGAAGGCTTTTTAGGTAAGCCAATTTTAAGACTCAATCCGCATAGAGATTTTGACTACTGGTTAAGGGAATACGGCAATTTTCTCCCATCAGCCAGTGTCCGATGGTGTACCCGGCAATTGAAGCTTCTGCCTTTTGAGCAATGGGTGCGACCCATGTTGGCAGCAGGTGATGTGGTTACCTCTTATGTGGCTATTAGGTCTGATGAAGAGTATAGGGAGGGGTACTCATCCAGTAATCATAGTTTGATTATCAAATTGCCATTTCGTGAATATGGAGTTGATAAGCAGCAGGTTATGGATTTACTGGATGCTTCCGGTGTTGGTTTGCCTAAGTATTATGACTGGCGTTCTCGTAGCGGGTGCACCTTTTGTTTCTTCCAGCAAAAAATTGAATGGGTTCGTTTAAAGCGAGAACATCCAGAAGCTTTCGAGGAAGCCAAAGCTTATGAAAAAACAGCTCTTGATCATGGTTCGCCATTTACCTGGTCTAAAGGTGAGTCGTTAACTGAATTGGAGCGACCAGAACGAATTGTTCAAATAGAGCTGGATTATATTCAGCGAAAAGAAAGGCATTTAAAAAATAGACCGGTTAATCCGTTAAGGCCTTCAATTATAGCATCTGACGATAACGATGAATTGTATCTTTCCGATGAAGGTAATGGTGCTTGTTTAATTTGTCATAAATAGAAGATTTCATTATGAGTAAAGGATTTCGAATTGCTGCACGAGCTTTGCGTCAACTGGGTGCAGAATTAATTACTACAGATGAGATGGCTCTTAACGAATTAATAAAAAATGCGTTTGATGCCAAATCAAAACGTATTCTTATTAAAGTTTCGTATCCATTTAATATATCTGGCAATGAGCTCTTGAAAAAGTCCAAAGATTGGTCTGACGATAAGAGCACCTATGAGAGTGATTTGAGAGCATTTATCGTTCCTGAAATATCGGCCAGTTTATGCGATGAAATAATTAATTATTTTATTAATTATGAATCAAATGCCTATGATTCTGTTAAGGCAATTTTAAGAAAATACAACTTTATAAAAGTAAAAGATTTTGGCTGTGGAATGACGGCTGATGATCTTCGCGACGCCTTTTTAGTGGTTGGAACTCCAGTCAAATGGCTGGCTAAAAAAAATGGAGAAGAAGAGCTTCTTTTAGGAGAGAAAGGAGTTGGTCGTCTTTCTATGATGAAATTAGGACAAAGAGCTAAAGTGGTCTCAGGTATAGAGGGGGTAGGGTTTTATAGCAAAGTTCTTTTTGATTGGAATAAGTTTGATGACCCAAATGAATATTTGGATAACATTGAGATACCTGTCTATGAAGATTATAAAGAAAAAGAAAAGGCTGAGTCGGGTACTGAGATAACAATCTATGATCTGTATGCTCATTGGGGGATTGAAAAAATAACGGACTTTGTAAATTCCTACTTAAGAAGATTGCAAGATCAGTTTGACAATAAAAAACCGAGATTCCCTGTAGAAATACAGTTTAATGGTAAGGGACTTGAAATTGAAAGAATGCCTGTGTGGTTGAAAAACAGTGCGAACTTTCAATCAAAAATTACCCTAAATCCTAATAAGAAAAAAATGGGGGACATTGTATATGTGCAAGAGTTTAAATGGTATGGAGAGAGTACCCCTACCATCAAGGAAATAAATTTAAAAGACTTATTGCATCGTTTGGAGTGCTCCCATCAAGACTTGATTGATGTGGGGCAACTGGATATTAATTGCTTATGGTTCAATAGAAGTGATTGGAGAAAAACTAGTCACGACAAAAGTTACAACGAGTTTAAGAAAGAACTTAACATATGGTGTGGCGGGTTTGCGATATATCGTGATTCTTTTCGAGTTGGTGTTACCGGGAGTCAGGAGAACGACTGGTTGAAAATGGATAGCAAATCTTTAATGTCACAAGGGTTTGCTTTTAATAGATATCAAACGGTTGGATCTATTTCTATTTCTCAGGAAAAAAATCCAAATTTTATAGATGCTGCCAATAGAGAACATTTGATTGAAAGTGCACCTTTGCAGCTTCTTAAACGTTTAATGATGGATGTTGTTATAAAGGATTTAAAATCAAATATAGCAATTATTAAAGAAAAAGAATTTAAAGGAACTATAGCGAAAGTCACGGCAGAGAATGTTGTTACTGAATCTATAAGCCAACTTGATAAAGCTGATAAAAGTATAAAAGTTTTAGCTAAAATAATTCCAGATGAGCATGTTGCAGAAATAAAAGAAATAAGATCGGTTTTAAAATTTCAAAGAGAGAATGTTCGGCAATTTGCTAATGCGGTGAAACTGGCAACTGAACAACGGGTAGAGATACTTGAATTGGCGAGTATCGGAATGGTAGTAGAGAAAGTGGTTCATGAGTTGGCAAGATTGACATCCATGACTGCTGATAATTTGAAAAGACTTGAGCGCGGTGGTTTTGCGCCTGGTGAGGCTGCGTCGATAATAAAAGTCATTAAAGAACAAATGAAAGTTACTAATAAGCGCATCAAGTCGATAGACACGCTTAGTCCATCAGCCAGAAATACAAAAGATAAATTCAATTTACGCGGTTTGATCGAAACGGTTTTTGCGGGTTATCAAGGCCGATTTGAGCGGCACAACATAGAAGCAAGAATACTAATAAATGGCCTTGAGAAGGACGATGATATTACCGTAAACATGGTGACGGGTTTGGTGGCTCAAATTTTGGAGAACTTGTTAAGTAATTCTCTTTATTGGTTGCAGGTCAGTGTTGTTGATTCTGATCGCCAAAGAAAAATCTTCGTTGACATTGATACTAAATCAAGAACAATACTGTTTTATGATAATGGGCCGGGTGTTGATCCGGCTTATGCAGAGGAAATTTTTAAACCTTATTACACCACTCGTCCAAAGGGGAAAGGTTTGGGGCTTTTCATTGCGAGAGAATTGGCTAGTTATCATCAAGCTAAATTGTATTTAGATCTCAATCAAGATGAGGATGGCAGATTACGCTGCTTTATATTGGAGCTTCCTGCGGAGTAGGAAATGGATATTATACAGAATGCTAGTGTTGTAATTGTCGATGATGATTTAAAAGTTCCCCCCTTATCTCATTTAAGCGAACTATTGCCTCAAAAGCTTAATAATGAAAATAGTGTGGATTATGTATCAGCTAAGGAATATTGTGTTCAGCGCGGAGCCATTGCTGAAAATGATGATATAGATTCAATTATTTCATATTTTGGTTCGGAAGCGTTCATTAAAAAGATTTTATCATCTGAAATTCCAATGGAAATATTCAGTAACGAAGTTCAAGAAGAATTGACTCAAGGGATTGATGCTCATAAGCAAAGCTCTATGATCTTTGATGTAATCAAATCGACTTTCTCCAGAGAGGACTGCCAATTAACTGAGTTCACAGCTCGTCCTTTGCCTGCATCTGAATTGCAACTTTATGAATTTGTTTTTATGGATGTAATGATGGGGCGAGAAGGTGAGGTTGATTCTGTAGAATCCACTGCAAAATACATATCTGATATATCCGCCCCAGGACAAGAACCTCCTATTATTATTTTGATGTCTAGTCGCGACCAGTTAGAAGTTGATAGGCACATTGCACGAAAGCATGCGCATATTGGACCTTCTGGGTTATTTGTGATCGCAAAGGATCGATTGCTTCAGCTTGATGGAAAAGAATATTTGAGTTTAGTGCTAAATCATATGCGCCAGCTTAAAAATGAATCAAAAATTTTTAGGGATTTATGTTTGCTATGTGAGTCTGAGATTGATAAAGCGTGGGGGTTAACCCGTGAGGCGCTGTGGAATATGGATTTCAATTATTTGCAACAAATGCATGCCAATTCATTTTCTGAAAATCAGTCTTTTAGTAGCCATTTATTGGATTTGGTTGGCCACCATCATCTTCATTTTTTGGAGAAGGCTGATGAGTTGTACCAAAAATTCCTGGAGGTCGAGGTTTTATTCGCAGGAGCAGCAGAAAAATATCAGAGCTATTCAAGAGAGGCATCAGCAGCGGTTCATAAATTAGAAAGTTCAAAGCATTGCACAGGAATTCAGTCTATTGGACGGTTGCAATTCCCTGAGGGTGTTACTGAAGTTTCGCAGTTAAATGATAATCAAATCAATCGTATAGTTCCATTTGGCGCAATATTGTGCAAATCCACTCAAATAGAAGAGGGGATGTTGGGACTAATTCATATTACACAGGAATGCGATTTAAGTAGAAATATTATTAAAGAGCAGTTAAGCCTCTTGTTTATAGAGGTCGAATTTTTGAGTGCAAAGAATGGTGCTCATAAAAACGGCTCGATCCCTACTGTGATCGGCGAGTCTTTATGGTGGGTTTCGGTAAAAAAGAAGCGACTGATTGCTCGACCAGCTTCTGAGATGATTCAGTTGTTCATAAATGAACAATGGTGTTTGGTGGCCAAGGCTAGACCAGATGTAACGAGACAGTTTAGAGCGGAAACATTTGGCCAGTTATCTCGCTTTGAAGCTGCTGTCAGAACTGGGCATATGATTTACCCTGTTAAGGCTTCGATAAAGTATTTAATAAATGGGGCCGCAGAAGAATGCTCGTTCGATAATGAACGTATTTTATATTTATCTTGTTTCACAACAAAGCAAGGGAACAAAGATTTTTTTTCGTATCACTTGTTTGGTGATGATAATTATTCTTTGTCAATTCTTATCATGAATCTCTTATCTGAAAAAGGGTTACATCCAGACATCACATTAACTCAGCTTGAGAATAAGTTAAGAAATGGATTGCCTTCTTCTACTGATAATCCATCATTTGATAAACAAGTCAATTTGTTTCCGGCAGAACGGGGCGTTAAACTCGATATTATTATTCTTGATAAGAAAACATTCGGTGATATAAGGTTGAATGGTACATCTTTACTTGTAGCATTCCAAAAAGCTTGATTAAAGTGTGTAAAATGAAATCAGGATATATTTATATTCTTCGAAGCCCAATCTTTGGTGGATTTACTGTTAAAATCGGAAAAACAACTAACCTACCTATAGTTCGGGCGCGTGAATTGTACTCGGGCTCTACAGGTGTTCCAGTCCCTTTTTATGTGTATATCTCAATCTCAGTGGCTGATTGCACATTAGCCGAAAAAAGAGCGCATGAATTATTGGCCACCTATCGAATAAATTCACGAAGAGAGTTTTTCAAAATCCCTCCTGATGTTGCTTTTGGTTTTCTATTCGATATTTGTAAAAAAATTAACGAAGAGTTCTCATATCCAGAGCCAGAGGTCTATAAGCTTGATCCCCATCAGGACGATGGGACTTATGATGAGAAAGCTAACGACTTTTTTCAAGATAATTGTTTTGGCCAAATTTATGGCGTCGATCCAAAAAATTTTCTTTCAAGCCCTATAGGAACTTCAATTCTCACTGCCAACCAGCAAATCAGAGTGAAAGTTGTCAGCATGATTTTTGAAGCAATTTTATCTGAAGAGGATATGAGGTGGGCGGAAAGCTTTTCTCGGGACTCAAATCCTGAAAGAGAGTTGCGCATATGGGAGAATATGACTTGTACTAGTCGCGACCAAATCTGACACTTCAGCTTGAAAGAAGAGAGTTACCGGTTTTGAATATGGGTGTCGAATCCTGAAACAAAACCACAGAGGTAACTCTCATGCTACATACTAACAATCCCATCATAAAACACAAAGCCGGTTTGCTGAATTTGGCGGAAGAACTCGGTAATGTCTCCAAAGCCTGTAAGGTCATGGGGTTCTCCCGCGACACCTTTTATCGCTATCAGGAGTTGACGCAGGAAGGTGGCGTCGATGCCCTGATTAACCGGAGTAAACGCACCCCGAACGTGAAGAACCGTGTTGATCCCACCATTGAGAAAGCGGTTCTTGATTATGCCCTGGAGCAGCCTGCCCACGGCCAGCACCGCACCAGCAATGAATTGCGCAAGACAGGTGTCTTTGTCTCTGGAAGCGGTGTTCGCTCCATCTGGTTAAGGCATGGTGTCGAAAGCTTTAAAAAGCGATTGCAGGCATTGGAAGAGAAAGTGGCTAGCGAAGGCATCCTGTTGACTGACAGCCAGATTGCAGCACTGGAACGCAAAAAGGTTGATGATGAGGCGTCGGGCGAAATTGAAACACATCACCCTGGTTACCTTGGATCGCAAGATACGTTTTATGTGGGTAATCTCAAAGGCGTAGGCCGCATTTATCAGCAAACGTTTATAGATACCTACTGTAAAGTGGCATTCGCAAAGCTGTACACCACCAAGACACCGATCACCTCTGCCGATCTGCTTAACGATAAGGTGCTGCCATTCTTTAGTCAGCACCAGTTACCTATGTTAAGGATCCTGACGGATAGAGGGACAGAATATTGTGGTCGGATGGATCAACATGATTATCAGCTGTATCTGGCGATCAATGATATTGACCACACCAAAACCAGGGCTCAATCGCCACAAACCAATGGTATCTGTCAGCGCTTCCATAAAACGATATTGCAGGAGTTTTATCAAGTGACATTCCGCAAAAAACTCTATGTCACGCTGGATGAATTGCAAAAGGATCTGGACGAATGGATGAAATACTACAACAATACGAGAACTCATCAAGGCAAGGTTTGCTGCGGTCGCACACCCATGGAAACCTTGCTTGATGGAAAGAAGATTTGGGCTGAAAAGAATTTAGCTCAAATCTAAACTGACAGGCACTCGTAAAAACCGGTAACTGTCAGATCAGGTCTGAGCTAGTACATATGACTAAAGCGTTTATGTCTATATCTGAATTAGAATTTGCCTCGGTTTCAATGAGAAGTGAAGCATTTCATCTGCTGTTGGTTCGTTCTTGAGCATCATCCCATACGGCAATTGAGACTATTAGACCGAAGCACCTTTCGTTAAAAGCAGCAAAATTATTATTAAAACAGTATAAGTTGCCACCGCTGCCGTTAATATGCACTAGACACCAAGCGTGAGATTTAAATTATAGTAATAAGCATTTCCGTGTTTTTTGTATATTAGTTCTCCTCTTTCTCTTCTGTGCATCAACTCACAGTCGCTAATGCGAAGTGCTTTTTTTGTTTCTGAGCTAGATAGCCAAATATCCCCTAGTTTTTCGTTGTCATTATTTAAGTTTATCTTCTTCAAAACTTTAATCTCTAAAGAAAATGGAGGCCAAGGCCTCCAGATTTACGGAGCATCTGCGATGACTTCTCCATTAAGCTCCGTTTATATATTGTTCATCTGCTATTGTCTTTTTTGGCTCAGATTCATTATATCGTTATCAGTAAGATGTAACGAAACACTTAGAGGAGAGTCTTTTAATGATTCAATTGCCTTATAAAGTTTTACTACTTTATCTTTCTCAAATTCTGGCTCTTATTCAAATTGATCTTGACCGCTACTTTGTTCTGAGCCAAGTACATTCGAACTAATGATGGCTTTAACTTCGGGGCCTTCCGGTCGAAAATATATTTCATCACCATCTAGCTGATCAGCTAAATAAAACTCATTAAAGGAAATACGGTGGCATTATCTCACATATGTGTCGTCCATTCTCAACTTATGTGTCGTTTTACCCAGCTTATGTGTCGCTCACCGCTGAGTACGTAGTATTTGCTAGTCAGACCAAGAAAGGGCTCCACCAAAGTGAACGTATCTTCCATTGTTTGGATAATACCTCACCGCAACGCTGGTAGACCATTGTAGAGTGGTGTCGCTGCTAATGTACGGCTTTGAAATTGCTACAGCGTTGACGCCAAGTTCTTTTAGGCGGGGCGCTTGAAAGTGACAACTCCCCCCCAAAAATCCGTGCGGAAGGTTTCGGCGCTCTCTGTGGTAGCGTCGCCCTTTGGCGATTTACCCATATTATCCTCCGGTGGCTCACTTTGACGCAGCAGTACGAATGCTCTCGGCTGATTCAGCGTTTACATGTGGTTCCATCCACATTCATAGGCCACCCTATGCAAAGCCCACTCAACCAAGCACTCGCAGTGCTACTGTTCGTTTTGTTTTTCTTGCAATCCTGCAGTTCATGATTGTGACCCTGTATTGGTGGTGGCTCAACGAGACTTCCTCGCAAGCTCGGTTTTGCTCCTGTTGAACAGCTATTGACAGTAACTCCAAATGTAGTAACGTATGTACATTGCAACTTTAGGTTCGTATATGACAATTACTACCATCACCAGCCGAGAATTCAATCATGATAGGGGAGGGGCCAAAAAGGCGGCCCAGAAGGGGCCGGTATTCATCACTGACCGTGGCAAACCCTCTCTTGTGTTGATGACCGCTGAGGAGTACCGGAGATTAACTGGAGAATGCCTGAACTTGGCAGAGTTGCTCTACATGCCTGGTGTCGAGAGCGTTGAACTCGAGATTTCAACGTTATCAAGTGAGCTGTTGCGCCCTGCGGATTTTTCGTAATGTATTTACTCGATACAAACGTAGTGACAGAGATTCGCAAGGTGTACGGGGGTAAGGCCCATCCTAATGTCGCTCAATGGGTCAACTCGATCAATTCTTCCGACGCGTTTCTATCAGTGATCGCCCTTCATGAGCTGGAAATTGGCGTTCAGTTAGCTGAGCAGGCGGACTCTCGAAAAGCAGGGATCTTGCGATCTTGGATAGATGATTATGTCATACCAGTCTTCAGAGATCGGTTATTGGAAGTGTCAGGCGAGGTGGCCAAAGCGAGCGCACAGTACTGCCTCTTGGGTCCATGCCGTACTCGCGAAGCGCTCATGGCAGCCACAGCTGACATTCATAAAATGACAATTGTTACTCGGAATACAAACGATTTCGCCAAAATGCAAATCAAGCTGCTAAATCCCTGGTTATGAGGAGTTGATATGTATCGTCCGCTAAGCCCCAATGAATACGCCATAGTCAGCAAGGCCATTTACGAGGAGCGGCGCTTGGCTGGCGGCTTAGCAGATAGCATGTTCATGGCTTACACAGCTAGGGCACTTGCGCTTGATGAGCCAGAGTTCGTGATTTTCCAGGAATCCGAAGTTGAGCGAAAAGCGCGCTTGGAAGAAAAACAGCGAGAAAATGTGATTGAGTTCAAGAACGGTACTGAACTCGCACCGCTTGAATTTCTAAAAAAACTTGACGCACTTAGCGAGGGTGATAAGCCAAGTACGGAGCCCAAAAATCGATACGAATGGTTTTTTGGAGATGAGGGCAAACTTGATGCTCGATTTAAACGACTCCGGGTTAAGTTTTTTAACTCTCCGAAATACAGGAAGCTTATGCTTCAGCGGTACGTTGAATGTGGCATTTTGACGGAGCTACAGGTAGACGACGTCGAGCTTGTCGGTAGGGTTATCGGCGAATTTCACCGACAATATCCAGGAAGTCGCCAAGGCCTGATTAGTTACTTTGAAATTTTGTTCGGCGATGCGAGTGGATTCAGCTATGAAATGGCCATGGAGCGCGAACACTTTTTTAAAGACCCGGATTTCCGAGCGCAACTACTGAAAAAATTAAATCTACCGGAAGATATGCCGAATGAAGAAGTCCATACTCATCTGAAAAGGCGGGCACTCCAATCCGGCACCGTGACAGAGGAGCAAGCTCATGCATGGAAGATAAATTAATCCAATTCAGTGATGAGTCATTCAACTACAGGATGGATAACGAATTGCCGCACGTGTCCTTAACGCTCGGCATTAGCGCTGTTTGCTTAAGGTGAAAAAGTTAGATGAAATACTTCGTGATGGAATGTGAAGGTGAATACCCAGCACACCCAATTGCCGAGGAGCCTGATTTACTTGGGGGGCCTTGGTATGATGGGCAAAGGCTTCAAATTTCAGTGCCGACACCGTTACAGTATGAATTGGATCCGGATTTTGACGAGGATTGTAACCTGAAGGCGATGTATGACGCTGAAGCGATTCCGCTCATGCAAAACGACTTGATCAGCGTTCTGGCTTCGGCTGGCGTGAACAATCTAGAAATTTTTCCTGCGCACCTCTTAAATCCAAATACAGGCAAAGTATACAAAAATTACCATGCGTTTAATGTAATAGGGCTTGTCGCTGCAGCGGATTATGATGCCTCAAAACTCATGCATCCTGATGAAGAGCCTGATCTACTTGATACCGACTTTGAAAGTCTCGTAATTGATGAAGAGAAAGCCAGCGGTTTTCATCTATTTCGTCTCGCCGAAAGCTGCAGTGCAATCTGCGTTTCGGAGCAAGTAAAAGACGCCATTGAGAAAAGCGGAATCCCTGGGATGGTGTTTTATGGTCCTGGTGAGTGGTCAGGCTAGCGAGAAAACTTCTACTGGTCTAGGCTTGAGGTATTGGAGTTTTGCCTTCCGTGTAAAAACTCACAGCCTGTAGCCTAAGTATTGATGTCTTCGTTGTTTGTTCTAGAACACTTCAATTCGCTCAGACGCTGAATAAAAAAGCCCCTCTCGTTCGACAGGGGCATTTTCGTATTGTTGGCATTCCGGCCTCTGAATCAAAATTGCGAGCGAATAGACATCATTGCGAACGCATGATCATTGTCTCGAAGCCAGTCCACCAACTGATTGTACCTTTCTAACACCATGGATTTGATGAAAGTACGGTCGCTATGCTTCTCGCTGACGACCACATCGCACATCCCGCTGGTGCTATTGAAACTCACATTCATTACATGACGGCTGTTTAATTCAAATGTTTGCTGACTCATGATGACACTCCAAACTTGATTGACTAGGGAACCCACCAAAAAGTCCTCGCATTCCAGTAAAGGCTCTTTGGAGGATTCCCTAATCGCTTGAAGCGACATTAGGGAAGCACTCAGCTACATCTTAAACTTCTCTCTGGCCATATTCATGCCAAAAAGGTGGTCATGCTCTCTCAGGAATTCCACGCGCTCATTGTACTGCTCAAGGGTTAAGTCCTCGCCTTTCAGTTGATCGCCACCCCAGCGGGTGTCGACAACAGTCATGGCAATTTTTTCACCAAACTCAGCGGTAACTGTGCGGAATGCAGAAAGATTGAATGAAGTTTTCATGGTTGCTCCTGGATTTAAATGAATAAATCGAAGGAGCTAACCAGCCCGGTAGGGGAGGAGTAGTCTCCCCGATGGGTGGTGTGTGATAGAGGTGAGGGCAAGCTTGCGCTTAGCTGCAGAAGGCCCCGTGTGCAGCAAATTAAGGGTCAGTGAAGGATGTCACTGGGCATTTGCAATATCTACATTAGCGCCGGAACAAAGACTTTGCAAGCAATTCGATCATAGGGGGCTTGAATTTTGGGGCTGAGCCGATGCAAAATCTCCAATGAATTCTTGGTTCAACAGGGAGCAGTTATGCGCAATATATCTATTTCAATTTTATCCATTCCCCCAGCGGCCCTAGCCGCCACTTCTAGTGGCCCGATCCAGGGTGCAAAAATCCCATTTGCTGGATTGCCACCGCATAGCAAAGACAAAGGTTGGGCAGTAAGATTCAGCTTGTAGGTCCGACAACACATAAAGCCAAAGCGTTGTCTTCTCGTCAAATTATTCACACCAACAATCTCTACAAAAGGAGTTGCCACCATGCTGCTACTGACACGTCGCCCCGGCGAAACAATTCATATTTACACCAGCGATGGACTGATCACTGTCTGATTGAACGACTGTGATCACTACCAGTCGAGACTAGGTTTTGATGCTCCTTCCAGCGTGACAATACTCCGGGAAGAGATAGATTCTTCCGGACCAGTCTCTGGAAAGGAGAGGGCACCTGCGGAACTCTCAAAGCCCTCACTGGCGGAGCTACCGTGTTCACCCCGAGGCTCTGATGCCGCGAAAAATAACTGACTGGCTTTTGGTGCTTCTATGCAATCGGATATTGCAGCTTGGTTGTGCCGCCAATGACCAACGAATTCGGTGAAATGCATCCAAGTAAGCGCAGACATTTCCGTAGGTCTCTTTGGTAGACAGGTCGTAAGCAATGGTTCCAGGCTTTAACCATTAATTGATGTCGCACTTGTGGATAAATCATTTTCCAATTAATGAGGATGCTCATTTCGACCTTTAGGGATTAGCCTTTTGAATGCACAAATTTTCTAGTATTTTTGACGCCGGCCTATTGCGGATAGTTACCGGATTGATCCCAGCTGATAATCAGTAGTGCGAGCTAGCTTTGAAGAAAACTTAACTCTCAAAAATAGCTAATGAGTAGCAGAACGGAGATTGTCTCCTGCCTGACCAAGCTGACAGCTCCGCCACCCATATTTTACTTTCCTCTTGGTCAGCATGGGTCTCTCATGTATTATTTCGCACTTTTTCGCTTGGAATCGAAGGTTCTTGTCGTTGCGCGAGCATCTATTGCGTGCGCTTCTGTGTTTTACATATTTAAAAGGGATTAACATGGGATCGTTTTTTTTCTTCAGGCTTCTGCTGCCTTTTCTCTTCGTTTTTGCTCTGGCTTCACCCTCTGCATTTGCTTCCATCGAAACAGCTACAGCATGGCTCAAGTCACAGCAGGGGCCTGGTGGTGGGTTTTCCAGCACTCAGTCACAGACGACTGAGTATCAGGCAACAGCCGAGGCGCTATTGGCGCTACATATGGTTTCCAGTTTGCATAATGCGAGCGCGCAATCCGGTGCCCGTTTTTTGGAATCATCCCCACATAGACATCTGGAAGACATCGCCTACAGTCTGCGACTGAAAAAAGCCAACCCTGTTTATTTTTCTGCTCCAACAACATCATTAGCTGGATATAGATCGGTAGTGGGTGGCTACGGAGATTACCCGGGTTACGAAAGCGCTGTTTCAACGTCGGCAATTTTTGCTCACGCATTGACTGCATCAGACGTCGTACCACCAATCAATATGAATGAATTGATGGCTTATTTGCTCGCCAAACAAAAAGCCGATAAAGGGTGGGCAGAAGAATCCAATCGCTCCTCAGTTTATGTAACGGCAATTGTAAGCCGTGCGCTGCAAGCTCACCGTTTTACATTCAATTTAAGCGGATCTATTTCATCAGCTACAGAATATTTACTGGCTAAACAACAATCCGGTGGAGGTTGGTCTGGGAATCTTGAAACAGCAATGGCGCTATTGGCAGTGGTGCCAGCAGTTAACGATCCATCCCGTTATAAAAATGCACTGGATAAATTAATGGATGCCCAATTAGCCAATGGCTCTTGGAACAATGATGTTTACACTACGGCATTAGCACTTCAGATTTTACATCTGGTAAAAAACCTGCCAGTTATTGATGTGCCCACTACGGGGTCGATCAGTGGCAGTATTATAGGGGCGTCCAGTAACTTGCCACTCCCTTCTGCACAGATCATTCTTAATGGCTCTGCTGACCAAGTGCTGGTGACTGATTCGTTGGGTCGTTTTAGTGCTTCGAGTGTGCTATCGGGCACTTATACTCTGACCTTCAAAGCTCCTGGGTTTCAGCAGGCTACGCAAACTGTTCATATTAATGTTGGTGATCGCATTGATCTTGGCATTATCAGACTGAATGCTCTACCAACCATTGCATTAATTCGCGGTCAGGTAACGGATTCCCAAACTGGACTTCCCTTGAGCGACGTATTAATCCAGTTTACCGGTAGCCAGAACTCGCAAGTTTTTACAGATCATGTTGGAAGCTACGCTCTTGAATTGACGCCGGGCGAAGTCAGTATTTCAATATCACAAAGTGGCTATCACCCGATTAGTGGAACCTTGAGCGCTGTGGCTGGTGCCCACTTTGATTTCTCCCCAGCGCTACAAACATTGGATAGCACGCCGAAAGCCGACATTGCGTTGCGCGGGTTGGTGATCGATGCTCAGTCAGATCTGCCACTAGCTGGCGCCACAATTCGCATTGCCTCATCGGTGATAAGCGGGTTGTCGGCTATTGATGGCTCCTTTTCGCTGTCAGGGTTATCCGAGGGAACCGTCGATGTTGAAATCGGTATTGATGGCTATCAATCGGTTTCATTTAAGGGCACCGCCCTGGCAAACAGCATTATCGACTTGGGTACTGTTCGCTTGACTCCCATTGCCCAAAATCGTTCTACGCTCTATGGTCAGATTTTAGATGCGGACACAGGTGTTCCAATCGCGAATGCGACGGTAAGTGCAGACAATCAGACGACCAGGAGTGGTGTCGATGGCTTCTATGAATTAAGTAATATCCACGCTGACATGTTTGCGCTCTCCGTTGAAGCTGGAGGCTATCAACTTGCTAATTCCCAAATTCATGTATCGGAATATGGGCGGGTGTTGCTTGATATTCCTATGAATAAGATAAAAGTGAGTAATGTTGCAATTAACCAGCTTACGCTGGATAAACAAGCTTATGGGGCATATGAGGTAGTTAAGTTAAACGGCGGAATTCACAATCGTGGATTTGAAGCCGAACAAGTCGTCATTCAAGCGCAAGTGATCAATCCATTGGGTATCATCATTGAAGAGTTTGTGATTTCCCAAGAAACTGCGGGCGGGATGCAATCATTGCAGTTGGCTCCCGATGAGGAGATTGGTTTTACTGCGGCCTGGGCAACTCAATCCTATTCTCCTGGTGGGTACAAGCTACTGTTAGCAGCATATAGTAGTTCAACAAACCAATTGTTGGATCAACAACTAGTTTCAGTGGACATTCAGCCAACTGCAAAGCTAGCCTCACTCAAAGTGGGAGCAACCCTGGATAACCTCAATCAGGGTTCTACGCATGATGTTGGCTTTACCGCATCAATACGAAATCAGTCGAACATCCCGGTTAGTTTGCAGTTGACGTACGATCTATCAGATCCTGAGAATAACGTGATATTTACTGCCGATGCCTCTATTGAAATCTTGCCGACTCAGCTCTTTGCTACCTTTGATATAGGGACTAACAATCAATTTTTTAATAAGAGCGGTGCTTATAAACTTCGTGTGATCAGTGTCGATTCGGTGCAGCCAGTATTTGTCGAGGCTGATGCCATCGACGTTATTCCTGATGTCAACATCAATATAGAGCAGGCCATTACCCCGCCTGTGGTCGTGCCAGGCGCAAGTGAACGGGTGCGAGTGAAAATTCGCTTGGAAGGAACCGAGGTAAACTAAATGAAAAATCTATTTGCAAAAATATCACGGTTCTCCGTCGTCGTTTTATTATTTGTCTTTGCTATGAATGCGTGTGCACAAATACGCGAAGTTCGAACCTCAGCAGGCACGGATTTCATTTTTTCATTCCTGCCTAATGAAGGTGTTCCAGAAAAGCTGACTCTTTTTATTTCTTCAAATTTCGCCGCTTCAGGAGTTGTAGAAATTCCTAGACTAGCTTCAACTATTGCTTTTACGGTTAAGCCCAATGTGGCTACTTCCGTTGCCATTCCCGTGTCTATGGCAAATCTCACCAAAGGAGAAAAATCCAACTTCGGCATTCGGGTCACCGCTGACCTCCCTATCAGCCTATATGGTCTAAATCAGAGAACGTACACTACGGATGCCTTTCTAGTGTTGCCTATTCAAGCCCTTGGCAAAAATTATATGGCATCCGCTTTTAGCAGCTTTGCTGGCTTTCCATCACTGATTGCGGTAACAGCTGTACACGATAATACAGAGGTGAAAATCAGGTCACGTGTCGGTACAACGACGCGTCCTTTAGGTGGCGAACAGGTTGTACTTCTAAACAAAATGGAAACTTTTCTGGTGACGTCACAAACTGCCAGCAACATAGACCTATCAGGTACTTTTGTAGAGTCTAGTAAACCAATTGCCATGACTAGCGGTGTTCAGTGTGCCAATATTCCGATAGGCATTGGATACTGCGATCATATTGTCGAAATGATGCCTCCCGTGAGCGCTTGGGGAAGCTCGTTTATTACTTATCCTTTGGCAAGGCGCACCAAAGGAGATCTAATCCGTGTTATGGCCTCAGCTGATAATACAGAAGTAAAGGTGAATGGCTCTTTGGTAGCCACTTTGGCGAGAGGTGCTTTTTATGACGCTATTTTAAGGACATCAAATGTAATTGAGACAAATCAACCTGCGTTAGTCACACAATACTCGCTTGGACAGTCCTACGATGGCGTGGTCTCGGATCCATTTATGATGTTGGTGCCGCCCACAGAGCAATTTCTTGATAAGTATACTTTTTCAACTCCCGAATCTGGTTTTTCCAATCACTATGCCAACGTTGTAGTTAGAACTACGGCGCTCGCGACCCTTCGGTTGGACGGTGCGACACTGGATTCTGCACTCTTTAAACCCATAGGTGATGGTAGCTATAGTGGTGGCCAAATCCCGTTGGCGCCCGGCTCGCATTCTATTTTTGCTGCGGCACCATTTGGGCTTTATGTGTATGGTTTTGGTAACTATGACTCCTATGGTTATCCTGGGGGTATGTCTATAGAAGTCATCAACCCGATTAATGGCGATTATAAAAATGTGCGGGTCATCAGTCAGTTGAACATGGGTAATATCGACCTTGATTTAAGTTCTTTTATCGTTGCACCGGAAAAAATTGAACACGGTGATGGCGTGACAACTATTGAGTGGTTTTTCCCTGAGTTCTCTATAGGACAAATCAAAAACTTGGATTATGAAGTGGTTGCTAAAAACCTGTTGCCAGGTGAAGAACGTGTGATTACCAGCAGCCTTGATCTGAGTTATCAGGATTTGAATGGGGTAGAACACCTGCGTACGTTGGGGCAGCAAGAACTGACTGTCCTTGCATCTGGCTTTACGATAGGTGTTTCAACAGACAAAGCGGAATATGGTGCGAATCAAGACGTAAAAATTTCAACGCAAGTCGCAAACGCGGGTTCAGTCAATGGCCTTGTTTCAGTGACGTTGGAAATTAGGGATGCCAATGGTAATTATGTGGCTGCTGTTAATTCCCTGCCGGATTTTGTACTGGGCGCTAATAATTCACTGTCATTGAGTCCGCAAAATTTTTCAACGGGCAATACCTATGCAGGTCATTACCGGGTACATGCTGTGTTGAAAAATGAGGATGGTGCGGTGGTGGCCGAGGATAGTGCAGCCTTTACTATTGTCGTTGCCGATAGTGCGCAAATGTCGGCACAAGTCACGACCGATAAACTGGTCTATACGCACAGAGATTCGTTGAATATTGTGGATCAGTTAACCAGTTTGTCTAAAAATTCATTGATCGAGAATATTACCGCTATTACTCGTGTTTTACACGAAGATGGTGAAGTGATTTGGCATACATCCAGTTCTTTAACACAGTTAGTGCCCGGTGCTATTGAATCGTTGAATTATGCCGTATCTCTCACAGATGCCGAGGCTGGTAACTATGTCGTGCAACTCAGAGTCGTTGATGCAAATGGCGTGTTACTTGCTTCCGATCAGGCCAGCTTCCAGGTTCAGGATAATCCACTGTTTGCATTAAGCGGTGGCGTCATCGTTGCTAAAAATGAGTTGCCTTTAGGTGAAAGCCAATCTTGTACATACACCCTTAACAGCACTGGTTCCCAATCCATTGCCGGGCAAACAATAAAACTGAATCTGGTTCGGGTTGATGAGGAATTAAGTTTGTCCTCCATTGAACAGCAGGTGGATCTAACCTCTCAAGGCGAGGCATCGTTTACGCCTGATTTGCCGGTAGTGGCAACAAAAGGAGACTTTGCGTGTGTACTCGAGGCTGTTGTTTCCGGGCAGGCTACTGTTCTGGCAACTGCACTGTTTACTGTCAAGGATTCACCGGTCAAATTAACTGGCGATTTGCGCCTGGGCGAAAAAGCGCGCTTGCTGGTACTAATGGATGCATCTACTAGCGAACGGGCCTATCTCGAATCATTGCTCAAGAGTGATGGTTGGTTCTACACCATTGTTGATAACGCAGCGGCATTTACCACGGAAATGAATCAAGGCGGCTATGGTGTGTATGCTTTGCTCAGTGAAAAAATTACCTTGGATCAATCAACGCAAACCTCATTGAATGCCAAAGTGGCAGCGGGTGATGGGTTAATTATCGCCGGTGCAACGGATCGTCGCCATCAAACAATGGAGCAAGCGTTGGGTGTTAAAGCGCGGGCAAATGAGTCCTATGCAAAAGGTGTCGTCGTTGAAGACAGTGCATTGGGTTTGGGATGGCAGCGCGCATTTAACAAGTCATCAAAAGTGCTTAACTTTACGGCCAGTGGCGCGACGGTGATTGGTGAATACAAAAATGACCTACCGGGCGCCGATACACAAACTGTGCTTGCCGCTTTGGGTGCAGCAGGTCGCTACGGCAATTTCGTGTGGGATAACTTCACGTCCCTGGCCTCGACGGTGGAGGGGCGGCTAGCGGTGGGCGGTAATCTGAACCTCCAATACTTCAGTGTCGGAGACAAGCTTGACCCGAGCAAGCTTCACGATGTTGTGACTGCAGGTGGTAATGTGACCTTCCCTAATGGCCGTATTTATTACGGGAATCTGCTGGCGGGAGGTAGCGTAGCGGGGGTTGGCGATGCGGTACGATTTGGAATGGCGGCAGGTGCAACGATCAAAGGGAATGCGCCGATACCGATCAACTTTGCTGGCGAGCGTGAATACCTGCAAGAACTTTCAACAAACCTAACTGCGTTGCCTGCCAATGGCTCAGTGAAAATGCAATGGGGTGGGTTGGAATTAAAAGGGGATTGTTCAAGCCGTTTGCAAGTCTTCAAAGTGAATGGCGCGGACATGGCAACTGCCCATACCTTTGCTGTGAGCTGTATACCGGCAAATGCCACTGTGGTGTTTAACGTGTCCGGACAGAATGTCAGCATCAAGAGCATGGGGATGCAATCACTGTCGGGTATTCGTGACAGGGTGTTGTTCAACTTCCCGCAAGCTACCTCTCTGTCAATGACATCGGTAGCCATTGAAGGAAGCATCCTTGCGCCTTTTGCGCAAGTGAACCAGCCCGCAGGCCGTGTGGAAGGGCAGATCATTACCAAAACCTGGTATTCAACCACCAATGGTTACATGTCCATTCATAATCGTTTCTTCGGAGGTGATTTGTCGGTTGCGATGGGGCCAGCAAGTAAAAATGCAGTGTCGATTTACCAGTACCAACTCGGTAAATCTGTCTTCGCCGGTTTTGATCTGCTGGCGCAAGCGACTATTTTAGGTGTGGGCAATGAAAATCCATTTGCTACATTGCTGCTTGCTGCGTTGGAGCAAGTAAACCCTGCACCAATCATAGCTAGGGCGGGTAGAACCCTGCCAATTCTTGTTTTTTATGAAAACACCGGTGCGCAATCAGCGACCGGTCAGGTCAAATTGGTAATACCGGCTAATGTCAGTGTTATCAGTGCAGCTAACTTTACAAAAGTCGCTAACGGCAATGATTGGGTTGCGCCACTTGTATTGGAAGCTGGCGCTACGCGGACACAGTTATTGTATGTGAAATTACCGCAGACCGGGGGTGGATTGCTTCAGTTGCAGTTGCAAACGGGTACCAGTCCGGATTGGCAAACCCGCGCAGAAAAATCCCTGAATTTGCAGCCCTGATCGCCACGAGAAATCGGCTCTATCATAGAGCCGGTTATCACACCTTTTTTAGATTCAAATGTGTATTGAGTGAGACCAAAGGTAAAACATTATGAAACAAGGACACCCCATGAACGCGAGAAGCAACAGCATTTCCATGGAAAGTTTTCGCGGCGGCTTAATTGCCCGTGCAATTGCCGCGTTGACGTTATTCTTTTTTACGTTTGTGTTTTACGCCAACCCTGCGGCAGCTGCAGTTGCCAACGAAATTAACAAAGAAAATCAACGCGAAGCCGCGCTGGAAGCGGCGATAGAAACCACGCCTGAGAAAAAACTCAGTAATCGCTTGGCAAAACTGCGCGATAAAATTGTGCTGGAATTACCACAAGCGATTGACCAGCGCGAAGCAGATCAAAACTGGTTTCAAAGTGCCTTCGCCAGCGTATTTGGTGATGGCCCTATTACAAATGAGGAACTTGCCGAATTGCAAACCCTAAGCACCGGTATCGATGCGGCTTATCAGGAAGCGATTACCGCATTTGAAACTGAAGCTGTACAGTTTGAACGAGAGGCAGCGGCAGCTGGCAATGCGCTCAGTGACGATGTTAAAAAATTAATTATCGAGCGTCATGCGCAAGCGCTTGATCATATCAAAAGCCGGTATGCACAGACCAAGCAGCAACTTGCTGACTTGGTGAGTGCCCAATCGGCCAGTGCAAAAGAGCAAGCGCTTGAGCAATTAAACCAAACGCTCGAACAAGAACAATTCAAACCTACCCATACACGCGCAACACCGGAAAGCCTGCCATGGAAAGCGCCAGATGAAACTGTACGTGAACCCGTGGATAACCCGCAGGATTTACAAGCAACGTTGGGGTTAAATCCTTACGCTAAATATGCACAACTTGCCCAAGCCGGTGATACCGATCCGGCCCTGGTCGCACAGGCCATGGCTAATGCCGCTGACGCAGAACTACAGGCCGCATTAACCGAGAATATTGAAATCCAATTAACCCCGGAAATCAAAGCGCTCTCCGCACAGTTAAATAACAGCAGTGTGGAGATTTACACCTGGGTTCATAACAACGTCCGTTTTATCCCCAGCTACGGTTCTATTCAAGGTGCACAACACACACTGGAAACCAAACAAGGTAATGCGATCGATACCGCGAGTTTATTAATTGCCTTGCTGCGTGCTGCCAATATTCCAGCTCGTTACGCTTACGGTACGGTGGAAATTCCTGCTGAAAAAGTCATGAACTGGGTCGGCGATGCGAAAACCCCTGAAGCGGCACAAGCCATCCTCGGGATGGGTGGTGTTCCAACGATTGGTCGCGTTGAGGGCGGGAAGATTACCAATTTCAAACTGGAGCACGTCTGGGTTGAGGCTTATGTGGATTATTTCCCCAGTCGCGGTATAAAAGAACTTGCGGGCGATAGCTGGATTCCTATGGATGCCAGCTTCAAGCAATACGATTTCACCGCGGGGATGAATTTAAAAGAGCAGGTTCCGTTTGATGCACGAGCGCTTGCCAATACCATCCAAACCAAATCCATTGTGAATGAGGCAGAAGGTTGGGTTCAAAATGTGCCGCAAGCGGATATAGAAGCGCAGCTTGAAGCCTTCCAAACACAATTAAAAACCTACATCGAAAACCAAAACCCTGATTCGACTGTAGGCGAAGTGCTTGGCTTGCAAGAGATTAAAATCATGCCGCCACGCCCACTCGCGGCTGGCTTGCCTTACAACCGCATTATCACTAGTCAAACCTTTAACGAAGTCCCCAATAACCTGCGCCACAAATTCAAATATTCATTGGCGACAGAAAACATGGGTTATGCGGATACCCCGTTTATCTTCATTGAAGAACCTACTGCAAAACTCGCGGGCAAATCTATCGCATTAAGTTTTAAACCGGCAACCCAAGCGGATGAAGATATTATCGCCAGCCGTTTGCCCGCACCTGAGGCGAATGGTTCAATTGATCCAAACAAACTGCCCACAACATTACCCGGTTATTTAATTAACCTCACCGCCGAATTCACCATCAACGGCGAAACCATCAAATCGGGCGCCGCCGGAAAAATGGGTGGTGAGCTTTACGAAATCATGGGTTTATGGAGTCCAAAGGAGGGTTGGGAAACCAGCATTAACCACCCGACCGCTGGCTCCTATCGTGCGATTGGTTTAGACCTGCAAGGCGCAAGCCCGGAACATGCAGTGCGTTTAAAACAGCAACTTGAGGCGACAAAAGCAAAGCTCGAAAGCAATAATGACATTCAACTTGCTACACTTACCAAGCATGCCCTTGTTGGTGATCTACTTTACGGTACCGTGTTCAATTATTTTGCGTTAAATGATTTGCAGGATCAGATTGCGGCGCAGAGTTCGGATATTCTGAGTTATCGTTTACCAAGTTATGGTACGTTTAGCACGAATCTGCAAACACAGTATTGGTATGGTTTGCCGCGCAATGTGACTTTCGCTGGTTTGAGTATGGATATCGACCATATGAAACAGCATCGCGTAGCCAAGAACAACAGCAAGGAAGAATCCATTGCGTTCAGTCAGAGTATTGGCGCGCGTATGAGTGCGATGGAGCATCAAATACCAGAAAGCATTTTAAATACTAACGAAGAAAATGTTTCAGGAATCAGCGCTTCGAAAGCTATAAGCTTGGCTAGTACCCAAGGGCAGAAAGTTTGGACTATAGACAATAACAATGTAAACCTTGCACTCAGCAAAATAAATCTAAGTGCTCAGGCTGAGCTGGATATTCGTAACGCAGTAAATGCTGGAAAGATTGCTACAGCGCATGAAACTAGAATAAATTTCAACGGGTGGATTGGTGAGGGATATATCCTAATAGACCCGAATACTGGAGCGGGCGCCTATATGATTTCAGGCGGAGGTAATGGCGGTGAAATAAAGTCTTTAACCAATGATTTACTAATGGCAAGTGCTGCAATATTGGGTTTTACTGATGGAGCAACAGGCATTCCTGCTAATGTGGGAAACCCTTGGTTCTCAGAAGTCTTAAAAAAGAAAGCGTTTCAAAATGCCTTGTCTGGTGCTGCTGGATTTCTTGGTCTATTTTTGGCAATTATACCTGTGCTGTTTGATGATTCTTTATCGTGGCCCGATAAAATAGGGCAAATTTCTTTGAACTTGCTTGGCGCGGGTATAGGCGGTTATTTAACAGGCGCGGCCGTGGCTTTGGTCACTCCTGCTTTCGGCCTGCTGGCAACCATCCTTATTACTGTAATGATCGCGGTAGTTTTGTCGATGGTTATTACGCTTCTCTCCGAAATGTATTTTTCTTTTGGATGGAAAAAATTACGTAGGTATATATGTTAACAATATGGTTATTGCTTGCGGTTTCAGTTGGGTTGTTTGTAATTTCTACTTATAAATTGTTTTTACTTCATTGTTTGTATAAAGGGCCGCTCGTGGAAGCAATTGTTGATCACGTTACAATTAATTCTTATCCAATGAGGTTAACTTCCGGTAGACCTGAATATGAGTTAATAGTAAGTTATTCCTATGTTATTGATGCTGTGAAATACACAGGAATCGATAATTTGAGAACTAATGATATTAACCGTTTCAATCAGGCGAAGACTGATATTAACAAAAACAACAAAATAACTATTAAAACATCTACTTATAATCCAGAGGTGTCGAGCCTGTTTTTTGACAAAAAGAACGTTATTGCTGCCATTATTCTTATTGTTACAAGTGGGTTTTTAGCCTTTTCGACACTTTTTTATATTTAATAGTTTTGCGAAAGCCATTGCATGCATCACATTGTTCTTTTCCACCTTTGTGTTTTACGCCAACCCTGCGGCAGCTGCAGTTGCCAACGAAATTAACAAAGAAAATCAACGCGAAGCCGCGCTGTGTGAGGCGTGCTGCGGAGCTTTGATGAAAATAGCCCTCCGATTACTCACTGACTCCAAACTTTGCTAAATGTCGTCTGTGGTTATTTAATGCCAAGCGCAACGCAAGATATGCAACCGTTAAAAACGAAAACCCGGATATCCCAACAATTGAGGCAACCGCAGAGAAGCGGTCGGGCGCACAGAACCCAATGACAGCCAAAACTAGCAATACCCAAACGACGAAGCTAATACATGAAAACCTAAAGACGATTGGAGCATAGGCCTTACCTGCATCAGCTGCAGATATGAATTTTTTGTGATGATCCGGCTTGTCACATGGATTTTTTGGGATAAACATTCTGCAACCTCCGTAGGCTCATAGAGGGATCACCGGCACTATGGAATTTTGAATGAGGAATGACATGATGACAACCTACAATTAACTGCGCAGGAGCAATATCATGACCCGTTACCTCCAGATTGTTTTAATGTTGTATGCGTTTCTTATTTACGTGCATTTTATTCGCGAACTCACTCAATGAGGCATCACAGGTATAAAAAAGCCCTCCGGAGAGGGCTAAAGATTGAAGCGCTATGCTGCAATTAGATCCCTGGCCATGGCCATTTCGATGCTGTCACCGCGCTGATTGAGTGAGTCCAAGCCCGATTCGGGAATATCCCCTGAGGTGGACTGGCTTACCGCGATCTTCTCTGCCATCAGCCCTAAACAACGGCTTTGGGCAGATTGGGCGTAGCCCAGGAACACCACTTCCACCCAATGCAGCTGACCGATTCGCCAGGAGCGGCGGGCGGCCTGCATAAGGGTGTAGACGTTGTACCCCGTTTGCATAAACACAATCGATGGAAACTCCAGTAAATCCAGACCTGTTTTTACCAGGTCTGGGTTACACACGAGTACATCAACGCCTTTGTCGATTTGATCCGCCACCCAGTCTTCGCGCTTTTCAGTCGCTACGGTTGCCTTGAGCACTGCAACTTTAAGTCCAGCGTTTGTAAGTATGTCTTTTAGGCGCGAGGATGTATCGCGCGTGCCGGTATAGCACGTGTAAACTAGCACCCTTCGACCTTCCTGCTGTTGCCGTACACAGTAACCCTTTAACCAAGTTTCTTTGGGCGATTCTCGGTGCTCATCAAATACACTGGGAACAAATGCCAAAAGTCGCCTGGTTCTCGGATGCTTGACCGTCTCCGGACGAAAGCAGCAATCCGGCCATGCCAAGAGTGTGTTGAGCACTACACCGAGCAAACTGTTATCACCTTTCGCTAGTCCCTGCTTCAGCTCGCTACTCAGGATTCGCTCCAGGTCAACATAGTGCTGCCGCTGATCGCCATCCATTTCTATATCCACGTAGCGCTCGTTGTAGGGCGGCAATACTTTTTGCCCTATGTCTTTCAGCTTGAGAAAAACGGTAAACGGCAATATGCATTGTGCAATACCGAGAGGACCAAATCCGGGGCCCTTCACTGTATTGATCACCACGCGCTTTCCGCGAGCAGTGCGATGATTATCGCCTTCCTTCACCCGATATATGTCTTTGAGGACACCATGCTCCCTCATGAACGACATCGATGCTGAGGCCATTGAGCCGCGTTCACTGCAGCGGTACCCAAGTTCAATCATCCGATGCGGCATAATTCGCCACAGGAGAAAAAACAGGTCAGAGGCATAGCCACCCATCAGTGTACCGGTTAAAAGCAGCACCTTGGAGGCGAGGGAGGCCAAGACGCCCATCGCTTGCCCCTGGGCACTGCCTTCGTTTTTGTACTCATGCCCTTCATCCACTACCAGGAGGTCAATAAACCCCCTGGGAATGTACCGCTTGATGAACTCAGTGGCTTGGTAACCCCCTTGGCCGAAACTGAACTCAGTCGTTGCCAGGGCGCGCTCCAAGCGATTAGCCTGCCGGTCCGAAAACACCAGCTCGCCATCAGCGTCCATCAAGTTCACAAACTCGTAGGTGTTATCGGCCAGCATGGACTCCAGCATCTGCGCTCCAAAAACATTGACCAGGCGATCAGCCGTTTTGGGGCCGATGGTAGGCAGTTGGCACAAGGCCTTCTTCACCATACTGACATGGTCTGTGGTTGCAGCTTTGGGGCGCATTAACGTCCAAAGGGCGCTATCACATTTCCGACACGCCAGCTGGCGGGTTTGTGATTGCAGATCGACGGCAGTAACCAGGTTACCGTCATCATCGCGAACCCATTCACCGCAGGCAGGGCATGCAGGGTGCTCTGTCGATAGTGCAAAGCGACCTGAACCGTCACCGGTTTGATCGGTGCATATCAGACGGCGAAATTTGCGCAATGCAAATGCGTGCCGCCAGTGATAACCCAACCGCATCCGGACGCGACCGATAATGAAAAACTCGGGCACGTTATCCGGGGCAACGCGTAGCGCTTCCCGGAGCTTGAGCAATTTGCCTAATGTGTCAGGGCCATTGAGAACCCATACCCGGGCTCCGGGTATTGTCTCCTGGATCTCACGCCGCCATTTGTACACCAGGTGCGGAGGGCTGATCACCAGCGTATGGCGAAGGCCTTCCGCTTGCGCTATGGCAGCGAGCGAGATGGCCATCATGGTTTTCCCGGTACCCATCTCTGCATTGAGGATGGCGGCCTTTTCATGCTGATCAAACAACAGAGCTGCTAATGCCTGGACAGCATCGGCTTGTGCATCGAACGGCTTGCGTAGCAACCCCTGGAGCACGCTCTGTCGATTAAGTGATGGTGAATCGTTGAGATACACCGGTGGATTGTCACGCTCAACGGCCGCTAATAAATCACTGCCAAACTCACGAATAAAATCGTGCAGTGAAATTACGTTGGGCTGGGGAGCTTCAAATATCACAGAATCCAGTTCTGTGGAGTTTTCGGTGTCAATGGGTACATCAAGCATATTGGATCTCCAAAAGATGATCCTGGGATATGCTTTCCCTGTGGGTGCATACCCACAGGGTCGAGAATGCTTTCTTGCGAAAGCGGGATGAAAGCAGGTATTTGCACCTGCAGAGCGTCTGGCAAATGCCATGCCCCGTCACAACGCTCGTGGAGGGCTATTAAAGGGCGCTTATACAAGCAGTGCCTTATCGGTGGATTCTCGATTGAAAACGCACGGATAAGGCCCCGTAGGGCCTTGGTTAAAACAAATTGCCTTGTTGCACAGCAACAGTTCGATTGACGGGCTCAACTGACAATATCTTGCCTTTAAATCCCTCGGTCACCACAGCTTCAAATGCATCTGCTGGCAGTGAAATCTTGAACCCTTGCACGCCCTTCCCAGAAAGCGGAATTACCCACTCGTTTCGAGTAAGCAGTGGCATGAGTTCATCTTGCCAGTGATCCAGGAGCGGTAATTGGCTCAGCTCCTGGACCGTCGACCAAGCACGTCGATGTATTTGCTTGGCTGGTTCGTCAGGCGTTCCCAACACAAACGCTTCACCGTTGCGGCGATTGGGTTTTTGCAGTGCCGGATCAAAGATCCATACGTTGCAAAATTGCCCCAGCACCGTGGTCGGTGGCGTCTTGGTCGTAATTTTTGAAAGGTCTTCCACGTGCCCCGCATGAATTTTTATGCGATCACCATTGGTGGACACTAACGAAAAGCTACGCAAGCCCTCTTCGTGTTGGGGCAACGATAACCGAGCAAAAAATTCCTGCAGTGCGGTTTCATTTCCCCAAAAACTTCCGAATACCCAGCGATCTCCATCGAGGATATACGCATCAACAAATAGTGGCATCGATGACTCTGCCACGCAAAAAAGTGATTCCATACATGACACCTCTCTGAATAAATAAAACAAGGGAGGCTCCCGGTTGGGAGCCAACCGGGACCGGCAGGAATGCCGTTATCGAATGGTAAAGATATCCCCGTAGGTCGTTGCCCCCGGAGTGACATCAATGGCTTTGATGATTGGTACAAAACGGTCAGTGAGGATCCGCGTTTCTTCCACATTCCCCTCATCATCTTCGATAAATTCCACCGCCGTTTCCTTTTCTTTATGGGTTGCCCCTTTCACAAGAAGTTGGCGGCCGGTATTCGACGACACCACGCCCGAGACTTGGCCAGCGGCGAGCATCAATGCCAGGTGCCAGGGCGAAAGCTCGCGCACCGGTCGGCGACGGATCAAAGCTTGCTGCTTAAAGTGTTGGGCAAATTCACTCCATAAACCGGGGTGCTTGCGAGTTACTTCGCTCACAAGATCCAGGGTGGGTCGGATTGAACGGATCTCAACACTACGCCGTTGCATTTCCCCGGTGAGTACTGTGATCGCATAATGGCGATCCGGCACTTCCGGGAGCTCGGGGGCAGTGTTGCGATCATTTCCAACATCGAGCAGTTGATTAACCAGGTTTGGATCGCCCTGGCTTTCGACCCTTCGTCTATGCCCCAGCACCACTACCTGTTTGAACCGGTCTTCGACGAGACGATACACGCTTACCTTATCCAGGCTCCGCGCTAGCTGCTTGGCCAGGTATCGATCAATGACGTAGTGGGGAATGATGTAAATCAGAAGCCCTCCAAAGGCGAGCATGGGTAAAGCGCGACTGAGAAAGTATTTTTCCCAGCGGTCACGGCCTTTCTGATTTGCTTCACGCGTCACCTGGTCGGTTATGCGATCACCGTAGGGGGGATTCAGCCACAGCAGATTAAACTGACCGGGCGTGACAACACTATCGTTGATATCCGCGTGCACAACATGATCCAGAAGCGATTTTGCATGGGCTGCTCGTTCACCGTCGTACTCAATTCCGGCGGTAAATACCTCAGCCCCGGACTCACGAAAATGATTCGCGCATTCCGCTAACGCAATACCTTCGCCGCAACAGGGATCGATGATCCTCATCGCACCTGGTTCGACGGTGAGCATGGCGAGCAAGCGAGCAATGGTTGTTTCGTCCGTAGGAAAATATCCATTCTTGATAAAATTGCGAGCAAGCCGTTGAAATATTAATGCCATGATCAATTCCCCATTACCCAATGTTGCCGTGAGGAAACAAACGTGTAACCCTTGGAAAGCAGGTAATTTTTCTGCTGTCTCAGGGCCGACCTGGGGATTGTCGCATCGAGCTTGACCACACGGCCCAAGGGCCACAAATGCCCGAACAGGGAAATTGCTTCGTGGTCTTCTTGGTCACCGTCCATGTCGAGTGATACTGAGGGATAGGTATCATCCAAGGGACCCCCGCTGTGAACGGTGAAATCCTCCTCGATAGGGTCTTGCTCCAGGCCTTCAAAGATTGGAGGTTCTGGCTCGCAACCATCCGCCAATAAAATATCACGAAGTGTTGCGCGGACTTCCACAACCAGACGTCCGCCGCTCAGGTAGCTCGTTGGTTTGATTTTTTCTATCACGAAATCGCCGTGGTAAACACCAGGTTCGAATTCTTCAATTGATGCATCTTTAACGGCGAATGAACCCAAATCGCAATCCAGGGTTCCGACGTTGAAGGTACCAAAGCGTCCAGGGACGCTACGAATGTTAATTGTTCCGGGAACGGTAACCATAGGGTGAGGCTTCCTCGATGAGAATGATTGAAATCCACCGAGAGAGCGATCCGACCGGGAGCGCTTCCCGATGGGACCATTGGAATCAGGCTACGCCGTGCTACCTTGCAGATTCCTTGGGTAGCTAATTAAGGGCAGCAATCGCTGTACTTAATTCTATTTTTCAAACTTCTCCCGGCTTTTAAAAAAGTTTGAAAAATAGAATTGTGACTAGAAAAAATCGACCCACCAGGAAGTGGGTCGAGATCAATCCGATGTGTTCAGGCTAATCTATCGCAGAAAATATGGCGCGTGCCTCGGGATGTAAGCTGACATAATCACGCAGCATGCGGTAGCCGTCACAGATATAGTCGAGGTGATGCTCAAACGCGAGCTGACTATAAGTAAACAAATTAGCCACCAAACTGGCTGCATCTGCCGACATACATCCTTCAAAATAATTTCCTGGTACAGATACGCGGAATTCAGCGCTGGATTTTAACGACATATAAAACCCGCCGTTGCTGAGCTCTATAAATTCCCAATACCCACTGGACTGAGCATATGCCGGAGCAAGCCTTTCCATGTTCTTGTAAACATTCATTTCGAATACCAGATATAACCCTGGAAATCGTTTTGGAAGCGTTTCAATCCTTAAGTGACCTGGCACTGGTGTTGCCGAAATTAATCGAGCGGGAATGCTTTTAGCTATACTCATGATGATTCTCCAAATTAAATTAAACGAAAGGGAAAATCATCGACCCCTTCGGGAATGATGACATTCCCGAAGGGTGAGCAGGGTGTAGACCCTGGATTACAACAGGCCTCGTTCAGCGAAACTTACTGAATCGATTCCAGAGACGATAAAGTGATCTATCACACGCACATCGATTAACTCTAACGCTGCCTTTAGCCGTTGTGTGATGCGCACATCCGCCTGGCTGGGTTCCAGGTAGCAGCTCGGATGGTTATGACACAGCACAACGGCAGCGGCGTTATGTTTCATCGCTGCTTTCACGACTTCTCGTGGATAAACGCTGGCGCCATCGATGGTGCCCTGGAATAAGTCTTCCGCAGAAATAAGTCGATTTTGGCTATCGAGAAACAGTACGCAAAAAATCTCGCGTTCTGATCTTCCCAACCGAGCTTGCAAATATTGGCGAACCAAGTCCGGGCTTGTTAACAATGTCTCGCGCTGCATCATCATAGATTCGATGATCTCGCGTGCCGCATTGATAACTTCGTCCGCTGTGGTGTAGTGAAATGATTGTTGACTGGTCATGATTGTCTCCATCGATTGCAGCCCGGAGAAAATCGTTCCCTCCGGGAAAATTTTCCCGGAGGGTAAGTGAGGGCCTAAGCCATGATGAATGTGTGTGCCACCAAAGGTGAGATCACCGGCGATACCTGAGATATCGTTGCACGTGGATGATCATTCTTAAGGGCAGCGTTGGCTGATCCTAAAGCAAATTGAATTGCATTCTCTTCTGATGCGAAAAAACGGCATATCAATATGATCTAGTCAGGCGTTGAATGAGATCTTGGCACCTCCGTATGCCCGGAACGTTTGTATTGATGGGTGTGGATCGCAACAAACAACAATCGAGCACAGTCAATTCTGCACAACGAGTCACGTCAATTTAGGGTCGCGGACGGACGCGATTTTGATGGGATTTTGGGCAATGCCCTGAGAGGGCGCCACCGCCTTCGCGATGCCGCTTTGTCAGGGCACTGCAAAATCCGGAGCGAAAGCGGCCCTGGTACGAATACCGGGAACCGCTGTTTGATGGAGCTTTACGCATCTCACTGCGTAGTAGATAACCGACGTGGCAAGAGTTGTCTTTCCAATTCTGACGTTGGAGAGCACCGAAGTGCTAGAGCAGTGACAACTCAAATCGGTGCGAGCGGTGCAGGGAGGAGTTAACCCACGGACATCTAACCCCGGTGGTCCGTCAAACCCGTGAGGGCTAAGGGTCGCGGAGACAGCCGCGTGCTGGAGAACTGTAAAAACTTTAACAGAAATATCATACCACAGCACTCACGCTGTGAATCAAGCTGGTATCGCATTTTCGTGAGTGATGAGGTATGACGCCTTGGGTGCTAGTTAAACTAGCCCCAAAGCAATCATAAAAAGGTGTCCAATTAACGTTGTGCGCCTTGCTGGTACTGCCTTTGAGACTTTCCCGCCTGGCGACTCGTTTGTTGGTTTCCAGAGTAAGGGCCACTATCGTGACTGTGGCCTCTGCCCTGGGAATCCTGCCGATTGGCACCGTAGTTTTGGTTGCCCGCATTACGACCCTGGTTACCTTGTTGGCTTCCTTGGTGGTATTGCTGGTTACCTTGCGGACGGCGTTGATGCTGCTGTCCCCTGGATTGATCGTCTGCCACTCCCATATCGGTAGTCGGTTCGCTCTTAACGGTGATTACTTCGTCACCCACTTTCAAGTAAAACAAGTTGATGACGCGAGCAGACCAATTGATACCCAATTCACCCGGCGTTCTGCTCTTTTCGTCGAACACAAAAGGCGCTGCCTCTAGATTCGACAACTTAACACCAGCAAACACCGTTACCTGGCCAGACGCGATTTCTTGCTCGAATTCGAGCAGAATATCAATCACGTGCTGACTGGATATGGTGACACTGATATACCGCTGGGTCGGATTCGCCGGATCACCCTCTAACATGCAAAACGTTGATGCCCAAAAGGGTTCAAACGTTTGGCCTTGTTTCGGTGAAACGAAGCGTAGCCCGTTTATATAACCGCAACCTTCAGTGTGTGCGTTAAACCAGCGAACGTCACTTTTTTTACGAGTATCGTTGCGGTTGTCGCCACGGTTGTTGTTACGAGAGTTTTGACGATTGAAGTTGTTGTGACTCATGATGTATCTCCTAGCTAGGGTAGATTGAATAAAAAAACCCGCTCGGGAGACATCACACCCGACGGGAGTGAAATTTCCCGGCGGGCAATAGACAAGTATACGATGGATGGAACTCTGGGTACGCTCGGTGAGCGCGATCACTGAATACCCTTGGTGATCTCGTTAAAGGCCGATATTGTGTTATCGGAGCTTTGCCAAGCTATATTTAGCACAAGTATTACTTGCGCACAAGAAAAACAGACAGTTCGCACCAGCGTGATAGCCTTAGAAACGGTCAAGTCCTGACGTGTTAGGGCTAGCTTGTTTGCCACTCATCGGTTAACAGCGTCGTAAGGCATTATTTCGTCGTTAATTGTCAGCGGATCCAAGGATTGGTCATCCTCTTGGTTTATGTGGTTTATGGCGCTTAGGAAATAGGCGTGTGGCGACGCCAGTGCAGTAACTAGGAGCAACATGGCAAAAATTGGCGGATTCTGCCACATGGGTTTGTTATTGCTGCCGATCACTGCTTACCTTGGTCTGAAAAAAACATGAATGGTGGATATTTTATGTTAATCTGGTAGGAGTCTTCGGCGCCGCTTGAGGGATAACATGAATAACGCTTGGTATGAATTACGCTGCAATGAAGCGAACAGGCTTTATTTTACGCTTCTCTCACCCACCGGATCGGTATTGCTGGTCAGTGATAGTTTCTCAGAACGGGCACAGTTGCTCGATGCACTTACAATTACGCAGCATCACTTTCCCTACCCTATTAACTTTCGCACTGGTTTTTCAGCTGGTGGGAGATATTATTTCGATTTACTGTCCCTCAATCGCGAGTTTTTAGGCACCAGTCACCGGTTTATAGACGACACGTTACGTGACCTTTCAATGCACTGTGTCATGACATTTGGTGGCACTCGAATAATAAAGGACTGTTCATCGACGGTCTGGACAGGCCGGTTTAGCACGATGCGGAAATAAAAACGTCATGTTAATGTCAAGCCATTTAGCACTTCGCGATGCGGAACTGAAAATTCCTATAGCCGCGACGTGTTTGGTAGAGCATTGGCGTCTTCAGAAAGCAAATCTTCCAACCATGTCTCATCCAGGCTGAGCGGGTCAACTTTGCCTGGCATTGAGGCGATGGAGCGCTCTATCACGCTTGACCAGGGTTGATTGAGATGGATGCGCCGCAATGCATCTCGCAACTCCAGATTGTCGCCGCGATAATTGTTGCCCCTGATCGCGACAGCTCGATCCTGAATCGCTTTAAACGCCCCATAGGCTTCTTTTGGCAGGGCACGAGTCATATTGCAAGTCGCTTTGCTAGAAGAGGATAGATTAAATCGCTGTACAGTCCGCTATCCACTGACAAGAGTCGGTAAGTATGAGGTAATTCGCTGAGGGAATATTGTTGAGAGAACTCGGCGAGTCGTTCCAAATTGACGATGGACTCGTGCACGTTAAAGCGACGTCCTGGATCTGCCGGTAAGCTTAATAGTTCAGTGACAATGTTATCGATGTAGTCTCTGAATGGCGAGCCCATTTCAGGATCTGCGACCGGAAGTCTATGCTGAGTTGACATCGCGCTTTCACCTCGTGGTTTATGTTGCGTCGGCTTAAAAAATAAATATTGCAACTGACATGGCTATAACCAATGCAAGCGTCGCGCAGCAAATACCGTGGAAGAAGCCTTTGGTGTATTCACTCATTTTCAGATTAACCTCCGATCATTATACTTTAAAAAAGCCACCCCGAAGGGTGGCGAAGCGTTTCAACACATGATTAGAAAAACCCGCTCATCGCTGACGCTGTCTTCGAATAAATAGCAGGCGCAGCATCCTCCAGTTTTAAATTCGCTTTATTGGCGGTTGTGACAATTCGGGTGCGGTACTCCTTCATTGTGCTGGTGTCGTCAATAGTCTGTTCGGTGTACCCCTGATCGGAGACCTTGGTAGAAATTCCTGTGGCTCGCTTCACCACTGTGCCATTCTTGGTGCGCTCTTTAATCTGTACATCACATACCAGCATGTAGGTGACATCTTTGACCAACGCACCGCTGACCAAATCCACGCCCGCACCGACAACACCGCCCGCAACAGCGCCTTTCCAGTCGCCTCGGCTAGCGCCGCCGATGGCGGCACCTGCAAGCACTCCACCCTCGTAACCTTTATTTAGCGCTTGTTCGGATGCGCTGGGCGAGGCTTTCTCCAGGTTAAGCACTAACGCCGATAATATAAATTGAGCCTGCTCAGGATCGTCGATCAGTCGGTAGTTATTGTCATTCATGGCAAAGCTGTCTTTCAGCAGTTTTTTAAAAACTGCCCGATCAAATTCCTGTACACCGCTTTTAACGTCGACGTACACGGTCCGCTTAGCAGGCGCAACCGGTTCGATGAAGATGGCAGTGCTCGTTCTTGTTTGCACGTTCAATTCTTTTTTAGAGAGGGCGGTGTGTGTGGCGGCACACCCAGATAGGGTGATAGCGAAGGCGGCTAAAAAGAATTTGTTAATTATTGATTTCATGGTCAACTCCTGTTGAGTGAGGTGAAGGTTTATAGTTAGATGAAACTGGTTTGGCTGGAACTACCAATCTGTCCGGGTTACCAGATGGCTCGCTGCCAAGCTCCTCCAGGTTAGTCACACAGCCAATGCGCGGGTGGCTTAGCAGTGTGTCGAGCAACTCCAGATTAAGCTGCTCATGCATCGCTTCCTCGATCAGTTCGAGACGGCGAATTTCGTGATCCAACGACATTGCTGTGATTGCCCACGGCTTTCCCGTGGGATCCGGATAAAAGTGCGCGTGCAAGCGCTCGTTTTCCTCCAGAAACTTTGAAGGATCGTTAATCATGTAAACGACGGTCATAAATCGTGGGGTGAATGCGCTCATGGGTATACCTGTGAAAAAGAGCCACCTCGAGAGGTGGCTGAAGATCGATCACGCTAGCGATCTAACGGGGGGACTGATGTTTGGGATTAATTTCAAACCAGACGATACGGTTCAGATGGTCTGTCCGCAGCTCCCAGGATTCTCCTGCAACGGTTTTTAACGCATCCGATAGGGTGATTGGCCCCATCTCTCTAACAATTGCGGGCAGCGGCAGAGTATCGAGCAGCTTGTCGTTATCACGTTTGGAGGACCAGCGATAGCCGGAACCTTTCAGTATTTCACGCACAGCGTCGCCCACAGTGAGGACATCTTTGCCCATAGACACGTTAATGATGGCGTTCATGGGCGCAGCCTGGTCGGCCCTGGGTGCGACCGCATGCAACGTGTACCTATCCGTATGCACGGTCGATTCCGCGACCAGGTTTCCGCTTGCCGCGCTCAAGCCAATAAGTAAAGTGGTCAACGATTGTTTCAGGTTCATCTTTTTTATTTCCTATCTGCAGAGGCTTCCGCAGGGTTATGTTTCAAAGGGTGTTGAGCGTGTGGACAGTCGGACTTACGCTCACTTGCCCATGTTCTGAATTTGGGGAACAGCAGCATCAGGCTAAAAAATAATGCCCCGATAATTCCCACTAACGCGTGTTCCGGGTATAAGCCCGCGAAGAGCAGGTTTGCAATAATCAAACTGATGCATGCGGTCAACTTGAGATTTTTGCTGTTCAATAAGAAATCAGAATTATTGTCGTCATGTTCGTTCACGATTACTCCCCCTTGTTACCCCGGTCAATTTTGGTGTCTTTCCTGGTTGCCGCGCTTAGCTGGGAAAAGGTTCCGTTCACGATCCCCACCAGCTTTGAAGCAGCGCGTACCAAAATAAAAATTTCGTTGTTCGTGTTCTCGGGAATTGATTTGGCGTCTATGCCTATCGATTGACCGCGCTGATACGAGCCAATTTTAGTTGCGACGTTTGAGATTTTTTTGGATAACCCATACACAAATGCGAGTATTGCGATGATGGGAAATACGATAAGCACGGTTAGTGGGGTATTGATTACCGATGACAGGATGGCCCACTTGTCGAATTTTATCGTGACCGATATCGCACCGGCGACATCCCCCTCTTTGTAGTAGTAACCGTTTGACGATCCATAGGTCCTCCGCATGCCCTCCGGTGCTTTTGCGGGTTCGCCGTGGCATGTTAAACAGGCAGCCGTGTGCACCACGGGCTCAACATAACGAAACGTATCTGCATCCTGGGTGTAAATCGCCCCGACGGTCTTTTGAGTAATCAGCTGTTCCGATAATTTTTTAATGGCGTCCGCTTCAAATCCAGTGGCGAGGTTTTCCGGATTGGATGGATTCAGTGAAACCATGCGAAATGAATCATTGTTTTGCCGGGCAATACCTTTGTCGGAAATCTCTTTCAGCACCCGTGCCGGGTTTTTGTAATAAAACACGACCCCGTTACCGGCATCGATACGATCAATGTACGAGCCCGCGTAGTTTGTCCCGGATTTGATCCATATGCCGCTGTAGTCAGCGCCCCAGGCCCAATGAGTCTTCGCGTTTTCCACAATGGTTTTTGCCTGGGTTTCCAATTGCTTTTCGGTCAACTGATTCAGCATCGACGATATGCCGTACACCCATAGCGCTAATAGGAGCACGATGAGTATTCCAAGCTGCGTCACAATCGAGCGATTTGTGAAAAAATGGATCATTAGGAATTGCTCCGCGCAGTATCAAAAAATCTGTCTTCGTAGGGTTGAATCGCAACCCAAATCTCTTCAATCACCGACAGACTAAGGCGGATGTTGAGTAATTCTCCATAAACAATTCGGCTTTGATCGTCATCTAAAACCGACAAATCATCAGTGCGCTCTCCTAGTGCCACTGCGAGCGGTGATTCCTGCTGTAACGCCTTGATCATTCCTCGGATAGAGATGTAAGCGCTGTTGTGCTCCTGGAATAATCCCTTGACTGCGTCCGCATCGGCAGTGGTAAATCCCGAGCCTTGCAAATCGGCCCGTTCACGGATTCCGCGAACCAGGTAACGACTAACATTGCTGTTATACAGCGTCAGTTTGGTCAGGAATGCCTGTAGTGAGCGATTAAACGCCTGGTGATTCCCGGTAGCAGCGATGGACATCAGCTCAGAATCAAACGCCAGGATTGCTTCACGGTCTCCTGGAAACGGATTGCTGAGAGGAACCAGACCCACGTTGAACGATTGCAATTGCGTGGTGCGCCGCCGAGTCGTCGAGCGCCTACCCAGACCTATCATTTCTAAAATACCCATGAACTACCCCTGCGTTTTAGGCCAACTGAAAAATTTGCAGCGGGGATATCCCGTGCACCCGATAAAACTTTTCCCCGCGTTTACACCGCCCTGAATTTTTTTCACGTTCAGTGTGCCGGACTTACAGTCCGGACAGGTCGCGCCCGGAGTTATGGCAGCGGTCGCCTGTACCGTCCGAGGTGACCTGGACGAAGACGCTGAGGAATTGCGGGTTTTTGCCGTGGTGGGCGCCTTGGACGTACTGGCCGAGCCCGTCGCTTTAAGATCTGCAGCGTCCAGTTGCACGTGGTGCGGTAGGGGCTTGGTTATAAATGTCGTCAGCTCTGCTGCGAGGACTTCCCAGGCTTTCTGTACAACAGCTTTGTAATCCGCTTTTCCCATTGCGATTAAATCGAGGGATTCCTCGACGTCGGCTGTGTACCGATAAGCAAGGAAACTAAACTCAGGATCCAGTGCCTGGACCGTCGCCTTGCCAATAGGGGTAGGAGCGAATTGCAATTTCTTATTCCGGGTGACATACCCCAGGCTCAAGATCTTTTCGATAATGGAGGCGAACGTACTGGGTCGACCAATACCCATGGATTCCATCGTTTTCACCAACGATTTCTCAGTGAACACGGGTGGTGGCTCAGTGTGTTTGGTGAGTATGTCAACGCGCAGCGGTGTCAAAGATTCGTTGGTGCTCAGATCGGGTAGAGTGACCGGCGGACGTTTCACGTCTTCGCCAATTCCTTCCATTTCATCCGTTGCGGCTTTGGCATCGCCTGTTTGGCTGAATCGCGCGGCTTCACGCCATCCCAGGAATTTGACCTGAGTTGACTTGGACTCGAACACGTCTTCAGCGCCATTGCGGAATGTCACGGTAGTTACGGCGTTCTCGCCATCCGCCAACTGGCTTTGGAGTGTTACCAACCAAATAAGCCCATAGACAGCAGCCAACAGTGGATCCTGGATTCCCGCAGAGGAAATATCCCTGGTCTCAATATCTACTACGCGCAGACACTCGTGGGCACCCTGTGCGCTGGCTTTCATTTTGTGTACGCGAGCTGTTTCAGGTACCGGGAGACGTTGACGCAGCGCGAACGCTTTGACGCTCGCTGCAAATTCCTCAGAGATCGAAGGACTGTCGGTGCGGTGATAGGTGATGAGACCCGCTTCAAACAGTTGCTGGGCAGCACCCATGGCCACCTTAGTGGTAAGTTTGAGTGCCGCTCCCATGAGCTGCACAAAAGAACTGGTGATCAGGGGCGCTGGCGCAGGTACCTTGGTTGGTTTACGGGTGATGGTATTGACCCGCAACGTATGCGTTCTGTCTCTAACCGTCGCCGCCAGGTTGCGGTCTTGCATTAGCTGTCCGGGTGCCAATCCGGCCGGTACCCATGCCGCAGGGAATTCAATCCCCGCTTTGATCAGCGTGGCCTGCACGCCGTAATGCTCCACGGGGACAAACGTATCGATGACCTGCTGCCGCTCCACGACTAATTTAACGGCAACGGATTGCACACGACCCGCTGTCAAAAAAGGCAGGGCAGAAACCTGGCTGCGGAATTTATTCGTTAATTCCGGCGAAACAAGGTATCCGACATAGCGATCCAGCACGCGACGCGCTTCCTGCGCGCGCACCAGCTGCCAGTCCACCTGGCGTTTTTTTGCGATTGCTTTTTCGATAGCGGACTTCGACACTTCATCGTAGGTCACGCGATGAATTTTTGTTTTATGCGCAGACCCCAGGGTGTTAACGACGTGCGCCGCAATCGCTTCGCCTTCCCGGTCCGGGTCCGTGGCCACGTAAATGGTATCCGCCTTCTTTGCAGCCGCGCGCAATTTGACAACAACGGATTGTTTACCTTCGGATACGACGTAGAGCGGCTGATGATCAGGAGGCTCCACGCCCATTTCTTTGGTGGGCAAATCCCGAAAGTGGCCCACCGTGGCCACGATATCGAAGGCGGGAAAAAACGTTTTGATTTTTTTTGCCTTCGCCGGAGACTCCACAATCATCAACACCTGGGACATGTCTTATCCCTCCTAGCCGTTGCTTTGTTGTGCGTAGTAGTCAGCTTGCGTCTGGTCGTACCCAGAATCCTCCGGCGCAGCGTAGGCCGCAGGATCATCATGATCAGCGCCAGTGGCTCCGGGAGTGCCTGGCTGTCTGTTTTTGCGTTGTGAAAATGTAACTGACTCAATACCCAATAAGGACAAACCCACGAAGCTCGCATTGAGGTTTGTTGCCGTCAGCACTTCTCCCGCCCGATCACCTTTGCTTGCTACAAACTCTTCCTGACTCAGCTCGCCTTCTACATACACCCGAACCCCGGACTTCAGGATTTTATTGGCATGCTCCGCACGCTTGCCCCAATAGGATACCCTTGCCCAAAATCCGCCTCGATCCTCGAATTCGCCGGTCTGTGTATTGACTCTGTCGTATTGAAAACGAACATCAAATTCCAGCACCGGCTTTTGTTCGCCTTTCACCGGAACATACTTGAGCACAGGATCCCGACCAATATTGCCTTCACTCGCATAAAAATTTCTCGACATAACGCAGTCCTTCAGGTGTGGGTTATTAATGGATTACAGCCCGGCTATCATCCTGAAAAATGAAAATGCGAACGAGTCGATAATTGCTTTCGGAATGTACAAATAAAAAAGGCGCCCACAAGGAGCGCCTAAAAATGATGATTTTAAATCTAACGTGTTGCTCGGTCAGGCTTGGAGGCCAGGCAACAATTGCAGTGTAGGTATGAGGTGAAACAGTTTCCGCAATTTATTTGTATTTGGCATGTACAGAAGTTTTTGTTTTAAAACTCATCCCGCTGCTTTCCTTGCAGCAACACATCGGCTATCACATCAAACATATCCAAGTCCGTGTAGCGGATTACCCATACGCCTGCCTTGGGGTTGTGCTTGTCGGCCCTGATGGAAATATCCAATCCGGACAGCGCCGAATATCGATCCGATAATCGCTCCAGCTCGGCCGTCAACTGCCGGTCATTGTTCCCCTTCATTTTCTGACGGAATTCATTAACGCTCATGCGTTTGGCAATAGCGTCGCGTGCGGCTCTTTCTTGCTTCGACGGTGTCAGTGATGCGATGGCGCGCGTTAATGAAAAAGATATTTTTCCAGTACGAAATAACTTCATCACGTCCGGGGTCAACTTTTGGTAGACACGCAAGTAGTGCCGAATTTGGTAATCCGGAATGCGGGTTGCTTTGTGGATCTGCCGGTTGCTGACATTCAGCTCAAACAATTGCCCTATCAACGATACCCGCTCAGTTGCGCTATGGGTGGATTTTAATTGCTGCAATAACCTGTTTACTTCGTCCTCCATAGCGCACCCCAGTCAGTGGTGTTCAGCTTCCGCCCGTAGACTCAAACCCAGTCAACCGCGTCCAGGTCCGCATACAGCCTGCCCAGCGTCAAATTTAATTCCTGGGGTTGGGGTAGGGTAGTGAAAATCCGCTCGGCAAACTTCCGGGCGTCCCGCTGGTATTCATCCGGATACCGTGTAATTTGCGAAGCCTCCGCCAAATCCAGAAGGGTTTTGCGCAGAGACTTCATGGCATTGTTGAGCGTCAGCCTCAATATATCGCACCCTGCGAGAACGGGAAAAAACTCGGGGGTTCGCGCATGAACAAATTCGTATACCGCTGTCGAATGTTCGTGACCCGGTTTGAATGCCTGTATCCGCGCAGACAAGCCATAACCATAGGCCGCTGAAAACTGATGCCGGGCTCGCCACTCAAGCATCATATGCTTCCCGTTGTAATTGGGAGGCAACACCCCTGGGGGCAGTGCATCCAACACTTCTTGCAGTGCCTCATCCCTGGACCGCATCTGTACCGCTACATACAACTCGATGCAATGTGAACCAGCAGCCTCCCGGTTAGCACGCTGCTTAACCATTAAATCCTCCATGGCGGAACTGACCTGATACATACGTTGCAGCACGGCGCGGATATTGGCGTGCAGTCCCTCGACCCCCTTATCCATTAAAAGGCCTTTTAAAGGATGGACGGCTGAAGCCTTATTCTTGTGTTGCGAATAGCTCATATCCTCACCTGACTGCAAATAAATTTATTATTGCTACTGTGCTGAAACCGGAATGGCTTATTGGGCTTATTCATCGAGGGTGCCCGTTGACTCAGCAGCTTCCGGTCCCACATGTTGTTTCTCTACAGCGCCAGTCTCGTTCTTGATGGAGCTTGACCCCATAGCAGATGCATTCAACGCTTTTTGGTTCAGATACTTTTCCAGGGTCTCATTCTTGGGACTAATACGTGCGCGCTTGGTCCCTTCCACAACTTCCGGGGTTAAGGTTAGCGGGCGATCCCGCTTCATCGCGTACATGGCTTCCGCGCGTTTGGCGATGGCCGTGTTGTGGCGGACATCGTCTCGGGTAACCCCGGTCATGATCCAGCGATCCACTTGGCCCAGTAGATTCCGCAAATGCCGACCTGAATCGCTAATCACGTTGTGCCATTCTTCATCGCCGATAAATCCCACGTGACGTGCCGTCAATCCCAATCTAACAATGCGGTCGTACTGCAGCAGAAGCAATACGGCGCGGTAGGACCAAGGTGAACTAAAGTTGAGGTCTATTTCGAGTGGTTCGTCGCTGGTCTGGATGGAAACATCCAAGCCGTCGATACCCTCTAGCACGTTGTTCAACGCCTGCTCGTGATTATCCAAGGCCGCTTTTGCTTCGCCGTGTATGCGTTCAATATCCAACAAGCATTGATCCGCATAAGGATCATCGTCGCGTGACGCAAACCAAATTGCGCGAGCTAATCCAGCAAACAGCGAAACCCCTACAATGGCGCGGATGCCTTTGGCACGATCTGCCCGGCGCCCGCGAAACATATTGATCGCAAGATGCGTGTGCAATTTTAATTTCGCCCCCATGCTCATGGCGGGCGGCAGATTGACATTTTTCTCCGTCGGCTCGCCCGAAACACCGGCTTGATTGCGGCGCTTTGTCGCCGGGGCCTGCATGACAGTTTTCGCAGCTCCTTTATTTTTTCCTTTGCCAGACGATGCTGCGGCCGCGCCACTTAACATCTCGCCCAAACTCTGCAACGAGGAATTTTTTTCAGCACGCGCCTGCTCAATTCTCACCGCACTGTCGACAGCTTTGGCTCGCGTATTCGTTGTCTTCTGCATAATTGCTCCCGTGTTAATCGTTAAACCGTTGTGAAGTTTTAACAGCCTTCTTCGAAACCACTTTCGTGTCGCAGGACACGAATTCATTTCACCTTGCCGACTTATCCGCTATCGACGAATCGCCCCTCGGGGCAAACAACCAGGGATCGACACCCAGCTGACTTTTTACGTAGCGGCGGAAGTCGTCCGCTGGACTGAATACACCTGTCAATGTTTGGTGCAGATAGCTGCGATGCCTACCGGCACTCTCGGCCAATTCGTTCATGCTGAAGCCACTCGCCTTGCATAGCAGGGCAACGCCCAGGTGCAACGGAATATTGTTCTTCTGTAACACCGTTAACACCTCGGTAGCCTGCGCCTTGGATATGTACATTGTTCAGATCTCACCACTGTGGTTAAATAGGTGGGGAGGTAGTCCAGCAGGCTTGGTTGTGCCAGCTACAGCCAAACACCTCGATGATGGGTTAGCTCGGACTCTTAGAGACAGTTCAGCCAGTAGCACTCAGAGCAAAAACTGAAAAGTCGCGACAGCGATTGCGCGCGGTCGTTAAAAATACGCAAGCCCTTTCCGAAGCAAGATGTGCACGTCCTGCCAGGTCGCAAGGCCGTCGAAATCGGCCCCCATCATTTTCTGGACTACCTCCCCAATTCGTTACCGAGGAATCTCAATGAATTCCTCATTTTCAATCGTTAACACATTCCATTCTGCGTACTTCCACGGATCAATGCCCAGTGTTTTTGTGAGTGCCGCGCGAACGTTTTCTGACGGTGCATGGATACCTTTAAGTGTCTTGTTCAAATGGTTTTCTCCTATAAAGGAGGCGCTAGTCCACCCTGCCTTATCTCGCTGTCAGGGTTTGGTACTGACTGGGATCAATGACAGTGGCTGGTTGGCTCACAGATTCACCCCTGAATGAGAACTAAAGGGGACTCCTGTTTCTGTGAGCCATCGGCCTGTTAGCTGATTACCTCCTGATCTTGGTGAAGATCATTGGGGGATCACCTTTTCAGCATCTGTGACGGTAGATACATTCCGTCATCCCAGAATTAGTGGACTAGCTCCTCAACTCTTTATGACCAAACAGTCAAATTTTCTACGTCAAGTTCGGTAGCCTACCGAAGTTGATTTACCTCACTCGCGCTTGCCGTTGAGTTTGGTAGGCTACCAAACCCGAATACCACCTTCGCTCGCTTTTGAGTTTGGTAGGCTACCAAACCCGAATACCACCTTCGCTCGCTTTTGAGTTCGGTAGCCTGCCGAAGTCGATTCACCTTTAAGGATTCAACGTCACTACACTGTAGGAGCCTCCTACACTCAATCACGTCCACTTCACTGTGGTAGGCTCACACGCTCAGTGCATTGCACCATCCTTCGATTTTAAGTATGTTGCTTTGAGGGGTGGCTCCCTTCCAGGTTTCAGCAGGAGGACCCTGGAACGGTCTCTGTCACTGTGTGCGCTCTTTGCCGTTGCACCGGTTTTCCCGGTAGTGACGGTCAGTCGCGACCTCGCGCGGTCGTCAAAATACGAGGCATCTTAGCGAGGGCAGTGATGCGCCTGAGAAACCATCGCCGCTCCGCAACCGCCGTCCGTAGGCTCCTACGGATGACAGAGGATATCCGAGCCACCCCTCAAAACTCTTTTGTGTCTCTCAACACTGATCACTTGCAAAGTGAAGTAGGCTACCTCACTCAATTCCCGCACCGGCTTTGGTGCAAAGTGAAGTAGGCTACCCAACCTCATTTCGCGCTTCGTCCCTGCTGCAATGTTGGGTAGGCTACCCAACCTCATTTCGCGCTTCGTCCCTGCTGCAATGTTGGGTCGGCGACCCAACTTCATTTCGCGCTTCGTCCTTGCTGCAATGTTGGGTAGGCTACCCAACTTCATTTCGCACTCCGTCACGGCCTTTAGTAGCCTACTAAACGATTCACCGTCACGGCCTTTAGTAGCCTACTAAACGATTCACCGTCACGGCCTTTAGTAGCCTACTAAACTAGCCTACTAAACGATTCACCGTCACGGCCTTTAGTAGCCTACTAAACGATTCACCGTTAATAGTCGCGCTTCGCGCTGTCGGTGGTAGGCTACTCCACCTATAAAACCCCATGCCCTAACACATGCGGACTATCCAAAAACACTGGTGGTGCAAGCTCCTTGCCGTGCCACACGCGTAAAAATTCCATCGCCCACTCATCCGGCACCAAGCCACCTTGCTCATGCACTTGAACCAGTTTGTGGATGTACCCGACGGGATCGCGAATGTGATCGCGCCAGCCATGGTGAGCAGCCGCCACACTGCCGAGTAATTGCGCCAGCACAACGTCTTTTGCGGGTGGCGGTAGGTGCACAACCTTGCGGTGTATTGCCGCCAACACACTGGCGCGGCCGTAGTGCAGCAGCTGGACGTATTTGGCGTAGGGTTTGTAACTCAGGAAGGGCATGTGCTTCGCGATCCAGCGATCCTCATCCTCGATTTCCGGCAATCCAAAGCGACCCATGCGGGTAATTTCCATGTAGGTCGCGAGGTCCTCGGGGCATTTCTCACTGTCGACTGGCTCTGGCTGGTCGCCTCTCGCGTGTACGCGCACAGTAGATATATATTTATTATTAATATAACTACTACCACTACTACCGCCGGAGAAAGAATTTTTTTCACCGGAGAAAGAAATTTTTTTGTCCACCGGAGAAAGATTCTTTCTCTGGTGAGATTTTACCGAAGAAAGATTCTTTCCACGGTGCTCGTTAGCCCCTGATTTTGCTGGAATTCCATTTTTCGGCTCTGTTTCGACCGGAGAAAGATTCTTTCTCTGGTTGCTTTGGTCCTGACGCGAGTGTGTTTCATGCGCTTGGTTCGACGCATTCGTGTTTGCGTCTCCCGTGTGAGCCTCGGTTGTTTGGTCATCAGCCCCTTTGTTTTCGTTACCGCGCAAAAGCCGGGTCAAAAATATATCTTCCTCATCGGGCGGGGCAGACGTTTGCAGCGCGCCAATGTCAGATAACGCAATGGCGGCAGCCTGACGAATGCGCTTGTTGGACGATTGACACTGCAGTTCCAGGAATTGGACGTAGCCCGGATCAAAATCCATGGTCTTTATCAGCGAGAGTGGTTCGTCGTTAAGAAGATATATGTCGCCCACGAATTTGCCCTGGTGCCGCACCGATTTGCATAGAGTCATCCAGCGGCAGATACGCAGCATATTTCGACTGAGGGTGAGAGTAGGCGCTGAACAACCGATTGCGGCCGCCAGCTCATCGCGACGCGGTGTTGCGCCGGGTCGTGCAGGGTCCGTGATCGTTAAGCGAATCACTTGCCACGTAATTTTATCGACAGGCGACAACTCGCGATGCGCAACGAGATAGCGCGGAAACGCATCGTGGTGGTTACCGGTAAATAAAACCGCCATCCCGTCATCGTCATCCAGCGACGACGATGAACGCTGACGCACCAACTCCTGTTCGGCACGCCGGATCTGGCGGTTAATGAGGTCGTTGTTATTACTGTTGGTGATCATGCGCGTGCCTTAAGTGACTTGCTTTATCGTTATCCAGGCTTGATCCAGGGAGACTCCGGTCTCTTCATGTAAAGCCAGTAGGCGCTCCAGCACATCATCGACATGCTTTAATTTTTCCCACGCACGTAAAACAGCAATTTCCTCTTTTTCCGACAATACCTCGATGCGTCCACGACTATGCTCCGGCAATCCGAGGCGCTGGCGCCGGGCCGCAAATTCACGCCTCGATATTCCCTTGATCTGCTCCAGCATGGGCTGGCGCAAACCGGCAAGAATCGCCTGGTTGATCAGGTCGTCCTCACTGACTTTTGTTTTTGCAAAATTTAAAAACATTTGTAGCGCGGTTTGATCAATGTTTATCTGAAAGAGAGATCCTTTGAAATTTGGCAGACAGGCAACTCGATCTGCCGACAACCCTTTCAGCTCTGACGACACGTGATGATCCATATTGGTTAGCCCCAATTGCATCAGCATTTGGTTGTCGCCGTTGCGCAATGCTTCTGCAATCGCCAGCAGCGCTTGGTGATTCAATGAGGTGAGGTAGTAGTTCTGCATACTATTCCTCCTCATTGCGCAGTGGCTTTTTATCCTTGTACGCCTGAACGATCACGCTCATAGCGGCTTCGAGTTCGCACAAGGTTTGCCAGCGGACGGGTTGACTTTGCGGGTCCGCAATCTGCTTGGCGATGACGTCCGTTTTAAAGCCATGCGCCATGGTGATAACCACCATCAAATTGTCGCCGCGCAGGTAGGGGACTTGTTTGTTCACTTCTTTAAGTTCCGTCAGCAACTCTGGTGCATCAAGGAGGGTGTTGGAGTACACCCACAGCAGTGCCCAATGGATCATTTGGTCCGGCTGCTCAATGCCAATAGGCAATTGCATGCGGTAGCCCAGGTGCCATCCAGTTTCCTGAATGTATTCCACATACTCCGCAATGCCGAAGGTGTCGGCATAATCGAGCGCGGCCTGGTAGGCAACTTCCTGCACGGACGCCACTTCGTAATCGAGCAAGTACGAAAACGCACTCAGGTCACCATAGGCGGTGTACTGGACTAATGGAGCCTGAACGTGAGGTGCCGCAGTTTCCTGAGTCAATGATTGCCCAGCTTCCTGAGCGATACCGCCAGTTTCTGTGTCGCGAGACACAGACTCCTGGGCCTGGAGCGATTGCACAGGTTCCGGATTCTTTTTTGGAGCGGGGGGTGGAGGCGGAACTTTACGTGCTGCTTCCTGTTGCGCCCGTAATTCTTGCTGCTGGCGAACAAAGTCCTTAATGATGTCTTTCGGGCGATGACCGCCCTTGGATAAGCCTTCCTCAATTGCCTGTAACTCTGTGCGCACTTGCAACACAGGGGAGTCCAATTTGGCAGACATTTCCGAACTCAGTGCGAATTCCGCAGTTTCCACATCAAATGCTTCACCATCCAGACGGCGGAATACGGGTTTCCAGACATCATCGAAAGGCCCTTCCTCCGGAGTGGCTACGGATTCCCAAAAGGTTCTGCAGGTATCAAGCAGCTTCCGAATTCTTCTCACACGGTCAATACCAATGCCAGACCAAAACGATTCAGGAATCACAGGGAACAGATATTCATGGGCATAAAGCATTTGATTCAGGTTCGCTTGGTGTACTGACCAACCTAGACTAGTGATTCGTTTTGCCAGTTCATTAATCGAAATTGAAATCCCTTCTGCAATCTCCAGGTCGCGTTTTATTTCAACCGCACCAATCGCCTTCTCAATGAAGAGCATCCCGCCCTTCATTTCGTTCTCGATCATGTGGCTTACGAGCGCATCCAGGTCACTGGTCCAGGGCTCGTAATCGCAATCGAACTCATAAAAGCGGCGCTCACCGGTTTCTTCCCAGAGTTCACGCAAAATCGCGAGCCGGGTGTTGCCGCCTTTCTTGATCATGTAGGGATCGGACGGGCTGCGGCGTGACACTACCGGCGGCGATTCGAGTCCCTTGTTTTTGATGGACTCCTTGATCTCATCGTAAAGCGGATTGCGCGATTGCCGTGGGTTCCGGTTAAACGGCACGGTATTGTCAATGTTTGCGCGTATGCGAGTCCGTATCGCGGGATCCGGCGGAAGGGGCGCGCTGGTACCTGGCCCAGGATTGGATGCGACCAGATGCGGCTTGTTCAGACGATCTGCTATAGACGGGGTCTTAGACTTGGTCATGGTCGCCTCCCGCGGAAATCACGCGGGCCTCGAAATTGTCGGCCAAGCGGGTTTTGCCGCTTCGTGTAGGGCCTATCACCAGGTAGGTTGGGCGAAGTTGTTCCACCCAATCGAGTTGTTCTTCGGATCGGTCACCCGCCTGACCGAAAGGGGCAGTTTGTGTGCCCGCGATGTAGGGATTGTCGGTATGCATGGCCACCCTCCTTATTCGGTCCACACGGGACGCAGGTCCATGAGCTTCGGCTCCAGCTCATGCACCAGGTCGAGCAGGGTGTCCAGGGCGGACTTGCTGCGTCCGTCCCGCGTCGGCTCATGCCGATGGGCCGGGACGCCAAGGCCCGCGGCCTCCGAATAGACTTTGAGGGTGGGAATAACAGTATTGAGCACTGTGACGTGGCCATCGGCCTGTTGGTCAAATTCACGGCGTAGGTGCCCAGCGACCTCGGCGGCAGTGGTTGTGCGATCCCACAGGTTGATGAGTACACGAATCGGGGGGAGCGGGCGGCCGGTAATGCTGTAGAACCCTGGGCGGGGCTTGAATTTATTTACCAGTTCCACAGTGCCGTAAACGAATTCACGGGAGTCCAGCACCTGGGGCTTGACGGGCGAGATGATGACGTCGGCGGCCATAATCACCGATTCCTGGATGATTCCGCTGGCACCCTGGGTGTCGATGAGTATGTAGTCGTAGGTACCGTCCAGCTGCTCAAGCGAATGGCGCAGATGCTGGAAGTGCAGGATGCTTTTTCGGAGTACCGTGGGTATTTTGCCCTCGCTACCGGGGTCATCATTTAGAATGATATCCAGATTGGGATAGCAGGTCTGGGATATGCAGTCAGTTGCGTCCGCCGCCGTATAAACCTGGGATAAACCGTAGGTTGCCGGTATCGCGAGGGGGTAGTGGCGGGACAGTGATTGTTGCGGATCGGCATCTACCAGTAGCACTCGCTGGCCCATATCCGCTAATATGGCGCCTAAATTTGCGCATGTAGTTGTTTTGCCGACACCGCCCTTGGTGCAGAAAATTCCGTAAATCTTTGTTTTATAGTTCATTTTTGTTGCCTCCAACGTCAGATTTATTTGATGTTGGAGGTTAGAGACAGGGGTCTCCTATTTCTAAAAAACACTTTCCTGGGGGTGTGGGGGTCGTGGGTTCAAATCCCGCCGTTCCGACCAAATTTAAAAAGCCGCTTCTTGCGGCTTTTTTCTTTTGCGCCAAGACAGTTACTTTCCTATCTCCTGTTTATTGTTTTGACTTCGCATCCCTTAATCGTCTGGATTGCCCGAACGGTTGGATTTACGTAGTTTTTTGGCCTTCGCTTCCAGGGTGAGGTAGATGAGCAAGGCGATGGCGAGTGGAATTAGAAAATAAATAATTCGGTAACCGATCAGCGCCGCCAGTATGGTGCTTTTGGAAATCTGGTGTTGCAGCAGGGTGATGAAGATGGTTTCCAGCACGCCCAGGCCTGCGGGAATATGGGTGATAACACCCGCAATGCTGCTGATCATCAGGATGCCGAGCACCGTAGTGTAGGAGACCTTGCCATCAGGCAGTAGTGAAAATATTAGCAGCCCCATCAACGACCAATTCAGGGTGGCCAAGCCTGCCTGTGCCAGTGCGAGGTGATGGCTGGGCAAAGTGATTTTACGGTTGAATAAACGGAAGGCGCGTCGTTTGGCATACTTGCAAGCAAAAAAGTAGCTCAGGGCTACGCCTAATAATAGCAACCCTAGTATTTGCAAACCCGTAGCACCAATCTTCCAGCTCTCTGGAAGGTCAACCAATGCGAGCGAAAAAACCAAGCCCGCGACAATGATATAGCCGAGCCAGTTGGTAATTAAGCTCATGGTCAGTATTTTGGTGATGGTTTCCATATTCAGCCCAAGCCTGGAGTAGAGCCTAAAGCGCAACGCTATTCCCCCAATCCAGGTGGACAGGTTCAGATTAAACGCATAACAAACGAACCCCAGGGGAATAACCTGTTGCACGGGTATGCGATGCCCTGTGTATCGACGGCCAATCAATTCATAACTGGCAAATGTCAGGTAGCTGGCTAAACCGATGAGAAGCCCCAGAAGTAACTGGGGCCATTGGTACTCCGCCAGCGCTTGTCTGACCTCGCTCCACTCAATATGTTTTAATAATGTGAATAGCAGGACAGGCACCAGGATAAAAAAAAGAAGTGTCACCGCCCGTTTTGCCCACACAAATTTCTTTGCGTGGGGTTTGTCGTAATTCGCGGTACTACTGGTCTCGCTGGTGCTCATGACAGGCTTTCCTTGTCATAGGTATCTATATCTTTTTTTTCGCTGGTATTGTCCCTGTGAATTTTCTCCGTCTGCTTCCAGGTGTCCGTCTTCCTTGGTCGAAGCAATTTTAATACCGGCGCATGGGCCGGGAGCCATCCGGCAATGGAGGGGAAACGGCGTAAAAAGTGGAAACTTAAAAAAATCAGTGGAATGCGCCACCAGTACCCGTGTTGGGCGATCTCCATACTGACTTTTTTGCAATGCGCTTTAATTAGTCCTGTCAAGTGTTCGGATAATTGTTTATTTATCGCCGGGTCACGAACGATTACATTGGCTTCCAGGTTCAGCGAAAAACTCAAAGGGTCCAGGTTGCTAGAACCCACGGTGAGCCACTCATCGTCCATTATCGCGATCTTTCCGTGGAAACTCCGCTGGCAATATTCATAAACTTCTACCCGGGAGTGCAGGAGGTAATTGTAAAGCAGTCGGGTGAGGGTGCTCACCCAAGGCATATCAGGTAACCCTTGCATGATCAGGGTCACTTTAACGCCCCGCAGCGCCGCTTGGCGTAGTGCACGCAGGAAAAAAAATGGTGGGAAAAAATAGGCATTGGCAATGACCAGGCGAGTTTTAGCTGTCCTGATTGCGTGCAGATATTGTTTCTCAATGTCATTCTTATGCCACCGGTTATCACGCTCTACCAGCAATACCGGCGTATGCCCGTGCGGATCTGGCGGAACCTGCTTGATATTGCGCAGGTATGTACGACGATCTCGGCGGCTGGAGCCGCGCAGTAGGAGTAACATGCACACCTTGTGAACATCGGCCACAATGGGTCCGCGTAACGCCAAGGCATAATCTTGCTTGGCTTTTTCACCATAATCCGTGAGGTGATCATCGGAATAGTTAATGCCCCCAATAAATGCGACCTCTCCATCGATCACGGCTAGCTTGCGATGTAATCGCCTGAAAATATTCAAGCGAACTCCCAACAGCTTGGGTTGTGGATCAAAAATGTGAAGCTTGACTCCACTGTTGACCAACGGGTCAACAAATTCATGGCTCAGGTCCCAGGTTCCGTAATCATCTACAGTAAGCTCTACACGTACGCCGCGCCGCGCTGCTGCTATTAATAATTTTTGCAGTTGGTTGCCAACCGAATCTTCGCGCAAAATAAACGTTTCGATAATAATTTCTTGTTTAGCTTTGTGTATACAGGAAAAAACCTGCCCGAAAAATTCTTCGCCATTGATTAGCAGTTCCACGGAATTTCCCGATTGCCATTCTTTCTTCACAGAATCACCTCCACTGCCAAGGGTGCATGGTCAGAGAGATGTGACCATGGCCGATGGTAAAGTACTTCAGGGTTACTGAAACCCATATTGCGAATGTAAATTCGATCCAGGCACAAGATTGGCCAGCGCGCGGGAAAACTTCGTGCGGGTTTTCCAAAGGTTGCACTAAATACGTCGGTCAGGCCGCATTCTGACAAAACTTGGTTAGCCTTCTTGCGCCAATCGTTAAAATCCCCGGCGACTACTACTGGTGCGGATTGCGGCAGGCGTTGTATTAGTTCACATAGCAGGCGCAGTTGCTGCTGGCGATGGCTTTCGCGCAAGCCGAGGTGAACACAAATGGCATGTATTTCGTGATGGCCCGGCACTTTAAGTACGGAATGCAACAATCCTCTCTGTTCGATGGTTCCGATGGAAACATCCAGATTTTCGTAGCGGAGTATTGGAAATTTGGACAGTAAGGCATTGCCATGATCCCCATAGGGGTAGACAGCATTGCGACCGTAAGAAAATTCCGGCCACATGCTATCTGCCAAATACTCATATTGGGGGATCTTGGGCCAACGTTCATAGGATTTGGCGTGATGGTGATGGCTGCCATGGACCTCTTGCAAAAAAACCAGGTCCATCGATAAAGTTCGCACCGCATCACGCAGTTCGGGCAAGATGAAATGCCGGTTGAAAATATTAAAACCCTTGTGCATGTTCAGGGTGAGCAGGTTGATCTTATGCACCGCGGGTTTCATATCCGTGAGGTGTATCGTGGTAGCCTCATCGTCAATAAGGCTATTTTCCCGCAGGGCCTTCACATTACTATCGCCGCTCATAATCTTCACCTGTCACGCAATGGCATCCAGCAGGTCAACAGGGTCTCTCAACCGAAAGTCTTGACCTAAAAGTTGCATGAGTTTTTGCGCATCTTTTGGAGCCCACAATTTATCGGTGTTATCGAAATAGCAGTAAACATCAAGCTGCCGTGGAATTTTCCCTCGTTTGGCAATTAACACTGCGTCGCTAGGCTGATTACCTATGCTCCACTTGCGAATGCGGCTACTCCACCGCTTAAGTGCGTCATCGGAGTAACCGCTTCTATAGAGTTCCGTATCGCCGTGCAAACGCATATAAATGAAATCACTGGTCACGTCTTCGGCGTAGGGCCAGCGGCCTGCGGTATCGGCGAATACCAGCGCGACCTTGTGGGCACGCAGCAATTCGACAAATGTATCGGTCACGAAAGATTGGTTGCGTATTTCGACGCAATGACGAATTACCCTGTCGGACTGGATTTTTTCCAGAGGTTGGTAATCAGGTTTGTAATTGCGGACGTAGTCAATGGCATCTTTTACGTTGTGGGGCAGTTGTGCCAGGAATTGTGCGAACAGGGGCTCGTCAAATTTGAAGCTGGGGGGGAACTGCCAGAGTATTGGTCCCAATTTTTCTCGTAATTCCAGCACCCCCGATGCAAGGAAATTGGCGATGGCTTCATCTACATCGTGTAATCGCTTGATGTGAGTGACATACCTTGGCGCTTTTACGCTGAAAATAAATTCTTCAGGTGTATCCCTATACCAGCCTGCGTAGCGTTCCGGAGTTTGTAAAGCATAGAAGGACCCGTTAATTTCAATGCTATTGACGGATCTTGATGCAAAAAATAATTCCTTTTTTTGCACCAATCCCTTGGGATAGAAATTATTTCGCCACGGGGCGTAGCGCCAACCGGAAATACCGATGTAGATAGTGCCCATTATTGGCCTCTCTAGTATCTTTTCTAATTCGCCCTATTCAGACTCTGCAACACCGGATGCGTTGGTTCGGTGGGGTCCGTTGGTGGAATAGGGTCTGTCGGTGGATTGGGTTGTCCTGGCGGCCCCGGCTCTGGCGGGGTTGGTTGCGGACTGGGCTGGGGCGGATCAAGCGGATAAGGCATGGGTGGTGGAGTAGGGTCCGGTTCATTGGTTATTTCATGGATAACAGGATCAATAGCCATGATGAAATTCTCCTGAAGAGTGAACAATTAAATTTTGTAATCTGGTTCTTCTACAACTGCCGCCGTTGGATTTTGCGTCGGGCTGGTGGGGATGGTATTTGCGAAGCAGCTGTTGGCTAAAGCTTCTGCTAGTTCCCGGTGAGTGGATATTTGTGCAAGCCGGACGGCAATCAATTTACGTATTAATGGATCCGATGAATTTTTCGCCGTGTTGAATAGTGTTTCCATTTCAGCATGCTGACCGATTTGCTGATTGACGTAGTAATTGTCCAGTTGCGTATCTTTCGTTGCGCTTATAGCCGCAATATTGTCGTACTTTTCTACGTCTGGAATCGCTACCTGCCGTGCGCTGGCAATTTCAGCCAAGTGCTGGTTGATATTGGTGTAATCGTCCACCATACGCTGCGCATAAATCTTCACATTGGTGGAATTGGAATTTTCCAGCGCAAATCGGGAAATTTGAATTTCGGCCAACCCCAGGCGCATCGCCTCTTCCAGAAAATGCCCAGTCTCAGGAAAAGCCTTTTTATTTTTTTTGTAGGCGCCCGACGCGATAAAACCACCAATAAATGCCAAACCAATCGCTAAGATAGTAGTGCTGGACATTGCTGCTCCTCCAAAAAACCAGGTCTCTACAAGATGACCTCGGTTTGGCCCGAAAGATTCCATGGTGCACAGGGAAAAATTTCCTTACCTGACACAGCTTTATCGGAGCATTGTTGTATTTTTTTCAATGCCTGGAGGTTAAGAACAAAACTCCCTTTGGATCAGTAGCTTTGATAGATCTAATGAATGAATAATTTACAACAAGTACAAGCCATAGGTAGAAATGGACAAAACTATTTAAATGTCTTTTTTAATCATCAAACCCTCTAACATAAGTATCAAGTAATCTTATTTTGATAAAAGCTCATCGCCGGCTGAATGAACTTTTTATTCCACGCTCAAGTCAACCGACGGTAAGCCAAAATCAGCCTAGCATCTTATTAATCCAGGGTCAGCGCAATGGCACGTGCAATTTGGAAGGGCGCAGTAAGTTTCGGTTTGGTTCATATCCCGGTGTCGTTGGTTTCCGCAACCAGCGCATCGGGAGTGGATTTTGATTGGTTGGATAAGCGCAGCATGGACCCGGTAGGCTACAAACGAATCAACAAGGTTACCGGTAAGGAAGTGGAGTCGAAAAATATTGTCAAGGGAATCCAATATGAAAAAGGACGCTACGTTATTTTAAGTGAAGAGGAAATCAAATCCGCCCATCCCCGGTCCACTCAGTCCATTGACATAATTTCCTTTGTCAACAAGGGCGACATTCCCATTACGCACTTTGATACCCCCTACTATCTGGCGCCGGATAAACGTGGTGAAAAAGTCTATGCACTCCTGCGTGAAACCCTGGCGACAACGGACAAAGTTGCTATTGCAAAGGTGGTATTACATGTTCGCCAGCATTTGGCGGTGTTAATACCCATTGACTCTGCGCTTGCGCTGATTCTACTGCGCTGGCCCTCCGACGTGAGGGATTTAACCGCGCTAGAGCTAAGCGAGGCGGTTACCAATGCGGAACTTGGTAAAACCGAAAAAGAGATGGCCAAACGTTTGGTGAAGGATATGTCGGGGGTGTGGTCTCCGGAGGAATACCTTGATACCTTCCAGGAAAAGATTATGGCCCTTGTGGATAAAAAGGCCATTGAAGGAAAAATTGAGTCGGTGGAGATGGTTGGAGATGAGGAACCTCGCAGTGCAGACGTTATTGATTTAACCGAATTACTCCGACGCAGCTTGTCGGGAAATACCAAGGAGACCAAAGCGGCCTCGCGCAAGAAAAAATCGACGAACACAACCACGACAGCTGCGAAAAAACAAAAAAATAGCTGAGGCTCATTATGGCTAAACCTCTGAATGAGTACCGACGTAAACGTGATTTTTCCCGCACCTCAGAACCGGAAGGGGATCCTGCATCAACAGGGCAGGCACACGCCCTCAGGTTTGTGATTCAAAAACATGATGCGCGACGTTTGCATTATGATTTCCGCCTGGAGCTGGACGGCACCTTAAAAAGTTGGGCAATTCCCAAAGGCCCTAGTCTGGACCCAAAAGTTAAACGATTGGCGGTACATGTAGAAGATCATCCGCTCTCCTCCGCTGAATTCGAAGGCCACATCCCTGAAGGTCAGTACGGCGGTGGGCAGGTCATCGTATGGGATCGGGGAATATGGGAGCCATTGGGAGACGCGGCGGCGGGTTATGTGGCGGGAAAATTAAAATTCAAACTGGTAGGAGAAAAATTATCGGGACATTGGAATCTGGTACGCACGCGCATTCAGGCGGGCAATAAAGAACAGTGGCTACTCATTAAGGAACAGGATGCCAGTGCACGCCAGGTTGACGAATATGACATAGTCGAAGCACAGCCGCAGAGTGTTATCAGCGGGACATTGATCGCATCAAAACAAAAAAAGATTGAGGCAAAAAAACTAGCCAGAAAAAATTTAAATCTGCGCCGGTTCACACTGTATTCCCGGCTCCAACAAAGTCCGTTGTCCCGATTAAAAATTCGGATAAACCTATGGCGGCTTCAGCTAAGGCCCCTCAAAAAAAATCCCTGCCAGAATTTATCGCGCCTGAACTGGCAGTTCTTGTAAATTCACCACCAGACGGCGACTGGTTTTATGAAATCAAGTTTGATGGCTATCGCCTTCTCAGTCGCATCGAGCAGGGCGAGGTACGATTGTTGACTCGTAACGGTAAGGATTGGACTGCTCGCCTGCCAGGGCTAGTGAGGGCGGTGATGTCCCTGGGGCTTGAGTCATCCTGGTTGGATGGCGAAATTGTTATATTGAATGAAAGGGGCGTTCCTGATTTCCAGGCGTTACAAAACGCGTTTGATGAGAATCAGCCGAGTGAGGTTCTTTACTACCTGTTTGATGCTCCGTTTATCAATGGAGTAGATCTACGCAATTTTCGGTGGAGGAACGTCGCGCTGCGTTGGAGAAGTTGATCCCCTCCAGTTCGGCGAGCCCGCTAAGATTTTCCTCCGCATTTGCGGTTGAACCGGCCCATATCCCGGAATCTGCCTGCGCCATGTCATTGGAAGGTGTGATCGGGAAGCGAAGCGCACCGGTTTTGGGGCTTTATTGTTGGGAGTTCATAAGGAGGGAAATCGACAGGGCTTGGTGTATGCGGGGCGGGTGGGTACCGGCTTTAACCAAAGTAGCTTGCGGCAATTGCATCGCCAGTTGGCTTCGTTAGAAATAAAAGAATCACCGCTGGAGTCCCTACCGGCCGGGCGCGAGACAAAAGACGTCCACTGGGTTCAGCCGAGCCTGGTATGTGAAGCTGAATTTGCGGAGTGGACCCAGGAGGGCTTGCTGCGCCAGGCCAGCTTTATTGCCCTCAGGGCGGATAAGCCTGCGAAAGACATAGTGCGCGAGCGAGCCACGTCCCCCAGCAGGAGGCCAGTGCTTTCCGACGGCCCCGCACGGGATCCAGGTCACACTAGCGTTGACAAGGTTCGCATAACTCATCCGGACCGGGTAATCGACCCGCAAAGCGGGGCATCCAAACTGGATCTTGCGCTTTTCTACCATGGCATTTCGGAGTAGATACTGCCTCATTTACGCAATCGGCCTGTTTCCTTACTGAGGGCACCCGAAGGCATCCAAGAGGAAATGTTTTTCCAGAAGCACGCCAGGCGCATGGAAATCCCCTACATCCATCAATTGCCACCCGAGCTGGACCCAGGGCACGCGCGCTTAATGGAAATCAAAGATGCGCCTGCATTGGCGGGGGTAGTGCAGATGGGAACTGTTGAGTTGCACACCTGGGGCGCCGCCAGTACACACATAGACTTCCCTGACCGGATTATTTTCGACCTGGACCCGGACCCGGCTTTACCCTGGCGCAATATGCTGGAGGCGACCCGGCTGACCTTGGCGGTGCTGGATGAATTAGGCCTGGAGGCATTCGTCAAAACCAGCGGAGGGAAGGGCATGCATATAGTGGTGCCCTTGGCGCGCCAGCACCTGTGGGAATACGTAAAGGAATTTTCACGGGCGGTTTCTCAATTTATGGCAAAGCAAATCCCCGAGCGCTTTGTGGCCAAGATGGGGCCGCAAAATCGCGTTGGAAAAATATTTATCGACTATCTGCGCAACCAGCGAGGCGCCAGCACTGTCGCTGCCTACTCCGTCCGGGCGCGACCGGGCTTGCCGGTTTCGGTTCCCATCCATAGGGACGATCTATTAACGGTAAAAAGTGCGGGTCAATGGACGATACATAACCTTGGCGCACGCCTGGAAAAATTATCAGAGGACCCCTGGAAGGGATATCGTCACTGGCAGCGTATCAGTGTGGCTATGTGGAAAAAGTTGGGAGTGAAAGCGCCGCAGTGATAGGTTTTATGTCTGATGAGGCGATGCTTTTTTATACAAAGCAGAGCCTTCGTCAGGCTAGTGGCATGGGTGCGTTAAAGTGTTACCATGCGCCCTGTACTGATTTTGGAGCGATTCAGGATCAATTTTTACCCCAAGCGAAGACAATAAATAGAGGTATTTTTGTGGCCAAGCAATTGATGATTTATGACAATATTCAACCCCTGTCCTCGGAGCTTCATCGCAATTGGTCGGTGCAGGTGGATGATTATTCTTTTGTTTCACATTTAATTTCAGCCCCGGTACTGGCCACTGAAATTCCCTTTGCGGCGGCGGAGTTTCCTATCGTTTTTTCGGCAACTGCCAATGAAGGCGAATATATTCCTCTGGCGATTATGGGTTTGAAAGATGGCGAAAACCTTTTCCTCAACGCGCAGAACCAATTTACCAGCCGCTACATTCCCGCATTTATCCGTCGTTATCCATTTGTGTTGGGTGGTGACAAGTCGGCAGACACCTTAACCCTGTGTATTGATGATGCCAGTGCAACCGTGATTAAAGATGGCAGTAAAGGGCGCCGCCTTTTTGACGAAAATGGTGAGCAATCCCAGCATTTGAAAGAAGTGGTGGAGTTCTTGCGGGATTACCAATATCGCGCTGAAATGACCAAAGTGTTCAGCAAGCGTTTGCATGAATTGAATTTGCTCGAGCCTATGCAAGCAAATATCACTTTCAAAGGTCGCGAAGATGCCAACATGAATTTAAAAGGTTTCTACGTGGTCAAGCGCGAAAAGCTCAAGGCATTGAGTGATGCAGATGCGTTGGATTTGTTTAAGAAGGATGGATTGGAATTGATTTATAGCCATATCCAATCCCTGTCCAATCTGAACGATCTCATCAGTAAGAAATCCGAACTGTTGGAAAATAACAAATAATTGTGATCGGTTAATGCTTGAGGCCGGACTTTTTAGTCCGGCCTTTTCATTTTTGGGAAATGAAAATTAAAGGCGCTCGGCCTGAGAATTAGCGGATATTTCGTTGGCGTGCTGCCAGTTGTTTCACTTTGCGTTCAGCGCTGGAAAATGCATCGCGAACGGCGACATGGATGGATTCATCATCTTGGGTAATTGCAACGGGATGGCCTTTGATGTCCAACTCGATGGACGCGCGGAATTGTTTACCTTTGTGTTTGTGGTTGTGGGGGACATCAAGGACAACGCGGCTGTGAACTATCTGGTCGGTGTAGCGGTTAAGCTTTTCAAGCTTTTTGAGAATGATTTCGTTGAGTGCAGCAGAAGAATCCAAATCACGATATACAACGTCGACAGCAGGTTTCATCATAAAGCTCCTTAACGTTTATGTTAGAGGGCTGAGGCTCCGAACAGGCTTCGTAAACTTTCTTGGCCCTCCCTTCCTATATTGATCATCCGTCGCTAAATATCAAGTTTTTCGTTTCAATTTCTTAATAACATTTGGATCTCTTATTAGCATTTATAGATATTAGGTCTTATATCGCACAAGGAGGATTGCCAAAAGTGATCGAAGTGGCGGGAACGCCTAGTATTAACTTAGCCACTTTTGAAAGGTGAGGTCCATGAAATCTATCTTATTAACCGGCGGAACTGGATTTATTGGCCAACCTTTGGTGCGCGCGCTGGCGTCTCAGGGGTATGACCTTAGTGTGCTGACTCGCGACCCGGTTGTGGCGCAATCCAGGTTGCCCGCTAATGTGCGTCTCTATCCCCGGCTGGATGCCTTGGAAGCGGCTGGCGTTGTTCCCGATGTGCTTATCAACCTGGCGGGAGAGTCGCTTGCCAATAAGCGTTGGTCAGCGGCTTCCAAGGCGGAATTCAGGGCGAGCCGCATAGGGCTTACAGAGCAATTGGTTGATTGCTTTGAGCGTATGGGTAAGTTCCCGGCGCGGGTCGTTAGTGGTAGTGCTATAGGTTTTTATGGGGATCGCGGCGATGCAATCCTCGATGAGCAGCAACCACCGGGCAATGATTTTGCGGCGCTTCTTTGTCGTGACTGGGAGCGGGCGGCAGCCTTGTTTTCCGCCAGGGGTTCTAGTGTCTGTTACCTGCGTACGGGCATAGTGCTGGGGGCTGAAGGTGGAGCCTTAAAGCAAATGTTACCCGCTTTCCGGATGGGTTTGGGTGGACCTATGGGAAGCGGTAAGCAATACATGTCCTGGATCCACCGGGAGGATATGGTCCGATTGGTCCTGTTCCTTGTAGAGGAGCCCGACATTATTGGCCCCGTCAATGCCGTTTCCCCTAATCCGGTTTCCAATAAAGAGTTTGCAACAACCTTAGGGCATCTCCTCCATCGCCCAGCGGTGCTTGCAGTGCCATCCCCAGCGTTGAAATTGATGTTTGGTGAAATGGCAAGTTCGCTTTTACTGGCCAGCCAAAGGGTCTTGCCTGGGTGTGCTTTAGCGCGCGGCTTCACATTCCAGCATCCGCTGTTGATGAAAGCGCTTGAAAATTTATTAAAAAAATAAAATTTATTTGAATGGACAGCTTGAAATAAGCTTGCCGGACCCTATTTAACGTTTGCGGTGGCCCAGTAGGGCATCGCGACTGACCCGACTTGATCGTTCGATAAGTCACTATTTTGATATTGCTCGAATTGAGGATATTTTTATGCGTAACTTTGATTTTTCCCCTTTGTATCGTTCTGCCATTGGTTTTGATCGTATGGCTAGCCTTTTGGATAATTTATCCCGCGCAGAACAGAACCAGCCTTCCTATCCCCCATACAATATTGAATTGACTGGGGAGGATAAATACCGGATCACCATGGCAGTCGCCGGTTTTGACCAGTCCGAATTAACTATTGAGGTCAACCAAAACAACCTCACGGTTTCTGCGAATAAAGCGGCGGAAACCGAACAGCGCACCTACTTGCACCAAGGCATAGCGGCGCGCAGTTTTGAGCGTCGTTTCCAATTGGCTGATCATGTCCAGGTGCAGTCTGCCAACTACCAAAACGGATTGCTGCACATCGACTTGCAGCGCATCATTCCTGAATCCATGAAGCCTCGTACCATCCCGATTGGTGTACAGAACCCAGAGCGTTTGACCGTAGTTCCTGATGCTTCCAATGCGGCGTAACTTGTAATTGATAAAAAATTCCCCGCGTGTAAATTGCGGGAATTTTTTTCAATGCTAACTAACCCCATCTTGAAAAAGGTGGGGCGGTATAGATTCAAATGATTTTTTGCGGCCCTCGCTGCCCAACGGCTACACTGGCGAAAAAAATATCGGCATAAAGTTTCGGTTATCTCCGTTCCCGGATGAGTAACCATGAAAATGATGTTGCGTTTAACCATTGCTTTGTTGGGCGTTACGCTACTGGGGTCTTGCAAGCTTGTAACCCAGGTCAATGACCCGGACAACGCTTACACCGCAGAAATTACCTATCAAAAATTAGTGGGCGAGTACCCGTTCATTGCAGTTGCCAGTCGCGCTGTGCCTGAATCTGTGCGAGAAATAAAAAACCTGACCTATGTGCGCTATGGGCAGCGTGCCTTGCAATTGGATTTATATGTGCCGGCAGATCGCCAGCGGCGACTGCGTGGAACGCAGCCAAAGCCTGCCATTATTTTTGTCCATGGCGGTGGTTGGCGGTCGGGCTACAGAATTAACTTTACGCCCTTCGCAATTGGCATGGCGCAGCGGGGATATGTTGCCGCCACCATTAGCTATCGCCTGTCGCCTGAGGCGCGCTACCCGGCGGCAATCCACGATGTTAAAGCCGCCGTGCGCTGGTTGCGTCGTCACGCGGACGCTTACGGGGTAGATCCGAAGCGTATTGCGCTGGCCGGTGGATCTGCGGGTGGGCAGATAGCGGCCTTGGCGGGTGTGACTTCCGGGCTGGAAAAATTTGATCCGCAGGCGCGGCGCTCAACAATTTCCAGTGATGTGCAGGCAATTATTAACATTGATGGGTTGTCGGACTTCACATCAGAGGCAGTGCGCATGTATGAAGACGACCCGCGCAAGAATCCTTCAGCGGCAGGTGCCTGGTTTGGTGGACGCTATGCGGAGCAGCAGTCCCGCTGGCATGAGGCGTCGCCGATTAACTACGTCAATTCCAACACGCCACCCATATTGTTTTTAATCAGCGCCCAACCGCGTTTTAGCCTCGGGCATCGGGAGATGATTGAGAAAATGAAACTTTTCGGAATTCCTCACCAAGTGGTAGCAATTCCACAAACACCCCATTCGTTCTGGCTATTTGATCCCTGGCTCCAGCCATCAGTGATGGCAGTAGCTGATTTTTTGGATGAACACCTTCAGCCTTGTTCCAAACTATTTTTTTCGCCTCGGGTTTTCCAATAGCGAAGCCAGGCAAAAATTTTTATGAAACGCGAGAAAAATTCCACGCATAACAATCCCAGTAAAACCCCGCCGGTGTTAGCCAACATATCCGCAAGGCTAAACGTGCGCGGCGGATTGAAATGCTGCGCAATTTCGATAGCAAATGAATAGGCCACCAGAAGTGCGGCGCGCTGCCACCAAGGCCATAGAGGTCGCGCAAAACTGACGGAAAATGCGGCAACGAAATAGCCGCAAAAATGCATTAGAAGATCATTGAAAACCGGAACCGAATTTTCAGGGTGTGGTGTTAACCCCAAATAGGTGTAAACCACCAGCAACCCGTAGAATTGCGCCACGCAAATTAATCGCCAAACCATCACGCTACCCTCCGCAAATGTGGCGCAGCATACCAGTGGTTGTGGTTTTTTTGTTGGTGGGATTATTTCACCAGGGCAGCCAGGGGCTCGGCGGCGTAGAGGTCTTGAGGAGTATTGATATTAAAAAAGGGATCATAGGCCTCCA
>JAGKWO010000063.1 GCA_021151835.1 Gammaproteobacteria bacterium
TTCTTCCTGATTGCCAGTCTTTCCATTCAGCCCAATTTTGACTGAACCCGACCATCCTTCCTCGGGCGGATTCGGCCGCTCGCTTTCTATATTTGAGATTGCGCTTGCAAATGGCGCCACAAGCATACCTGTAAGAAATACAGTAACAAAGTAAATGTGCTTCATAAGTTACATTCAACTCCTGGAGGATTATCAGCAACAATGCTTTGTGCATTATTAGGCGTCGCATTCAAAATTCCTTAAAATCATTGCAATTGGATTTTTAAAGAAATCCAAAAAATTGAACGATGAACGAGGTTTTCCAATTTACAGTAAAAAATAAACCACAATTGGCGCCATGACCGTAGTAATTATCGGACTTCCAAAAGAAAAAAAAGATCCATGCTACAACCATCAGGTGGGATAGTTATCGATGTAGATGCGTGGTTGGAGCCAGCGTTGCGTGTCTGGACGTTTGTGATATTCGAATGTAACCAACGTCAAGCTATGGTCCCGAATTGATAGCAAAAGTTGTATGCAGTGCGATGGGATTATCTTTCTTGAATGCAGGATTTCTTAGGAACATCAATTAATTTTTTAAAGAGCGGTCGAGTAACCGCCTGGTGAATAATGGCCACTTTCGGTCGAAAGCGACCTTCAAACTGTTGGCTAGATAGTTAAAATCTGTGTAAAAACTACAATATCTTCTTTTGAATTTTATTTTCGCAGCGTATTTTTATTTTTCGGCTGTTCACTTTTCTCAAGCAAGATAATCATTTCTTTTGCGACCAATGCAGCAGATGGCAGAAACATTGTCGAGACAATACGATCATCAATAATTACAGCGTGTTTATCGTCAATATTTTCTTTATTGATGGTTAATGCACCATTCTTAGAAAGCTGGTCTTCAACGAGGAATGGCAGCAGGGTACCCTGCTTGGCCCAATCTTTTTCTCTCTCTGTAGAATTTGGAAAACCCGCTACTCGCTTTCCCTTAACCAAAAAATTGCCATTTTTAAGTTTTACGTTAGCAAAAGCGCCCGCTCCATGCCCGGAACTCCCTATTACTCCACCTCGCTCATAAATTTTGGCCATAATATCAAGTAGCTTTTGATTCGAAGCTACATCGAATAATGTACCGTAGCCTCCCCCTATAAAGACAGCGACATAACCCCTTGGGTCAACCTGATCGGGCTTAAGTGAACTACTAGCTCGATTCATAAATCCCTCATATTTTATTGTGTAGCTGCTTATACCGATAGGATCCATCATAAACGGCACCGTTCCTCCAGCCGGAGAAGCGAAGTCTACATCGTAACCATGAGAAACGAAGATATGATATGGAGGCGCATACTCCCACAGATTATTTCTAGCATCATGCTTATCAACATCACCCATATCGTATAGATTTGAAGCAACAATTAAAATCTTGGTGTCGCTTGCGATGGATGGCAGAGCAAAACAGGTAAGCATAATGCTTAACGCCATAATCAAATTTTTCATACTCACTCCGTTGTTAAGTTATACCTGGAATTGAACTTACGAGTTGATAATTTCAGTTGGACGCGTAAGCCCGAGTTCTGGATTCATTAAGAAAAAAAATAATGAGAAAACTAATTCAGGGGTACAAATGAATCTACTATAAAAGGTCAGGGCTAAATGTACGATTATGGATACTGATGAAGTCTCTTATAGATTAAGACGCAACCGCACAACCTTTATGTCAGATAACGGCAAAAAGCAGACCTTCGCGAAAGCTTTTTAATTGCGATTCGTAAGAAACAGCTATTTTTAGCTGAATTACTTCCAAAATATAATGACTAGCTGAAGTTATTTAACTCATTTTCGATATAAGTGTCAGGGTTGTAAGGGCTGTGGCAGTTGTTAAATAGATCAAATAAATGTTCAGCACTAAGTAAAATAACTTTATTATCTTTTGGTTCATTCTTTTTTGCAGAAATTTGATCGTTAGGCAAGCGACAAATTAAAACGGCTATTGGATCTATAGAAGTTTCTTGGGCAGATAGTACCTTTTTTAACGCGCCTCGCCGATCAACAAGCTTCCCGATTTTATTTGAAAAATCAGCTATTTTTATAGTGCATTCAACAATGATAATTTTTCCATTAGGAGTTATAACTACTAAATCTGGAGCTTCACTCTCAACTGGTTGACAAGGATTAAATCCGTGAATAAATAACAAGTTTGCGATTCCCTTTTCAAAATCTCTCGAGTTTGTATCGCTAAATATAGAAGCTTTGGTTTTTGAAAGATCAGTATCGAAACTGAGAATGGGGAGCAGTCGCAAATTTCTCGTCTTATCCTTGTCACTGATCCAGTGACGTCTTACTGTATGGTTATCAATAGAAAGCATGGTTAAAGCGCTGTCAGATTCAGCTAGTTTCACTTCTGCAACACCTATCTTTCGCCCTTCCTTAATTAAGCTCCATTCGATTTTAGAAGTTGCATCACTCCTATTTCTTAATGAATGACCAGGCAACGTACGTATTGTTAACTGAACTCTCTCCTCATTGAATTTTTCGTGCGCATGTAAAACAACTTTAAGTAGGTTATTTGACAAAACTGTTTGATCCAGAACTAAATCAACAGGCGGATTTATGATTATTTCTAGATACGGTGTATCCCCCGATTCAATGGTATTGGGGAGACCCAGGTGGCCTAAAACATCATTCACCCCATCGAAAGGTATTTGAGCTATTCGAAGCTCATCATCTAATTGACCAAGCTCTCTAATCGAGTGGAAGGTATCTCTTTTCCCGTATAGCTTCAGATGAAGTGGAGAGAACCAGCTCCCGCGATTATTTATATTTGAATGAGAGCTCTTAGGTTCATAATTTGGCAGCTCAATTGTTGCATCAGCTACTGATATTTTCCCGGCAATCGCGTCATCCAGTATGGATAGCAAAAGGCTCCTATCTGCATTTAAATCTTTCATATGGCCGAATTGAAAACCAGCAGGGTTCACCACAAATCCAGTGCTACTATGACTGATCAATGGATTTATAATTATGAAGGCACTACAAATTTGATTTATTTTATTTTTTGAGCAGGACGCATAAAGAACATCTAATTTGTATCCATCGCTGATCCAGCTTCTCGCTTTTTTCAGAAATTCTGAGTTTATTTCACTCATATCCCTTTTACTCCACAACCTCTGGTCAATGTATATAGCTTAAATAATATATGAGCCGTAACGGGTGTCCGACTAATAAAAATCCCATTTTTAAAAAAAATTGGGGCTAGAAACGCAAATTTCTCCTATTGCTGCTAATCAATCACTCCGCACTTTTTTCTAAACAGTCAACTTGGTCTGGCTTCCAAGTCATTTGCTTCGGATAACGGCCAAAAGCGGAAGTTACATCTATTGGATAGCGAGGTAAATTCCATGCGGCATTCACAGCCGATTGTTAGGCGCAATTATTTAAAATCGAAATGATAGTTAAAGGGTACACGGCAAAGTAATTTCATATCTAATTTTTCATTTAAGCACAATGTAGCTTGGAATATCAAATTCTACTCGCTTAGCATGTAATGTAACATCTATGGCACCTTCTTTAAGATTTCCGTTGTTATTCATTAACTTGGTTGCCAATGTTGTAACCATATTCCAATGCTTAGGGTTTTCTAAATATTGTTTTGCACGATCTGAAACTTCGTTCCATCTTCCGACCCCTAGCAATTCTTGAACTTTTAAAACATCACCATGCGCGCCTTTAAATAATGAGCTTTCATCGTAGGAAATCGCATTTTCAATATAACGCATCTTTTCAGCCTGCATTCCCGCAGCAGATATAATTGCTCGCTCATAAGCCAGATCAATTTCTTGGCAATCTATCAACCTCGCACTATGTAAATAATCGCAAAATTCAATCTCCGTATTTGCGTGTATTTCTTTCGCTATATCAATTTCTTTCGTAATATGTGCACCGGTAAGAAATGCAAGAACTGCGTGACCACATTCGTGATATGCAGTGTATTCTTTGTCATTCATTTCGTTCACCCATAATGAAGCAATGTATGCACTTCTGAAAGGAACGCCCTGACGAGGGAATCAGTTTGAAGGAAGCCCTAATTTATCAAAAAAAGCCCGATTGCGTTCTCTCGCAGATTTTGTTAACTGGTCGAAAGATATGACCTCAATATAAGCTTTGTAATTATCGTTGTATCCAAAATATCCCATTCCATCTGAAGTTACCGTGAGATTGAAATTCTTACAACGCTTTATCATGGTCGGAGTTAAATCGCATAACACGTAGCAATAGCCCGGAATTGTTTGAGCTGATGGAATAGTTCTACCTGCCGGTGTTTGCACCTTTCCATCTCGGATTCTTTCCAGATACCCCAATGCTTGATCAATAGGATCTTTATCTTCACCTTCCTTCATATCATTCCGCATCGGCCGCTTAATCTCAATTACAGTTATCGTCGCTAAGGGAAAGTTGGCCTGATCGTTAACCAAAATTGGATTGTCGAAAACTTGCAGGCCAAGCAGGTCTGGCTCTTTGCCCGACGTGCTGTCTGTAATAGAAATTGAATTTAATGTCTTATCTGATGCTAGATAATTATGAAATGCAAGGCGTTCGTCAATGAGCCATAAATTGCAGGAATCCAAAAACACCTTACCTGAATGCGTTTGTCTGGGCATGATAAGTTCATGGATCATATCCTCGCGAGCGTATTTTCCATTATCCAATCGCTCTATCGATTTCTGAAGCAGATCGATTATCACTTTACGGTGAGAAACATAATTTGCTAAATCTGATTTCTTTAAGTCTTCTGCTTTTTGCAAGTAGGCACTTAGGCGTTTCTTATATTCCTCGGCATGTTCTTCACGTTGAGGTTGCATAATGTCGTGCCCATCACTTACTAATTGCCTTTCAACTTCGTACCATAGAGCATGCAGGTAAAGCTCAAGATCTTTATCAGATTTATCGGGGTCAACGATCAAACTATCATCAGGCACATAGTTCTCTATAGGACGGTAACGAGGAGCATGAGTAACAATAAAATCTTCAACGCGCTTTTTGCCAGCCTTTATATTTCCAGTTAGTACATCATTGAGATAGATTTTAGTTCGTGCAAGCACGGCTTCCCGGATGTCTTTCAACGTTATTTCGTGAAGCATATCTTCGATATCTTCAGCGATGTTAAAAGATGTTCTCTCACTTCTTACATGCTTAGTAAGATAATCGGACGATACGTAGCACGTATAGGAGAATTCACCTTTGTCGTCAGATATTTTTGCGTATAGTCCAGGAATCTTTCCCTGGATAGACTCTTCCTTTACTAAGCGATTCGCCGCGCATAAAGCTAATTGATGCTTTTTACCCACTGAAGAGCGGAATTTAATATGAGTTAATTCGAAAATTTGATTTTTAATCTCTATTGGATCTTTAAAAGCGCTTTCATGCATATGGTCTCGATATAAGTTATCTAAATCAATTACTTCTTTATCGTCTAGTACAAAAATTTTAGGCGCTGAACCCTCACGAACGAAGTACCAAAGTATATGTTCTAATAGCTGGGTGGCGATGGTGAGCCCCTTTGTCGGTATCTTCTCTCTATAACTATCATCAAGCCCCGATAATTTTATTGTTGTGCCTGTTTGTGTGTTTGTAGCCTGTTGTATGCTTTCGCCGTGGACACCTAACTTCTCGTCGAAGCGGAATTGGCGAATGTTAAGCTTGTCCGACTCGTTAAGAAAATGACTTTCTATTTCTGCAACTCTAAAAACTTTTAACCACATTAACCGTCCCACACCTCGACATCCCTTGTCCATTTTGTGATCTGAGTCAAGCGTTTCAAAGGACTTAAAATTTATATCATTAAAACCGCACCCATTGTCAGAAACGGTGAACCCGATAATTTTAGGAAAAATTTTATTTTCAAAATTCAGAGTTGTTTGCATTTCCCTTTCAATCTGCAATGTAATTTTTCCAGAACTTTCGTTGCCTTTTTCCTCTATCGAATGAATAGAATTCACTACTGCCTCAAACACTGGCATAAGGCCATGATTTTTGGCTAATGAAGTATTCCTAAGTCGGCCTTCGAGATTTGTTTTCAGGCTCATAGAGTTGGGTCCTTTCTTCTGACTACGGTGAAGTTTTTTATCTTAAATTCAGTTCAGTTTTAATTATTGTGACACACAAAACAATATTACGCATTCTTGAGCGCATTCAGCCTTCGCTCTTCATCAATTTGCATTAATTTTCTACCGCTTTCGAGTTCCTTCTCTGATGGTTCTGGGAGATCTTCAAACCACTTTGACCATCTACTGGCGATTGCATTTATCGACACTTCGTCTGTGTGACCACGATGGAGTTGTCCCTTAACGAGAGTAAACAGTTCAGGAGCAAGCTCTTTATTATCCATAAAGCGCTTGAAAACCCACAGATAGACATCCACTAACTCTAGCCCTATGCTATTTGTTCCTGCCAAACATGTAATAGGCACTTCAGGCATGCCACTGAAATCTATATCAGGCAATCCCACTCCGCTTACTAGTGGTGTGTCTCGATTTTTTGCATAAAAATCCGATAATTTCTTTTGTGCAGTATTGAACTGGGATTGCTGATCAACAATAATTTTTGATGCAGATTTCTGATTCTTCAAAAGTCGTCGCGCTATTCCCAGCATGACCGATTGAAAGCCTATTAAGTTAGGTGTTATCTGAAGGAGGTCTTGTTTCGCCTTAACATTATAATAGATTTCGTTTGGATTGCTTGCGGCCCATTTGAGGGCTTCGCTTATGATTTGTTGTGAACGGATATCTGGAATAAATTTAACACTCTCAATTAGATTGCGGCATATCTCCGTAAGGGCTTGATTCGCTTTTTCTGTGTTCAGATTTATTCGGGCTGCCCATGCAGCTTTTAACAAGTCTTCATCGAAGAGGGATGCTAGTTTTACGAGAAGAATATAGCGCAACGGAGTCCAATACGACGTCCACGGAACTGCGGGATTTACTCCCGAGTCGAAAACTTGATCAAAGAAACTAATCACAGCATGATCAACTTTAGCTATTCGATAGATATCAAATCGAATATCATACTTTTTCCTAAGCGCCACAATATCTTTTGCTATCTCAATTAGGCGTCCATTTCCAAGCTCCGATGCATGAAGTCTAGACACTCCTAACTTTTTCCTCATAGATTTAACTTCGTTTTCGGCGGCTGCATCCAAGTTTATTTTGCTGGATAGAACTCCGTAATAAAGGATCGGTTGGCTTTCGTCAAAAAGATTTGGCCCAGTGTGCCCACTTTCGTCTACATAAAAGTACACTTTGTGTTCTCCATTTCAAATTTCTGCTTAACAAGAGCTAAGAGACAGTTTCTGCTTTATAGTAAGTTCGCTTTGGGCACAGATCTGTCATAGCATGCCATTCTCATCGACGTCAATTACTACACAATACTCACCAAGGGAGCATTACGGTTGGTAACATTGTAGGGATAGCTCTATGGAAAATGAAGATTCTGTGACTGTTATGCAGATTCGTAGACTGCCTTTACTGGTTGTTTGGAATAGCCTTGATATTCACCAAGCTATCTTTAGAAAAAATTGTTGTTACAAGATAGCGATAAATGTCCCTATCAATTTGTAGAGCTGATTTTTGACTAAGTACATCTGAAAACTCAGCTGATGAATCCGTGAAACCTATAACGCACCAGTTATCAACCAAGACGCAAGTCTCAGCTCCTGAAGCATCCTTTTCGACTATGGCAATCGGCCCTTTATAGGGCCACGTTTTCAATGCTAACGATCCCAGTCCATCCAACAACTTTACGTTATGCTGTAAAGCTAATTGCTTGCCAACGCAATAACCTTTGCATTTCTTCAGCTGATGACTAGAGCACGCTCGGCCAGTTGGCTTTTCTAAACCACAAACGTGATAACAGAGCTGATGTTGCTCACAAATAGATTGGATTGCTTGTTTAGCCTTTTTATTTGATGGAAATAATCCGTACAGCTTTTGCTTTGTTAATGGCATTTCTGAGATTGGAAAGATTTGTGGGCTCAACACCCCATCTGGCGTCTCAATGAGTTGAATGCTGTAAAAGGTACTGACTCTACGAAGCTTCCGGTTATAAATCGGTTTAAGCTCTTTAACTTTTCTCGATTCAAGTATGAGGGCGGAAAGCTCACCCGTGGTTTTGTCAAAAGTAATATTTCGTGTTTGCTGGCAAATTTTCATTTCCCTTGATGATTTGTGATCAGCAGTGAAATGCGAAAGGACACGCTTCCGAATATTGATACTTTTTCCAATGTAGAGAAGTTCTTTATTTTCTCCCCAGAAGTAATACACACCTGATGAATTGGGCAAGCCATCAATCAGACTTGCATCGAAGTTTGCAGGCATGCTTTCTTTACGATATTGGTGTTGTATAGCTGCTTTTACCAACTCTTCGCCTTTTTCCTCCTCAGCGATTGCCATGAACTTATAGGCGGCTCTTGCATCGTCGAGTGCGCGATGACGATGGGTCACGCAAATCTGATGACGGGCTATTATTTTCTCAAGGCTATGGCCGTCTCGGTCGGCGTATAGAAAGCGTGATAATTTCACGGTACACATGAGCTTCGATTTAAAATTGTATGCCAATCGAGAAAATTCATTTCTTATAAATCCGTAGTCAAAACGAACGTTATGGGCAATGAACAATTTTCCTTGAAGCTTAAGTAGTATCTCTTTTGCAACCTGTTCAAAATAAGGTGCAGCCAGCACCATTTCGTTCGTGATTCCGGTTAGCAATTGGATTCCTTCGGAAATATGGGCACGTGGATTGATAAGCGTAGACCATTCCTTTACTCCCTCCTCAGTCACTTCAATTATTCCAATCTCGGTAATCCGATCATAGGTGACGTTAGCGCCTGTTGTTTCGATGTCTACGATCACACATGGGATGGGAAAATATTTAAACATCATTAGTGACCGCAGTTAATGAAAATCTCGCGATTTCAAAGTAAGGCTTTGTAATCGATCAGTTACGTTTTGTACGTGGCCCGCGACAATATGGATGATGGGTGTGGCCACACCTTCTGTAACAATCTGAACTATACCTTTAATAATTAGCAATTTTCCGGTAAGAATGTCCCTTCTAAATCTCTCCTGAGTTTGCTGCCATACGATGATATTGCTCGTTCCCGTTTCATCCTCCAATGATAAAAACATGACTCCGCTAGCCGTGCCAGGACGCTGCTTGCCGGTCACGATTCCTGCAATTCGGACAAACCCATTGTTTGTTAAATTGATTAGATCAACATGACGTTTGCAGCGATTAAATGGATATTCAGATCTCAGTATTTGCATTGGATGAGTGCGCAACGTTAAACCAATAGATGAATAATCTTCCATAACGTTTTGCTCAACGCTTGGGCTACTCATTAGGAGGTCGTCTTCAAGCGTTTCACCACCATCAAGCAATACAGAAGAAGGCAATAATGCAGACGCTTGCCACCGCGCACGATACCTATCGCCAGCGATAGATCTAAATGCATCTGCCGAAGCGAGATTATTAATATCAGCTTCACTGAGTTTAGTACGAGTGGCAAACTCTTTAATTGATGTAAATGGGGTTTCTGCCCTAACAAATTCTATTGACTGTGCTACTTCTGTTTTCAATGAGTTTACCGAATTAAATCCCAATCGAATTCCGCGCTTTCCTTTGCTATCAATTTCCAATGTGCATTCATAATTACTACGATTGATATTGACCGGCATTACCGAAATACCGTGACGACGCGCATCCTGAACTAATTGGGACGGTGAGTAGAATCCCATCGGCTGACTATTCAATAACGAGGTATAAAATGCAGCGGCGTGGTGACATTTAATCCAGCTCGACACGTAACAAAGGATCGCAAATGACGCAGAGTGGCTCTCGGGGAAGCCATATCCGCCGAAACCTTTGACCTGCTCAAACAATTGATCAGCGAATTGCTGTGTGTAACCATTATTGAGAAGGCCGTTTTTAAATTTATCTTCAAACAAAAGTAACTTTGAGTTTTTACCCCAATTAGTAATTGCCCGACGCAATTCATCCGCTTCTCCACCTGTGAAGCCAGCAGCAGTCATACTGAGTCGCATTACCTGCTCCTGAAAAATTGGAACACCCAACGTAGGCAGCAGCACATCTTTAATTGCTTCACTCGCAAATGTTATCGGCTCTTCACCAGCTCGACGACGTAAATAAGGGTGGACCATATCACCTTGAATCGGGCCCGGCCTAACGATTGCAATTTCAATCACTAAATCATAAAAACATTTTGGTTGGAGTTTCGGAAGCATCGCCATCTGCGCCCGCGACTCAATTTGGAATACACCGACACTGTCACCACGACCCAGCATTTGATAAGTCTCAGGATCTTCACGCGGTATATCTTGCATAGAGCGAATGATGGGATCGTAAGTGGAAATTAATTCAAGCGAACGCCGAAGTGCGGACAACATACCCAATGCGAGCACATCAACTTTTAATAATTTCATGGACTCCAGATCTTCTTTGTCCCATTGAATCAACGTTCTATTCGCCATACTTGCGTTTTCTAATGGAACCAAATCACTGATTTTGGATTCCGAAATAACAAAGCCGCCGGTGTGCTGACTCAAATGCCGGGGAAATCCCAGTATCTGTTGAACCAATTCAAAAAAATGCGTCAGTACGCTGTCATCTTTTAACTTCAGCGTTTCAATGCGCTTTTTTATATCGGTGTCCCGATCCCACCACGCAATATTCTTGCTGAAGTAGTTAACAAGCGATTCCTCCAGCCCCAACGCTTTTCCTACTTCCCTTACGGCACTTTTACTGCGGTAAGTAATAACCACAGCGGCAATGGCTGCGCGCTCACGTCCATATTTTTGATAAATATATTGGATCACTTCCTCTCTACGCTGATGTTCAAAATCAACGTCGATATCCGGCGGCTCATCGCGCTCACGGGAAATAAATCGCTCAAACAGAACACCGATTTGGCCTGGTGCAATTTCAGTCACGAACAGACAGTAGCAAACAACACTGTTGGCGGCGGAGCCTCGCCCCTGACAAAGTATTTTTTGCGAACGGGCAAATCTCACAATGTCATGCACAGTGAGAAAATAGTATTCGTAAGCCAGCTCCTCAATCAGCTCCAGCTCTTTCTCTAACAAGTCTTCGACAAATTCAGGTACACCGTTGGGCCAACGTTGGTGTTTACCTTCTTCCACCAGGTTTTTTAAATGCTGAATAGGCGTCAGATTTTCCGGAACAAGCTCCCGTGGATATTGATAGCGAAGTTCGTTCATAGAAAAGTGGCAGAGGTCTGCAATCTCACAGGTTTCGTCAAGCAATTCCTGTGGATAGAGCTTGGCAAGCTGATGTGCAGATTTAAGATACGCCTCGCCATTTAATTCAAGCTTGGTACCTAGTTCCTGCACTGGTGTTCGATGACGGATAGCAGTAACGATATCCTGGAGCGGTTTGCGCGAGTCGCAGTGCATAAGCGCTTCACCACAGGCAACCAGTGGAATATTTTTATCAACTCCGAGCTGAAGCCAACGCGCGAAATCATCATGTTCACCGCTATGCAGTTGATGATTGATACCAATCCATAACCGATCTCGAAATGCATTACTTAATTCGTTTACAACATCCTCAGAAATGCTTTGTCCAAGCTTTACAGTCCAGATAATGAGGCAGCTACGTAACCTGAAGCGTAGGTCTTCAAAATGTGCCTCATAAGTCCCTTTCTCAGCACGACGTCGTGCGAGCGTGATAAAGCCCGAAAGCTCAGCGTATGCCGCTCGCGATGGAGCAATCGCGATTAACTCCATACCGTTGGATAATTTGAATCGACTACCAATAATCAATTTGAAATTTAACTGTTCGGCGGCAACGAACGCTTTGACGATACCGGCGAGTGAACATTCGTCGGTAATGGCCAATGCGTCGTAACCTAATTCATAGGCGCGATAAACGTACTCCGCCGGATGTGACGCCCCGGTGAGAAAAGTAAAATTCGTGGTGGTGAATAGCTGGGTGTAGCGCATCAGGAAAACACCCCGTGCACAAACCATTTCTTGGTGTAGAGATCGTGGAAGATCCACACACGAAAATTGTCATGGCGAACCGCTAGGTAGTAATCTCTGGCAATTTTTTCTTTCCACCAATTGCTGACAATACGTTCCGGCCCGACTTGAGGCGTTAAATAACCATTCCAGTACAAACGCCGGTCCCGTTCTTCAATCGGTTCGGGTACCGGTAGCAACCAGGCTGGTCGAAGGGCTGTTAAATGGACATCCGGCACATCCTGATTGCATCGCTCCGCGAGTGAGATGATTGAGTTCGTTAATTCCGGAATACAATTATCTTTGTAACTCAGTTTATAAACTGCTGCCTCACCCAACCGGGTTTTAAGCTTTGCGATGACGACGGCATAGTCTTGCACACTTTTATTTTTACGTTTGCTCTGATCAAAATCCAGGATCAAGCTTCGATGCAGAACTGGCGTTGTATTGCGGCATTCAAGCTTGATCGTATCAACTTCAAAGGGAAGTTCCTGATTCTCAAGCTGGATTAACGACAAGTCATAGAGCAGTTGCCAATGACTCTGTGGTGTATCGCTGTTTACATGAATCGATTTTTTCTGCTTGTAGATGTCAGAGATCCGCCACTCAATGCCCTGGCATTGCTGCTGTCGCTTGCGAAGATAATCGCTTAATTGTTGAAGCAAACTTTCAATTGCAGGTTTCAACTGGTCAACGATAGTGACCGGGAATTCGAATTGGTATTCCTCTTCGAACCACTCGTCGGGCTTATAGTTTTCGCGCGGCTTTTCAAACAATGAGCTTTGCAGAAAATCCTGGTCAATATCATAAATTTCGCACAGCACATCGGCGAACTCATGCCCCAATCGCTTTTTGAAACTGCTAATGGATTTACCGGCGATTTGGATAGCGAGATCGCCGAATGTGTTAAACCCGGTTTTCGAGAGAGCTTCAGCTGCTTTTGGATAATCGAAAAATAGCTCGATGGGAAGCCGATTCAATCGCTCAATAAAATCCTGCTTGGTTTCATCACCGGTGACTTCGTAATAGGTAAATGACAGATACCAGGCAGCCTTTGCAGAATGCGCAAGCCCGAGGTCAAACCCATAGGATGTTTGTTCCAGAAATAGGCTTATCTTTTCGCAGAACGCTTTGAGCCCACCAAATAATTTGAGGCAACTGGAAATCTCCAATAGCAATCCGGACTGCGCTGCGCCCGAACTGCAATGACGGGTGATGTGCGGGCTAAATTGATACAGCTGCTCCGATAATTCGTGCAGGGAATTTTCTTCTTTGTTTTTATCCCGCTCAACCACATCCGATCCGCATAACAGTTGAGCAGTTGTCATATCCATGCCCAGCTCGGCACCGGCTTCTTCAGCAACCGGATTGACATAGACGACCCGCTTTTTTTCGACGACGACTACCGGTGATTCATCGATGCCTTCCATTTTGAGTGCAGTGAGCGGGAGATCAAAAAAACGGATGGCCAACCAGAGTCGTTTAGCTTGTGCATTCACGACTTCCCTCGCAGTGGTGTTACGGTGGCGAGGCGCGGAGGTTTATTGGCTTGCTTGCCCGGTACCGCGATTTGATAAAGCGCCGCATAGGGAAGTACTGGCTTCCAGCGCTTCGGTAGCTCCACTACAACAGGCTTGGCTTCTTGCGTCTGCAAATAACCACGCTGCTTGAATACCGTCAGCTGCAAACCCGCTGGAATGATTTGGGCAAAGATGCGGAGAGTGGCCGGAGAGTTTTGCTGTTGCGCGGACGAGTGCCGAAACATGAACGATAAACCCGAGCTTTCGGATGCAGCCAGATGGCACTTGCGCAGTTCAGTATAGGTAAGGGCATCATCAGGTTGCCAGGAAAGCAACGCCCCCACACTGGCGCGGGCCAATTCGATGAAACATGCAATGAAATGGGCTTTATTGGCTGCGTCTACGACAACAACGCGCTCCAAATCGATTCCGGCCTGAACCAATGCTTGGCAGAACGGGGTCGCAGGCGGGTTAAGTAAAACGATCAGCCCCGGAACTTCCAGCAAGGCTGGCATGAATAGCTGCCATTCGGCTTGGCTACGGGCTTGGCACACTTCAACTAGACTCGATAAGGGCCACCCCTCATTCAAGAGCGCGCTATCCAAATCTTCATGCCCAGTGGGTATCGCTGCGCGAGCAGTAAACCGCTGGGAGTGGCCCATCCACATGTCTTCGCGGCGCAGAAGCTGCTCAAGCGATACATTGGAGGAAGATTCTGGTGGCGTCTCATTCATGATTGTTACTATACTGTATATGAATACAGTATAGTCCAGCCACCGGCTGTATAGTCAACCTGAACATATAGAATTTTTTAGCGTGACGAGCGGGAGCGATATGACATGTGTGGTTATTTAAGGCGACACATTGGACCTAAAGACTTGAAGGAGTTCCTAAAGTTGATCGGGATGGGCCAGTTGGAATTCCAGTTCCCCGAAGACGGTCGCGCCCAGCACTTCTACGCGGCTTGGGGCAACATTCCTGAAAAGCAGATCAAAGACCTCATCATCCGAGAAGATGGCATGCTGAAAACGGTAGATGCTACCTGGTGGTACGGGTGCTCCCAGCATGGCGATAGCTTATGGATCAACAATAGAATTCATACGTTCAATGCCCGAAACCTGGACCAAGACTATTGGCATACGGCCATACATCGCCGCCGAGGAATTGCGATCAGCACCGCCATCGGCGAAGCGATTGGCCCTGTAGGAAGTGAGCAACGGTTTTTCGTGCAGGGTGATCGCCCCTTGTTGATGGGATGTGTTTATCAGCGCTTTCCGAACGGTCGATACAGTTGCGCTGTCATAACTCGTGATGCACATCCACGGTTTAAGGCCTTTCACGAGGACGCTTTTCCGTTGATGCTGCCCTACGACGAAGACTTTCTGAACCTTTGGCTTTCTGACACGCCGCCAGATCATCCAGCTATCGCGGCGCTGCTCAAAACCCCAAAAATATTTACCAATTTGACGGTCACACCCGTGAAAACATACAAGGACGCAGTACCGAAGGGGGACCCTGTAGTGGTTCGACCGGATGAATGGGTAATGGCGTCCTAAATTATTACGGAGGTCGAGATGATTGTTCATAGCTTCCCGTTCGTCCATGAAGACGAAAACATTTGGTATAACGTATTTATCGAGCCAATAGATGCCGATGAAAAAGTGATGTATCTCATTGGGCTATCGAAGCCAGGGGAAGGAATTCCGCCGAAAGAAAAATTAAAGGAAATAGCACTGACCGCCGAGACAATCTCCCCATTCGAACATGTCGTATCGCTGCCAGCTCTGTGCACATTTATTCAAGATGCAATGCACGCAGGCACTTGGGAAACGCCGTTCTTAATTTCAGAAAAATTAATTGAAATAAAAGCTCCTGCAAGCGCATTTGAAGAGGGGCAATCTGATGCGGCCAGAGGCTTGCACTACAACGCAAATCCTTATGCCGAACAGACGATGGAGTTTGATGAGTGGGATGAAGGTTGGATAGCCGGGTGTGGCGGAAATTTTGAGGACTTAACACATTAACTCATGGATTAGATTGAGTGTTGCGCAGTCGTATAATTAATATGGAATTTTATTCTGAAGACGCATACGCCAATTTTTATTGTTCAAGTGCCACTTATTTGACAAATTGATATACAGAGCCTATTACCAAAACACACATCGCTCGTGTCATGCAAACGGGGGCGGGACGCCCCCAAACTAAGCTTTTCATTTCCCGTCGCTAACAATGTCTTTGTTCCGACGGGCATAAACCTGGTTCATCATATGTTATCTACCACAGCGCTGTTCCATAACGGTAGATACCAGACCAATCTTGTCGAATGCAAAGATTTGCGCGGAATTGCGATAAGATTCCATTTTGAAGTTATCGATAAACCAAATTGCAAATGCATTGGGATATTTGACCGTGTCTCGGATGCAAAATTAACAATGGATAAATACGCCCTCAAATCACAATTAGACGCTCAGCAGATTAAAATAAGCTAATCCATGCCGATAAAAGATGGAAATCAAATTCTTGCTGAATTAATGGTGGTCAACAATTTTGTGATCTTTCCGCCATTATGTTAGAACTCTAATTTTCCTGGAGCTCCAGCACAGTACCCGCCTGTGGACCGTCAGGATTATTCATCGCCAACCTTCTATGATAGCCAATCATAACAATTAACCTGCTTGATCTAAATCCGCTACCGCAACTACGATTCGGGGATCGTTTGAGCTAATAATCTTTTGGGCATATTCATGCGCGCGACTGTAAATCTCGGAGACATTTTCCAAGCTGACGTCATTGCAATTGATATCGTCCCGGATAGCATTTGTTCCATTTCCAATTATCAAAATGAATCTGGACTCTTTTTTTGCCACAGCTACAGAATAGGTGATGCCCCCGAATAGCTTCGTTTCTAATGGATAATATTGTTCATTCGCTTCACTTTCGCTGTTCATATATTCTTACCTTCAAAAATAGTAGCCGTTCCCAGAAATTATCCAGGAGTGATCATTGAACGCACAGGAGGAAGGCGCAACAGAGGACAATAGATATTAAAGACTATTGAGGATGATTGTAAAAATCCTTTTATCTCTGAAATTCATTGATTACATTATTCTGACAATCTATTGATAATTACGTTTCCCTACAGGAAACTGAATAATTATTTTTCTAAAGGATCACTAAAGATTAGTCCAAATGAAATTCAAAAATAAAAATAACTGTTTAGAGTTAGAGAGGCGCGCTTCGCCTCGCTGAGAATTCGAATAACACATAGGATATTTAAATAAAATGTTAGTCAATTTTTAACTCTGGATCTAATTTATATAATTTATTTTTTATCATTCTATTGTAAAAATTTCAATGTTAAACCGAATTTTAGTCTGCGATCCAACCTTGATGTCACCCCTTATTTCCTAATGCCACTTGCCACCACACTCGAATTAGGGTGGTATTGATATTGCTAACAAATAATGTCTGTATTCAATATTGGGAGAAAGAAAATGCGAAACGAACATATATGTGATTGGCTCCGCGACGCACATGCGATGGAGCAACAAGCAGAAAAACTTTTCATCGGTCAGTCCGAACGATTAAAAGATTATCCTGATTTATCACTTAAGCTGAAAGAGGAAGTTACTTTCATT
>JAGKWO010000109.1 GCA_021151835.1 Gammaproteobacteria bacterium
GGCTTAACACAATCGTGACAAGTGTCAGCTCGGCGGCTTGGTGCATTTTGCTCCGGTTAATTGATTGGATGTGTATCGGTTTGTTTTGGATTCAGCAGGTGTAAAAAATTATTCATCCTGCAATGCGGTAATAGGATTTACCGAGGCCGCCTTGACTGCAGGCAGGAGCGCCGCGAGCACGCCGGTAATCACCAACACCCCCAAGGCCATCAGCGCGATTTTTATATCAATATAAGGTGACGCGAATATGCCATCGCCCTGGCCCAGCTTAACCATAAGCCCACGGATAGCCTCCAACAGCAACACGCCCGCCGCCAGCCCTGCGTAGCCAGCCACCAGCGTAATCACCAGGGATTCATGGACAATCATCAAGCTGATATTCGTGGGCGTAGCCCCCATCGCTTTACGCAAACCAATTTCGCGGGTGCGCTCCTTCACCACCACCAACATAATATTTCCCACACCTATGACTCCGGCGATGATGGTGCCAATTGCCACCATCCAACTAAAACCGATAATGCCCGTTACCAAGCCACGGTTTTGTTCGTAATTTTGCTGCATATTGAAACCACCAATAACACCCGTATCGTCCGGATGAATTTTTTTACGCTCGTACAATAATTTTTTTACATCCCGCTCCAGGTCATAGGCATTAACGCCAGGCTCGGGTGAAAAAATAATAATTTGGTACGCATCCATCTGGTTGAATGCCTGGCGCAGGGTTTCATTGGGAATATAAATGCGCGCGTTATTTTGTTCAGCATCACTGCCCGGTTCTACCGAGCGGGATATGCCGATAATTTTGAATTTCACACCGCGGATATCAATGGATTCGCCAATCGGATTGGTGCCATCTTTAAACAACACCTCTTTCACACGGGTTCCGATCACCGCAACCTTGCGTTTTTCTTTTTCATCCAGCGAATTGACGTAGCGCCCTTCGATCAATTTGATAAATTCAAACGGCGCCCACCCCTGGTGGGTTCCTCTCACCGTAAAAGAACCGCTCTCCTTGCCATAGACAACGTAAGAGGCAGCGCCCCAGTTGCCGAGATTGTTTTTCCCGTCCACTGTTTGAATGCCGGGGATGGATTGGCGAATCGCCTCTACATCGCCCGGTGTGAATTTAATGGTGCGGCCTTTTCCCAGTCCCTCATATTCCAACTGGGTGGTATTCGACGGCCAGAAAATCACAATACTTTTGGCATCGCCAAAAATGCCTTCAATCTTGGTGCCAAAGCCAGTGCCAAAACCTAACAGCAATACCAGCATAAAAATGCCCCAGAAAACCCCGAAGGCCGTTAGGCCTGTACGCAATTTTTGTCGGCTGAGGCCCGCCAGAATTTCCTGCCACTTATCCCAATCAAACATAGCCAGCTCCTTATTCTGCTTTCATGGCTTCAATGGGTGTGATGCTCGCCGCGCGCAACGCTGGCACAAGTCCGGCAATGACCCCCGCCGCTACCAACAACAGCAAAGAGCTAATGGCGATGCCCATGTCAATTTCCGGTTGGCGGAAAAAGGGTAATTCGATATTGAATTTGGCGAGCAGTGCAGATACACCTTCCAAAATGGCAACTCCCAACACCAGTCCCGCGTAGCCAGCAATACCCGTAACCAGCACGGATTCGAATAGCAGGCTGCTGATAATCGAAGAAGGTTTTGCACCCAAGGCTTTGCGAATACCAATTTCGCGCGTACGCTCTTTCACCGTGATGATCATGATATTGCTCACGCCCACAATACCCGCGAGCAAGGTGCCAACACCCACCAACCAGATAAACGCATTCAAACCGGCAAACATGGCATTGAGCTCTGCCGCATCGCGCGCTTTGTTAGCGACTGAAATTGCGCGCACGTCATCAGGGGCAATTTTGTGACGCTGCTTTAAAAGCGCGAGCACTTCCTCTTCCAGTTTGATCGCATCCACGCCAGCCTTGGGGCGCAGCGTTATCAGATCAACACGCTCCCCGCCGCCAAACGCTTTTTTAAATGCAGTGACCGGTAAATAAACGCGCTCTGACATACGGCCCTGATTGCCTTTATCAAAAAATAATCCAATCACTTTGAACGAAATGCCATTGATCTGGATTTCTTTGCCCATCGCCTCCGCGTGTGTGGTAAACAACCGCTCGCTGACACGTGTGCCTATCACCACCACTTTGCGATTGTCATCCTGATCCAGCAGGTTAAGGCGCCGACCATCGTCAAAGCGCACTTTTTCCTTGATATTGAAATACTGGTCAGCCACACCCAGCACACCAAAGCTGCCGGACTTAAGGCCGTAGGTGATGGACACATCAGAATTAATAAAGGAGCCGAGCGGATTTTCGCTGGAGAGAAAACGCACACCGGGGATTTGCTGGCGTACCGCCTCCAAATCGCGTTCCGTCAGTTCAATTTGGCGGCCAACCGGCAAGCCCATGTAGGGTACCGATGTGGTGCTGGGGAAAATCCAGATGGAATCAGCAACATCATTGCTCCAACCATCGGCAAAGGCTTTTTCCATCCCCCGCCCAGCACCGAGCAGCAGGATCAACATTAGAATGCCCCAGAACACACCAAAGGCCGTCAGCCCGGTACGCAGTTTGTTCTGGCGCAGGGTAAAGAGGATTTCTTGCAAACTATCCATGGCGATTTCCCAATCGAATCTGGCAATAGAACGGGAGCTTGAGGG
>JAGKWO010000017.1 GCA_021151835.1 Gammaproteobacteria bacterium
CATAATAAAAATAGTGGGCATCCGTTTTTTTCTGCTCCACTAATTCATGACCAAGAAACAAACAAAATTTGGGAATATCACGCTGTGTTGACGGATCAGTTGCTATTACCTCAATCACATCACCAATCGCCACTTCTTTGACAGCTTTATGGAGCATCATTACAGGCTCGGGGCAAAGCAAGCCGGACGTATCCAAAGTTTTATCAATTTGTTCATTCATAGTTTTAAATCGTCTATAAAAATTTCGGCAAATAGCCAAGTGGTTGCTATGATTAACTCGCAGGAAAAAATTAAGTCAGGAGAAGATTTCACTACCGAGGAACATTGTTTGATGTCCCGGAAACCAATAAACGATTATATGCCCTCTGATTTCTTTAGTCGCCAGGCACTGGAGCTTACCTTCCGCCTGTTACGCAACAACCATCCTTTACTAGCCCATGCGGTAAAACAAACAATCGAAGCCACCACCACCGTTGCTTATGAAGATTTGCAATCTGCATACACTGGTGAAATGTTACTCAACAAAGAAGTCCTGGATTCACTTAAGGCTCATACCATTGGCAAAATAGTTGCTGTCCTCACAGAAATTGGTGAACATGCACTCAAGCAAAACGATCTTCCCCCAAGTCATATGACCTTACTGCGCTCTCTTATTGAAGATTGGGTAGCACTGACCGAATGGGTTTTACAGCATTCAGCGACCGACACGAATGACCGCACGTCCTACCATTAGGCATAAGAAATATTAAAAAACTCGCAAGTGTCCAGTTACTTCTTCACGATCATGGTATAGCTGCTTGAATTGAATATCCACGCGAAACCCGGCTTTTTCCAATTCATTACGAATACGTTCCTCGCACTTTTTAACTTCGGCGTAGCGTTGTTTCATCGGCAACTTCAAATTAAATACCGCTTCGCGGCAATATTTTTTGGTGAACCACTTGATAATCATACTGGTTACCCGCGCTGGTTTATCCACGATATCGCACACCAACCAATCGACCGGTTTTTTTGGCTCATATAAAAAACCATCGCTCAGTATGTGTTGTACCTGCCCGGTTTCCATCAGGCTTTTATCCATGGGGCCATTGTCAACGGCTTCCACAAACATACCACGCTGCACTAATTGCCACGTCCATCCACCAGGCGCCGCGCCCAAATCCACAGCGCGCATACTGGAGGCCAAACGATTGTCCCAATCTTCCGCGGCAATAAAATGATGCCAGGCCTCTTCTAATTTCAACGTTGCTCGACTGGGCGCTTCTTTTGGCAAACGCAAACGCGTAATTCCCATCGGCCAGGGTGATGAATTATTAATTGGGCTAATACCCAAATATGCCTGCGTTCCGGTCAGGAAAACCAGATGCAAGCGCATTCCACTTTTTGGCGAAAAAATTGATGCAGAACGCAATGCCTTCTCAAAAGGCGCGGTGAATTTTTTGCTTAAACCGGAAAGTTCCTTACCTTCGTTGGTATCCACTGTTTCAATGATTAATTCACGTACTTCGCCCATTTTTTTTGCTACAGCAAGTAACGGGGTAACACGATCAGCCACAGGCAAATCATCAATCAACCCTTCGCAAGCAAACCACTGACGCGCAAAAATAAATCGGCGAAAATACAAAACGCTCAATAATCGGCTGGCACCGTCTGGCTCGTGAGTGATAAATAACACGTAGGCACTGTTATCTTTCGCTTTACTGTAACCATAGATACCCAATTCACCCGCCAGATCCGTAATTTCTGCGGCGCATTCTTTTTCAAAACCGGGCCGACAATGTAAAAATAAATGATTCACAATTTTCTCTTTGTTAATTAATCGCCAGCATTCCCGGATTGCCATTCCTGCTCGAGTAACTCTGCTTCACGGCGCGGTAAAATACTGACTGACTCGCTGGTTGTGTCAAAAACCACAACAATTTCCTGCCGTTTTAGCAGTTGTTTTATTTGTTCAACTTTTACACTGAGCGGAATTTCTTCCTCACCGTAATCGGTGCCCTCACGGGTGATGAATTCTTCGATCAATCCTTGCAACGCATCGCTCGATAATTGCCCGTAAGGAATAATCATCTCAAGCTACCATTTTCATTACATTTAATCAGACGGGAATAAACTCTGGAATTGTGACTTGTCCGAGTAACACAAGCAGAGTAACCTTCATCTATAACCTACCCTGTAAACGCTGCATCAACAATTTAACAATAAGGAAACAACGTGAATACACAACTCGTATTGACTGTTCTCAGCGACGACCGCCCTGGCGTGGTGGAACAATTGGCCCAAACTATCAGCCAACATCACGGCAACTGGCTGGAAAGCCGTATGGCGCAACTGGCCGGCAAATTTGCCGGAATCTTACAAGTAGCCGTAGCCCAGGAACATCAACAACAGCTACAGGCAGCGCTGAACGATCTCAACAGCAAGGGTTTCAAAATTGTTGTCGACAACGCCGTCAATATTACCAGGCCGGAATGCCGTGAATTCAGCTTCAGCGTGGTGGGTAATGACCGGCCAGGCATTGTACGTGAAATTGCGCAAGCGTTCGCAGCGCGCCATATTAACATGGGAGAGCTGGAAACAGCGTGTTCCAGTATGCCATGGTCGGGGGAACCTTTATTTGAGGCTACCGGGGTAATTGAAGTCCCCAAAGTAGTGGATATGAATGAACTCTATGATTATCTGGATAAGATTGCTGATGATTTAGCAGTAGACATCCGGCTGGAATCATCAACTGAAAAATCCCATCCGTAACGGCTGGAATTATTTCCCCATGAGGAGTAAAAAATAAGCAGCCTAAGCTGCTTATTTTTTTTCTGCGAGTTTTTCGTCGAATTTTTCCAATTCAATGTTGATCGCTTTGGTCGATATGTTGACTTCGTAAAATGAAAACAATAGTGAGACCACTAATAACACCAAACTGACTGCAAACAAAAATTGTCCGGTCAAAAGCCACCCTAATAATAATGCGAACATCGCCATCGTACAAAACACAAACGACAACACCCCAAATGCCTGCATCTGGCGAATCACCTGGACACGCAAGCGCAGGTTTTCTATTTGGCGAATAACGACTTTTTTTGAAGCAGCATCTTCAAGATTACTTAGTTGGCGAATCACATTGGTTAACACTACAAAACGATTCGTATAAGCGAGCATCAGTAATGAAATAGCGGGGAACAATAAACTGGGAGTGGTGATTGTCATTTCCATAAATACATCGTCTCGGGATGACTATTGAAATCTTTCGCGCCAATAGATTACACGGTCGTGACCGCGGTAGCTACCAAAACCGAAACGTGCAGTAGGTAAACTGGTATCCGAATAATTGCCGTCCTGATTCCAATCAAATCGCAACCAGGGATAACTGGTTAAGTCGACATTCACAGGAAACGTTCCCGTCGCACCTGAAGTTGGAGCACTAAAGAACTGTTTAGCATCGCCAGCAGTAAAACTGATTTGGGTTGCATCCATCGTTTCATAATTTCCGGTAGTGCTGCCAGCGACAGCGCCACTTGTTAATTGCACAGTCCGGTTTGAGTCAGACAAAATATTGCCATTGGGATAGCTGATGGCGCTGCGCAAAATGGTTGTGCATGTATCATTGGTATTTTTAACAAAACGATTCCCAATCCAATATTCAGTATAAAAATTTACCGGAAGGTTGGCGGTTTCCGGACCAAAGGCATCATCCAATCGCAAGCGCCCGTAACGCACATTTATTGGCGATCCAAGCGCTTTTGCTGTGCAAGCGGTGCCAGAACAGACTGCAACCATTGAGGCGTTCATGTCCAGATTTTTTAACACTCGAGAATCAAAGTTGTCTGTGAGTATTATTCCAAGCTGAGTGCCAGGATATGGACCATCAATAAAAGGAGCAGCTGTCAAACGCATGAACCTTGTATTGAGTGAATTGACGAGCATACTTCCATTAGTCCAGCTTTTAGTGATGCCATCATTAATACGATTACCAAGATTAACACCAGAATTTCCGTCCTCTGCAACATACGTTAAGGTAGGCATAGTTCCATAAGCCGGAATATAATTTGTCGTTAATCCTCCAACTCCGTTTGCATCCACCACAGTACGCGCTTCAATGGTGTAGGCTAGTCTAGTGGGATGGTCCATATAGGTAAAAGTTTGACAGCTATTATTAACTAATGAATCCTTAAGAATAAAATGGTCAGGAAAAAAACGTCCGATAATACCACTTGGACTTATTCGCTCAATTTCGCCAGATGCTCCCTGACCTAAATAACCTGCAGATAAACCAGGCTCTAGCCGGATGCTTCCAACTTCCTTCCAAATAGCAGGCAAAATGCCTCCACCGGAAGTAGCAACGAAAGGATCAATTATTGAATCACCATTTGCATCCTCACCAACAATTAAAGTGCCGGCAGTTCCGCCCAAAGGGTGCTCAGGTTTAGCAACACTGCACGTGTCTGTTTTTACACGCTCCGTAATCTTTTCCGGGCATCCTATACGCAATTGAATTTTATTGCGTTCGGATATACTTTCATTTCCAAAATTTGGAGTGACTGCACCAACCGCATTATAAGATCTGACGGTAACATTAAATTTTTCACCGGCGGCAATAAACCCATTACCTGAGCTGGTCGTACCTGGATTTGCTAAAAATGGTGAAGCAGCTTGAGCAGCACCAGTTACTCTCAAAGCGTAAGGTTTGACAATAAAAGGATCACTACTTCCAGATAATGTGATTGTTGGGTCATTGCTAGTCCCCCCATCAAGTGTCAACTGACTGTAGAGTGTAAGCTGTCCAACATCCGAGTAAACAATATCAATTGGTGCCTCCCCATTAGCATTAAAATTCAAACTTACATTCGTATATGCTAACGAAGTAGCATTATTATTATTTGCACTGATATTGGTATAAGTTGTTGCACTATTGGCTTTAACGGAAAAGTTTTGCCCATTCACACACGATGAAGGATTATTACAACTATAAGCCATCCCAACGGAGCGAGTCCCAACACCGATACGAGCAACACAAGCACCAGTATTATTATCAGTTCGAATAGCCTTTACAATCGCTGTGCCACTAACGCCTGCAATTTGCACAGGAATTGAGGATGGAGGTGTTGATGAAAAATTGTAAGCAATTTTTAATCCGGCGTTATTAAAAGTAATAGAAGAGGAACCTGTCGCAGTGATACCAGCAGTGGTACTCGCTGCCGTAATATTTAATGTTGAGGGGGTAGTTTGCTGTAAATATTTTGTGAAATTAGTTTCACTACCACTGAAAGTATATGTATTCCCACCAACCCAGACGCCCGTTGCGGGATTGGTTCCAAGATTGACCACCGTTCCAGCTGAAGGGGTAATTTCAATACCTGAAGCATTAAAAGCAGTTATTTTTACGGATTCGGCTGCACAGGTAACTCCTGTCGCACTGTTAGTAATCTGATAATAAGCTGGATAGGTGGTACATTCATACAAGCCAGCGCTTGATGCGGGTGTTGAACCACGAGGGATTGCAACATAACTCCCACCCGCAGGCGTTTGCCAAAGTAGTTGTGCAACCGCATAGCCACCGTTTTCATAATATTCCATTTTAATCGGATATGAATTCCCTGCACTCAGGTTTACTGTGACACTGGTATGTGTTGTTACCGAATGGTCATTCCATTGGTCAATTAATAAATCACCATTTACAGTCAAACGAACACCATCATCGGAATTGGTTTGAAAACGATAGATACCTGATTGGGAAACACGTATGTATCCATCCCAACTTACAGAAAAATTATCTCCGTTTACACCAACAGGTCCGGGCACTCCTGTCCCCCAATCAAAATTAATCGGACCATCAAGTCGTGTTGCAACAACAGTACCGCTTGCCGACATATTATTGAAATATTTACCGGTTATGCCCGCTGTTAAATTTGTTGAGCATGAACTCACTGGTGGTTTTGTTATGGCAGTACATTCATATAAACCCGCACCCAACGTTGGTGTTGGCCCAGCCGGAATTGCAACATATGAACCAGAACCCGGTGTTTGCCAGCTTAATTGGATAACTGCGCTGCCGGCATTTTCATAATACTCAAGTACTAATGAATAAGATTGCCCGGCAACCAATGAAATATCAGGACTGGTATCCGTTGCACTGGAGTGATCATTCCAACGATTGATAACCAAAGTCCCATTAACATATAAGCGAACACCATCATCAGAAACCGTTCGAAACCTGTGAATACCGGATGTGGTTGCCCTTACATAACCGGTCCAACGCACAGAAAAGGTATCCGCACCGATTCCTGTAGGACCCGGTGCACCCGCGCCCCAATTGAAATTGATCGGGCCATCACTTCTGGTTGCAGCACTGGGCTCTGTTAACGTCGTATTGTTATAGTAATTGCCTGTTATCCCACTGGACACACCGGATGGGCAAACATTGGACATGGTCGAATTACACGCATTGGCGGGTGTCGATCCAGGTGAGCAAACTCCGTAAACCTGTGCACCATTCGTAACATTTACTGTTGAATAGTTTGGTGCAGTCAAGCTTCCATATACCGTTGAATTATTGACAGAAATTGCACCATTATTGCTACTGATTGCAACCGCTGAACTGGCCGAACCTAATACACTGCCGTTTTGGATCGTCACAGTACTTGCACCGGAAATATTTCCGCTCGTCATAGTGACACCCGAAAGCGTCAAGGGATTGTTGGCAGTCATTGTAAAATTGCCAGTCAGTGTGCCCCCTGTAATTGACATTCCCGATTGCGCGGTAGCACCACCTAATAAACTTGTGCCATTTGTGGTAATCGTATTGCTTGAGCTGGTAACCAACCCCGATATGCTACCGCCAGTTAAATTAATATTTGCATTCGAAGTCAACGCACCACTTATGGTGGCATTAGTCAATGTGACAGCGCCAACACCGGCGTTTACCACACCGTAAATAGTTGTGGTTCCACCAGAAGTAATTGTGCCGTAATTTGATGTTAGATTAATGTTGTTTGATGCTGACCCAACGGTTGTATTGCTGGCCAATGAAAAACCGTCATTGGCGTAAATCGTAACGCTACTATTAGCAGTCACTATATCACTGGTGCCCAGAACTACTTTCGTACTGCACGTATAAGTGGATCCACTCACACTCCAGCTTCCACCACTATTACAAACAGGATAGGAGCCACTACTTAAGTTATAAGTTGCAGCTTGTGTGATATTTGTTATCAAAAAGGCAAGCAATAAAAACAATAAAATTGCCAAAGCTTTTGAATAACCATGACAAGAATTCAGCATCATTTGCATTTATTCCTGATCCAAAAAAGCGCCAACCTGAATGGTTCTTACCGCCCTGAATTGCTGCTGGCCACAAGACCCTACGCTTGTCAGGGTATAGAAACTTTTGGTAACACCTTGCGGTGCTGTAGCCGTATAATTTGCGGCGGTTGCGGCACTGCAAACGGTACTATCACGGTATCGACAAGAGCAGATCACCTGCGCCCTGCACGCCCTCAAACCGTCTACTGTAAAATTTTGGTTAATCGCCATTGCTGTACAGGATGTGTCTGTGGCTTGCCGGGTTACATTGGCAAAAAATAAAGCCTGCATTCCGCGTTGAGCTCCGCTCTCGGCCGCATAAAACGCCTGGACATTTGAAAATTCCTGGATGCTGGATGAATTGGTTTGCTCACTGGCACGAGAAATAGTTATTGCCAATGCGCCCATTACAATCAAAATAAATAATGCTAATGGCAACAGGAAACCGTGCTGGGATTGATATTTAAATTCTCTATTTTTTTCAGGGCACATTGCGAATCAACACCCTCTGGCTGTAGGTAACGCTCTCACCACCGCTAGCGAAGGCCAATAAAATATTGACGGCAACATTGCGATTCTCGCTTCCCGTTGCCAATGCAAAAGGGGTTGGTGCTGTAACATTCCGCGCAATAATACTAAATGAATTTGTCAGGGTAACATTGGCATCATTAATATTAATTCCATCATAATAACGTAGCTCACTGCCTACTACGCAAAACGCTTGCGGATTATCAAGCAAGTAGTAGCGTTTATTAATAGAATTTCGCACCCACCGTTGGGCCAGAGTTAAATTTAGATTTCCATTTGAGTAACCGGCAAAAGTTGCGCGGGATGTAGCGGTGCCACCGTAAAGTTCAGCATTAGCCATAGCACCAATACTGACAAATCGCGCGACTCCCGAATCAATTTCATAAGGCGAAGCAGCTATAGTGATAGCGGGATTGGCAAGATTTGATTGATCAGGCACAGGATCAAAATAATTTCCCGCGCCCACGATAGGAATAAACTCAATACAACTATTGGAATTCGTCAACCGAAGTGAGAAGGGTAAAGCTACTCGTAACTGACGAGTAATTCGTTCAAGTGATGGCCTTGCTGTATTGATTAACAACGCTCGTGTTTGTGTACGTTGATAACTTTCCGCCGTCCGCGCCACAAAACCAGAACCAATAACAGCAAGTATAGAAAGAATGACAATAACAGTAATTAATTCGATCAGGGTAAATCCCGATAATTTTTTTCTGTAGTAACCTTCCATTCCTTTGAATGTATTAGCAAGGCCCATCATTAAAAATTTGCTCGCTCGGCCGCCAGGAGAATTGTTTCCCCTCGCGGGGTGGTTACCTTCACAGTAATCAATTTAATATTATTGTTTGCGACCACAGTTACACTGCGAGTGTACCCCGTATAAGGAGTGTCGACGCGACCATTATAATCGTCAACATCCCTCAAATTAGTGCTTTTGGTTGTGTTGTTGCAGGCAATAGCACCAGCATAGGCACTTCCACATGCTGGGATTCCACCAGTGGGAGTATTTTCGTCATATTTCAATGAAAGAATTTCATCAAGCATTGATTGCGCAGCTTCCAATGCCTGTACCCGAACCAATGGGTCCACATTACGGATGGTTGCCTGGCGAAAAGTATTCACCAAAACCAACAATGCAATACTAATGATCACAATGAAAACAATCATTTCAATGAGGGTTACACCACATTCTTTATCTTTTTTTATTGTCGAGAACCTAGTTAGCGTAGGCATAACCACTTGCCTCCACTCTTATTGATGCAGATACCCCGCTATTACTGCCTGTTCCCGTCAATGAAATCGTGGTAGCAGCGCTTATCCTGCCTAACCGATCATATGTCAATGTCGTCGCGGGAGCCAGGCTAATGCCATTAGGCATCGCCAATGGATAATAACCATTTGAAACGAGAAGCGGTGTACCGCTCTCATTAACTGAAATCGAATTCGCAGTTACCACTACGGTGATATTATTGCGCATCATGGCTTGTTGTTGCGCAAAAAACAAAGCCGCGATGACACCATCGCGGCTTGATTGTATTGCAGCACTACCTGCAGATTCTATACGAGAAAAAAGCGCTACTGAAAGAATGCCAACCAAAATTGTTACGGCAATCAATTCAATAAGGGTAAAACCCCGCGCTATTTTTTTCATCAGCAATCATTAACTAGACGTTCAATTGAATTAAGGGAAAACTACACCGTAACCGACAAAATTGACCGGAGCCGGATTGGTTGGAGTGGCGGTATAGCGCACCTGGCAAGTAGATGAGCCACCTTCAGTGCCGATGCCACCGCCCGCTAACGCGGTACCTGTTCCAGTAACTATTTCCATGCCAGCAGGTAACGCACCGGTATCCAACAAACCACCTACCGCTTGGCAGGTTGCAATGGAAATTGGCACTACACTGGTTGTCAAGCCTGCATCGCGCGCAATATTGTTTGCGTGGTTAAGCGCTGCTGCGCTACCCAGCGCGCCAGCGACCCCTTGCAATGCGGATTGTTTGGCAGCAGCAGATAAGTCTACAAATCTTGGTATTGCTGTAGCAGCCAAAATTCCCAAAATAACAATAACTGCAATCAACTCAATCAATGTAAAACCAGATTGTTGTTTCATGATAAAACTCCAGGTCGATAAAAATATAGAGGTTCAAGCTGCCCAGGCAGGTTATATCTTCCATGACGCAATCTTGAAGACTGCAGAATACTCATCAATTATCGAAAATATAGTCAAGGATTTCAGGATTGCCAGTTTGTAAGTTAATTAATGTTTAAACGCCTAATTATTAATAGCCGAAAATAATAGCTGCCCGGTTAACGGAAAATAATCAAAATAAGCATCTCCTCTTGCCATGGCATAGCGGCACCTGTTCAGTTGAGCAAAAGCCCGGTATTTATGCCTGCTATCTGTAAATTGGCCAGCGGTAATTGGCGCCGGATTTTGTAACAGAGTATTCCACAAGTGGTAGCAATCCATGTCCGTGGGCTGGAATTTTGAAGTGACTGGAGTCGTAACGGATGCAGGCCAGCCTTGCTCTGAAACATAAATTAATTTTCCATCCACTATTAATCCCTTGGCATAATGAATGTCGGGAGTAGAAATATGTGAAATTAAAAATTCAACCCGCAGATTTGCAGCGCCAGTCATAAAACTGTGCGATATAATTTCCAGTCGTAAAACTCGCGCCTCTTTTGTCAAAAGAGAATAACGGTCCAAAGCAACAAGGGCGATCAAGGCAATAATGGTTGCCACGACAAAAAACTCAAACCTGCCCCTGCTATAACTCTGAATCAAACACACCTCACTTTTGAATGTTGTACATATCCCACATCGGGAGGAAAATACCCAGGGCCAACACAACAACAAAAAGCGCCATAATTATTATCATAATGGGTTCAATCCGATCACTCAGTTGCTTTACGTCATACTCAACTTCGCTTTCATAAAAAATAGCAACCTCGGAAAGAAGCTCATCAACCTGCCCACTTTCTTCACCAACAGAAATCATCTGCAATACCAGCGGTGTAAACATGCCACTTACCAAATGGGTTTGATAAAGCCCTTCCCCTCGTTCAATTCCCGAGCGAATTGAACGAATCTTGTCTCCGAGATATGGATTATCAATCGCCCGTGCACTTAATTCCAACGCAGCCGAAATAGGTAATCCTGCATTTAACATCAAGCCAAAAGATCGAGCATATCGAGCCAGGGAAGCGCGCTCAATAATATCGCCGATGACAATTAAACCTAATTTTTTTCGCCCCCACACCCGACTACCCTCGGGCGTATTAACGTAGTGGTATACCCATGCAATCAGTGCCGCAATAAATGCAAACAAATACATCCAGTAATTGACAAAAAAATCTGAAATTCCGATCAGGATTCGCGTCGGCAATGGTAACCGTGCTCCAAATTGTGCAAACATTCCCGCAAACGCAGGAATTACTTTGATATTAATTACAGTAATCGCAATTGATATAGCAATTAAAACAAACGTGGGATAACGTAAGGCGGTCTTAATACTTTTTATGGTGTTAAGATCGCGCTCCATGTACTCGCTTAGTTGTTTAAATACCAGATCCAAACGACCTGAGTTCTCACCAACACTGACCAGGCTAACAAATAAATTATTAAAAACTTTGGGATGTGCACGCATTGCCACAGACAATTCAATACCCGCTTCCAATCGCTCGACAATATCAATCAATGTTTTTTGAAAAGTGTAATTACGTAGCGATGCCGATAAACCACGCAAACCTTTTACTAACGGAATACCAGCTCGGGAAATGGTGTGCATCTGGCGACAAAACATAATCAACTCAACAGGTTCTACTTTTCCCCGGTTAGTTGCACGAGTAAAGCGTTCGGTAATAGTGAGTTTCTCAATGAATTCTTTAACTTCAACCGGAGTGATGCCGCGCCCTAAAAGCTGATTGGCAGCCGCATCCGGGTTAGTTGCATCAAGCTGCCCGGTGATTAGACGCCCCTCGGCATTTCGACCTTTAAATTCAAAAAGAGCCATAACTGCCCACACCAGAAAATTTGATACTCATTAAATTTCGTCCACCTGTGCTGAAATAGCCATTACCTCTTCCAGTGTAGTTACACCCTCAATAGCATAACCCAGGGCAGCTTCGCTCAAGGTCACAAAGTTAGGCGTTGCGTAAGCGGCTTTGGTAAATCCATTAATATCATTCATACGCAACGCCTCTGCCATTGGCTGGGTAAGTTCAAGCATTTCAAACACACCAATGCGCCCCCGGTACCCAGTATTGTGGCAATGAGGGCAACCGGTACCCTGCTTGAAAGTCACATGACTGAAGTCGCGCCCTTTACCAATTGTTGCCAACAACTGTTGTTCATTAGTGTCCGGGGTGTAAATTTGAATACAGCTACTGCAAATCCGCCGCACCAGCCGCTGTGCGATGATTGCCTTCAACGCTGTTGCCACCAAATAACCATCGACACCAATATCCATTAACCGTAGTGCAGAGGTCACCGCATCATTGGTATGTAATGTAGATAACACCATATGGCCAGTCATTGATGCGCGCAGCGCAATTTCAGCAGATTCGGCATCACGTATTTCACCCACCAATAAAATATCCGGATCCTGACGCAATGTAGCACGTAGCACGCTCGCAAAATTCAATCCGATTTTTTCATGCAATTGCACCTGGCTAATTCGCGGTAAGCGATATTCCACCGGGTCTTCAACAGTAATAATTTTTTTCTCAGGCTTGTTTAACTCTGAGAGCGCACCATAAAGTGTCGTAGTTTTGCCGCTACCTGTTGGACCTGTTACCAATACCAATCCATGAGGTCGTGTAATTACCTTGCGAAATCGATCTATAAACAGTGGTGGCATACCAACACTATCAAGCGAACGTACGCCATCAGTTTGATCAAGCAAGCGCATCACTACCGATTCACCGAACTGCACTGGCATCGTGGAAATACGGACATCAATATTGTGATGTTTGACCTTGAGATTAAAGCGGCCGTCTTGTGGCAGGCGTTTTTCTGAAATATCCAGGCCTGACATAAGCTTCAAACGCACGACTAATGCCGAAGCAATGCGTTTTTCATTCATGACCTGTTCCAGTAAAACACCATCAATACGGTTACGAATGCGCAATACTTTTTCGTCTGGCTCAATATGGATATCAGAAGATTTGGTATTAATCGCTTCTTCAAATATCTTTTGTAATAATTTAACAACAGGAGCTTCACTATCGGTGGCATCAGCAGCAAAGTCCGCAAGATCCACTGCTGACTCTTGTAATTCTTCGTCCAACTCACCAGCAAGGGTTGCGATCTCACTGGCACGGGTATAGGCAATATCAAGAATATCCAGTAACTCAGACTCGCGAACCACAGCGGGTTTTAGATTTTTTTGCAAAATACGCTGAAGCTCATCCAAACCAAATATGTCGGTTGGGTCTGCCATTCCCAGCAACAGCCCATCAAAATCTTCGCGCAATAACATAACGCGGTAACGACGCGCACTTGTCTCCGGTAATTTTTGCACCAGTTCCCGATCAAACCGGAACTGTTTTAATTCGACAAACGGAATGTTTAACTGATCAGATAACAAACCAAGCAATGCATTTTCTTCTACATAACCCAATTCCACCAGGGTCGCACCCAGCTTGCGTCCGGTAAGCTTTTGCTCTTGCAATGCGTGTTGCAACTGGGTTTCGGCGATCATACCTTTCTCGACCAATAAGTCGCCGATACGAATACGCTTCTGTGAAAAAGTATTCATCATAAAATAACTCTGTATAAGAATAACTTATTGTAGTACTGCCAAACGTTGCTCAACGTAGCTACGTACTTGTGGCTGCAGATCCTGATAGCCAGCCAGACGCAAATAGGCTTGCCTTGCAGTTTGAACCTGGTTGAGAGCATCCTGGGCCAACGCAAAACCTAGCCAATATGCAGGCTTTTCCCCCGAACTAATTAATAGTCGACGATATAACACCGCCGCCTCATCAAATTTTTCTGCGCGCTGGTATAAGCCGGCGAGCAATGCTCGATAATTTTCCTGATCCCCGGCCTCATTTATTCCCCCTTCCAATATTTGAATTGCATCTGCTTCTCGCTGCTGGATCACGGCAATTTTTGCAGCATAGAATTTTTTATCAGCGTCAGCCAGATAACTGGCTCCCACCAAAATCTCATTCAACGCAGTCACATTTTGTTGTGCGCTGAAAATATCCAATAAAAGTTTGGTTGATTCACGCGGTGTTTTGGCAGTGGCGATAAAGGTTTGCAAAGCAATAATGGCATTGGTTTCCTGATTTTTTGCAAGTAACGCTTTTGCTTTCTCCACCTCGCGCAGGTCAATAGAAACAGGATTGGGGGCAATAGATAAGTGGGCATCTATCGCGGCATTTGAAATATCAGGTTTTGAGCCAGGCACTGATTCTACTGATGTGACGAAAGGATCCTGAATACTCTCTGACTCACTTTCCGTAACCTTGTTATATTCTTCATTATCAAGGTGGTGCTCAATTGAAGCAGGTGTCTCGGCAGCGACATAAGACATAGCAACATTTGCTTCTTCTATGGCGGTGGACTTTTCAACAGCAGTGGACAACCTGCTAATTGCAGATTCCAGTGCAGCCAAACGTTCACCAAGGGCTTCCTCAGATGGACTTGCAACAATTTTTTCAGCGCTATTTGATACCGCGTCGATATTTTCTTTAATTTCCCCAGGGCTCACGGGTTTTAAATCTGCGAATGTGGCAGCCGGTTTCAGCTGCTCATCTACTGCATTGGATATAGCCGACACTGGCGAATTGATAATACGTGCAGATGGTTGCAACCAAAATTGCTGCTTCCATGCCCACAATAAAACCACCACAAGAATAAAAACCAAAATACTTGGCAATAGTGTTACGGGAAGTGGCTTTATGACTCCGGAACTATTTAATAACTCACGCTGGTCCGGTTGCCCCAATGAAACCTGAGCAATATCGCTAGCACTTTCCTTTTCCGGTTCTTTTTGCACTGATGATAAATCACGTAACATATCATTTAATAAACTCATGACACACCACCCAACATACCAGGTGCCAATACAATAATTGCTGCCGCACCGGCGGCTAACGATGGCCACAACCAAAAATCCCGCCGCGCCAACCAACGGCCCAAGGAGCGGCTTTCTGCTGTATCCATAATCGCTCGTACCATATGTTTTCGGTTAACCCTATTAGCACCCTGCCCATAAGCTACGAGCAGCGCTTTGTGGGCGATTACATTTATCAGACGGGGAACTCCTGCCGATGCTTTATACAACAAAGCAATCGCAGTAGAAGAAAAGAGAGATGCCCCCTGATAACCGGCAGAACTTAACCGATAAGCCAAATAATCAGGAAGGCAATTACGGGGGATAGTTTGTAAATATTCAGCAAACACAATGCGTTGTTTTAACTGGCGCAAGTCTGGCCTATCCAACAACTCATCCAACTCCGGCTGGCCAAATAACACTACTTGCAATAGCTTGCTTTTTTCTGTTTCAAGATTAGTTAATAAGCGCAAGGCTTCTATTGTCTCGCGTGGCATGGCTTGCGCTTCATCTACAACAAGTACAACCTGCCGTTTTTGTTGTGCCAGTTCAACCAAACGTAAATTAATTTCTTTTAATAATTGATATGACGGAGTTTCCGGCGAATAAGCGATACCAATTTCTTCCGCCAGAAACCATTTAAGCTCATCAGGGGTCAGGTAAGGATTTGGAATATAAGCAGAAATAAAGTTATCACCCAGGCTGGCAAGCAACTTACGGCTTAATAGTGTTTTTCCCGTTCCTACTTCACCTACAATTTTTATAAACCCTTCACTGTGACGCAAGGCCAACAATAATGTGCTCAACACTTCGCGGTGGCTTTGGCTATTAAAATAAAATTGTGTGTCAGGTGTTAATGAAAAAGGATTCTCCCTTAATCCAAAATGTTGACGATACATGGGAAACCTCACCTGCAAGCATGCAATCTGGCTTGCTATTTATTCCTATAGGCATCACCCATGCCTTGCATGGTGCCCTGCACATCTTTTAATTGCGCGTCCCAGGTATCCTGGGTTACAACAATTGGGCGCAACAAAATTACCAATTCAGTTTTTGCTTTCGTTTTGTGCTTGGTTCGGAAAAGCGCATTAAGGCCAGGAATATCACCTAATAGCGGACGTTTCCCGTCAGTTACATTGGAAGATTCAGTCATTAACCCCCCCAATACAATTACCTGTCCATTCGCTGCCTTAACAATACTGTCGGACTCACGCACACCGCGCAATGCCAGAGGCAGGGCAAATTCCTCATCGCCAACGGTGAATACTTTTTGTTGATCGGTCACTTCGCTGACTACGGGATGGATATGTAATATCACTTCGCCGTTTTCAGAGATTTGTGGCGTTACGTCAAGGGAAATACCGCTAAAGAAAGATGACAGTTCGATGTTGGGAGTGCTGGTAACCGATGCGGCATTTGATGTGGTATTACTGGAAATACCAGTCACAAAATATTCATCCGAACCAACACGTATGACTGCCTTCTGGTTATTTACTGTTGAAACACGCGGACTGGATAGTACTTGTACCGTGCCCTGGGTTTCGAGTAATGAAAGCAATTTTGTAATGTCAGTTACCTGAAGCAAACCGGCAACAGTACCACCTACCCGTTCACGCACGGGGACTGTCAGGTTTGCCAGGTTACCAGTAGCATCGCGGTAAACGTAATTGCTATTCATTTCACGAAATTCGTCAACTGGAGCACCGGAAGGATCAGACAGGATAAATCCATCTTGTATATTTTTCGCGGCTGCTATTTGCCCGCTGATTGCGCCCCAATTAACCCCGGCTTCAAATCCCTCACTTAACCGTACCTCCAGAATTTTTGCCTCCAGTATCACCTGGCGCTTTACACTCAGTTCAGATCGCTCCAGAAAATTTCGCACCGCGCTCAATTCATTGGGCATGGCTTTTACAATAATCATGCCGGCTTGGGGATTGACAATAACGGTGCGACTCTGGGTCTCTCCCCCAATCATCGACACAATAGTTTTTTCTATCGATGCCCAAAAATCGGTGCGATTTAATGTCTGCACACGGGAGCCAGGAGTCAGTGCAGACCCGCCCCCGCCACTATTGCCGTTTGCCTGGGCGTTTTGTTGCGCATTCTCGATCATTGCCAATAAATTCGCGGTGTCATTGGAGGTGCCATTGCCCCCGGAATTTCCGCCTGCATTGTTTCCACCAGTCGATTGGGCACGACCAATCATGACGCTGGTATCGGAAACCCCTACACGCTGGACATCAAGATAATTTATTTGGAAAACTTCTGTTCTCAAGGCGTTTGCGTAGACAGTATAAATACCGCGTTCCTGCTTGTATTCGTAACCATAAATATCGCGCGTGACTCGCAAAACCTCATCAATAGTGACATTCTTTAAATCCAGGGTAATGCTTCCTGTTACATCCGGGTGAACCACCAGGTTAATACCGGTGCCATTAACCAGGCCCAGAAAAAATGCTTCCGCAGAAACATTCCGCACTGAGACATCAAACCGGTCATAACTATTTTTTAACCCGCCACCACTCGCGATGGATTTATTATCAAGTAATGTTTTGCTCACTTCCGCAGGCACTTTGAGCGGGTTCTTTTTTTGTTCATTATTTTGTTCTACTACTTTGTCTAACGCCTCTTCGGTGATCAGTTTTTTATTTTTATTACCAGAAGAACACGCCATCAACATTGACAGGCATATGACCACTATCATGCCTGAAATTTTGAGCCTGGCTTTACCGGATGATGCTGATTGAAATTCAGATCTGGTGAGCATTGTCACTGCCTCAATTAGTCTTGCTATCAATTAATTTCTTTTAATAACACCAGGTGATATATTCAACACCCAGGTTTTTTCGCCCTGTTGCAATATCACTGATTGTGGAAGAATGCGCTGGACTTTTATTGCATTACTTTCGGGTATTGTTTCTCCTTCACGTAAGGTTTTGCCATTAATCACCGCCAGTTTACGTTTAGCACCAGCCAATACAGAATTTAAAACCCACGCCGTTGCCCCCTCTGCGCTGGAACTGATAGCAGGCCCCAACGGTGTTGTGGGATCGCGCACATCATTGGCCACAGACTCCTGGGCCAGGCATATGCTTGCTGCCGTGATTGAAAATAGAAATACCAGCCACCTAAACACCCAACAATCCCTCCTCGGAACTCAGGGTAAATACACGAATATCGATGGTTGCTTCCGGATAACGAGTTACCCGATAATCCAACGATTCCCAATAAAACTTCCACCGCAGTGATTCAATTTCTTTCATTAATTGCAGCACTTGCAAATAGTTACCGCTTACACGAATCAATACCGCATGTTTGTAAACGCCAGTTCCACCCTCGTCAACAACAGCGACATCCGTAGCGGGAGCAGGCGGTTCTTTTTTTTCCAAATGCAATTCACTGGCGGGCAACGTACGAACCTGAAGAACATTGACAGAAGATGTTTTTTGCAAAACATCTTCCAACGCCTCTGGCAATTGATTAGCACTAACCAGCCCTTGCGATAAACCCGACAGCAGCGCTTCCGCCTCGACAATACGTCGATTCAAATCGGTAATTTCTGTGCTTTTGATAATCGCAGGATCGCTTGTCAACGCCAGGGTCAGCTCTGCAATTCTAGCCTCCAATGTTGTTTGCTCTGCGGTGACTTTTTGTGTTTCTACCTCTAAGGCTTTGCGTTCGCTATCAATACGTCCCTGCAATAAAAAGTCCCACAGCAAAAAGATAACAGCCAGCAACGTAATAAAAATTAACACTCGCTCACGGATGACTCGCGCATCAATTTTTTCCATTAATTGTTTAATCGCGTTTGGCATCATTCTCTCTCCGCGATTGGTCAATAACCTTTTTATTCATCTCCAGAAACATTTGTACAGCAGTTTTTGGAACCTCGGGTGCATTTTCAGATTCCTCTCTGGCAAGAGAATCTTTCGCAAGGGAAAATTCAAAAACACCGGTTTTATTTTTATGGGGCTCCGCATTCAATACTCCGAAGGCAGACTGAGCGAACACCGGCTCCCGTCGCAACTGCTGGATATAGAGTGGAATTTGATCCACGGCCAATGTTTTACCCGCAAATTCAACGTAATTACCACCCCGCTCCAGCGAGAATGCCTCCAGGCTTATTGTTTCCAGGGACTGCCGCCCTAACGCTTCCATATACGCGGAGAAGCCGGAGTTATTACCTAAATTTTTGTTGGCGATAACCTGATAAATTTGTTCACGACGCACCAGCTCCTGTGACAGTTTTAACGACTGAGCATCAAGATCAGCAAGATTTCCGGTGGGTCGTTGTTGTTCCATCTGCGTTACTTGTGCTTTTAAGTGCTCCAGTTGCGCTTTGCTTTTTTCAACCTGACCCGCCAAGGCTCGATTACCCTGCGCACTCAAATAACTAAATATCAGCAACAACACGGCAAATGCTGCCATTCCCCACAGCATGTGAATACTGCGTAGCGGCTCATAGTTTGGCCGAAATTCGGGTAGATATAGATTGATCTGTTGCATATCGGATTACCCCACTCGATCTTGACGCAGGGCAGCGCCGATGGCTTGTAAACATAAAGACAAACTATGTTCGGGAATACCATCAGCAATCTGCAATCCATTCGCGATATTTAGCAGATTGATACTAACGGCAAATGAATTACGAATTTCCGGCGTAATCTTATCGGCGGTTACATTCTCACCACACAGGTAAACATGGCTCGGTGGGACCTGGCGCATTTGCCGCTCGAAATAATCCAGCGAGCGTTGCAACTCCAGCACAAGGGAATCGCCAGGCAAGTCATCCAGCAATCCGGCGTTATAGGCGAGCGAAAATTGACGGGACAAATACAAATTACCGTCGCGAATAATCTGCAAACTACCGCCACCTTGCTGCAATTTAACAATGGCGACGCCACGCTTGGTGTCACAACAGGTTTCGGCGAGGTTGCGTAGTGCCAATTCGGAAATATCAATATTTTTTAATTCGAGGCCTGTCGCGCGCGCCAGATTTACTTGCGCTTCCACATGTTTATGTTGGGCAACCACTGCATAGGCCATGCGATTACCGCCACGCGCGCTGTCCTCAGGCAAAAAGAATCCATCAATAACCGCCTCGGCGATTGGAAATTGCACCAGATCTTTTACCCGCCACCGCAATGCTTCGGCCAATTCTTCCTGGGGCACCTTTGGTGCTTCCCCTAAAATCAATTGATAATTGCCAGCGGGCATTACCAGATTACCGGGTATACGTTGCAGCCCCAGCTTCACTAACCGTGAACGCAAAATTTCTGCAGGCTCAATGCCTTGCTCCAACGGAAGAAACTCGCAGTGGGCTAAAAAAGGTTGTTGTGTCGGGGGACGCTGGATATGCGCAAAAGCGATGCCGTCGGGAGTAAAATCAACACCCACTATTTGATTCTGGCGATGATTGCTGCGCAAAATCCTGGTTATTTTTTCCGCTATTGCATTCAAATGCAGGGTCTCGAGTTTATAAGCCTGGGGAAATCAACCGCTAAAAATAATGCAAGGTATTTAATAACTCTTGCTTATAATTGGCGCCGGAAACATAACGTTTAACAAAAAACATAGACCATAAAGGGTGAAAACGCCAAATGTTGAACATAGTTCTTTTCGAACCGGAAATTCCGCCGAACACCGGAAACATCATTCGGCTCGCAGCCAATACCGGTTGCCAACTGCATTTGATTGAACCGCTGGGATTTAAACTGGATGAAAAAAACGTAACCCGTGCCGGCATGGATTACGCAGAGACTCAGGATGTGCGCATTCATACCAGTTGGGATGCATTTTTAACCAGCGAGAAACCTGCACGGATTTTCGCATTGAGCACGAAAGGTTCTCATTGTCATAGTGACGCCCGGTTCCAGCGCGATGATTATTTATTATTCGGCCCTGAATCCCGCGGCTTACCTGCCACGCTTCGCGAAGCGCTCCCCACAGATCGGGTATTGCGCATCCCCATGGTAGCCAATAGTAGAAGCATGAATTTATCTAACGCCGTCGCCGTAATGGTTTATGAAGCCTGGCGCCAATTAGGGTATGCTGGCGCGCTTTAACCATAGAGTGGTTTGTAAGCCCAATTGATGAGACTGATGGCATGAGTAAAGTCCAGATTTTTATCGGCAGTGTTTACGGTGGTGCTGAACAAGTTGGCGAGCTGGTTGGCGAAGAATTGCGCAAACTGGGGCATGATGTGTCATTAAATACCTATGCCCGCGCAGAAGACCTTGCGCGCGATCCTGATGAAATTATCCTGCTGTGTCACTCCAACACCGGTTCCGGGGAATTACCCGACAACATCCAACCACTTTATTTGCACCTGACACGCGATTACCCACGCATTGCGGGGCGACGCTATGGGGTGATTAATCTCGCTGACAGCAGCTATATGTCCTTCAACGAAGGCGGTAAAGCACTGGATGCAGCCTTCGCTGACTTGGGCGCAATCCGTGTCGGTGAACCATTGGTAATTGACGCCTGCAGCGGTGATGACCCGGCCACCCTGGCGCGCGACTGGGTGAATGAATGGGCCCGATTAATTTAACTACGCACCGGTTTAACAGCACCTTGTGTTAAAAATGATTTAAGTGATTGCTATGAGCGATACCAAAACTATCGGTTTGTTTTACGGCAGCTCCACCTGCTATACCGAAATGGCTGGCGAAAAAATTCGCACCATTATTGGCGAAGAACGTGTTGATTTTTGCAATATTGTTGACACACCCATCACCCAAACCCAATGTTATGACTATTTGATTTTTGGTATTCCCACCTGGGACTATGGTGAATTGCAAGAGAACTGGGAAGACATTTGGGAAGAACTGGATTCATTGGACCTCACTGGAAAAAAAATTGCCATTTACGGTTTAGGTGATCAAATCGGATACCCGGAATGGTTCCTGGACGCGATGGGTTATTTGCACAGTAAACTGATTCATCGCGGGGCAATTCCCTGCGGTTACTGGCCGCGCGCGGGTTACGAATTTGAAGCATCAAAAGCACTCACACCCGATGGCAAGTATTTTGTTGGATTGGCGCTGGATGAAGAAAATGAATTCCAGTTGAGCGAAGCCCGCATCCAGCAATGGTGCACCCAGGTGCTGCAAGAGTTTGGTTTGTGAGTGACGATCAAAACCCCGCACCCGTTCAATATGCCCAATTACATTGGGATAACGATGGCCAACCATTGTCCAGTGTGTTTGGCGATGTCTATTTCTCCAAGGCAAATGGCCTTGAAGAAACCCGCCATGTTTTTTTACAGCACAATCAACTCGCACAACGCTGGCAAGCGCTTCCTGAAACTGCGCATTTCACTATTGCCGAAACCGGGTTTGGTTCCGGCCTGAATTTTTTAGCGGCCTGGGAATTGTGGTTGTCGAGTGCACCAGCTTCGGCACAGTTACATTTTGTCAGTGTCGAAAAATTTCCATTATCCAAAAACGATTTAAGTCGCGCGCTGTCACTGTGGCCGCAATTACAATTTTTATCGCAGCAATTGATTGATGCCTACCCATGCATTGTTGGTGAAGGGTTCCATCGTTTATCGTTTATGGATGGACGGATCAAACTCACATTGATTATTAATGATGCTGCATGCGGGTTTGCACAGTTACTTGCCACCACCGATCCACTTTATTCCTGCTACTCCCCCACAGTAGACGCATGGTTCCTTGACGGTTTTGCCCCCTCCAAAAATCCGCACATGTGGAGCGAGGATTTATTTTCGCGCATTCATCAATTAAGCAAAACCGGAACAACTGCCGCCACCTTCAGTGCAGCGGCGATTGTTAAGAAAGGATTGAAATTTGCGGGATTCACTTTAGAAAAAGTGGCTGGCTTTGGTCGCAAACGCGAGATGCTGAAGGCGATTATGCCGGCTCACCAGCAGGATTATTTTTATCCGCAACCTGCTTACAAAAGCGCTTCGCCCTTTCCTTCGCCCTGGTCGATTAACGCCAGCCCGAATTTCCATGCAAAAAAAGAGGCAATCATTATTGGCGCCGGATTGGCCGGTTGCACCAGCGCGCACGCTCTGGCAGAACGCGGTTGGAAAATTACACTACTTGAACGCAACAACATTATTGCGTCTGAAGCCTCGGGCAATCCCCAGGGTGTGCTGTACGCCAAGTTGTCGCACAAGGAAGAGGCGCAAGCCGCATTTAATCTGGCGAGTTTGCAATTCGCCCAATCTTTTTATTCATCGCGCTGGATTGCTACAGGGGAACAAACGGGTGTATTACAACTGGCGCATTGCGCAGCTGAACAATTATTGCAAACCCAATTGCGTGAAAAATTTTCGGCAGCCACTGAATTGGTTCAGTTTGTTTCTGCCGGCCGGGCGAGCGAGCTAGCAGGCACTTCTCTTGCCCATAATGCTATTCACTTTCCGAATGCGGGCTGGATTAACCCGGCAAAACTGTGCGCGCAGCTCATCACGCATCCATTGATTCAGGTTATCGCAAATACAACTGCAGTGGATATCGCGTACAACGGAGAAAATTGGTGTATTAACAATAACGCTGAATTACAAGCACCTGTAGTCATTATCGCCAATGCACGCGATGCACACTACTTTACACAAACCCGGCATTTGCCGATTAAATCTATTCGCGGGCAAATTACCTACCTGCCAGCCACTGAAACCAGTAAGAAAATCAAAATCGTCATTTGCAGTGAAGGGTATATCGCTCCTGCAAACGAGGGCATTCATTGCACCGGTGCAACATTTAATTTAAAAGAAGAATCCACAGCGTTGCGTGCTGAGGATCACCACACCAATCTGGAAAATTTACGTGAGGCCCTATCAGATATGGCCGATGAGTGGGGAAATCTGGATAACAATTTATTGGGCGGACGCGTCGCGTTCCGCTGTACCCTCCCTGATTATTTACCCGCCGTCGGCCCGGTGGCCGATGAAATTCCCATGCTGGATAGCTTTGCCCCGTTGCGCAAGAATGCGCGTGCTTTTATTCAGGGCACTGGAAAATACCTGCCGGGCTTGTACCTGAACATCGGCCATGGCTCACGCGGTTTAGCCTATACGCCACTGTGCGCTGAAATACTCGCGGCACATATCAATAATGAATCGCAACCTATCGCGAGTGAACTGGTAACGGCGTTAAACCCGGCGCGTTTCCTGATCAGGGATTTGATTAAAAATAAACGTTAAGCGAGTGGTAATCATGAACCCAATTGAATCAACTCGCGATTTTTTTTAAGTCATTGCTTGACCATACATTGCTGCTCTCCGACCTGCCCAGGGCTAGCCATCGCTCCTCCTGACCTGCGCTCGCTCGATCCACAATAGTCAACACCAATGGGGCCCTAAACACTAGTGCAGCCTTGATGATTGTCTATACTCTTCAGCACCCCACAAAAATTAGCCAAAGAGAGGCAGTTCCATGCTGACTAACCGTACTTATGTTCTGGAAGATGAAGTGGATTTCCTTCATAACTATTACGAACGCCTGGTTGTGCAAGAGGTATATGACCAAAGTGAGCGGGTGCAACAAGGGGACCGGGATTTCCTGGCCGATGTGGCGTGTGTGGCGTTAAATCGCTTGCCACCGCGCTATATTCGCCACGATGTGGATATGACCTTTTTTATGTCGCCACAGGATATGGTAGAGATCGAACGTAAAGTCACCAATGCCGTGACTGATGCGCTGAATTATGTGGAGAGCCGCGAACGAGGCGAGAATCCGAAACTGCCGCCAGTTGAAGTTTCGCTGATTTCCACTCGCGCCGATAAACCGGCTAAAGCCCCTAAAGCCGAACCCAAAGAGAAAAGTGAAGCAACCAAATCTGACAAAGCCACAAAAGGCAAAAACAAGAAATGAATGAGAAGAACTCGCGCTGGAAATCTACATAAAGGCCGGTTACCGGCCTTTTTGATTTATGCAGGATCTATTTTTTTACCGACCCGGGAACATCAGAAATTATCTGCGAACCGGAACCACAAGCGATCACTGTGCGCATAGCTTCTTCAACACTCACATGGGGCAGCAAATCCACACAGTCCGCAGATAAGTGATACACAAAACCCGAGGTGGGGATTGGAGCTGTAGGTGCGTACACAGTAAAGTCACCGTTAGCATGTTTCGCAGTCACAATCGCCGTCACCGACACACCGGCAGCGCGCCCCATTAAATAAGCACGGCACACATCCCCCTTTAATAATGAGGTATTGCCCTCGCCCCCCAACAATTGGGTCACCACTTCACGAATGGTTTTATAGCCCGGCGCAAGGCGGCCCAACCAGGCATCAACCTGGTCATGGACCCATTCCCCTACATTGGTTTTGATAAACAGGCCAATCAGGAAACACCCTGATAGCAACAACAGCACACCCAGCACATCGGCCATGTAATTGGTAAAGGCCGTTTGCTCAACCAGCCAATGGCTTAATGGCTGGATCAACGCACGCACTACCCCCAGCAACCACTCAACCAGAAATACAAAAATCGCGATAGGCAAAATAACAACCAGTCCACCCAGCAGAGTAATACTGACAAACGACCGCAAACGCTTCATCATGTGCGCCTTCCAATAAAAATGTTTCGAGCCTTATGATCCTGACAACACCACTTTCCCGCGCGCTATTGTGCACCAGCTTGCTGTTGATTACGAACGCCTGGTCGTCGTTCGCAGATGCTGCCGAAGAACTGGCCTATGAAATTATCGCCGAGCGCACCCATAAGCCGGTGTTGTTCACCCAGGGGTTACTCGTAGATGGCGATCACTTTTACGAAACCAGTGGCCTGTACAATCAATCGTTATTGGTTACCTACCCGATTGCCGAACCGACAAGTACCTGGGCAAAAATCTCCGCGCCTTTTACCAAAAAACAAGCGCTCCCCAACCAGTATTTCGCTGAGGGTTTGGCACTGCTGGATAACAAACTCTATGTTTTGACCTGGATGGAAAAAACCCTGCTGGTATATGACAAGGCCACACTGACTTACGAAAAAAGCATGAGTTATAGCGGCGAGGGCTGGGGTTTGGCTACCGATGGAAAATCGCTCATTCGCAGTGATGGCTCGGCGACCATTTATTTCCATCAACCAACGGATTTCAGCATCACCAAAACCCTGACCGTTAAAGATGGCGACAAGGAAATCAACCAGCTCAATGAATTGGAGTATGCCGAGGGTGTTTTGTGGGCCAACATCTGGCATGACGACCGCATTGTGAAAATCGACCCTGACACTGGCAAGGTGCTGGCACAGATCAACCTGTCGGCCCTGAAAGGCAAAGTCAAACTGGACAATAGTGAGCAGGTGCTTAACGGTATCGCCTGGGACCCGAAGCAAAAAGCCTTCTGGATTACTGGCAAACAGTGGCCGAAGATGTTCCTGGTAAAAATCCCCTGAATCGCTAGCCTTCAACTGAATCTAAAAAAGCCCCGGCCACCCAGCCGGGGCTTTTTTATTGGCACCTCCGATTGTCATAAACCATGACTCAACGCACAACAATTTCCATATTTGGTAAATAAAATACCAAATATGGAAATTAATGCTTCAACCAGCACGCAAGTTGAAGAAGTATCTACGTGAGAGGTAAATAAATATGAATTATTCCCCCAAATTACAGCGTTTCTATGTGGCTCCCGTGCTGTTGAGCCTTTTGTTGGCCGCTTGTGGTGGTGGCAGTAGTGACAACGCCAATAACTCCAGCGCCAGCAGCGCCGCCAATAACACTATTGCCGAAGGCGAATTAACCCAGGGCATGGTGACCGGCTTCGGCAGTGTGATAGTTAACGGTGTGCACTTTGATGTGAAAAATGCAGCGATTGAAATCGACGGTGAGAGCCTTGTCGAATCCGACCTGAAGATCGGCCAAATCGTCCGCATTACCGGCAAAGTAAATGGCGATGGTATCCACGGGACTGCGACCAAACTTGAAGGCGAATCCCAACTGGTTGGCCCGATCACAAGTATTGACCTCACCACCAATACCCTGGTTGCCCTTGGTCAAACCATCCTGATTACGGCAGATACTTTCTTCGATGACGATGTCACTGCCGCACAATTAACGGTGGGTGACATCATCAAGGTCAGCAGTTACACCAATGCAGAAGGCAATTTGGTTGCTACGCGCATCGACGTTAAAAACAGTCTGGCAAATAACAAGTTTCAGCTAACCGGGGATATTGAAAACCTCAACACCACTGCCCTGACTTTCACCATTAACGGTACCCTGGTGGATTACAGCAAAGCCTCCGCACCGCTCAAAGCTACGTTGGAAAATGGCCTGAAAGTACGTGTCATTGGAAGTTTCACGGCGGATACCTTTGTGGCCGTTGGCAACATTCACGTTAGCCATTTGGGCTTTAAACATCACGACCATGACAAACATTGGGACCTGGTTACCCTGAGTGGCCCGGTAACCGAATTAACCAATGGCACCAGTTTTAAAATTGAAGAAACCGTTGTGCTGATTACCACTTCCACTCGCTTTGACGGCGGCAATGCCGGCAACCTGCAAACCGGAACCCAGGTGAAGGTCTACGGCGAGCTGGACGAAAACCGAAATCTGGTCGCGAAAAAAATCAAACTCAATTACAAAGCCAAAATCAGCCAAAAAGGGTTGGTCGATGCCATTGATCTGGCCGCAAAAACATTCATCGTGAACGATACCGTGTTTGAGGTGAATGAAGACACCAGCTTTAACGACCGCAGTCGCGCCAAAGTGCGCTTCTTTGATCTGGAAGATTTGGCCACCGGTGACACCATCCATGTGCGCGGCTACAAAATCGCGGCTACAGCAACAACAGCCGAGCGCAACGTCGCCACCCGTGTTGAGCGCCATAATCCCCATGCGTTCGGCGATAAAGATTGGAAACTGGAAGTAGAAGGCACCGTTGACGCTGTGGGTGATGGCACTATCACCGTCGCGGGCCAGGTTATCCAGGTCAACGCCCTTACCCGCCTCGAAGGTTTTACCTCACTCGAAAACTTCTTCGCCGTCGCATTGGGTAAAGAAGTTGAAGTAAAGGGATTGACCCAAAACGGGGTGGCCATAGCACTGAAAATTGAACTTGATGATTAATTGGTAGCAACCGCTCCACAACGTGTTCGACAAGCATTTCCCCCGCGCATCGTCCCCAAGGGTGTTGCGGGGGCTTTTTAGTTTCAGGGCGTGGAGTTCAGGTTTTTATACGCCGGATTTTTCTGTTACATTTCGCGGCCCCCCGTTAAGGTCAGGAATTGTACGGCCATCTATTTATGAGTACACCTAAAGACACAGCCCTGGCAGCCTGCCGGCAATTAATGGAGCCGATCATTGGCATCCTCTTGCGCAACGGCGTCACTCATAAAGACCTGGTTGCGATTTGCAAACAATTGTATGTACAGGTCGCTGCAGATGAATTCGGCTTGCGCGGCCGCCAGACCAATCTTTCACGCATTGCCATACTGACCGGCATGGATCGCAAGGAAGTCGCGCGGATTAAAGAATCACTCAATAACGCCCATGAAGGCAAACACCACCAGCAGCATCAGGACCGGCTCACACGCTTGTTATCCGCCTGGCACCAGGACCCGGATTTTTGTGATGCAGGGAACCATGCCCTGCCACTGACTATCGAAGGGGAGCAGCACAGTTTTGCGTTGCTGGCGCGCCGTTACGGCGGCGATTTTCCAGCCAGTGCGTTATTAAAAGAATTAAAGCGCGTTGGCGTAGTGGAAGATCAACCGGATGGAAAAGTTGTCGCCATCAAACGCTATTTCGTTCCCGCGCAGTCCGATCCCGCAGCACTCTTGCGCGCCGGCAGTGTGTTGAATGATTTGGGCAGCACCTTGCATCACAACTTATACCAAGCGAATAAACAACAACCGCTGCGTTTTGAGCGCCGCGCCAGCAACACGCACATGGCCCCGGAAAACCTGGCGGCATTTCGTGAATTTGTTGAACAGGAAGGCCAGGCATTTTTGGAAAGAATGGATGCCTGGCTCAGTGAGCACGAACAACCCGAAACCGATTCCGCCGGCGAACGCATGCGCATGGGTGTCGGTACATATTTATTCAGCCATCTGCTCGAACCGGAACCTGCGGGCGCAGACACTGAAGAAGGAGCCAGCGAATGACTCGATTTATTTCCAACACGATTATTTTTATCAGCGCACTGTTGCTACTCGGCTGCGGCGGCTCGAGCAGCAGTGAACTCAGCGGCATTGATGGCAGCGGCGCGCCCGTTGCCACCAGTACCACGGGTACCATTGATGGTTTTGGTAGCGTGATCGTCAATGGCGTGCGTTATAACTCGGATAAAGCGCAGATTTTTATCAATGGCGACGTGGCGATGGAAGATAACCTGCAAGTAGGTTATCAGGTGAACCTCACCGGCAGCATTGCCACCGATGGCTCCGCCACTGCCGATAAAATTGAATTTACACCTAACCTTATTGGCGCCGTCACGACCAAAAACAGCAACACCCTGGTCGTGATGGGCAATACGGTAAAAATTAACAACGACACATTGTTTGATGCAGCAATCTCGCCACGAAATATTGAAGGGCTCACACCGGGTACGCGCATTTTAGTTAGCGGCGCCCTCGCAGCGGATGGCAGTATCACTGCTACGCGAATTGAATTGGCAAACAATTCCACGCAACAATTACTGGGTTTCGTGCGCGAATTGAATAGCATGAACATGACCTTCCTGCTTAACCAGCAACGTGTCAGTTACGCCGGTGCCAATATCACGTTGGGCAATCAAAATTTACGTAACGGTTTATTAATCAGTGTGCGCGGCCTGTTGGACAACGACCAGTTATTCCAAGCGACCCAGGTCAACCGCATTGCTACCGAATTTTCCCACAATATCAAATCCGCATCGGTTGAAGGCTATATCACCCGCCTGGATTCTACGACGGATTTTGAAGTGGCCGGTATTCCGGTTACCACCCATGCGCAAACCCGTTACGATAACGGTGATGCAAAAAATCTGGCTGTCGGCGTTAAAGTAGAAGTCGACGGCAAAGTGGATAACAACGGAAAACTGTTGGCAACCAAGATCGAATTCGAACGCAAAATCAATAATAAAATCGCGGGTAAAATTACCGGCATAACCATCCAGAACAATAGCGGTCCCGGCGTTGGAATTATTACCGGAACACTTGAGGTAGATGGTTCGAGCATCCGTACTACTGCGACGACCCGGTATGACGATAAAGGCAACAACCGCATCAAGCGTTTTAATTTATCAAGTTTGCAAATTGGCGATTCAGTGGAGGTTACTGGTTACTCCGGCGATACCGGTTTTATCGCCACTAAAATTGAGCGCGAGGACGCAAAAGATGAAGAAGTTAACGAACGCGAACTTGAGGGAATCATAACCAGTATTAGTAATGACTCTTTTACTGTGTTCGGCCGTAAAATTACCACGGATAGCGCTACCCAATACCGTGATGCAGATGGCAACCCAATGAGTGCCGCCACTTTTTTCACCATTGCATTTGGCAAACGTGTCGACGTGAGGGGCCTGGCTCATGGCACTGAATTTTTAGCAGTTCGCATCCAGATTGATGAAGACGATAGCGGAAAAAATCAATTCAAACTTTAACCTTTTTATTTTTTTAAACCAAAAACCTCCGCCGTTTCCGGCGGAGAAAAACAACACACAATTACTGACAAATACTTCCTGTCACCGTTGGAACAGTTGCCGCACCGGCAGGCTTACTCCCCTGGAAACCAAACTCCACGGTTTGTCCCGGTTGGATAACCGCATTCCAATTCAAATTTTTCGCGCTATATGGATTGCTTCCCGACAAAGTAGCGTTCCATAAATTGGTAACGTTTGAACCATCGGCGTATTGCCACTGCACATCCCAATTGTTAATCGCTTGCGCACTATTGTTCTTAATACGAATCGCGGCAGTAAATCCATTATTCCACTGGCTTTGAACCTGATAACTACAACTGGCTTTAGTCACCGCCACGCTCGAAGAACTGCGCGAAGTGCTGGATACACTGGAAGGAACAGAAGAGCGGGAAGACGTAGTCGATATACTTGATGGAACTGATGAACTGGTTGATGTACGGCTGGATGAAATACAGTTATCAGAATAAGAATGGGAAAGTATTTTGCTCGCAGTCCCTACTCCACCTTTGCCATCATTGACAGTTAATGTGAACGTATAATTGACCACAGGCCTCATTGAATAGGATAAAGTCGCACCGGTAAAAGTAGAGGTTCCCGAATACCCCTGTACCGTCCACTCATAACTTAACGCATCACCATCCGGGTCTGTCGAAAGAGTACCGGTTAACTCCGCATTCACAGTGCCACAACGTACCTGCACAACACCACCACCAATCACCGCAACAGGATTTCTGTTTGCAGAACTGATGGACGACGAGCTGGATGAACTACTGGGCCCTTGATAAATAGATGCAATTTTTGCAGTTGCCTTAATACCATTCGCGTCATTAAATAATAATTTTCCCCAGGGCGTTAGCGCAGCAGGGTTCCAGTTACTTGCCACATCCAACGCACCATTTTCATTGCCGCTCCAGCTCCAGCCAAAGTAACCCGCACCGTATTGCTGCGCGTATTGCATAACGGAAGCAGCAGGTAATTGCGGTGCATCCAATGGCAACGGCACAGCACGAAACGGATGGTAATACGGCGCAGGGCCAAATCCACCAACAACCAATGGAGCACCAATTTCCGCAAAGCTGGCAATGTAATCATGCACTTTATTGGGATCAACATATTCCGAGAAAAAATCAACAGAATAAATAACACGCCGTTTTAATATACTGTCCTGGTTTATTACCTGTGCCACGTGATGCATTGCCTTACCGCTATCCTGCCCCCACTCACTACCATCAATCATTACCAGAAAATTCGGTGGTAACGCACTGAGTAACCAGCTGGTATAACTCAGCATGGTATCTTTATAAAAATCGGCCAACCCCGCACCGGAACCGAAATGCTGGTTGCCCATAGCGATAATGATATGGTTACTCACGCCCGGTGCCGACAATGCCACTTTCATATCCGTTAATTGCCATAAATCGATCGTTACCGATGGACTTGCGGTATTCGTTGCAGCACCAAAACCGGCGACATCGTTCGGTTCCAATACACATACCAATTTAACCTCGGCGCAGGTTTTTATAATTTGTACCAATTCGGTCACAGCTACGCGGGGGTATGAAAACGGTACCGCGTAATTTAATGGAAACTCAATTTGGGCTGAGTTAGCGCCAAGGGCTGCAATATCTTTAAGTGCTTGCACGGTTTTATCCGGTGCGCGGCTGTGGTCAATCGTCACGCCACGGAAAATAAATGGATTCCCGTTGGGATCTATTAATTTTCCATTTTGCACGATCCAGCCAGAGGTGGCAGGAGGAGATAAAGCCAACGCAGGCAGTGAAAACATTCCCAAGGTGGCAATAACCAATGACTTTTTCAACAGCGATGTTTTTGTCAGCGAAAAATGTTTCATAGAATTTCCTTTTTTAAGTATAAAAATATTATTAGGACTACCTGGAAAAATCATCGCAGCATCTTTCATTACAAGAGACATGGCAGTTGCTGCGGTTTTACTGCTTTAAAAATCCGGGCCCAACAAATGAAACTGATTGATTCATAAAGCAGGAAAGTGCGGTATCAAAGTTGATACGGGAACTGAACGTTGGATAATTAGTTTTTGGATGATGCGTAAAAAAATACTGCTGTACGTAATTTTTATAGTTATTGCGCAACAGCTTGCACGCAGAGGATCAGGGACGCAATCGCTTTAAAATCGAATTACCCGACAGATTTGCGAAACAGTTTGCAAATTCTGCCGGTGATAGAAGGGAAATTTTGCCTATGGAAAAAGAACAACGGTAACTATTTATTTTTTGGCATACCTTTTAACATTTCTGCCAAACCTGCCCCGACTACCGCTGCCCCGCCCTGTGCCCAACCGCCGTCCACTGGAATTACTGCACCGCTGATATAGCTCGCCAGATCCGACGCTAAAAATAAACAGGCATTGGCAATATCATCTGTTGTGCCCATACGTTGCAGCGGAACCGATTTAATAACTGCGATGCGCAAACCTTCGGTCGGAGCCAGGCGTTTCATGCCTTCGGTATTATCGATGGGACCAGGAATAATCGAATTGATACGCACACCTTCAACACCCCACTCAAGGCACAAGGTGCGCGTAATCATATCGACACCGGCTTTAGCCGCACATACATGGCTTTGCCCCGCCATCGGAATTTCTGCTTGCGGCGCCGAAATATTAATAATGGCCGCGCCCGGTTTTTTTAAATGCGGATAAACTGCTTGCATCACATGGAATGTTCCCAGTAAATCAATTTCGATAACCGAGCGAAAACCGTTTGGCGACATCCCCATTGCCAATGCCGGGAAATTTCCTGCCGCCCCCGATACCACGACATCCAGTTTGCCCCAATTCGCTGCGATGTTATCGATACCGGCTTTAATCGCATCCACCTCGCGTACATCGGCAGAAAAACCGGTAGCGTCCACAGCGCCGCAATTTTTTAGCGATTGCACAGTATCATCCACTTTTTCTTGCGAGCGGCTCACTACCGCCACGCGCGCGCCGGCTTTGGCAAATGTTTCTGCAATACCGCGATTAATTCCGCTGGTGCCACCGACAACCAACACATTTTTGTTACTGAAATCAAATGTAAAAGCCATGGTTATGTCCTGGATTAAATTTATTGCGCCTAATTTTTATCTTGTGCGATTAAATCGCACATTTTATTAAAACCGTGAAAAATCCGGCGCCCGTTTTTCAAAAAACGCGGTCACCGATTCTTTGCATTCTTCTGAAGCCAGTCCTTGCGCAAATCCGGCATATTCAGCCTGTAACGATTGTTCAACGGCTGTTTTGGTTGCAGCACGTAACAAGGCCTTGGATCGACGCACAGCCGCCGGTGGCTGTTGCGCAAGGCGCTGGATTTTTGCATGGGCAAAATCATTTAATTCATTCGCAGGTACAGATTTGGTTGCCAACCCAATATTGGCAGCTTCGGCACCGGAAAAAGGCTCGCCCAATAAAAACAATTCAGCGGCTTTTTGTTGGCCGACTACACGCGGCACCAGAAAACTGCTCGCATACTCCGGGCACAATCCCAAATTCACAAACGGTAATTGCAAACGCGCATCGTCAGCGACGTAAACCAGATCGCAATGCAATAGCATTGTCGTGCCGATACCGACTGCATGGCCACGTACCACGGCGACTACCGGTTTAGCGCAATGGCGCAAGGCGTTGATAAAACGCACAACCGGATGGTTCTCATGAATTTCCGGCTCATTCATAAAATCCAGCAGATCATTGCCGCTGGTGAAAAATTCATCAGTGCCGGTAAGCACGATTACACGGACTTGTGAATCTGCCTCTGCCGCTAAAATCAGTTCGGCCAATGCGGAATACATCGCCAGGCAAAGCGCATTTTTACGCTCGGGGCGATTGAGGCTGAGGGTGAGAACGCGGTCGTTTAGCTGGCTCACTACCTGGGGAATCGGGCTGTCGATCATCGTCTTATCCTTATGTGCGGGGCTAATATTGCGCCGGTTGATAACGGTGCGTTGAGTATAGCCATAACCCATGGCATCCCCCACCCTGCGCAGGTACAATTCACCCCCTTATTCTGTCACCACCCTATTTGACCGCCCCATGGGCCATATTCCCAGCTGACTGCGACCCGAATTTATGAATATCCGCGAATTACTGAACCAGAAAGTCCTTGCCGCCATGGCCGCCTGCGGCGTTCCCGCTGACATGCCCGCATTAATTGCGCCCGGCAAAAAAGCCGGCTTCGGCGATTACCAGGCCAATGGCGCCATGGGTGCCGCCAAAGCCATGGGCACCAATCCGCGCGAACTCGCGGCCAAAATAGTGGCGGCGCTGGATCTTGCTGGCATCGCCGAAAAAGTAGAAATTGCCGGCCCCGGTTTTATCAATATTGACCTGAAGCCTGAATGGTTGGGCGAACAAATTGCCAAAGCGCAAGCCGATGCCCGCTTGCAAGTCAGTACCGCAGAACAAGCGCAAACCGTAGTGATCGATTATTCCGGCCCCAACCTCGCCAAAGAGATGCACGTGGGTCATTTGCGTTCCACCATCATCGGCGATTCACTGGCTCGTTTGCTGGAATTTCTCGGCCATAAAGTCATTCGCCAAAACCACGTGGGCGATTGGGGCACACAATTTGGTATGCTGATCGCCGAACTGGAAGAACAACTCGGCACTAATGGCGACGCCGAAATGCAATTAAAAGACCTGGAAGTCTTTTACCAGCAAGCCAAAAAACATTTCGATGATGACGAAGCTTTCGCCAACAAGGCACGCGACTATGTAGTACGCCTGCAAGGTGGCGATGAAAAAATGTTGAAGCTGTGGCAGCAATTCAAAGAAGTATCACTGCACCACTCCACCGAAATTTATAAAAACCTTAACGTCACATTAAAAGAAACTGATGTGCGCGGCGAAAGTTTTTATAACGATGACCTCGCGCCACTCGTGAAGGAATTACAAGATAAAAAACTCGCCGTAGAAGACAACGGAGCACAAGTTGTATTCCTTGACGAGCTAGCCGATAAAGATGGCAATCCATCCCCCGTAATTATCCAGAAACAAGGCGGCGGCTTTTTGTATGCAACGACCGATCTAGCCGCATTGCGTTATCGCGTAAATACATTGAAAGCCAATCGCATTATGTATTTTATCGATGCGCGCCAATCGCTGCATATGCAGCAGGTATTTACCATTTCTCGCAAAGCCGGTTTTGTCGACAACAGTGTGAGCCTGGAGCATCTCGCCTTCGGCACCATGATGGGCAGCGATGGCAAACCCTTTAAAACCCGCAGTGGCGGCACGGTAAAGCTGGCGGAATTGTTGGCTGAAGCCGTTGAGCGCGCAGGCATAGTAGTCAGTGAGAAAAATACCGAATTATCAGCGGATGAAATTGCAGAAATCTCGCGCAAAGTCGGCATTGGCGCAGTGAAATACGCTGACCTATGTAAAACCCGCACCAACGATTATGTATTCAGCTGGGAATCCATGCTCAGCTTTGAAGGCAACACGGCACCTTACTTGCAATACGCCTTCACTCGCGTACAAAGCATTTTCCGTAAAGCCGGTGTTGCACCGGAATCCCTGCACAACAACATCATCATCGGTACCGAGCAAGAAAAAACCCTTGCTATTAAATTATTGCAATTCAGCGAGGTGCTGGATCAAGTCGCACGCGAAGCCTTACCGCATTTGCTGTGTACCTACTTATATGAAATTGCCAGCCTCTACATGACCTTCTATGAAGCGTGCCCGATTTTGAAAGAGGGAATTGACCCGGAAATTCGCGATAGCCGCCTGCGTTTGTGCCATTTGGTTGCACGAACAATCGAGCGAGGATTGGATTTATTGGGTATTGAGGTTATGGAGCGGATGTAATTATTCGTTTAACAGAATCTATAACCACAATAAAAACCCGGCAACTTGCCGGGTTTTTATTTTTGTGGCTGCAGAAAAATACCGCGTCATTTTTTCACGACATTCTTTCTGTTTATAGAGATTACATCGCTCACGCGGTTATCAATCAGTTTATCCAGAAGTGCATCCACACCATTTCGCAATTTGAAATTCATTTCTTCCGAATACAATGGAATCACCGCTAAAAATTCAATGGTTTTATGTTCATCGATTGTGAGTGTTAAAAATTCATCCGGGACATGGCATGGATTTAATAAAATAACACCATCCAGCGTTGTGTTTTCGGCAAAGGGTTCGGCCGGCTCTCCATTTGGAATAGTATGCCCATAACCCAGCCAACTATCGTATTTGTGCGGAAACCGGGCTAAAAATTTCAATTCCCTGAACGGCCAATACCAACATTCATCCTTAAAAGACTCCGAACTGATTTCCCACCACGATGGCAAAACAACCATTAACTCCGAATATCGTAAATCGTCAGGATCACCATTTACTTTCATCGGTAAATCGCTCATCCCGGAAGTGATGAGAAAATGAAATGGTTTTTCTTCCGTGGGCGCAACGTGGTGTATATCAATATGCACGGTATCGGAAACGACTTCGTGGAGCACGCTGTCAATTTCCCCAACATACTTTTCAATATGCGCAGAAATTTGTTCTATACATTCTTCACCATAGGGAGCTTCCCACTCTTTTTCGCCATCGGTATACCTGAATATTTTTGCTCCGGATAAAGAAACAAGATTGTCGTTTTCTGCCATGAAAATTTACCTATTGAGATATTTAATACTAAGTTGGGCGCCAACTCTCCAGATTGTGATGATTTGCACAGGCATTAATTTACCAGAAGAGGAAACTCAACCTGCAAGAATTTTCAACGCTAATTGCACAGCGATTGTACTCGCGCAACGTTTGGCTCACCAACCTTGATGAATTGAAGGAGACGATTATGTTTGCGAAACAACTAAAACATCTCACCTGCTTACCGATATTACTAACACTCTGTATAACATCCCAAACTGCCCAGGCCGTGTTTATTGATTTTGACGATATTGTTGCTCCGCCAGCCAATCCTTTTGGTTGCGAAACGGTTGAACCCTGTGGTCTTATTTTGAGTAATGAATATGAATCCAAAGGTGTTGTGTTTGGAAATTCAGGTTGGTTAGTAGGCCAGGTATTGCCCGATGGCACCAACCAAAACCAGGTCTTTGGCACCAATGGAATCTCGCTTAATTTTGTCGGTGCACTACCTAACTTTATAAGTTTTAATGTCGATTCACCATTTCAATTGGAAGCATCCTATTTTTCCGTTTATGGCGAAAACAATGACCTGCTTTTCGTACAACACAGTAGTGGCTGGACTGGTGTTGAAGAAACAAGCACTCCTTATATCCAGGGGGAATTGGTGTCCATTTACTCCAATACCCGGATAAAAGGTATTTACATTGAATCGTTATTCAATTTACGCACAGGTCCCACTATCGACAACCTGACGTTTGAATACAGGACGGTTCCGGAACCCTCTGCGGTGCTTTTATTTTTGGTAGCTATAGCAGGCCTTGTTTTGGGAAGAAGCCGATATTGGCAAAAATAATTACTGAAAAAAACCCTATGAGGATCAAACAAAAGCCCGACTACTGCCGGGCTTTTGTTTATTTGAAATTTAATTTGAACTACAGACTATCAGAAATAATTGCACCGCCAGGCAGATTGGATCAACGGAATCCAGTGTGAAGTTATTTATTTCGTCCCCAATCCCGTATTACGCTAGGCTCCATACGGGCTACGTGTTTTTGGTATTGCTATGAACATCCTCCAAACCTCCTTATTCGCCATCGCTATCGGTTATTGCCTGTTGAGTGCGGCGGGCTTGCGGAATTTGTTGCCGCAGTGGCGGCTGCGGTATTTTTCAGTGTTTTTGTTGCTGGAAGCGATGGGGTTCGGGTTTGAGTGGCTGATGTTACACCCTGAAAGTGGATTCAAATCCTTGTGGCTTGGCGGGTTGATGTTGTTGTCCTTGTTAATTGCGCCTTGCCTGTGGTTGTGCACACTGGAGATTACCCGGCAACAAACACCCAGCCCCTTTACGTTGCCACAGTTGCATAAATGGTTACTGATAGCGGCGGGCCTGTGTTTGCTTCCGCTGCTCCTTTCTGCTCATGGAGGTACTGGTTTTGGTAATCCAGGGAAACCCGTGTCAGCTTACCAGGCAATCTTTATTCACGGCACCATGTTGATATGCATCGCTATATTTACGCTACAAGTTCCGATGCTGGTAGTGAGGATTCGGTTGTTGTTACAGGAATATGAACAAGGGATCGCCGCCAATTTTTCCAACCTGCATGAGTATTCGTTACACGCCCTGAATTGGTTGCTGCTGATTTTATTGGTTAAGTGGTTAATGGCGATTTTGCGCACCCTCCACTGTATGTATATAGGGCCATTGGGCGGTATGGGTATTAACCTTTTCATGACCATCGAGATTGTATTTACCCTGCGCGCACTCTTCGCCTTGTCCCGGCTTAAACCGGCCACCGGGTTACAATCCGATTCCGCATTAACACCAGAAACAATCACACCCGTTGCAGCGGAGAAATATGCAAATTCATCGCTGGATGAGGCCGCCCGCCAACGTATTCGCAAAAAATTACAGGAGGTTATGGAAACCCGGCAGATTTATAAGCAAGCCAGCCTGAGCTTGCGCCAATTAAGCGAGGAATTGCGTGAAAGCTCGCATTATTTATCCCAGGTGATCAACCAGGATTTACATACCAGTTTTTATGAATGGGTGAACCAATACCGGATTGAAGCAGCGAAGCAGATGTTACTCCAACATCCCGATTACACCATCCTCGCCATTGCCGAAGAAGTCGGGTTCAACTCCAAATCCACGTTTAATACCGCATTCCGCCACTACACACAGATGACACCCAGTGAATATCGCCGTCAAAACCTGATAATTGCGGCAAATTAAGTTCGGCCCGATCAGGTCGGACGCCATTTTAGTCGCAATCCCCTAGCCTCCATTCATCAGTTAATCACCATTGGAGGCAGTTATGAGGCACATTGCAGCATTAATCCTTTGCTACTGTTGTTGTGTTGCGCAATCGCAAGCAGCAAATAGCCGGATTGAGGAATTCACTATCACATCTACCGCGTTAAGCGGAAACCTGATCGGGTTAAATCCGGACCGCAACATTCGGGTTTATCTTCCCGCATCCTACGCCAAAGGCAAGAAACGCTATCCGGTGATTTATTACTTTCATAGCCTCGGCTGGAGTAACGAAAAATTTTTTGCCGATGGAAACGTACAACGCACAGTCGATGATGCAATCAGGAGTAAAACATTAATCGATTGTATTCTGGTTGCTGGCGATTTTACCGGCCCCGGCCTGGGCAGTTTTTACAGTAACGCAGCCAGCAGTGGCCGTTGGATGGATCACATCACCCGGGAACTTATCCCTACCATTGACCAGCGCTTTCGTACCACGGCAACGCGTGCAGCTGTCGGCGATATGATTGGTGCCTATGCAGCCATCAAGCTGGCGATGGATTATCCGGGCTTGTTTGGCAGTGTGTATGCAATGCACCCTTTTGGAACAGCAACCGGGGAAACATTGTTGCACTCGCGCCCGGACTGGCAGCAAATGAATCTCGCACAGAATTGGAAAGACCTTGAATCCAACATTTATTCGCGGGTATTTATGCTAATGGCGCAAGCCTATTTACCCAATCCGGATAAACCGCCGTTTTATGCTGATCTAATGGTGGAACTACAAGGCGATAAACTGGTGGTTAACGCCAATAATGTCGCGCGGCTGCAACAGGATTTTTTATTGGATGCGCGCTTACCATCGCGCGCTAATAATCTGCGCCAATTAAAAGGGTTCAAAATGGATTGGGGCAGATACGATGAAAACCCGGATCATGTTTACGCCAACCAGAAATTTACCCGCATGCTGGATGACTATGGCGTTAACCATCAAGCCGAGGAATATTCCGGCAATGCGTGGAATCAATATTGGCAAGGAGAAGAACGTTTTAAAAACGAAGTGATTCCATTTTTAAATTTTTATTTAAGTCACTAGCAAAGCGCCATCCGGCATTTGAAATGGGTAATCGCTTGACTATAACGCAACAGGGCAATCGCAAGATTGCCCCAAGCAGCTACCGAATAAAACCTACAACACCAGTAAAAAAGCGACCAAATCTTCTTTTTCCTGCTTTTCCAGTTTTAACTCCAATACAAGGTTAAAAAATTCCACCGTGTCAGCCAGGGTTAATAAGCGATCATCATGCAAATAGGGAGGGGAATCTTTAATGCCACGCAGTGGGAAAGTTTTAATAGGGCCATCCGCGGATGCTTTGCGGCCATTAATAGTAACTTCCTTGAAGAAACGCTCCACTCTCAGGTTATGCATCAGGTTATCCGTGTAGTAAGGCGGTGTGTGGCAACTGGCGCACTGTCCTTTACCGAAGAAAACATCTTGCCCGCGCAATTCACTTTCAGACGCTTTCGCTGGATCAAGCTTGCCGTACACATTTAATTTCGGCGCAGGGGGAAAATCCAGGATCGATTGGAACTCCGACATAAAATGCACCTGGCTGCCCCGCTCCAGGATATTGGTTCCTTTCAGGGTTGCATCCGCAGGGGCGCCATCAAAATAAGCAGCGCGCTGCTCGAACTCGGTAAAATCTTCCACGGTTTTTAATGCCCGTTGGGAACCGAACAAACGCTGGATATTTAAACCGCGCAAGGTTGGTGTATCAATTCTGTGGCGGTGTTCATTGGGCCTGATGTCACCAACAGTGTGAGTGGATGCGTTGGTATGCCCATTGGCATGGCAATCAAAACAAGCGACACCCTGATGAGGTTTCAAGCTGCGCCTGTCACTGGTAGCGTTAAATTGCTGCTGCGGAAATGGCGTCACCAGCAAGCGCAACCCTTCTAATTGTTTTGGATTGAGAATATCTTTAAATAAGTCATGGAAATTAGTCAGTGTTACCAGCTTTCCCTGGGATACATCCCCCAGGTCAGGGCGTGTCGTTAAATAAATAGCAGCGGGAAATTCCGGTAATAGATGATCGGGCAAATCAAAATCGAGATCGAAACGGGTTAAGTCCCGGTCAGTTTGTTTTTTTGTTTCATTAATGAGGAATGTCGGGAAGATCATTCCACCAGCTTCATGGTGTGGGTGAGGCAAGGGAAAAAAACCCGCGGGCCATAAATTTTTACTCTTTATTTCATCGGGTGAAAGTGCTGCAAGTTTTTCCCAGGTCGTCCCGGCAGGCAGTTTAACCCTCACGCCAGCCTGGACACCCTTACCGCGCGACATAGTCACTCCTTGCACCACACGATCCGCCAAATCATAACGTTCGTTAAGTAAATTCTGCTGTCGTTTGGCAAATTTGGGCTTATCGGCCTGAAGGCGCTTAACGAGGGAATTGAAATCTTCTTCAACGGCAATTGACGCATGACTACAAAGCAAAGCAGTGAAAAATGAAATTACTATCAACAACAATTGAGTTCGGGTCGAGTTCTTCATGGAAAACATTCCTTCTGTAATGACAAACACGGATGTCGGGGAATGTAAACATTCGGGCAGGCGAAATCAGTCCGCTTGCTGGAATGCTACACGGAACTTTATCTTTAACTTTTGGCTATTTACTTTTTAGAATACTCAAAGAGCACCCTTATCAATAGGAAAGGGCTTATGTGCATTGACCTCACCAATATAGGCCAGAGTCTTTTGGGCAAAAAATAAAAAATGGCTATCGCTGTTTTGTCGCTAAAGTTCCTTTTATTTTATTAGGTGACAAAAACTGATATATCCGCGCAACAATTAAGCGTTTGTTAAAATAATTTTTAACCCGTTAAAAAGCCAACACTATAAAAACAGCGTAACCCGTAAGGAGTGTAACCTACTGCGGAGTTTTAATCTCATTACGGGGATTAATTGGAGAAATGCCAGTCCCGTATTGGTATTCATACGGGTTACACAACAATTTCACAATTTACTTATTGTCGCTTGCCAGCGCGCATAAAATGTAATCTAATCATCGAAGCGGAACCTAAACACACAATATTCATCCGTTTCCCCTCGGCAATTTTCGGTCAAATTTACCTGAAAACCACAATAATGATCCGTAATTACGGAGGTAAAAATGAAACTTCTCTGCGCATTGCTGGCAGTAGCCCTTATGGTGCTGGGCACTTACCATATAGTGCTTTATCTGGATCACCAAACCCTGCGCCAACAAATTGCCCAACAACAAGCTGACTTTGATTCACGCTTGCAACAAGAACGGGACAGCTATCAAAAGAAGATAAATGACTTGCAGGAGTTTATTGCTTTTGGTCAAAACAACAAACAACCGGCAATTGCTAATCAAAGCCCATCCGTCAATCATCCGGATCGAGCCAATGAGTTTTCGGCGATGCAACAGGAAAACCTGCAGCGCACGCTGGAAAAAAAATACAGTCTGCTAATGTCACGCCTGGGGTTATCCGGACAATCCCAAAGCCAGCTACAGCATTTATTGGAACAACGCGAACAAATTCTTAATGCGAGTAGCGTAGGTTATTATTCATCGCAAAAGGAAATTGAAGAAGCGGTTAATCGCCAACAACAAGGCCTTGCTGAAATTGATCGCCAGATAGCCCAGTTGCTCAGCTCACCGGAAGATCGCAAAACCTATGATTTGCTAAAAGACTCCGCGTATGAACAATACCAGATGAATAATTTCTTTGATCAGGCACAAGGTGAGTCCCCTATTCCCTCCGAAAAGCGCGAAGCATTATTAATCAGTAAATTGGAGCAAAAGCAGGAGTTCATGCGCTATATGGAATCTGCTGGCACGCGCATTCAAAATGCTTCCGCAGAAGAAAAACCGTTCCTGATCGAGAAAGCCCGCGAAGCACTATACGATTACCAAGATAACTTCCTGAACAGCGCACGCAATAATTTAACAGCCACCCAATACGACGCGCTACGCGAACGGGAACAAAAACAATTTGATGAAATGTGGGAAAGCTTGAAAGCTGGCTGGGGAGCACAGTAGATATCATGAGAAAAAATACAATCAACTTTATTTTTTCATTCACTGCACTGTTATTTAGTTTGAGTGCATGTAAATCTGTTAATACTGCCACAACCATCACCGGACTTGCTTACGAACAACAACCGTTGCCCCATGCACAGGTCACGTTGACCGATTCTTCCGGTAAACAACTCAAAACCGAGACCAATGCAGTGGGAATTTATAGTATTTCCACCACAGGATTCGCCCTGCCCTTGCTGGTTTCCGTTGTTGCACAAGGAAAAGCGGAAGACTGTGCAAATAATTCAAGTTTGCGTCCAATTTGTTTGGCGGCGTTCATTAACCAAATACCCGAAAGCAAAAATCCGGTGGCAAACATCAACCCGCTCACAGACCGCATCGTTTCTGATATTGCAATTAGCAAAGGCTTTATTGGCCCTCAACAATGGGTGGATTCAAATACCATTGGCGTAGTGGATGCAAAAATAGTAAATGCGGCCCTCACCGCCATGCGCACGGGTTTTTCTGCCGCATTAACAACGGCGGGGATAACCAATGTTGCGGCGTTTGATCCCGCTACATTTTCCATGACGGATTCCAATCCGGTAACGGAAATTTTTTCACTCCTGCATCACAACAGAAATTATGACAACAACTCTGGCAGTACAGGTCATACAACGCTTACTGACTTTGGTTTTCGTCCGATTGCCGGTTTAATGGCCACGGGCGAGTATGAGCCTTTTGACCTGCAACGCGCCCGCAGTGAGTTTTTGAACGTTAACAATGCGAAAACCCGAATTTTTATTGTTGGTGACTCAACCTCTGCCGTATACGAGCAATTGCGTTACCCTCGTATGGGCTGGGGCCAGGCTTTAGCTGCGCAATTCAAATCCGATAGTGGAGTTGAGGTTATTGTCGGTTCGCGTGCTGGCCGTAGTTCGCGGGATTTTTATAATGGCCGTTGGTTCACGCAAATGGATTATTTAATCCAGGCTGGTGATTATGTGTTTATCAACCATGGCCACAATGATCAGAATTGCGATAACAGCAAAGCGTTACGTGGGCCTGCCGATGTTAAAAATTTATGCACTTATCCTAATAGTGCGACGGGAAAGCCACAATTCCCGGCAGGCCATCCTGAGTTATCTTTCCAGCATTCGCTGGAACGTTACATCAAAATCGTGCAAGAACGCGGCGCATATCCGGTGATATTTACCCCCACGGCAAGAATTAAAAATGCAACAGGTGAACAAACGACACCTGTCGTACACACACATTTAACCCGGCAAAACGCCAACAATGGTTATTTGTTTACTGGCGATTACAGCGAAACGATCAAGACCACGGCACAATTGCATCAATTGCCGTTGATTGATCTGGAAGCGGCCAGTATTAATTTCGCCAATAAAGTGGGCGAGCCTGGCTGGAGGAATTACTGGTTGGTGGTAGATCCGGCAATTAATCCGTTTTATGCCAATAACGCAGCCGGTAGCATCCAAATGCCAGATGGAACACATTTCCAGAAAAATGGTGCAGAGGCAATGGCGGAATTGGTTGCAAGGGAAATCAGGAAAAATCAGCAATTGGCTGGATTACATAAATACCTGCATTAATACAGGTATTTATACCGAAGCACCTGGTGGAGCTCCATTCATTTAACCCAAAAAAATATTCAGCGGGTATTGGTCAATAACGTATCGATCTTTTGCAGGTGCGCTATTAATAAAGAAGAATGCAGAGTTAATCCGGAAAAATATTGCTCTGCCATCGGCGCAATCCCGCAGTTGCCAGGCAAAGGCATTTGTTGATCCAGCATAAAATACAGGCGAGGCAGGAAAATAAATTGTAACCATTGCGGGAAAGTCATGGTATCTACCGCAAATGGCTGCTCGCTCATCAACGCTTCGTCCGGAAGTATTTCGGATTGCCACAGGCGCAGCTCGCGCAATTCCTTTTCGATATCAATTAACGTTTCGGCGATGGTAATGTGAAGTTGGTTCATGGATTCTGGTAATGGGTATGTATTGATGATGATTGTTAGGCACGCTGCGCATGCGCCAACCTACACGGTGCTTCACAGGTTGGTGCACGCGCAGCGATGCCCAACATGACATTCGACAAATACAAAATAAACTTATTTATGCACAACCTGCGTAAACGGCGGCAATGAATTCAGAATCGCTTTGCCATAACGTTTGGTGATGATGCGGCGATCCAGCAAACTGATACGCCCGGTGTCCGTCTCCGTTCGTAGCAAACGCCCACAGGCTTGAATTAATTTCAACGATGCATCCGGCACGGTGATCTCCATAAACGCATTACCGCCACGTGCCTCAACCCATTCAGACAACGCAGCTTCAATGGGATCATCCGGCACAGCAAACGGCAATTTGGCGATGATTACATGGGTGCAGTATTTTCCGGGCAAATCCACACCTTCGGCAAAACTCGCCAAACCAAAGAGCACACTGCCCTCGCCTTCATCGATTCGCTTTTTATGCTGGACCAGCATTTCCTGTTTGGAGTTGTCACCTTGCAACAAAATAATATCGCGCAAGCGGTGCGGCATTTCATCGAATACATCGAGCATTTGTTTGCGCGAGGAAAAAAGCACGAGAGTGCCTTCCGCAGGATCAATTAAATTTGGTAAGTCATCGATAATTGCCAAGGTATGGGTATCGGCATTGGTCGCTTCTACCGTTCGAGCCGGAATTTCCAGCGTTGCCTGCTGGAAATTAAATGGGCTCGGCACGACCTGATAATTGGAGTCAGAGGGTGTACCCGCGCGCATTTGGAAACGATAAAAATTTCCCAATGCCGTCAGCGTTGCCGAAGTGATAATTGCCCCGCACGCTTTTTCCCACAAACTGAACTCCAGTGTTTTTGCCGCAAGTATAGGGCTCGAACATACTTCCAGATCCATGTTGCCACCACTATCCACCGGCGTTAACCAGCGCGCTTTGGGCACACTGCTAATGGAATCCGGCGTAGCAAAACTGGCCCATAAATCGCGATTCGCTTCCGCCCGCGCTTGCCATGCACCAAGAATGGGATAGTGATTTTCCAGATCAACTTTCGGCACCGGGCAATGCATATCCTCCATCGCCTGGCTGACTTCATCGATCATTTTTTTCAGCAAATCACTCAGGCGATCAAAGCCTTTGTAAAGCTCCACGCAAGGTACCAATAAATCTTGCGGCACCACGCCACCATCAAAACGGTAATGGGATTGGCGATCATCAAACGCGATGGATTGTGCGAGCGATTCAAACACCGGATACAACTGATCGAGACGTTGTTTGCAATCAATTAATGCCGCCGGTAATTGTTCACCAAAACGATCAACATTCCCGGCGCCGCTAATAACCCCCAGCATTGCACCAAGCGCCTTATTACATTGGTCCAGCCATTTGCTGGTGGAAAGCATACGACTGTGATGCGCGAAATGATTCAACGCTTTTTGCGGCAGATGATGGCCTTCGTCGAAAACATAAATCGTATCCTCCGGTGCGGGCAAAATTGCACCACCGCCTAATGCCAGATCGGCGAGCACCAGGTCGTGATTGGTGACGATACAATCCACCGAATGCATGGAATCGCGCGCTTTAAAAAAACTGCACGCCGTCACATTGGAACAGCGGCGGCCAGTGCATTGGCGATGATCGGTGGTGATGATTTGCCACTCATTTTGTTCCAGTGCTTGCGGCCAGGTATCGCGCTCGCCATTCCACTTATTGGATGCAAGCGAATCCATCATCGATTGGTAAAGTGTAAAACTTTGCGCAGAAACGCCGGGATATTCATCCTCGTAAAGCGCGCGTGTTGGATTTAAACCGCTTTGGTATTCCGCGATGATGTTATCCAGCTTGCTTAAACACAAGTAACGGCCACGGCCTTTGGCGAGGGTAAACGTAAAAGACAAACCACTGTTGCGATGCAATTCGGGCAAATCTTTGTTGACGATTTGTTCTTGCAGCGCAACTGTCGCGGTTGATACCACAAGTTTTTTACCCAGCGCTTTGGCCATTACAATGGCGGGCAATAAATACGCGATAGTTTTACCGGTACCGGTACCGGCTTCCACTACACAAATATGGTTGCCGGCGTTTTCAGCGGGGATGCGATGATTTTCATCATCCAGTGAAATTTTGCCGAGCGTTTTGGCAATCTCGGCAATCATCAATTTTTGGCCGTAACGGGACTTCAGGCCCTTGTTTTCCAGAAACTGGCTGTAGGCGGTTTGAATTTGCTTTTTCAGCGCATCCGTTAGCATTCGGCCAATTTACTCACAACAGGGTTTGCATAAATGCCCAACGCGATTTCGCGTTGTTCAGCAGGAATAGCATTGATACGCGCTTCAAATTCGGCGCGCTCCGCCGCGAGGGGGGCAGGATCATAAGCAATATTTTTTGCGCTGTAATTTACCTTCGGCACAGAACCATACAGCATTTCATACGCGAAACAATTAGTTGCATGCAATACGTAGTTGCCGAGAATTTGATGATCCAGTGCGGCAACCAATTCATCCGTATCCTGGTAATCCCCATCCAGCACATCGCCAAATGCCAGATGGATATTGCCTTTATTGCCAGCAATGCCCAGAGCGATACTGCGCACGTCCTCATGCTCTTCTTTTTGGTAGCTACCCTCAGTGCGATGCAAATAAAGTTCGCGCGCTTTGGCGGCATCACAAGGATCAAGTTCGTAAGAAATGGAAACAGGCACTATGCGTAATTTTTTAGCATAGCCGGCAAGCGTTTCATCTTTTGGTTTGTTGAGCATCAGCATACCCAACACCGCGGAATTGGTTTTATCTTTGCCATCTTTGGCGCGGCCTTCGCGTTGTGCGATCCAGATATTGGCATTTTCGTTAACGATTGAGTGATAGATATAGGCACTCAAATGTTTTGCCGCTTTTAATTTTTCACGCGGTGCCTTGGCGGAGCGATTGACAATAAAACTTTTATTCAAACGCATCAGGTCTGACGCAAACGGTTTGGTCAATAAATTATCGCCAATGGCGATACGCAAGGTATTGCAATCATTGTGGTACAGCACCCAGTTAACAAACGCCGGGTCCATTGCGATATCGCGATGGTTGCTGATAAATAAGTAAGCGCTGTGTTTATCCAGCTTTTCCAGACCTGACACCGTGAGATCCTTGACGCGGGTTTGCATCATTGCCGACATGTATCGCTCAACCACTGACTGGAAGCCCTGTACGTTTTGGATGCTCGCCAGTTGCCGCGTCAATCTGTTACGCACCAGCGGTTTTAATAACCAACCCAGCCAGCCGTGCAATGAGGGAAACCTCAGGCGTGTGACCGCGTCGGTAAACTCCTGGTCTGCCAGCAAGCGGTCAAGGGTCGGGCGAACTTCGTCATCACGGTAAGGACGGATATCATCAAAGTCAGTCATAGTGGAAATCTTTACTCGAAGGTCATACATCTATGCAGGAAAGCTGGTGCCGGGCGCCGGAGTCGGCGAGAATTGGCCCCTGCCAAAAACAGGCGCACAAAATACCGAAAAGGGCCGCAAAATGCCATCGAAAACACCTGCTGTTAATCCCCTGTCGCCCTGCCCTTGTGGCAGCCAAAAATCACTGGCCAGTTGTTGCCAGCCTTACATCCAGGGGCAATCCTGGCCGGACACCGCCGAGCAACTGATGCGTTCGCGCTATTCCGCCCATGTGTTGCTGGCGATTGATTACCTGTGGGAGACCTGGAGTCCGGAACAGCGTTTGCGCTCAAGCAAGGCTGAGATTCAAGAATGGGCACAAAGTTGCGACTGGCTGGGCTTACAAATTCTGGCTACCCACAAGGGCCAAAGCAGCGATCAGGAAGGAACCGTGGAGTTTGTCGCGCTCTTCCGCCAGAACGGCAAAGCACACCAACACCATGAACTATCGCTGTTCCGCAAAAGCCTGGGCAAATGGTTGTATGTGGATCACCGCGATTAACTCTGCAATCTGACTGTGAACCAGACAGCGCAACGTATAAATATCCTGCAACCTGCCTGCAATCTATTCGACGCCATCACCCGGGCAACGTAAAATGGCGTTTAATTGCATGCCACCACCGAAATTGGCCTGCATCCAGAATAAAACTAACTACACTCAGGTGACGTTTTTGGTCCTTTGTAATCCCTTGTTTATGTTTCACCCGGCCCTATGAAAATCCTTCTGGTTGAAGACAGTGCGACCCTTCGCTATGCCATGCGCAACTATATTATTGATGCTGGCCATGAACCCTTGATTGCCCGCAGTGGAGAAGAAGCGCTGCAATTGCTGGAAAATACGCCGGTAGACATGATCATCATGGATGTTGAAATGCCGGGCCTGAACGGCTTTGAAACTACCCGTTTGATTCGCGAATGGCTTGCCGGCCACTGGATTCCCATCATTTTTGTTACCGGACTGAACGAGGACGAAAATTACCGCGAAGGTATTGAAGCAGGCGGTGACGACTATTTGATCAAACCGGTCAGTTTCATGATCATCAAGGCCAAAATCCGCGCAATGGAACGCATCGCTGAAATGCGCGATCAATTGAGCCGCCTGAATTCCGAACTGGAAGCGCTTAGCCAGCTCGATAGCCTTACCCACATCTACAACCGCCGCACATTTAATGAACTGGCGCAGCAGCAATGGGCGCTGGCGAAACGCCACCAACAGCCGATCAGTGCGCTGATGATCGATGTGGATCACTTTAAATTATTTAACGACCACTACGGTCATCCGGCGGGCGATGCCTGTTTGAAAAAAGTTACCCAGGCAATTAAAAGTTGCTTGCATCGCACTACCGATATCCTGGGGCGCTACGGCGGCGAGGAATTCGTGGTGCTACTACCGGAAACCGATGCCAAGGGGGCGATGTGTGTGGCGCAATCCATTGGCGAAGCAATCAGCGCACTCCAATTGCGCCACGATGTTTCACCCACTGCCTCTTTCGTGACTGCCAGCCTCGGCGGCGCCACCTGCTTGCGCACCACAGGGCATGATCTGGAGGAATTGATTAAAAATGCAGATCGCGCGTTATACAAAGCCAAGCGCGCGGGACGCAATCGCAGTTGGGTCGATGAAGTAGCAACACATAAAACCTTGCTGCTGGCAGATAGCAATCCGGAGTTAATCCGTCATTTCACTATGCATTTGCAAGCACATTTCAACTTATTAACCGCCGAAACCCAAACGGAATGCCTGGAACTGGCAGTGGATTTACATCCGGATTTAATTTTGCTCGGCGCCAATATTGCCAACACACAGTCCGGTGCAGATTTGTGCAAAATTCTTGCGCGGACCCCCAAGACGGCCGGCATCAATCTGGCGCTGGTCAGTGAAACGCTGGATGAAAAAACCAGCGAGCTGGGCCATGCATTGGGCATCAAACATCATTTCGATAAATCCCTCAACGGCCCCGCGCTATTAAATAAAATTGTCGGGTTTATCCACTAAACCGTTATCGCCGCGCCAATTCTGTTTTATTCCCTCGCATTATTACCACTGGTTTTTCCGATAGACCCTGAGCGCCATCAGGCCCGTGCATTTATAACCAAATGGTTTTAGTGGCGGGCAAGTTCAGCTTGACTATACAGCAGCCCCAAAGGATATACTGTATTTAAATACAGTATATCACCTGCTCTTCTTTTGCCATGAATCAACAATTACCACCCGACCTCGAACAACTATTGCAACGCGGAGATATCTGGCGCGGCACCAAGGCATTTGTGTATGACAATGATGGTGAAGATACCGGCCATTCCGTACTCAATAATTCCTTCGTACACAATGGTTGGCCACGCGCTTGTTTGATTGAAATAAACCTGCAGGAAATGGGACATGGTGAATGGTTATTGCTGGCGCCGGCCTTGCGCAATTCAACTCAAGGATTGCAGATATTAATTAATCCACCCGCACTACCCTTTGCCCAGGGTTTATTACAAACGGGGCTGGATCTTGATCGAATACTGATTATTAATGCACCTGCCAAAAATGATTTTCTGGCAGCATTTGTAGAAATTACCCGTGCGCAAGCCTGCAGCCATTTATTGGCCTGGCAACCGCAACAGGTTTTGAATTACACCGAAATTCGCAAATGTGTGCTGGCCAGTAATGACGGTTCAGGTATTTATTGGTTGCTGCGCAATTCACGCACAATGTCACAATCTTCACCCGCACACTTGCGATTGCGCGCACGGATTCATACAAAAAACCTTGAAGTAATCATCACCAAACAAAAAGGTGGCGATCAATCATTACTCAATAGACCACTGGAATTACCATTGCCGCGCGAATGGATGGGCTATCAACCTCACGCCAACCTTGGTACTGATGCGGATATTTATCCACACATCAACCCGACCAAACCGGCTACCACAACGGGGAAAAATACTAGCAACATATCCCGCTTGCGGAGCCGTTGATGAACAATAACAGCGTGTTATCACCGCCGGCAATGCGTTTGTGGCTGGCCATTCGCTTATCTGGCAATACATCGCATCATGCGATAGATACCGGTGAGAATAGTGTTGAAAAAAAATTGATGGGATTGTGCGAGGCTTTTTATCAATTTACCCCGCATTTGCAAATGTATATTTCCGGATATACCGATGCTCATGGAGTGTTGTTGGAAATCTCACGTTCATTGACACTATTTGGCGGGATCAAAATATTACTGGAAGCAATCCTGCAACAATTGCGCTTAAAAGGAATTTCTCAAGATTATCACTACGCCCTGGCGCACACCGCACAAGCGGCATGGTTGTGCAGTTTTCTGGATGACCGTGAACAATCCATTGAACGCGTTGAGCAACAAGTAAGGCACTCTCAACCCGAACAGTTACGCCACTTTTTTCGCCAACAATTGCAACCATTACCAGTAACCTGCCTGGAAGAATTCCCGCGTGCAATCACCACACTACAACAAACGGGTTTTGTTTCGCTGGGCGATGTTATGCAACAAATACAGGTCAGTGGTTTACGCAGTTTCACCAAACGCTGTGGCAATGAATTCAGCCAATACCTGGGCGATATGCTGGATATCAGCCAGGATTTGCAACAAACAGGTTTATTTTCTGCACCAGTACCGGTATTCCACCCGGAAATACAATTTATCGAACGAGTGGACCTGGAGTTTCCCGTAGCACAACTGGATCTCTTGCAACCAGCGCTGGCGATGCTATTGCAAAAATTAAGCTATCACTTACAACAACGCCAGCAACAATGCCAGATGGTTGAATGGCAACTTATCAGCATTTACCGGGAACGCGACCTTATTCGCGTAAATTGCGATACCCCCCAGCAACAGGGAAATTTATTCCTGGAATTAAGTTTGATCCAGCTTGAGCAATATGCGTTTCGTTTTGCTGTCGACCAACTGGAATTGCATTGCCCTTTTACAACGCCACTGCACGCGCAAACTTATCATCTGGATTTCACCCGGCAATCACCACACCATACAGCCGCCCGGGATTTCACCCTGACTACTGCCAAACTGAAAGCCCGTTTAGGTAATAGCGCGATTTATAAAATCAGTTACAAGGATGATCATTTACCGGAGTTAAGTAATGACATCATCAGTTACCACAAAACTGCCTGGCAAGCCTTACCCGTATTACAACAACAGGCGTTACGCCCCAGGTGGTTATTTGCGATCCCGCAAACGATTGAACAAACAGCGAAAGGATTGCAATGGCGTGGCCAATTACAATTACTGGCAGGCCCCGAACGTATTCATACCCACTGGTGGGACACCCCCGCTGCGCGCGATTATTTTATGGCGCAACGCTACGATGGCTTGCGCTTGTGGATTTTCAAGGAACTGAACCAACAACGCTGGTTTGTACAAGGTATATTTTGCTAGGGAAATGCCGAATATTATGTATTACACACATCTTCATACCATTACCAATTTTACTTTTTTAACGGGCGCATCCCATCCGCAGGAAATGGTCGAGCGCGCAGCAGAATTAGGTTATAGCGCTATCGCCATTACTGACGAATGCTCATTAGCAGGTGTGGTTAAAGCGTTTTCTGCTGCGCAACATTGTGGAGTCGAATTAATTATTGGCAGCCATTTTTTATTATCCAATGGGATCACCTTGATCGCTATTGCGCCTTCACGTATAGCCTATGCGGAATTATCCGGTTTTATTACCCTCGCAAGGCGACGCGCCGATAAAGGCAGCTATGAAGCTCACCTGGAAGACTTACGCTTTCGCCTGCAACATTGTTTGATTATCTGGTTGTGCGATCCCATCAACGATAACAATGAAAGCACAATCCAGTTACATGCCGATTACTTAACCCGCGCGTTCAAAGATCGTTTATGGCTTGGTGTTAGTCACCAATTGCACAGTGGTGAACAGCAACAGTTTGAACGCTGGCAACAATTGGGGAAAGAATGGGGAATCCCATTAGTCGCTGCCGGAAAAGCATTAATGCACAGTAGCAAGCGCAAAATATTGCTGGATTCACTCACCGCCATTCGCTTGAATACCGAAGTAGCGCAGTTGGGAACACAAACCCGGGCAAACAGCGAAGCTTATTTAAAAACGCTTGGGCAATTGGAAAAACTTTATCCCCCGGCACTGCTGGAAGAAACACAACGGATTCAGGAATTATGTATTTTTTCCATGGAGGAATTAAAATATCAATACCCGCAAGAACTGGTTCCCACTGGTTTTACACCGGGTCAATATTTACGACACCTGGTGCAAAAAGGCGCGCATCGGCGCTACCGGCAAGGCCCACCTGAAAATATTAACCGGATCATCGAAAAAGAATTACAACTTATTGAAGAAGAAGGTTATGAATATTTTTTCCTGACTGTCTACGACATTATTGAATTTGCTCAAGCGCAAGATATTTTGTATCAGGGGCGCGGTTCGGCAGCCAACTCGGTCGTATGCTACTGCCTTGGCATAACCGAAATTGATCCGGATAAAATCAATGTGTTATTTGAGCGCTTTATTTCCAAAGAGCGTAAAGAACCACCTGATATCGATGTCGATTTTGAACACGAGCGGCGTGAAGAGATTATTCAATATATCTATACAAAATATGGACGTGAACATGCAGCGCTGGCAGCTACCGTTATTACTTATCGCCGTCGCAGCGCCGTGCGCGATTTAGGTAAAGCCCTGGGATTTGACCCAGTGTTTATTACCCACCTGGCCTCCTCTATTGCATGGTGGGATCAACGCGATGAATGGGAACAGCGCCTTACCCGCCTGAATCAACAATTGCAGGAATCCAACCCGGCATTTTCTCCTCCGCCGCTACCGACATTGTATTTATTTTTTAATTTGGTTAATGAATTGATGGGGTTTCCACGGCATTTATCCCAACATGTCGGTGGCTTTGTGATTGCGCGCGAACGAATCAGCGATCTGGTACCCATTGAAAATGCGAGCATGCCGGAACGCACAATTATTCAATGGGACAAGGAAGACCTGGAAACCATGGCATTGTTAAAAGTGGACGTACTTGCACTGGGTATGTTGACCGCCCTGAGAAAAACCCTGCGTATCATCCAAACCTATCAACCACACATACAACAGTTATCCGATATTCCCAAAGATGAACAACATGAAGAAGTAAAAGCCACTTATAAAATGTTGCGCATGGCCGATAGTATCGGCGTTTTTCAGGTGGAGTCGCGCGCGCAGATGTCCATGTTGCCTCGTTTGAAACCCGAACAGTTTTATGATTTGGTGATTCAAATTGCTATCGTGCGCCCGGGCCCCATCCAGGGTGGAATGGTCCACCCGTATTTACAACGCCGCAACAAAAAAGAGCCCGTTACTTACGAACACGATGATTTGAAACCCGTTTTAAATCGCACACTGGGTGTTCCTATTTTCCAGGAACAAGCCATCAAACTTGCCATGGTTGCCGCAGGTTTTAGCGGAGGCAAAGCCGATGAATTGCGACGCGCCATGGCAAGCTGGGGGAAAAACAGCACGCTGGAAAATTTTGAAAAGGATTTTATTGAAGGAATGCTAGCGCGTAATTATTCACTGGATTTTGCGATACGGCTATTTGACCAGATAAAAGGTTTTGGCGGTTATGGTTTCCCCGAATCGCACTCAGCCAGTTTTGCATTGCTGTGCTATGCATCCTCCTGGTGTAAGCGCCATCATCCTGCAGCATTTTATTGCGCATTACTGAATAGCCAGCCGATGGGGTTTTATTCGCCTTCGCAATTGATCCAGGATGCAAAACGCCATGGCATTATGGTGCTACCGGTAGATATCAATCGCAGCGGGTATGACAACCAATTGGAAAAAATCGCTGCAAATAATTTGCCCACGGAGTTTTTTCCTAACCCGCAACCTTTATTTGCAATTCGCCTGGGCTTTTGCCAAATCAGCTCACTGAATATTAATGCCGCCCAAAACATTGAACGCTGGCGTGGCAGCAAGCCATTTACATCCCTGGAAGATCTTTCGCGCCGCACACCACTTACTGCAACAGATTTGGGGCAACTTGCTGCTGCCGACGCATTTGCACAACTGACGGGAAATCGCCATGAATCACGTTGGCAAGCCGCCGCACTAAAGCCCTATATTTCTTTACTGGAAAACACTGAACAACAACATGACCTGTTAAGTATGCCGGCACCTTCGCTGGAAAAAGATATGTACGATGATTACATCAGCCTCGGCTTAAGTTTACGTACACATCCCATGGCATTGCTGCGCAACCAATCGCCGTTTAATCGTTGCAAAACCCACCGCGAATTGGCCAGTGTTGGCCATGGACGCTTCGTCCGTGTAGCCGGATTAGTCACTGGCAGGCAACGCCCCGGTACCGCCAAAGGCAGTATGTTTGTAACCCTGGAGGATGAAACCGGCAATATCAATGTGATTGTCTGGCAACAAACGCAGGTTCATTTTCGCGAGCCGCTATTGAATGCACAGTTATTGGTAATCAAGGGGGTATTGGAAATCAATGCAACAGACAGTGAAACACCCGTCGTGCATTTAGTTGCCGGGCATTTGGCGGATTATACCCATTGCTTAAAAAACCTGACTGTAGATTCGCGCGATTTCCATTAATTGCCTAAAATTTTTTATTGTTTTTACATTATCCAGCGGGATTAATGCGCGCCGTGAGGACATGATCCTGCCATTGCCCATGAATTTTCAAATAGCGTTTGGCATAACCTTCCTGCTCAAAACCCAGGGACTTCAGTAAATTTCCAGAGCGCTCATTGTGTGGCAAATAATTGGACATCACCCGGTTTAATTTCAATTCTTCAAATGCATAACTCACAACATAGTCGCACAATTTTTTCATCACACCTTTGCCCTGGTAAGCTTCGGCAACGGCATACCCCATATAACCCGCCTGAAAAACACCGCGCACAATATTGGTCAGATTACACACTGCAATAACATTTCCTGCATCATCCACTGCCACAAAAAAAGCGGCCCGACCATCCTGCATCTCCACTTCGCGGTTGTGCATTTGCTCTCGCCAATAATCCAGCGTGTAAAACCGCTCGCTGCGTTCTGGCTCCCAGGGAGTGAGGTGGGTGCGGTTTTGTTCGTAGAAGCCAAGCAGTAATTGTGCATCAGCTATCCCGGTTTTTCTGAATTTCATTTTTGCATTCCCTATTAAAAACAAAAATCCGTATTACCGGGTAATACGGATTTTTTATAAATTTATGAAAAACCGATCAATTCGAACGCAACGAATTATACCAATTCACCTCTCGAGCATATTTATCTACCTGATCGGCCACATCCAATACCAACGCGAACAAAGCCATACGAACCAATACACCATTATCCGTCTGACGGAAAATGGCGAGGTTCGGGTTTGCATTGAGATCATTATCCAATTCATTTGCATCGGCACGCGAGTCGCGCGGGAGCGGATGCATAATGACGGTGTTGGGTTCGCAGTATTCGGTGTAAATGGATTGATTCAAACGGAAGCGGCCACGGTATTGATCGGCCTCTTCCTTACTCGCAAAACGCTCTTCCTGAATGCGGGTGGAGTAAGCAATATCGATATGGGTAATACTGGTGGGCAGGTCATCGGTAATATGGACCGTGTGGCCCACTTTGCGTAGCTCTTCCACAATGTATTCAGGCATCGCTAATTCTTTGGGCGATACCAGCGTTACACTGATGTTGTCGAAAATGCATAGCAATTTGCACAATGAATGCACGGTACGGCCATGTTTTAAATCGCCGATCATGGCGATACGCAAACCATCCAGATCACGGCCTTTGGAGCGCAATTCTTTGCGAATGGTATATAAATCGAGTAATGCTTGTGTGGGGTGCTCGTTGGGGCCGTCGCCACCGTTGATTACCGGGACACGGCTGCCCTCGGCAAATTCCGCAACGGAACCTGCTTGCGGGTGGCGCATGCAAATTACATCGCTGTAACCCGACAGCACGCGCGCCGTATCAAACAAGGATTCACCCTTGGTGAGCGATGAGCTTTCAAAACCGGTGGTTTCACGCACATTGCCGCCCAACAGATTAAAGGCTGCACCAAAACTAACCCGCGTGCGCGTACTGGGTTCAAAAAACATATTGCCGAGAATTGCTCCTTCCAGCACACGCGTCACTTTACGACGCAACGCATAGGGTTCCATTGCATCGGCCACATCAAAAATACGCTGGATGTCAGCCCGTTCAAATTGGGTGATGGAGAGAATATGGGCACCGGTGAAGTTCACAGGAGAATCCTTAGCGGAGACCGCTGGTTGGGGTGACAGAAAATCGGGCGCCATTCTAGCGGTTGATATCGTTCAGACCAACGGCATTGGCAAAAATATCCTGGGTCAATATCGATATTGCCGTTTTAATGAACAGGAATTAGCGATACCAATGCCGTATCGGCCCTCCGCTCCTTGGTCGGTAACGATGGCATCAGGCGCTGCAAGGCTTGCTCGGCGGTGGCACGGTAGGTAGTTAACTTGCCCCCCATCACGGATAAAACCCGCGGCCGGCTTTCATCATCCACCGCAAACATCACTTCCCGGGGGCGGGAGAATGCCTGCTTGTCGCTCTTGGGGAGCACACGCAGCCCCGCAAACGCTTCGATCTGCTCTGTGGGAATTACCAGTTGCGGGAAATAATGCCGCAAGGTAGCCAGCAAGTATTCGCGCTCTGCGCTTGAGCAAATGGCTTTATCGGGCGAGTCTTCATGGATTTTTTCAGTAGTACCAACCAGCAATTGCCCTTCCCAGGGTAAAACAAACACCGCCCGCTTATCGGCAGGGGCCTCAAGGTAAAAATATTGATCCAATAAAGGAGGCAATAAAAGATGGCTCCCCTGAACCAGTTCAACACCCGGTAATGGCAATGCCGGGGTAATCTGGCTTAAAACGTCGCGCGCCCAGGGACCGGCACAATTAACCAACACCCGGCAACTTACCGACTCATGCCCCCGGCCTGTTTCGATTTCCACTTTACAACATTGGCCATTGCGTTCAGCGGCCACAAAGCGGGCGGGCATCATTAAATCAGCACCGAGTAAAACAGCGGATTGCAACACGGCGCGAGTAAGGGCTGCATCATCGGTCTGGGCTTCATGGTAACGGAAGACTGCCGTCAATCCGTCCTGGCGCAACCCGGTTAAACCCGACCATTCACGCCGCGATAATTGTTTGAATAGCGCATCTTTATTTAATCCTGCCAACACCGCATACAAACTCAAGCCGGCGCGAATCGTCAGTGGCGAACGGGTGGAATCTTCATAGACTGGAATATGCAGCGGCTTAAGCTTCACCAGTTCGGGAGCCAGCCTTAATAGCAAGGCGCGCTCATGCAAGCTTTCGCGCACCAAACCAAATTGCGCAGACTCAAGATAGCGCAAGCCACCATGAATCAGCTTGGACGATTTACTGGAGGTACCTGCCGCCGGTGCAGTTTTCTCGACTACCAATACCGAATACCCTGCCGCTGCCGCTGCCTGGGCAACACCCGCACCTTGAATACCCGCCCCTATCACGACGATGTCGTATTTCATTCTTGTTGTTCCGGCAAATTAATGGCTAGGACCTGGAGAGATTTGGTGAGTATAGTCCAGCGCTGTAAAAATGTTCGACGATATTGTCGCTCCTTTTCACATACTTTTGCCATTAGAATGTCATTTTTTAGTGCAGGTCGAATAGCAACTGCCGCCCGGATTGCCACAAACGGCCCATCCGTACGTTTAAATATCTGATTAATTGGTGCAACGGTTAATTTTATTTGCAGCAAAATATAAAAATTTTAACGAGCATTCACACGTTTTCCTGCGCACCAAACAGGAACACAGCAGAGTAAAAAATAAAAAACCGCCCCAAAATAGCACCCTAAAATTTTTTACATTGTTTACCTGTTCGATTGTCATCCAATAACTGGTTTCATAAGTGAATTTTTTTTGCTGATGGAAGTCAATGCAATTAATTGGTGCAATAAAAATTTCCATGCACTTGATTTAGCCGGACGCATGAAACAATAGGCCTATTGATAAAAACGTTCTTCTGCCAATAGACTTATCAAACAGGAAGCGAGTAAACATAAAAATTCCTGAAAAATAAATTAACCACACCACTACAACTCCCTGCATAGCTACTGGCCAATCGGTCAGTGCAATAAGAGCGCTCACTAAATACAAATCCCGATACGAAAAATATCTCGTGTTAGCACTTGTGAATTTTAACAGCCTCAACGGCGCCCTTGTTTGGCAGGTGAACTATATGATGAACTCTATTCTGGTTTATATTCATTTACTCGCTGCGTGTGTTGCGATAGGAATTTTATTGATACAGGACTATGCACTCTTTCAAACCAATGGCAGAAGATTGACTGCGCTGGAAATCACCGAGCTGCATTTAAATGCGCGAAGAGTATCGGTAGCACTATTGCTGTTATGGGTAACCGGAATAGCGATTGTAATCAAGGGATATGTAGGTAGCCCTGATTATGTAATCAACCCCAAGCTGTGGGCAAAATTAAGCGTGGTCGTTGTGCTAACAATTAACGGATGCGTGTTGCATAGTTTCTGCTTTCCGCGCTTGTGTTTGCCACACGGGATTAACGATCTAGCCAATACTGATAAAGTCCTCCTGGCTTTTTCGGGGAGCCTTTCAACAACGTCCTGGCTCTATGCCAGCTATCTTGGCATAGCACGGCACTGGAATTTCTCCATGACGTATATTGATGTGATGGCCATATATGTCGGAACATTTTTAATGGTATTCACAATCGCCTGCCAGTGCTTATGGTATTTCGCAAAAGTATCCCAAATACCTGTGCAACCAAAACGCACAGCGATTGACAATGTAAAAGAAACAGAGCAATCCGCAACACAACCGTTGCACGATACGCAATAGAAAGGAAACATGCGGGAAAACAAGCAGAGAAAAACATGAGGATGTGAGTTAAATACCACATCCTTGTGATTCGCGTAATCGATCAATATTCCATTTGTAACCCGGTTTTGATTGCTGGCACTTGCTGCGCATGGCGCTCATCCAGCAAACATTTTGCATAGTGTTCTGCAACGGCAATTGCAGCGCAATTGATGATATCGAGGTTACCGGCATATTTAGGCAAGTAATCCCCCAATCCTTCCACACTCAAATCGATACGAATACCACCGTCTATCACCAGCGGACTCGATTCCAGGCGATAACCGGGAACGTAGCGCTGGATTCGCATTAACATTTCATTCAATGGACCGTGCAATGCATCCAGATCGGCGGCATCACACCACGCCGTTACGCTGGTAAACATGCGGGTTTCCAGATTGACCTCATCTACATGAAGCTCAACATCAAAATCATTGACACCGGTATATTTCTGCAAGCCCGCCTTGGTATTGCGGTAATACTCATCAATATTGGCCAGTGTTCCCGGCCCGATTGAATTGGCTGAAACAATGGAGGAAACCGAAATTTTTTTAACGTCGGGAATACATTTGGCCAATATGTGGGCGACCGGAATGGAAGACTGTCCGCCGCATGAAATCATACTGATATTGCGCTGCTGTACGGCCTCTTGCATGCCCAATGCAGGCACGCAGCATTCACCGATCTGGGAGGGGGTCATATCAATGGCCAATATGCCCAACTCTTCAAAAAGTTTGGCATGCTCTTTGTGGTACGCCGCCGAGGTTGCATCAAAAACAATATCGCAACGATTGCTTTGATCAAGAAATGCATTAATCCCTTTATCGGAAACTTTCACACCTAATTTGGCCGCATAACTCATTCCGGCTGAATCAAGATTCCTTCCTGCAAAAAGTACGCATTCCAGAAACGGAGATCGCTGTACTTTTGCTAGCAAATCAGCACCAATTTTTCCGGTACCAATAATTCCCACACGAACCTTTTCATCTTGATTATTTTTAAACACATTGGGCTTGAAAAAATCACCACTCAATAGCGCTTTAATGAACTGCATAATTTAATCCTTGAAAATTATCTCATTACCCGATTTTTTAGTCGGTGGGAAAGAATGCAGTTCAAAGATTTCATAATCATTTGGGCCTGAAAATAACGGAAATTAATTTTCGCGAACCAGCTCTCATAAAAGAAATTTTAAATTACAACGGTTTTTTTTATTGCTAGAACTTAGGGTTCCCTTTGCTTTGCAACGGGTCATGCGGAAAATAAGATTAATGATTTACGCGAAATATAAATTGAAATGACGGTTTTTTGAAAATTTGGATGCCACTGCGCAAAAACAATCCATTTTGACATTAAAGAAAACTTAGGCGACAAATTTTTAATCTCTGTAAAAATACATCTATTAATAATGCGCATGGATCGCCATAATCGCGCGCCTTCAAAAGAATCTTCATATGTGTGTTGCTGTTTATATTGATTGATAGCCATCATTCAAATGTTAAAACACAAAAACCCATGTTTTCTAACATCTATCCCATACCACATGACGGTAGAACCAAAAAACTACTTTGATCTGAGGTTTTGTCGAAGTAAAAAGTAATTTTTGACAACTGACATCAAAAGGAGTGGCAAGTGGTTAAACAACCCAAGCATTACTTTGAGGCCATACTGGGAATCAATGCGCCTTGGTCAGTACAGGATGTTTCGATCGACGAAAAAAGCAGAATTATTCACGTTGAGCTTGCTTACCTGGTTGAAAAATCGCGTTTCTCATTTTTCTCGAAAAGCCAGGATGCCAATAACAATAAAATTGCCGACGCCGGATTTTCCAAACGCTGGTTACATACAGGTTTTGGCAACTATAGCTGCCATATCGTTTCCAATTTTTACGACCAGACAATCAGCGGCGCCGGAATTAGCAAAGATGCCCTGTTGCAACCGGGTTTCCTGGGTGATGCAAACCGCAATTACACCCATGAGTTACGCCAGCAGGTATCACTGCTGCATTTTCGCAGCCTGGCGCCAGAGGCTATTGCCAATACCTTGCGGATTGAGCAACAAGCAGTGGAAGAAATCATCAGCGATGTGGAAAAAACACCGGAGTCCTATCGGCTGGCCACCTGCTTACCCATGGAGTCAGACCCTATTTGGGAAAGTATGATCTACGACAAATTTCATCTGCGAACCCAATTGTTTTCGTTGAAGCTTTTGCTGTCCAAACTCAAACTCACCATGATCGACCCCAAAGTCGAAACCAAACTCGGTGACTCGGTCAATGAATTGCGGAAATTTTTTATTTCACATGCCAATTCCCTTGACGCTGAGCTCAGTCAAATTTGCGCGTTATCAACCAAGAAACAATCCGTTGAAGAGCGCCGCAGTACCGTCACCAAATTGGTACTGCCATCACTCAAAAACAGCATCTGGCTGAAACTGATTAGTGCGAAAATCGATCTCGGTTCTAACAATATGCCCCTGAATTTGTTTCTGGTGCGATTGCGTCACGCCTTCCAGAATACGCACGACAATAATGTCCGGGTGGATATCCTTAATCAGTTGCGCGAATTTTTCCGTAAAAACGCACGCAATTTAAAGCAGGAATTAATCCTGATTAATAAAATTATGAATGATCCGGAAGAGCATCAAATTAGCCTTCCCGATGAGCGCAACGATATCTGGAAGCGAATTTTAAAAGACGATACATTTATCCCGAGCTCGCACATTGCTTATAAATTATTATTATCCAATTTGCGTTCACAAATTCTGATGAACCCGGATCCGGTCGTTGAATTAAATGCGGTGAGACGCGTAAGAGATTTTATAAAACATAACCAGCGATTTATGCAGCAAGAACTTCGCATGGTAATGAGCAACGGTTATTCACACTAAGCAAACTGCCAGGAGAGCTTGTATGGCACAAGATACTGATATCCGCATTCGTAGCGCATTGGTAACGCGCGATCAGGTCGTGGAGAAAATAAATCGCGGCGAGTATCTCGTTATTGCTGCAGATGAAACCGTTCTGGACGGATTACCGTCAGGCAACTGGATTGCGGGAACAATCCCTTATTTTATGACCAGTGAAGGTGGAAAATCGGATCGCGAACATATTTTTGTTAATACGATTGAAGGTGTTCAACCGAGCAATGCTCCGCGTATCACACTGTACGATGTAAATTCCATTTCGCGCATTGCGCAAGAAGCGCCGGAGCATGGCTTTACCATAGTCATCCTGCCTGCAATGTCTGAAGTACATTTGTCCTATGCGCAAAATGCCCCCGATTATCCCAATATGTATTTTTCTCCCATTATTGGCTGGATCTCGGGTGTGCATCTGGACGATATCGGCAGCCGCAATGCAAAGGTTGGTTTCGGTCCGGCGCGCGGGATGCTGTTTGACCAACAAGCGGTCGCCATGCATATTCCGTTGCCGGGTAATCAACTGGCCAATATCAATATCGTGAATTTATTCAGCCAGGGCCAGGGGCCAGAGATTAAATTCAAAAGCACAGGTTTTTCTGTGAGTGAGTGCGTAATTAACGGTGAGCCGGCCAATCTGGCCGATTATATTAAATACGCAAAAATTGATACGCGTTTACCGTTGGTTGCCAACTACTCCGGAGTAATGATCAACGTCAGTATCCAGCAAGTAGATGAAGCCAATCAAAAGGTCGATCTCTACGCCCCGGTGTTTAGCGATATCAGTTACCGTTTTGCACAACCGGTGGATAACTACATTGAAAGCTTCAATAAGGAATTATCTGCTTCCGCCAGTGAGAATATTTCGTTTTCCTGTAATTGTATTTTGAATTACTTATATTCCGAGCTGGAAGGCAAAAAAACTCGCGATTTAACCGGCCCAATCACCTTCGGTGAGGTAGCCTATCAGTTGCTTAACCAGACGCTCGTCTACCTGAATCTAAGCGGCGGCTCACGCTAGCGGCTTCTCGCTATCAACATTGCGCTGATAGCGAGCCATTCCTATACTCCGCAAGTCATTTTTCACCAGCGAAATGCTTATGGAACTCCTGCGCGCATTTATTTCCCTGATATTTTTTGTATCAGGCGTTTACCTGTTGATTGATGGATTAATCCCCGAAATCGAGTGGTTTTTATTATTGATGGCGGTCGGTGCGTTTGTGTTCGCCTACGGTTTTTGGCCGAGCAGGAGGCGTGGCCAACGTGAAGAGGCACACAACTGGCTGGATCTTATTGAAATCGTGATTGAATTACCGATTCAGATGGTCTTGTGGGCATTCAGATTGTGTGCACGACTGTTTAAAGATGGTGATGCGGGAGTGGATCTATAACAGGGCATCAACGCCCTGCCCCATACGCCTGGATATAATGCTGCAAGGTTTTTTCATTGCGTTTTACAAAGTCAATATCACTACGCGGCACGGCCAACACCGCAGGATCTGCTTTTCCTTTCAATTGCGTTGCTTGCTCTTCGGTCATTTTTTCCATATCGCCAAACAAAAAATAAGCAGCGATTGCATTACCCAATTTAGTGCTCAAGCGCATATATTCGCCAACGGATTTCCAGCCGTGCTTGTGGATAATAGTGTTTGCCATTTCCTGCAAGTTTTTAGCTTTTAACAGCGCATCGATTTTTTTATCCTGCTCTGCAGCTGGCAAGGCTTCGAATGCTTTGATGCTCGCATCGGTGTTGTTCATGGTATCTATCGCTTGCATAATCGGGGCGATATCACGATTGGTTTGCATCCAGCGTTGCACTGACTGGGCATTCAATGAACCATTGGGTAATAACTGTGCGCTCACTATCCCGCTCGCCAATAACAGAAAAAAACAGCATGAAAATAAAAACGTTTTTTTCATAACGAAAACACCCCGACTTAGGAAACCCGCAATGTCACTGCGGTAGTAAACGACCAGACCCAGAAGAAAAAGAACACCAGGAAGGGAGTCAATATTCCCAGGGATAAACCTGCAACCCCCTTTCCTTCATAAAACGGATAAAACACAAATAATTGGATCAATGTCGGGATAAGCGCAATCACAAAACTGCGGGCAAACAAACTGCTGGCAAAGATAGGCAGCAAGAATAAAAATCCCCACAACCCTCCCCAGACAATACGGGGATACATCCAATGGGGCGAGATAGAACCTGACAGGTTTACATTCAGGGACTGGGTGATCCCGTAACGGCTGAATAACCACATTACTACACACATCACCAGGCCACCCAGGCAACCCGCACCAAAAACAGTTAACGCATTTTTCATAAAGATTGGCTCGCGCAGATATTGATCACCAGCTACTGTCAATTACTGACACTAACCCCTTCAATAATGGGCGACAGTGTAGCACTACAAATTAACACTTGGTTACACGAAGTCCGCAGTGTGAGCTGCTACAATGCCGGTTCAGTTTTTAGCCAGTGATCTTGATTATGTTTCGTTTTTTTGAAAACCTGATAAAACCATTCCCACCCCAGGAACCTTCTGCCCCACCAAAAACCCTTTACGCATTTTGCAGGCATTACAGCAGAGGCGCCGAGGCTTATCTCATCGGCATGGCGATATTTACCGGCTTGATTGCGGTAATGGAGGTGTCGCTCTTTGGTTTCCTGGGCAACCTGGTTGATTCATTAAACCAGCATTCGCCAACCAGTTTCTGGACTGAGTCCCGCCACGAATTAATCTGGATGGCATTTATCCTGCTGGTTGGTTTGCCGGTATCGGTTTTACTCCATTCATTGTTGATGCATCAAACATTGCTCGGCAATTTTCCTATGCGGATTCGCTGGCAGGCGCACCGCTATTTGTTAGGCCAGAGCTATCAGTTTTACCAGAATGAATTTGCCGGCCGTATCGCCACCAAGGTCATGCAAACTGCACTCGCGGTGCGCGAAACCATTATGAAGTTGCTGGATGTGATGTTGTACGTCATGGTGTATTTCAGCAGCATCCTGGTGCTTGCGGTTTCGCTGGACTGGCGACTTGCATTGCCCTTAATTGCCTGGTTTATTGCCTACGGTGGCCTGCTTTATTTCTTCCTGCCACGCTTGTCTAAAATTTCTACGCAACAAGCCCATGCGCGTTCGGATATGACCGGGCGTTTGGTGGATACCTACACCAATATTTCTACTGTAAAACTTTTTTCGCATTCCAATCGCGAAGCGGATTATGCCAAAAAAGGTATGGAATATTTCCTGTCCACTGTTCACCCGCAAATGCGCCTGGCCACACTGCTCGGCACTGCGGTATGGATTATTAATGTGCTGTTGATTTTCGCTATCGCCGCGATGTCACTCTGGTTATGGTCGAGTGCAGCCATTACTACCGGTGCGATTGCCGCGGCGGTCGGTTTGGTTTTGCGTTTGAACGGAATGGCGCAATGGATTATGTGGGAAGTATCCGCGCTGTTTGAAAATATGGGCACCGCGCGCGATGGATTGAATACCTTATCCATTCCCCGCGAAGTACAAGACAAGCCTGATGCACCGGAAATAAAAATCGTCCACAGCGCGATTGATTTTAAATCGGTCGATTTCAACTACGGCAAAGAGTCCGGTTTGTTGCACGATTTTAATTTGCACATCGCCGCTGGTGAAAAAATTGGTTTGGTGGGCCGCTCCGGTGCGGGCAAGTCCACGCTCGTCAATTTGCTGATGCGCTTCTACGATGTCGATTCCGGCTCAATCCTGATTGATAACCAAAATATCGCTGACATCAAGCAAGAAAGCTTACGGGCGCATATCGGTATGGTTACGCAGGATACATCGCTGTTACATCGCTCCATCCGCGATAATTTGTTGTACGGCAAACCCAACGCGACAGAGGAAGAAATGATTCGCGCGGCACAGCAAGCGGAAGCGCATGAATTTATTCTCGGTTTGGTGGATAACGAGGGGCGAACCGGTTATGACGCCCATGTCGGTGAGCGCGGGGTAAAACTCTCCGGTGGCCAACGCCAACGTATTGCGATTGCACGGGTGTTAATCAAAAACGCCCCGATTTTAATTATGGATGAAGCAACTTCTGCGCTGGACTCGGAAGTGGAAGCAGCCATTCAAACCAATTTAAATTGGTTGATGCAAGGCAAAACCGTTATCGCCATTGCGCATCGGTTGTCTACCATCGCCGCATTGGATCGTTTGATTGTGCTGGATAACGGCCAGATTATTGAACAAGGTACCCACAATGAGTTGCTGGCTAAAAATGGAGTTTATGCGCATTTGTGGGCGCGCCAATCGGGTGGATTTCTCGGAGAGTTTTAAGGGTAGCAATAAAAATGGCGAGCAAGATTTCTCTTCGCTCGCCATTTATAACTTTCACTCAATTAACCTTCACTCAATCAATTAGCGTTTTTATCCCATTAGCCAGTGTCGGCTGGCAAACTAAAACCATACTCTGATGGCAAAATAGCTAATCGATATCTGCACAACAACAGCGCAATTACCACATCAAATCATCGGGGATTACATAGTCCTTGTAAGGATCATCTTCATCGGTTTGTTGTTGGGTTTTGGTGTTGGCCACGATGACAAATTTTTCATCGCGCTGGGCAATTTTATCGGCCACTATGCGTGGCACTACTTCGTAGCCCTCACCCAATTTCACCACAGCCAACACGCCGCGCACGATTTGTTCTTGAACCAATTTGGAGACACGGATTTTTTTAATTAATTTGCCATCGGTAAAGTTGTATTCCACATCGCCCTCACCTGCTCCTTTGGATTGGCGATGGTTTTCAATCAATTGTTTGATCTGCGCGGCGATGGCTTTTTGCTGCAATTCGTGATCACGTTGGCGATTCAATTCACGGTCGCGCTCCGCCTTTTCCTGACGGGCCTGTTCGGCCGATTGTTTGATTTCATCGACCACTTCTTCGTTGGAGCGGCGTGCTACATTGGTTTCTTTCCGCTTTTCCTTATTCGCCTGTTTGGCTTTTTTTGCGTCGATTAAACCCGCTTTTAACAGTTGATCTTGTAAGGAGGCCATGGAATTTCTCTGTAGAACATAGTTGCTAGCGATAAGATGAAAGCGGGACCTTCCGCCCATCCGTTGTGTGCGATCAAACGCCGTGGTTTTAATCAGGGTGCAATCATACCTTACTTAGCGCTGAAGGCTATTTTTCACTGCAGCGGAAATTGCGCGATCCCAATACGCGGGCTCGCCAAATGTTTCGCGCAGGTGCGCGATAAATAATTGCGCTTTGGTGGCGTGGGAACGCCCCGGCATACGCACAGCATGGATACCGGGCTGGATTTTTGCCGGAATATCCGGCACATCCGCAAATAGACACACTAACTGTCCCCGCACAATCGCCTCACTGACCAACCAACTGGCAAGATGCACGACACCGATACCATCCAGCGCGGCCTGCAATAAAAAATTAATGTCGTTACTGCAAAGACTCCCTCTTACGGCGAGTGGTTGGTTGCGATTAACGCCGGCAAATCCCCAAAGCCCGGGAACCGTCGCCCCCTTGCCCTGTACCGTCAGGCAATTATGGTTTACCAAGTCCAGAGGCGAACCCGGTATGCCGTGCTTTTCAAAGTATTCCGGGCTGGCACAAACCAACCGCTGGAACGGCGCCAGTTGTGTCGCAACCAGATCGCTATCCGGCAATTTGCCGATGCGAATTGCGACATCCACTCGATGTACGGAGAGATCCAGGATTTCATCGCTGACGTGCATATCGATTTCCATCAACGGATAACGTTGCAGGAAACTTATCACCGCGGGCGCCAAATGGACGCGGCCAAATACCGACGGCGCGGTGATCGTCAACAACCCTTGCGGGTCGGCGTTGCGCGCGGATATCGCCGTCTTTGCTTCATCCAGCTCCTGCAATATAAGGCGCGCACGCGGCAAAAACTCGGCGCCGGAGTCGGTCAGCAAAATAACACGCGAGGTGCGATGAAATAATTGAAAGCCTAATTCTGCTTCCAACGCATCGATTTTGCGCGATACCGACGACACTGCCATCGCCTGGGCCTTGGCCACTTTCGACAAATTACCGGTGTCGGCAACGGCAATAAATAAACGAATGGCATCTAACATTTCGCAATCCAAACCTGCTGTGATTTCTTTGCAAAAATCGCAAAGATGGTTTGCGATTTACATCATTGTGCGATTTTACGCAAACAAATACAATTTTTTCACCAAGCACACAGCACCACGTGTTCGGTCCATCCAATCTGTGCTGACGGGTTAACTCCCCAAGGAATTTATATGTCTGTGTTCTCCATGAAAAAACTCGCGCTGGCAGCCGCATTGGCTTCAGCAACATTGATTACCGGCCTTGGTAGCCAACTCGCGATGGCGGCGGCGCCCCTGGCGAAAACCTCTGCGCCGGGATATTTTCGCTTGATGGTGGGCTCTTTGGAGGTGACCGCAATCAATGACGGCACCGTGGAATTGCCAGTGGATAAGCTGCTCGCCAATCCCGAACCGAAGACTAACGCGGCGCTGGCCAATTCCTTTTTAAAAGCGCCACTGGAAACCTCCGTGAATGCCTACCTGATTAACAACGGCGAAAAACTGATCTTGATCGATGCCGGCGCCGGTGCACTGTTTGGCCCGACATTGGGTAAATTCGTCGCCAACTTGCGTGCTTCCGGTTATGAACCTGCGCAAATCGACGACATTTATATTACTCACTTGCACTCGGACCATATCGGCGGTCTGGTGAGCAACAATGCCCTGGTATTCCCTAATGCGGTAGTTCATGTCGATCAAAAAGACTCGGATTTCTGGCTGAGCAAAGCCAACCTAGATAAAGCACCCGCAGACGCCAAAAGCTTTTACACCAATGCCGTGGCCATGCTAACGCCTTATAAAGCAGCCAAAAAATTCACCCCGTTCAATCAGAAAAGCCAATTAACCGCAGGAATCAAAGCCATTTCAACCTCCGGCCATACTGCCGGTCACAGTGTCTATGAGGTTGAAAGCCAGGGGCAAAAACTCTGGTTGATTGGCGATTTGATTCATGTCGCCGCAGTGCAACTGGATCACCCGGAAATAACCATCGCCTTTGATAGCGACCAGAAGAAAGCCGCTGCGGAGCGCGACAGGATTTTTACCCAGGCGGCGAAAGAAGGGATTCTGGTGGGAGCTGCGCATATCCAGTTCCCCGGCCTTGGCCATTTGCGTAAAGAGGGCAATTCGTACGAATGGATTCCGGTGAACTTTACCCAACTGCGTTAATAACCAACGTCACCTACCCCAAAAAAGGGGATCGACTCAATCGATCTCCTTTTAATTCATAATCACTCCAGTGCCATATTTCGTAGTCGATAAGATCGATCAACCGCTCAGCCCCTTGCGCCTGGAGAAACCCTATTCGGGCAGCTGTCGCGGTAGCCAGGCCCAGACCGTGATCGCGACCAGTAGCGTAAGCAGTCCGCCGATAGTAGCGGCCAGGTGCAGCCCCAACAGAAACGCCGCTTTAGCCTGCATCACGGCCTGCGCAGTCACGTCCGCGTGGCCAAGGGTTTCGTTCAAGGTGCCCGCGATGCCGGGCCCGGACAGCCGGAACACCAGCGCCGCCAGCGATCCCAGCAAGGTGATGCCCAGCGCGTTGCCGATCTCATTGCTGGTTTCCGCGATGGAACCGGCAGCGCCCGCGCGCTCGGGCGGTACGGCTGACACCGCGATCTCGGCCACGAGACTGAAGGACAGACCGTAGCCCATGCCCGCGATTACCGTCGAGGCAACCAACGCGATGACACCGGCCTCGGTCGTAGTGAACAGCAGCAGCAACACGCCGGCGCTGATCAGGAAATGCGTGGCGACCAGCGCGGCCTTGCGTCCGATGCGCTCCACGATGCGGCTGGTACCAATACAGGTAACGGTAAGCACCAGCGCACCGGGCAGGGTCAGCAGCGCCGCGGTGAGTACCTCGAAACCCAGCACCGACTGCAGGTAGATACCCGACAAATATCCTGCGGCTGACCACACCACCAGAGAAAGCAAGCCGGTCAGGATCGCAATCGAGAAGATGCGATCTTTGAACAAACTGAGATCCAGCAGCGGAAATGCGATTTTCTTCTGACGCCGGATGAACAGCGCCAATGCTGTGATGCCGGCAATGCCCATCGCGATCTGCTGCACCGTGAACCCGACCGCTGCGGCGCTCTTGATCGAATAAGTGAACAGCAGGATGCCGGCAAAGGACAGTAGCAGGCTCGGCAGGTCGATGCGGCCATAACGGGTCGCACGCACTTCGCGCAGCAGAACCGGCGCAGCCAGCAGGAAGGCCACCACCACCGGCACGTTGATCAGGAACACTACGCCCCAGTCGAAGCGTTGCAGCAACAGCCCGCCAATGACCGGCCCGATGGCAAAGCCAGTCGCGAACGTCGCCGCAAAGATACCGATGGCTTGCGCCCGTTGGCGCGGATCGGGGAACAAGGCACTCACGATGGCCAAGCCGGAAGGCAACAACGTGGCTCCGCCCAGGCCCATGAGTGCGCGGAACGCGATCATCGCCTCGGACGTCGTCGCATACGCAACGCCCAGTGATCCCAGGCCGAAGATAATGGCCCCAGCCATGATTAGCTTCAATCGCCCATAGCGATCCCCGATGTTGCCAAAAGTGATGAGCAGCGACCCCACGACGAAGCCGTAGATGTCGAGGATCCAGAGTGCCTGCTCGGTGGTCGGCAGGATCGAAGACGTGACTCGCGGCATGGCGAGGTACAGCACCGAACCATCCATCGCCACCAGCAGGACGAGAGCGAGAATTGTCAGGAGGCCAAGCCATGCCTTGCGGCCGGCAGGCTGGGTGGTTAATACAGGGGTAATGGTCATGGCTATGAACTCGCGGCGGATGCCCCCAATTGCACCCTGGGGGCGGTTTCAATATACTGGGATTAACTTACTATTGGTAACCTACCATTGGTAACTTACTATTGGTATATAGCGATGTCAAGCCAAACGAAAACCCCTGATGCCATTGCGGATTCACCGCGCCGCCGCCTTTCACGCGATGAGCGCCTGTGCCAGTTGCTGGACGTGTCATGGCAACTGATCAACACCGAAGGTACGGACGCGCTGACCTTGGGCCGCCTCGCCGACGCGGCAGGCGTCACCAAGCCCGTGGTCTACGATCACTTCGGCACGCGCAACGGCTTGCTCGCAGCGCTGTACCAGGATTTCGACCTGCGGCAGACGGCGGTGATGGACGCGGCCATCGCCGCTAGCAACCCCACATTAAAAGACAAGGCCGACGTCATTGCTTCCAGCTACGTCGAATGCGTGTTGACCCAGGGGCGCGAAATTCCAGGCGTACTGGCTGCACTCGGCGGCTCGCCGGAACTGGCAGCGGTCAAGCGACAGTACCAAAAGGCATTTCTTGAGAAGTGCCAAACCATCCTGGCGCCCTACGCCGGTTCGCAAGGCGTGTCACTCGCAAGCTTGTGGGCGATGCTCGGCGCCGCTGATGCGCTGTCGCAAGCGGCCGTCACAGGTGACATCAGTGAGCAGCAAGCACGGGATGAGTTGCAGGAAACTATTCTGGCGATGGTCAACCGCAGCAAATAGGCTATCCTCACGCGTCATCCGAATACTGCGCGTGATGCGCGACCTGAATTACCTTTCGTTCAATCTATTGGTGTGCCGATCCGTTTATGCCTGCAACCGAAACAAAATCCTGGGATATTTTCTGCCGCGTCATTGATAACTACGGCGACATTGGCGTTTGCTGGCGCCTGGCACGGCAACTGGCCAATGAACACCACCAGCAAGTGCGACTGTGGGTTGACGATGTCAATTCATTGATACGAATCTGGCCAGCGGCGCAAGACATCGAACAACAGTTCTGTGCGGGCGTTGAGGTTCGCCATTGGGCCGACGAATTTCCAACCAGCATTCATGTGGCGCAAGTCGTTATCGAAGGCTTCGCTTGTGATATTCCCGCATCCTATTTGCAGGAAATGGCCGCGCAAAAGCGTGCGGGGCATCCGCCGGTATGGATCAACCTGGAATACCTGAGCGCGGAAAAGTGGGTTGAAGATTGCCATGGCATGACCTCAATCCACCCGGCAACCGGCTTGCGCAAAGTATTTTTTTTCCCGGGATTCACTCCAGAAACCGGTGGCTTATTGCGTGAGCAGGACTTGCTAACGAATCGAGATAACGTCGATAAGCGATTGTTTTTAGAGCAAATTGGGGTCCAGCAAAAAAGTGATTCGTTATTAATATCGCTCTTCGCCTACGAAAACCCGGCTATTGCTTCTTTACTATCGGCCTGGATCAACTCACCAACGCCCATTCACTGCCTGGTTCCCCACGGGAAAATACTGACCAGCGTCAATCAAGCACTCGGCATATCACTGCAAACCGGCAAACAGTGGCATCAGGGAAACCTATTCCTTGATGTCATTCCTTTTCTCACCCAGGTTGAATATGACCGGTCACTCTGGGTTTGCGATATTAATTTTGTGCGCGGCGAGGATTCATTTGTTCGCGCGCAATGGGCCGGAAAGCCCTTTGTCTGGCACATTTACCCGCAGGATGAGCAAGCCCACATCGTAAAACTTGATGCGTTCCTCGATAGTTTTCTGGCAAGGGACAACAATATCTTCGCTGATTGCTTGCGCAATCTATGGCATCACTGGAATGAATTTGAAGATGTGAAGGATGATTGGGCAAAGGCATTGGAACTGTTACAACCCTGGCAAGTGGCTACCGGTGAATGGTGTGAATATTTAGCCCGCCAGGCGGATTTAGCCGCGCAACTGATCGCTCTGGCGCATAGGCCAGCGCCCTAAAAAACACTACAGAAAAGCCGCAAACAACTGTATAGTAGCGCGCCGATTTCAAACCCTCGGGAAACCTGGCGGTGCGCGCCGCGTAGGTCAAGGTCTCCCGCATTACTTAACTACTGCAAACTGGGATTTACCATGAAAATTGCACAAGACTGCCGCGCTGGCAACGTCGTAATGATCGACGGCTCACCCTGGGTGATTCAAAAAGCGGAATACAACAAATCCGGCCGTAACGCCGCTGTTGTAAAAATGAAGTTGAAAAACCTGCTCAACGGTATCAACACCGAAACCGTATACCGCGCTGATGACAAGTTTGAAGACATCCAACTGGATCGCAAAGAAGTAACTTACTCTTACTACGCTGACCCGATGTACGTATTTATGGACCCTGAGTTCAACCAATACGAAGTAACCGGTGAAGAGCTGGGCGACCTGCTTCCATGGATTGAAGACGGTATGGAAGATGTGTGTGATGCAGTGTTCTACGAAGGTAAAGTGATTTCTGTAACTCCACCAAACGCCATCACCCGCGAAGTGGCTTACACTGAACCTGCCGTTCGTGGTGATACCTCTGGCAAAGTGATGAAAACTGCCAAACTCAAGAACGGCACTGAATTGCAAGTTGCTGCTTTCGTTGAGATCGGCCAGAAAATTATCATCGACGCACGCACTGGCGAATACAAGTCTCGCGCATAAGACTGAATCGCTTCACTGGCGGTAATTGTTGTTAACAGTTACCGCCGGGCTCTCCCTTCTCCTGCTGTTTTACTCCAATACAATCTGTTACCCACTCCTCCTTTAATAGCGGTGAACTAATATCACTGCACGATTTCTATTATCTGCTTTTTAGTATTTTTTTATCTCCCAACACTTTGAACACACAAGTGCTGATTTGCCCACACCGAATTCAATGGATGCAACATCGGGCAGCCGCGGCGCTGGTATAAATAACAATAAAGGTATCCAAAAAACGCGCGCACTCTTAAACTAAAGTTTTTGAAAAATGACGTTCATAAATACTATTTTTAATCCACAAGGAGCATTCCATGTATAAAAAATACGTTATAACACTTGGCGTTTTATTATCACTGTGCAGCACGTTGGGCCATGCGCAGGAACCCGTCGTCGCCAATAAAGATCACGCTAAAATGCTTTCCAGTTCAGATCCCAAATTGGCAGCAAACAAAAAATTGGTTTACGATTTTTGGCGCGAAGTATTTGAAGGTGGCCATCTGGACCTGGCTCCAAAATATCTGGCGGAGAATTACATCCAGCACAACCCTAATGTGGCGACCGGCCGCAAAGCCTTTGTTGATTTCTTTTCAAAATTCAAACAACCCAAAGCGATTGCTGAACGGGTTGAAAGCCCTCTGGTTTCAATTGTTGCCGAAGGCGACATGGTGATTTTAACCTTTTCACGCGAATACACTGATCCCAAAGACGCCACCAGGAAATACACCACTAGCTGGTTTGATCAATTCCGTATTGAAAATGGCAAGATTGCGGAACATTGGGATCCGGCAACCAGGCAGTAATTAAACCTCGAAACCCTCCGGATGCACCACTCATAACCGCAGCAAACCGCTCGGCACCAAAAGAATTACATTGCAAAGACCTCAGTAAAAATAGCTCCTCAACACAAAGGAGCTATTTTTATGCGTTCGATAATCATGTTATTGATTGGATTGGCTTGTGTTTCCGGGTTGGCAATCGCACAACCATCCGAGCCCGACCCAACGCCACAAACCCTGGATGAACTGAAAGCGGCGATTGAAAAAATCCGCGCCGAAACCAACACCCCGGCAATTGGTATTGCGCTGGTGAATAAAGATGGCCCCTATTGGGTCGCCGGTCTTGGCGAAGCCAATACTGAAACACATGCACCCGCCGACGAAAACACCCTGTTTCGCATTGGCTCAATTTCCAAAATGTTTGCTGCTTTGGCGATATTAAAATTACAAGAAGAAGGCAAACTTAGTCTCAATGATAAAGTGCGCGATCTGGTCCCTGAGATTGAATTTGAAAACCCGTGGGAAGAAACTAACCCGGTAAGAATTGTTCATCTGCTGGAGCACACCACAGGATGGGACGATATTCACCTTGCTGAATATGCCTTTTCAGCGCCGGATACAATGACCACCAAAGAAGGTTTGGACTACCACCCCGATTCACGCTGATCGCGCTGGATTCCCGGCACTCGTCACGCCTATTGCAATTCAGGAGCCGCCGTTGCCGCCTACATAATCGAAAAAATTTCTGGTAAAAAATATGAAGATTATATCGACCAGAATTTTTTTCAACCGTTGGGAATGACTTCAACCAGCTATTTCCAAACCGATCTTTACCAGCAGAAAGGCGCAACGCTTTATACCGAAGGTAAAGCAGAAAACTATTGGCATGTCATTCACAGGGCTGCCGGATCAATTAACTCATCCCCAAACGATATGGCAAAACTCGTGCAACTTTTATTGCGGCGCGGTGCAACATCATCTGCACAATTAATTCCAGACACCGCGATTGATCGCATGGAAATATCTGCAACAACCCTGGGATATGCATCGGGCATTAAAACAGGTTACGGCCTGGCAAATTACACCAGCGGCTATCAAGATTCCCGGGTGACATTCCATGGCCATAACGGCGGTTTGTTTGGTGGCCTTGCAGAATTAAGTTACAGCAAGGAATTGGCGACGGGTTATGTTTTTATGATCAACGCTGGCAATTGGCCGGCGTTCGATAAAATATCCAAAACCATTCGTGCGTATTTATTAAAAGATCATCAGTCCAATAACCCTGTGCCTATCGCCCTGCCAGAAACATTTAAACATCTTTCAGGCTACTACATGCCGATTAACCACCGTCAACAGCTTGCCCGTTCCACAACGACTGTTTTCGGTGTTATGAAATTTTATAGCGATGATACTTATTTTTATCAGCAACCTTTACTGGGTGGAATCGAACCTCCCGGTAAAAATTACGCAATAAATGATAAGTACCTGATTGATAGCGCAACGGGATTGCCTGCTATTGCAATCGTTGATGATCCAATTGCAGGAAAGGCAGTACAGATCAATACCGACTTATTTCAACAGGTCTCGCCATTGCAAGTATTTGGCTTGCTCGGCCTCTACGGTTTATTAATTATTATCAGTCTCTGCAGCGTGCTCGCCGCCCCTGTTTGGGGTTTGCGCCGGATAATTAAAAAAATACCGGTCGATGCGAGTGTGTGGATTCGAACCTGGCCGCTCATTGCCAGCCTGTTCTTTTTTGGACTTATAATTGCCACATCAATTAGCGGCTTGTTTATCCACGCCGCAGGTACTATTTCAGCGCTCTCGTTATCGATATTTGCACTCAGTATCATTTATCCGTTGAGTGTCGCAGATTGCGTTCGGGGTCTACTCAAATACCGGCAACAACCTATATCAAAATGGATATACTGGTATGCATCCGTCTATACCGGCTTGCATTTGTTGATGGTAGTGCACCTGGCCTACTATGGATTGCTTGCGCTAAGAACCTGGTCATAATCAATGAAATTTTACTTTTTCCCGCGCAATAAAATATTCTGGATTTACCATGGATCTATCCTGCTGCTGTTAAGCGTTGTGCAAGCAGCCGTAATTATGTTCTGGCGGGAATCAGTTATGTTTAATGTGGTGGCAGGCCTGCTCTGGCTGCCACTATTCACGCTTGTCGTCCTTTATTATCGCTACCAGTATAAACACCGTCACTGGTATCAACTGGGCACCAGTAAAAATATCCTGATTGTTCTGCTCTACAGCACAGCAAGTGCCTTTCTGGTCACTGCGTTAATGATTGGGATTACCTTTCCCTTGTTCTGGGATGAAGTCAAACAACTCGAAGCCGTCGTTAAACAACAAGCAACGCTGACCGATATAACCATTCAACACATTATTGGCAATACATTGCAAACCCAATTATTTATCAGCGGCTGGATTTTTATTTATATCAGCATCACGACCAGGCAACGCATCAAAGAGACGGAGCTGACCAATTTGCGTTTGCAAAACAGTTTGAAGGAAGCGCAACTGTCCAACCTCACCAATCAGCTTAACCCCCATTTTTTGTTTAATGCGCTTAACAATATCCGCTTTACGATTTATGAAGACCAACATAAAGCCGATTCGATGCTTACCGCATTAGCGGATGTTTTACGTTACTCGCTGGAAAGCAGCAAATATTCCAAGGTCCGGCTTGAACAAGAACTTGCTATCGTTAATCGCTACATCGATCTCATCAAAATACAAATGGAAGCACGCCTGGTATTTAAGCTTGAAATCCCGGAGCAATTGTATAGTTATCTGATTCCGCCCATGTTGCTCCAACTGCTTATCGAGAACGCCATTAAGCACGGCATAGATAATTTGCGTGCAGGCGGGACAGTACTTGTAAAAGCAGAGCAGATTCAGCAAACCTTGCATTTTTACATCACTAATACTGCACCGGAGACCGCGGATAAACCCGCACACAATACGGGCATCGGTTTAAAAAATATTGGGCAGCGCCTGATATTGCTGTATGGCGATGCAGCCAGCTTTTATATAACTCAACACGATGATGAATTTTCCGTCCACTTAACTATTCCCTGCGAAAAGGATGAATAACGTTATGAAAGCGCTAGTTGTTGAAGATTCCCGTATCGCGCGTGAAGGCTTGGTGCGCATGTTGAAAAACTATCCCGAGCTGAACGTTATCGGCGAAGCCGATCATCCTGCAAGTGCATTATTGTTAATTGAGCAAACACGGCCCGATGTCATTTTTCTGGATATCCATATGCCCGGCGAAACCGGTTTTGATTTGTTGGAAAAACTGGATTACCGCCCGCGAATTATTTTCACCACTGCTTATTCTGAATACGCCATCAAATCGTTCGATTACCACACTATTGATTATCTACTCAAGCCTATTAGCCATGAACGCCTGGACCAGGCTATCGCCAAATTACAGCTCGCCACCGGGAAACAGGCAGCCGAATCCCGGGAACCATTGGAGATGAACCATAAGATTTTCATCAAAGACGGTGACCACTGCCACCTGGTTACCCTGGAGTCCATCCGTTACTTTGAAAGCTGCAAAAATCATGTGCGGATTTTTTTTGGTGATAAATCCACGTTTATCAAAAAGTCATTGAACCACATTGAAGAGCGCCTGCCCCGCAAATTTTTCTTCCGCGCTAACCGGCAATACATTGTTAACCTGCAAACCATTCGTTCAATTGATGAAGCTATTCACGATGGCTTTATCCTGACCCTGGACAATGGTTATGAAATAGCAGTATCACGGCGGCAAGCGCTAGACCTTAAAAACTTGTTGAGCATTTAATTAGAAGATTTATCACCCTTAATTTCCCATTCACCGGTTAAAAAACGTAAAAGCAGTTTTTACCTTACATCAAGGGCGCTATATATCAACCACGCCGGAACAGATTGCCGTTATCAACCACATGACGTTATAAAAAACACGCGGCTGTTCCAACAATAATTATTAACAACAAGAAACTGTGGATTGAGAGAATGAAAACAACAACCCCCTTGCTATTTTTATTAATTGGCACATTAACCGCTTGTGGTGGTGGCGGAGGCGGCAACTCGAATAATATTCAGGGCAGCGCATCCACACCGCCATCCAGCTCAGCACAATCAACATCCAGTGCAGCTATCAGTTCTGCGCAAAGCAGTGTTATTTCATTATCAAGTTATTCTTCATCGACAGCGGAAGCCGCAACATTAAAAGTAGTAGGCTACACCCCCTCCTGGTCGACATCAGCTGCTGAAATCCAGTACAGCAAGTTAACCCATATCAATTACGCATTTGTATTACCTAATGCCGATGGCAGTTTGCAAAGCGTACCCGAGCCACAACTGTTACAAACTATTGTCAGCAACGCGCATGCAAATGGGGTCAAGGTGGTGGTATCTGTCGGTGGCTGGAATGATGGCGATGACAGTGCTTTTGTTGCCTTCGCTAAAACCGAAGAAGGAAGAAACCGCTTTACGCAAGAAGTTGTTGAGTTGGTAAATAGCTATCAATTGGATGGCATTGATATTGACTGGGAATACCCGAATCCCGGCAGCGAGGCAGAAAATTTCCGTTTGCTGATGGCGCAACTCGCAGACGCGATGCACAGCGATAATAAATTACTAACCGCTGCAGTTATCGCCTCCGGCAATACCGGTAATGGTGTTGTTGCTGAAGTTTTTAATTACGTCGATTTTCTGAACCTGATGGCCTATGACAAAAATAACGGTGACCATTCACCCTATTCTTACGCAGAAACGTCGATTGCCTACTGGTCTGCGCGCGGCTTGCCAAAACATAAACTGGTACTGGGTGTTCCATATTATGCGCGGCCAAGTTGGTCCGCTTACAAAACCAAAGTAGAACAGAATAGTGCCAACGCTTGCCGCGATACCGACGGCACGGATTATTGGAACGGTATTCCTACTATTCGCCAGAAAGCGCAACTCGCGCGCCATTATGGCGGCATTATGACCTGGGAATTATCGGAGGATACTCAAAGTACAGACTCGTTATTAACGGCGATGACAGAGGCACTTTGGGACCAACCTGCAAGTTTTGTTTGCAACTAACAGCAATTATTTTGGCTTCTGGAAATACCAATACGCCCTGATTCCCAGAAGCCATAATAAAATGCTACCGAAAATCACTGCTTCAAAATAACTCGACCTTACCTGCATAAAAACGTGCAGCCATGCGAGTATGGCGATTAAATAAATGCTTTTGTGCAACCTGATCCAGTTTTTCCCCAAACGGCGCATCATCGCCTTGGTTGATGTTATCCCTAAAACAATCAGCAATATCACCGCAGGAATAGTGACAAGGATGTAAGGCCGCTCAACCAGCTCTTTAGCAAAGCGAGTGAAATCCAGCCCTACAATAAATACCAGAAATGCCGTTACATGCAGCAGCGCATAAAACAAAGTGAACAACCCCAACATACGGCGATGCACTTGCAACCAGCGAAAATGCATTCCACCAACCTGGATTAATCGCCGTAACGGTGTAACTGCCAGCGTGATAAATAAAAAATAAATGGCCCATTCGCCGGTAAAAAGCACAATGGTTTTGGCGGGGTCTGCACCCAATTGATTGGTTAGGGTTTTATAAAGTATAAAAATCGCCGGAATTAACGCGAGAATAAAAATCAGAATTCTTCGCCAAAGAACAGGCATAGCATTTATCCAGCAAATGAATGGCAACGGATATTATTTAAAATACCCGCATTGATTGATGTTAATAAAATTTACGCAAGTCCATATCTTTATAAAGATGCGCAACCTGATCAGCATAACCATTGAACATCTGTGTAGGAACAATGTTGGGCCGCAATAAACCACTCGGCAAACGGCGCTCCTCGGCCTGGCTCCAACGCGGGTGACTAACCTTTGGATTTACATTGGCATAAAAACCGTATTCATCCGGTGCAATCATGCTCCAGGTAGTTTTGGGTTGCTGTTCAGTAAATTCGATTTTCACGATGGACTTAATATATTTAAACCCGTATTTCCACGGCACCACCAACCGCAAGGGCGCACCATTTTGATTGGGCAACACTTTGCCATACAAACCTACAGCCAATAGTGTTAACGGATGCATGGCTTCATCCATACGCAAACCTTCCCGATAAGGCCAATCAATGGTGCTGAACGAACTTTTTTGGCCAGGCATTTCCGCAGGGCGTTTTAACGTTGTGAACGATACAAATTTTGCATTGCCGGTTGGTTCAAAACGTTTAATTAAATCCGCTAACGGAAAGCCAACCCAGGGTACAACCATGGACCAGGCCTCCACACAACGCAGGCGATAGATACGCTCTTCCAGGCTTACACCTTTTAATAAATCTTCCAGCGTATAAGTGCCGGGCTTGGCGACCTCGCCGGCGATTTCCACAGACCATGGATGCGGTTTAAGTATATGGGACTTGGCTGCCGGATCGGTTTTGTCATAACCGTATTCATAAAAATTGTTATAACCCGTTACATGTTCATAAGGTGTCAGGTTTTCGCTGATTTTTTCCTGATTGGTTTTGGCAGCAGCAATCTGTTGTTTTAACCAATCAGGCCCGGGCAAATCCTTATCAACAACCTGGCTGGGCGCCGCCAGCAAATCCGGAGCAGCAGCGATACCAACACCCAATGCGGCCGCACTCATGGTACCGCGCATAAATTCGCGGCGGGAATTATAAATGCTTTCCGGAGTTATTTCGGAGGAAGGAATATCGGAGGGACTTTTAATCAACATGGCGACCTCACTGTAAGTTGGCAAGATGAGTTATAGACTCAGCCCGATGAAATTTGTTACTGCCGCGTAAAAATAAAATTTCGTCCCTGTTTTTCACAAACATAATATCTATCGCCTAATGGACTGCAATCACCTGCTATTAACCCTTGCGGCATTACAGTCGATTCGCTGACACCCATACTGGCTTTATCTTTTTTCAGGAAGCTATACATAGTTTCAAAGCGCTGCGCAAAGTCCAGCCCCTTACTCTTGATATCCTGATAAAGATAGGTAAATTTTCCAAAAGTCATAGTGACCCCGCACAAACCTATCTCACACATTTTGACAATATATTGCTGGTAAGCACGCGTTAAATACTGATTGGCTGCACCATCTTTATAAACAGGCAAATCCATTTTATTTTCAGCCGTCAATGCCGATTTTGTGAGCCGCTGATTTGATTTATTACCAACCAGTGTGAAAACACCATTACTGCACTGCAACTGTTTGGAAATCAACTCGCAACCAAAAATATTGTCGACTATTGGAGCAGCACGGTGAATAGCCGCTATCGGTTCCGCTCTTGCTATTTGAACGGTTGGTTTTTGAGTAATGGCAGGCGTGGCTTTTGTTGTTACGCTGGTTTCCATAACCGCCAATCTGGTTTCTGCTGCTACCGGAGGCTTTTTTATTGGCAAGGGCAACTTGATACCATTGCGCTCAGCTGGCCGTTTTAGCAGCGATGCTTGCACTTGCTCATTGTTTTTTTTGAATTGATTAAACGAGGGTAAATTTTTAGTTTGCGCTTTTGCCTGGAGCTGGCAATAAACTTGTTCGTAGTAAGTCTCCGCTAGGGCGAAGCAGAATTGGCCAGCAAATGCTGGCTTCATCAACAGAAAAAGCACGAATCCTACCCAGGCATTATGTTTCATGATGAGTCGATATCATTGACCAGCATCCAAGTCGAGGAGGAGTTTATCAATAGAGAAATCATCGACAAATTCACCTCTCGAAGCCTGCTCAGCGCCTTGTAGCAAATGCATTTTTAAATGCTCAAGTTTTATATTTTTTTCTTGAAGCAAGATTAATGCTTCCGTAACGACGTCATCAATTGAGCCATAAATACCAGACGACAAGGCATTTTTAATAATCAATAGACTTTCGCCATCAAGATTTACATTGATCATAACAAGCTTCCATTTATTAATGCGTAATCAACCAGCACTGATGAATCTTGGGATTGCGCTTGAAGTCCTCATCAATAGTGCGCCCGCTGATATCGTGTATCGTATAAGCATTTAGCGCGTCGCTATCCAATTTAAAACTGCGCAAGTTATTGGAAAAAATCAGGGTTCCGCCCTCCGCCAGTGAACGCATGGCATTGTGAATCATACCTACATGGTCACGCTGTACATCCAACACATCTTCCATGCGTTTGGAGTTGGAGAAGCTAGGGGGATCGAGCAGGATCAAATCATATTGTTGATCGTTTTCTTCCAGCCATTTCAAACAATCCGCTTGCTCCAGGCGATTGCGTGATTCACTTAAACCATTCAACGCAAAATTTTTGCGCGCCCAGTTCAGGTAGGTATTGGACATATCCACACTTACGGTATAACGCGCACCCGCCATAGCAGCATGCACGCTCGCCGTAGCGGTATAGCAGAACAGATTTAAAAAGCGTTTGTCTTTTGCCATTTCCGCAATCAGCAAACGCACCGGGCGATGATCCAGGAACAAACCGGTATCCAGGTATTGCCACATATTGATATGCAATTTGGCCTGGCCTTCCTGCACGCTGAACAAATCGCCGGTTGGGCGCTCACTCAGTTTTTCGTATTGATTGCTGCCCTTGTTGCGACGGCGTTGTTTGTAACTGATATTGGCATCCGGGATATCCAGCGCGAACGGTACCGCCTGTTCGATTTCCGCAAAACGTGCGGCTGCACGCTCTTCATCGACGGATTTCGGCGCTGCATATTCCTGTACATGGGCGTACAACTGTGGGGCACGATTAGGCTGGGTTTGGCCGCGGTAAATATCAATTGCCGCAGAATATTCCGGCATATCCGCATCGTATAAACGATAACAACTGATGTCGTTTTTCTTCGCCCATTTTTCCAGTTGCTTAAGGTTTTTTTGCAAACGGTTTACCAACATCTGCGCGCCGTTACTTAATGCGGCTTCGCGCTCTTTTTTATGTTCGATTTTTACTTTTTGCTCAGCGGCGTTGCGCTCTTCATCGTTTTTACTAAAGCGCGCATCCTGCTCAACACGGCTTTGCACAAACGCTTCGCTGCTGATAGTGAACATCAATAATTCACTGGCGATAGTGCCGTTAAAAAATTTATATTTTTTATCCGCACGCAAACCCATTTGCTTGCCCAGTTCCGGATTGCCGGTAAACACACCAGCGCGCCACCCCTGGAATTCATTGCGCAAACGTTCACCCATATGGGCATACAATAATTTCAGCGATTCAATTTCCCCCAGGCGCTCGCCGTACGGCGGATTGCTAATCACCAAACCGAAATCCATGGCTTTATGCGTGGGCTTTACGAAGTCTTTTAATTCTTTGCGACTCACTCGCAACCAATGATCCAGTTCTGCACTAACAATATTTTCTTCTGCCGCGCGAATTACTTTTACATCAGCATCGTAGCCGCGTATCTCGGGTAAATTTTCTTGTGCCAAGCCCGCTTTTTTGCGAACGAAGGCTTCTTCGCGCAATTCCAGCCAAATATCGTTGCGATGGTTTAACCAGCGCTCAAAACCAAAACTGCCACGCAATAAACCCGGCGCAATATCGGCGGCAATCAATGCTGCTTCAACCAGAATCGTGCCCGATCCACACATCGGATCCAGCAATGCACCGCCTTGCGCGGCAATGTCGGGCCAGCCGGCACGAATCAGAATTCCTGCGGCCAGATTCTCCTTCATCGGCGCACTACCCTGTTTTACGCGATAACCACGGCGATGCAGGCTATCGCCCGACAAATCAATACTGACAATTGCTTTATTTTTGGCGAGCCGAACATTCACACGCAAGTCAGGATCACGCTTGGCGACAGACGGGCGCTCGCCGCTAAAGTCGCGCAGGCAATCTACAATCGCATCCTTTACCTTCAGGGCACCGAATTGGGTATTGCGGATGGTGTCGTTGGTGCCGATAAAATCCACCAGCAAGCTGCCGCTTGGACTCAGGTGTTCCTCCCAGCGAATTTCACGCACGCCATCGTAAAGCGCCTCCTGGGATTCGGCCTCAAAACTGGCCAGTGGCAGCAGGATTTTGTTAGCCAGCCGCGACCACAGGCAAGCGCGATAAGCCATTGTTATATCGCCGGAAAAATAAACACCGGCCACCGTTTCGCGAATATCATCGCCTCCCAACTGCTGGAGTTCGGTATTAAGCAGGCCTTCAAGCCCTTTTGGACAAGTCGCAAAGTATTGATGAATCATTTGTATTCCAGAGTGAACTTTCATGAATGGCGCCTGACTAAACCAAGGTGACGTTCATAATATTGTCAAATAAAACGGCTAGGCCGATATGCCATATAGAATGGCTTGGGTATAAGAATTTAATCGTTCACGGCACCGGTTAAATCTGGTGTACTCCCAAAACCTGTCCCCGAAGAGAAGGAGGTGCAACACCCAAAACCATCGCAAGACCGCTTCAACGATAATCCACAAACTAGAGGTGCAATAACTGATGAAACGTCAAAAACGTGACCAAACAGAACGCGCATTTGTTAAAGGGTATTTTTTTACATCATCATTATTGAATGAAATAAGCCCGCTAATGCGGGCCTCGTCATTTCTGCATCACCAATACGAATGCTGGTTCAGATACCTTTTTGATAACTGGCAACACCTTGGGCGGCCGCTTGAATCAATGCCGGGCCTTCGTAGATAAAGCCGCTATAAACCTGTACCAGGCTGGCACCCGCGCGGATTTTATCAGCGGCACTGGCCGCATCAAAAATACCGCCCACACCGATAATGGGTAATTTCCCGCCCAGGCAACTGTTAAGGGTGCGAATTACCCAGGTACTTTTATCGCGTACCGGTAAGCCACTCAGGCCACCAGCCTCACCGCCGTTTTCATATTCCTCGACACAGGCGCGACTGATAGTGGTGTTGGTGGCGATAACGCCGTCCATCCCTTCTTGAATCAATATACCGGCAACCTGGGCTATTTCACTTTCATCCATATCCGGCGCAATTTTCACCAGCAGCGGTACCTGCTTGCCAGTCGCCTGTTGCAATAAGCCCTGCTCTTTTTTGAGCGGCGCTAACAGTTGCGACAGGGAATCACCAAACTGCAAATTACGCAGGCCAGGGGTGTTGGGAGAGGAAATATTTACGGTGATGTAATCCGCGTGTTCATAGACTTTACGCAAGCAGATCAAGTAATCATCGACGGCATTTTCCACCGGTGTCGTGGCGTTCTTGCCGATATTAATACCCAGAACACCGTTGTAGCGGCGCTTCTTAACCTGCGCAACCAGATGATCCACGCCCTTATTGTTGAATCCCATGCGATTGATAATGCCCTGGGCTTCAGGGATACGAAACAAACGCGGTTGCGGATTACCCGGCTGCGGGCGTGGAGTGATGGTTCCTATCTCGACAAAACCAAACCCCAATACCCCGAGCGCGTTGAAATAATCGCCATTTTTATCCAGGCCAGCGGCAAGCCCCACCGGGTTATCAAAGGTCAGGCCCCAGAGATTGACCGGATTGCTGGGAACCGGCTTGGTAAGCAGCCCCAGCAGATGCAAGCGCTCGGCAGCACCCAGCATATCCAGGCTCAGTTCATGGGAAGTTTCAGCATCCAGGCGGAATAATAAATCGCGAATATGGTGATACATGGAGGGCCCTTGCGGTCAGTCATAACGATCAAAAAATTTCAGGGCGCAAGTTTACTGGATTAGCGCCCTCAAATCACCCCAAACGTTTAATGGTTTTAAAGCGATTGTCCTCATCAAATTCAATTTCAAAGGTTCCGCGCACGCCGGTATGCAATACAAACGGCCGCAGTATTCCAGCGGGAAAGCGAATGCTGCGACCATCAATGCTGTGTGCAAAAACTGTTTTCACATTGCCCTCATATAATCGCTGGAACTCGTCAGCGGAAATCGCGATATTTACAATAATGCTTTTCAAAATTCACCTGGTATCTATTTGCATAGCTTGCATCTTAAATAGCTTGTATCGAATTCGCAGTGGCTCAGGTTTTAAATTGCAAGGTATTTTCAAGTAATTGGCTGGCGCTACGCCGCATCGTTATACTAAAGCCCAACGTTTGTTCCACTTGCCCCAGAATATTCTCTGCAGAATTACCCAATTCGCGAGTTGAACGGGACATTTCTTCCGCAACCGTTGCCTGCTCTTCCGCAGCCGTTGCAATCTGGGTATTTAAATCGCGCAGCATTTCAACATTTTGCACAATCTGCTGTAAAGATTCACCAGCACTGGCAGCACTTTGCACGGACTGCTGGGAACCGTGAAAGCTTTGCAAAATAATATCGACAGCGGTCGCCGCGCGAGTCTGTAATTTTTCAATCACTGTTTTAATTTCCGCCGTGGAATCTTGCGTACGCCGGGCCAGTGAGCGCACTTCATCAGCCACTACCGCAAAGCCCCTTCCCTGTTCACCTGCGCGCGCCGCTTCAATCGCAGCATTTAATGCAAGCAAATTGGTTTGCTCGGCAATGCTGCGGATAACTTCCAATACCGCGCTGATATCTGTGACATCACTTTGCAACTGCGAAATAATATTTTTAGCCTGGCTTACATCATTCCCCAAACGATTAATCATCTGGATTGCATCGTTTACCTTTTTTTGACCTTCGCGGGCAATATCGCGCGCAACATCCGTTGCCGAACTGGTATCGACACAGGTACGCGCAACCTCACGAACAGTCGCTGCCATTTCAGTGGCAGCAGATGCGGATTGCTGGGTTTGGTTGTTCTGTTGATCCAGCTCGACTTTCGTGCTATCGGTTACTGTTTGCAATTCAATTGAAAGTTTATTCACATCATTTGCCGAATTCTGGATAGCAATAATTAAATTGGAAACCTGTTGCACCATGGCCGATAAATTGCTGGCGACCTCCCCGATAACATCGCGGCTATTGACACGGATATCACGGGAAAAATCCCCTGCTTTCAACTGCTGGGCAGCACTGTTTACTTGCTGCACACTAATGTTCAGCGCGCGCAAAATGCCAAAGGCCATGTAACAACCCAGCACCATACAAACTGAGGAAAAAATAATGATCAACCACATCGCATGCAATTCGTCCGAACGGGATTGTTCCACTTTTTTTAATAACAACTGACTCGCTTGCTGATCAAAAATACCGAGCGTATCGATAACCTCCGTTACGCTGTTGAAAAACAGGGTATTGTCAGTCGTTGGCTGATCGGGAGTAAGCAGTTGCTGGTTGAGCACGACATCCAGTGACTGCATACTGCGCTCAAATGCGGAATAGGCATTGGAAAAATAATTTTTCAATCCAGGATCACTGTAAAGCATATCAACTTGCTGTTTAACACTGCCCTCAATATTCAATATGCCATAACGCAACCCGGTTAATGTTGCGCGCTCCTCAGGGGTAATATTCTTATCGGTTAGCGCACCAGCGCCCTTGCCTCGCAATTGGCCCAACAGTTCCTGCAGCTCCGGAACCTGAAATAACACCAATTGCATTAAATAATATTGATCGCGAGTCTCCAGCAACTCAATATCATAATAATCTGCAACCTGTACCAGGGCTTGATGGACTTTTTCAATTAACTCGGTGTGGGCACCGAAACTTTTTTCCGCATCCGGTGCAATAACATCCACTTTCAGGGACTGCCAATTGCTATTGATGCTGGCAAATACATTGGCAATATCGCCGAGAGCTTGCACCTCGGCAGATACCTGTTGTAATTGCTTATCCAAAGCAGTTTCTATCGTACGTAAACTATCCGCTTTATCAGTCGCACCATTTAAATATTGCGCCATGGTTCCCCGGTGCTTGGCCAGATCCAACGCCAGGGGTTTGATGGCCAATGCCAGAGTTACTCCATGTTCAACGCCTTCAGCAGTATCAATTGCTTGCCGGTGCTGGTGTAACTGTTTAATGAGCAGCCATAAAAAAGGCAACAAAAAAATCAACACCACACAAGTCAGTTTGGCCGAAAAAGACATACGGTTTGCCAGGCTAACTGCCGGCTGCAATAACATTGACATACATTAAATCCTTCAAGGAATGAAAAATATTTATCCTGCTCACTCAATTGGGCACGAATCCAGACCTTCGCAATGCTGGCTCGCCTGCGCCAGATCCAGTAAATCACGCAAGGCAACTGCAATCATTGCGAAATCAGTTCCATTGACAGCCTGTAATTCATTGACCATCGCTTTCCAGCGCGCGATTAATAATTTATGTTGTTCACTCCAGCGCTGGATTAATTCGCCCAGATTCAAGGCTTCATCTTTAAAACGGATCAACGACACACTTAAACTGCGCAATTGCGATTCAAGGTCGCCCAGATAGGTTTCGCGTGCCATGGCTTGCCAGAAATTATCCACGGGCAAATTGGAAATCTGGTTGGCAAACCAGGGCAAGCTCAAGTAATTACCCAACGCAAAATAAATTTGCGCGAGTTCGTTGATATCCTGGTTGGCAATGCGCGCCGCTTCAACCACGCTCAAACCGGAATACAAATCGGCAGGATGCGCAACCCGTTTCACCAATTCATCGGGCAAACCCAAATTGCGCAATTTTTGCGAGTTTGCTTGCCATTCTTCCAGCGCATCCCCCACCAATAATTGCGGCAAATGTTCGTTGATATGGCGCATGCCCGGGGCAAACAATTCCACTTCACTCGCCGGGTTTAAATAACTGCGGCGATTGCGCAAAAACCAGCGCGTGGCGCGGCGGATTTTACGCATCATGTCGTTGATCAATTGCAACTGTAATTCACCGGGGATGCGAGTAGCATCATCCAGCGCGCCTAAAAATGCCGGCATCGCATAAATATCGCGCGCAATGACATAAGCTTTGGCCACATCTGCCGCACTGGCTCCTGTGGATTCCATCAAACGCTGCGCAAAACTGATACCCATAGTATTCACCATATCGTTGGCGATTTGCGTGGCAACAATTTCACGCCGCAGGCGGTGATTGCGCAACGCCAGCGGAAATAGTTGGGCAATTTTGTGTGGAAATGCCGTTTCAATAAAACTCGCCATATATTCGTCATCAACCAGATCGGAGTTGGTCAAATCTTCTTTCAATACGGCTTTGGCATAAGAAATTAAAATCGCCAATTCAGGCCGGGTCAGGCCTTTGTTGTGGGTTTGTCGTTCAAGTAACACATCATCATTCGGTAAAAATTCCAGTTTGCGATCCAAGCGCCCGGAGGCTTGCAACGCATTCATAAAGCGACGATATTCAGCACTGCGTTTTAATGCCTCAGATTGCGCCACGCTAATGGCCTGGGTTTGGCGCAAATTATTATGCAACACCAATTGCGCGACGTTATCGGTCATATCAAATAACAATTGATTGCGTTGTTTCGGGGTTAAATCACCATTGGCAACAATTTCATTCAATAAAATTTTTATATTAACTTCATGGTCCGAACAATCAACACCGCCGGCATTATCGATAAAGTCGGTATTGCAAGCGCCACCATTTAAACAATATTCAATACGACCGCGCTGGGTCATGCCCAGGTTGCCACCTTCACCGAATACCTTGCACCGCAATTCGCTACCATTAACACGCAAACTGTCATTCGCCTTATCGCCGACGTCGGCATGACCTTCCGTGCTGGCTTTCACGTAGGTGCCAATTCCGCCATTCCAGATTAAATCGACCGGCGATTTTAATAATTCATTGATTAATTCGGTCGGTGTCAGGCTGGCAGCATCCAGCACAAAACGCGTGCGCATTTGCGGTGTAAGGACAATTGATTTTGCATTGCGATTAAACACACCACCGCCTTCACTGATGAGCGCTTTGTCATAATCATCCCAAGTGGATTTGGGCAATTTAAATAACCGTTGCCGCTCCGCAAAACTGGCAACAGGGTCCGGGTTGGGATCGATAAAAATATGCTGGTGATTAAATGCAGCGACCAATTGAATCGCATTGGATAACAACATGCCGTTGCCAAATACATCGCCCGCCATATCGCCAATGCCCAGCACTGAAATGGATTGCGCCTGCACATCAATATTTTTTTCACGGAAATGGCGTTGTACTGAAATCCAGCCGCCACGCGCAGTAATTCCCATGCCTTTATGGTCATATCCCTGGCTGCCTCCCGATGCAAATGCATCGCCCAGCCAATGGTTGTACTCCGCTGAAATAGCATTGGCGATATCGGAAAAACTTGCAGTGCCTTTATCAGCAGCGACCACCAGGTAAGGATCATTATCATCGTAGCGAACAACGTTTTCGGGGGCGCGAATACTGCCATCAACCAGGTTATCGGTTAAATCCAGCAGGCCGCGGATAAATAATTGATAACACGCAATACCTTCCGCTTGCTGTTGTTCGCGCGTCGCATTTGCCGGCATTTTTTTGCAGACAAAGCCCCCTTTGGCACCACTCGGAACTATCACCGCATTTTTCACTTGCTGGGCTTTCACCAAACCCAATACTTCGGTCCGGTAATCCTGCAAGCGATCCGACCAGCGCAACCCGCCGCGCGCGACTTTACTGGTGCGCAAATGCACACCTTCCATTCGCGGTGAGTACACAAAGATTTCAAACAAGGGACGCGGTGCCGGTATTTCACTTAATTGGCGCGGCGAAAACTTGAGGGACAAATAGGATTTCGCTTGCCCCTGCGCATCCTGCTGGTAAAAATTCGTGCGCAAAGTATTATCGATCAGCGCCAGGAACCGGCGAATAATCCGATCATCATTCAGGTTCACTACGGCATCCAGGCGTTGCGCAATATCGGCGCGCAATTTTTCGATTCGATCAGGGGTAGAGTCATCAACCAGGGATGGATCAAATTTCAGTGCAAAAAATTCAACCAGTTTGTGCGTGAGTGTCGCCTGGTTGGTAAGTGCCACCGCCATATAACCGGCACTAAACGGAAACAGGGTTTGATGCATGTATCCGGCGTAAGCGCGCAACATCACCACTTCACGCCAATCCAGGCCCGCGGTAGTAATCAATGCATTGAATGCATCGCTATCGGCATTGCCGTTCCAGATAGCAGCAAAAGCACTCATAAACTGGTTTTTAATCGCATGCAAATCAATGGTGGTGGAAAATTGATGCACGAGTTTAAAATCATGCAACCAGATAACGGCGCCTTTTTTGGTACGGATATCGTAAGCACTTTCACTGACCACCCTGAACCCGAGGTTTTCCAGCACCGGAATTACATCGGATAGTGCCAGCGTATGTTCGCGGTGAAAAATTTTAAACTGGATAAACGATGCTTTTTCATTTGCCAGTGAATGATACACACTCAATGCAATTGATTGCCGTTCCGATAACTCGGCGATGGAATGAATATCCTGCACCGCTGTGCGTGCATCGTATTTCTCCTGGTAAGACGGGGAAAACGCTTCGCGATAATCGCGCAACAATTGCGAACTCACCTCTTCCCCGTGCGCTTCCAGCAATGCGGTATGCAAATAATCTTCCCAGGAGCGAGTGATATTAACGATACCGGCTTGCAGGGTTTCCACATCGATCTGCGCTGGCATGGCGCCATCGATTTTGAATACCAGATAAACCCGTGCGAGAATCGATTCCGAAAAGTAGGTGGTGAATTCACACTCATGGGAACCAATCGCATCGCCGATTAATTCCTGGATTTGCAAACGCACTTTGGTGGAAAAATAATCGCGGGGAACGTAAATAATGAAGTTGATAAATTTCCCGAATGGATCGCGCCGCATAAACAACCGCACCATGGAGCGCTCATTGATGCTCGCTGCACCAACCAGCGTTTCATAAAGCTCCGCACCGCTGCTTAAAAATAATTCGTTGCGCGGAAAGGTTTCCAGCAACTGGCGAAAATTTTTGCCGTCATGGCTGTTTTCATCCAGACCGGTACGAGTGAAGACATTCGCCACCTTGGTTGATATCAGCGGAATATCGCTGGTATTCATTAGATAGACAGCCGAGGTATACAACCCGAGAAAACGCGCCTCGCCGATTACCTCGCCGGCGGGATTAAACCGTTTGACAATTACATAATCGGAATACGCATAACGATGGACCCGCGCGCGGTTGGAGGATTTGGAAAAGGTAATAACCTGTGGCACCAAATGAAAACGGGCCATCCCTTCATTAAAAAACTCCGCCGCCAATTTTGGGGCGGCGCTGGTACGTAGCGCGAAAATACCCAAGCGTTGTTCCGGGATTTCAAACAAGGTTTTTTTTCCATCAACTTCGCGGAATTCGTATTCGGAATAGCCGAGAAATGTAAAATTATCTTCGGTAAGCCAATGCAAAAAAGTTTTGCTTTCCTGGATAGTTGCCGCCGCCGGGGCATGCACCGCATGATTTAAATTTTGCTCGGCTGCCAGCGCTGCGGCACGCATCGGTTGGTAATCTGCAACCACGCGCTCCACCTCACGTAAAATCCCGCGCAAACTGGTACTGATAGCCGCCAGCTCTTGCGGATTGGTATGTGCGCCAATCTCCATGACAATCAACGCTTCCTTGCGCGCGCTTTGCACGGTACTTAATTCAATTCCTTTATCGCCATTGCCCAGTTCAATTAATTGATGATTGTCGTCACGTGCCAAGGTCAACACCGTGCTTTTGATACTGTAGATGGCGATGTTGCGCCGGTTTAATTCAATGCGAATCGAATCGACCAGAAAGGGCATATCTTTTTGCAGCACCACGACGACGGTGTGCGGGCAAACCCATGAATCTTCAGCGAGGGAGGGATTGAACAGGCGCAACTTTGGTTCCTGTCCCTCATAATTCTGGATAAATTGCCACCACTGGTAGAGCGCACCAAAGACATCACTCAGGCGCCGCCCGATTAACTCCTGCAATGGATAATGGTTAAAAAACCGGCGTGCCAGGTTCTGTACTTGCTCCAGCTCGGTGACGGATAATTTTTGTGCGGCGTAGCTATGAAATTCATCCAGAAATTCGGCAAGTTTGTGCTGGCTTACCAAGGGGCTATTCATTGCCTTGTCTCCTTAGGGGAACAGAAACGCATGTTCGTGGGAACTGCTTTAAAGATTAGTCGAAATTTCTGCTAAACAGTTGAAATCACAAGGAACTGACTCCAGATTGGGCAGTCTATCCAGCGCACTACCGATGTCAGGTTAGACGCCATGTGCGTTAGCACATTAATTTAGTAGTAGCGGCACATCAGCAGGTGCAGCATCAATAATTCAAGACACCGCCCGGCCAATTCAATTCATTGCCGGTTTATCAGCTAAAGGGGAATTGCGCGAATATGCAGGCTTATCAACAAATTCAATCGCTTAACACCTGGCTCAACGATCAAATTATCGGCCAGGAGCATTTGATCCAGCGCCTGTTGATCGCCCTGCTCGCCGATGGCCATTTACTGGTAGAAGGTGCCCCTGGCCTGGCCAAGACCAAAGCGATCAAAACGCTGTCGCAAGCCATTGAAGGAAATTTCCATCGCATCCAGTTCACCCCGGACCTTTTACCGTCCGATGTGACCGGCACTGATATTTATCGCCCCGAACAAAACCGCTTTGAATTCCAGCCCGGCCCGATTTTCCATAACCTGGTATTGGCCGACGAAATCAACCGCGCGCCGGCCAAAGTGCAATCGGCGTTGCTCGAAGCCATGGCCGAGCGCCAGGTGAGTGTGGGCAGCAAGACCTACCCGCTGCCCGGTCTGTTTATGGTGATGGCAACCCAGAACCCGATTGAACAGGAAGGCACCTACCCGTTGCCGGAAGCGCAGCTCGACCGCTTCTTGTTGCATGTGATTGTGGATTACCCGAGCCTGGATGCTGAACGCCGCATCCTGCAACTCGCACGCAATGAAGCGGCGGCGATTGCGGTGAGTAAACCCGCGGTGATCAGCCAGTCAACTATTGATACTGCGCGCAAGGAAATCCTGGCGATCCATATGGCGGAGTCGGTTGAGGATTACATTGTCCATTTAATCAATGCGACCCGCCGCCCCGGCCACTATTCCGAAGACCTGGATCAACTTATCGAATACGGTGCAAGCCCGCGTGCCACTATCGCGCTGGATCGTTGTGCCCGCGCCCATGCCTGGTTGAATGGCCGCGATTTTGTGAGCCCCGATGATGTACAAGCCGTTGCGCATGATGTCCTGCGTCACCGTTTGATTTTAAGTTTTGAAGCGGAAGCAACGGGGACTACACCCAACCACGCCATTGATAAATTATTAGCCGCCGTCCCGCTAAGCTGATTTGATTGATGCTGATTTCCCATTCAATTGCACCTGAAGGGCGAGCAAATAGCTATGAATGAATTGCAGCACGATGTAAATCCCCGCGGCGCCTACACCGAATTAAGTGCACTGTTGCGCTGCCGCTTTGCAGCGCAGGACCTGAAACTTTTTGCCCACCAGCCGGCACGCAGTTTGTTATCCGGCGGTGACCGCACCCGTTTTCGCGGACGCGGAATGGATTTTGAACAAGTGCGCCTGTATCAACCGGGCGATGATATTCGCTCTATCGATTGGCGAGTTACCGCGCGTACCCAGGTTACCCATACCAAAGTTTTCCATGAAGAACGCGAACGCCCGGTGTTTATGTTGGTGGACCAACGTTCGCCGTTATTTTTCGGCAGCCATCGCTGTTTTAAATCGGTATTGGGTGCGCATATCGCAACGCTATTAAGTTGGGCCGCGCTCGCGAATGGTGATCGATTAGGTGCATTGGTATTTGGCGATTACGATCAACGCGATGTACGCCCGCGCCGCAGCAAACATGCCGTATTGGAATTGATGCATCAATTGCAGGATTACAACCATCGCCTGCAATCACCCATAGCACCGGAACCGACAGGCAACCAACGCCCCAACCAATTGCATAACATCCTGGCCGATGCACGCCGTATCGCCAAACCGGGTTGTGCGCTGTTTATTATCAGTGATTTCCACGATGTGGACGCCGCGTGCGAGCAACAATTGTTTGAGCTTGCACGCCATACCGATGTCACGCTCATCCATATTTATGATCCACTCGAACGCCAATTAATCAGCAACGCGCCGCTGACAATCAGCAATGGCCGCGAGCGCTTGCAATTGGCGGCCAACGAAAAAACCTTTCAACAAGCCTACCAACTCCAATTCGACCACCATCTGGATGCACTGGCACAAGTATGCAAACGCTTGCGTATTCCCTTGCTGAGTTATGCAACGGATGATGATATCCAGGACGGCTTGCGCAAAGCCTTTGGCCGAAAAAAATAATTGAATTGCGGATGCACAACTAATTATGCAACCTAACCAATCACCACTCGATCAGCTCGCTGATATTCATTTACCGGATTCCGTCAGCTGGTGGCCGTTAGCGCCCGGTTGGTGGGCGATCCTTGCCTTATTGGCCGTTGCGCTGATTTTTATTTTTTTATGGCGCCGTCGCCTCACGCAAAATCACTATCGCACACTGGCGCAACAGGAATTGGAGAACATTTATTCACATTATCAACATACTAAAAATGCCACGGCATTCCTGCATGAAATCAGTGTTCTTTTGCGTCGTACTGCATTAACGGCGCATCCGAAAACTTTTAACGCCAGTATTAAAGGCAAGGCATGGCTGGAGTGGCTGGACCGCGTATGCCCCAATCCGGCGATGCAATTCAATTCAGCAGTTGGCGAGCAATTATTAACCGCCAGCTACCAAAAAGATCCGCAGGTGGATGCAACCGCGCTTTATCATCTTTGCCGCGCCTGGTTATTGCAACATCGCAATTACCGCCAAAAATTGCCCGCACCCAAACCGGTTAAAGCGGTGGTGGAGGCTAACCATGTTTGAAATGCAATGGCCTTATTTATTACTGCTTGCACCATTGCCGCTGGCGATGAAATTCATCGCACCCAAAAAACGTGTTGAAGCCGCCTTGCGTGTTCCTTTTTACCAACATGCCAGCCAACTGGAACGGCATAACCGTTTAAGCATCGGCAGACGCCCGGCAAAATTGTTTGCGCTCTGGGCTATTTGGTTAAGCTGTCTATTTGCTGCCACCAACCCGAAATGGGTTGGGGAGCCGATGAGTATGCCCTCCAGCGGCCGCGATTTATTAATGGCGGTGGATATTTCCGGCAGTATGGAACAAATGGATATGGCGTTGAACGGCCAGCGTATTAATCGCCTGATGGCCGTCAAAAAAGTAATTGGCGATTTTGTGGTGCGCCGCAATGCTGATCGCCTTGGATTGATTTTATTCGGCGCCCAGGCTTATTTGCAGGCGCCGCTGACGTATGATCGCCAAACCGTCAATGAATTATTGCAGGAAGCGCAAATTGGTTTTGCCGGACGTGAAACGGCGATTGGCGACGCCATTGCCCTCGCGGTAAAACGGCTGCGTGACCGTCCCGATGCCAGCCGCGTGTTGATTGTATTGACAGATGGCGCCAACACTGCCGGCGTGCTCGCGCCCGATAAAGCGACTGAACTGGCACAAAAAGCCAATATTAAAATTTATACAATTGCGTTCGGGGCCGAATCCATGGAGGTACCCGGTTTGTTCGGCTCACGCACGGTTAATCCATCGCGCGATCTGGATGAACCGACAATGATTGCCATTGCTGAAAAAACCGGTGGTAAATATTTCCGCGCGCGCAACCTGGAAGAGCTGGATCAGATTCATCACGAGCTGGATAAACTTGAACCCATCGAAATTGAAGCGGAAAAATTTCGCCCGGTGCAAACATTGTTTTATTGGCCGCTGGCATTTGCATTTTTACTGAGTCTGGCAATTGCCGCCCTGCATTGGTGGCAAGGCCGTATTACCGGCCAGGTTGCTAACAATGCCCGCACCAACACGCCCCCTCAAAACAAGGCGGAGGTCAATTAATGGATAATCTGGATTTAATCAGCAGCCAGTTTCATTTTTTGCGCCCGCTCTGGTTATCAGCGCTGATTCCGGTGGTGGTGCTCGCGCTATTGCTTTGGTATCAAAAACACACCGCGCGCCAGTGGCAACAAATGGTAGCGCCCGAATTATTAAAATATTTATTGGATGGACAAACAACCCGCATCAAACCCTGGCAATTAATTGCGTTGTTATTTAGCTGGATTATTGGTTGCCTTGCATTAGCAGGTCCCACATGGGAAAAATTGCCGGTCTCGGTAGAAAAAAACCAGCAAGCGCTGGTGATAATGCTGGATCTCTCACCATCCATGATGAGTGAAGACCTGAAACCTTCACGCCTGGTGCGCGCGCGCTTGAAAATGATTGATTTGTTACGCGAACGCAAAGACGGCCAAACTGCCCTGCTGGTTTATGCCGGCGATGTGCATGTAGTAACACCATTGACCGATGATGTGGAAACTATCATCAATATTATTCCCGCTCTGCATCCCAATGTAATGCCCGCAGAAGGTAGCAATACTGAAGCGGCGGTGGAGCGCGGTTTAAAGTTGTTAAAAGATGCAGGAATTCCCCAGGGCGATTTATTGCTCATCACTGACGGGGTAATCGCTGCGGCCCAATCGCGCATCATTGAAACCATGAACCAAAACAGCCAATACCGCTTATCCATTATGGGCGTTGGCGGCATGGAACCAACGCCAATTCCCAGCGCCAAAGGGGGGTTTGTGCGCGATGGCAAACGCAACATAATTACGACCCAACTTGACGCTGGCGAATTGCAACGTTTTGCCAAACAAACGCGCGGCCGCTATCGCACACTCACTAACAATAGTAGCGATATCGATTATTTAATGAATTTGCCAGCACCGGAAAAACAGGAAACCCAAAAGGTAGATCGCGAATTTGATAGCTGGTATGACCGTGGCCATTGGCTGGTACTGTTGCTCTTGCCGATAGTGCTTTATTGTTTCCGCCGCGGCGTATTGTTAAGCCTGTTGTTATTGCCATTGCTCGGCTTAACGCCAAACAAGAGTTATGCATTTGGTTGGGATGACTTATGGAAAAATAAAAACCAGCAAGCGTACGAGCAATTACAACAACACAATTCCACTGAAGCTGCGCAAAATTTTGAAGACCCGGAATGGAAGGCGGGCGCGCAATATCGCGCTGGTGATTATGCCGGCGCCGCACAAACTTACTCCCAATTTGATACTGCCGATGCCCACTATAATCGCGGCAATGCGCTTGCCAAAGCCAAAAAATTACCTGAAGCACTCAAGGCCTACGATGAAGCTTTGAAAAAGCAACCGGATATGGCTGACGCAAAAAAGAACCGCGAACTCGTTGAAGAATTGATTAAACAACAAAAAGATCAGCAGCAGGATCAAAACCAGAATTCTGACCAGAAAAAAGACGAGCAAGATAAACAGGACCAGCAACAAGATAAAGATAAGCAAGATAAAGACAAGCAAGATCAATCCCAACAAGAGCAGAATGCTCAACAAAACAAGGATCAGAGTGATCAACAAAACCAGGATTCAAATGATCAAAACCAGGACAGCAAAAACCAAAACAACCAGGATGATCAAAGCCAATCGCAACAAAACCAGGATCAACAGAATCAGGAACAACAAAAGCAGGATATGAAAAACCAGGCGCAGAAGGACCAGCAAAAAGAGCAGGATCAACAATCTGCTGATCAACAGCAGCAGGATCCTGCCGAAAAAGATGAACAGGAAAAAGCGGCCCAGGCCGCGAAAGAAGAAACTGCTAAAGAAAATGACGATAAGCAACAAGAACAACAGCAGGCAGCAACACCCAGGGATGATGGGCTAACGACCGAAGAACGCCAGGCAATGGAGCAATGGCTGCGCCGCGTACCGGATGATCCGGGTGGTTTATTGCGGAATAAATTTAATTACGAGCACTACAAGCGGAATCAGGAAATATTAAATGGCGAATGGTCTGCACCGGAGAATGGTGCGGAGAATCGTTGGTAACTATTCGGTGGATCGGTGGCAAATATGAAACTGACAGATTCAACAATTAAATTATGGTTAAGCCGCTGCATTGGTTTTCTCCTGATGGTAACAGGCTTGAATGTATTCGCCGGAAACCTGACCGCCAGCGTTGACAGGGATACGCTGGGGCTGGAGGAAACATTCACACTGGTGTTGCGTTATGATGAACAAATTAACGCGTCGCCGGATTACGAGTTACTGCAAAAAGATTTTGATATTTTGAATACCCAAAGCGGCACCCAGATGAGTATTGTCAATGGCAGTATGGAAGCGTCCACGGAATGGAAAATCGCATTGGCACCAAAACGCATCGGAAAATTATTAATTCCATCGTTCAATATTGACGGTGCGGTCAGCGATGCCATTGAAATCACTGTGGAAGGCAAAAGCCGCAAACCGAAAGACAGCGACAACAATGTCAGCGTAGAAATAGAAACCAGTGTTGATGCGGCTTATGTACAGCAGCAAATTATCGTTACCCTGCGTTTGTACACTACTGTTGGCCTCTCCGGCATTGAGTTGCAACCCATGCAGGTAAAAGACGCGCTGGTTGTACAATTAGATGAAAAACAATACCAGACCAAAATTAATAACCGCCCCGGTGCCGTGGTTGAAACCCGCTATGCGATTTTCCCGCAGCAAAGTGGTGAATTAATTATTCCCAGTATGTTGTACCAGGTTTCCGTTAACCAGGGTGGGCGCGATATCTGGGACAGATTCTACGGCAACAACCGGAATAATATTTTACGGTTACGCACTGATGAACAACGCATTAATATACTGCCCGCTCCCGCATCAGCAGCCGGCAATAACTGGATGCCCGCAAAAAGCCTGGAGCTAAGCGAACATTGGAGCACGGATATCAGCGCGTTAAAAGTTGGCGAGCCGGTTACCCGCACCATTACGATCAAAGCCGATGGATTAACAGCCGGGCAAATCACACCATTAGACGTTAGCAATATTGACGGCGTTACTTTTTATAAAGACCAGGCACAAACCGATGATCAAAAATCGCCGGATGGTGTTGTTGGTACCCGTACCGAAACGATTGCGATAGTTCCAACAAAAGAGGGAACATTCACGCTGCCCCAAACAGAGGTTCGCTGGTGGAATAACCATAGCCAGATGATGGAGACCGCTTATTTAAATGCGGTGACGCTGAAAGTTGGTAGCGGTGTAGCCAGTCAGCCAGCAACAACGGGGCCGAACACTATCGCCAGCGTTGATGAAAACACGAGTGAAGAACCGGTAGATACTTCGGCAGTAACTGGCGCAAACACTAATCAACTGCAAATCCAGCAAGTGGAAAAAACGCCTGTGTGGCTGTATGTCACCAATTTGGTTTCTTTACTGATTGCTGCGTTCTTTGCATTTAAATTCTTGCAGCAACGGCGAGCGACTGAATCAAACAGGAATACCCACAATCATGTTCTGCGCGCACAGCAGGAAACTGAAACCCAGGCATGGGGAGAGGTAAAACGCCAACTCGCTGACAAATCACTGACCGGCTTACGCAAAGCAATTATCGACTGGGGCAGGATTTATTGGCGCGCGCCGGATTTAAATGGATTGAACTCAGTAGCGGAACGAGCAAGGGATATCGAACTGGGCGATGAATTACGTAAATTGGACGAAGCGATTTTTAGCAACCAGAACGCGGTTCCTGACCTGGATAAATTATTGCAAATACTGGCTAATTTGCGACGGGACAAACAAAAAAATAATAATGCAGATCTTACGTTAAAACCGCTCTACCCTAACTAATCAAACACTAAATCCCCCGCTATCGCGGGGGATTTTTTATTCGTAGCGTAACGCATCAGCGGGCTGGATACGGCTCGCTCGCCACGCGGGATAAAGCGTAACAAAAAAACTGATTAGCAATGCAGTCGCCACAACTTTAATCACATCACTCGCTACAATTTCCGATGGCAAATAGGTAGTTGGGTACACATCGGAATGCAAAAACTGGATACCAAATAGTTTTTCAATTCCCTGCACAATAGTCGTTACAAAATAAGAAAGGACAATTCCAATCACCAAACCAATGCTGGTTCCGATTAAACCGATCAAACCACCTTGCACCATGAAGATACCCATAATCTCCAGGGTAGAAGCGCCCATGGTGCGCAAGATGGCGATATCACCTTGCTTATCAACCACCACCATAATCAGCGTTGAAACCAGGTTGAACGCGGCAATCGCGATAATTAAAAACAACAACATGCCCACCATATTTTTGGACATTTGAATGGATTGGTAAACACCACCGTGGGTGCGCATCCAGCTTGATCCGTAGTAATCCGCGGGCAAGGTTTGCATAATGTCGCGCACCACTTGTGGTGCCGCAAATAAATCATCCACTTTCAAACGCACACCTGAAACCTGGCCCGGGAATCCGGCAATTTCAGCTGCCTGGTGCAACTCCATCAATGCAAGGCCATTATCGATATCGGTATGCGTGTTTAGAATCGCAATAACATGAACGATTTTCACGCGCGGGGCCGCACCACCCTCAGCGGGGATAATTAAACTCAAGCTCTGCCCTACTTCTGCGCTGATTTTTTCTGCGACACCACGACCAAGCACAATTGCGCCTGGCGTTGTAGCAAGTGCGTCTAAAGTTCCAGCGGGTAAAAATTCCGGAAGTTTGGAGGTAGTGTGTTCTTGCGCAGGATCAATACCAAATATTTGCGTGGGTGCTACTGCTTTATTTTGACTCAGCAACCCCTGCAATTGCACAAAGGGAGTTGCGGCAATGACACGCGGATGTTGTTTAACCTGGGTGATTAAAGACTCGGGATCACTAATCGATTGGCGATGCAACACACTGGCCTGCGGCATCACACCTAAAATATTTTCACGCAATTCGCGATCAAAGCCATTCATGATCGACATCACCAGAATTAGCAGGGCAACACCAATGACCAAACCAGCGGTCGATAAGCGCGAAATAAAAGACACCAAATGACTGTGGCGGCGGGAAATTCCGTAGCGAGTGCCAACTAAAAATATGTAGCGTTTGAACATATTAAAGTCCAGTCACCAACAAGTTGCCTGCGCGCAATTCGCCTTCCGTCAATGTCAGTGTGCGATCCATACGCGCGGCCAAACGCGGATCATGGGTAACAACGACAAAGCTGGTACCTATCGAACGATTTAATTCCAGCATTAACGATTGGATGGATTCTGCGGCATGGGTATCCAGGTTTCCGGTCGGTTCATCCATTAACACACACGCAGGATTGGTTACCAATGCGCGTGCAATCGCTACGCGCTGGCGCTCACCGCCGGAAAGTTCTGACGGTTTATGATTGACACGTTTGGCAAGGCCAACGCGCTCCAATAATTTCAACGCGCGCGCTTTGGATTCAGCAATGGAATGTTTACCGATGAGTAACGGCATGGACACATTTTCCAATGCCGTAAATTCCGGCAACAAATGATGGAATTGATAAACAAACCCCAAACTGCGATTACGCAAACGACCGCGCTCATCGGCATTCAAGCGCGACAGATTTTGATTGGCAACCGAGACCTCACCGCGATCAGGCACATCCAAGCCACCCAGAATATTTAACAACGTGGATTTGCCAGAACCCGATGCACCGACAATGGCCACGCGCTCGCCGGGTAATATTTGCAAATTAACATTGCTCAGCACACTGACCGACAGCGCCCCCTGACCGTAATGTTTGCTGACCTGCTGACATTCAAGTACAGGACTGTTGTTATTCATAACGGTAACCATCAACAAAAAATGAGTTATTCATAGCGCAATGCTTCTGCCGGTTCAATTTGCGCAGCGCGGTATGCGGGATAAAGTGTTGCGAGAAAACTTAAGCCAAGGGCAATGCCGCAAATAACAGCAACATCTTGCCATAACAATACTGACGGCAACTGGGCGATAAAATACACGTCGGGATCAAACACTTGTAAACCCAACAACGATTCGAGCGCAGCCATAATCGAAGTCAAGGCAAGTGCAACGATGCAGCCGAGAATCGCTCCAATAAACGTACCGATAAATCCCACCGCACTGCCCTGCACAATAAATATCGCCATGACTTGCCGCGCGCTTAGCCCAAGGGTGCGTAGCACAGCAATATCGGAACGTTTATCTGCAACCATCAACACCAGGCTGGAAACAATATTAAAGGCAGCGACAGCGATAATAATCATCAACAAGGAGCCGACGACTATTTTTTCCATTTTGACCGCCTGGAATAAACTGCCCTGGGTTTGGCTCCAGTCGCGCACACGGAATTTATCGCCCAGGTTTGCGCGCACCTGATTCATAATCGGCCCGGCGGAATACAAATCGCTGGTTTTGACATGCAGCCCTTGCACACCGGTTTGCCGCAAGAATTTTTGTGCATCGGCCAAATGAATCAATGCCAGCGTACTATCCACCTGCGCGCCGACTTCGAACACACCAACCAGAACAAAGTTGCGTGAACGGGTGAAAACGCCCATCGGGGTGATATTAATTTCCGGTGAGGTCACACGGATTTTATCGCCCGGCGCAAGCATTAACCGGCTGGCAAGAATTCGCCCCATAACGATCCCGTATTCACCGGGTTGTAGTTGCGCCATATCGCCCACAATCATGTGCTGGTCAACTACTGATACTTTTGCTTCCACTGTTGGATCTATGCCATGTAATTCGATGGCTTCCACACCGCCATCATAGGTCACCATTGCCGAACTCTGGATATAAGGGGCGGAGGCGATAACACCGGGCTGTGCATCAACTTTTTCTGCCAGCGCTTGCCAGTCATCAACCATCGGTTGCTGGTCGATAAAACCATGGGGAATCACATTGAGGATGCGCTCTTTCATTTCGCGATCAAAACCATTCATCACGGAAAGCACAATGATCAGGGCCATAACACCCAACGCCATGCCAATCAGGGAAAAGGCACTGATAAAGGAAATAAACTGGTTGCGGCGCTTGGCGCGGGTGTAGCGCAAGCCTATATAAAAAGGGATATTTTTCAGCATGGGCGCATTAAACCCAATTGGCCTGCTTTGCTCAAGCAAAACTGCACAGGCCCAAGCAAAACCGCATAAGACTCACGCGAAACCTGAACATCAAGCGCAGCTTGTGCTATGTTTACTGCATCACAGTTTTTGGAAGATCCAGGTCATGAGCGAACGCCGTAGTTACTTTCGGATTGATGAAAGTATCGCCATTGAGTTTAAAGAAGTCGATGAAATAACGGCGAATACCGCCGCAGCGGAATTGCAGTTTCCCAATACCGCGTCACTCAAGCTGTTTGCCGAATTGCGCAAAATCGATAATGACAATGCCCACCTGTTCCATCAAATCAAGGAAACCAGCCGCGCGCTGGGTGAGTACCTGCATAACCTGAACCGCAAGATTGACATTATCAGCCAGCAACTGATGGCTGAATCAAAACCCCTCCCCCCCTCCAAAACCATCAAGCAGGTTAACCTCAGCGAAGGCGGTATTGCATTCGGCAGCTCACGTGCCGTGGAAATGAATAGCCATATCGCCTTGCGGCTGATTTTCCTGCCCAGCAATGCCGGCCTGGTGCTATTTGCCAAAATTATTCGTTGTGAACCGAGTAACACCGGCGAATATCAACTTGCGGCAAAATTCCATCGCGTCAGCGACGGACAGCAACAATTGATTGGCCAGCAAATTATGCGCGCGCAGATGGCTGAACGCAGGAAGAAGCAGCAATATCTTCAATAATCATTCCAGCAAGCCTCAGGCAATTCTGAAATATCCGGGGCGATAATGCATTGAGGCGAATATGTTTCGAATTAAATTTATTTCCTGTTCACTGTCGCTAGTGCTAGCAACGGCATTTCACATTCAATGCGCCCATGCGGAGGAAATCCGTATTCCGGTTGGGGAACAAGCCAAAACCCGGCCGGCCGTGGATACGCCTACAAAAGGGATGAGTAAAGAGCGGGTTAAAAGTTTATTCGGTGAACCGCTGGAAGAAGTACCGGCAAAGGGGCAACCACCTATCTCGCGCTGGAAGTATCAGGAATTTACTGTGTATTTCGATAGCAACACGGTGATTCATTGCGTGAGGAATTTCCATCCGAAAGCGCAACTGGCAGAACCACAACCAGCAGCAACACCGGCGGCAGAAAATAGTAGCGAAAATGCGGCGCAGTAAAAATATCAAAAATAAAACGTAGATACGGATTAAATAAACACACGAATAAAAAGGGCGCGATAAATCGCGCCCCTACAAAAAAATTCCAGATTAACGGCGGCTGATGCGGTTTACACCATCCAGGGCAGCAATTCGATAGGCTTCTGCCATGGTGGGGTAATTGAAGATGTTGTTGAGGAAATAATGGATATTATTGCCCTCGCCCGTTTGCTTCATAATGGCTTGGCCGATGTGAACAATCTCGGCAGCTTCCGCACCAAAGCAATGAACACCCAGAATCTCCAGGGTATCGACATGAAACAGGATTTTTAACATGCCGACATCATCGCCGCTGATTTGGCCACGCGCTGTATTCTTAAATAATGCACGGCCAACTTCATAAGGCACTTTTGCCTGGGTCAATTCAGTTTCAGTTTTACCGACAGAACTAATCTCCGGCAGCGTGTAAATTCCGGTGGGAACATCATGCACCAATTGGCATTGATCGCCAAAAATACCGCCGGTGACGGCACGCCCCTGACCATAGGACGCACTTGCCAAACTGGGCCAGCCAATGACATCGCCAACGGCATAAATATTTTCAACCTGGGTGCGATAGCAATCATCCACTTTTAAATTGCCGCGATGATCCGCTTGTAAACCTGCTGCACTCAAATTCAGATTATCGGTATTACCGCTGCGGCCGTTACACCATAAAATCGCGTCGGCTTTCAAACGCTTTCCGGATTTCAAAAATAAAGTAACGCTGCAATCACTGGCTTCAATCGCTTCATATTCTTCGCCGTGGCGAACGGTTACGCCGCTATCGCGCAGGTGGTAACTCAATGCATCGGAAATTTCGTCATCGAGGAATGACAACAAGCGATCGCGGTTATTAATTAAATCAACGCGCATGCCCAAACCGGAAAAAATTGACGCGTATTCGCAACCAATTACACCCGCACCGTAAACAATGATATGCCGCGGTGTGTGCTCCATTTCCAGGATGGTGTCACTGTCATAAATACGCGGGTGATTGAAATCAACATCCGCCGGACGATAAGGGCGTGAGCCGGTGGCAATCACAATTTTCTCGGCATAAATACTTTCAACACCGCCATCCAATAGCGACAGACTCACGGTGTTAGCATCGACAAACGATGCCTGGCCGATATGCACATTCACGCGGTTGCGCACATAAAAATTGGTGTGCATCTCTACTTGCTTGGGAATCACTTTTGCTGCTGATTGCAAAACGCGCGGGAAAGTCAGGCGACGGCTATCGCCGATTTCGCGAAATAAACTATTGCTTTTGAATTGGATAATTTGCTTGACGACATGACGCAAGGATTTGGAAGGGATTGTACCTTTGTGTGCACAACTGCCACCCACCAGTGCCCTGTTCTCTATCACTGCGACTCGCTTGCCGATTTTCGACGCAGAGATAGCGGCACTTTCACCGGAGGGTCCGGAACCGATTACCAAAAGATCGTAGCTGTGATCTGCCGATTTTTTACGACCAGTCAATTTATTTCCCCTTACTTATCAATGTTGGCGCCTGTTTAGTTTAGCAACAAGCATTCCGCTTTACGCAGTAAATTTATGGAAAGGCGCAGTTAATTTATAAAGATGCAATAAATTCATAAAAGGCGCTGGAAATTTATAGAGCAAATCCAACGAGTGATCCGAGGCCAATAACAACTAAAAACCAGTGACAGTGAAATATCTGAATGCAAATAAAGCACAAATTATAGATAGCAGAAAATCGGACAGCTAAAACAAAACAGGCTCCGTCAGGAGCCTGTTTCGCGCAATTAATGCAGGGTATTGATAAATTCCAGTGCGGGTTGCGGGTACACACCCAACCACAACACCAGTACCACCAACAAAATGACAATAGCGACGCTGGCACGGGCGGCGGGAACATTATCCGCCTGGGAGTTACCCGTGCGATCATATAAAGCAACCATCACACGCAGGTAGTAATAGAGTCCCAAGCCACTGCCGATAATCAACGCTGCCAACAAAATCCAGCTACTTGTAGTAACGCCGGTCATAAAGATATAGAACTTACCGATAAAACCGGCAGTTAACGGAATACCCGCCAATGACAACATCACCAGGGTCAACGCAACAGCGAGTGCCGGGCTACGGTAGAACAAACCACGATAGTGATTCACTTCCTCCGCATCCAACGCATTACCACCGTGCGACAGCGCACTGATTGCACCGAAGGCTGCAAGGCTGGTAACAACATAGGTCAACAGATAAACATTTGCACTGACAACATCAACGGAATTACCGGCAATTAACGCAATCAACAGGTAACCCATGTGGGCGATAGATGAGTAAGCCAGCATCCGCTTCAAATTGGTTTGGGTCAGCGCGAGGAAGTTACCTACTGCGATAGACACAATCGCAATCACCGCTAATACCGGTTGCAGCACTGCTGTCAGGTCACTGGTTATGTGGCCAAGGAAGCGAATCAGGATGGCAATAATAGCGAGCTTGCTTGCCGTCGCCAGCAACGCACCCACTGGCGCAGGTGCACCCTGGTACACGTCAGGAGTCCACAGGTGGAATGGAGCCAGCGACAACTTGAAGCACATGGCAATCACAATCATCGCGATACCAAAGCCAGCAAGGTAGCCACCGTGTTCAGCAAGCTTGTCTGCAAGGTCAGCAAACAACATGGTGCCGGTTTGGGCATAAACCAGAGCCATACCAAACAGCAGGAACGCCGAGGCAGCAGCAGAGAGGATCAGGTACTTAACACCGGCTTCGAGTGAGCGGCTGCGCTCATGGGTGTAAGCCACCATGCCGTACACAGGCACAGACAGTAATTCCAAACCGATAAAGAAGCCGGCCATATGGCTGCTGGATACCAGCACCAAACCACCGACCGCCGCGATCAACAACAACATATAAACTTCTTCTTTGTTGTTGCCGTAGCTCTCAATGAAGTTACGCAAAAACACAGTGCAAACCAACGAGGCGAAGATCACCAATGCACCGTAGAAATAAGCATGCCCATCAATCAGGATTAAATCCGTAACCGGTGTTGCAACGCGATCAGCGGCAAAACCATCCAGTGCAAAAATAGAAACCAATGCTGCCAATTGGCCGGCAATGGTGATCCAGTAACTAACGCAATGGTTACGTTTGATAGATACCGCCAGCATCACCAATACCGCAGTGAGGCTCAGTAAGATAACCGGCGCTAAAGGTAAAAAAGTTTCGAATGATAAATTCATAGTGACCTCATGGAGCGACTGGGGACGCAGCGCCCCCAATGGGCAGAGGAACAGACACATCTGCCGGTGCATAGGTTTGCTGGATAAAGGTCATTGCATCCACAGACACATTCAACAGTGGCTGGGGATAGAAACCAATTACCAACAGAATCACCGCAAGCGACACCACGAGACTAATTTCACGGGCAGAAAGCTCTGCGAGTTTTTGTTCTGAAGTCGGCTGACCAAACAGGGTGCGATGGATCAGGATCAGCGAGTAAACACCGGCCAATACCAGGCTCGCCGTCGCGATAATGGTGAGCACCGGAACGACTTTGAATGCGCCCAGCAGAATCAGGAATTCGCCGATAAAGTTGGCAGTACCGGGAATACCCAGCAACGCAGCGGCAAAGAACATCAACAGTGGCGGCAAGTAAGTGAAACGAGCCCACAGTCCACCCATCTCACGCATATCGCGGGTACCGAGGCGCTCGTACAGTTGACCGGCGAGGATAAACAAGCCACCGGCACACAAACCGTGCGCCAGCATCTGGATCGCCAGGCCTTGCAGGGTTAACAAGTTACCGGAGTAAATACCGATCAGCACAAAGCCCATGTGGGAGATGCTGGTGTAGGCGATCAGACGCTTGATATCGGTTTGCACGAACGCCAGGAAGGCGCCGTAGAAAATACCGAATACACCCAGCAGCATCGCCGTGTTGGCAAACTCTTGCGATGCATCAGGGAAGAATGGCAGGGTGAAACGCAACATACCGTAACCGGCGGTTTTCAACAGGATACCGGCGAGGTCCACACTACCGGCGGTTGGTGCTTCAGCGTGCGCATCCGGCAACCAGGCATGAACAGGAACGATAGGCAACTTGACCGCAAAGCCGATGAAGAAACACAGCATCAGGATAAATTGCAGTTCCTGGCTCATCAGTTTGTGGGTATTCAACAGGGTTTCGTAAGCGAAAGTGATTTGCCCGGTCGCTTTGTAGTTAACAACCACCAGCGCGAGGATTCCCACCAGCATCACCAAACCACCCACCTGGGTGTAAATGAAGAATTTGGTCGCGGCTTTCACACGCACCGCGCCGTTGTGGGCTGAACTGCCCCAGAGCGCAATCAGGAAATAAACCGGGATCAGCATCATTTCCCAGAAGAAGAAAAACAGCATCATATCCAGCGCGAGGAACACACCCAGCACGCCGGCGAGGCTCCACAGCAAGTTCATGTGGAAGGCGCCGACGTTTTTGTTGATTTCTTTCCAGGAGCAGCCAACAGCAACAACACCCAACAAACCGGTGAGCAATACCATCACCAGTGACAGGCCATCGATACCGAAATGAATACTCACACCGAGTAAAGGAATCCAGGAATATTGTTCTTCAACTTGCCAGTTAAGGCCGCCGGTACCTGCAACGCTGGAATAATCACCGGTGAGCCACAGGTTTACACCAATGGCGAGAACAAGAGACATAGTAATAAGGGCAATCCACCGCGGGACGCCTGCGCCTAATCGCTCGCTTAGCCAGCACAACAGGCCGCCAAAAAACGGGATCAGGATCAGTGCCGAAAGAGTCATGGTCTGGCCTATCCTTCTTAATGAGTAAATGTAACTTGTAAAACCAGGACTGCGCCCAGCACCAACACCGCACCTAGCGCAATACTGGTGGCGTACCAGCGCACGCGACCATTTTCGGTCACGCTCATTGCGCTGTTGCCCAGTTTTGCCAGTGACGGGATCAAATCAAACAATTTGGCGATTGCATCGTGGCGATTGATGGCCGCGATAAACAAATAGGGTTTTACAAACAACCAGTTGTACAACCAATCGAAACCACAACCATCGCGTAATACGGGCGACAGCAAACGGCCCAAACCACTTTCAGAAATCGATTTGGCAATGCGGCGCTCGCCCCAGAAGAATACGAACGCGAATGCCAAACCAATCAGGCCGGTTGCGATAGCAAGGATCTCAACAAAGTGCTTGGATTCTTCCAGTGTTGCCGAAGTGAATGCCGGCAATACACCTTCAAGCGGTTGATGAATGAATGAACCAACGAAAGTTGAGAGCACCAACAGGACACCCAATGGCAACCAGTAAGAGAAACCGTGAATTGAGTGAGCATGGGTTTTCTCTTCGCCGTGGAATACGATGAAAATCAAACGGAAGGTATAGATGGAGGTGAAGAACGCACCCACCAAACCGGCCCAGAACAAATTGGTGTGACCGCTGGCATAGGCTTGCAGCAGGATTGCATCCTTACTGAAGAAGCCGACGGTCAGGAACGGGAACGCCGCCAGCGCACCGCCACCCACCAGGAAACAGGCATAGACAAATGGAATCTTTTTCCACAGGCCGCCCATCTTGAAGATATTTTGCTCGTGATGGCACGCAATAATCACCGCACCCGCCGACAGGAACAATAGAGCTTTAAAGAATGCGTGAGTCATCAAGTGGAATATCGCCGCATCCCAGGCACCAACGCCCAAGGCGAGGAACATATAACCAATCTGGCTCATGGTTGAGTACGCGAGCACACGCTTGATATCGGTTTGTACCAGTGCAGAGAAACCCGCAATCAACAAGGTAATCGCACCTACTACACCGACCAGCAACAGTACATCCGGAGCCAATTCAAATACGGTGTGGGTACGGGCAATCAAGTACACACCCGCGGTCACCATGGTAGCGGCGTGGATCAATGCAGAAACCGGGGTCGGGCCAGCCATCGCATCCGCCAACCAGGTTTGGAGTGGCAATTGCGCCGATTTACCTACCGCACCGCCCAACAACATCAGGGAAGCAGCAACCACCATCGGGTCACCTTCACTCCATTTTTGCGGAGCAAGAACCAGGATTTGCTGGATATCCAAAGTGCCGAGTTGTTGGAAAATAATGAAGATACCAATGGCCATAAACACGTCGCCCACACGGGTAACGGTAAAGGCTTTGATAGCCGCTTCGCCATTGGCGCGATCAGAGTAGTAGAAGCCGATCAGCAGATAACTACACAGGCCTACCCCTTCCCAACCCAGGTACAAGAGACCTAGGTTATCGCCCAGCACCAGCAATACCATGCTGGCAACGAACAGGTTCATGTAGGAGAAGAAACGCTCGTAGCCTGCTTCGCCGCGCATATACCAGGAAGCAAACAAATGGATGAAGAAACCCACACCGGTAATTACACCGAGCATGGTCAGTGACAAACCATCCAGGTGCAGGCCGAAGCTCGCGTTGAAATCGCCAACGTGCATCCAGGTCCATAAGGTTTGAACGTATTTGCCGCCCTGCTCTACGTTATTTAAAAAATCGATCCCGACATATACAGTCGTGAGCGCTGAAAGACCAATCGAGCCAACACCGATAACAGCGGCCAGGTTTTCAGAGAGACGGGTACGCAATGTGGCTAATAATAAAAAGCCGATTGCGGGAAACAGGAATGTTAAGTAGAGAAAATTCATCCGCGCATCTCACTCGCAACGTCAATATCCAGGGAATGATGGCGACGATAAAACTGCAACACTATCGCCAAACCGATACTTGCTTCCGCTGCAGCCAGGGTAAGGATCAGGATGAACATCACTTGTCCGTCCGGCGCACCCCAGCGACTACCTGCAACAATGAAGGCGAGCGCCGCCGCATTCATCATCACTTCCAGGCACATCAATAAAAATAGAATGTTGCGGCGAACCATCACCCCAACCAGTCCCAGTGTAAAGAGCACACCCGCTACCGCGAGGCCCTGCTCCATAGGTATTGCTATCATTTACGCACACCTTTTTTCGATTACGCGCAGCGCGCTTTGCCATTTATCCGGATGTCGTCAAGCAGATTCCGGACAGCTTAGTTTTAAAATTGTTATTAACCGTTTTGGTCGTCGCGTTTACCCAGGTGATACGCCGCAACCAATGCTGCCAACAGCAACAATGACGCCAGCTCAACCACCAACAGGTAAGGGCCAAACAGGGAAATACCGACTTGCTTGGCATCCACCAGCGTATGGCCTGCCTGATTCCAGGTGCCATCGCGCAACAGATACAGCATTTCCGCTAACAGGACGGCGGCGAGGATCGCTGGCACAACCCAGGTTTTGGGCGTTAACCAGGCGCGCTCTTGCATCGCCACGGCGGGGCCGATATTGAGCATCATCACCACGAACACGAACAGCACCATGATGGCACCGGCATAAACAATAATTTCAAGCGCACCGGCAAAAGGCGCACCGAGCATAAAAAATATGGCTGCAACCGCTAACAGCGACACAATCAAACTCAACAACGCGTGCACCGGATTGGTATTGGTCACTACGCGCAAGGTTGCGTAAATCGCGATTGCGGAGGCAATGTAGAATGCAATTTCCATCGTATGTCTCTTCTTTTCAGTCGGGCCGGAATTAAGGCAACAAGCTTTTTACATCGATAGGCTTGGCTTCGTTTTGCGCTGCGCCTTTTGGCTTGCCCGCAATCGCCATACCGGAAACACGGTAAAAGTTGTAATCCGGATTTTTACCCGGGCCAGAAATCAACAAGTGCTCTTTCTCATACACCAGATCCTGACGGTTGTATTCCGCCATCTCAAAATCCGGGGTCAATTGGATTGCAGTTGTCGGACAGGCTTCTTCACACATTCCGCAGAAAATGCAACGCGAGAAATTGATGCGGAAAAATTCGGGATACCAACGGCCATCATCGGTTTCTGCTTTTTGCAATGAGATACAACCCACCGGGCAAGCAACCGCACAGAGGTTACAGGCTACGCAACGCTCCTCACCATCCGGATCGCGCGTCAATACAATGCGACCACGATAGCGCGGCGGCAGATACACTTTTTCTTCCGGATACTGGATGGTGTCGCGCTTGCGGAAACCGTGGCTAAACACCATCAGCAAACTGCGTATCTGGGTGCCCGCTCCGGAAACCAGTGAAACAATATTTTTTACCATAATTACTACCCTCAAGCTGCCGGAGTATTCAGCAGCACAACCGCTGCAGTAACCAATAAGTTCACCAGCGTCAGTGGTAAACACACCAACCAGCTGAATTTCATTACATGGTCATAACGTGGACGCATCAACGCACCGCGCACCAATACGAACAACATAATGAAGAAGCCGGTTTTTACTGCGAACCAAACGAATGATGGAATGAAATCGAGATATGGCAGCGGTTTCCAGCCACCGAAGAACAGGGTCACAATCATCGCTGATACCATCACTACACCGATGTATTCCGCCACGAAGAACATACCCCACTTCATACCGGAATATTCAATGTGGTAACCGTCGGCAAGTTCTTGTTCCGCTTCCGGCTGGTCGAATGGATGGCGGTGAGTTACCGCGATACCGGCAATCATAAATGTACAAAAACCGAAGAATTGCGGGATGATATTCCACAGATTGGATTGCGCTTCAACGATATCGCGCAGGTTAAAACTACCCGCCTGCACTACCACGCCCATCAGCGCCAAACCCATAAATACTTCGTAACTCACGGTTTGTGCAGCCGCACGCAAGCCACCGAGCAATGAGTATTTGTTGTTGGATGACCAGGCAGCGAACATCACTGAATACACAGCGAGACCGGCCATACCAAAGAAGAACAACAAACCGATATTTAAATCGATAACACCCCAGGTTGCCGTTACCGGGATCACTGCCATGGATAACAAAATCGTTCCCATCGCAATCGCCGGTGCAAGGCGGAAGGTTAATTTGTCTGCGAAGGGTGGCGTCCAGTCTTCTTTGAAAAACATTTTGAACATGTCGGCAACAATCTGGAACATACCAAACGGACCAACACGGTTAGGGCCATAACGGTCTTGCCACCACGCCAGCAATTTACGCTCGATCAAACTGAGGTAAGCCGCAAGCAGAACAGTGACTAACAAAATCACAACCGCTTGGAAAACGGTGAAAAATATTTGCGCCAACTCTGGCGTTACCCAATCAAACATTACACAGCCTCCTGCATAACTTGCGCCCAGGTTTCACCAACAAATGTCGGGATACCTTTCAGGCCAACCGGTAAACCGAGGCTGCCAGCCGCGAGTGTTGCACTCACTTTTACCGGCAAACGCAGATTGTTATTAACAATGCGCACGATGACAGTGGCGTTATCTTTCACACCGATGCGCTCGGCATCCGCAACCGAAATCGCTACGTAAGGCGCCGGGATTCTGTCCGCAATAACCGCTGCTTTTGAAGTCATCTCTTCGCTACCAAACATGTGGTACAGCGGAGAAACGCGCAGCTTGCTGTCTGATGCAACAAATGCGGCAGGGACATCGTTGAAATAATTGAAGCTTGCATCAGCGCGCGCTTCGATCAAACGTTTACCCGCATCACCTTTGCGCGAATGGCCACCGACTTCGTCCTGGAATTTGTTCCAGGCTTGTGGTGAGTTCCAACCCGGAGCCCATGCAAATGAGGTCAATGCCGCCGGATTTTCCGGACCAACATAACCTTCCATTGAGTGCGCCAATGCCGAGTCGCTATCTTGCGAAGCACGCGGCTCGTGAACGCTGATGTTTGCACGCATTGCGGTGCGGCCAGAATAACGGCGCGGCTCACGCGCGAGTTTCAACCCTTTAATACGGAAGTCAGCGTTCGGAGCTGCATCGCGAATTTCTGCAAGCGCTGGAACTTCAGTGACAACTGCATCGATCACTTCATCCAGTTGAGTCCAGGAGAAAGGCTTGTCTTCAACGGCAGTGTGGATCGCATGCAACCAGCGCCAGCCTTCTTTCACTTGTACTTTTGCATCGTAGAATGCCGGGTCATAAACCTGGAAGAAACGTTGTGCACGACCTTCACAGTTAATCACGGTACCGTCTGCTTCCGCGAAGCTTGCACCGGACAATACCAAGTGCGCTTTTTCCTGTACTGCTGTTACCTGGTGATCAAGAACGATTACCGATTTCGCGGCAGACAATGCGGCATCAACCAATTCTTTTGGTGCGCGACGGTACAAATCATTTTCTGCGATGACGATTGTATCTGCTGCGCCATCTTTCAATGCAGTCAGTGCATCAACTACTGATTTACCTTTCAGGTAAGCAACGCCAAGGCTGTTTACTTCAGGAACAACCAGAGTAATTGCTACTGCTTTTTCGCGCGCTTTCAATGCAAGCGCAACGTTTGCAGCCGCTTTGATAACAGACTCGGAACCTGCTGAAGTACCCGACACAACCAGCGGCGCTTTTGCTGCGAGTAATGCATCAGCGATGGTTTGTGCCAATGCGCGCTCTGCGTCACTCAGGTCATTCGCTGCTGGCGCATTACTATCGATAATATTGGCTACCGCAAAACCCAAACGCGCAATACTTTCTACCGGCGCGCGATAAGTTTCAGTCGCCGCATCATCCAGGCGAGTTTCCTGGAAGCTGGCGATAAACAATGGGCTCTTCGCATGCTGGCCAATATTTTTAATGGCTTCAGCAGCCCACTCGGATACGCGCTTTTCCGCCGCCATCTCATAGGCTTTGCCTTTCACGGCTTGACGTAATGCCAGTGCAATACGCGCTGCGGTCTGGGTTAAATCTTCACCCAGGATAAATACCGCATCCCTGTTTTCGAGATCGCGTACTGGTGGAGTGTGCAAACCGCTGTTTTGCAGAATGTCCAACACCAACTCAACACGTTTTTGTTCAGCCGCTTCAAAACCGGCACTGAAATTTTCTGCACCGACTAATGAACGCAAGGCGTAGTTGGTTTCAATGCTTGCACGTGGCGAGCCGATACCAATAACTTTTTTGGAATTTTTAAGCGCGGCAATCGCCCAATCCAATGCACCATCTAAAGTGGTTGCACCAAGGCCGTTAGCAGCACGCAGGAATGGAACGCGCGGACGATCTTCGTTGTTGACATAACCGTAACCGAAACGGCCTTTGTCACACAGGAAATAATGGTTGATCGAACCGTTGTAACGGTTTTCGATACGACGCAACTCACCGTAACGTTCACCGGGGCTGATGTTACAGCCAACGGAACAACCCTGGCATACGCTCGGGGCAAATTGCATATCCCACTTACGGTTGTAACGCTCGGAGTGGGTTTTGTCGGTGAACACACCGGTAGGGCAAACCTCTACCAGGTTGCCGGAGAATTCGCTCTCCAGGGTACCGCTTTCTACGCGACCGAAATAAACATTGTCGTGCGCACCGTATACGCCCAGATCAGAACCATCGGCGTAATCGTTGTAATAACGCACGCAGCGATAACACGCGATGCAGCGGTTCATTTCGTGGCTGATAAACGAACCCAATTCCTGGTTCAGGTGAGTACGCTTGGTGAAATCGTAGCGGCGGGAATCGTGGCCGGTCATTACGGTCATATCTTGCAAATGACAGTGACCGCCCTCTTCACACACCGGACAATCGTGCGGGTGGTTGGTCATCAACCACTCGACAACACTCGCGCGAAACTCTTTCGCTTCTTCATCTTCAATCGAGATGTAAGTGTTGTCGGCTGCCGGTGTCATACACGACATGACCAAACGGCCGCGCTTATCGTCGGCATTGGCGTATTGCTTGACCGCGCATTGGCGACAAGCACCAACGCTGCCCAGCGCCGGGTGCCAGCAGAAGTAAGGAATATCGAGGCCCAGCGACAAACAGGCCTGCAACAGGTTATCTGCGCCGTTAACTTCTAATTGTTTACCATCAACGTGAATCGTAGCCATGACTTATATAGCCCTTACGCAGTAGCAGTAGCCGCAGCGGTTGCTGGAGCTGCTATGCCTTGTTCAAATTCGGAACGGAAATATTTCAATGCGCTTTGCAATGGTTCCATGGCTCCCGGTGCGTGGGCACAGAAAGTTTTACCCGGACCAAGCTGGCGAGTCAGTTGTTGCAAAATATCCAGGTATTCTGGCTTGCCTTCACCGCGCTCAATCGCCAACAGCATTTTCACCGACCATGGCAAACCGTCGCGGCATGGCGTACACCAGCCACAGGATTCACGCGCGAAGAATTGTTCGAGGTTACGCACCGCCGACACCATGCTCTGGGTGTGGTCAACGACCATCACCAGGCCGGTACCCATACGGCTGCCCGCTTTCATGATGGTGTCAAAATCCATCGCCAGATCCAGGTGATCAGGAGTCAGGAAGTCAGTTGACGCACCACCGGGCAACCAGGCTTTCAGCTCCAGGCCAACGCGCATACCGCCGGCGTGTTCGTAAATGATTTCGCGTGCAGTAGTACCGATTGGCAACTCCCACAGGCCAGGATTTTTCACCTTGCCGGAAGCACCATAGATCTTGGTTCCACCGTCCGGGCTTTTGCCCTGGGACAACCCTTTGAACCAGTCAGCACCGCGGTTGATGATGTGCGACAAATTGCTCAGGGTTTCCACGTTGTTAACGATGGTTGGACGGCCCCAGAGGCCGGCAATTTGCGGGAATGGTGGTTTGGCCCTTGGATTGGCACGACGGCCTTCGAGCGAGTTAATCAATGCCGTTTCTTCACCGCAGATATAACGCCCTGCCCCGGTATGCACATGCATATCCAGGCTCCAGCCGGAACCTAAAATGTTTTCGCCGAGATAGCCTTTCGCGTTGGCCTGCTCAATGGCTTCGTTCAAATGTTTTGCCGCGAGGACATATTCGCCGCGCAAGAAAATGTACGCGCGTTTTGCCTGGATCGCGTAAGCCGCGATGATCATACCTTCCACCAATTGGTGTGGCAGACACTCCATCAACAAACGGTCTTTGAATGTACCCGGCTCCATTTCGTCCGCGTTACACACAAGGTATTTCGCACCGGCATCGGGTCCCATCGGGATCAAACCCCATTTGATACCGGCAGGGAAACCCGCGCCGCCACGGCCACGCAGGTTTGCATCTTTTACTGCCGCCTGAACGTCTGCAGGAGACATTGCCGGAATCGCTTTACGCACGGACAAATAACCATCCAGCGCTTCGTATTCGTTGATATCAACAACGGGCTTGTTATCAACGATACGGTATGTCAGTGGCTTGATTTCGCCGAGGTTGTTGTTGGGAAGAGTCATACGTATTTCTCCAACAGCGCGGGAATTTGTTCCGGAGTCAAATTGGTGTGGGTGTCATCATTGATCATGATGGCCGGCGCTTTATCGCAGGTACCCAGGCAGCAAATTGGCAACAAGGTATAACGTTCGTCTGGCGTAGTTTCACCAAGGCCAACGTTAATGTGCTTGATGATGGCATCCTGGACGACTTCAAAATCCATCAGGTGGCAAGCGATGCTGTCGCACACTTTGATTACGTTACGGCCAACGGGGCGACGGAAAATCAGACTGTAAAATGTCGCGACGCCTTCGAGGTCGGGAGCGGAAATTCCGAGCAGATCAGCTACCGGTTGGATAGCGCCATCAGGCACCCAACCATGGCGACGCTGGATTACTTTTAACGCATCAATCGATGCAGCGCGCGCATCATCATAGTGATGAATGTGGTGCTCGATCTCAGCACGGTCTTCATCGGCCAGGATGTAAGGCTCGACATTGGGACGGTTACTATCAGTACAAATAATCATAATAGTCAGTACAAATAATCAAATTGGTTTACTGGATAATTAGCGGTCAACGTCGGCCATTACAAAGTCGATACTGGCCAGGTAAGCAATCAAATCGGGAATCATACTGCCGCGAATTACTGCAGGAATCTGCTGCAAATGCGGGAAGCTCGGCGTACGGATACGCGTGCGGTAACTCATGGTGGAGTTATCGCTGGTCAGGTAATAACTGTTGATACCCTTGGTAGCTTCAATTAACTGGCTCGCCTCGCCCGCTGGCATGATCGGACCCCATGACACACTCAGGAAGTGGGTAATCAGGGTCTCAATGTGTTGCAGGGTTTTTTCTTTCGGCGGTGGACAAGTTAAATGGTGATCAGCCTTGTATGGACCTTCCGGCATGTTATCCAGACATTGCTTGATGATGCGCAAGCTCTGGCGCATTTCTTCAATACGCACCAGGCAACGATCATAAGCATCGCCGTTGTGGGCCAAAGGAACATCAAAATCAAAATTCTGGTAGCCAGAGTAAGGACGCGCTTTACGCAGGTCGTAATCAATACCGGTAGCACGCAGGCCAGGACCGGTAACGCCCCACTCAATCGCTTCCTTGGAATTGTATTGCGCAACACCGATAGTACGGGATTTCAATACGCTGTTTTTGACGGCGGCTTTTACGTATTCATCGAGACGCTTTGGCATCCAGTCAACGAATTCCTGCACCAGTTTTTGCCAGCCTTTTGGCAAGTCATGGGCAACACCACCGATGCGATACCAGGCCGGGTGCATACGGAAACCGGTCACGGCCTCGATCACATCGTAAGCTTTCATACGGTCGGTAAACATAAAGAAGATCGGCGTCATACCGCCAACGTCCTGGATGTAGGTACCAAGGAACAGCAAGTGACTGGTGATACGGAAGAATTCCGCCATCATTACGCGGATGGTTTCAACACGAGACGGCACCTTAATGCCCGCCAGTTTTTCTACCGCAAGAACGTAAGGCAGGTTGTTCATTACGCCACCGAGGTAATCGATACGGTCGGTGTAAGGAATAAAGCTGTGCCAGGATTGGCGTTCGCCCATTTTCTCGGCACCGCGATGGTGGTAACCAATATCGGGGACGCAATCAACAATCTCTTCACCATCCAACTGCAATACGATACGGAACGCACCGTGCGCACTCGGGTGGTTAGGGCCGAGGTTGAGGAACATGAAATCCTCATCCGCAGTGCCGCGTTTCATGCCCCACTCTTCGGGGTTAAAACGCAGGCCTTCCTGTTCGAAGTCCTGCTTGGCGGCGTTCAACATAAACGGATCGAATTCTGTTGCACGCGCCGGATAATCTTTACGCAGCGGGTGACCCTTCCAGGTCGGCGGCAACATGATGCGGGTCAGTAACGGGTGACCTTCGAAGTCGATACCGAATAAATCCCACACCTCACGCTCATACCAGTTAGCGTTTGGCCAAATGTTGATAACACTTGGAATACCCAGGCTGTCAGAGGAAAGGGCAACTTTGATGCGCACATCGCTGTTACGCTCAATCGAGAGCAGATGGTAGAAAACGGTAAAGTCCGCTGCGGGTAAACCATAACGGTGGGTGCGCAAACGCTCATCCACCGCACTCAGGTCATACAGCATTGAATAAGGCTTGGGCACATTACGCAGGAAGCGCAATACCTCAACCACTTTATCGCGCGTTACCCAGAGTGTTGGAACGTCGTCTTTGGTGGGTTGAACCACGAAGGTCCCTTCACCAAATTGGGCAAACAGTTCGCTCACTACCTGAGGCAAAGCGGTATCTAGAGTCGCATTCTCAGCCATCTATCAGCTCGTCACTAAAATTAAAATTCTTTTGGATAGGCGCAAGCCCGGCGGCCTGCAAACCACCGGGTTTTAAATGCTATCTGGCTCGCGCAGGTTCACGACCTGGATACGCTCGGCCTGTTTAACATCGCGCTGTGCCGGCATTACCGGGCGATATACACCCTGGTCGCCGCCAACCCAGGTCAATGGGCGACGCTCTTTGCCAATCGATTCCTGCAACAGCATCAAGCCTTGCAAAAAGGCTTCAGGGCGCGGTGGGCAACCCGGAATATACAGATCGACTGGCAGGAATTTATCCACGCCTTGTACAACCGAATAAATGTCGTACATGCCACCGGAGTTCGCACAGGACCCCATGGAGATTACCCATTTTGGTTCGAGCATTTGCTCGTACAAACGCTGCACAACAGGAGCCATCTTGATAAAGCAGGTGCCGGCCACCACCATCAGGTCTGCCTGGCGGGGCGATGCACGAATTACTTCTGCACCAAAACGCGCGAGGTCGTGTGGCGCGGTAAAGGCCGTTGCCATTTCCACATAGCAGCAAGACAAACCGAAGTTATAGGGCCACAGGGAATTTTTACGCCCCCAGTTCACGGCACCGTTGATCATGTCATCGAGCTTGCCCATGAACACATTTTTGTGAACCTGATCTTCCGTCGGATCACTTACCCGCTCCCGGGGTTGTTCAGGGTAGCGAATTTCTGAATTGTCGGAATCAATACGCGTCAGGGTATAGTCCATCAGGAAAACCTCAGGATGCTTAAAACTTAATTGGAATTGGTAGTTGCTGCAGTCTTTGCATTTGCTTCGTCTTTAATACGACGACGGCGCGTTTCGGATGACCAATCGAGGGCACCAAGACGCCAGATATAAATAAGACCAACCAGAAGAACAGAAACGAAAATAAAGACTTCAATAAAACCGGGCCAGCCACTTTCGCGAACGGATACTGACCAGGCGTACAGGAAAAGGGCTTCAATATCGAAAATAACGAAGAACATGGCGATCAAATAAAACTTCGCCGACAGACGCAGGCGCGCACCGCCTACCGAAACAATACCGGATTCAAAGGGCTCGGTTTTCGCCCTGCCTTTACTGCGGCCACCCATAAACACCGGAATGGCGAGCATAAATGCACAAATAAAAATAACACCGAAGATATAAACAGCGAAGGACCAGTTATGCGCAATGGCGTCAATTGACATCAAGTAATCTCCCACAGCGAGCGACGCAAAATGCAAGTAAATTGCAAATGATAATTAATCTTATTGCGATAGATAAATGCAAAGTCTATGATGTTGCCATTGAGCAGATGATGCTCGACAAAAGACTTATAAAAATTGAGGCTTAAGAAAAATCGGCCGGCATTCTCTATGGATATCAATAAACGGTGTGCAAAAAAGGCGTAAATTCCGTCGTAAAAATTAACATTCCGTGATCAAAAAATGCCTGAGTTACCCTGGGTAATACAAAGGTGCTTGAAAACCGCCTATCGAAACGCACCGCATTGTAGCAACTATATAACCAGACTCAAACCTCGATGACAAAAAAGTTTCATGTATTTGAAGCACTTACTGCAAAAAATTTCGCTTCGCCATGAAAAACCGATTAATAAATAACCGCTTTGATTTTATTTGTTCGATTTCCTACTAGAGACCAACCCTCATACAGGTACAATGCTGGCCGGATAAACCAGTGCAAATCCGGTTGATGGAAACGAATCCCGTCTATCCCACTGTCAATCGTTTTATAACGCTGTTCTGAACACTTCCATCCTCTGAATGTTCACACTCATGGCAGCTGCAACTATCCGACATTTAATTTAATGGTGATTCAGGTCCTCTATGGTTTTACATTCACTTGCAGCTCCCCCGTTATCCAATCGCCCGGGCAACCGGCAACAGTGGGGACAATTACACGGTTCGGCGCAATCACTGGCTATTGTTAATGCCGCGTTGGCTTATAAAGGATTGAGCCTGGTCGTTACTGCCGATACCAGCTCTGCGATTCGATTGGAAAGTGAATTATCATTTTTTGCGAATAACCAGCAACAGCTCGCGGTTCTGCACCTGGCCGATTGGGAGACCCTACCCTACGACACCATATCGCCGCACCAGGATATTATCTCCGAGCGCCTCAGCACACTGTACAAATTACCGTCCATTAAACAGGGCATTTTGATTGTTCCGATAACTACCCTGCTACAACGCCTGATGCCGCAATCTTATTTAATCGGCAACAGCCTGATGGTATCGGTCGGTGAACAAATAGATACTAACCAATTGCGGCAAAACCTGGAGCGCGCCGGCTACCATTGTGTGGATACGGTTTACGAGCATGGCGAATTCGCCGTGCGCGGTTCGCTGATGGATATTTATCCGATGGGCAGCCATCTGCCCTATCGCATCGATTTGTTCGATGACGAAATTGAAAGCTTGCGCACCTTCGACCCCGAAACACAATTAACAATAGACAAAGTAGAAAAAATCCAGCTTCTCCCGGCAAAAGAATTTCCACTGAATAAAGCCGGTATTAATTTATTTAAACAGCAGTGGCTTGAACGTTTCGATGTAAACCATAAAGCCTGCCCGGTTTTCCAGGACATCAGCGCCGGTATTTCGCCGCCGGGTATCGAATATTATCTGCCGTTATTTTTTGATGCATGCAGTACATTGTTTGATTACCTGCCGCAAAACACCCAAGTGTATGCCTTGGGCGATATTGAAAAATCCGCTGAAAATTTCTGGGTGGAATTATTGCGCCGCTATGAAAGCCGTCGGGTAGATCCGTTGCGCCCGTTGCTGGCACCGCGCGATATTTATCTGGCGATTGATGAACTTTTCGGCAATTTGAAAAATTATTGTCGAACCTTTATCAGCTCGGCAACACTGGACACCAAAGAAGGCAACGTTAATTTCAATACGGCAACTCCACCCTCCTTGCCGATCCGGGCGCAAGCCGACAACCCGCTCGCTGCCATTCATGCATTCCTGCTGGAGTTTGACGGCCGCGTTTTATTTTGTGCTGAATCCGCCGGGCGCCGCGAAACATTATTGGAACTACTGGGGCGAATCCGGATTCGCCCTGCCTCGGTTGACAGTTGGGAAGATTTTTATACCGGCAGTGAAAAACTGGCGATTACGGTTGCCCCCCTGGATCAGGGTTTATTGCAAACAGAACCCAGGCTCACATTGATTGCGGAATCCCAGCTGTTTGGTGAACGTATCCAGCAACAACGCCGCCGCCAGAAATCGCAAGACAATGCGGATATGGTGGTAAAAAATCTCACCGAATTAAAAATCGGTGCGGCGGTGGTCCATATCGACCATGGTGTAGGTCGTTATCGCGGTTTGGAAACTATCACGATTGATAACCAGACCAACGAATTTTTAACGCTCGAATACGCTGACGAAGCCAAATTATATGTGCCGGTAACCAACCTGCATTTAATTAGCCGTTACAGCGGCGCTGAAGATGATCTGGCTCCGCTGCATCGATTAGGCAGCGAGTCCTGGCAAAAAGCGCGTAAAAAAGCCGCCGAACAAATTCGCGATACGGCGGCAGAATTGCTGGAAGTTTATGCCCGCCGCGCCGCGCGCAAAGGCTTTGCCTTTCCCGACCCCAAAACCGCTTACGAAGCATTTTCGGCAAGCTTCCCGTTTGAAGAGACACCGGACCAGCAACGTGCCATTGAATCGGTTGTTAGCGATATGCTGTCCAACAAACCCATGGATCGCCTGGTGTGTGGCGATGTGGGTTTTGGTAAAACCGAAGTGGCAATGCGCGCGGCATTTGTGGCAAGCCACGGTGGCAAACAAGTGGCGATACTTGCCCCGACCACCCTGCTCGCCCAGCAACATTACGAATCCTTAAAAGACCGCTTCGCTGAATGGCCAATTACGGTGGAAGTGTTGTCACGCTTCCGCACAACAAAAGAAGTAAACCAGGTATTGGATCGGGTTGCCGAAGGAAAAGTCGATATTGTGGTCGGTACACACAAATTGTTGCAGCCGGATATTAAATTCAAAAATCTTGGCTTGTTAATTATCGATGAAGAACATCGCTTCGGTGTGCGCCAGAAAGAACAAATGAAAGCCATGCGCGCGGAAATTGATATTCTTACACTGACCGCAACACCCATTCCGCGCACATTGAATATGTCGATGGCAGGCATTCGCGATTTATCGATTATCGCCACACCACCCGCGCGCCGCCTTTCGGTAAAAACATTTGTGCGCACATTTGATGAAGCAACGATCAAAGAGGCGATCCTGCGTGAAATCCTGCGCGGTGGCCAGGTGTATTACCTGCACAATGAAGTCGATACGATTGAAAAAACCGCGCGCGATTTGCAGGAATTAATTCCTGAGGCGCGTATCGCTGTTGGCCACGGACAAATGCGCGAGCGCGACCTGGAACGGGTGATGAGCGATTTCTACCACAAGCGCTTCAATATTATGGTGTGTACGACGATTATCGAAACCGGTATCGATATTCCCAGCGCCAACACTATTATTATTAACCGCGCCGATAAATTCGGATTGGCACAATTGCATCAACTGCGCGGCCGCGTGGGTCGTTCGCACCATCAGGCTTACGCCTATTTATTAACGCCGGATCGTCGCAGCATGACTGACGATGCAGTAAAACGCCTTGAAGCAATTAGCGCGGCAGAAGACCTGGGCGCGGGCTTTACCCTGGCAACGTACGATATGGAAATTCGCGGTGCCGGCGAGCTGCTCGGCGAAGAACAAAGCGGCCAGATCCAGACGATTGGATTCTCGCTCTACATGGATATGCTGGACCGCGCGGTAAAAGCCATTCGCCAGGGCAAGCAAGCTGACCTGGAAAAAGCACTGAGTGAAGCCATCGAAATTAATTTGCGTATACCGGCACTCATCCCTGCGGATTATTTGCCCGATGTGCATACGCGCCTGGTTATGTATAAACGGCTTGCGAATGCGCAAAACGAAGACGCACTGCGCGATTTGCAAGTGGAAATGATCGACCGTTTTGGTTTGTTGCCGGAACCAATCAAAAATTTATTCCGCGTCACCCAGATTAAAATCAATGCCGAAGCGATTGGTATTACCAAACTGGAAGCCAACAATCGCGGCGGCAAAGTGGAATTTGCGAGCGATACCCGTGTCGATCCATTGCAAATTGTTAAACTGGTGCAAAGCCAACCGCGCGTCTACAAGCTGGAAGGTGCGAACCAGTTGAAATTTACCATGGAGATGGAATCCACCGAAAAGCGGATCCAGTCAGTGGTGGATTTATTAACGTATCTCACCCCAAAAATACGTTAGTGCAAACATTAATAACGTTTATTAAAACTGTTCATAGCCAGGTAGAAAACCTATGATTTATTTCCGTAAAAAACTGCACCAATCATTAATGAGCCTGGCTGCATTGTTGCTGATAAGTCATTCATTGCATGCCCAACAAACGGCATCCAATCATGAAGGCTGGTACCAGGTTGAATTGATTGTATTTGCGCGCAAGGAAGATTCCTCGCAAGAACATTGGCCGACCAATATTAAATTGCGCTATCCGGGCGACTGGGTGGAGTTAAAAGATCCCGCCAGCAGCGAAACCAAAATTGATTTAACCAAAGAAGCGTTTTATCGCTTGCCTGCCAGCGAACGTAAACTCAATGTGCAAGCGCAAAAACTGGAGCGCAATGGCCGCTTTGAATTGTTATTCCACAGTGCCTGGCGGCAAATCATCACCAATAAAAAATCGTCCAAAGCCATTCTGATTAGCGGCGGCCCGACCTTTGGGCAGCACCAGGCACTGGAAGGCAGTATTCGTTTAAGCGTAGCGACTTACCTGGAATTGCAAACCAATTTGTGGTTTGCGCAATTTGATTTAAATGTGGGGCAAGAAGTTACCCAAAACTGGCCGGATATTCCGCTGCGCCCCAATTATTCTGCTGCCGCTGGTAATAGCTTGTCACTGGATTCAGAACTGGAGCTGGATCAGGCCTTAGCCAAAGAAAACCAGCAGGGACTTCATATTGATGTAACTTCAAACAACACCGAAAGCGCTGCATCCGAATACCTCACTCGCCAGATTATTCTGTTACAGCAAGAGCGGGACATGCGCAGCGGTGAAGTGCATTATCTTGATCATCCGGTATTGGCGGCAATTATCCAGGTAACCCCTTATCCACCATCAGCGCCCTGATAACGTTAAAAAAAGCCCGCGCAAATAAAATTTATTTGCGCGGGCTTTTTTGTTGGTCATCGCTTTGTTGGTGATAGTTTTGTTGGTGGTAACTTTGTTGGTGGTAACTTTGTTGATGGCAGTCACTCGTTAAACCAGTTCAGCGAGTTCAACCGTTGGTTCCGGAATATTATAGATAGGCACGGGCGCTGGCCATTGTTTGCGTTGCCAGGGCGTGCGCGGTGCCAGCACCTTGTGCGTAGGTGCGACAGCCCCTTCCTCGATATTCGCCGTAAATGTTTTTTTATCGTCCTTGCAAATAAATTGCAGCACATGGCGGCCTGCTGTTGCTGCACGAATTAACCCGCCGGTGGTCACCCACACACCGGAGAAATAAAAATTTCCCAATCCGGGAATACCGGGACCATTGCGTTTTACTTCTTCCTCAAGGGTTTCCCCGCCTTCCACAAACGGTTGCCAGCCCAATACCGATCCCTCGTAATTATTGGTGTAGCGAATTTGTGTCATGGGCGTCGCCGCATCGCGCACCACGACGGCTTCGCGCAAACCGGGAAAATAATTTTCCAGGAAACTGATAATGGCGTTGGCAGTTTGCTTTTTCGCTTTTTGATAAGCGCTGCCGCGTTGTAGCGGCAAGGTGTGGATAATTTGCCCATCTTTTTCGCGTGGCACTTGTTCAGTGCCATCGGTAAGCGCACGCCAGGGTTCGATATCGCAAAAATAACTGACGTAAATCATGCTGGTTTCTTGCGGAGCCAGCTCGGGATAAAGGCCATTGCGCAATTGCACATTAATACTCGGGTGGCGAATACCGGGTAAATTTTTTGCAACGTCTTCCGGCAATAAATACGTCGTGCAATATTCCGCATCAGGCAACGGCTTTTTTAAACCGAGAAATAAGGTGTAGTAACCGGGAAAAACCATTTCCGGTTTTTTTATGGTTTCGGTGTAGAGTTTTTTGTACACCGGCGTTAAATAGCGACCGTGCAACATTTTCATTACCGTGGTGTAGCCATCGGCGGCCGATACAATAATGTCGGCAAATAATTCGCTACCATCGGTGAGGCGCACCCCCACAGCCACATCGTTTTTCACCAGTATTTCTTCAACTTTAGCGTTGTAGGTAATTTCACCCCCAAGGCGTTTATAGCGCTGCTCAATAGACATCGCCAATCCCAGCGAGCCGCCCTCCGGAACACCGGCTGAGTGGGTTGCATGGGAAGCCAATTGGAAATAAAACGGCAATACCGGGAAGTTGGGATGCTTCTCGTACAAAATAAAATTAAATGCTTCTTGCAAAATCGGGCTTTTGAATTGTTTGGAGTAATCTGTCATCAATACCGTAATGGTTTTGCGGATCAAATTAAAATACGGGATAAAGGACGCCATCATTTTGGTGCGATCCCAAAAGCTCATCAAACCAACCGGCCGCAAAAATGGATACACTTTCAAACAGGCAATGAACTGGCGCAGCCCATCGCAGAAACGGCGGATTTGCAATTGGTCAACGGGGGATATTGCGGTTAAATGCGCTTCCAGTTTTTCCGGGTCCGAATAAAACCTTACCTGGTCGCCATTGCTGGTAGTGACAATATTAAATATTTCCGGATGGCGGATTTCCTTTCCATCCAGCGCGCCAATTTCACGCCAGATCTGGTGCATTTCATTACCGGGACCGCTGCCCAATAACCAGCTCACACACCAGTCAAACATGAAATCCCCTTTCTCCCAGGCGGTGCAACAACCGCCGGGAATTTCATGCATTTCCAGGATATGGGTTTGATAGCCATTCATGCGGGCATAACAACCGGTCGATAAACCGCCCAAACCACCACCTATGATTATCATGCTTTGTCGCACTTGCTGTTGCTTCTGCATTATTGCCAATCCTCATTGGTTAACCGGATGACCGGTGGGGATGAAAATTAATTGCTGTCAGGGATCAGTTCGCCCAATTGCCAATCGTGGTTTTGCCAGCGGTAAGATGTGGCCTTTGGTCGCTGCACCTGGAAAGTTTGGCCACGCGCCTTGCACAGGAACTGGGCCACGTAACGCCCGGACAGCGCGGCGCGGATCAAACCACCGCCGGTAACCCATTGGCCCGCGATGTAAAAGCCGTTTAAACCGGGTAATTGCATGTGCTCGCGCGCAACTACGTTGGCCGCAACATCTTCCGCTTCCGTGAAGGCTTTCCAGGCGAGGATGCTGCCGCGGGTGTTGCCGGTGTAGCGTTTTTGGGTAACGGGAGTGGCGACTTCCACCACATCGATGCGCTCACCAATACCGGGATAACGCGCCTCCAGGAATTCCCTTACCCACAATTCAATCGCTTGTTTTTGTGCGCGATAAAAAGGCTTGTTACTGCTGCGCCATTGGTTCCAGGGTTCAAAATCGCTGAGGTAGGTGAGATGGATTACCGAGCAGCCGGGCGGTGAAAAGCCCTCGGTAAAGCGGCTGCGATGCTGGAGCAACACACTATCTTGCAGGCAACCAGGCAAATTGCTGGCGTGTTCTTTGTCCAGTAAAAAAGTCGTGCTATGCGGTTCGTCCGCACCTGCTGTTCCGCGAAATCCGACAAACACCGAAACTACCCCGGGATAAACCAGATCCTTACGCGGCAACATATCGGTATAGAGGCGCTTGAGGTTTTCCCCCATAAAACGCCCGTCGAGCATGTCGTAGAGCGTGGTATAGCCATCCGCCGCCGACACTACATAATCCGCGTGCAAGCGCCGGCCATTCTTCAATGACACGCCGGTTGCACGGTGGGAAGCAGCATTCCTGGCACGGAACAAAAAGGATTTTGGTGAGGCTTCCGGTTCTGTCAGGATTTTCTCTACCCGCACCTTGTACGTGATCTGCCCCCCCAAATCCCGGTAGCGGCGCTCCACTGAACGCGCCAATCCCAGCGATCCCCCTTCGGGAAATCCGGCATTGCCCTTATGCGCTTCCGCCATGTTGTAAACGTAGGGCAAGAGCGGGAAGCACTCGTGATCCTGAAAGAAAATAAAGGGCATGGCTGTGCGTAAAAACGGATGTTGCAAACGCGCCGCAAAGGTCTCCAGCGAAGTCGCACCGGTGCGCCAGAACAGCATGAACGATGGCAACACCTTGGCGAGCAGCGCCACCTTCTGTTGCAGGGTTTGCAAAGGTTTGGGGACCAGCTCCGGGTAAATATCCACGTGTAAAAAACCACGGATAGCATTGCAAAATTCAGCAATAGCCTTCGCATCCTGCGGTGCCAACGCCAACAAATGGGCTTGCAAGCGATCGGGATCGTTATAGAAATTCACGGTTTGCCCATCGGCCGCCACAACGCGGTTGAACAGGGCAAAATCGCGCACACTTTTTCCTTCCAGTGCGCCCAGCTCCTGCCATACCTGGTTTGCTTCATTACCCGCGCCGCTGCCAAGCAGCCATTCGATGCAGTAGTCGAATACATAACCCGCGCGCGACCAGGCGGTACAACAACCGCCTGGCAACTGATGGCGCTCAAGGATGTGGGTGCTGAAGCCATTCATTTGCAGGTAGCAACCGGTAGCAAGACCTGCAATCCCGCCACCAATGATAAGCACTGAGGGCGATGGGGCTTCCTGCCCCGTCAGCCCATTACCCCTGCCCGGATCAGGCATCATCGGCCTCCACTTCCTCCACCTGCTGCAACGAGCTTTCAAACGCACGTCTTAACCAGTTGGCATTGGCTTCGGCGTGATCGCTATCGAGCATTTCGGCGTGGGCACCGGAACCCTGGTAGACGACAACCTCGGCAGAGGATTCATGCCAGCTGCCTTCCTGGCCACTTTGGTAGAAGGCCAGTTTGGCTACATCGGCCAGCACGGTAATCGGCGCGGCAATGCGTCCGGCGTTAACGGTGCGGCTGCTGAAATCGATGTAATCGCGCGCCTGCGTCAGGGTTTCTTTTTCCACAATCGCCGAGCCGGTGTGTTTTTGCAGATGGCTGCGTAATTCCAGCTCGAACTCGGCGATGTGTTCGTCTTGCAGGACAAAGGTTTCGGCGATGCGGTAGGAATCCATAATCACCACATGCGCAACCTGCTCACCGCGGGCTTCCAGTACCTTGGCGACCTCAAAGGCCAGATTACCGCCCAGCGAGTATCCCACCAGGGTATAAGGCCCTTCGGGTTGCAGGCTCTGGATCCAGTCGGCATAGGCTGCCACTTTGTTGTCGCCCATCAGGTAATTGAAGGCAATCAAGTGGTATTCCGGCATTACCGTCGCCAGCTGGCGATAGACCAGGCCATGCCCTCCCGCCGGTGGCAGGCAGAACAAGGTTGGCAAATGGCGATTGTTAAAGTGCAGATACGGTTTGGCCCCCTGCTCACGGCCAATAATGATGTGCTCCAGGGTCTTGGCCATGCCGTACAGGGTTGAGGTTTTAAACAACTGGCTTACCGCGACTTCTACATTGAACTCGTGTTGCAGCAGGTAAATCAGCTCGATCAACTTGATGGAACTACCCCCCAGTTCAAAGAAGTCTTGCTGTAATCCCACCTGTTCTACGCCCAGCAGCGTTTTCCAGTGTTCAGCCATACGCACTTCATAGAGGGTCTCCGCCGGCTCCATGATTTGCTGCCCGAGATCCGGCGCTGGCAGTGCTTTTAAATCCACTTTGCCATTTGGCGATAGCGGCATGCTGTCAACCGGCACAAACCAGGCGGGAATCATGTAGGTCGGCAATACGCCACCCAAATGCTGGCGCAAGTGTTTGGCATCGAGTGGTGCTGCCTGCTGATCAACCGTGTTCGCCAGCGTGTAATAAGCACACAGTTGGGATTCACCTGAGGCATCTGCCCGGACAACCACCACGGCCTGGCCGACGTGCGGCACTTGCTTGAGCTGGCTTTCAATTTCACCCACTTCGACGCGATGGCCCCGGATTTTCACCTGGTTATCTGCCCTGCCCAACAAGTGCAGGGTGCCATTGACATCCCACTGCGCGAGGTCACCGGTGCGGTAATAGATGCGGCTCTCTCCGTGCAGTGATAGCGACACAAAACGCTGTGCGGTCAGGTCAGGCGCACCTAGGTAGCCCTTGCTCACCCCTTCCCCGCCGATCCAGAGTTCACCCGGCACACCGATGGGAACCACTTGCTGGTGGGCATCCAGCACATACACTTCGCTATTCGCAAACGGTTTGCCGATAGGCACCATGCGGCTGCCTTCCAGTGCATCGATATTGCCTTCAAAGAAGGCGCTATCAATCGCCGCTTCACTCAAGCCGTAGGAATTGATGACCCGGTTGGCGCACAGGGCTTTCAACTGGCGCAGCTCTTCCACTTTCCATACATCGGAACCCACCAGCATCAACTGTATATGGTCGAGGCGTTTGCCTTCCTGCTCGCAGTAACGCATCAAGCCGCGCGCCACCGCCGGTACCGATTCCATGCAGTCCACATTTTCATCCCACAAAGCTTGGTAGAGCCGTGCGGTGTTGAACAGCAAGTCACGGCCAACCAGCACCAGCGTACCGCCCGAGCAAAGTGCGCGCAGCCAATCACCGGCAAACACATCGAAGGAGAAACTGGCTAACTGGGCGAACACACCCACATCCGTCCGCAGGCGATAGCTGGTTTCCCAGCCCTGGTAAACCGCCATCAGGTTGCCATGGGTGACCTGGACCGCCTTGGGTTTACCGGTGGAACCGGAGGTATAAATCACATACGCGAGGTCATCGGCCGCCGGTGCACCAACCGGCTTGCTGCGGGTTGCAGCCGTGAGGGACGGATCATCCAGCGCGATGACGTCACCCGCCCAGGCATCGAAGCGCGACAACAGCGGTTTGGTGGTAATCGCCACCCGTACCCCCGCGTGTTCTAGCATGTAGTTGAGGCGATCTTCAGGATAATCCGGGTCCAGCGGTAAATAGGCAGCACCGGATTTCAGCACCCCGAGCAAGGCGACCAGCAAGTCTGGCGACTTGGGCAAACACAGCGCGACTATATCGCCACGGCCAACCTGCAATCCTTGTAAATTGACTGCAAATCGATCCGATTGGGCCACCAGTTGGTCGTATCCCAAATGCTGGCGCTCATCGCCTTCAAACTGTGCGGGCATTACTACTGCCGGTGCGCTCGAATCGCTGAAGCGGTCAATGAGCGACAGTACCGTTCCCGGCACGGCCTGTTTCTCCGCAGCACCACTCCAGTGTTCGAGCAATTGTGTTTGCTCTTCTGCCGCGAGCATGGGCAATTGGCTGATCTGCGCGTCCGGCGCTGCCAACATAGCCTCCAGCAAGTTCACGTAATGCTTCGCCAGACGCGCCATGGTGGCCGGCAGGAACAGGTCGGTGTTGTATTTGAATACGCAGTGGAAACAACCTTCCGCTTCATCTTCATAGGCAGACAAGGTGATATCAAACTGCCCTTCCTCTTCCGGCAATTCAATGTAATTCAGGCGATAGCCGTACTGCTCGGTAGATACCTTGTGCGCCAACAGGATGAACATCGCCTGGAAGACAGCGGAACGGCTGGGGTCATGTTTCAAGCCCAGTTTGTCCACTAGCATTACAAACGGATACTCCTGGTTATCCAGGCCATTCAGCACAACATCTTGCACCTGGGTAAGCAATTGCAAAGTATTCGGGTTACCGGCCAGATCCGCATGCAGCGGGAGCGGATTCACGAAGTAACCGTAAAGGCTGGCGAACTCCGGCTCGGTACGGCCCATTACCGGGCTGCCGACGATGATGTGGTCCTGGCCGCTGTAACGGTGTAACAGCGCGTAGTACGCCGACAGCAACACCATAAACACCGTTGCGCCCTGTTTTTGCGCCAATTGGTGGATACGCTGGGTCAGGCTCGCATCCAGTACAAAGAACTCCGAAGCACCATTGTTGGTTTGCACCGCCGGGCGCGGCTTATCCGTGGGCAAACTTAACGCCGGGATATCCGCTGGCAAGTGTTTGACCCAGTAATCCTGCATCGCTTGCGCGCGCGGGCTGGCGAGGAATTTGTTCTGCCAGTTCACGTAATCCAGGTAACGCGCCCTCGCTGGCGGCAAGGTCACGCTTTCGCCGCGCATCGCGCCTTCGTAAAGGGACAGCAATTCCTCGATAAAGGTAAAGGTGGAAATAGCGTCGGAGATAATGTGGTGCACCGCTTTCATCATGACCCAACGGTCATCCGCCAACCGGTACAAGCGGAAGCGCATCAAGGGGTCGCGCGCCAGGTCGTACGGCTTGCGGTACTCCTTGATGATATGGTTGTACACACTGTCCCAATCCGCACCGGCCATATCGATCAGTGCAATATCCTCTTTCGGCTCACGGCTGATCAATTGTATTGCCTGGCCACTTTGCTGGACAAAGTTGGCGCGCAGCAGTGGATGGCGGCGAATCAAGCTGCGTACCGCCTCGAACATGCGCGCCGGGTTCAACACCGTCTGGATCTCGACCGCCCCGCCGATGTTATAGGCAAAACCTTCGGGATTGAGGTGCTTCAGGAACCAGATTGCGGTCTGGTTGCGCGACAGAGGGAAGGCGTGCTCATCCGTGTAAAGGTCTACCTGGATGTCATTTGCCTCCGGCGCGGGAGCCCCCAGTTGGTTTTCCAATCCGAGTTCAAGCTGTTTGCGCAACTCGGCCACAGACGTGCCGGATAACAGCGTCACTACCGGCAAGGATACGTTGATATCGCGCTGGATACGGGCACGCAATTCGATCGCCAGCAATGAATCCAGCCCCAAATCGTTCAGGCTGGCCTCATCACTTACCCGCTCCGCTTTGATGCGCAGTACATCGCTGACCACAAAAGCAAAATGCTCGCCGAGCAAGGTCGCGCGTTCGGTTGCTTCGGCATGGCGATACCGCTCAAGGAAACTACCGGTATCACCACCGCGGCTTGCCGCTACCTGGGTGCGGGCAAGGTCTGCAATGATCGGCGGCATTTCCTGGTACCAGGCGTTAAACAGTGGCCAATCCACGACTGTGTTCACCATCAACTGGGCGGTATCCTGCCCGAGCACCCGCTCCAGCACATCCATACCTGCCTCGGCTGCCAGTGAATTCATACCGCGGCTATTGCGGTAATGTTCAATCAGGCCCAGCTCTTCGATCATCCCGGTAGCCCATGGGCCCCAGTCAATCGATAAAGCGGGCAAACCTTCGGCGCGGCGATAATGCGCCAGTGCATCCAGGAAGGCATTACCGGCGGCGTAATTGGTTTGGCCGGCGGTGGTGAGCAGCGAGGCAACTGATGCAAAGAGGACAAAATAGTCCAGTGGTTCAGCGGCGAGGTACTTATGCAACAGGTACCCACCCAGCACTTTCGGGTTGTAGGCCGCGTTGAATGTATCCAGCGTCATTTCCGGCAAGAGTGTATCGCGCACTTGCCCTGCAAGATGGAAAACGCCGCGAACCGGCGGCAACTGGCGCGCTTTAAAGCTGGCGAACCAGGTTTTCAGGCTGTACTCATTACCGACATCTACCGCCGCCAGGATCGGCTCAACACCCAATGTTTCCAATTCGCGGATAAATCCCACGGCGGCAGCGGCAGGATGATCCTGCTCGAGTTGCGCCCACTCACTGCGCGCGGGTAATTCCGTGCGCCCCATCAGCACAAGGCGCCGCGCACCGCGTTTGGCCAGGGTGCGGCAAACGAGCTTGCCCAATGCCCCGAACGCACCGGTCACAACATAACAACCGTCAGCCCGCAAACGCAGCGGTAAGGGTTTGGAGAGTGTTTCGGCCGGCTGCAAGCGGCACACTGTACGTTCGCCACCACGCCAGGCGACTTCGCCTTCGTAGGTGCCGACCGCCGTGCTGGTTTGCAGCTCCGCCAGTAATTGGCGGGCAGATTCAGCCGGGTCATCGCGCAGGCCGTCGATATCAATCAGGCTGCCGCGGTTAGCCAGTAACTCCTGGTACCACAACACACGTCCGGCGCCCCATACAGCAGCGGCGAGTGGGTTGGGCGTTTCTTCAGCGTGTACCACCTGGGCGTTGGCGGTGGCAATCAGCAGGCGCGCCGCCACTTTCTCCTGTAATAACGCTTGCGCCAGGGCGATAACCGGATAAGCGCCAAAACGGCTGCTCGCCGCCAGGTTGTCGACCGTAAACTCATCGGCGTCCGGCGCCCCCAAATGCCATAAATACAGGATGCCATCGCACGCATTGTGTTTGAGCAAACCTGCTATTAACTCGCGCGTTTGGGCCGCATCGCCAGGGGAAAGGGTCGCCAGGGTCCCGCGCGCCTGGATCGCGACCGCACTCCCCGGTTCAATCAGCGAAACCAATTGGCCAGCCGCTTCCAGTTGTTCTACTAGCGCGCGGGTTATGTTGTCGGAGGAATCCCCGAATACCCATACGCTGCCGGTGCCTGCGGTGAAGGTTGGCCACAGGGCTTCATCGATTTGCAACTCGGGCAACGGTTTGGCCTGCCAGGTGATTTCAGTGAGCCAGCTATCCAGCGTAGCCAGGCCGACTTTACTGGCGACCTTATCAACATTGCCGGCGCGGAAGCCCTTCACGCTGCCAAGGTAGGTGCCTTGCTCGGCGTAAACATGGATATCGCCAACAATCGTGTCTTCATCGCGCCGGGTAATTTGCACGTGGGCCCAGATGGTTTGGCTGCCCACAACCCGGGTAGCAATTTCGGTAATGCCCAACGGTAAACGCATCGAGGCCACCGTACCGGCCTGATAACGTGGAATTTCAGTCGCCAATATTGCCTGGAAGCAAGCATCCAGCAGTGCAGGATGGAAGTGATGGTTACCAGCGGACTCGCCCAGCAATGGCGACGGTTCAATACGTGCCAGCGCTTCGCCCTCACCCAACCAGACACCGGTTATGGGTTGGAACGCTGGCCCGTAGTGATAACCCATTTCCGCCAGGGTGGCGTAGCAGCCGGGGCGATCAAGCGATTTGGACGCGCGCGCCTGCACTGCCGCAATGATCAGCGGCTCGTGGCCGCGCGGCACCGGGGCAACTTGCAAGTAACCGCTGGCATGTACAACCCGCTCGCCGCTCGCATTGGCTTTGGTCGCCACCGTGAAGCGGGCACTGTCGCTATCAAAGGTAATCTGTACCGGTTTTACATCGTTCTCGGGAACATACAGCGCTTTTTGCAATTGCAGGTCCAATACTTTGCCCTGGCGCTCACCGGTCAGGCTATGGAGTGCCTGCATTGCCATCTCGATATACCCCGCCGCCGGGAACAAGATATTGCCCTGGATGCGATGGTCGGCCAGATAAGGTTGTTGCTCTATATCCAGCAACACTTCGAAACAGGCTTCTGCCGTATCCAGGCGCCGGCCCAACAAGGGATGCTCGGCTTGCCCGAGGCGTACTTGCGCCACCGCAGGCGCCTCAATCCAGTAACGATCCTGTTTCCAGGGATAAGCGGGCAGCGTAATTTGCACCCCGCCCTGCGTGAAATTTTGCCAATTAATGGCATAACCAACGTTATGCAAATGTGCCAGTGACTGCATAAAGCGCTTGCCTTCGTTTTCCTGGCGGCGAATGGATGGCAATACTTCAGCCGCGCATTGCAGCACGGCCATGGTTTCCTTGATCGAGTGGGACAAGACCGGGTGCGGGCCAATTTCGAGGAACAAGCGATACTGGTCCTTCGCCAGGCGAGTGATGGCATCCTTGAAACGTACACTGTTGCGCACGTTATCCCACCAATAACCGGCATCCAGTTCGGGGCCAACACCGACCGCATCGCGCCCGGTGAGATACAACGGCAGTTGTGCCGGCTTGCCTTTGATTCCCCCAAGGCATTCAAACAATTCCGCTTTGATCGGTTCCATCTTCACGCTGTGGTAAGGCACGCTCACGGTGAGGAACTTGGCAAAGATGCCCGCCGCTTTAAGCTCGGTGGCGATCTGGTTCAACGCGTCCTGGTCCCCGGCCAGCGTCATCGCTGTAGGGCTATTAATGGCGGCGATGGATACGCTATCGCCGTAAGCGGCGATCCGCTCCAACGCCTCGGCCTCGCTCAGGCTTACTGCCAGCATAGTGCCGGTGCCATTGCACAAATGTTGCAAACGGCTGCGCTCCACAATAATGGCAATCGCATCTTCCAGGCTGTAAACGCCCGCCTCATAAAACGCAGCGGCTTCACCGGCACTGTGGCCAACAATCGCCGCCGGGGTAACACCGTGTGAACGCCAGAGTGCGGCCAGGGCAATTTGCAAGGCAAAGTTGGCGGGCTGGGCCAGCCAGGTATCGGCCATTTGCGAGTCTTGTTCGCTGGCATTCAGATGCTCGATCAACGACCAGCCGGCGCGCGCCTTGATCAACGCATCGCACTGCTCGATGACCTTGCGATAAACCGGCTCCTCGTCAAACAGCTGGCGCCCCATGCCCCACCACTGTGGCCCCATACCGGTAAACACCCAGACCAGGCGCCGGGCATCCCCGGGTAATACGGTTGCCGCAACGGCATCGGGTGCTGCGTCACCGGCGATATACGCATCCAGCGTTTGCAACAGATCGTCCGCGTTTTGGTAAGCCAATGTCAGGCGCTCCGCCAAAGGTTCGCGCCGGTATGCCAGGGTGTAAGTTGCATCGCGCAAATACTGGTTTACTACGTCGCTACCGGCAGCATTAGCGCGGGCAATGGCAGCGCGGATACGGCTCGCTACGCGCGGTAAATCTGCCGCGTCTTCAGCGTACAACGGGAGCAGCGCGCGATCGGGTGTTGCGAAAGACGCGCGCGGTTGATGTGCCGGGGCCTCCTCCAATATCACGTGCGCATTGGTGCCGCCAAAGCCAAACGAATTCACACCGGCACGCGCCGGACCTTCATGTTCTGGCCAGGGAGTTGGTTCGCGCGGGATATCAAATGGTTGGTCATCCAGGTTCAATGCCGGATTAACTTTTTTGATGTTGATATGCGGTGGAATCAGTTTGTGTTTAAGCGCGAGCGTGGTTTTGATAAGGCCCGCAACACCCGCCGCCGCTTCCGTGTGGCCGATATTGGTTTTTACCGAACCGACATAACAGGCAGCACCCGGCTTTCGTCCTTGAGCAAGGATTTTACCCAGCGCATTGGCCTCAATCGGATCGCCCACCGGCGTTGATGTGCCGTGCGCTTCCATGTATTGCAATTCACCGGGATTAACACCGGCTTCGCGGCACACCTGGTTAATCAAACGTATCTGGGCTTCGCCACTGGGCACGGTAATGCCGTTGGTGCGACCATCCTGGTTCACACCCGAACCAAGAATGACGGCGTGGATGCGATCACCATCGCGCAGCGCATCTTCCAGGCGTTTTAATGCAACAACACCCACACCTTCCGAGCGCACATACCCGTTTGCATCAGCATCATAAGTGCGCGATAAACCTTCAGGAGATAAAAATCCCCCTTTGGATTCAGTGATGGTGTATTGCGGAGTCATATGCAATAACACACCACCCGCGAGCGCGACTTCACTTTCACCGCGCAATAAACTTTGACAAGCCAGATGTACTGTCACCAGTGATGAACTGCACGCAGTATCCACCGACATACTCGGGCCATGAAAATCGAAACAATAGGAAATACGGTTCGATAAAATTGTCATCATGGTGCCCGTTGCTGTGTGTGCAGCGAGACCATTAAAACTTAAATCGGCAAACTGCACGATTTTATAATCCAGCGTAAAACCACCAATAAACACACCGACATTTTTTCCCGCCATCTGCCGTGGTTTTAAACCGCCGTCTTCCAGCGCCTCCCACGCCACTTCCAGTAATTTTCGTTGCTGCGGGTCCATGTATTCCGCTTCGCGCGGACCAATACCAAAAAATGCCGGATCAAATTCATCAAAGCCATCAATGTAACCGCCGCGCCCGCCGGTCAAACGTCCTTGCTTCGCTTTATCTTTACTGTACAAATGTTTCGCGTTGTAGCGATTTTCCGGCGTGTTAACGAGGCAATCCTTCCCTCCGATAATATTTTCCCAAAAACTTTCGTAATCATTTGCATGACCGGGATAGCGACAACCAATACCTACAATTGCAATTTTTTGATTGTCAGGTTGCACGTTGACATCCGGTGTAAATTGCTTGCTAGACATACAAATCCCCTGATTTTAGACAATAGTGGGCCAAGGGCTGTTACGCCCTGGTGAAATGCTGGTGAAAAAATTATTTCGGTTTTTTAAACGGATGAATAAAACATTTGAGAATTGCTTCGGGTGGAGGAAAGCGCGCCGGATTTTTTATTCCCACGGCATCAGGCGTTCGCCCTTTGCGCCAGAAATAACTGCCAAAGAGCCAATCCCACAAAGTGACGTCGACACAAAAGTGCCCTGCCTCTTTAATATCTACACTGTGATGCAAACGATGCTGTTCGGGGCTACCGATAAAATAATTCAACCGCCCCAAACGAACATTCACATTCGCGTGTACAAAATATCCCTGCAACGTATTAAAGATGCTGACCACAAATAGCGACTGCTCGCTAATACCAATAAAAATCAACGGCAACTGGGCGATAAAACGGCGGCCCCACACATCAAAAATATGGTTAACCGAATTGTTACCAACATTTACCTTGGACTCAGCATGGTGAATGCCATGGAAACGCCACAACCACGGCCAATCATGCCCCAGGCGATGGAAGATATAGGACCCAAACGAGATAAATAGAATTGCCAACACGATTTCCACACCCAATGGCAAGCTGGGGGTTTTGGGTGAAACCACACTGGCCACAGCAAAGATTGCGGCAATAGAGAGTGCGCCACCCATCATCGTAATGAACAGGTAAATTCCATCGCGCAGCCATTCCTTTTTGGTGGCCTGCCATTTCACTTCGTAAGGAATCAAGCGCTCGAACAATGCAAGATAGGCAATAACAAAAAACAGGAAAAGTACATTTACCAAACCAAATTCAAGCTTGTAAGTAAATGTTGCCCACACAGCAACGGAGGCAATCAACCACAATAATGGATAACAAATCCACTCAAGCGTTTTTTGCAGGGTATTGGACTGTTGCTTTATTTCCTCGACTGAGTCATTTGCAACATTAGAAGAGACGGAATAAACAACCGGTGCTGCGACAGAAGACTCTGCTGACATCACCTGCTCGCTATTAAACATATCAGTCATGAAAATTCCTCCTTGGCTACTAGTTTAAAATTCACGGTCAAAATGTGAACTCACCAGAAACGCAACATTATCAGCGAGCACAATTTTTATGCGCCCCACCAATAACAATCGAGGCGATACTAGATACGTTTTATTTCATTAACAAGACAACTTAAAAAATTGTGTCACCTAAAAAATTCAATGACATTTTAATCATCCGGAAAAACGCAAAATAAAAATATTTTTGAAATTTTCTGTAAAAAGCAAATAAAAATAAAGACGAAAAACCCTAAGGAAAACGTACCAACCAGCATTGGCATCGAAATCAATAAGTGTTGTTTTATCAAAAAAATTTTAATTTTTTTAAAAAAAAGTAACTAATAGCGACATAAAAAAATTTAAGTGAAATTTATTTTGATAATTTTTACGAGATGGAGGATTATCGCACCCGGCAGCAAAGGAGACTTATTATGCGCTTTATTCCCTTAAGACATCCCAAACCGCAGGCACCGTTAAGGCTATATTGTTTTCCTTATGCCGGTGGAAATGCGCAAATATTTTCTCCCTGGCACAACCTGATCGCCGCCGATATTGAAATTGTTGCAGTGCAATATCCCGGTCGATCAGAACGTTTCATGGAATCCCCCATCGATAATTGCACCGCAATGGCTAAAGCCATCGCTGCAGATATCAATACGGCTACAGAAAAACCGTTCGCTTTACTCGGATACAGCATGGGTGGTGCAATTGCCTACGAAACCTTGCGCCACCTCCAGCAAACGCCACAAGCACTGTTTTTGTGCGCATCCAGGCCACCGCAAATAAATAGCAAGCAGCGTTATGAGCATAACGACGCACAATTGATTGAAGAAATTAAAGCGCTTGGGGGTGTGGATGAACGCCTGTTGCAAGATTCTGAAATGCGGGCGCTTATTGTCGCAATGATGCGTGCCGACTTTAAATTGCTGGATACCTACCAGGCATTACCACAAAAATTAGCCTGCCCGGCGCATATAATTTATGGAATGAACGATCCGCATGTGCCACCGCATAGTGCAAGATATTGGGGAGAGCTTTGCCAGGGTGAAGTGTTTTATCACGAAATAAATGGCGAACACTTTTTTATGCGTAGCCATAGGGATGAATTGCTCAATTACATCAAGCACCATTTAGTGTTGGTGAATGAGGATGTTGAAAAATTATCCATTGCGTGAAGCGGAGATCAAGGCAATCAATATTACTTATACAAAAAGTGACGATGGATATATCGGGAGTGAAAAATAAATCCGGAGGAACTCCGGTCAAACAATATTGCGACTCGCCGGCACTGGCCCACAAACAATTTCTCCTGTGAGAAATACTATTGCCGTTAAACAAATGTCGATTAGTCGTATTACTGATGACCGGGTTTTATTACATGGCTAGCGAGGATTTTAACCTAGTAAAACTACATCTTCTGCTTGTAAACCTTTATCGCCTTTTTGCAGCTGAAATTCGACATTCTGACCTTCAGCAAGAGAGCGGTAACCTTCCGCACGGATATTTCGGTAATGCACGAAAATATCCTCGCCTCCTTCTCCTCTGGTTATAAAACCATATCCACGCACGTTATTAAACCATTTAACAGTGCCAATCTCACGATCTGTCGTCATATGAAACACCTCTACAGCCTTGATGCTTTATTGTTATTTGCTCGGTTTGTCTCATCCGTTGATCGCCAGCACAGCAGGCCAGCAGCTATCCAGAACTAACGGGCATTAAGAAGTAGAACCAAAATACCCGAGTTAACAGATATTAACAAAACTTGGAAATAAGAGGTGACTTTTTTGTTGCTTCTTCAATCAAATTGTAGTTTTTGCAAATATGAAAATGGTTTTCTTAATATTATTCATACCTGAAGCTAGGATCTGCATCATTTCAGCAATGGCCAGCTCCTGGTCCGCAAGCCCCGCCGCCCAATTAACCACCAGGCAAAGCGCCGCGTACTCAATACCCAGTTCACGCGCAAGCGCCGCTTCCGGCATCGCTGTCATCCCAACCAAATCGCAACCGTCACGAATCAGGCGCTGGATTTCCGCCGCCGTTTCCAGGCGTGGCCCTTGGGTACAACCATAAATACCTTGCCCTTGAAAAGGTAGCCCGGCGCTGATCAATGCATTAATAAGTCGCTCACGCAAATGCGCGCTGTAGGGATGGGTGAAATCAATATGATTAACATAACCATCCAATAAAAAATTAAAACTTTGCTCCCGCCCCCAGGTGTAATCGATTACCTGGTGCGGCACGACAAAAGTGCCCGGTCCCATGCCCTCGCCCATTCCGCCAACAGCATTAATCGCAAGAATTTGTGACACACCAGCGTCCTTTAGTGCCCGGATATTCGCACGATAATTAATTAAATGCGGCGGTAATTTATGGCCTTTGCCATGGCGGGGAAGAAAAATTAGCGGCGTAGCACCAATGCGGGCAAATGTAAGCGGCGCGGAACAATCGCCATAGGGAGTTGAGAAAAAACGCTCTTCGATAATTTCCAATTCAGGAAATTGGTTTAACCCGGAACCACCAATTATTGCGAGCATTCATTATTCCTTGCACGCAAAAATGCCCGGGGCATTACGCCAATAATTGTGATAATCCATGCCGAAACCAAATACATATTTATCAGGAATATCCAGAGCGCTGTAATCGGCAGCAATCGGCGCACTGTACCCGGCAATTCGTTTGGTGCCCAATACAGCAATACTTACGCTCAACGCGTGCTCACCCAAGCAATGATCAACAATCGCTTTGAGTGTAATACCCTGATCAAGCAAATCATCCACCAATAAAATATGCCGGCCGGCCAATGCAATTTCCGGTTTACGTTTCCACACCAGAGTATTTCCTTGCAATGCACCTTGATAGCGAGTTGCATGCACGTAATCAATTTCCAAAAGAAAATTCAAGCGAGGCAATAAATATCCCAGGGTTGCCAGGCTGCCATTCATTACCCCCAACACCAGCGGATTTTTATGCGCGAAATGTTGCGTTAGCGGTGCAACCAATTTATCCAGTGCAGTTTCAACGTCTTGCAGGGAATAAATACAGTCCGCATCGTCATAAACTTTCTGAAGGTTATCAAGATCCATAGTGAGGCCGTAAATTAAGTAGTTTGCGCGCGCTTAGCCATATAAGCGGCATAATCCGGAACAGAATGGGAGGATTCCAGGTTAAACAGCGGCGATGCCACGATAAAATCTGCCGAGCTTTGGTTACAGGCAACCGGAATATTCCACACGGCAGCAATTCGCAACAAGGCTTTTACATCGGGATCATGCGGCATGGGTTCGAAGGGGTCCCAGAAAAAAATCAGCATATCCACTTTACCTTCTGTGATCAGCGCACCGACTTGCTGGTCACCGCCCATCGGGCCGGAAATTAATTTATTGATCGCAAGGCCCGCCTCTTTTTCAATCAACGTGCCGGTAGTGCCCGTCGCATACAGCGTATGTTTTTGCAAATCAGCGCGATGTTTTTGACACCAGGCGAGTAAATCTTTCTTTTTATTATCGTGCGCAACCAGCGCGATGGATTTTGCAGCAGGTAAACTGATTTCTTTGTATTCCATAAACCTATACCTTGAAAGGTGCGCCGGTGGTTAAAAATCGATAGGCAAAAAAAATGACCTTGCCTGATTATAGCAAGGTCATTTTGAATAACACTATAAAGCCATAAATGGCCCGACAGCCACTGATTAGTTGCTCAACTCCAGCAGCAACTTGTTCAAACGCTGCACATAAGCTGCCGGATCTTGTAATTGCGCACCTTCAGCAAGGTTGGCTTGATCAAACAGGATATGCGCCAGGTCACCAAAACGGCCATCGTTAGCTTCTGTTTCGAGTTTCTTCACCAGTGGATGATCCGGGTTCAATTCAAAAATCGGTTTGGCATCAGGCACTTTCTGGCCTGCCGATTCCAGAATACGGCGCATTTGCGCCCCCATGTCAAATTGGCCAACGACCACGCAAGCCGGTGAATCAGTCAAACGATGGGTAATGCGTACTTCCGAAACCTCTTCACCCAACGCAGTTTTTACCCGCTCCAATAATGGCTTGAGTTGCTCGGCCACTTTTTCCTGGGCTTGCTTTTCCTCTTCGGTATCCAGCTTGCCCAAATCCAATTCGCCTTTGCCCACATCCTGGAAACTCTTACCTTCGAATTCTTGCAGATGGCTCATTAACCATTCGTCTACACGGTCCGACAACAGGAGCACTTCAATACCCTTTTTACGGAACACTTCCAAATGCGGACTGCTCTTCGCCGTGTTGAAGTTTTCGGCGGCGATATAATAAATTTTTTCCTGGCCTTCTTTTATACGCGCCACATAATCATCCAGCGAGTGGATTTGCTCAGCGGTGTCAGTATGGGTTGAAGCAAAGCGCAACAATTTGGCGATTTTTTCACGGTTGGCAAAATCTTCCGCCGGGCCTTCTTTGATAACCTGGCCAAACTCCTTCCAGAAAGTAGTGTAATTTTCCGGTTCGCTTTTCGCCATTTTGCTTAACATATCCAACACACGTTTGGTCAGCGCCGAACGCATTGAATCGATGTTGGGGTCTTTCTGCAAAATTTCACGCGATACGTTCAAACTCAAATCATTAGAGTCCACTACGCCTTTAATAAAACGTAAATACAGCGGCAAGAATTGTTCAGCATCATCCATGATAAAAGTACGCTGAACATACAGTTTCAAACCGCGTGATGCGTCGCGGTTATACAAATCGTAAGGCGCGCGAGCGGGGATATAAAGCAAGCTGGTGTAATCCAGGTTACCTTCCACGCGGTTGTGGCTCCAGCTCAGTGGATCGGTAAAATCGTGGCTTACATGCTTATAAAATTCTTTGTACTCTTCATCGGTTACGTCAGAGCGTGAACGCGTCCAGAGTGCAGTAGCGGTATTGATAACTTCGTCTTCCGGCTCTGCTTTTTCTGCATCTTCACCTACCGGGGTTTGCTTTTGCATTACAACCGGGATGGCGATGTGATCGGAATATTTTTTGATAATTGAACGCAAGCGCCAGTGGTCGGCAAACTCCAGGGCATCGTCTTTCAAATGCAATTCAACGGTCATACCACGGCCGGCTTTTTCTACCGACTCAACAGTAAATTCCGCATCACCGGAACACTCCCAACGCACCGCCTCATCAACCGGCGCACCAGCGCGGCGAGTCGTCACCACAACGCGATCTGCAACAATAAATGCCGAGTAGAAACCTACCCCGAACTGGCCAATTAACTGCGCATCTTTTTTCTGGTCACCCGATAACTTCTGCATAAATTGCGCAGTACCGGATTTAGCGATAGTACCCAGGTTTTCAATTACTTCATCGCGCGACATCCCAATACCGTTGTCGCTGATCGTGAGGGTTTTCGCCTCTTTATCAAAACTGATACGGATCTTTAATTCCGTATCACCTTCATACAAATCGCCATTGGAAACCGCTTCAAAACGCAGCTTATCTGCCGCATCCGAGGCATTGGAAACCAGCTCGCGCAGGAAAATTTCCTTGTTTGAATACAATGAATGGATCATCAAATGCAGCAATTGCTTGGCTTCAGTCTGGAAGCCACGGGTTTCTTTGCGGGCATCAACGGTCATTTGTCTAACTCCTGGTTACATGCACGAAATTACGGGGAATACAGCCTTTACGGGCGAGTGAAGACTAAATGGGGTGATGGCAAAAGAATTCAAGGGGCAATTTATTTGATGAGCAAAACAATCAAACAGATAATAAAAAAGCCGCTCAGTGAGCGGCTTTTTTACAAATTTGGTAGGACTAAGCAGACTCGAACTGCTGACCCCCACCATGTCAAGGTGGTGCTCTAACCAACTGAGCTATAGTCCTAAAATACTTACCCTTGCGGGTGACAGGGCGCGCACTTTACCAAGGCACACCCGCGAGGACAAGACCCAAAAACCATTTTTTTGAGCCCTGCCCTACCGCCTGCTTAAGGATTACCCAAACCGCGGGCGAGATCGGCTTTTAAATCGCCAATATCTTCCAGCCCAACAGCAATACGAATCAGGTTTTCGGTAATGCCAGCATCCGCTTTCTGTTCCGGCGACAAACGACCATGGGTGGTGGTTGCCGGGTGGACGATGGTGGTTTTGGTATCGCCCAGGTTGGCTGTTAACGACATGATGCGCGTGGCATCGATCACTTTCCAGGCTTCATCGCGGCCGCCTTTAACGCGGAACGACAAGACCCCACCAAATGCCGATTGCTGTTTAGCCGCAAGCTCGTGGCCGTTGTGCGTTGGCAAACCGGCATAGAAAACTTTTTCTACCGCCGGATGCGCGCTCAACCATTGCGCCAACGCCAATGCATTGCGCGAATGGGCTTCCATACGCAAACGCAAGGTTTCCAGACCTTTTAAAAATACCCACGCATTAAACGCGCTTAACGTTGGGCCAGCACTGCGAATAAAACCGAGCACTTCATCTACCAATATTTTTGCACCGGCAACAACACCGCCTAAACAACGCCCCTGGCCATCAATGTATTTGGTAGCAGAATGGATAATTAAATCCGCACCAAATTTTAATGGTTGTTGTAATGCGGGCGTGCAGAAACAGTTATCGACCGCGAGCAATGCACCGCGTGAATGTGCGAGCTCTGCAAGGCGCTGGATATCAATCACATCGCACAATGGATTTGATGGCGTTTCCACAAATACCAGTTTGGTGTTGGCGGTAAAACCCGCTTCCCATTCACCGTAATTAACAGGATTCACAAACGTTGTTGTCACGCCAAATTTTTGCAGATATTTAGTGAACAACACAGTGGTGGTGCCAAACACACTGCGCGAGCAAAGAACATGATCGCCTGATTTTAATAAAGCGATACAGGCACTCAAAATAGCAGCCATGCCGGATGAAGTAGCAACGGCAGCCTCCGCACCTTCGAGCGCGGCAATGCGCTCTTCAAACATGCGCACGGTGGGATTGGTATAACGCGAATACACGTTGCCTTCCTGCGCCCCGGAAAAACGATCTGCCGCTTCCTGTGCACTGCCAAACACATAACTGGATGTTAAAAATAACGCTTCACTGTGTTCACCTTCGTGCGAACGAGTGCCTCCGGCGCGAATCGCCAGGGTATCCAGCGCTGCACCGAATAGCGGGTCTTCTGAAAAATTATCCATTAAACATTCACCAAAATTTTTAACCGTTAGCCGCGTGCAGCGCCGTTATGCAAACCGATAGGAAGCTCCATTTGCTTCACACTTTTCTTGCCTGACTTGGCACTGTCATTACGCGCCGCAGCCACTTTATCCAGATATTGTTGCGTTACATCGCCCGCACAATATTCCCCGTTAAATACAGCGCAATCAAATTCGGTGACTTTATTGTTGCCTTCCGCTGATGCAGCAACCAGATCCTGAAGATCCTGGTAGATCAACCAATCAGCACCGATTTCCTTGCACACTTCTTCATCACTGCGACCGTGTGCAATCAGCTCCGCCGTTGTCGGCATATCAATGCCATACACGTTGGGATATTTCACTGCCGGAGCCGCCGAAGCGAAATACACTTTTTTCGCGCCGACATCGCGCACCATCTGGATAATTTGCTGGCACGTGGTGCCGCGCACGATTGAATCGTCTACCAACAAAACATTTTTGTCCCTGAACTCCAATTCGATTGGATTCAATTTTTGACGCACGGATTTTTTACGTTGCTGTTGGCCGGGCATAATAAACGTACGGCCGATATAGCGATTCTTCACCAGGCCTTCACGGAACTTCACGCCCAGTTTTTGCGCCAATGCCTGGCCGGCAACACGGCTGGTATCCGGAATCGGAATAACCACATCAATATCGTGATCAGGACGCTCGCGCAGGATTTTTTCAGCCAGTTTTTCACCCTGGCGCAATCGCGCTTTATACACCGAAATACCATCCATAATGGAATCGGGACGCGCGAAATAAACGTGCTCAAAAATACAGGGGCTTAAATGCGGATTTTCTGCGCACTGACGACGATGCAATTCGCCTTCTTCAGTAATGTAAACCGCTTCGCCAGGAGCAACATCGTCAATCAATTCAAAACCGAGGACGTCCAGCGCCACGCTTTCGGATGCCACCATATACTCAACACCGCCCTCTTCGGCATTGCGTTTGCCGTAAACCAGCGGGCGAATACCATGGGGATCGCGAAATGCGACCAGACCGTAATTTGCAATCAAGGCCACTACGGAATACCCGCCCGTAACCCGTTTGTGCACGCCGGCAACAGCGGCAAACATATCTTCTGCGGTCGGGCTTAATTTGCCTTGCAGTTGCAACTCATGTGCGAATACGTTTAACAGGACTTCGGAATCCGAATCGGTGTTAACGTGGCGCAGGTCGGTTTTAAAAATATCTTCGCTGAGTTTATCGGCGTTGGTCAGGTTGCCGTTATGGGCCATCGCAATACCGTAAGGCGAGTTCACATAAAAAGGTTGCGCAAGCGCCGGCCCCGAACTGCCTGCGGTCGGGTAGCGCACATGGCCAATCCCCATATTGCCGAGCAGGCGCTGCATGTGGCGGGTCCTGAAAACATCCTGCACCAAACCATTGGCTTTTTGCTGGCTCATACGGCCATTTTCACAGGTGACCATACCGGCGGCATCCTGACCACGGTGTTGCAAAATGGTTAACGCATCGTAAATCTGCACATTCACATCGCGCTTACTCACAATACCTACACGATCTGTGCCAGACAGGCCAGTCGCGCGCACCAATGCGCCAATCAAATAGCTGACCATGGCACCGAGCAACAGGGTTGAAATAAACAGTACGGCATAAGCCGTCATCAGGCGAACAGAGGGACTTTCAATATGGTCAACCAGTAAGGTTTCAAGCTGGCCGCCGAATAACCTGGCCACCAGTACGGCGGAAATCCAGATCACCAGCGAGAGTGCTTCGCGCACAAAGCCGCGAATCAAACCGATAAAACAGGACAGGGAAAAGATCCCGATAATGGCCCAATCAGCCCAATTCATTCGCCCGACCGCTCCGGAGGAAAAGTGAGAGGTTTACAGAGGCGCGCATTCTACCAGAGGCAAGGCGTTATGGCTTCATGGTTTAAAGGGTAAAACCAGAGAATTCACTTTAAGGCGCTTATCCAATTGCGATTTAATCGCAAGTGCCTGGGCTTTATCCTGTTTTGGACCGATAAATACGCGATAAATATTCCCATTTGCAGAAGGTACTGCGCGCACATAAGCCTTGTGGCCCTCCGCTTGCAGTTGATCGCGTAATTTATTCGCGCCTTCTTGCGCACTTAGACTGGCGACCTGAACAACCCACGCGTCGGGCAAACCCTGGGCATTCAATGGCAAAGCAGGAACCTGATCAGGTTTTACCGCAGCGCCAGTCGCCGCCGAAGAGGCTGATGATTGCACACTGGTTGCGGCATTTTGTAATTGCTGGGGCTCGGCAGTTTCGGCCGGGGGAACAGCCAATTCATTGACCGGCGCCGCACCATTTTCAGGAACAAACATGGTTTCCGGGGCCGGGGCAGATTCAATCCCCTCGGGTTGTACAGGTTCATTGAAATCTACCGCTGTAATACTCGGGCGGCCGGGAATCTGTGATTCGGTATTCACCTGGTATTGTTGGCGGTCCTTAAAAAAACTGGGCAAAAACAATACGGCAATCGCCGCTAATACTGCTGCACCGATCAAGCGATGTTTTACGGATTCTCTCACTGAAACCTCTGCGCCGTTTATCAAACAGGATAATCAAAGCAATTGTTATATTGCTGCGGGCATTATTTATTACTCGACAGCTAACGCCTGCAAGCCCGCCGCCACCGTATAAAAAGAACCAAATATCAAAATGCGATCAGCAGGATTGGAATTATTTAATGCGCGCTGCAAACAATCAGCAACAGTTCCGGAAAAATCTGCACTTAAATCCAGATCCGTTAAATTCTGGCGCAATTGTTCAATGGTTGCCGCACGTGGAATAAATTCCAGATCCGCCAGGTACCAATGGTTGATACGTCCTTTTAAATTGGCCAGGCTTTGGGCGCGATCTTTATCGGACATCATCGCCACAATCCCATGAACTTTGGATGAAGGCGATGCAGTTTGCACCAGGCGTTCAACCAAATAAGCAGTTGCAGCGGGGTTGTGCGCAACATCCAGAATAACGTGCCGGTCATGCCACTGTACCGTTTGAAAACGGCCCGGCACGCGCAATGCCGCAACACAATCAAATGCATTCAGGGTTGGCAAATTCAATCCCAATAAATTTGCCACTTGCAGCGCTGCGGCGACACTCGGCAATGGCAGTTGTGGCAACGGCTGATCGCGAAATTCTTGTGCGCCAGTCCACCAATTCCAATGACCCGCATCAGTCTGCATAAATCCAAAATCGCGACTGATTAAATACAAGGGTGCAGCTAACGCCATCGCCTGATCAAGAATAGTGATGGGCGGTGAAAAATCTGCGCATATGACCGGCTTGCTCGCACGCATAATGCCAGCTTTTTCATAACCGATAACATCACGGTTATCGCCCAGCCAATCGGTGTGATCCAGTGCAATACTGGTGATTACCGCGATATCAGCATTAATAATATTGACTGCATCCAGACGCCCGCCCAACCCGACTTCAAGCACTAATGCTGTGACATTGCGGCGGCGAAAAATTTCCAGTGCGGCCAGGGTTCCGTATTCAAAATAGGTAAGGCTGACAGCTTGCGGGAATTCTGCTGATACTTGCTGGCACGCCGAATAAATCGCCGCAAATGCAGAACAGATTTCTTCATCTGCGACAGGCTTGCCATCGACCACAATGCGTTCGTTGTAACGGAGTAAATGGGGAGAGGTGTAAACGCCAACGGAATAGCCGGCGGCAGAAAGCAGCGCGGCCGTTGCAGTCACACAAGAACCTTTGCCATTGGTTCCCGCAACGGTAATTACGGTTGCCGAAGGATTTAACAGTGCCATCCGCGTGGCGACGCAGGCAACCCGATCCAACCCGAGATCAATTTCCTGCGGATGATTTTGCTCTAACCATCCAAGCCACGCCGATAACGAATCAAGTTGCATAAATAACTAATTACACCGCTACTTTGCGAGTAAATTTCGCCAGCAATGATGCTAATTTATCGCGCATATCGCGGCGATGGATAATCATATCGATAGCGCCATGCTCCAGCAAAAATTCCGCACGCTGGAAACCTTTCGGCAATTTTTGGCGAATGGTTTGTTCGATAATACTTGGGCCCGCAAAACCGGCGCGGGAACCTGGCTCACAAATATTCAAATCACCGAGCAAGGCGAGACTTGCAGAAACACCACCGTACACCGGATCAGTCATCACCGAAATATAAGGTGTGCCTTGCATTTTCAAGCGCTCAATTACCGCGCTGGTTTTTGCCATTTGCATCAGGGAAATCAATGCTTCCTGCATACGGGCGCCGCCCGTTGCCGAAAAACAAATAAACGGAATATTTTCTTTCAGGGCAACGGTTGCAGCGCGGGTAAAGCGCTCGCCCACCACATACCCCATAGAACCGCCGTGGAACGCAAACTCAAAAGCGACAGCAACTACTGGCATACCTTTCAATTCACCCCGCATAGCAACCAGCGCATCTTTTTCACCGGTTTCTTTCTGCGCTGCACTCAAGCGATCCTTGTATTTTTTAATATCTTTAAATTTCAACCGGTCGATTGGTTCAACTTCCGTTGCCAATTCCTGGCGATTTTGCGGGTCCAGGAACATCCCCAAACGCGCGCGCGCACCAACACGCATGTGATGATCACACTTGGGGCAAACATCCAGCGTTTTTTCCAGCTCCGGTTTATACAACACTGCATCACACTTGACACATTTTTCCCACAACCCCTCAGGAACCTTATTGCTGCGCTTGGTCTCGGTACGGGAAATACTCGGAATAATTTTATCTAACCAACTCATGGTTGCATCTCTGTATTTTGTTTCAAGTTAGTTGACTGTCAGATCAATAACGAACGACCAGTGTCAATTTTTTCGTTTAATTTTTAACTTCAAATGGTATCGATAGCGGTGCGAATACCGCTGATAATATCGCCAACAGACGCCGCAATTTCTTCTGCGGTTTTATCGGCCTGTGAGCCCATTTTATCAACCAGCACGCTACCGATTACGACACCATCAGCAAGACCGGCAATCGCTTTTGCAGTTTCCGGATCTTTAATGCCAAACCCTACACATAAAGGTAAATCGGTTAATTGGCCAAATTCGGCGAGTTTTGATTTAACAGCATCCACATCCAGATGCCCTGCCCCCGTTACACCTTTCAGTGAAACGTAATAAAGGAAGCCGGATGCATGCGTAGCAATTTTTTTAGCGCGCTCAACTGTCGTCGTTGGTGCCAACAGAAAAATATTATCCAGCCCGTTTGCGTCCAGCTCTGCTTTGAGCAGAACAACTTCTTCTGGCGGCAAGTCAACGGTTAATAAACCATCGACACCCGCATTCGCCGCCGCTTTGGCAAATTCGGCATAACCAAAACGCTCAACCGGGTTGGCATAGCCCATTAATACCACCGGAGTGGTGTTATTGGTTGCGCGGAATTGTTGAACAAGTTCCAGTGTGCCTTTCAAACTGATGCCGTGTTCAAGTGCGCGCTCGTGGCCTTTTTGAATGACCGGGCCTTCCGCCATGGGATCTGAAAACGGCACACCCAATTCAATCACATCAACACCTTGCTCCACCATCGCATGCAAAGTGGGTAAGGTTGCGTGCGGAAATGGATCGCCATTCACCACATAGGCGACAAGAATTTTTTTGCCTGAGGCCTTGGCCTGATTCAAGCGCTGGGAAATACGACTCATCGATCATTCCTGAAATAACTGTCAGCGATGTGACATTAAAAATAAATGTGGTTTTGTTAAAAGATTCATTAAACGGTAATACCGTCCAAACCTGCCACCGTCAAAATATCTTTATCGCCACGACCGGAAAGGTTGGCGATAATAATCTGATCTTTGCTCATGGTCGGTGCCAGTTTTTCAACGTAAGCCAGGGCGTGACTTGATTCCAGCGCAGGCATAATACCTTCGGTTTTGGTCACCTTGCGGAACGCAGCCAGGGCTTCGTCATCATTGATCGCCACATAATTTACGCGGCCAATATCTTTTAACCAGGAATGTTCGGGGCCAACACCGGGGTAATCCAGACCAGCCGATACCGAATGGGTTTCAATAATCTGGCCGTTTTCATCTTCCATCAAATAGGTGCGATTGCCGTGCAGCACACCAGGAATCCCTTTATTTAAGGGCGCTGCGTGTTTTCCGGTTTCGATACCTAGGCCACCGGCTTCAACACCGTACATTTTTACCGATTCATCGGTAAGGAATGGATGGAACAGGCCAATGGCGTTGGAGCCACCACCAACGCAAGCTACCAGTGCATCAGGCAAACGACCGGCTTGCTCCAATGATTGACGACGGGCTTCGCGACCAATAATCGACTGGAAATCGCGCACCAATTGCGGGTAAGGGTGCGGGCCGGCGACGGTACCGATGATGTAGAAGGTATCATCCACATTGGTAGCCCAATCGCGCATGGCTTCGTTCATCGCATCTTTCAATGTGCGGGAGCCGGACGTTACCGGAAATACTTCCGCACCCAGCAACTTCATGCGATATACGTTCAGCGCCTGACGCTTGACATCTTCCGCGCCCATATAAACGCGGCATTTCAAACCAAGGCGCGCAGCAACCGTCGCTGTGGCAACACCGTGTTGCCCTGCACCGGTTTCAGCGATTACACGGGATTTGCCGGTAAATTTCGCCAACAACGCCTGGCCAATAGTGTTATTAACCTTATGGGCACCGGTGTGATTGAGGTCTTCACGTTTTAAATAAATTTGCGCACCACCCAGTTCGCGGGTCCAGCGCTCAGCGAGGTAAAGGGGGGATGGACGGCCAACATAATGGGCCATGTCCTTATCGAATTCAGCCTGGAAACCCGGGTCATCTTTCAAACGCGAATAAATGGACTGAAGCTCATCGAGCGCGTAAATCAATGTCTCGGACACAAAACGGCCACCGTAAGGGCCAAAATGACCTTCCGCATTAGGGAAGGCGCTGTAATCAATCGACTGACTCACCGTTAAATCACCTGTAGTAAGCCGGTAGCACCATTAAATCCGGGCTGACCGGGCATTAGTAATAAAAGACTTGATTTGGTTGTGATCTTTTTTTCCGGGCGCTGATTCTACACCACCACTGACATCAACCCCATAGACACCGGTTGATCGAATAGCTTCCGCAACATTTTCAGGAGTTAACCCTCCTGCAAGGACAATAGGCACCGTGGAGTTATAAGGAACCCTTGCCCAATCAAAGGTTTCGCCTGTGCCTCCCGGCACCCCCGGACGATATGCATCCAGCAAGAAACCCGAGGCATTCGGATGGGCATCAATAGCAGCGGCAACATCCAGATCAGGACGCATACGGATAGCTTTTATATAGGGGCGCTGGAACGATTCACAAAAAGCAGCAGTCTCGTCACCATGGAACTGCAATAACTGAACTGGTACTTTGGATACCACAGAGCCAACCAACGATGCCGGAGGATTCACGAACAAGGCTGTCACACTGATAAATGGTCCCACTGAATAGGCAATTGCACGGGCCAAGTCAACATCCACTGCGCGCGGGCTTGCTTCGTAAAAAACCAATCCCAAGGCATGGGCACCGGCATCAACAACCGCCTTCGCATCCTCAATATTGGTAATACCGCAAATTTTGACTCTTACGCCGGCCACGCCGAAACACTCCTGTCAGCTTAAAAAACAGAAAAGCGGCCTCACGGAATGGCAGTCGCTTTTAAAAATCAGGCGGGATATTAACAGAGTTCCCCACGAAAAACCGCAAAAAGGACCAGGTACAAAAGTCACCCTACCCGGGCACTGATCCAAAGCCACCAATTGGCTCCGGAAAATACAGGGGCCCCGGCAAACACACAGGCAACTCGAAACCTGGGGGATAATCAACACCCACAAGATACAAACCAAACGGCTTTGCCGTAGTACCACCAGCACTGCGATCACGCGCCGCAAGAACTGCTGCAACCCATTCCGGTGGCTTATCCCCGGCACCCACAGCCAGCAAAACACCAACAATGTTACGCACCATATGATGGAGAAATGCATTGGCCTGTACTTCCAGCACGATCAAATCCCCGCGCCTGACCAGATGCAAATACTCAATTTTCCGCACCGGGCTTTTTGCCTGGCACTGGGTGGCCCGGAATGAGGTAAAGTCATGCTGCCCCACCAAGTAGGTGGCCGCCTTGCGCATGAGCGATACATCCAGCGGACGCGATGACCAAGTCACCTGATCATGCAACAACGCCGAGGGTGTTTTGGCATCGCTCAACAAATAACGATAAGTGCGATTCAGCGCGCTAAAACGCGCGTGAAACTGCGGAGTTACTTCTTTCGCCCAACGCACACCAACCGCGTCAGGTAAATGAGGGCGAGTGCCGCGCAACCACGCCTTTTCCGGGCGTACAGCCAAGGTGTCAAAATGAACCACCTGATTCGTCGCATGTACACCGGCATCCGTTCGCCCGGCACAAACCAGCGTAATTTCCTCATCAGCCACAGTCGATAAAGCGTATTCGAGCGCCTGCTGCACCGTTTTAACGCCGCTGGGCTGTACCTGAAAACCATGGAAGTCTGAACCTTTATACTCGATGCCCAATGCAATCCTGTGCATACCTTCGGGCCAAAGCGTGTCCGCAACGATTTCGCCATTCCGGGCATAAGGTTTTGAGGTGGGAATAAAGTTTTCGCTCATGAACAACCAACATCCAACAATTCAGGGCACAAAATAAAAAAGCCTTGTACCAGAGGTACAAGGCTTTGGTAAGCAAAATAATAATTAAACTATGCGACCAAGCAACTCGTTCGCTTCTTTACGCTGGTCATCGTTACCCTCATTGATAACTTCGGAGAGAATATCTTTGGCCCCTTCGGCATCGCCCATATCGATATAAGCACGCGCCAAATCCAGTTTAGTCGCTGCCTCATCTGCATCGGCGAGGAAATCCAGCTCGGAGTCCATTTCGTCATCAGACAGATCGGCAAGCGCAGCTTCATCACTGGAGAATTCATTTAGATCCAGATCATCGGAATCCGCAGAGAAATCAGATAACGCTTGTGAAAACAAATCCTCATCGTGTTGATCTGCATCTGCAACAGCAGGAGCATCACCAGAAGGGACGTCATGGGCAACAACCGCACCTGGAGCAGAAGGGATTTCATCATCCAGTTCCAAATCAACGCTCGCCGGCAGATCATTGTCGGCGAATGCAGAATCCAGGTCCAAATCGCCCAACGCTGCGTCATCCGAATCCAGATCGCCAAGCTCAAGATCGAGGTCAGCCAGTTCCTCACTGGTAGCGTCTGATTCACTATCAAAATCAAGCAATTCATCGGCAGAGTCTGCCACCACATCAGCATCACCGGGGAGATCAAGCTCGAGTTTTGAATCCTGATTTGCAAAATCATGGTCAAGTGAATCGGTCAGGTTCAAACCTGATGACTCAATATCATCAAGGTGCAAGTCATCATCCAGGTCCAGCCCCAGCTCAGCCTGGTCTTTTGCTATTTCCTGTGCGGCGAAGTCCGATATGCTCGCCGAATCACCACCCAGTGCATCATCATCGAAATCAACATCCAGACTTTCCATCTCATGGTCGAGCGCCGCCAGATCAATATCATCGACATCCATATCAAGATTGAAATCATCGGCAGCAACATCCAATGTTTCGGAAGCATCGTTTGTTACCGGCACCGCCGAAGCGTCATTCGCAAGCACAACTGAATCAGCGTCTTCATCCAAAGCCAAATCGGAATCCAGCGCTAAATCATCATCGAGCGCCAGGTCATCATCCAGATCAAAATTGAATTCATCTTCTATAGTGGCTGTAGCAGGCTCTATATCATCTTCAGGTAATTTATTGCTTTCCAGATCATCCAATGCCAGTGAAAGCTCGGACAAATCATCCGCCTCAGCGCTGACATCCGTAGAATCATCCAGATCCAGCTCAAAGTCATTGTCCGCCGACTCAGCTACTGCTGGCTGGCCCGGCTCGTCATCATCCAGATCCAACTTGAAATCAAAGTCGGATGGATCATAAGGTGCAGGTGCCGGCGCCTCGGAAACGGACAGGTCATCATCCAGATTAAAATCATCAAGCGCAAAATCCTCTGTGGATGAGGAAGCACCCGCATCAAACTCACCTGCACCGGAGATACCAGCACGCAGCTCTGATGCACGCGCCAAAAGCGCAGCACCCGCCAGCGGCAAGAGCGCCGCATAATGCTTATCAAAACCGGCAGCGTTCTGTTGCTGGGCATAAACCTCCAGCAACTTCATCCGGACTTCGGTCGAATCCGGATCTTTTTTAAGGGCGTTTAGCAGCATTTCCTCTGCTTGATCCAACTTACCGTAAGCGATGTAGATATCAGCTTCGCCTACCACATCACCGGTTTCAGCAACGGCTGAAACCGGGTGCTCTTCATCAAATAATGAGGATTCATCGATCTCGTTGAAATGATCCGGAACTCCCGCCGGTTCATCTACCTGCCCGGGTGTTTCATCCAATGCGAACACATCTTCCTGATCAAACTCTTGCTGTTGCTCCTCAGCTTGCTGCTTACGGCGACGGTAAACCAGGTAACCGACGCCGGCGAGCCCCAGAAGCCCCAAACCGATCAAGGGAGCATTTTCAACTGCGGTATCAGCTAAAGTAGGCTCGGGTGCTGGAGGTGGAGGCGTAGCGGGCTTAGGCTGCGCCGCTGCAGGCTTGGGTTGCGCTGCCGGTTGCGGAGGCGGTGCGGCGACAACCGCATCACTTGAAGCCGCAGCACTCGTTGTCGCAACTGGAGCCTCTGCAGTTTCAGCAGGTTTGGTTTCTGTTGGCCTGGTTTCCGCAGGTTTGGTTACCGGGGCCTCAGCAGGCTTGGCAGTGGACGGGTTTGCAGCCGTGGCCCCTGAGTTCTTTTGTTCTGCCGCCACCTGAAGTGCGCGCAATTTTTCATTGCTCACATCAACCAGGCGCTGCATGGTTTCGATTTGCGATTCAAGGTCTTTTACGCGTGAACTTAATTCGGTATTTTCAGCTTTGGACTTATCCAATTCTTCCAGCGTAGTCGCCAGTTCGGACTCAAGTGCTTTTCCAGAACCATCATTGGCTCCACTACCCTGCCCACTTCTTCCACCAGTTGACGGAGCAGCCAACTTAACACGACCACTCACTTCGGTAGATTCAGTGCGCGCCGCCGTTGTGCGACGGGATGCATTAATTTGTGCCCCTAATGCAGAATCGCCACTTGCCTGTGCAAACTGGCTAACCGCCTCGGTTTTCCCTATCGCTTTCATTTCACTCGCATCAGGCACACGCAACACCTGGCCACGGCGCAACCGATTGATATTACCGCTAATAAAGGCATCAGGATTCGCCTTGTACAAAGCCATCATACTTTGATGCACGGAAACACTTGAATCCGGGCGAGCGCGCAATGCTATTTCCCACAAAGTGTCATTACCGCGCACTTCATAGTCACTGCCGCTCAGCGAAGGCTTTGGGCTGGCACTTCCTGAACCAGACGATGTTCTGGTTACCGGGGCACTGCGAACGGGAGAAGTAGCTGGCGCTTGCTGGTTTGTGGCCGATTGAGCAGTGGGTTTTGGTGTTGATGTGGTAGCAGATTGAACTGCGCGAGCAGCACCATCTTCTTCAAAGGTTGGCAAATCCATTAACAAAGTGTATTCGCGCAACAAGCGGCCAGCAGTCCAGCGGGCTTCGATTAAAAAGTTCAGGTAGGGTTCGTGGACCGGAGTGCGTGATCTGATCAGCACTTTGGGGCCATCAGCCGCCTCCATGTCTACGGTAAACTGAAATTCGGTGTAGAAAAATAAACGATCGACCCCATTGCGCTCAAAGTCCGCAGGTGATGCCAGGGTAACCAGAATTTGCTCTGCGGTGAGATCACGGGTATCAAGCAGCTTGACCTCAGCCTCAAGCGGCTGGTTCAGCGTTGACTTAAGCTTAACCTCACCCAATCCCAAAGCACTCACATGGGATGAGAGCGCCAGGGACGCAAGACCACAGGCTAAAACCAACTGACGAAGACGCATAGCGCTATCCTTTTATTATTCCGCGGCTGAATTGCAATGATTAGCCAAACATTTTAGTTGATATACACAACATCGACCTGGTGAGACATGCTGCGTTGGTGAGGCCTAAAACCTCGAATAAATATTCAGTATCCTTCGTAAGTATTCATTATAAATAGGTTTTTATCAATACTCGGGGTCTTGACAAAGCTGTCATAAATCCTGTTTTTTAAACCTTTCATCATTCCTGTTCGCAAAAATGTGAAAAAAGCCTGACATTTAAATCCTTATTTATTACCAAAACGGTTATATAAAGCAAAAACCCCGGGTTTTAGGCCCGGGGTTTTTTAGCGTTATAAAGACCAAAAGAGGGTTTATTTTGACTCTTTGAGAATTCGCAGCATACGACGCAATGGTTCAGCTGCACCCCACAACAATTGGTCACCGATCACAAAGGCAGATACATACTCAGGCCCCATGTTGAGCTTGCGCACGCGACCAACACCAATTTTCAAACCGCCAGTAATAGAGGCAGGGGTCAGTTCTTGCTCAGTGATGCTGCGCTCATTAGGCACAAATTTCACCCAGTCATTACCTGACTTGATAATGGATTCAATCTCCTCAAGCGGAAGATCTTTCTTGAGTTTGACGGTTAGCGCCAGGCTGTGGCAACGCATCGCCCCAATACGCACACACAAACCATCCACCGGAATAGTGCTGTCAGTACCTAAAATTTTGTTAACTTCAGCCTGGCCTTTCCACTCTTCTTTGGATTGACCATTGTCCAGTTGCTTATCGATCCAGGGGATCAAACCGCCAGCCAGGGGTGCAGGGAAAAACTCACGTGGCACATCATTGCGGATAGTGCTGGCAACTTTTCTATCGATATCCAAAATGGCGGATGCCGGTGTTGCCAACTCATCGGCTACAGCGTCATGAATTACGCCCATGCCTTTTAGCAATTCGCGCATGTGATTTGCACCACCGCCCGATGCCGCCTGATAAGTCATGGAACTAACCCACTCCACCAAACCAGCATGGAACAGGCCGCCCATTCCCATCAGCATGATGGAGTTGGTGCAATTACCACCAATGAAGTTTTTAACACCTTTTTGCAAGGCAGTATCGATAAGGCCACGATTAACCGGATCGAGGATAATAACAGCATCATCTTCCATACGCAGGCTGGAAGCCGCATCAATCCAATAGCCATTCCAGCCGGATGAGCGCAGTTTCGGGAAAATTTCATTGGTGTAATCGCCACCCTGGCAGGTGACGATTACGTCCAGTTGCTTCAGATCATCTACAGAATAAGCATCTTTCAATGCAGGTAAACCAGCCGCAACGGCCGGCGCAGCACCACCTACGTTGGAAGTGGTGAAAAATACGGGTTCGATATCGGCAAAATCATTTTCTGACTGCATACGCTCCATCAATACGGAGCCCACCATACCGCGCCAACCTACAAAACCTACTTTCATCTCAGTCTCTCTTTCATTCAAAAGCTAATTAATCCAGCTAGCGTTGCAACTATGCATTCAAAGCCGCAACAACAGCATCGCCCATTTGTGAGGTAGATACTTTGGTCTTACCTTCCGTATAAATATCGGCAGTACGGTAACCCTGGTCCAACACCTTGCCAACTGCTACTTCAATCGCATCCGCAACCTGCGGATAACCGAGTGAATAACGCAGCATCATGGATACCGATAAAATAGTCGCAAGCGGGTTTGCGATACCCTGCCCGGCGATGTCCGGAGCCGAACCATGGCACGGCTCGTACATACCGCGCCCCTCTTTATCGAGCGAGGCCGACGGCAGCATACCGATGGAGCCAGTCAACATTGCAGCTGCGTCGGACAAAATATCACCAAACATATTACCAGTCACCAACACATCGAATTGTTTCGGTGCACGTACCAATTGCATCGCCGCATTATCCACATACATGTGTGATAACTCTACGTCCGGATACTCTTTATGCAGGGTATCCATGACTTCGCGCCAGAGCATGGTCGCTTCCAATACGTTAGCTTTATCGACTGAACAAACTTTGCCATTACGCTTGCGCGCCATTTCAAAAGCGGTACGGCCAATACGGATAATCTCGCTCTCGGAGTATTTATACGTGTTGTAACCTTCGCGTTCACCATTTTCCAGGACACGGATGCCGCGCGGCTCACCAAAGTAAATTCCCCCCGCCAATTCGCGCACAATCAAAATATCCAAACCGGAAACCACTTCCGGTTTTAACGAGGAAGCATCAACCAATTGCGGGTACAACAGCGCAGGGCGCAGGTTTGCGTACAAGCCCAATTGCGAACGGATTTTCAATAACCCTTTTTCCGGACGAATCGAGCGATCCAGCTTGTCCCACTTGGGGCCGCCTACGGCGCCCAATAAAATCGCATCAGCCTTGCGCGCTTTTTCCAGTGTGGAATCAGCCAGCGGAACACCGTAAGCATCAATTGCGCAGCCGCCCATGTGATCATTTTCAAACGTTAATCCGAGATCAAATTTGGTATTGATAACATCGAGAACCTTGCGCGCTTCACGCACAATTTCCGGACCTATACCATCGCCTTCCAGAATTAAAATATGTTTACCCACAAACTTTCTCCAAGTAAAAAATAGTTATCAACAATCAACGGCTTCAGCGCTTAAATGTCCTTCGCCAATCTTGCATACCGGACCTTTCATTGTGGCAAAAAATTGATTATCCAATGCAATATCAATCACGCCACCAGGCATATGGACTGCAATCTGCGCATCACAAACACCCAACGCATAGGCAACCGCCGCCGCTGCAGTACTGCTACTGCCGGAAGCCAAGGTGTAACCAGCGCCCCGCTCCCAAATTTCAATCTGGATATTATTGCGATCAACCACTTTTAAAAATTGCACATTGGTGCGATGTTTAAATTGCGCATCCCGCTCAATAATTGGCCCAAACTTTTTTGCTATTTCAGGGGTAGGTTCATCCACTAAAACAACGCAATGCGGATTCCCCACATTGGCGGGATAAAACATAACTACCTGCTGATCAATTACTACCGTTTTTGTAGCAATTCCAGGCTCACCATCATGCTCATGAGTAAACCTTACCTTTCCCATTGCCACTGATACCGATTTACCTGCAGCATGAACCACTGCACTAACCATCCCGCCTTTGGTCTCAACAGTAAACTTTTCACCGCTGACCCATTGCTGATCCCACAAATAGCGACAAAAAATACGCAATCCATTGCCACTTTTTTCAGCTTCACTGCCATCAGGGTTAAAAATGTGTAACGCGAAATCACCAGCATCACTCTTCAGCGGCCCAAACAACACGCCATCAGCACCAAAGCCGTAATGGCGATCACATAGCACCTTGATCTGTTCGATAGTGAGCGCACCTGATACATCTGCCGGATTGACAACAATGTAATCATTTCCCAGTGCGTGATACTTGGTGAACTTCATTATTTATTTCACTACATCAAACAACCAGGGCGCTTCTGCGCGACGCTTGGTTTCATAAGCACGAATTTTATCGGCATGCTCAAGGGTTAAACCAATATCATCCAGGCCGTTTAATAAACAATGTTTACGGAATGCATCAACCTCAAAACCAAAGCTTTCACCTGCGGGTGTAGTCACGGTTTGCGCTGCAAGATCAACGGTTAATTGATAGCCCTCCGTTGCATACATTTCCTTAAACAATTTATCGACAATGCTTTCGCTCAAAATAATTGGCAATAAACCGTTTTTGAAACAGTTATTAAAGAAAATATCGGCAAAGCTTGGCGCGATTACGCTGCGAAAGCCGTAATCATCCAGCGCCCAGGGAGCATGCTCACGGCTTGAACCACAACCAAAGTTCTCGCGCGCCAGTAAAATACTGGCATTTTTATAGCGCGGAAAATTCAGCGGGAATTCGTTATTGAGCGGGCGGCCTTCGCAACTTTGGTCTGGCTTGCCTTCATCGAGGTAACGCAATTCATCAAATAAATTTTTACCAAAACCGGTGCGTTTGATCGATTTCAAAAACTGCTTCGGGATGATCATATCGGTATCGACATTAGCGCGGTCCATAGGAGCAGCAATGCCTTGTATCACAGTAAAACTTTTCATGGCTGTCTCCTACTCTCAATTAAATGTACGCACATCAACAAAATGACCGGCAATTGCCGCTGCCGCTGCCATCGCCGGACTCACCAAATGGGTGCGACCGCCATAGCCCTGACGCCCTTCAAAGTTGCGATTTGATGTGGACGCACAATGCTCACCGGCACCCAGTTTGTCAGCGTTCATCGCCAAACACATGGAACAACCGGGTTCACGCCATTCCAATCCAGCCGCGATAAAAATCTTGTCCAAACCTTCCGCTTCCGCTTGTGCTTTTACAGCACCGGAGCCTGGAACAACAATCGCTTCTTTAACAGAGCCGGCTTTTTGGCGACCTTTAACAATTTCTGCCGCAGCACGAATATCTTCAATGCGCGAGTTGGTGCAGGAACCAATAAATACCCGATCAACATGAATGGAGGTAATCGGCTGGTTGGCTTGCAATCCCATATATTGCAACGCGCGAATCATATCGTTGCGTTTAACCGGATCAGCCTCATTGGCAGGATCAGGTACTTTATCCTCAACCGAAACGACCATCTCCGGTGAGGTCCCCCAACTGACTTGCGGTTTGATTTCAGCGCCGTTGATTTCAACTACGGAATCAAAGTGTGCGCCATCATCACTGACATAATTTTTCCACTCAGCAACTGCTTTTTCCCACACATCACCTGTGGGTGCGTAAGTGCGCCCTTTGACATAATCGATGGTGGTTTGATCAACAGCAACCATACCGGCGCGCGCGCCCGCTTCAATCGCCATATTACACACGGTCATCCGGCCTTCCATGCTCATCTCGCGAAATACCTGCCCACCAAATTCCATCGCATAACCGGTACCACCGGCAGTGCCAATTTTCGCGATGATGGCGAGCACAACATCTTTGGGTGTAACACCAAGGCCAAGCTTGCCATCCACCTTAACCAACATATTTTTCATTTTTTTAGCAACCAAACATTGGGTCGCCATCACGTGCTCCACCTCACTGGTGCCAATACCGTGAGCCAAGGCGCCCAAAGCACCGTTGGTTGCGGTATGCGAATCACCACAAACGACGGTCATACCGGGCAAACAAGCGCCGGTCTCAGGGCCAACGACGTGCACAATCCCCTGGCGATCATCATTTATTTTGAATTCGAGGATGCCGAACTCATCGCAGTTGTCATCAAGGGTTTTCACCTGGATCAATGACACCGGGTCCTGGATACCACTCACCCCATGGGCACGCTCTTTTTGCGTAGTCGGCACGTTGTGATCCGGCGTAGCAAGGATCGAGTCCACCCGCCAGGGCTTACGCCCCGCCATGCGCAGGCCATCAAACGCCTGCGGCGACGTTACTTCGTGAACGATGTGACGATCAATGTAGATGAGTGCAGACCCATCGTCGCTTTGGTGGACGAGGTGGGCATCCCACAATTTGTCATAAAGGGTTTTAGCCATGGCGATCTCCAATAAAGCCTAAAAGGCTCAACTCACAGGGTTGCAGCGAAACTGTTTATAAAAGGAATAAGGTAGTAAGAATGACGCCATGCTACGCCCGCCAAACCCATAAAACAAATTTATCTTTTTTATATATTGCATTCCATTTAGGAATAGTCTAAATATTCTACGAATGGATACACAACACCTACAGGCATTTGTTGCCATCGCTGAAAACGGGTCATTTTCTGCCGCTGCCGAGCGGTTGCATTTGACACAACCAGCGATTAGCAAACGTATTGCGTTATTAGAGGAGCAGTTAAAAGCCCCTTTATTTGACCGGATCGGCCGACAAGTGGCCCTGACCCAGGCCGGTCAGTTGTTATTAAGCAAAGCCAAATTAATCTTGGGGGAGGTGATAGCCGCGCAAAGGGCTATCGCGGATTTACAAGGTGATGTGCAGGGCAAGTTGAGCATCGCGACCAGCCATCATGTGGGGTTGCACTATTTACCGCCCTACTTGCGCGAATTTTCGACGCGTCACCCGCAAGTGAAGCTGGACTTACATTTTTTAGATTCGGAGCAGGCATACCATGAAATCCTACAAGGCAGATTCGACCTCGCCATTATTACGCTCGCGCTTTCGCAAGACGCACGACTCCAAAGCCACACCCTCTGGCACGACCAACTCCACTTTGTCGTCGCGCCCTCTCACCCACTCGCACAATCAGGTGACACCAACGCCGCACAACCGCCTCTTCAGTTGGCCGATTTAAGTAAACACCCGGCGATAATGCCGGATGTAAATACCTATACAACGCAACTCATCAAAAACCTTTTTGATGATGAAAAATTGCCACTGGATATCGGCATGATTTCCAACCACCTCGATACTATCAAGATGCTGCTCAGCATTAATCTTGGCTGGGGTGTTTTACCGCGCAAAATTATTGATGAACAATTGCAAATATTGAATGTAAACCACCCGCCTATTATGCGCCCACTGGGATGCATCCATCACAACCAACGCACACTCAATAATGCTGCCCGTGTTTTTTTAAAACTGTTGCAGAATGATGGAAACCCTGCATGACAGCGAGGAAAATTGTAAAAAATTTCATACAACTGCCAACATAAATTCAATTTACTATCACAGGAATATTTTATGAGACACCTACATCAGACCGGAAAAATTTCTCTTGCCGCGCTCACATTGGCCTGTTGCCAGTACGCAGCGGCAGATACGGTATTTGGTATTTATGCAGGGGCAGGAAGCTGGCAAAGCGACTATTCAGGCTCAGCGGGTGACCCGCAAGTTAGCGCTGACGAGTTAGGAATGAAGGATAACAATAACACGTTTTATTATATTGCCATTGAGCACCCGGTGCCTTTTTTGCCCAACCTGAAAGTACAGCAAAACAATATCACCAGCGATCAAACAGGTACTATCAAAAACAGTTTCAGCATTGATGATGTAATTTTCCCTGCCGGAACCAATGTCAAAACTGATTTTGATTTAAGTTCAACGGATGCAACGCTTTATTACGAATTCCTGGACAATTGGTTGAACCTGGACCTTGGTGTCACCTTGCGAAAATATTCCGGCCATTTAAAAGCTGAAGCAATGACCTTGCGCGATGAAATCGATATCGATGCAACCGTGCCACTTATTTACGGAAAATTTCAATTTGATTTACCACTAACCGGATTTTCTGCCGGCGTGGAGGGAAATTTTATTAGCTATGATGGCAACAACCTGCATGATTACAATGCAAAAATCAGCTATATGTTTGATTCAGCATTGGACCTCGGATTAGAGGTCGGTTATCGCACAATGAAAATTGATATCAACGAAGACGATGTCTCAACCAATCTGGAACTGAAGGGTCCTTACGCGGCAGCTGTATTTCACTTCTGATGCGCAAAAAAAACGGGCCGCAATAGTGCGGCCCGCTGCATCAGAATCCCGCAATATTTTCAAAATACTCCACGGGCTGAACGTAATTTATTACAAAGCACCTAACTGCAGATACATATTGTAATCGCCTCTGGAGGTGAACCCGTACCCAAGATATAAAGGACCAAACGGTGTTTCGCCACCAAGGTAAATCACTCCGGAATCCAGCCAATCATCGCCGGTGGACATCGTATAGTTGGTTTCCAGCTTTGCCGCTTCCAACCCAAAACCCAAACGCAAATCACCATTTAAACCAAGTGGCATGCGGCCAATAATTTTTTCCGTGCGGATATGCCCATACAGCGCCTCATCACCCAAAATCTGGTTGCTGGCGTAACCGGACATCCTCAAAAAGCCACCGAGCATTACCGCATCATAAATTGGTAACTGCCCCTTCAATGAAGTGGTATAGGTTGTGCGAACACTCAACACATAATCGCTGATTTTATAGGCACCGCCCAAGTCAGCCGATAATTTGCTATAACCATTCTGGTGCGAATCAAAATAACTAATATCCGAGCGCCAGCCATGGGATGGGAAATATAAACGGTTGCGCCTATCAAGATTCAACTCATATACAAAACCACCAAAACGCTCATCGACATTAGGCAACACAACACTACTTAAATCTGCCTCGCCTTTCACGTGATACTCGCGCCAACCCAGGCGGGATTGTCCGTACCCGCCCAGATTTGTGCCAACAACCATTTCTGTGTACGAGGTATCCAGCTGATAATCTGCAATACGCTCATCATCAATAAAAATGCTGATGTCCTCACGCTTGCGCAGGTAATTCGGTTCAACAAAAAAGTGATGGCGCGTATCCAGCGGCTGGTAAAAATCCAGCTCCACACGCGGCTTTCCACCTACGTCTGCGCTGGCAAAAAATTCACCGCCGTAAGAGTTAATCCAGGTATTGCGATAAGCAGCGCGAAAATTAAAATTGGATTCCTGCCGATATTCGTTATCAATCGAAAAACCAAACACTAGGTAATCAAGACTGACTTCTTTTTCGCGCGCGATAATTTCCAGGATATTTTCATCATTTTCGCGTATCACCCGATAATCCACATTCTGGTAAAAACCATCACCATAGATACGGATAAGATCCTGCTCCAACTCCGGACGATCCAGCAATGTTCCCGGCATTTGCCGAATCTGTCGCGCCACATAATTGCGGTGCACTCGTTTCGTAGGAGCAATACGAACTTCGTCAATTACTATTTCGGTTTTTGGAGCGTATTTATTTTTATTTTTCCAGGCCAGGTAGGTATTTTTATCCACCGACAATGTGCGCAATAACATGACTTGTTGCTCTGCGGCTTTGCGGCCAGCATCTGCCGCTTCTTCATAACGCGCGAATTCGGAAGCCTTAATAGTTCCCAGCTCCGGATAAATATAAATATCCTGGCCCGTTAAACTGGTGAGCGAACGCTCCACATTTTGTTTGGTCAAGGTACCAATCATTTGTGCTGTCACACTGAGCACGGAGCCGATGTTTTCCGGTTCTCGCAATGGTGAACCAACATTCACCGCAATCACCCGATCCGCATTACAAAGCTCGCGCCCCAGCACAATAGGGACGTTATCAACCAGACCACCATCAACCAGTTTGCGCCCTTTGTATTCCACCGGCGCCATCAAGCCAGGCACAGACATGCTCGCACGCATCGCCTGGGTAAGACTCCCCTCACGAAACACCACTCGCTCGCCCGTACCGATATCCGTAGCGACTATCGCTAACGGAATGGAGAGCTGCTCGATGTTGCGCTCGCCCAAATTGGCATCTACCAACTGATTAAAAAAGAGTTTTATTTTTTCACCGGCCACAACGCCCGACTGCAACTGGAACCCGTTGTGGGTAACGCCCAGCTCAGTTCCCGGCAAATAGCGCTGGCTAACTTTTTTCTTGCGATAACTCAATTGCGAGAAGTCAGCAACATCCAGGAAGATATCGGTCCAGTCAGCTTCAGCCAGCTTTTTGCGCATTTTTTTGGGCGATAGCCCGGCCGCATACGAGCCGGCAACCAGCGCCCCCATACTTGTCCCGACTACGCAATCAACCGGAATTCGCTCCCGTTCCAGGACTTCCAAAACACCGATATGGGCAGCGCCACGCGCACCACCACCGCCCAGAACCAGCGCTGTCCTGCCTGATTCCGCGAGCGCCGAACCAGTTAATCCAATACCTATAAGCAATAACGCAATTGATCGGAAGCTAATGCCCTTTCGCATATTCATAGCAATTGATATCCAGACTTGCAGAATCAGGGTTGAGGGAAACTAAAAATGACACCATAGCAATCAGGCACCTATTTAACCATCATTTATTGGTTAACCGACGATCAAACAATTACCTAACGCTTCCCCCAATTAACAAATACCCTCCTAGTCGGTTAGCTTTTAAAGGATATACATCACTTTAAATGAAAGAAAATAAGGATATAAAAATTAAAACTGCCAAATTCATTGATATTTATGTAACCCTAGCCTCATAAAACGGCAAAACACAGACTAATTATCTTTATTTATGGCTTTTATTAAAAAAACTATCCCACTTTTTGATTTGTTTTCGATAGAATAGCCCTCGATTTGATATTTTTAGGAAATAACATCATGACCAGTACCCAAGTCGATGACCTGAATGTGGTCTCGCAAGAACTGTTGATATCCCCGGCAGAACTCAAGAAGAAAATTCCGTTAACCGAAAAAGCGCGTGAAGTGGTCACTCATGGCCGCGAGGTTGTGCGCAATATCCTGGATCGCAAGGACCATCGCATTTTTGTAGTAATCGGCCCTTGCTCTATTCACGATGTGGCAGCCGCTAAAGATTACGCCCAGCGCCTGAAAAAACTGGCAGAAGAAGTCAGCGATACCATTTACATAGTTATGCGTGTTTACTTTGAGAAACCACGTACCACGGTAGGCTGGAAAGGCTTGATCAATGACCCTTACCTGGATGACTCCTTCAAAATTGAAGAAGGCTTGCATATTGGTCGCCAACTGCTGCTGGATATCGCCGAAATAGGCTTGCCTGCAGCAACCGAAGCACTCGATCCAATATCACCCCAATACCTGCACGATCTGATCAGTTGGTCAGCAATCGGGGCGCGCACCACTGAATCGCAGACCCATCGCGAAATGGCGAGCGGATTGTCGTCAGCGGTAGGCTTCAAAAATGGTACTGATGGCGGTTTAACAGTGGCGATTAACGCCTTGCAATCCACATCCAAGCCCCATCGCTTCCTTGGCATTAACACTGAAGGCCAGGTATCGATTATCCATACTCGCGGCAATGGTTATGGCCATGTGGTGTTGCGCGGCGGCAATGGCAAACCGAACTATGATTCAGTAAGCGTTGCCGTATGTGAACAAGAACTGGCAAAGGCGAAAGTTGTACCTAATATCATGGTGGATTGCAGCCACGCCAACTCCAACAAAAACCATGAATTGCAAACCCTGGTATTGGAAAATGTTGCCAATCAAATTGTTGAAGGCAATAAATCCATCATCGGGTTGATGGTGGAAAGTAATATTGGCGCAGGCAACCAAAGTATCCCGCCTAATTTATGTGACCTGAAATATGGTGTATCCGTTACAGATGCGTGTATCGATTGGGAAACCACCGAGAGGGCGTTACGGCAAATGCGTGAGACGATTAAAGAAGCGTTGGTTGCCCGCGCTGCATCCTGAGATAAGTTTCAAGATACAACACTAATCGTTTGATATAAAAAGAAAAGCGGCTAACAGGCCGCTTTTTTTATTCCTTTTTGAGAGGTGCGTCGCGTAAAAGCTGTTAAATTTATCGACATTTTGGTGCTTTTACCTATGGTTTTTTATCACCCTGGCTGATAAATTTTGCACAGTTAAATCCTTTATACAATTGCAGGAAGCAATAACAATAAACACTCAGCCCTGCGGAGAAACCTATGCCTCATAGCCAAAGCGCAAAACCAACGCATCGGGCGCCTGATTTATGTCCAACTCACAACCTTAAGGGTTTTGATGTTGCGAGCGCGGTTGCTCGCGGAGAGTTTGTATTAAGCCTGAGCACAATGCTGGGTTGTGATTATATTTTTGTTAGTCATAAAGGTCCGCACGAACTGTTGCAGCTCAAAAATGCGGATAAAACCATCCGCGAGCTTCTGGATTTACTGGATACATCGCCCCACCAAAGTATGGTCGTAAGTGCTGACGAGATTACTGATGGTCGATTGACCTTTGCACGTTACGATTATGTATGGGAAAACCGCCAGGTGACAAAGGTATCGGTGACCCCCGTTACCCACAAGGATCAAATAGATTTTATGCAAATGATGTTTGACTGCAGTACCAGCTGCTAGATTTCATCTCTTTTCTTACCCGAATGCCGCAAATTTGCGGCATTTTTATTGGCTTGAAATATGTTCCCTGTGAAAGCCGCCTATATATGATTTATATGCTACTTTTAGCCTTATAATCATATAACCCGCGAGCCTGACACCATGTTTTCGATCAAGACTCCTTCTATTCATTTGCAGTCCCCAGCAGTGAAAGCGCTTGTGTTAATGGTTTTACTTCTGGGGGGCTCTGCGGTTGCAGCAGAAAAGAAAACCGTAATCACCAACATGAAATCCAATGTACAAACCGATTATATGAACGGTTTGTTAAAGCTGGCCCTCTCCTACTCCGATAAGGAGTATCTCTACTCTACAACGCCCGAAGTTTACTCACGCCCACGAGTAATGGAATCGGTTAAATCCGGGAATATTTCCGTGATGTGGGGCGGAACCTCCGAAGAAATGGAGCGGGATTTCCTTCCTATCCGTATAGATGCTTACCGCGGCTTAATGAATCATCGCCTGTTCTTTATTCGCCAGGGAGACCAAGCCAGGTTTGATCGAATCAATACACTCGATGACCTTAAGACAGTGAAGTTTGGCCAGGGCCGCAACTGGCAGGACGCCTCTATTCTGGAAGGTGCCGGGCTTGAGGTAATTAAAGCCACAAAAAAGCCCAGCCTTTACCATATGCTGGATGGCGGCCGCTTCGATGCTTTTCCTCGCGGAGCAAATGAGGTCTGGACTGAACTCGCTGCATTTCCCGATTTAAAATTGACCGTCGAAAAAAATCTGGTTTTGATTTATCCCTTACCGACGTATTTTTTTGTAACCCCCAAAGACCCCGCGCTGGCAAAAGATATTGAATTTGGATTGGAGTCCGCCATCAGGGATGGTGCGTTCGACCGGTATTTTTATAGCAGTCCCGAGGTAAAAGAAGCATTAGGTAAAGCGGATCTTAAAAATCGCCGGGCGATACGTATTGCCAATCCTTATCTGCCCAAGGCAACGCCGCTGGATCGCAAAGAACTCTTGCTCGATTTGATGGGAAATCCACCGCAATCGATTGATTAAAATACAACAGAGCTCCATGTGCTCAATAACATCCGGTGCAACTTTTCCATCAAATGTGAATCCTAACGCAGAGTATTGATGCCAATCGGCACCACAAACGTACAATTGGCGCCTGCCTTTAATAGGGAATTCCGCTATAGTAAGCATTGCCCTGTTCCAGCAACTACTGACTGGATGCGCCCGACTTATCGAGAAGCTCCCTTATGCAAAATGTTGTTGTAAGACCGATTAAAATTACCCTGTTAAGCCTCTTATTAAGCTTGTCGTCGCTGACTCTGGCCGACAAGATAGAAGTGTTGAAACCCACCGAGGAACAAGGTAAAGCCGCTATTGAACTGGTATTAAAATTAGACGCCGAACACTATCGGGACCAGGACTTTAACGATGCGTTATCCTCCCGGTACCTGGACGAATACTTGAAGTCACTCGACAGTTCACGTAACTTTTTCCTTGCTTCCGATATCGCTGAATTCGAAAAGTTTCGCAAAACTTTTGATGATGATTATAAAAAAGGCAACCTGACTAATAGTTTCCTGATTTTCAATCGCTTCAATGAGCGAATGATCCAGCGCCTTGAAAAGGTAGTTAAAGATCTAAAAGATCCCAAAACCGAATTTAATTTTGATGTTGAGGAATCTGTTCTTCTTGATCGCACCAAAGCCACATGGCCAGCCAATGCAGCTGAAGCGGATAAACTCTGGCATCAATATTTAAAATCAAATTTACTCAGTTCCCTGCTTTCCGGCAAAAAGCTGGAGGAAAGCAAAACTACGTTGAGTAAACGTTATTCCAATCAATTGCGGCGATTGAAACAGCAAACGTCAGAAGAAGCATTTAGTGTGATGATGAATTCACTCACCGCACTTTACGATCCCCATACCAATTACCTATCACCTGAAAATGCTGAAAACTTTGACATCAGTATGTCATTGGAATTGCAGGGCATAGGTGCAGTATTGCAGAGCGACGAAGATTACACCAAAGTCAGTAGTCTGGTGGCTGGTGGCCCGGCACAGAAACAAGGCCAATTAAAACCCAACGATAAAATCACCGCGATTGCACAAGGTGCAGAAGGTGAATTTGTCGATGTTGTCGGCTGGCGTCTGGATGAAGTCGTTAAATTGATTCGCGGCCCCAAAGGCACCGTGGTGCGCCTGGAAGTAATTCCTGCAGACCCGACGGCTACGGGCAACAAAACCATTACGATTAAACGCGAAACTGTAAAACTGGAAGATCAGGCAGCCAAAAAAGCGGTTTTTGAAGTCAAGGAAGGTGATAAAACAATCAAAATTGGTGTTATTGATATTCCAACTTTCTACATGAATTTTGAAGCCTATGCCAAGGGCGACCCTAATTACAAAAGCACCACCCGCGATGTATTGAATTTATTGAATGAACTCAATAAAGAAAAAGTGGATGGCGTTATTATTGATTTGCGTGATAACGGTGGTGGTTCCCTGCCAGAAGCGGCAATGCTCACCAACCTTTTTGTAGATCCGGGTCCTGTGGTACAAATCCGCCAGAGTGATGACACCATTTCGCGCAATTATCGCGCTTACCAACCTGCCGCATATCGCGCACCTATTGCAGTATTGATTAACCGTTTAAGTGCGTCTGCATCAGAAATTTTTGCCGGTGCGATCCAGGATTACGGCCGTGGAATTATTATTGGTTCAACCACTTTCGGTAAAGGCTCTGTACAAAACCTGGTTGACCTGAAACACGGTCGCCTGAAAATTACCGAGGCCAAGTTCTACCGGATTTCCGGTGATAGCACCCAGCATCGCGGCGTTATCCCCGATGTACAATTGCCCACATTGCTGGATCCAACTGAAATTGGTGAAAGCAGTTATGACAATGTATTGCCATGGGACCGTATCCACCCCGCCCCACACCAAAATTATTACAACATTAGCAAGTATTTGCCGAAAATCGAAACCGAGCACCAGGAGCGCATGGCTAAAGATCCGGAGTTTATTTTCCTGAATAAGCAAAGTGCGATGTTTAAAGAAGCCTCAGCCAAAAAAGAAGTGTCGCTGCGTCTTGCCACCCGCCAGGAAGAGCAAAAGAAAATGGAACAACGCGCACTGGATAACGAAAATCAACGCCGCGTAGCAAAAGGGGAAAAACCCTATGCGAATTATGCTGCGTTGAAAGCGGCCAATGGTGGTGATGAGGACGAAGATGCAGCGCCCAAAGAAACCGATAAAGAAATCAAACCCAAAGAAGATCCGTATTTAATGGAGGCAGGCCACGTATTGGCTGATTTCATCGAGCAATTAAACGAGCCTGAATCCAAAGTCGCCCGACAATAAATTTATCCTTTACGTTCAGCGCAAACACCCGGGCAGTAATGCCCGGGTGTTTTTTTACAAAAGCAAGGTCAAATTATGATAGCCGTTTCTTTCAACGTTAATAGTATCCGTACCCGCCTGCATCAACTCGAAGAAGTCATTGCCAAACATCGCCCGGACTTTATCGGTCTGCAGGAAACCAAAGTTAACGATCCGGATTTCCCATTGGAAACCATAAAAGCGTTCGGTTATGAGGTTGAGTTTTTCGGACAAAAAACCCATTACGGTGTGGCGTTGTTATCCCGCTATCCATTCAAAAAAGTAATCAAGGGTTTTCCCAGTGATATGGAAGACTCCCAACGCCGTTTTATCGGCGGCGTGTTCGATACCCCGCTTGGAGAGATCACTGTGCTGAATGGTTATTTTCCACAAGGTGAAAGTCGCGACCACGCGGTTAAGTTTCCGGCGAAGCGAAAATTTTATTCCGACCTCATCAGTTATTTAACGGGCGAAGAAAAACCCGATAATCAAATTATTGTGATGGGTGATATGAATATCTCCCATCAGGATATCGACATCGGTATCGGTGAAGAAAATCGCAAGCGCTGGTTGCGTACCGGTAAATGCAGTTTCTTACCGGAAGAACGCGAATGGTTGAATGAATTACTCGCGTGGGGTTTAAAAGACAGCTTCCGCGAAAAAAATCCGGAAGTAAGCGATTTGTTCAGCTGGTTTGATTATCGCAGTGGCGGTTTTGAGGATAACCCCAAGCGCGGCCTGCGCATCGATTTGATTTTAATGACACAACGCTTACTGGATAAATGTGTCGATACCGGTATCGATTACGAAATTCGCGGGATGGACAAACCGTCTGACCACTGCCCTATCTGGGTTGAATTAAAAGCATAAACAATATTTATCAAAAAAAATCGGCCTGAGGGTCGATTTTTTTACACTGAATACCCACACATCTTTGGTAAATTCTCTTTTAACACTTCCGCCAAGCGGCGCGTCGCTGGCCCCGCAAATTCGTTATCGGCGAAGGTAAGGTAAGTCGGCACTTCACGCACAGCACCAACTTCCACCGGCAAATATTTTAATCGCCCGGCCAAAATATCTTCATGGGTATAAGCATCGGGCAACCATGCATATCCCAGCCCCATCCTAATGGCATCCAGCGACGTTTTAATATGGCTCACGGTCCAGCGCTGGTCAGCTTCTTGCCAACCCTCTGTGCGGCGGCGGTATAGGCCGGAATCACGCACAATAATCTGGCGGTGCTGGCGCATATCTTCATAGTTGATAGTTCGCCCCAGTTGTTGCAACGGATGATCCGGGCTGGAGACCCCATGCATGGTTACAGTTACCAGTTTCTCGCCCATAAACCCGGTAGGCACGCGGCCACCGATCGCCAGATCCACATGACGCTGCAATAACGCATCTTCGGTTCCACTTAATACTGATTCAAAAATTTCCACACGGGTATCCGGAAAATCTTTGGCAAAGATTTCCAGGCATTGCAACACGCGGATGGGAGGGATAATCAGATCAGCAGCAATTTTTACCAGCGGCTCGACCTTTATCGACAAACAGCCGGCCGATTTCTCCAATCGCTCTGCCTGCTCCAACAACTGTCGGGCACGGCGATAAAGTAAATCTCCTGCGGGCGACGGCACCGCCTTGCGACCTTGTAGCTGGAAAACCTTAACTCCCAGGGCAGATTCCAGTTGGGAGATGGAATAGGAAACTGCGGATTGGCTTTTATTAAGCAGCTCTGCCGCTTTAGCGTAACCTCCGGCATCAATAACAGCCAATAGCGCACGCCATTGCTCCAGCGTGACTTTGTTTTCGCTGATGGCTGTAACCGCCAAAGGGCCAGAATCTGTCATATTTTGCCTCGTTTTCGTTGATCAATTAAATAATTAGATCATATACCGCTAAATATCCGTATTTATCATTCATTCGTCAAATCATTTAATGGGCACATGGCAATAACGCCACACCACTAGCAATCACATTTTGTGAATAGGATGAGGAAACGAAAATGGCTAAGCTTTTGCAAATCAACAGCAGTTTGTTTGGTGACAACGGCAATTCAAGCACCCTGGCAAATGAGTTTGTACAACGCTGGAAAGCTGTGAATCCGGCAGGCGAAGTAGTAGTGCGCGATTTCGCCAAAGAGAAAGTTCCACACCTGGATGCAACCCGCGTACAAGCATTGTTTAGCCCGGCCGAAGGCCGTACCGCAGAACAACAAGCGGTGCTGGATTACTCGGACAACATCATTGCTGAAATCCAGAGCGCGGATGCAATTGTGATCGGAGTTCCGATGTACAACTTTGGTGTGCCTTCTGCACTCAAAGCTTACTTCGACCATATCGCTCGCGCCGGTGTAACATTTAAATACACCGAAACCGGTCCGGTGGGATTATTAAACGATAAGCCGGTATATATCATCGCAACCCGCGGTGGCATTTATAAAGGCCAGCCAGCCGATAGCCAAAGCCCGTTCCTGAAAAGCTTTTTAGGTTTTGTCGGCTTGAAGGATGTACATTTTATTTATGCCGAAGGCCTGAACATGGGTCAAAAAGATGAAGCGTTTGCCGCAGCAAAAACTGAAATCGAACAGGAGGTTGCGGCTTAACCAGCCGCGCTTTCTTGCGCAGTATCAACGCAGAGTTAACACCCAACGCAACAATTTTGGAGAAAATTATGCAACGCCAATTACAGCAAATCGTACAAGGCCGCGAGACCAGCGACGGTGCTGGTGTTCGCATAAAACGCACCCTTGGGCAAAATCCCTATGCGCGTTTTGATCCATTTTTAATGCTCGACGAGTTTGGCAGTAACAGTGCCGATGATTACATCGCCGGTTTTCCGGCTCATCCTCATCGCGGTTTTGAAACCGTGACTTATATGTTGCAAGGTCACATGCTGCATGAAGACCATATGGGCAACAAAGGTCATCTGCGCGATGGCGATGTGCAATGGATGACCGCGGGACGCGGGATTATCCATTCGGAAATGCCGCAACAGGAACAGGGGTTAATGCGTGGTTTCCAACTGTGGTTGAATTTGCCTGCCGCAGAAAAAATGAAACCGGCACATTATCGCGATATCCCATCAGCAGAAATTCCTGTTGCTGAATTGCCAAATGGTGGAAGCATCAAAGTCATCGCCAACACCGCTTTTATTGGTGGCAAAGTGATTAGCGGCCCGATCCAGGGTTTAACCACTGAAACGATTTATTGGGACGTGCATTTGCCAGCGGGAAAAGAATTCCATCATGCCGTACCGGAAGATCACAACACCTTCCTGTACGCGTATGAAGGTGATATTGCTATTGGCGAAGACAAACGCAAACTCACTAAAGGCAACACCGGGTTACTGAGCAAAGGCGACCAATTAAGTGTGCAAGCGCTGGAAACTGAAGCGCGCTTTCTGGTGATCTCGGGTAAACCGATTAAAGAGCCGATTGTGCAATATGGTCCTTTTGTCATGAATAGCACCGAGGAAATTGAGCGGGCGATTCAGGATTACCGCGATGGCACATTAGCCGAATAAATTTATCCCCGGGGGCGCAATTGATTGCGCCCTTTTTATTGCGCCGTATTTTATTAAATCACAATTTGTCGGAAATATTTTTTAGGTGCAATCAATTGCGACGCTACAGGATTAACCATTGCTCCATGGCGTTTTGCCAACTCAGGAAACGATAGTTTAAACGGGTATTGGTTGCAGGCGAGAAAATTTCCGTTTGAAAACGCGGTTGCCATTGGGTTGACAAGCCCGTTGCCATACAAGCCGCACCTTGCAAGGTTGCATCAGCATTATCGCTACGGCATACACTTAATCCACTGATATCTGCCAATCGCTGGCAGACTTGATTCGATTTGCTAAAACCACCACTGATGCGGATATGACGAATCTCACCCGCTTTTTTCATTAATTCTATATTCACAACAATCTGGAAAATAACAGATTCAATCCAGGCAAGAATTTTTTCCTGTGGCGCTAAGCCTGCTGCAAATTGTGCATGTAAATCCGTTCGCCAATATGGCGCGCTTAGACCACCAATTGAATTGAGAAAATATATATCCTGTTCAGGGTTAAGTTGCAGCGCCAATTCAATTTCGTTTGGAGTGACCTCTAGACCTGTTTGCGCTTGAATATAGGGAAGCGCGGAAGCAGCACCATTAACAGTAGCCTCCCACGCGTATAACGGCTTATCGGCCAGTTCATTTAAATAACATACCGGAGAGGCATTAGCGCGCTCCTGTTCGCTGCAATTATTTTGTGGAATCCAGAGCGGGCTAACCAGTAAGCCTTCCGGTGCGTGCAACATGTGACTGACACGCTGGATAAAAGCACCCGTACCCATGTTCACATAACAAGTCGAGCCATCCGGTATTCCTGATGCAAATAATGAAGCGCCCTGATCGCGAGCGCTGGCATGAAATGGAATCGAATGTGAACCCACTTTCAAGTTTCCGAAATAACTATTATGAAAACGGCACTCCGGTAAAACCGCTTTGGGAATTTTAAACAATTCGAGCAATCGCTCATCCCATTCGTTGCGATGCAAATTCCATAACAACGTCCGTTGCGCATGACCGGGATCAACCAGATTTTTTTTATCAAGCAAATGCCAAAAAATAAAACTGACTATAGGGCCAACCGACAGTGAGTTTTCATTAAGCGCTTGTTTGACAGGCTCGTAATTATCCAGGCACCAGCGGATTTTGCTTGCGCCATAATGTGGAGATACTCGCAACCCACTCATGCTCTGTACTTGTTGATGTGTTAACGCAATGTGTTGGAGATAAGGCTCACCGCGAATATCCTGCCAACTTAATACAGGTGTTAAAGGCTCACCGGTTTTGGCATCCCAGCATAAAAGCGATGAACCCTGCCCTGCAAAGCTCGCCGCTTTAATGGCATAAGCCGCCTCCCCCAGTTGCTCGCACACCTTGTCGAGACATTGGCGAATCCCATGCAGGATTTCATTTCCATCCTGTTCGATGTACGGATAAACAGAATCATCAGGCTGATAATGTTGCGTTGCACAAGCTGCGGAGAATTGACAGATTAACTGGCCGGATTCAGTGTAAACACCAACGCGGGAACTTTGGCCGCCCTGGTCTATAGCTAAATATAGATTTTCTTTCATGGCACTTGCTCGTTGCAACGATAAAGCAAGTGTAGCGGGGAAATACAGCAAAATTTCCGACTATTCAACCGGCTTCGGATTGGGAATAAACGTCCCATAAGGGAATTGCGCGATCTTATCGCCGCCGCCTTTGATTTCGGTGATTTTTACCGGACCCTCTTTTTCCACTTCATCAATACGGACAATCGAGTGCATTGGAATATAGGAACGCTTGACGCCCGCAAATTCGTTTTTAAGTTTTTCTTCAGCAGGATCAATCAGCAGTTGGGTGCGTTCACCAAATACGAACTCTTCAATCTCGATAAAGCCGTACATCTCACTTTGGTAAATCGCGGAGCAAAAGACTTCGTAAACCTGGCCCTGGTTGAGGAATATCACTTTGTAAACGGGTTTGGCAGCCATAACACTCTCTTGGTAAATCACTTAAATAACAACGGGACAAGACATCATTAGCCCCGGCAAAGGGCGCGCAGGATACCACAAGTTTTTCCTATTCTCGCCCCATCTGGTTAAATTGCATACACCAACATTAGTCGATTGAGTTATTAGCGCCCTAATCGGCGGCGATATTTACCGGCGCACCACCCGCTTGTGGCTTGCGCAGCAACAGCAACAACGGCAACGCCGCAATAGTCACCCACATCATTAGTTGAAAATCCTGCAAATAAGCGAGAGTCGCCGCCTGCCGCTGGACTTCATTGTTGATAGCGACTAAACCCGTCGTGGTGGTAATGTCCCAATGACCGGATTCCCCCACCTTCGCCAAGGCCTGATTGTACGGTGTAATGTAATCCGCAAACGCCGCATGGTTGCGCTGGATATTCTGCTGCAACTCCGCCATTACTACCGAAATACCGATACTACTACCGATATTACGGGTCAAGCTAAACAGTGCTGTGCCCTCGTTACGGAACCGTGCTTCCAGGCTGGCAAAAGCGATTGCCGACAACGGTACGAAGATAAAACCCAAGCCAACACCCTGCACTACGCTGGTTCGTACGATATCCCAACTGGTGATGCTGGTATTGAACAAGGTCATTTCCCACAGAGAGATAATCGTCAATATCAACCCGAATCCTACCTGGAAACGCGGGTCAACTTTACCGGCGATTTTGCCCACGATCATCATGGAGAACATCACCCCCATACCGCGCGGAGCCATTACCAAACCAACATCAACCACGGGATAACCCAGCAGGTTTTGCAAAAATGGTGGTAGCAGTGCCATGGTGGCCAACAGGATGATTCCCACTACAAACATAAAAACCAGGCCGATGGAAAAATTGCGATCCTTAAAAATCGCCGGCTCGATAAATGGTTGTTTGTAGGTAAAGATATGGCTGATAAACCAGTAGAACCCCATTCCCATCAAAATACATTCAATAATAATTTCGGGGCTATTGAACCAGTTCTGGCTCTCGCCCCGGTCCAGCATCATTTGCAAAGCGCCAATCCCCAGGCTAAGGAAAGCAAAGCCAAGTAAATCGAAGTGGCGTTTGGCATTGATCGACGTTTCTTTTACCGCCGCCATCACACCTAAAAATGCCAGCGCGCCAAGCGGAACGTTGATATAAAACACCCAGCGCCAACTGTAATGTTCGGTGAGCAAACCACCCAACGTTGGCCCGAGGATGGGCCCGAGAACGACCCCCATCCCCCACACGGCCATTGCCTGGCTGTGTTTTTCTTTGGGATAGGTATCGAGCAAGATTGATTGGGACAAGGGCACCAGCGCCGCACCGAAAATCCCCTGCAATAACCGGAAAATGACAACTTGCGGTAAGTTTTGCGCAGCCCCACATAGCATCGAAGTGATAGTAAAACCGGCAATCGACCATAGCATCAAACGTTTGCGCCCAAAGCGATCCGAGAGGAAACCGGTCAACGGCAGAAAAATCGCAGCAGCCACAATATAAGACGTCAGCACCCAGGAAATCTGGTCCTGGGTGGCAGACATACTGCCTTGCATATGAGGCAAGGCCACGTTGGCGATGGTGGTATCCAGTGCTTGGATAATAGTCGCCAGCATTACCGAGGCGGTAATTAACCCGCGCTTACCCGCCGACACCGCAGGTGCCGGCGTATCGGGTAATGTTTCAGTCGCTACCTGGGCCACAACAGCTCTCCCGCGAAAATTCGGAGCAAAAGGTTAGATCGAGATTCCCAACAGTGAACGCTTGTAGCCAGTATCGATTTCAATACCGGTACTCAAACCCGCCTGTAACGGAGGAGCGTTTTTATTGGGTTTAATGCTGATGCGGACAGGCACGCGCTGGGCGATCTTCACCCAGTTACCGGTAGCGTTCTGCGCCGGGATCACCGAAAACTCGGCACCAGTTGCCGGACTAATGCTCTGCACTTCTCCCTTCCACTCAATGCCTGGATAGGTATCCACCTTCACACTGACGGTTTGGCCTACACGGACGTGGGTTAAATCGGTCTCGATAAAATTCGCTTCCACCCACAGGTTATCGCTTGCCACCAATGACATCGCCGCGCTCCCGACAGCGAGGAATTCGCCGGCCTCTGGTGGCTTGGTTACAATGCCATCTTTAGGCGCAGTAATTTCTGTGTATTCAAGATTTAATTGTGCTTGTTCTACTTCCGCTTTCGCCGCTAAATAGCTGGGATGCTGTTCAATAGGCAAACCGGCATCGCCACCCAGAGATTCAGCGATACGCTTTAAATCCTGCTCGATGGTAATCACCTGTTGGTCATTAATACGACGTGTGTGGCTTACTTCATCATAAGTTGCCTTGGCAACCAATCTACGCTCTGCCAGATTGGCCTGGCGTTGCTGTTCTTTCACCGCGTAGTCACGATTGGCAATAGCCAGTTGCAACTCGGATTGCTTTTCGCTGTAACTCGCATGCAGCGCAGCGAGATTGGTGCGCACCTCGCCCAGCTTTGCGTTTGCTTTCGCCAATGCCACGTCGTAGGGTTTGCGGTCCAGCACCAGCAGCAGTTGACCCGCTTTCACATGATCATTTTCGGCAACCAGGCGCTTCTCAACCGCACCGGCAACACGCGGGCGAATGCTGATCACATCCGCTTTGGTGTAAGCATTTTCGGTGCTGGCATAACGTCCACCAGATAAATAAATCACCAAACCAATAACTGCCAATACAACGGGTATAACCACCAGCAACAAAAAGCGGCGCGACTTCAATGCTTCAGTCATTTTTCACTTACCTCGGATACCACTTTGGATTCAGAAACGTTTTTTCCCAATGCCGTCAGGTTTTCGCGCACCTGATTCAATCCGGAAAATAAAGCCTGTTGTTGTTCAGCCGTTAAACCGGCCAGTGCTTTCTGCTGAAATTCTGCCGATGCAGACGTAATCATTTTCACAATCGGTGCCGCCGCCGGTGTTAGGTAAAGCTGGAATGCGCGGCGGTCCTTTGGATCAGGGCGGCGCTCGATCCATCCATTTTCTGCAAGCTGGTCCAGCAAGCGGGCCAGGCTGATAGGTTGGATATCCATGAAATCCGCCAGATCCACCTGCCGGATGCCCTGCCAGCGGCGAACCCCCAGCAACGCTTTTGCCTGGGATAAAGTCAGTTGGTACTGCTCGAAATAGCGGGAAGCGATGCGACGGGTCAGGCGTAGATTGTCCGACAGTAGAAACCCCAGGCTTTCGTGTTCCGGCACTAGTGGCCCCATCTCATCGTATTCATGCGGATTCATAAATCGTCCTCATAACAAGTTAAATATATAATATACATAGCTTACTATTTATCCAAAGACAGGTTTTGCCTGAATAACCGGGAAGTGGCAATTTTTGGTTATAAGATGCTCAAAACTCCGCCCGGTATTAACCCGGTAGCCTGTTAAATCGGTATACTGCGCGCCCTTTTTAGCTGGACTGGTGGAGACGCCCATGAACTTTACTTCCCTTGGACTTGCGCCCGAATTACTGCGCGCCCTCAAAGTCATCGGCTTTAAAACCCTCACCCCAGTGCAAGAACAGGCTATTCCCGCCGCCAGGCGCGGTCTGGATTTACTCGCCACTGCGCAAACCGGCACTGGAAAAACTGCCGCTTACAGCTTGCCCGTGTTGCAACAAATGCTGGAAAAACCCAAAGGTACCGAAGCCGGTTTTGTGCGCGCGCTGATCCTCGCCCCTACGCGTGAACTGGTTGAGCAAATCGCGAAAGCACTGCAAGAATTTGCGCAGTTCACACCGTTCAAAATTGCCGCCGTCTATGGCGGGGTGAAAGTGACCAGCCAGGGCGCCAAACTGCGCGCCGGCGTGGACATTCTGGTCGCGACTCCCGGTCGCTTGAAGGAGCATATCGAACTGGAAAATGTGAATCTGGCCAAAGTGGAATTTGCCGTGCTGGATGAAGCTGACCGTATGCTGGATATGGGTTTCGTGGTCGATATGCACGCAATTCTCACCAGCATTACGCGCAAACACCAAACCCTGTTTTTCTCGGCAACCGGTTCGCCGCTGGTCACCAATTTGTCCAAACAGGCGATGAACCGCCCGACCCTGATCACGGTCAGCAAACGCAATTCAGTTGCAGAAACCGTGGATCACGTGCTTTATCCCGTAGATAGCACCCGCAAGTACGAATTATTTATTCATCTATTACATAGCCAAAACTGGTATCAGGTGATGGTGTTTAGCAGCACGCGCGAAGCCGCTGAACAACTGATCCAGGCATTGAAGAACGACAAAGTGGATGCAGCCGTTATCCACAGTGAAAAAACCCAGGGATCACGTCGCCGCGCATTACAGGAATTTAAAGAGGGCAAACTGCAAGTGCTGGTAGCAACTGAAGTGGCGGCACGCGGGCTGGATATCCAGGGACTCGATTTCGTGGTGAACCTGGATTTGCCGTTTTTCACCGAAGATTATGTCCATCGCGTAGGCCGCACCGGTCGCGCCGGAAAAAAAGGCACAGCGATTTCGCTGGTAACCCCAGCCGAAGAACATAAAATTTCGCTGATTGAAGAAGTGATCGGCACCAAAATCAAACGCGAGAAAATCAAGGGCTTTGAAGTCACCGAACAAGTAGTCAAGGTGGTCGCCAAACCCAAAAGTGGTTTACTGAAACTGGCAGCGAAACCGGCAAGCAAGTCAAAACCCGGAAACCCGAAGAAATCTGCTTTCGCCAAACCAACAAAAAGCAGCTCAACTGGTGCCCGGACTGCTGCAGGAAAACCGGCGCGCGCCAGCGCCAAAACCGCGCGCGGTGCAAAACCCTCCGGGCCGAAAAAGCGCTAATTATTAGCGGGCCATAAATAAAAAAGGCCGCCTGTTTTTCCAACAGGCGGCCTTTTTTTACGGATCGAAAAAGGAATTAGCCTTCCAGATCCTCGTCATTATCCGGATCATCCGCGTGAACGCGCGGCTTGCGCTGGGCCGCACGCGCCAGGATCTCCACATAAAATGCGTCGCCTTCAGCCGCTTTTACTTTATCCATCAGTCCGATAATTTCCGCCAAACGAACCTCTTGTGCTTCCGCTTCGGTAACACCGAAACGGCAATCAAATGCCCAATAGTTAGCGCCCGCTGGCAGGCTTTTGCGGCGCTCGCGCTTCACATATTTGCGCACGTCGTGCTTGATAGCCTCCAGCAGGCGATCAGGATGCTTGCCTTCAATGTGGAGTTTGAACGTCTTTTTCATGGTTTACCTTGTGTTATGCAACGGGTCCGATTGGGGGGGGCGCATCTTATCATGGGTGTGTCGCGGTGCGGCCAGGTAAAAGGCGGTAAATTAATCCAAGCCCGATCCCGATCACCACCAGCGTCAAGCCCATATCGCCCCAGGTGCGGTAGCCGAGATAAAACAGCAATTCCAGGTAGGCGAGCAAACTCGTCAGCAAACATACCCAACCCAAGCGCGACTGCAACCCCGCCCCGATAAATACCACTAACACCAACGCTATTGCTGTATGAATTGAATAAACCAATCCCAATGCGGCCCACAGGTGAGTGTACAAATCCAGTAAAGTCACTGCCAATAGCAGCACAGCCGATGCAAACAGTTTGATCCAGAAGGAGCGGTAACCGCGCATTATTTCCAGGGTGCCAACACCCAATGTGACCAGTAATAAAAAGGGGAGATAACCATCGGCAACCAGCGAGAGCAGCTCTTTCATAGATTTCGGATTCCAGTTAACCATCGAATTCATAATAACGCGCCGCAGGCTAAAGCATCGATCACTGAAAGCCAAGGGCTTTTCTATAGGCTTTGCTCCATAAGATAGCTATAATGCGCGCCTTCTTTTTCTGCGTGCTTTTTGATCAACCCATTAATTAGCAATACGCATTAGTAGCGTCATTTCAAGCAGGTAGTAGTTCGATGTCCACCACAGAAGCGCCTATTAAAAAGCTCTATATCAAAACCCACGGTTGCCAGATGAATGAGTACGATTCGTCGCGCATGAAGGATTTGCTGGGCGAATCGCACAACATGGTGCCGACTGAAAACCCGGAAGATGCCGACGTTATTCTCATCAATACTTGCTCTATCCGCGAAAAAGCGCAGGAACGCTTGTTCCATGAACTGGGGCGCTGGAAAAAACTCAAGCAAAAAAATCCGGAACTGGTTATCGGTGTTGGCGGTTGCGTAGCAAGCCAGGAAGGTGCGGCCATCGCCAAACGCGCGCCTTATGTCGATCTGATTTTTGGTCCGCAAACCCTGCACCGCCTGCCGGAAATGATGGAAACCAAAAAAAGTAATGGCGTCGTGGTGGTGGATGTCAGTTTCCCCGAGATCGAAAAGTTTGATCGCCTGCCCCAGCCCGATGCCGATGGCGTTAGCGCATTTGTTTCCATCATGGAAGGTTGCTCCAAGTACTGCACTTTCTGCGTGGTGCCCTACACTCGCGGCGAAGAAGTCAGCCGCCCGGTCGCCGATGTGATGGCGGAAATTATTCACTTGGCCAAACAGGGTGTACGCGAAGTAAACCTGCTCGGCCAAAACGTCAATGCCTATCGCGGTGAATCAACGGACGGCACTACCGTTGATCTGGCCGAGTTGATTACTTACGTTGCGGCTATTGATGGGATTGACCGCATCCGCTTTACCACCTCACATCCGGTGGAATTCACTGATTCATTGATTGATGTTTACAACCATGTACCGGAATTGGTCAGCCATTTGCACTTGCCAGTACAAAGTGGATCGGATCGTATTTTGATGGCAATGAAACGCGGCCACACCGCATTGGAATACAAATCAAAATTGCGGCGCATTAAAAAAATTCGTCCGAATATCAGTTTCTCTTCAGATTTTATTATCGGCTTCCCCGGTGAAACTGATGCAGATTTTGAAGCGACAATGAAACTGATCCAGGATATGGATTTCGATACCTCATTCAGTTTCATTTACAGCCCGCGCCCGGGAACACCGGCTGCAGATTTGCCCGATGACACACCGGAACAAGTCAAAAAACATCGCCTGGCAATTTTGCAAGATCGTTTGATCCAGCAAGCTATGGCGATTAGTCGGCGCATGGTGGGCAATACAGAACGCATCCTGGTTTCCGGTTATTCCAAAAAGGATCCGGGGCAATTATGTGGTCGCACTGAAAATAATCGCGTTGTGAATTTCCGTAGCGACAATGCTGATTTGATCGGAAAATTTGCCGACCTGCTGATCGAAGAAGCCCTACCCAATTCGCTACGCGGTACGCTGATAAGCTCCGAACTGGATGATGACTGGATTGCTTTATAAATTTTCCAGGCACGCGCGATAAACTGAAAAGCCTGCGCAGCAATGTGCAGGCTTTTTTGTTAATCCATTTTTTAATTAACGATCTACCGTAAAATATCTTGCAGCTGATCAAGCGAAACCGGTTTTAACAGGGAATCGTTAATTCCCGCCTCTTCCGCGCGCGCCTTGTCCAGCTCCTCGCCACTGGCAACAATAATTCGTGCCTCAGGCAAAATAGAACGGATTTGAGTTGCCAGCACATAACCATTCATGTCCGGCAGATTAATATCCAATAACAAAATCGCCGGCTGGTAATCTTTAGCCTTTACCAATGCAGTAGCTGCGTCGCGCGCAGTAATTGCCTGCCACCCTAACAATCCCAACAATGCCGCCAGTGCTTGTAACGCATCCGGGTCGTCCTCGACCACTAGAATATATTCACCTTGTGATTTTTTTTCGGTTAACACATCAGTTGCGGTTACCGGCAGAAAATTCGCCATACATTCGTAAAGTCGTGCCTGATCCACTGGCTTGCCCAGATAAGCAGAAAAACCGGATTCATAGCATTGGTCCATATCACCTTTCATATGTGCGGCGGTTAACGCCACTAATGGGGGATTGAAACCATTTGCGCGCAATCGCCTGGCCGCTTCATGTCCATCCATAACCGGCATATGGATATCCATTAAAACCATATCAAAACTGCGCCCTTGCGCCGCTTCGGTTTCGATCAAGCGCAGCACTTCGGCACCGTTATCGGCGTACATCACATCCAATCCAGTCGACGAAACAAAATGGCCGATCAACAACCGGATATCACGCAAATCATCCACCACCAGCACACGGCCACTGAAATGTGGTATTACCGTATTTTTTTCGTTGACGAGGTCAAAATTCAGGCGCAACAATTCAGAACCGATTTGCGACAAATCACCGGGGTCAATAGTAAAACTAAATTCACTACCTTTGCCCACTTCACTAACCAGTTGGATCTCACCACCCAATCGCGCAACCAGCATTTTACTGATAGTAAGCCCTAAACCGGTTCCGGCACGGGGATGAGCGTAGGCGTCTTTTGATTGCACAAACGGTTCAAAAATAAGCTCCTGCACGTTTTTACTAATACCTATACCGGTATCACGCACCCTGAACGCAATTTTTTCCTGGCCATGTTGCCGTGTGCGTTCGATGTGCAAAACAATTTCACCGTCATTGGTAAATTTAATCGCATTGCCAATCAGGTTTAGCAAGATCTGGCGCAAACGCATGGGGTCCGTGTAAATACTGGAAGGCAGTGGCTGGGGAGCCTCCACGCGCAAGCGCAAATTTTTATCAATCGCCGCGCCCTGCATGAGGAAATAAATATCACACAGGAAAGAGGATAAGTGGACCGTCTGTTTTTCCAGTTCTAATTTACCCGCTTCTATTTTTGATAAATCCAGAACATCATTCAGCAAGCCCAATAAATGTTTGCCATTGCGATGGACGATATGCAAATGGGAAAGAGTTTCCTGATCAGTATTTTTATTGATGAGTAATTCAGTAAAACCCAGGATTGCAGATAACGGGGTTCGCAATTCATGGCTCAGGTGGGCAAGAAACTCACTTTTCGCACGGTTTTCCGCTTCAGCTTTTAAACGCTCCACCCGCTCCTGTTCCACATCATTCCGCGCTAACGCATAACGAATGGAACGTGCAAGTTGCTCTGCGCTCAAACCGGACTTTACCAAATAATCAACGGCACCCGCTTCCAGCGCCTGGAGATCAACATCCGCGCGATGAATACCCGTTAATAAAATAATAGGGCCGGAAAAACCAACATCGTGCGCCTGGCGTAACAATGCAATGCCGTCTTGTGCACCCAGCTTGTAATCCATTAAACACAAATCGTGGGCATTTTCACTTAATAACGACAGGCCTTTTTCAAAACTCGAAGCCCAATCCAACTGATAATGTTGATTGATTTCGCCCAACAATTCCTTTGTTAATAAAAAATCGTCTTCATCATCATCAACAATTAAAAGTTTTACCGTTTGCATAGACGGTTCTCCATACGGCCAAGCTTAAGGCAGCTCAACAAACTCGACCCAATACCTGCCCAGAACACGCATCAATTCAACGAGCGCGTCAAATGTAACCGGCTTGGTGATATAGGAAGCAGCGCCCAGGTCATAACCCTTTACCATATCCTCTTCTGCTTTGGAGGTAGTGAGGATTACCACAGGAATACGACGCAGGTTTTTATCCGCCTTAATTTTCGCCAACGCCTCACGGCCATCCATTTTTGGCATATTCAAATCAAGCAAAATTAAACCGGGCAATGGATAAAGCGAACGGTCAGCATACACTCCTTCGCCATGCAAATAATTCAGCAACTCCACGCCATTTTCAACAAAGTGTAATTCATTTAATACGCGGCTTTCGTGCATTGCCTCATGCGTCAGAAGACGATCATCGTTGTCGTCTTCCGCCATTAAAATTACCAGCGTCTTTTTGGGAGCATTCATAAGTCACCGCTATCTATCGGGTTCGTTCTACCATCACAGTTGGTCTTCCTTAAACGTCGAGAGGCTCAATCACCGGTTGCGACATTGGCAAGCGAATAATAAATGTTGCCCCTTTACCTAACTCACTTTCGGCCTCAATACTACCGCCATGACGTTCAACAATTTTTCTACACAACGCCAGGCCAATCCCGGTGCCCGAATATTCATCACGGCCATGCAGGCGTTGAAATAAATTAAACACGCGATCGGCATAATGGGGATCAAATCCAATACCTTGATCAGAAAACCGTATACAACACCAATCGCGTTCATCCTCAACCAAAGGAGAGGAAAGCCCCTCCTCGCAAGTCACCCGTATTTCCGGGGGAACATCCGGGTGCCTGAATTTAAGGCTATTTGCCATTAAATTCATAAACACCTGCCCCATCTGCGATGCATCAGCATCGATAACAGGCAGCGACTCTATATAAAGTTTCGCACTAGCATCTTCGATTGCGTAATCCAGGTCATCCACTACCCGCCCCATCACTTTATTTAGATCAACAGGTACGAATGGTTTTTGTTTGGTTGTCACCCGTGAAAAGCTAAGGAGATCATCAATAAGTATTGACATACGCTCTGATGCCGCTTGCATGCGGTTAACATAATCGGCACCTCGCTCACCGAGTTCCGACGTATATTTTTGTTGCAGACGATCACCAAATGCGCGAATTTTTCGTAAAGGTTCCTGCAAATCGTGCGATGCAACAAAAGCAAACGCTTCCAGTTCCTTATTGCTACGTTGCAATTCTTCCGAATATTGCATAAGGGTTTGTGTACGCGCGTCCACTTTTATTTCAAGTTCATTATTCGCCCGTTCAAGCTCACGATATAAATCGGCCACCTTCGCCGAGTTACGATATAAAATAAAAAATATACCGAGCGAAAGCATCAACCCAATCGAATTGGTTAACAATAACGAAACCACAATAAACTGTCGGTTATTCAATGCATGGCTTTTATTTTCCTTAAGCCTTGACGCCTCATCAGCTTCCATTTCGCCAATCAAACCGGTAATGGCCTGCATTAACTTAATACCGTCGTCAGTTCTGATTTTATTAATCGCTTCCCGGTATCTGTCTTCATCGGTCAGATTGACAATGGTTTGCAGTTCACTGATCTTGTCTAACACATGGGAGTACAGCTGCTCATATCGATTTTTTTGAGCCGGAATTTCCTCGGATGCATCGCTTAATTGATTCAGTAAATCATCAATAACATGCAAGGTTTTATGATAGGGCTCAAGATATTGTTCGTCCGATGTCAATAAAAAACCACGCTGGCTACTTTCAGCAGCCAGCAGTTCGGTTTTTAAATCTTTAATGAGGTTAATAGTCTGCAGATTATTATTAATACTGCGATTATTAGCAGCAATAATACTGACTGAACGATATGAAAGAACAGCACTAATAACGAAAAAACTAATTACAGTGGCCAGTACAAGATGCCAGACATAACCCGGTAAACCACCAAAACTGGTTTCACTGGTATGACCGGCACCACTCATCCCGCTCCCTCTTCCCCAAGCCGGTGCGGCGTATTTTTAATTTCATTTAATTTATTGCTGCAATTGCGGCACTCATTAAGAATGATGTCAAAAATATGAATCGCGCGCTGGATATCCCCTGTACGTTCCAACGTCAGCTTACCTAACTCGGCATTGATGGAAATACTATTCAAAGGATTGCGGAGATCATGCAGTAAACGTTGTGTTTCTGCGTCCAACATATTATCTCCCCTTACTAGGCGTCGGCATAGCTATTTAAACGGTTATAGAGTGTTTTCAAACTTATTCCCAGCATATCGGCGGTTTGCTTTTTATCTCCATCGAAATGCTGTAGGGTAATTTCGATTAACTCACGCTCAACCTCTTCCACTGTTTTCCCAACCGAAATTCCAGCGGCATGCTGCTGGCTAATCTTGGAAAATGGCGACGTTAAATCATTAGGCAAAACAATGAGTTTCTTTTGCGGATCAGCCATAATAAAAGCGCGATGAACCGCGTGACGCAATTCGCGCACATTGCCCGGCCAATCGTACTCAATTAATTTTTGCATCGACTCTTCGTTGATACTGATGTTGCTATCATATTGCTGGTTAAATACTGAAAGAAAATATTGAACCAACAAGGGAATATCGCTTTTGCGGGTGCGTAATGGCGGTATATGGATGGGGAAAACAGCCAAGCGGAAATATAAATCCTCACGCAACCGATGCTGCTCAGCAATATCCAGCTCGGTACGGTTAGTAGCTGACACTACCCTTCCTTCAACATCAATCGGCGTTACGCCACCAAGACGGGTCACTTTCTTGGTTTCCAATACACGCAATAAATTGGGCTGAAGATCAAGCGGCATCTCGGTTATTTCATCTAAAAATAACGTTCCTTTATTCGCTTGTTCAAAAACGCCTATCTTTCGGTGGCTAGCCCCGGTGAACGCGCCTTTCTCATGGCCAAATAATTCACTGTTAATTAACTCACGCGAAAATGCACCGCAGTTGGTGGCCACAAATTCGCCCTCAACTTTACTTGCATAGTGGATGGCCGCCGCAACCATTTCTTTACCAACACCACTTTCACCTAATAACAGGACATTGGCTCTGGTTAGCGAAACGCGTTCAATCATTTCATACAGATGCTGCATAGGCTCGGATTCGCCCACGAGGAAATTAAAATGCAACGGTATTGATGAATGATTGACACCAACGATTGGTTGATGCTCAACAAATAACGATTGAAGCTGGCTTAAATCTATCGGTTTGATGAGATAACTAACATTGGAACCATAAAGATTTTTAACTATGGACTTAACAGAAGGATGTCCTGTTATCAAGGTAATTTTGGTATCGCTTTTTGCTGGCAATGCCTCCAACAAATGCAATCCACTCCCATCAGGAAGAATTAAATCCAATATCATGTGGGTAAACTGGTGCTTCCCAATCAACTCCCGTGCATCAGCGACGGAGTCAACTGCTTTCACCGTATGGCCCAATAACCCTAACAACTCAGCGGTTGCATTTAAAAAATTTCTATCATCGTCAACTAATAAAACGTCAGCCACGATATTCACCCTCATTATTGGCGAGCAAGTACGCGACTCATTCTAGCACCCCAAGACTAAAAGAAAGCAGAATAAATCAATAAGTTAGCGATCTGCATCACCTTTTTTGCATTTCGCATGGTCGTTTAAATTAACAAAATAAAATTTTTAGTTGTTTTTTTAACCTCCAATTAAATGACTCAGCTTTTAAAATAAACCTGAATAGCCCCAAATCTCTGAAACAATGACCCTAATGGTAAAAACGTATGAACGAGTTGCATGCCAAACGGATAACGGGATAGGCGGTGCATAAAGAAACCAGCACAGAATGGTGCAATAACAAAAATTAACAACCCGGCGTGGGGCGCCTCGCCATTCAAGCTTCTACCTAACAGGCCTTCCAGCTCGATTTCCCGCTTGGTTAATTGACTATTTTTTTGTCTCACCCGATCCAGGAGATCCATTATTAAACCCCCGCATAAATTTATCGATATGTTTCCGTGTATAAGGCAGTGTCATACGCATTTGGTATTTTGTGTAGAACCATCGGCAAACAAAAAGTAATAAAAGCTGCTGAAGAAAAAATGCAAAAAAACCAAATGCTGGCTGTTGTGTGACAGCGTATAGCATCCATGACACCCAGACGGAAAAAGAACACCAAGTTAACAGGAGAATAGGCATCATCAAAAACCACAACATTAGCAATCGCGGTATTGACCGGATTGCCAACATAGTCTCCATCCGCACCAGATCTGCAAGGTCATTAACAACTCCAATAACCTGCTCACCCAACGCCAACATGTCTTTTACATTATCGGCGCTTTGCGGTTGATCCGGCGCAGGTGTTGACTCCTGGCGACCGGCTTCTTTTTCGCGATCATGATCAGTCACGATCTACACCTAACGCTGCAATAATCGCGACACCAACCAACCCGCCGCAAAGGCAACACCAACAGTGACTAATGGCCGGGCCTTAACCAGGGCTTCAGCTTTTTCTTCTAACTCCAAGGCCTTTAATTTACCTTCATAAAGTTGGGTTTTTGCAGCCGCGGCGGATGTATTACCAATCAGGCTGAATGCATCATAAATTTGCGTTGTTGCTTCCTTAAACTGGGAGATCGCCTCCGCAATACTTACCTCATTCAGGCGCGCATTAGCAACATCTTTTAGTGATGGTTGAATAGCCATAATGTATACCTCATTAACATTGGGAATGATTAAACCGGCTAAAAACGACGTCGGCCAAATACCAGCGATAAAATCAATAACACTAGGAAGATATAGAACAATATTTTAGCGATGCCAGCGGCGGCCCCTGCAATACCACCAAACCCCAGGATCGCGGCAATGATGGCGACAATAAAAAACACGATTGAGTAGTACAGCATAGAGCCCCCTTTGATTTCAGATACCCGTAAAGTCTCTTTTCAATAGTCTCTATCTCTATTTCAATCCCCGTGCCAGCTTTTTGACCACCTGCTTTTTTTTAATTTTCTGTTAAAAACCCAACAAATTCATATGGATAGCGCTTCAATCAGCAGTTAGTCCATGTTTCATCTGACGGGTTTCATACTGGCCTGGAGCGATGCGCCCGGGAAAGCGCTTGAAAATATTGCAAAAAAAGAAATTATTACAGGATCACTTTTTGCTTATGTCCGAATCAAGAATGTTTATCCAGCCTCCGATAAGGTTCAAATGAGACGCAAGAATTTTAAAGCACATTAATAACGGAATCGCGATTAACAAGCCTATTACGCCCCACACCCAGCCCCAGACAAACATCCACAGAACAACCAATAGTGGATTCATATTAAACCGTTGGCCAAGCACAGTCGGGGTTACCAGTTGGGATTCAATAAAATTAAGAAAAATGAACGCACCGGGGACCAACAATGCAGAGGTAACGGAATCGAATTCGATAAACCCAACGCAGGTAAGAATTACCGATAACAGGATCGCGCCTACATAAGGAGCAAAATTGAGAATTGCAGCTAATGCGCCCCATAGGACCGGGTCTTTTACACCGAGCAAAGCCATTGCAATTCCAGTTGCAATGCCCAAACCTGAATTAATCACAAAAATAACCAGCACATAACGTGAAATATCATCGCGCACGGTTTGGAAGATAATGACTGTTTTCTTTTTCTCGCTAAAAGATCCTTGTACGCGCACCAGGTTACGCATTAAATCATCGCCGTACTCCAGAAAAAAATACGTAATGATAAACACTGAAAAAATTTGCATTATCAGCAAAGCTGTGGTGCCAGCAACCACCGAAAATGATGAAAGCATCATTCCTTCTACCATGCTTACCACCGCATTTCCTGAGTTCTCATTAGCCAATAAGCTTGTCTTGAGTGCATTAAACGAGTCAGATAAGTTATCAATTTGCACGGTCAATTTATCACCCAATGTGGGCAAATTATTAAGCCACTGGCTGGCTGGCTCAATCAAAAACGCAACAGTAACAACCAAACCAAAGAACAGCAGGATGACAACTAATAGTGATGCCAATGCGTGCGGGATTTTGTGATGAGTAAGAAATCGCACCAGGGGACTGGAAAATAGCGCAATAAATCCGGCCACTAAAACGGGCAACAACAATGTGCGACAAAAGTATAAAGTGTAAAGCAGCGCAATAACCCCCAGAAATTTTAATAGGAGAATTACGGTCTTTTGCTGTAACTTTTCTACTTCATGGATAATTACGCGAGTATTCATCATTTCGTCTCCTGACGGACGCATTTCGTCCCAACCACTCTGCCATTTCCATACCATCTTTTACAAAATCCCAAAAGTTACATTTTTTGAATTTTTTTCAACAGATTCCATACATAATTTTTTCTAATTCAATTTAAAAAGATTGATTTTACAGTCACTTACCAGCTTGGCATAAATCCCGCTGATTGTGGATCTGGTGAACATGCAAGAGCGTGTCACCGTAAAAAACTGGTGCTATTTAGCGAAAAGGAGAAAATTATGAAATCAGTACAATTTCAATTTCCGACTGTACATATGAACGCAATCATAGGCGCGGCAACGTTGGTAATTGCTTCTGGAGTGAACGCCGCCAATATCCAGCAAGACTCTCATGCAGATAAAAGATCGTCTGAAGAGTATTGGGCTGAATTCAAGCAAGATAGCAAGCAAACATGGAAAGACAGCAAGGAGGCATTTAAAGATGGCTGGATTGAAAGCAAATTGGAAACTGCATTAATTCTTAACAAACATCTTAATGCACTGGACATAGATATAAACGTTGATAAAAACGTTGCAACTCTGGGCGGAGTAGTTCATTCAGATATTGAAAAAGAACTGGCAGAAAATATTGCCCTGGGTATAGAAGGCATTGACTCGGTAAAAAATAATATCAAAGTCACGCCCAAGCCTGCTGCGACAACCAATGCCAAGGCGGTGACAACACCTAATAATCGCCGCAGTTTTTCCCAATATGTAGATGATGTATCGACAACCGCCGCCATTAAATCCGAGCTACTCGCATCCAAAAATGTGGAAGGCTTGCAGATCAATGTAGACACCTACAACAACGTGGTCACACTCACTGGCAAAGTAAATACCGGTGCGCAAAAGGACCTCGCCCAGGCAATTGCATCAAAACAAAATGATGTTAAAAACGTAATTAACAAGCTGGATGTTAAATCATAACTATTACTAACAAATCGGAGGCGTAATGCGCCTCCATCTTCTGCAAAAAAACCACTTTAAATACATAAGCTTAAGTAATACTCTTCATGCAAAATGATAACTTTTGTAATAGTTTGTCGCTAAACCTTTGAAATTTATACTTTATCCCCATCGTTTAATGGTTTAGTCTTACCTTAACTGAAGCTGAAAGAGATCCATACCTGCTTTGAATAGTCACGTCACCTCCGCCCCGGAAACTGTTACCCACCAGCTGAGTCTGGAGCCTGGTGATAGTCGCCGACTCGCGAATCTCAATGGTCTGCTAGGTCAGCACCTGCGCCAGATCGAAGAACGCCTTGATATAGAAATCCGCCACCGCGGTACTGATTTCGAGCTGATCGGGCCTGCCGATACCACTCGTGCTGCCGCCGAACTTTTGCGCAATCTCTATCAACTAACAGAACACGCCGAACTTACCCCGGACGAAGTTCATCTGGCTTTGCAAACCTCAGGTATCGAACAGCTTATGCAACAACTTGATCAAACCGACGCACCGGCATTTCCCTCTACTGAACAAGGAGTTCCAGCGAAGGATACCGATGGCGATGAGGGCATTACCCTTATTCGCACTAAAAAATGCACTATCAAACCACGCGGCTTAAACCAGCAACGTTATGTGCGGGCAGTGCAAAAGCATGATATCAACTTTGGTATCGGCCCGGCCGGTACCGGCAAAACCTATTTAGCGGTTGCTTGTGCAGTAGAAGCCCTGCTTAAAAATGACATCGAACGTATCCTGCTGGTGCGCCCGGCGGTGGAAGCTGGCGAAAAGCTTGGTTTTTTACCCGGCGATCTGGCGCAAAAGGTCGATCCTTACTTGCGCCCGCTCTACGATGCATTATTTGAAATGTTGGGATTTGATACTGTGGGCAAGCTAATGGAGCGCGGGGTTATCGAAGTTGCCCCACTCGCCTTTATGCGCGGCCGCACCCTGAATAACTCATTTGTAATTCTCGATGAAAGCCAGAATACCACTCGCGAACAGATGAAAATGTTCCTGACACGTATTGGCTTTGGTACCACAGCGGTCATTACCGGCGATCCAACCCAGATCGATTTGCCGCGCGGTGTAGCATCAGGTTTGCGTCATGCGATTGAAGTATTGGATAACGTTAACGGCATCAGCTTTACGCATTTCACTTCGAAGGACGTGGTTCGCCACCCGATCGTACAGCGCATTGTAGAAGCCTATGATGCGTTTGAACAAAAGCAGCCTAAAGCCGACTGATATGTACCAGATTGATATCGAAACCAATACCAGCAGCCAGCGCTTACCGGCCGTTGCTGCATTGGAAAGCTGGATTACTGCGGCACTTAGAAGCCAGGAACTGGAAGAAGCCGAAGTCAGTGTTTATATCGTCGATGAAGCCGAAAGCCAGGAATTGAATTCGCAATACCGGGGTAAGGACAAGCCAACCAATGTGCTTTCCTTTCCGGCGGATATCCCTGAAGAGGTGGGCATTCCCCTTCTGGGGGATTTGGTTGTATGCGCACCAGTGGTTGAACGGGAAGCGCAAGAGCAAGGCAAAACACTGGAGGCCCATTGGGCCCACATGTTGGTTCACGGCAGCCTGCATTTACTGGGGTTCGATCACATTGACGATGACGAAGCTGAAACCATGGAAGCACTGGAAACCGAAATCATCACCGGGCTGGGATTTCCCGCCCCCTATCAAGACAGTCTCACTGCTGAAGAATAAAGACCTTGGGAACTATCATCATGTCGGACGAACATCCGAGTAGCACAACCACTGAAAAACACGAACGATCCTGGCTCGATAAACTTCTCCATGCGTTCAGCGCGGAGCCCAAATCGCGCGACGAACTGATGGAGATCATCAAAGACGCCGCTGATAACCAATTGCTGGACCAGGAAGCCCTGAGCATCATTGAAGGTGCAATGGATGTTTCCTCACTGCAAGCACGCGAAATTATGGTGCCGCGCTCCCACATCGTGGCCATTCGTATTGAAGATTCCCCGCAGGAATATTTGCCAAAAATTATCGAATCCGGTCATTCACGCTTTCCGGTTATTGGTGAAAATATTGACGATGTGCGCGGTATTTTGCTGGCGAAGGATTTATTACCGCTTGCCCTCAAAGGCACCGATAATTTCAATATTGAAACCATTTTGCGCCCGGCCAACATTATCCCGGAAAGCAAACGGGTAAATATTTTGTTGCGGGAGTTCCGCGAAAACCGCTATCACATGGCGCTGGTGATGGATGAATACGGCGGGATCACCGGCCTGTTGACGATTGAAGACATTCTTGAGGAAATCGTTGGTGAAATTGAAGATGAAACCGACGAGGAAGAAGAAACGTCAGATTACATCAAGCGGGTCAGCGAAAATGATTACATCATCAAAGCGCTTACTCCTATCGAAAGTTTCAACGATTTTTTCGGCACTGTATTCAGCGACGAAGATTTCGACACCATCGGTGGTATATTAATGCAGGAGTTTGGTCACTTGCCCAAACGCAACGAAATTGTGCAATTGGACAACATGCAATTCCGTGTGCTCTACGCCGATAATCGCCAGATTCACTTGCTGCGTTTGACTGTTTTGTCTGTTTGACCTGACACTGCCCGCAGCAATCCAGCGCTGAATAAATCCCGCCCCATGGCGGGATTTTTTTAAACTACCGAAAATATTTTATGATCGCCAAAAACATACTGAGCCTACGCAATAAATATGCATTATTAATCGCATTCATTAGCGGTGCGCTGATTACTTTAAGTTTTGCACCATTTAATATCTGGCCAATCACGCTGGTTAGCCTGATTGCATTTGCACTACTGCTAAAAGAACAACCCTTAAAAGAGGTACTTTGGCGCAGCTTTGCATTTGGTGTCGGGTTTTATTGCGCAGGCATTCACTGGATATACACCAGCATCCACAATTTCGGCGGCGCCTCGCCACTATTTGCCGCATTCCTGGTATTTATTTTTGCCTGCTTTATGGCGGTGTTGTTTTGTATTCCTTTTTATATTTTCGGCAAATGGTTTAGCTACAACCGTTTTGCGATAACGCTCGCCCTGCCCGCCTGCTGGATGCTGGGTGAATGGATTCGCACCTGGTTACTGACGGGTTTCCCCTGGCTGTATCTGGGTTATGCGCATTTAAATACCTGGCTTGCCGGTTGGGCACCTGTTGCCGGTGTAATCAGTATCAGTTTTATCATCGTATTGAGTACCGGCGTTATCGCAGACTGGTTGTGGCGTTATAAAAATGAATCCGCCAAAAATATCCCGCTCATTATTATCAGCGGTTGCGCGGTTTTGTTTTGGATAACAGGTGCAGGATTAAAAACAATCACCTGGGCCGAGCCCGATGCCAACCCCATCACCGTGGGTATGGTACAACCCAATATCGACCAAAGTATCAAGTTAAGTTTTGACCGTCAGTCAACGAATGCCGCGCTAAACCAACTACGTGAAATGAGCCAGGATTTGTGGAAAAACAATTGGGTCATTTGGCCTGAGGCCGCGATCCCGACGTCGTTGACGTATCATGATGCGTTACCCTTTCTGGAAGAGATAAACAAGCAGGCTTCACTCAATGAGTCCGCGTTATTTACCGGCGTCATTTACGAAGATCGCGAACACCGGAAATACTACAACTCGGTTGCAGGCCTTGGAAATGGTTACGGTTTTTATCACAAGCGCCGCCTCGTGCCTTTCGGCGAATATGTACCATTGGAAGATCAGTTGCGCGGATTGATCGAATTCTTCAACCTGCCTACATCATTTATTCACGTTGGCCCATCCGACCAGCATGGTTTGATTGCCAACGGCGTACGCATTACGCCGGCAATCTGCTACGAAATTGTTTATCCCGATTTAATCGCCACTGCGGCCAAAGAGACACAGGTTTTGTTGAGCGTAAATAACCTGGGCTGGTTTCTGGACTCGATCCAGTCCAAGCAATTTATGCAAATGGCGCAAATGCGTGCACTGGAAACCGGCCGCTATCTGGTGTACTCCACGAATAATGGCCCGAGCGCTATCATCGATAATAAAGGCAAAGTCCTGAGTAAAAGCGAGTCATTCAAAGCCCAAACCTTTAGCGGCACTATTTATGCCGTTAAAGACTGGACGCCATTTATGATCGTCACCAGCGGCCCGGTAGTATTACTCGCCACCTTGATTTTACTGGCGCTTGCTACACCGCAAATGCTACGCAAACCGGAAGCTAGCCTCGAATAAATTATTTCGAATGTCATAGCAAGATTTGCGCTGTAGCGAATACGATTTACGAGTAAAGTAAATCCAACCTATTTGCGTTGTGACCACTATGACAAAACTGACAGACATAACCACTGATCCACGCTGGCAACAATTAACTGATGCCCGTGCGAACGGCCAATTTATTTATGCAGTGATTACCACCGGTATTTATTGCCGCCCCGGTTGCCCTTCGCGCCGCCCCAATCCGGATAATGTGCGCTTTTTTAATAGTGCAGCCCAGGCAGAAGCAGCAGGTTTTCGCCCATGCAAACGCTGCCGCCCGCAACACAGCAGCCCTAACCAGCAACATGCTGAACGTATTATTCGCCTGTGCCGCTACATAGAAACTGCGGAACAAGAACCGACGTTAACGGATCTCGCCAATCACGCGGGTATCAGCGCTTACCATTTACAACGCCTGTTTAAATCCGCTACCGGTTTAAGTCCCAAAGCTTACGCTAAAGCGTATCGCACCCAACAATTACAACCCAAGGGAAATAGCGCTATGACAATTCACTTCGTCATCGGACAATCATCGCTGGGAAAAGTATTGGTAGCCAAAAATGAAAAAGGGATTTGTGCAATATTGCTGGATGATAACGCAGATGCGTTATTAACTGATTTGCAAACCCGGTTCCCCAACGCTTTATTGATTCAAGGTGACACCGGTTTTGAAACAATGCTGCACGATGTTATTCAATTTATTGAAGATCCCACAGTCGCATTTAACTTACCCCTGGATATACGCGGTACAGTGTTCCAGCAACAAGTATGGAGTGCACTGCAAAAGATTCCATTGGGTGAAACACGAAGTTATACCGATATTGCGGCACTTATCAATTCACCCAAAGCAGTACGCGCGGTGGCTGGTGCCTGTGCGGCAAATCATCTTGCGGTTGTTATTCCTTGCCACCGCGTGGTGCGGAGCGACGGCGATCTATCTGGCTATCGATGGGGTGTTGCACGCAAGAAAACGTTACTGGAGCGCGAATCGCTTTCAAAAAAAACCTGACAATTCTATTTATAGAATTCCCTATTCCAATCACCATACATCCAACACCCCGTTTACAGCTCATGCCAACACCAATTAGCGTTAGACTGAAATTACCAATCAATTATCAACGCGATAATTTTTTTGCATTCCATCAACGCGATGCGCAAATGTTATCTGAAATAGTAAACGCTAATCAGCTAATAAAAGGGATTTGCTGGAACAATCTACCCGCCTTGCTCACATTAACATTTAAAAAACAGCAACTCGCCGCTGAATTACACATTGATTCAGGGCGCAAGAAATTGAACGAAGCACAGATGGAGCAAGAGTTACGGCACCTCGCAAAACATATGCTGGGCCTAAACCAGGCAATAGATGAGTTCGAATCGTTCATCCAAAACCATCCGCATCTCGGCCCTCTTGTCGCAAAGCAATCCGGCCTCCGCGTTCCGCAGAGTGCATCAGCCTTTGAAGCCTTGAGCTGGGCAATTACCGGCCAGCAAATCAGTGTAAATGCGGCAGTATCATTGCGTCGCAATTTAATTCGCTACGCCGGCATACAACATTCTTCCGGGATTTACTGTTATCCAGGCCCCACACAATTGCTGGCATTTACGGTAGATGAGCTACGCGCGCAAGGTTTTTCACTAACCAAAGCACAAACAATACTTGCATTGGCCAAGCTAATTCATTCCGGTGAATTACCACTTGAAACCTGGTTGCGCGCTTACTGGAGCAGTAATTTATTGCCAGCACAGGAGATTCATGACCGGTTGATACAAATAAAAGGTGTTGGCCCCTGGACTATTAGTTATGCACTCTTGCGTGGATTTGGTTGGCTGGACGGGTCACTTCACGGTGACGTAGCAGTAAGAAGAAACCTGCAATGGTTATTGGCAGCGGACCAACACATAACCCAGGAAGAAAAACTCAGCGAAGTGGCAACCAAAGAATGGCTCGCGGAGTTTTCCCCCTGGCGAGCCCTGGTTGCAGCCCACCTCTGGGCAATACAAAAAAACGATGGTTATTAACTCGTCGATTGCGCGCAATATCTAGCGAGGTAATCTGTATGCAGTGGCATGGCATTCGCAGAATTACCTGTCACCATTTTTATTTCGGAAAAAAACTTTTTTAATTGTTGTTGGGATACAACATCCGCGAGCGGGTGATATTCACTGGCCACCAAACCCTGCCCGTGCATAACAGCAAACCAACTATCCTCGGAAAAAAGTTCATTACTATCGTGGTATATTTTTCCTTCTTGTCGATATAAAGCTATCCTTTTTTCCAGGCTATCCGGGATCGGCATAGTGCGGCAGTAATTCCAAAAGCCAGAATCACTTCGATTGGTGACTTTATAGTGCAGAACGATAAAATCCCTGATAAACAGTAAATTACGCTGCAAGATTTCATTGTATGCATCTATATTGGTCTGGTTAAATTGCTTGGCAGGAAAAAATTCCATTAATTTTTTAATGCTGGTCTGGATCAAATGAATGCTGGTTGATTCAAGCGGCTCAAGGAATCCGCTGGACAGCCCCACTGCCACGCAGTTCTTATTCCAGAATTTACGGCGCATTCCGGTTTTAAACCTCACTACGCGAGGTTCCGCCAATAATTCCCCTTCAACATTTTCCAACAAAATCTGGCCAGCCCGGTCATCCCCCATAAATCGACTGGAATATACATGCCCGTTACCCGTCCGATGTTGCAAAGGAATACGCCATTGCCATCCTGCTTCATGCGCTGTAGCGCGAGTGTAAGGTGCAGGCGGATGTCTATTTGCAGTTGGCACAGCGATAGCGCTGTCACAGGGTAATAAATCACTCCAGTCCTCATAACCTGTATTTAAAGCGTCTTCAATTAAAATGCCGCGAAATCCACTGCAGTCAATAAACAGTTCGCCGTTGTAAACACGGCCGTCCTCCAACAGAACAGAATCGATAAACCCGTTATCCTTTTGTAATTTTACCTGGGTTATTTTTCCTTCAATCCGCTCAACACCATTTCTTTCTGCGTAACTACGTAAATATCTTGCATATAAACCGGCATCAAAATGATAGGCGTATTTGATGTTACCCAAGGGCGAACGGGTATCATTCAGGGAGTGCATAAATTTATTACGGCGTGCAGCCAGGGCACCAATCGAATAATCTTCCGGGTTTAAACCACTTTTGTGTTTGCTCATTTTTAAAAAATAATTATAAAAATGCAGAGAATCTATATTCATCCCATAATTACCGAACGGATGTATGTAAGATTCACCAATATTTCCCCAGTTAGTAAATTCAATCCCCAACTTAAATGTTGCCTGGGTACTACGCATAAAATCCTGTTCATCAATTCCCAAAATTTTATTGAAGGTGCCAATATGCGGAATAGTAGCTTCGCCAACACCAATAGTACCAATAGCTTCCGATTCAATTAACTGTATGGAATATTGCTCATTACCCAATACTTTGGCGAGCGTTGCTGCCGTCATCCAACCAGCCGTACCGCCGCCAACAATAATAATCTTGTTAATTCGCTGTGAAATATGCGCATCAGTATTCATAAGCCTCCACTCGCTCCAAAAAAGGATCTGGAATCCGCCAACAAAAACGCCCGCACCATTCACACGGTGCGGGCAAATGAGAACCAGAGGGGTGATCTTAAAAATTGGCTCTCAAACTGATGGCATAACGTTTATCAGTGATAAAGTTAAGCGAGTCGGTCCTGTCTCCTGCCTGGTTTAATTGCACCTGGGTTTCAGTTTCTGTATCCAGCAAATTGGTTGCCTCAAAACCCACTTTAAAATTGTCATTGATGGTATAGAAGAACGTGAAATCAAGGGAACCTACATCTTTTGAATAAACCGGGGCAAATTCATTGGAATCACGACGGGTAATTAAATATTCCGAACGCCAGGTATACGCAAGGCGCGCTGAAATATCGTTGTATTCATACATACCTACGATGTTGTAGTTTTGGTCTGAATAACCCGGCAACGGTAGGTTGGTGAATTGACGGAATGATGCGCGAGTATCAACTAGTTCTGTACCGTCCGAATCAAAACGTACACCGCCCGACCCCACAGCGGCGTCATCATTCATATCTTTTTGATCAACATAGGTATAGTTCAATTGCAATCCCAAACCACTGAATGCTCCGGGCAGGGAGTCGTAAAACTGGCTATAAGCTATTTCGACGCCTTGAATCGAACCTGAACCTTCGTTGGCAGGACCAGCCAGTGAAAAATTCTCCTTCGCTCCATTGAGAGGGTTGACAATTTCCACTGGTAAATTGCGATCACGGAATAAATTATCAACATCCTTCTTGAATAAAGATGCGGTCAAAGAACCCGCTTCTGCAAAATACCACTCTGTTGATACATCAAAATTCACAGCCTCTTCCGGCTCAAGAAAAGGGTTGCGCTGGTTGCCGCTCAATTGAGCATCAACGTTATTTACCGGATTATAGTTAGGAAGATTGGGGTTTTCCTGCAGTGGCTGGCCCGGATTTAAACGATTCTCTGTAACTAAAATATTCGCGATTCTGGAATTGCGCGTTAGATTTAGTGCAGGAAAAAATAGCCCTTTTGAGACGCCGAAGCGAGCAATAACATCATCAGCAACATCGACCGCCAGGTTAAAACTCGGTAGCACGGTGGAATAATCCGTACCTTTGATGGAAGAAGCGATCCCTCCTTGCGGATTAACCATATCTAGCAAGTTAGGATATTTTTGATTGAATAAGGTTGCTCCTGCGGTACTACTAAATGAAGGGCGAGTAATAGGCAGTAAAGTGAAGCCAGTAGACTCTAATTGATAATTCACATAACGCAGTCCCAGATTACCGCGCACAGGCATACTCAATTCTTCGTTTCCAAAATCTACCCTAACGTAGGCTTCTGTGCGCTCTTCATTGGTTGAGGTCACATGAAATGGAGCAAAAGGAGTACCCGATACACGATCAGGTAAATCGATTTGCGTCATATAGCATTTGGAATTTATTTGAGGATAAACACCTCCGCCATTGGGCGCTCGCGAGAAAGTGCCGCAACCACGACGGGTAAATTCAGTAAGATTTTGAGCATTGCTCATTTTGGGGAAATAAAAATTTGTATTCCCACCTACTAAACCGCCATCTTTGTAAAAATCACTAAAATCAACTCGTTCCCATTCATTTGGCACAACGTCCGGAGAACTGGCATCGCCCTCCCCGGCTATCCAAGCCCGATTAAGTGCCCCCCAGTTAGAATATTCTGTATCACGAATAGTTAATTCTTTATCTGTGTAGTAAATACCAGATTTAATATCTTTCAACCAATTACTATCAAGACCATATTCAACATCCAATTTTACTGAATCTGCTGCGCCTTCAGAATCTACATCTTGATCAAGGGCCGAGGCAAAATAAAGGGCCTTGTGATCCTGGTTGTCACTTGTATTTCTATAAAGAGCATTAGCTTGGGTAAAACGTGAATCAATAAAATCAATTTTTGGCTTGCTTCCGCGTAAATCCACATTAGCATCACTAATAACATTACGTGCATGACCATTTAAGCCATAATTCTTTACCTGCTGAGAGGACTCTATATGTTGATAATCAATATCAATTTTTAATACATCAGTAGGCAACAATGAAATATTTAATGATACATCCTCAACGATATCATTGGCGTCATTATAACGAGATGAGATGTTAGTATGGTTATTTATTGCCCGCACCGTACCACTGGTAAAAAAACCGTTCTCGAAAGTTCGTGGAGTATTTGCAACAAGATTAAGCTGGCCTGGAAGAGTTAAATCAAATCCTTGCACTTGTGAACCAATGACACGTTCACGCCATGTCAGGCTCGCATCTGATTTAATATACTCCAATGTCGTGATGATGCTTTCATCAGTATTCTGCCATTGCAAGGAACTGGCAATACCTGTGCGCTCACGATCATTATTTGCAGTGCGCAAGGAAAATTGCCCAGGCATGTAAACTACTGTGGCTGCGGGTTGGCCAGTGACTGGACCACCATCAAGCCCACTGGCGTCACCACGCGAATAATAGTTAGCAACACCCACACCATCACCGCGCGATTTAAATTCAGTAAACGATGCGCTAATCAACGCACCAAATTCACCGACGCCAGTTTCCCAACGATCACTGAATAAACCCGAGTAAGAAGGCGAAATTTCCTCACGGAAATCACCGTAGCTCGCCTTGGTGGAAAGCATAATAATGCGGTCATTGGCATCGAATGGTTTACGCGTAATCAAATTCACCGTACCGGCAATACCACCGGCAATTAAATCTGCCGTCTGGTTTTTTACTACTTCAACAGAACCTAATAATTCCGGGGAAATATCTTCAAAATTCAAACCGCCATTGGGATTGGCACTGAACGAATCACGGCCATTAATTTCACTGCGCACACGATCAAGGCCACGAATCAACACACCTGAACCTTCATCGGCAAAATGGTTAGGGTCGGATGTATCGGCAAAACGTTCTACCGTTACCCCGGCAACACGTTGCAAGGCTTCAGTAACACTTTTATCCGGTAAGGCACCGATATCGGATGCAGTAATTACATCTTTCACCGTATCGGCATTACGTTTAATGTTTTGCGCTGAATCGATACTGCTTTTCATCCCGGTAACAATAATTTCATCCAGCTCCGGGTCCTGGGTGATGTCAACTTGCGCCATTAATGGTGCACTTAAGGAAACAATGGATAACGCCAGCAAGGATTTTTTAAAATCCTTGCGCGATGCGATCAGGAATTTTTTTGTGTTTGTCATAGTTGGACCTTTATTTTTTTATCTCTCACTTGTGTTGGATTTATGGGTAAAACGTTTTTTCAGGCAAAAACCTCCCCGGCCAACCATGGCATCATGGTTGGCGCCGTTTAATAGTTAGTGGAATGGGTAACGCGCGTTAATCAGTAGTCAAACAGCAATATTTCTCCGGTGGCAGTGACCGCAATTAATGTGTTATTGGCCCAAATCGGCGATGCGATAAATGCTCCCAATGATTTCACCAATTCAACACCCGCCTGGGTTTGCATTTCCGGTGCAAATAATTTCTCACCGCGCAATTTTCCGGTTTTCCCATCGACAATATCATTGATATCTGCGCGCCCTTCCGGTGTTTGGTAATACCAGAGCTTCTTACCGGTATTTTTATCAAATCCGTATAATTCCCCCGCCATAGTTCCCACAAAGGCGTAGCGGTTGTGTACCAATAACGGGGTGGCGTAGGTCCACAAGCGCGTATCGGCGCGATACTTTTCCACGCCGGTTTTTTTATCCAGCGCTAGAAATAATCCGGTATCTGATGTGGCAATATAAACATTCTTATCATCCTGTACCGCACTCGCCAGCACCCAGCTATTGGCCGCATCGTAACGCCATACCAGCGCACCATCACTCTGGCGCAATGCATACATAAACCCGTCGCGTGCGCCGACGTAAATATTATTGTTGTCGACAACCGGTGCGGCGGTGATGCCTTGCATTACGAAGCTTTTTGGATCGATACCTCCCTGGTAATGCCAAAGTTCTTTGCCGGTTTCAACATTCAATGCGTAAAGCCTGGTGCCCCAGGTTCCAAAAAATATTTTTCCATTGTTGATAACGGGCGCTGAATGAATGGCTTCGTCCGCCGCAAATACCCAAACCGGTTCACCCGTTACAGCATTCAAGGCATAAAAATTTTTATCCGTGCTACCAAAATACACTTTACCGTTGTGTACTGTGGGCGATGATAAGTAGAAATCCCAAGGGTCCGGCACCGGCCCCATGTCTACCGGCAAACCATAACCGCCCGTTGCAGCAAAACGCCCTTCCCCTTTGGTTGCAAAACGCCAAAGGCGTTTGCCAGTTGCTTGCTCCAATGCATAGAAAAAGCCATCGCGACTCAGGAAATAAATTTTTCCATCGGCAACTGTTGGTGTGGACGCAATACCTGCTTCGGTGTGGTACAGCCAGGAAAATGTACGTGCTGAAAAATCAAAGGAATATAAATTGCCATTTTCCGCTGCCACCAATAATTGGTTGCCAGAAACTACCGGTGTAGAAGCTACCGGGGCATACAATGAATACTGCCAACTCAATTCCAGTTTTTTAAGTTTATCGATTGGTTTTGACTGGTGGTCATTGGGGAGGGATGCGCTGGCTTCATGGGGAGCAGAAATTCCACACCCAAACAAAAACAGCGAGCCGAGTAGTACTAAATGCTTCATAACAAAAGCCTCTGTGGTTATTAATGTAAGTAATCCTTACTGGCGTTACCACGAGAGAGCTTAAAAACAGAATGAATATATTGATAATGAAGGAGTATGAAGAAGCATTAAGGAGCGTTTGCAGCCGCTCCTTAATTTATTAAAAAAACTAAAATTCAGGTTTTTGCAATTGTTTCATAATTGCCTGGAAGCGCGGATGGCTGCGAACCGGGTCATATGCAGGGTCGATATTACCCCACAATAATGGCGATTGCCGTGCGTCGGCTGCCTGTTCCAGATAATCCAGCGCAATATCCACTTCACCTGCCGCAAGCGCATAACGCGCCCAGGATAACGGCGGAATATATTGCCCCAGGTCTGCCTCATCCTTACGTGCGAGCAACCAGCGATGCACCGCGAGCAATCCGCCATTGGCAAACTCCGCTTGTACTGTTTGGATATCGGTTGCGCTGTAGCCGGAGTCACGCATCAACCACAACCAATGTTGCAATGATTCTTCATCGCGCCCCAGGCGCGCATACACCCGTTGTGCCGATATATGAAAATCCCGCCCCCCCGGTTCCGCACTGTTAATACGTTCCAACTCTTGCAGCGCCAAATCATCACGCTGTTGCATTTGGTAAATCCATACTACCGTCGGCACTGGATAATTGAGCGGATTTAATTCGCGCGATTTTTCGACCTGTTGCAAGGATTCAGTGAATTTTCCCTGCGCCAATAACAATTGTGCGTATTGCATAGGCGCTAAATCGTTTTCGGGATCTAATTGTATCGACTGCAGGTAATCCCGCTCTGCTGCTCCCAAATCACGCGCATACCAAAATAAAACATTACCGCGTGTTATTAATGTGCCCGCTTGTCGGGGATCAAGCTCAATGGATTTATTGAGCAACCCAAGCACTTCGGCACAATTGGCGCGAATTGACAATTGCTCGCGCAAAAGTTTTATTTTGGCCTCTGCAATTGCGGCATAGGCTGGTGCAAAATCCGGATATTGTTGCAACAACTCGCGCAATGACTGGATAGCCGCTTTTAATTCGGCAGGTTCCCAGCTAGCAAGCAATGGACTCAGCTGGGCAAAGCGATTATTCACTTCATTAGTTGATGAAAGTGCAGAATCATCAGGTAGTCGATTTGCCGGGTGGTTATAAAACAGGCGCAGCGATACCACCAGCAAAAATATTACCAATAAAGTCACCGAGCCAATCAACCATAAACGGCGGCGGGACTTTTCAGCTAATTGGATTGTGGCACCTTGTTCCCGCTGTGCATTCACCTGTTCCGGGGGTAAATCGCTTTCAGGTGTTGAAGGTTCATTTATAGTAGCTTGCGTATCATTCGCAGGCACTGGCATTTCATTTGTAGTGACTTGGGCAATTTTACTGACAGGCTTTTTGCTGACAGGAGTTGCCTCAGCAATAAACTGGTATCCGATTCCCGGAATTGTTTTTATATAGCGGGGTGCCCGTGAGTTGTCACCCAATGCTTTGCGCAAATGACTGATAGCAACAGCAAGGCTATCTTCATTTACCACCTTACCTTGCCAAATGGTTTTCAGGATTTGTTCTTTGCTTAAAACCTGCCCCTGGTTTTCAATCAAAAACACCAGCAACAATACCAGGCGATGCTCCAACTCCACAGTCGCATCACCACGTTGCAGGCTATTGGTGTTAACAAACAAGTGCCAATCACCCAACGAATATTCACGTTCATTGGATTGGGGCCGATACAATCGTTCAGACATAGCCATTTACTCAATCATAAATCGCAGCGACCTTAATATCTCTTATTACTGTTGTCCAGCATCCTTGTGTTCATAATAGTAAATGCAAAATTAATCTTTATTAAGAATCCTTTAAGAGCCTTAATTATCTGATGCAATTAGTATTTTTATAGCAAAAACCACGCAGCATGGCTGCAACATGACTATAAGATAATTGTTGAAAGGTAATGGGTATGTCGAACGAAACCCTGTTTTATTTTGTCCATATTTTGCTCTTGATATTAGCGCTTACCGGTTGTGGTGGTGGCACCCCTAACCCCGCATCGATTACTGGTTCCTCAACCAACCATACATCAGCTTCGTCACAGAATTCGTCCAATACATCAGTTGCCTCCACTATCAAATACCACTCAATAAAAAGCACAGCATTAGGGAAAACGATGGGCGTCGGGGTTTATCTGCCTCCTGGCTATAACCCGTCCAAGCGCTATCCGGTGCTGTATATCATGTATGGGTACGATGGCAGTGAATACTCAATGTTCAATAACTTTCTGAGTGTTAATCGAACGGCTGACCGTATGGTTGCCAATGGTTCGATGCCACCAACCATTCTGGTAGTGCCGGATTACGACAACAGTTTTGCAGTGAATTCCACACGAGAACAAAATCCGGATAGCGATGGCGGTAGTATCGGATTTTATGAAGATTATTTAATCAAGGAAGTTATTCCTTATATCGACAGGAACCTCAGCACTGTTAACCATCGTTCCGGTCGCTTTATTGAAGGTTATTCCATGGGAGGGTTTGCTGCACTTTACCTGGGCTTTAATTATCCCGAACTGTTTAGCAAAATCGGTGCGCACAGTTCCGCATTATGGGATTACACCAGTAGCGACATGTTTATCGGCCAACGCAACTGGTTATATGCCTCCGCGACACTGCGCGCACAGCGCGATCCGTTCCTGCTCGCCAAATCGCAAGATTTACGCAATATTGATATTTATCTTGATGTTGGGGCCGATGATCCACTAAGTGGTGTGAACCAACGTTTTTACCAACACTTGTTAAAGCAGGGAATCCGTGTGCAATGGAACAGCACTCCAGGCAAACATAATGCGACTTACTGGAGCAACAATACGGAAAATTATTTCCAGTTTTATCGATAATTCCAGTGAGCTTACAAAACACCGGTAAAGTCATTGCCTCAATTTAAAAAATGGGCACAGTAAAGGATATTATTTTCTGCGCCCATTTAGCATCCAACCAATAGGCGTCCAACGCACCAATAATGTATAACTCAATACACCAATTGCCAGGGTAGCTAGCACCGACACCGCAAACTTGGTGAGCCAGCCCCAATGTAAATCCATTAATTGATATTGGATCGCAAACAACAAGGGCACATGGATGATATAAATCCAATACGAACTATCAGCCATAAACCGCATACTGCGATTAACACCATTTAAATAGCGTTTACCCAATACCAGGCAAGCCAGTGTCATCCATACCGCGATGTAGGCCTCGCAGATTTTCAATACAATTTTTAAATGTATTTCAATCGGTGGTGCAGGCAGCACAATCCGCGTGGGCATAAGTTGATAATAAACAATATAAAGAAGAACACTGCCGATAAGCATCAACCACCAATAGCGGGAAAGCGTTTCGATCAGGTTATCGTTGGTAAACATCCAGTAACCCGCAGAGAAAAACAAACCAAAAAATCCAAATGCCCACAGCTGTGGCAAGAAACTATCCGGTGCTGGCAGTGGCGAACCCACCAATAACAAACCGGGCATTAACAATAATGGAGCCCCAAGCAAAAATACCAGCGGTGTTATTTGTACCAATTTTTTGCGCAAGCCGTTCCACTCCAGATAACTGAAGGCCCATGTCAACAGATAGAGAAAAACAAGAACATACAAAAACCACAAGTGCATAGTGGTGGGTGGCGGTGGTGGTGGCGCCTCGGCCGGATTTGCCAGGGCTTTGGCGACCATCGCCAGCACCGGGGATTTGTTTTCAACAGTATTGGCTGCATTCAGCATTGCAGCAACAACCGCCCATAGACACAATGGCAAAAAGATAATTAACGGCAAGAGCACACGCTTAGCGCGGTTGACCATAAAACCTTTCATGCCCCGCGTTGCCACCAGATAAGCAGCGAAAAAACCCGCGATCAAAAAGAACAAGGGCATGCGGAATAAATGCGTGAAAAAGCCAACGACATCGACTGCTGCCGATTGCTGGCTATCGGCCGATAGCCATAAACCGTGCAACATCGAACTGTACGCCAACGCAGCATGGAATAAGACGCCCGCAATCATTGCTAACGCGCGCAAGTTATCAAGGTAATGGTAACGTTGTTGCAATTCCCGTTGTGACGTTTTGCTATCAGCAGCTTCGTACAGGCGTGACTCGTCCGTGGAATTCATAATAACCACCGTGCGTGAAAGTTAATGAAAATCAGAGAAAGGTTTTTTTGCGGGCCTGATAGTAAAAAGCGGCAAACAGTGCAAACAGGATTACGGTTATTTGCCCCAGGATCACGCCAATGGATTCAGCATTCCACACAGGAACAGCGCCAGAGATATTGACTGCAATTCCACTAAAACGTGTAAAGGTAAACATAACCGGACCAATCAGGCAGTTCATAAATACCATTGTGAATACAACCACACCTTCTGATTCACTGATCATACCCACCGACCAACTGACGCAATAACATAAAAATAAATACATACTAACAATCACAGTGATGGGAATAAAACCATCAGGAATGGGTGAAACCCAAAACACAACCAGTGTTGCTGCACTAACCAGCAACCAGGGCACCACAAATAAACTCATATTGGCGACCAATTTAGCCACCAGATAATCCACCGGTGTAACAGGCAAACTCATAATAAATGGCAATGTATGCTCTTTGCGTTCGTTAATAACCGAACTGGTAATTTGATGATTACCCAAACCGATCAATGCACTGATCAATAAGGTGATACCCATAAAAAATTGCCACTCGCCAACGCTGATAAACGTCAGGGCGAGCAGTCCACCCACCAGATACATTGCGATGGTTTTTTGCTGTAAATGCCAATCTTTAGCGATCAATATTTTAATCAGGGGGATATTCAATTGGTAATTCATACATGCACTCCTGCTTTTACAGTCGCCACAAAAATTTTTTCCAGCGACATTGGTTCAACCGCCGAAATTTCCGCTCCCAGCTCATTCAGGCGTGCAACAGCAACATCGGAGTTTTTGTTGAATACCAACTCACACAGTGAACCGTTTTGTTTAGCCCTAACCAATCCGGGAATGGCTAAATTGGCCGCATCGGAGATTCCGGTGCACAGGATTCGCCGCCAGCGATCCAGATACGTTTCTTTATCCTGTGAATCCAGTAGCTTGCCCTTGTGTAAAAAGCTGATGGTGTCCGACAACTGTTCGACATCTTGCGTGTTGTGCGATGAAAAAAGCACACTGCGCTCTTCATTGCGTAGAATTTGCGCCAACTCGGTTAACACCTCTTCGCGTGCAACAGGGTCAAGGCCAGTGGTTGGCTCATCCAGCACCACCAGTTTTGGGCGACGTGCCAGCACTAATAGCAAACCGGCTTTAACACGTTGCCCATGGGAAAAACCTTTGGTTTTTTGATCGGCTTTTAAATCAAATACTCTTACTAAATGATCAGCGTAAAGCGGGTCCCAGTCGGGATAAATGGATTGGATAAAACCCATGTGCCAACGCAAGCTTTCGTTTTTATAGAGGCGCATGTCATCCGAGGCGTAACCAATTTGGGTTTTAACCGCAACCTGTTGTTGCGGCAATTCATACCCCAAAACATTTACCCTGCCGGCATCCGGCTGAATCAACCCCATTAACAAACGCATGGTGGTGGATTTACCGGCGCCATTTACCCCCACCAATCCCATCACCTGCCCTTGCGCCAATTGCAAGTTAAGATTGTCCAGATAGAATTCCGGATAACGCTTGCAAACCTGGTGAAATTCAATGGCATTTTGCATTTTTACACCTGCGAAATTTCTCGAAGAACGTTGAATAAAAGAGATATTAGTGAGCACAAAATCCGCCCGGCTATTGATAAATTTACAACTTCAAGGGAGCTGATATACCAATTTCGCAGCACAAGGAAATTCGCTATCCTTATGAGTATTGGCACATGAGTAAGGACCACGTCCCTGAATCCCTTCATACTTGCCAGTACCGCCAATAATATCGTCGGTTCCACTCCATTCACCTTCAGCACTGCTGGAACCGGCATATTGAATAAAAATTTTATCCCCTTCTTTATCTTCAAGTGCGCAGAATCCGCTAGATTTTATAATTTTCCTGTGTGAAAAAATTGAATAGGAACATGCCGCCTTTCCCATGTGCATAGGACCTGTATCAATGTCATTAAACGTTACACCTGCAACAGTACCGTGCGTGTATTCCTGGTTATATTTAACCATTGAAGTCCCTTTATTTATCGACCGAAGATTAATAGTGCCCGATGTGGGTAACGCTGCTGCCACGCAAGTACAAAAACTTACCAAGGCAACACTTGCCACCCACTTCAATATTATTTTTTGCATAAAAACTCCTGTTAATTTTAAGTAACACCTTTAATTCAGGTGAAAATCCTCACAGCATTAACACATCATGAGCGAGCCTGATCGCACATATCATTCAGCAGCCAACGCTTTTTTCACTTGCGCAACTATTTGGTTATCACTCAATCCCAATGCCCTCCCGGCAGTAATTAACCCGGAAATGTTTTTTTCCAACTCCACGTCCATCAGGTTTTTCTGTATATCAATACCATCAGCAACAAACGAGCCCCGCCCTGCCTGGGTCACAATTACACCTTCCATTTCCAATTCGGTATAAGCGCGCTTCACCGTAATCACACTGACTTTGGTTGCAACACTTAATTCGCGAATGGAAGGCAAAGGGTGGCCAGCAGGCCAATCGCCAGCACGTACTTTTTGTTTAATCTGCTCCATGATTTGCAAGTACATGGGCCGACTATCGTTTTGCGAAAGAAATAAAGCTTCGGTCACGCAAACCCCACCTGTATATATACGATATGCACAGTATACACAGATATACAC
>JAGKWO010000064.1 GCA_021151835.1 Gammaproteobacteria bacterium
CTCACCCTGCATTTATACTGCCGCACACCCTTCGGCAAATTGCACAAAACCAACCCCGATATTATCCAGCTAGCCAACATCATTGGCCGGTCGCCCTCGGCTGTTGCCATGAAAGCCTGCAACTTCGCCAGCCTAGACCCAGCCCTCGCACAAAAAGGTTTAGCCGGAGCCAGCAAAGCCGACCGCGCCCTATGGGATGCGTTTATGACCAACGCCACCGACATCGCGGAAAAAGCCGAAGCGCTCTATGAAACGCGCGTATTACCAACCGCGCCCAACACGCCCGATACAGAAAAACCCCTTACATTCCCCACAGGCCCCACAGAAACCCTACGCGAAACCAAAGTGCGCCGCGTACAAGGCTTCTTTCGCCGCACCGTTCTAGAAAGCTACAACAACCGCTGCGCAATTTCCGGTTTGGCAATTTCAGAGCTATTGGTAGCCAGCCACATTATTCCCTGGAAAGAAAATGAATCCCGCCGAGCAGACCCAACGAACGGCATTGCATTGAATGCACTGTATGACAAAGCCTTTGATCGCCATTTAATTTCGTTTGATGAAGATTTTAGGTTAGTGCTGTCGGAGCGAATTAAAGCGCGGGCTAAGGATGAGATGGCGAAAGAATATTTTTTGAAGCTTGAGGGTAGGGTTTTGGAAATGCCGTATAGGTTTTTTCCTGATTTAAGTTCGCTGAAAGAACATCGGAATTTAACGAAAAATCAAGTAGGTTGAGGCTAGCCGCAGGCTGAGCTAGCGAACCGCAATAGTTTGAAAAGTCCGCAATATGCCCAAAGCAGACGCCAGTTGAATTCGTGAAGAAGGCAGCGTAATTTATGAAAATCTCATCGTGCCAGTGGTACTAGCGCGGTGGAAAGGTCAGATTGGCAAGCGCATCCCGCGTACAGATGGGCATTGCGACCAGAAGATTCACTCCAAATCTTTAATGAACTTGAAATTAGTTCTGTAGGGTGAGTTCTGGAAAAAGGCAATAAAAAGAGGCTAATCTTTAGATATATAATGTTCCTTAATGTACTTTGATCAAATTTCAGATAATTTTTTAACATTGTTAACTTAACTGGAGATATTAATTAAATATGGCAGAAATATTGATCAGCTTTAAATTCGATGGACCAGATCAGAGCATTAAGAATCACCGGATTGATGCTCGTTTACTTGCAACAAGCTTGGAAAATTTCGCGAACTTATTAGACGCAGCAGACAGTGCAATTTACAAGAGAGTTGGAGAATCTAATGTAAAGGTAAAGGCTAATTTTATTGAAGGATCATTTGGGGTTGAATTAATAATATGTGCCGACCCAGAAGTGCTCAAAGCTATAGGCTTGGTTGCAGCAGGAACGTTAGGGAGCGCATTTTCCTTATTGAGATCTCTTGCTGGTAGGACCATTGATGAAATCGAAATTGATGAAAGCACTGAGTTAGCCAAAATTGTCGCTAGAGATGGTGCAGCCTTTCGAACCACCAAAAACGTCGCTACTCTAGTCAATAGTGGTAGCTTTCGATCAAGTCTAGATAAGTTGGTATACCAACCATTACAAACTTATGAGGAAGTAGACAAATTCGAGATTTTTGAGGGCTCGATAGCTTCGGATATTGACCAGCCGGTTAAGATGTTTGAAGCGACTGATGATACAAGCGATTCTTATCGAAAAAAAGGGATACTTAAAGTTACAGCATCGGAGGAGAGCGAATCGGTAGCAGTTATCGAATTTGTAACGGCAAACAAAGAAACTGGAAATAGTGGCTGGAGAGTAAATTACTTGAACAAGGAAAACGTGGCGATGAAAATCAAGGATGAGATTTTCCTAGAACAAATTAAGAAGACAAAAGGAACTCCAGCCATTTTCGCAACGAAATTTAAAGTTCGACTAAAAACCATTAAAAAACATGTAGAGGGTGTCGATGAAAAACATACGTACATAATCCTTAAGGTATTGGGTCCTAAAACGTAATAATTGTCTACAATAAAGACTTCGAAGTGGTTACTTCATGGAATACTTCCTGCTTTTGATACTGGTTTTCGTAAGCGGCTTCTTGATAACAGAGGTCATTACAAGAAAATATTTCGGTCGAATTGTCACCGTATATGTTCGACACAGAGACGGCACCAGAACGCCAATACAAATCAGGAGAGGGCGGGACAAAGAAGTTGATGCGCTTATAGCGGCAGCGAAAAAAGATAAGAATCCGGCGGTGCATCCTTGAAACTCAAGTATGATGCTTTTAGCAGAGGGGCAATTGGGTTAAAGTCGACTATATTGGCTAGTGCTGCAACATGCGTTGCTTTTACTGTTAATAAATTGGATTTCATCGTTGGTGAGTTAAAAGCAGTTGCAATTACATTCGTTTCAGCATTGTTATTATTTTTTATAGAATCACTTTTTGTTGTAATAGTCGACAGAATTAATGATTGGGAAATTGACAGAAAAATTGCAGAAAACGAAAAAAACATCCGCAAACTACAAGCTTGCTATCCAACTGCAAACGTAAAACTGAAAAAGCAAATTCAATCCAAGATAGAAACGCTACAGAAAGAAAGCGTTAATCTGATTAGCAGGGTCTAATTTGTTGGAATGCATTTCTCTTAATTCTTTAATCGCCCCCGAAAAAGCCACTCCACATGTAGTCGCCGCCAAAATTGGAGGTTTTCGGCGATTGATGCTTGGCCAGACGCTCTCAAGGCGTGAGGACGTCCAGCGAACCATGTGACCGCTTTTCGTTATATTCCGGCATCGGTTTTTCGGTGATCGCCCAAAGCTACGACAGTTGTAACCAACCCTTTTGGACCTATCCTATATTTAGCGTCCATTAGGCTTTAGTAAAAGAAATAAATGGACTAAATTAATGTCTGACATAAATGCGATGAGTAACAAGAAATTTAAATTTTATGAATTCTTCGCCGGGGGAGGTATGGCTCGTGCCGGTCTCGGCGAGAAGTGGGAATGTTGTTTTGCAAACGATATAGATCGCGTTAAAGCGCTTACTTATAAAAAAAATTGGGGGCCCGAGCATTTTGATGATCGAGATGTTCGCGAGGTGAAAGTTCGAGACTTAAAAAGATCTGTAGACTTAGCTTGGGCATCGTTCCCGTGTCAAGATCTATCAATCGCTGGCAATGGTCTAGGAATAGGCACTTCTAATTCAGATGCTGTTACGCGATCTGGTGCGGTTTGGCCTTTCCTTGATTTGATGTGTGAATTGGTAATCGAGTCGAGACAACCTCCTCTGATCGTTTTGGAGAACGTATTGGGATTGATTACCCTCGAAGGTGGGAAAGACTTTTCAACGATTTGTACCCAGCTTCTGGATATGGGCTATCGATGCGGTGCTGTAATTTTAGATGCCAAATATTTTCTACCTCAATCGAGACCGCGCGTATTCATTATTGCAATAAATGGCAATATTCGTCTTCCAAAAAATCTCACCACCCAAATCCCCTTAGAAAATTGGCACCCACCGATTTTGTTTAGGGCATACAAGGCTCTTCCAAAGGCCGTTCAAGAGCAATGGGTTTGGTGGGATTTGGGTATCGCGCCCATCTTACCAAAAAATGCACTCGACGAAGTAATAGATTTTAACGACGCCCATTGGCATGCCCCAGAAGAAACTAAACGAATAGTTAGCATGATGGCGCCCTCTCACATGGAACGACTCATCGAAGCTAAATCGTCAAACAGCAACAAAATTGGGAGCTTGTATTTTCGAATGCGCCGAGAGAAAGGCATTAATAAGCAGCGAGCTGAAATTTCATTTTCAGATGTTCTTGGTTGTTTGAGAACCCCTAGAGGCGGTGCATCTCGCCCTAGGATTATAGTTGCGGGAGCAGGCGAAGTTAGAACGCGCATGCTTTCAATACCAGAAGCTTCTGCTTTAATGGGGTTAAGCCCTGAATACGTACTTCCAGATGTCTATCAGCATGCATTTAAAATATTAGGTGATGGTGTGGCAGTACCGTCAGTCCGCTTTCTTGCGGACCGGCTCTTGGAGCCATTGGTTGCCGCATCACGAGACTCATCACACTTTCAGAACGATAATTATATGCTGTCAGATAAATCAATTTCATCGGTAGTTTATACATGGAATCAAAGTTGATTAGTGGATCAGAAGAAACATCTTGCGTACGACCTCCAAAAATACCGGCGGTGTTACCAGTAACTTTCGATGACTGGGAGTGTACATTAGTCCCCTACTTTCTAGGCATAGGATCTGATGGTGATGATAGTCCCATACAAGCCATTGAAATTACGCGTCGCACATTAGCCTTAGCTTGCAGCGTTTCTTTTGATCAAGAAAATGAGGTCGAAAGCGCCTTTCGGCAAATTCTGTCCAACGATCCATTTTTGAAAACCTCTCTACGCTACGGATCTTCACGTCGCCCACAATTAAAAATACCAAATTGTTTCACTTATCTTGCTTTTACTCTATTGATAGATAGCTTAGGGGAAGCAGCTAAATACGGTGAATTCCGCTTAAAACTCATGAGCTGGTTAGGAGTTACGACAACTTTCCCGAACCTAAGAGGTGTCGCGCTCATGTGGGAGAGTCTAGTGACCTGGCTAGATGCTCGCATCGGAGAGGGCGAACCCTATCGTAGATTAATTTTGCCTGACCAAGGTAGTTGGAGACATATAGGGTACACGCGCAGACTATCATTCCCGAATAAAAGTGATCGAAAACTTGTAGCAAATTTTTGTAGAAATTATGTACAGCATAAACCAATCCCGCACGTTATTCTTGAGCAGTTTCCTCGTCAGCTAAACGATCAGACATCATGGGGCTTACATCGCGCGTTTAACGAGTTTCGTAACGCTTACTATTTACAACGCCGCGCATTGCAAGATCTTCCATTTTGGCGATTAATCGAAAGTAGCGTTGGGCAAAATGAAAGGATTTGTCATAACTCAACCATTGAAATGATTTTTAACGGAAAATCACTTGTATTCACTGCAGAGATTATTGATCAGCAGAGCTTTGGTCCAGTTGAGTCATTAAGCGAAGCTCTATTTTTGGCCAAGGTCGAGCGAAGTAAAAATCTTGCGGTTTCAGCTGCGACAGGCATCATATATTTTCGATGCGTATCTCCCGGCAGATGGAGGGCGGAACAAAATCCAAACGACTCTGTACTCGGCCTACATGTAGCGATAGCTGAGCGCCACAGTACAAAACTAGGAAGTAATTTAGAGGGCTTAATTTCAAGTGATGGATGGCATATTACAACTGAGCCACGTTCGCTGAAAAGCATTGAGGATACTCTTCAGCAATTAAAACTAATCAGCATTCCGAGATCCGGGATAACTCGTCCCTATTTATCAGGCGGTATTCGAACAGGCGGCGTTTGGTTAGGTCGACCAAGATTTTTGCCAGCGATTGATTCTGACACGTTGGATTGTGTTGTGCGTAAAGTCTCACTTGATGGAACCAACCCTAAGCTCGAGCTTAGTATTGAGGGGGGAAGATTGAATGCCCCGCAACCTATCGAAGGGGCCTACACGATACATCCGAAACTGCTTTCATCCGAGGAGCAGGTACCTTGGAGCCTACGCGTTCGATTCTCTAAAAATGCCGTAGTACATGGAACATATTCTTGCGCAAATGCCAAACTACCACTACTCCTAGATTGGAAGCGAGGAGCGCCTACTAAGTTAAGCATAGAATTTATGGCTTTTACATGGGAGGAGCATGAACCGGCTTGTGCAGATGTTCTTGAAGCGATATATGCAAGTGGTCGAAGTGGATGGGAGGAAGCTGAATTAATTGCCATTCTGAGAAGCGCTGACGACCATATTAATCCCTGGTTTCTATTGCGTGCGATTGCCGATGCGGGCGTAGCTAAGCCGCACCTCCGTGTTGGCTGGAAGGGACGGGTCTGGACGCTAAATGAACCTACAATTATTCAAGCGCGTTATGGTGAAAAAGAAATAGCTATAGTTGAGGGCGCGCTTTGCAATCAGTTACTCGACGATTTTAAACTCGCAGTTAGAGGATACGGAGGGACCGCTTTTCGCAGGTTAGGTGTAACTGACTGGGCGGTCCCGATAATTGGGGCGGTAAATGTGCCCGCAAGAGCGCTTGCAGAGCGCTTAGGGTGGCGTTATGCCTCTGAGATTGAATCCCCCGCTGCTGATGCTTTGGAAACAAATCATCAAGCGTTGCATTACACTGTTGCGGCGAATTGGTGTTGGCACTCACGCAGATTTATTTCACGACAGGCTCACCATAGTAGCATTCGATTGACGCGCCTGGTTCATAACGGCGGTCGTGATCACGACATATACAAAATCGAATCTAAGGGGCGATCCTTCCATTATCTATCACGAACTACCGCTATTGCATTAGCTCACTCTATATCACAAGTCCCTCTTTTTGAGTGGCATGCTAACGAAGAAATATTGTCTCTAAAAGCGAGCGATGGAGGTTTACCTGACGCCATTGCGATGGAGCTCCGGCGACTCATGCTTAGAAATGGTGGACCTGGTGATGCTAGCTATTATTATCCAGCTAATGAGCAAACAATACATCAACTCAATCATCGCTTACCAGGTTGCATTAAAGGCATTGATTCATTATCGGTTGAAAATAATTTCGATGCTGTAAACCAAGCCCTTAGATCTTTACATCAATTACGTCCACATTGGATAGACGGTAAAATTACACTTAATAAAATTAGGTAGGAATAAAAATAATCATGGCGGGTAACTCAGTTTGGTATGCGGGTCAATGTGTCAAAAGACACGATCTAAACGTGACAGTTAAGGTTATTGCTAAACGCTCTGAAGAGGGGTGGTCTTTTATTGAAAATGCAAAAAACTGGTTTCCCAAAACTGGAGAGCTTGAGATTCGTTTAGCATCAGCTGCCGAACGACAAATAAATGACTGGGTCATGTTCCAAGTTACCCCCAAGGGTAAAGACAGATGGAAAGCTTCCACATATCGCAACTTGGCTCCATATTTAGATCTGAACGAATCAAAAGATCTAGCAACACTGAAAATGCTATTAACAGTAGATGGTATCGTTACTCCCGACCATTCAGGATTTTGGATGATCCGCTATTGCGAGGATCGTGTCATTTTACTCGACTTAATGTATTGCTCTGATGGTCGTTACAGGATCTCACCAGGAGACAACTTCTGCGTATATCGTTACGAGTTGGAATCGATTCATGTCATTCCAAATGAATCAGACCGGATGAATTTCTATGAATTAAAGCGGAGCATTGAATGCTTAGAGAAAATTGATTGGTCCCCCGATGGTGATTTTATCAAGCGACTTATCCGTGCAATGACAGGGGCACATGATACGGGCTTTGAACTTATCGTGAAATGGCTAAAGCGTCACGCAGATAGTGAAACTGGACAAGTAAGTCTTAGTCCTGAGGACAGGTTAGCCGCCTTGCAAGCTGCTCGGTCAGGTGACTTGGCCAAACATCTCATCGCAGAAAAAAAATTATTTAGCGAGTTATTTCAAATATTAATGGCGGATGTGAGAGTAAGGACTGAGCTAGATAAAAAGATTCAATTAATAGCTGAAAACGAGCGCCATACTATTCGCGCCGAAATAAATAAAAAATTTGAAGCTGAAAACCTCATGCTTCAAGAACGGAAAATAGCAGACATCAACGATAAGCTTATAGCTTTAGAAATCCAGTTGCGAAACGAACTTCATGAAAAAATTGAGCTGGAGAAAATTAATAGCTTTATAGCTATGGAAGAAGAGCTCGCATCGCGGCAGTTAGTGCTACAAAAGGAACTGGAAAGCCAACTGACCAATTTACAGAATGAGATAAATAATTTCGACAGGTTATCAATATCCCGTAAGAATGATCTTGAGTCGGTCGAAAAGCAAATATCCGATAAAAATAAAATTTTACAAAACCTTAATGTCCAAAAAATGGAAATAACCCTTGAAATAAAAAATCTTCAAGAAGAGGCTTTGTTATTGAACATCCCTAAAAGTGTTCGTCTCGAATGCGCGTTAAAATTCAATCACAGCCAAGAAGCTTTAACACTCAATAAGCATGATTTAAAGAGAAAAATATTAGGTTGCCCATTACTTTCTAATACTGGCAAACAAAGGATGCAGCAGGTTATTGCGCTGATGTTGGCAGGTGAAACACCAATATTATATGGTCCTCAAACCCATGACTTCTTAGCAATAGCTGAGACGTTAATATCATCTGGGAAATCTGTACGTTTAGAAGCAGATCCAACATTAATCAATTTCGAAGATCTGTGGTTAAGAGCAGGAACACAACTGCCAACTCAACTCACTTATGGCCTAGAACTAGTTCAGATTAGAAAGAATGTTACGACAATCGCTGTTATAGAGCGCGCAGATCGATCTGCTGCGCGTTTTTGGACCACTACTTTATCGGATCGAGTAAGACGAGGTGGCTTACCAAGACGCTTCCTCATCTGCATAACGGTTGAAAATCACGAATCCGAAGAATCTAAAGCTATTCGAGATCGCCTACCGTTCATTCCAATTCAGGATGTTATATCACCTGCGGCCTCAGCAATAGCTCCAATATTCTGGGCGGGAGAAAACGTTACACAATTTGATCCGGGAGATGCTCCTAGTGATCTTTCACCTGCCACCCCTTTGGTAACCAAATATTGCAATGAGCTGTCAGTGATTAACAGTCAGCGGTTGGCGCGCGTAGCGACAGAATGGTTAAATTTAAATCCGGCGGAGCAGCTTGATGAATTTCCTGACGCTCTTATTGAAATTTATACAGATAATTCCAAGCACAATCAAATGATAAACGCTTAGGAGGCGAAAGTGCTAGATCCAATTGGTGGGTTCCGTCGAATTCAAAATTTTATAATTAATTATATTGAAACTAGTTTTCGAATTTCCAATAAGAGCGTGGCGAGCGAACGACGCAAGCTACTCGAAACTGTCGACGTGCTTGCAACAGAACCATTTATCGAACCTGTGCTGCGTTACGAACCTTACTCGCAAACTTTAGAGGAATTAGCGCTGCGTGGGGATGGCCCACTCGCACCTTTAAGTCAGGAAGGTAAAAGAGCCTTTGTCGAATTGGCGCTATCTGGCCTGTTTGAGGGAGAAAATTGCGAAGGCCACATTACTAGAAAATCCATATATAAACCTTACGACCATCAAATTGTAATGCTTAGTCGGGGGTTGTTGCCCGGCCATCCAGGTATTGTCACTTCACGTACCGGTAGCGGAAAAACAGAAAGCTTTATGCTGCCTGTTTTAGCTGCTATTTCAAACGAAGCTGTAACTTGGAGAAAGCCCGCCGCCGACTTTTTAAAGAATGCTTGGTGGAATGAAGAAAAAGCTCCATGGTCACCTAAAAGAATTGGAGAAGTTCGCTCCAGCGCTGTTAGATGCCTAGTGATTTACCCAATGAATGCCTTAGTGGAAGATCAGATGCAACGGTTACGTAAGTCGCTCGACTCTGATGAAGCACGAAAAGTGATGACAGACCGTTTCCAGGGTAATCGGATTTTTTTTGGACAATACACTAGCTCCACCCCGGTTACGGGATTTGAACATCATCCGAGAATGGCCGAAGACAAAGATGAAAGGCAACGTCGAGCAAGACGCTTAGCTAGACTTCGTGAATCCATGAGGTCATTCAAACGCAATCAAGATGCAGCTTTTGCTTTCGATGCTCAAATGGATAATAAAACTCCTCACGATAAAACTCGTTTTATCTTTCCTGCTACCGATGGCGGAGAGATGCTTTCAAGATGGGATATGCAGTTCAACCCACCGGATATTCTGATTACTAACGCCTCAATGCTTAGCACAATGCTTTCTCGAGAGGTAGAGGAGTCAATTTTTTCTAAAACCCGAGATTGGTTACATAGCGATAACGATGCATATTTTTATTTAGTATTTGATGAGCTTCATCTGATTCGCGGATCTGCGGGTACTGAGACGGCATTTCTAGTTAAGACACTTATTCAAAGACTAGGCCTTGAGCACCCAGCGCAGAAACATAAACTACGTTTACTCGCGTCATCTGCTTCTTTACCTACCGAAGGTGAACAGGGAATTCAATCGTTAACTTATTTGCGAGACTTATTTGCGCCTTACGGTGCCAGTCAATACGCACACGCTCCAGATATTACTGACATCAACTTCTGGCGAGAAAGTATCGTAGTTGGTAAACCATACCTACCACCTTCCTCAATTAACAAGATACAACCACAACCTTTTATCCGGTTATACGAAGCAGCTAAGGGAGACAACGAAAGCCTTGTTACTAAAATTTCAGACCCTACATCTTTAAGTCCATTTGTAGAGGATGCAGCACGAGCGTTAGGTCTTTCAGAAATCGATCTAGTAGCACAAATTAAGGCATTGGCTGAAAGCGCAGCATCTGAGCTTACCAGAGCGTGTATAGAGGGCAACGATGTAAGAGCGACATCAGTATCCAATATATGCAAGCGCTTATTTCAAATGGATGGTAGCGATTTGGATAAGGCATTGCGAGGCTTACTTTTGGCACGCGCGCTCCCTGAAGCAGGAGTTTGGCCTAGCTCAATCAAAGTTTCATCCACCACTCCAGCCTTTCGCGTGCACACATTTATACGAAATGTTGAAGGATTATTTGCCTCTGTTAAGCTCAATGGAACTACGCCATTGTTTGGTGATTTTACTGTAGAGCGAGGTATTACCCACGCAATGCCCAATGAAAATGGCAGCCATGGTCGTAGACTTTTTGAATTACTATATTGCGAGGCATGTGGAGACTTACTGATAGGTGGGCAGCGAGGACAAAAGCTTACCAATAGCGACCATACTGAGCTGTTGCCAATTTCTGTGGATCTTGAAAATTTACCCGAAAAGTTAGGCTCTGAATATTATGACAAAATGTCTCTCGAAGAATTTGCAGTTTTTTGGCCTTCGCGTGCCGAACCGTCAATTTCCGAACGAGATTACGATTCTTGGGTTGAAGCAAGCCTTAATCCTGAAACGGGGTTGGTGTCAACAAATATTGTTGTACCTCCTGGGCATGTTGGTGGATATCTATATCACCAGAAAGATGGGGCGGTGATGCGTAAGGGGAAAATATCAGGGCCTCTTATGGCTCAACCGTTCTGTTGCCCTAAATGCGGGACTGATTATTCATTCCGTCCGGTATCAAGCCGGTCTCGCTCACCAATTCGTGCATTTCGCACTGGTGTAACAAAAACCTCTCAGTTGGTAGCAACGGAGCTATTTGAGTTATTGCATGCGATAGGAGCAGATCCTAAAGGGATCGTTTTTTCGGACAGCCGACAAGACGCAGCTAATCAGGCTTTAGAAATAGAAACGCTTCATTTACGTGATCTTCGACGCGAAATACTTGTGACCGCAGCTAGGCAGCAAGCGAGGAAAGCTAGCGCAGATTGGATTGAAATCGATCAACTTCAGAAATTAGTCATTGCGGCTGATGGCAATCAAGATGAAATCGCTAGAATTACAACGAAATTTAGTTTGCAGCATACGTCCGGAGTAACCAAGAGTAGCGGAAAGGTTCCATTGGGGAAATTATTACAATCTGGAGCGGCAACGGAAATAGGTGCACTAACCTCAGAATTAGTTTCTTTAGGAATTCATCCGTTTGATAGGATAGGGAAAAAAAGGTATGAGGGGCATTATTGGCCTAACCTTTTTGAAAAGAAAGGAAATGACGTTACCTTTTCAACAAAACTAAATGATTCCCAAATCGCTGGGCTTAATAAAGAGATATTAGAGGCCCAATACGAACTAATTGATGACGTAATTTTTGCAAATACATTTTTCGCATTAGAGGAAACTGGTCTAGCCTACCCTTCAGTTAAAGGCGATGAAAGCAATACGACCGACTTTTTAGATGCTTGGCTGCGCATTTTCGCAGGAGCATACAGAGTATTGGATAATAAATATGTTCATGGAGACAAATTAATAGAATGGGTTTCAGGCCTAGATGTAAGAAATAAACGAGTGCAACGCTTTGCAAAAGCGATTTTTGGTGCAGATTCAATTGAAAAGCTAACCGAAGTTCTCCGGAACTTCTCTGAGATTGGCCATCCAAACGGTATGATTCACCTAGGTAAATTATACTTAAAAATAACCAAAGAGGATGATGATTACTGGCGATGCTCCAATTGTGAAAGAATCCACCTTCATTGGGGTCCTGGAAGGTGTACACGGTGCTGCGAAGGACTGAATCGAGAACCCACAGGAAAGGTGATTGAACTATGGCGCAATAACTTTCTGGGAAGCCGCATAGTAAGGGGGCAGGAAGAAGAAGTCGGTAGATTTCGGTTGCGTATAGAAGAGCTAACGGGTCAAACCGATGATTTTTCGGATCGACTTCGAAAATTTAAGGGTATTTTTGTCGAAGACGAGAGCCAAATTGAAAAAGCAGCTCAAGAAATTGACATGCTGTCAGTTACTACAACAATGGAGGTGGGTATTGATATTGGGGCGTTGCAAAGCGTGTATCAAGCGAATATGCCTCCTCAACGTTTCAATTACCAACAAAGAGTTGGCCGGGCAGGGCGAAGAGGCCAAGCATTCTCTTTAGTTATTACCTTCTGTCGCGGTCGCAGTCACGACGCTTACTATTTTGCGCACCCTCATGCGATCACGGGCGATCCACCACCGCCTCCATTCCTCGCTATAAACCATGACCCTATCCCCCTTCGCTTAGTTCGTAAAAATTGGTTGCATTCGGCGTTTGCCGTTTTACGTAAACAATGTGCCGAGTCAGGGGAGCAATATCCTGGAGATCGTCTTAAACCTCCAGACGTGCATGGCGAATATGTATCCACCCATGATTATTTCTATGATGAGCATTCAAATTGGTCCGCACGTCTATCAGAAGCGTTAAAGTTAAAAATTTCTGAACGAGACGCTTTCATTGATACCGCCTCATTTGATGAAGCTCAACGTAATCGGTTAAGGAACCAATTGCATGTTAGTAATTTAATAAAAGAAATCGACAGCCTTAAAAAGTTTGCACCAAACTCGTCAATGGGTCTTGCTAGGTTTTTAGCTGAGTGGGGCCTCCTACCAATGTATGGAATGCCCACTCGAGTTCGAAATTTATACCTTGGTCTCCGTACCACTAATAGCGGAGATGAGAATGAATATGATTGGTCTATCATGGATCGAGATCTCGATCTGGCAGTTTTTGAATTTTCACCAGGAGCGGTACTAGTTAAAGATAAGCAAAAACACAAGGTTGTGGGGTTTTCTGGAGTCTTATCAATCCCCGAAACTTTTAAGAAGACTGATGTATCGATTAAGACCATGTCAGATTGGTGCGAGGCAAAAATGTATGTTGCCCTCTGCCAAAGTTGCGGCTCCGCAAAACGTAGTGATGAACAGCCTAAGGATTCTATGCTTTGCGACGATTGTGCTGGTGAGATCACGCTTGATACCTTTGCCCCATACATTACTCCCGCGGGATTTCGGACGGACTTCAACCCCAAGGATGAGGAGGAATCCTCCGGCATGATGTCTGTACGCAGCATGGCAACACTAATGAACACTGGTGCAAATTTGAAGAGCGGCAGCACTACTATATTGCATGGTGCCAGCGTTACAATAATGCAAATGAATGATGGGATCTCGGATATCGAAGGGAAAGGCCAAGGCTTCGAAATCGAAGAAGCTTTAGATTTAAGTGTTCCGATACCATCAGCATCGAAAAAAAACGTGTCCATTGACGGTTCTCAAGCATTTGATGCAACTTGGCTAAAAAAAGCACGCAGCAATAATATAGGCCAAATGCGATGGGGCAAGGTAGACAAACCTAGCTCGAACGTTCGCCTGATTTCATGTAAGCAGACCGAGTCTATTCACCTGCAGCTCGATAAATTTGATCCTCGATTAGATTTATCGCACGTAACTAGAAAAGGCCAGAACGTTAGGCTACCAGTAAGAGCCGCCGCCATCAGTGCGACACAGATTTTAGTACAACGAGCTGCAATCGAATTAGATGTATCGGCCGAAGAATTTGAGGCGCTGGAGCCGCGATTGCGCTTTGGAAAGCCGATGCTTCAAATCGCAGATGCACTAATTAATGGTTCTGGGTTGTCGCGTCGTTTGGGGGAAAACTCTATAAAATCTAAACGCCCGCAAATTCTCGACATGTTAGATGACATTTTAGTAAATCAAGAGAAGTGGCCGCTGTTAGATTGCTTGAAAACATCGATAGACGGAGATCATGCCTTACAGTGTCACACTTCTTGTTATAAATGTATTCAACGGTACGGTAATCGACGCTACCATGGCTTACTTGATTGGCGGCTAGGGCTTGCCTACTTAAGAGCAATGACGACACCTGATTATGCATGTGGGCTTGAAACAACAGATTCGCAATATCCAGAGATCAGAGGCTGGTATGAGCGTGCGCAATGGCTGTCTAGAAGCCTCGAACAAATGCGTCCCGATTACGTACGGTCAGGGACTTTCAAGCATTCGGGCCTACCATACTTGGATGAAACTATTAACGGTGTAAAAACCAGATATGTGTTAACTCACCCACTTTGGAGCCTGGAGTCAAGCATATTGGCCACTATATTACGTGAGGATTGGGACCCTAGTTTACGCTTTTTGGACACTTTCAATTTAGAGCGACGCCCACTCAGAGCCATGGACTCTCCCCTGTTCCCTCGATGATTTGATGGCTCAAAACAAACAAAACGTTGGCTCTCAACGTTTTGTTTGTTTCAGTATAGCTTTTTCACAATACTGTTCGCTGACTACTCAAGCATATTCCGGAGGTAAGTGGCATCGAGGTTTTAAAATTTCCCTCATTTAATGTCCACTTCTGGCCGAAGGAAGACAATTGCCATATAGATTCTAGAGAAGACTCCAACATAAAACTTTCAAGTAGAGCTTCTTTATTCTTTTACCGAAATACTATTTTCACTTTCAAATTTAATCTTCTTGGTGGCGATAAACGTATCCTTAATCGCCTGAAGATTCTCAACCCGCGCACTAGGCACCCCATCAAAAGTCTCCATCCTCTTTATTGTTGAAGCACCCACACCGGATTTCTTCGCTAAGTCCTCGATAGACCAGCGAAGAAAGGCTCTTGCCATGCGGATTTGACCTGAGGTTATCAAGGTTAGCTATTCCTAAATGTGGCCTTAAAAGCTCATTAAAAGTACGAAACAGCTAACCTTATAAACAAAATAGCTTGCTTTATCATTTATATTAGCCATAATAGCTAACTAATTAGACATTTAAGCTTACGACCACCTCACCACCGACCAACAAACACCGGCCCACCCACCTTTAATTAAGAGGGATCTTTTATGCTATCGCCGCCAAACCAAAGCCCTACCAATGGTTATCCCCCGATATGAAGGATAACCGGGCACCCCCACGTCCATGCCAAATCAGAAACCATATTCTTGCAACCGAACGCGAGCATAACGTAAAAGCCATTTACCCCATTGAACCTTGCAACCACCCACCGGAGACACATTCATGAAACGCAGCAATTACAAATGGAATTTGCCCAGCGAAATTACCGCTCGCTTGGGTAGTGAGAGCTGGGGCGCGCAGCGGGCTATTTTTGAGGCGGAGCATTTGTTGTTGATTTTGCATGCGCCGCCGAAGGCGGATGGCAATGAGCGCGAGCATGAGGTTTTTTTGCGTTTGCAGCAAGGTAAGTGGTTGCATAAAGGGGTTGACCATGGCGACTATGCGCTGACGAAGTTCATGGAGGATTATCGCCTGCTGTACAACGAGTTTGAAAACCGTTTTGAAAAAGTGAGCAGTATTGATTCACTGTTTGCCATTATTGATGGTCTGATTCCGCTCGCGCGTTCCTCCAACAATATGAAGCAGGCGCTGCAAACCGCGCGTGAGGCGCTCGGTAATGATCCGTTCATTATCGACATGCGCGACCGCAGTGTGGATATTGCGCGTGGTTTTGAATTGCTGCTGGCCGATGCCCGTTTATCCTTGGAATTTCGTTTGGCGCGCAGCGCGGAAGCACAGGCTCGCGCGGCGGAAGTTGGCAACCGCGCGCAACACAAACTCAATATCCTCGCCGCTATCGCATTTCCATTTTGCGGGCCACATGCAAATCAGCAATTTACCCAACGTAAAAGTGTATTTTACCTTGGGTAAATGCATTCCGTAGACATTCGTTCTCTAAAAGGTTTTTCTGCGCGTACTCCACAATAAACAACTCGCCAGTGCGCAAAACCAGAGGGTAATAACTATTACAAATTGAGTCATTCCTTTTATAGTCATAGACCAGTTGCCAGTGGTTATTACGAGTAAGCTGATGCTGCCGATTAATAGGCCTGCTAAGCCTAGCCAACGGAAGAGCCCGTTATCTTTAACCAGGTTGATGCCCCAACAGATTAATGAACATAACCATGCGAAGGTGGCTGCATTGGCTAGCACCTGGTTCGATTGCTTCAATAAGCGTGTTTGAAATTCGAAAATTGCCAATTGCTCAGGGGTGTTGATGTCTGCACCTAGCACCATCGCCGGTGCGAGAAAACCACTAATCAACGCTGCTCCCGCCATCGCCAATCCACCTGCCGTAAACAAACCGCTTCCCAGCCACGCGATGGGTGTATTCCTTACAGCGGCATACAGAATAAATATCCC
>JAGKWO010000110.1 GCA_021151835.1 Gammaproteobacteria bacterium
CAAAATAATGCCGCCACTTAATGATAGCGGCACGGCCACCATGACGATGAGCGCGCGGGAGGTGGAACGCATACTGAAATACAAAAATGCAAATACCAACAAAAGGGTTACTGGCAATACGATGGCCATGCGTTCTTGCATGCGTGCCAGATATTCATATTGGCCGGTCCAGGTAATGAAGTAGCCTGGGGGGATGTGCACGGCACTGGCAATAGCCGCTTTGGCATCATTGACGTAACCTCCCGCGTCACGCCCCAGCAGGTCGATATACACATAACCGGCCAGCGAGCCATTTTCATCCAGCACCATAGGTGGGCCAGTACGCGTAATTACCTTTCCCAACTGCCCCAGGGGCACTTGGGTTCCGGTTGGTGTTGCCACCAGAATGCGTTCAATTTTTTCTACGCTATCGCGCAGCTCACGCGGGTAGCGCAAATTAATGGAATAACGTTCGCGCCCCTCAACCGTTTCGGCAATATCCATGCCCCCGATGGCGGTTTCGATGATCATTTGTACGTCGCCCAACAGTAATCCGTAACGGGCAAGGGCGGTTTTATCCGCTTCAAAATCCAGATAGTAGCCCTCATTGATTCGCTCGGCGTAAGCGCTGCGAGTGCCGGGTAAGGTAGAAAGAACCTGTTCAATCTGCTGACCGATATGCTCAATAGTGGCAAGGTCTTGCCCAAAAATTTTTATGCCTACCGGCGTGCGAATACCGGTGGACAACATATCAATACGACCGCGCACCGGTTTCGTCCAGGCGCGGTTTAACCCCGGCACAGCCACTGCTGCATCCAACTCTTGGATTAATGCTTCAGGCGTAAGTCCCTGCCGCCACTCCGCTTGCGGTTTTAAACGAATGGTGTACTCAAACATTGATAAAGGTGCTGGGTCGGTTGCAGTTTCAAAACGGCCAGCCTTACCAAAAGAACTGGCTACTTCCGGGATAGCTTTAATGGCTTTGTTTTGGCGAGTCAGAATATCTTGCGCTGCGGTGACCGAAATTCCCGGAACAGTGATCGGCATACACAGCAAGTCGCCTTCCCAAAGCGGAGGCATAAATTCCGACCCCAACCGCATAAATAATGCGAGCGACACCGCCACCAATAAAGTCGTGCCTGCAAATACCGTTTTGATATGCCCAACGCACCATCCCAGAATGGGAGTATAAATCGCCTGTAACCAGCGATTGACTGGCGTGTCACTGGCCTTGCGAATTTTTCCTTTGACGAACAGCGCAATTAAAATCGGTACCAGGGTGATCGTCACTAAGGCCGCCGCCAGCATGGCAAATGTTTTTGTGTATGCCAGCGGGTGAAATAATTTTCCCTCTTGCGCTTGCAACGCAAAAATCGGTAGAAACGAAATGCTGATAATCAGCAATGCTGAAAATATGGCAGGACCAAGTTCGCGACAGGCATCAAGGGCAAGTTGCTGCCGCGTTTTCCTGCCATCCGACTCGGCAATTTTGGTATGGGTATTTTCGATGAATACCACCACCCCATCGACTATATCGCCGACCGCCAGAATGATCCCACCGAGTGACATAATGTTGAGGCTGATATCAAAGTAGTACATGGGAATCAACGATATCAGCAGCGATAAGGGAAGCGTGATAACAACGACCAACACACTGCGGATGTGAAATAGAAAAAAGAGAATCACTATGCAAACCAAAATAATTTCTTCAATCAAATTTTCCTGCAGGGTTTGCACTGCCTCGGAAATTAAATCCGAACGATCGTACACCAACTCTATTTCCAACCCCGGTGGAAAAGCGCCTTTCACTGCCGCTATTTTTTCCTTTACTGCGGCAATCACCCGCGACACATCCTCCCCTTGGCGCATGACAATCACACCACCCACTGTGTCGCCTTGACCGTTCAAATCGGAAATGCCACGACGAATGTCGGGACCAAGTGTGACGCGAGCTACGTCACGCAGGAGCACGGGCGTCGCATCAGCGTTAATTCCAAGCGCTATGTTTTCCAAATCCCGCGGATTTTTTACGTAGCCTAAACCACGGATGTAATACTCACGTTCAGAGATTTCCAGCGTACGACCACCCACATCGTTATTACTATTTCGGATCGCATTGATCACAGTCTCCAAAGGAATGTTGAGTGCAGACAATTTGTTTGGATCTACTTCCACTTGGTATTGCTTATCAAACCCGCCAACACTGGCGACTTCGGCCACGCCGGGTACTGCACTCAACCAATATTTCAGATACCAATCCTGAAACGTTTTGATCTGCGCCAGATTATATTTTGCCTCCGGATCAACCAGTGCGTATTGCAACACCCATCCAACACCCGAGGCATCAGGGCCAATACTGGGCGTAACACCATCCGGCATTTGCCCGCTAATTTTGGAAAGGTATTCCAGAACACGAGCACGTGCCCAATAATTATCTGTGCCATCTTCAAAAATAACGTAGACAAATGACATACCAAACATGGAAAACCCACGCGCAACTTTTACTTTAGGTGCGGAGTCATAAAACAATAGCCGCCCCAAAGACCCAGCAATACTGCCGCTGCTATGGTTGCTTTGCTATGGTTCCAACACCAGGTAATGATGGCGCCAATCATAGGGCTACTCCTCGCCGTTTTTGTTGGCGGTGTCGCCATGACCGCTGTGGCCAGCTGTGGAAGGTTTGCCCTTACGTAACGCTGCTTGCAAACGACTTTCGGCGTCGATCAAAAAGCTGGCACTGACAACAACAGCTTCACCCTCATTTAATCCCGCCAAAATTGCCAGCTGCTCACCCACGCGTTGACCAACGGTGACCTCACGTGGCACGAACGCCTGATCACCCATTTTTACAAAAACAATTTTTCGCTGGCCGGTATCGAGCACGGCATCCTCCGACACCACAATTTGCTCGGTTAATGTTTTTTCAATTTCAGCATTGGCAAACATGCCTGGACGCAAAAAATGATCCTCATTCGCGATATCCCCTTCATAAAGGGTCAGTAATAGCCACACTTGGCCGATGTCCGCCAAATAATAAAGTTCTGCGTCCGGCGTTATATAAGCCCCGGTAATTGCCGCTTTACGAATCACCACACCGCTGACAGGTGCGTAGAATGTCATGGTTTTTTTTGCGAGCGTTGCTGATTGCAATGCTGTTAATTCCTGCTCCGCCACACCCCATAAACGAAGACGGTTAAGTGCAGCCTCAGCTACATCCGCCGCCGCTTGGCCCTGGCGTTTTGCGGTCAAGTATTCTTCTTGGGTGCTGACCAGATCCGGGCTGTATAAATCAAATAGCGGCGATCCTTTGGTAACGGATTTGCCAACATAATCAACATGTACTTTCTCAATCCAACCACTGATACGAGTATGTATGTGGGCCTCCCGTGTTTGATCCGTGGTGATGCTGCCCAGGGTGCGGATTTTGTGAATTAACTTTTCGCGTTTAACCACTTGAGTTTGCACACCTGCTTTTTGTTGTTGCAATACTGAGATAGAAACGTCAGCGCGATCATCCATAACACTTTTTTCATTTAATTCATCCGCGTTGGCGTGGTCGTGTGCAGGCGTCGTTTCTGCGCCTGTCGCAGGTGCGATCTGCAGCGCCGCGACTACCAGCGCCATCAGGTAAATGTTGTACATTGCCATTACATACCACCCATGCCGGAATTTCCGCCTTGATCAGTTGGAAGGGATTTTTTAGCTGAATTGTTAGGGGTAGACATGCCTCCGCC
>JAGKWO010000065.1 GCA_021151835.1 Gammaproteobacteria bacterium
CCCGGTAGATGTACAACCCACGCAAGAAAGCAGCAGTGAACTACCCAGCCGCGTGGTGGAAAATTTATTTTGGATGGGCCGCTACGCGGAGCGTGCCGAATCGGCATTGCGCTTGTTGCGCACCGTTTTTATCCAAACCAATAAAACCGAAAAATTGCCCGACGCTGTGGAGCGCACGCTGCTCTGCGCCATTACACACGTTACCTCCACCTATCCCGGCTTTACCAGCTTGCAACCGGGGCTGCTAAAAAATCCCGAGCCGGAAATGATTGCGATTGTCCTCGACCAACATCGACTGGGCAGCGTCGCCAACAATCTCATCGCGCTTATCAATTCGGCTGAGCAGGTTAAGGAACAGTTATCGAGTGATACCCAAAGGGTCATCAACGATATCGGTGACGAGTTGGCCCAACTAAAAGCAACCCTGGACCCAACCTCACTTTCTGCGCTGGAAGAAGCACTCGCGCCCATGATTACTACATTGCTTGCCTTTGCCGGGTTAATTCATGAGAGCATGACACGCGGTAATGGCTGGCACTTTATGGAAATGGGCCGCAAGCTGGAGCGAGCACTGCAAATTATTTCCAGTTTGCGTTCATTACTGTGTGCGCGCTTCGATGACATTGAGCAGGAAATTTTAATTGAATCCAGCCTCATGTGTGGCGAAGCGCTTATTCCCTACCGCCGTCGCTACCAAAATGGCATACGTATTGAGCAGGGGCTGGAAATGATTATGCTCAACAGCAAAAACCCCCGCTCGCTGATTTACCAACTTAACCAGCTTGAGAAACATTTTGCCGAGTTGCCGCACGAGCGCGACACCTTCAGTGCCGAGCATAAATATTTGTTGGAAGCCACCACTGCATTGAAATTGAGTGACGTTAAACACCTGGCTAAAACCCAGAGCGGCATTCGCGCCGACCTGGATCAATTGCTGTCGCGCCTGCAGTATTTAATCACTAACGCCGCCAAGGCTATCGGCCAACGTTATTTCGACCACGCCGAAGGTCCGCAACTCCTGGTGAAAAGCGCAGACTGGCAGGACCCACTATGAAATATCGCATCAGTCATAGCACTCGCTACCAATATGCCCTACCCGTGAGCCATTGCTATAACCTGGCCTATGTCATTCCACGCCTTACTGATAAACAAAAAGTGGAACAGATCGAAATAAAACTCTCGCCCAGTGTTTCCAGCCAGGCGCAACATGAGGATTATTTCGGCAATCGTTTTGTGCAATTCGCCATCGAAAAAGCCCACGACGAACTGGATGTGACGGTTATCAGCGAAGTGGATATCAAGGAAGCCAGTGGCAGCATCAATTTGGATTTCGGTACGCCCTGCGCCTATGTCAAATATTTGCTGCAACACAATAAAGATTGGGAAACCATTTGCGCGCGCGAATTTATGTTGGACTCACCCATGGTGCAGCAGCATCCCGACCTCGCGGAATACGCCGCACCCAGTTTTAGCGATGACCGCCCATTCCTGTCGGCGGTGATGGACTTAACCCAACGCATCTACCAGGATTTCGCCTACGACCCGCAATTTTCCGATGTGGCCACGCCACTCGCCGATGTGCTAAAACACAAGCGGGGTGTCTGCCAGGATTTCGCTCACCTCGCCATTGGCTGTTTGCGTTCACTGGGCTATCCGGCGCGCTACGTCAGCGGCTACTTGGAAACACTCCCACCACCAGGGCAAGAAAAATTAATCGGCGCCGATGCCACCCACGCCTGGTTTGCCGTGTATTCACCGGGCGAAGGTTGGTATGAATTCGACCCCACCAACAACACACTCACCAGCGTACAGCACATCACCACCGCCTGGGGGCGGGATTATTCGGATGTCACCCCACTGAAAGGCGTTATCTTCGGCGGCGGGCAGTCACCACAATTGTTTGTATCGGTGGACGTGCAACGCATCCCGGAGGACGCCACACAGGGCATTTGATTAAATCGCGGGTTGCACCTTAATATCACAACCAGGCTCACCGATTAAAATAAAGAACAATATTATTGTTTACATTGAAATTATGAATACGCCAATCACCATCCCGCTAAAAGACAGTTATAAACTGTTCAACCACGGCCCGGTAAGTATTGTCACCAGTGCCCACGGCAATCAACGCAACATTATGGCCGCTTCCTGGACCATGCCGTTGGATTTCTCCCCAGCCAAGGTCGCTGTGGTTATCGATAAAAATACCTACACCCGCGAATTAGTGGATGCCAGCGGTGAATTCGGGTTGCAATTTCCAATGCGTAAAAACGCGAAATTAACATTGGACGTGGGCGACATATCCGGCCGCGACGCCGATAAATTTTCGCGCTTTGCCATCAACACCTTTCCCGCCCAGAAAATCGCTGCGCCATTGATTGCCGACTGTATAGGCTGGCTGGAATGCAAAGTCATCAAACAAGGGGCGGAATCCATGGACCTTATCGTTGGCGAAGTGGTTGCCGCTTACGCTGATGCGGAACAATTTTTAAATGGCCGCTGGCATTTCTCCGACGATCCACAAAAACGCAGCATCCACTATATGGCTGGCGGAGAGTTTTATACCACGGGCGATGCCTTCACCACTGAAGACAATTAACACTGCAACGAACGAGAATCCGCGATAAGCGCGCGACACTACTACGAACTCCGATTATGCATTCATTAAAATACCTCACTGGGTATTCCCCCGAAACTATCGCCCAGGTCGAGGACATTATCAACAAAGACAAGCTGGGTGAAATACTCCTCAAACGCTACCCAACTCCCCATGAAGTGCGCACGGACAAGCAGCTCTACGAATACACGGCTGAGCTGAAAAGCCGGTACCTGGGCAAAGCCCAACCCTTAAACCGCGTGATTTACGATTCAAAAATAAAAGTCATCCAACACGCCCTGGGCCAGCACCACTACATCACCAAAGTTCACGGCTCCAAAACCAAAACAGTCAACGAAATAAAAATCGCCAGCCTGTTTAAAAACGGGCCAGAAGCCTTCCTAAAAATGATCACCACCCACGAACTGGCCCATTTCCGCGAAAAAGACCACAACAAAAGTTTTTACCAGCTATGCCAGCACATGGAACCCAATTACCACCAATATGAATTTGATTTGCGCTTGTATTTGACGTATCTGGATCTTCACGGAGAACTCTACTAGTAACCCTTCGTAATAGTTATTCAAGTATCAGTCTGCTAGACTTTGGACTATTTTAGACGACTCTAAGCAGCTGGAAGCAAACAATAAATGCACGCAGAACCCTGGGTAACAGCCGAACAAACCGCACAACATCTAGGCGTTGTCAAAGATACCGTTTACCGCTGGCGTGAGCGAAAAGGCCTCCCTGCTCACAAAATAGGCAGGCTTTGGAAGTTTAAGCTTTCCGAAGTCGATGAATGGGTTCGTACTGGCGGTGCCGATGATGATCAGGTTAATAGCTCACAACAGGATGTTGAGTAATGACAAAATCCGAATTCCAAACTCGCGCCGAACTTATTGATCTGCAACTTGCAGCATCTGGCTGGAATGTCAAAGACCCTACTCAAGTCGTTGAAGAGTTCGACATCATCACCGCATTACCCGACGGTGTGGCCGAGCCGCGCACAGCATACGAAGGCCACCAGTTCAGTGACTATGTCTTATTGGGCAAAGATGGTAAGCCCTTGGCCGTAGTAGAAGCCAAAAAAACCGCTAAAGATGCCGCCATTGGCCGCGAGCAAGCCAAGCAATATTGCTACAACATTAAAAAACAACTGGGCGGGGAACTGCCGTTTTGCTTTTACACCAATGGCCACGAACTCTATTTCTGGGATCTTGAAAACGCTCCGCCACGTAAAGTCGTTGGCTTTCCCACCCGCGATGATCTTGAACGTTTCGCCTACATTCGCCGTAACCGCAAACCGCTTACGCAGGAGTTCATCAATACCTCTATTGCAGGGAGAGATTACCAAATTCGCGCCATTCGATCGGTGCTTGAAGGAATTGAACAAAAGAAGCGTGACTTTCTTTTAGTGATGGCCACAGGCACTGGTAAAACACGCACATGTATTGCTCTCACTGATGCATTGATGCGCGCCGGTCACGCCGAAAAAATATTGTTTCTGGTAGATCGCATCGCACTGAGGGAGCAAGCACTCGCCGCCTTTAAAGAGCATATGCCCAACGAGCCGCGTTGGCCCAATGTGGGTGAAAAGCTGATTGCTAAAGACAGGCGCATCTATGTGGCAACTTACCCAACCATGCTCAATATTATTCGCGACGAAACGCAGCACCTTTCGCCACACTATTTTGACTTTATCGTGGTCGATGAAAGCCACCGCTCCATCTACAACACTTTTGCTGAAGTGCTCAATTACTTCAAAACTATTACGTTAGGCTTAACCGCTACACCAACCGACATTATCGATCACAACACTTTCGAATTATTTCACTGTGAAGATGGTATCCCGACGTTTGCCTACACCTACGAAGAAGCCGTGAACAATATTCCACCTTACCTGTGTAATTTTCAGGTAATGAAAATTCAAACCAAATTCCAGATGGAAGGCATCAGCAAGCGCACCATTTCACTGGAAGATCAGAAAAAGCTGATCCTTCAAGGCAAAGAAGTGGAAGAGATCAACTTCGAAGGCACGCAGCTGGAAAAGCAGGTGATCAACAAAGGCACCAACACCTTGATCGTGCGCGAATTTATGGAAGAGTCCATCAAAGATGCCAACGGCGTACTGCCGGGTAAAACCATCTTCTTCTGCGCAACAAAGGCCCATGCGCGCCGTATGGAAGAGATCTTCGATAAACTTTACCCACAGTACCATGGTGAACTGGCCAAAGTACTGGTGTCGGATGACCCACGCGTCTATGGCAAAGGTGGCCTGCTCGACCAATTCACCAACAACGATATGCCGCGCATTGCTATCAGTGTGGATATGCTCGATACCGGCATCGACGTGCGCGAAATCGTCAATCTTGTTTTCGCCAAGCCCGTATATTCCTACACCAAATTCTGGCAAATGGTTGGGCGCGGCACTCGCCTGCTGGAAGCCAGCAAACCCAAACCCTGGTGTTTGGAAAAAGATGTATTTTTAATTCTCGATTGCTGGGATAACTTCGAATACTTCAAGCTCAACCCCAAAGGTAAGGAGCTGAAACCACAACTGCCGCTGCCCGTAAAATTGGTTGGTTTGCGGCTGGATAAAATTGAAACCGCTAATGACACCGAAAATGCAGACACCGCCGAACGCGAAGTGGCCAAACTGCGCAAACAAATTGCGGCATTACCACAAAATTCGGTGGTGATTAAAGAAGCGGCCGCAGCACTCGCGCGTATTGCGGATGAAAACTTTTGGTTGACACTCAATCACGACAAGCTGGAATTTTTACGTACTGAAATAAAACCGCTGTTTCGCACAGTATCGGAAGCCGATTTTAAAGCCATGCGCTTTGAACGCGATATTCTCGAATACTCACTCGCGGTCTTGCGAGAAGAAAAAGAGCAAGCCGAAATACTCAAAGAAGGCATAGTCGAGCAGGTCACTGAACTGCCCCTGTCTGTGCCTTTTGTAAAACTGGAAGAGGAACTTATCCGCGCGGCGCAAACATCGCTGTACTGGAGCAAGGCGGACGAAGACCGTTTCGATGAGATAATTTCCAAACTCGGCCCGCTCATGAAGTTTCGCGAGCAAAGTACCGGGCAAGGGCAAACTCACCTCGACCTGGTTGATGAACTCTATAAAAAAGAACGGGTGGAATTTGGGCCGGAAAATGAGGCTGTGAGTATCACCCGTTACCGCGACATGGTCGAGTCCTTAGTTGCCGAACTCACCGAGCATAATCCAATACTGCAAAAAATCAAAGGCGGAGAAGCCGTAAGCAGCGATGAAGCTAATCAACTTGCCGAATTACTGCACGAGGAACATCCGCACATTACCGAAAATTTGCTGCGGCAGGTTTACAAAAATCGCAAAGCGCGTTTCATTCAGTTTATTCGCCACATTCTCGGCATCGAAGTGCTCAAGAGTTTTCCCGATGAAGTCAGTGCTGCCTTTGATCAATTTATTCGCGCCCATACGACACTCAACAGCCGTCAATTGGAGTTTTTAAACCTGCTCAAAAACTTCATCATCGAACGGGAAAAAGTCGAAAAGAAAGACTTGATCAATGCCCCCTTTACCGTGATTCACCCACAGGGCATTCGCGGTGTATTCAGCCCTGCCGAAATTAACGACATTCTGCAGCTCGCCGAGCGCCTGGTTTCCTGACGCCTATGAACTACACACGTTGCAAATATAGAAATTCCCGTAAAACAACAGGAGAAAGTCATGCCTAAAATGGACGTAAATGGAACCGAGGTTACGGTCTACTCGGAAGGCGACATGGATTTTATATCCCTGACCGACATACTTCGGGCGAAGGATGGGGATTTCTTTATCTCCGACTGGCTACGCAACCGAAATACGGTCGAGTTCCTGGGTATTTGGGAACATATATATAACCCCGCTTTTAATTATGGCGAATTCGCCATAATTAAAAGTCAGGCGGGCCTGAACAGCTACAAGCTCAGTGTTAAGGAGTGGGTCGCCCAAACCAACGCGATTGGGTTGGTAGCCAAGGCCGGGCGCTACGGCGGAACCTATGCGCACAAAGACATTGCCTTTGAATTTGGCATGTGGATCAGCGCTGAATTCAAAATCTACCTGATCAAGGAGTTCCAGCGCCTCAAGGAGCAGGAAAGCCAGCAGCTCGGTTGGGACATCCGCCGCAACCTGACCAAAATCAACTACCGCATCCATACCGATGCGATTAAAACCAACCTGATACCCGCAGAATTGACAGCACAACAAATCAGCCTGATTTACGCCACCGAAGCCGATCTGCTGAATATGGCGCTATTCGGCAAGACCGCAAAACAATGGCGGGATGAAAACCCGGATAACAAAGGCAACATCCGCGATGAAGCCAATGTGTCCCAATTGGTGTGTCTCGCCAACCTTGAAACCCTGAACGCCCATTTCATCCAACAAGGCATACCTCAGCCTGAGCGACTCAAAATGTTGAACCAAACCGCCATTCATCAAATGAAACTCCTGCTTGCAGAAAGAAACCTCAAGCAGCTGGAAGGAAATTGACATGCTACAGAATAACCCCGAACTCAAAAGTAAAATCGACCAGCTGTGGAATAAATTCTGGAGTGGTGGCATTAGCAATCCATTGACGGCTATCGAGCAGATCACCTACTTGCTGTTTATGAAGCGCTTTGATGAGCTGGATCTTAAGCGCCAATCAGATGCGGAATTCACGGGCGAAAGCTACACTTCAAAGTTCGAAGGAGTTTGGGTTCCACCGGAGTCCCGAACAAAATTGACGGGCAACGAAACCGAATTGGAACTTATCGATATTCGCGCGCAAGACGAGAGCAAACACGGTATTGCAAAACAAAGTTTACGTTGGAGCGAATTTAAGCGCATGCAAGCAGAAGAAATGTTGCAGCATGTGGAAAGCAAAGTCTTTAAATTTTTAAAAGACTTAAACGGTGCCGAAAGCAAATTCACGCACCACATGAGAAACGCGGTGTTCATTATTCCCAAACCGGCATTGTTGGTAGAAGCGGTCAAAACCATCGACGAGATTTTTGCCGCCATGGAAAGCGATTCGCGCGAAAAGGGTCAAGCGTTTCAGGATATTCAGGGTGATGTCTATGAAATGTTGTTATCCGAAATTGCTACCGCCGGAAAAAATGGCCAGTTCCGCACCCCGCGCCATATCATCAAATTAATCGCCGACTTGGTACAACCGAAACTCGGCAACAAAATCGCCGACCCAGCCTGTGGTTCTGGTGGTTTCTTGCTGGGCGCTTATTAAAGGTGAAAATCACAACTACCGTGAAGCCTATGATCATTATTTACCAAAAGGACATTACCCATTTAACTCGATTAACTTTCGCAACCTTGCTCCGGCTTGCCATGAGTGCAATAGCACCTACAAACTAGGCAAAGACCCAGCGCATAATCATAGTGGAAGACGAAAAGCTTTTTACCCCTACGCCCCCATCGCACAACCTATCAATATTAAAGTGGACTTACTGCATTCGGACATTGCCAAATTGACTCTGGCAGACATCAATATGGAATTCGGCCCTACTGCCGTTAATGAACAAATCGAAACATGGAAAGATATTTACGGTATAGAAGAGCGGTATAAAGCCAAATTATGCACAGAAAGTGATGGGAAGGCTTGGTTGACACAGGTGCTGGACGAATGGAAGGAATTAGGCCGCGACCCACAGGAATTTCTCAAGTCGTTGGAGCTTAATGCAAGGAAACGACCATTTACAGACTGCAACTTTATAAAAAAGCCCTTTCTTGATGCATGTTACAGGAAAGGACTTTTTGACGAGCCTACACCGGCCAACCCTGGCTCGGTTTAAACAAGCCGCTGGCCTTATCGAACACAGAAATATTCAAGTATCCTTTTGCCGCCGCGCTTTCCAGGGATTTTTTTAAATTAGCGCAGCGTTCCGGGTAGCTGGCTTGGCCTATTTTACAGAGGGCTACCAATTTTCCCTGCTGGCTACTGGCAGACGATAAGGCATTCCTCACATCGGTTTTGCTGCCGCGCCCTTGGTGGTGGATGTCGGCAATGGCTGTGCAAATTAAATCCGAAACACCATTAAGGTTGTACCAATTACTGTAGGCATCACGAATTTTTTTCATGGTGATACCCGCCGCGACATTCACTTGCAATCGGTTAAAGGCGTTGCTGGAATTGGCCAAATGGACCATACGTGCGGCGGCGGATAATTCGCTATCGTCAATTAGGTCGCCCTGGGCATTCAGGTAGACCATAAAATCCTTGAGATTTTTTTCCGTGGCGTGACCGGGGCGTGGGTAGGATTTTTCCAGGCTGACCTGATGGGTCCCCAGGTTGCGATGGAGCACTCCGTCTATTAATTTCAGGTCGGGAAATAGTGCGCGAAATTCGGGGTTCTCATTGGCCGCCCGTCGAAATAACAAAATCAAGTTATCGTTTGGTGTATGTGCCGCCAATTGAAAAAAACCAAAAGTGAAGGCTGCGCGATCATAGGTATTGATTCGATTAAAGTATCCACCACTTTCACTCGCGGCTAACACTCCCAGCAAACCCGCCAGAGCGCCATACTCATCCAAAAAATCTTCTACGGCGTAGCGCGGACCTGTAAGTTTGCTGGATGGCTGCATGAGTCCGCGAAAGGATTCGTAATTCGTCGAGCGGGCCACGTAAAATTCTGCTACGCCCGGCAGGCTGGCAAAATAATCCACTTTTCCCGACGATACGGTGACTTGTCGAATGGTTGGCTGGGGAGCACCAGGGCTTACAGGAGCAGGACGCACTTCGGCAACGGCGGGTGTAACGGGCACCGCACCGGTTTCAAGTCCAGGTATTGTCGAGTTGGGCGGGAAGGTGCCGAAAAACAATCCCTGGTTGCCACCGTAGGCCGCCTTGAAACGAGCAATAAATTCGTCCGGTGTTTGGCGAACCACCGACCTCTGCACATTGGAATAATGGTAGATAAAACCGTCGGAAAAAATTCCCACGTGCTTCTTGGGCACATTGCGCATGGTGTGCGCCACCAAATCAACATTGGATTTATCAGTAACAAACACCAGCTTCATGCCCGCTGGCGCTTTGCCCCAATCACCCACCTGCGGGCACACCGCAAACAACTCCTGCACCCGCAACCCCGCACCTGGGTAACTGCCATTCTTGTGCGTCTTGCAGTCATACCCCACATCCAACTGCAACAAATGACACACAAAATGCGCACAATGGTTATCCGTCGCATTGCTGAAGTTGTTATTACAAAAATCGGAAATTGTTTTATTGAGTGCATCGCTTAGCTTCATAGCCGACCTTTAACCTCGCAGAGATTCGTTCCTTAGCGGCAAACCAAAACGTATAAAGCGTGTATTTTTAAAAACAACAGAGAACTTACAATTTAAAAATGCTCCGGCACCTTATGCAGACAGACGAGCAATTTTGTGGGAACGACTTTATCCCTAAACCTAAACGAGCAACAAAGAGAGAAGATTTAGAACGTAGAAATGGGGAAAAACGGAAGTGTCTTTATAGGAGCACAGTTATCTATGGCAGTAAATAGTGTCGCGACAGATCGCGGATTAATTTAGCGCCAAAATTTCTCGGTAAGATCCAGTCCCACCCGCAAACCGGGGTGCAGGTCTCACTCATTGCCCCGGATTAATAAAACCAAAAGCGAGATCTGGCACTGCTAATCGTGATGGATATTCAAATGGCTTCCGCAGTGCGAGCAAAATTTTGCCGCTCGTTCATGCCCGCGCCTGCCACAATTGGCACACTTAATCATTTCCCGCTCCAGGCGCATCTCATTGGCTAGCTCAGCAGTAAAAATACCGGTGGGCACCGCGATAATGGAATAACCGGTCAACATAGCGAGCGAAGCGATCACTTGCCCCAACGGAGTTTGGGGGGTGATATCCCCATAGCCAACGGTTGTGATAGTGACAATGGTCCAATAAATGCTCCGGGGAATGCTGGTAAACCCATTAGCGGGACCTTCGAGAAGGTACATCATGGAACCGAAAACAGTGGCAAAAATTAACACCACAAAAAAGAATACCAGGATTTTCCGTCGCGATTGGAAAATCGCGCGAATCAGGAGATTGGCTTCCTGCAAGTAGGCGACCAACTTAAACACCCGGAAAATCCGCAGCACCCGCAACAAGCGAATAATCAACAAGTAACTCGCACCGGAGAAAACCAATGTCAGGTAGGTGGGCAAGATAGACAGCAAATCTATGATGCCAAAATAACTTTTGATATAAGCCCAGCGATTGGGCGAGCAGTAAATCCTGGCAGCATACTCCAGGGTAAACACCACCGTAAAAAACCACTCGATGTAATTTAAATAGGGCGCAAGGCCAGCATCCGATTCCAGCACAGAATCAAACATCAGCGCGCATACACTCAATAGGATGGTGTAAATCAACACCACATCAAAAAGCTTACCTGCGGGGGTATCCGTACCAAAAATAATTTCATAGAGCCTTGTGCGTAAATTATTCTTCATAGTGTCGCCATCTTGATCGATTTGCCAATGACCCCGCTCCAGTGGAGCTGGGTAAATACCCTAGCATAATTAACCAAGCTGATCAGCCATGTGTATCTTATGGATTAGGTTAAAAGCCCCCAATTTCAAGTTGACCGAGCGAGCCGGGTAAAACATAATCTATGCACCAACACATGAGGTTTTGCTTATGCGCGACAAGATTACCCGAAACAATAAGTATGGCCTTCCGCAAGCAATTGCCAGACCCCAAATAAAGGCAAGCAAAAGCCTGAACCTTGCAAGCCCAGAAGGCCAGCAGATTATCAAGTCAGAAACGAAGCTTGCTCTCAAGACGCATATGGCAACGTTTAAACGACTGGCAGATATGTAATGTAAATTATCCAATTCCCCCCAACGATTATGAGCTAACGCTAGATTACGAAATGCTAGCTGACGCCACACGAGATCTTATAATCAATCAGTTATCTGAGAGCGACTTTGCCGATATCCTCTTCGGTTTGTGGCTGGAAACTCAACCGCAGTAATTTACTTTTCAAAAACCCACCGGGGCATAATTGTCCGGCGGTGGTGTTCTAGTAGGTTTCGGCGAGCTTTGCGTGTTTTAGGTAATACTCGATGCGGTAATGATTTTCACCTGCGGGAACTATCACATAACCTTGGCCGTTTTTTAGGGGGCGCTGGGTTGGGGTGCAGGCGATAAGTGATAGGAAAAACACCAGCAAAGAAATTACTTTAAAGGTAACCAACATTTTCACAGCAACATTTGCCAGTCGCGTTTTTTCCCCGAATTAATCACCGCGTCAAAATCCGGAATGAATTCACGCATTTTTTTCACAACCTGACGCAATTCATCTGGCAATTGAATATTTTCTATAGGATCAGGTAACTTATCGAATGGTGGTTCAGTTAAGCGGTGTTTGATTTCCGGATTTAAAAGCCCGCGCCACTCACGCAAACGCATAATAAAATGCAAATCGATGGGATATTGTTCGGCATGCCCTTCAAAATCTCTTCCGCCGTCTTTATTGTTACGGCTGGCTTGAAAGGTGTGCCTATTCGCCAGTTGAATCAATAAAGACTCGATCAACACCATGTCTTCTGTGTCCCAGTGCTGCCAGAGTTCAGCAAACAAAGGTTCTTCCTTAAAAATATCCACTGACCAAGACTTGCCCTCCCCTTGCCAATCTCTGGGCTCAAAACCCAGAAATTTTTCAGTGAGCATCATCATAAAAATTTGCGTCATGGGATTTACAAAATCACCAACCCATTGCTTATCAAACTGATTCAATACAAATTTGGCACAGTTTTCAAATTCAGCTCTATTCGTAAAAACTGCGATAAATGAAAGTAGATTACCCGCCTCTGCCGCCCCCAAAAGAACTGGAGTACGAACCTCTATATCTTGACGACGCGCAATAATAATCAAACGCTCCAAGTTATAGGAACACAATTGCGGAGCAAAAAAATGTTTGCTGATAGCCAAAGCCATTTCTTGATTATTCAATTCGTCCTCTAGAATACTCAACGCGAGCACATAGCGTAGATCCGCAAGAGTCAATCGGAATAAGTAAGAAACTATAGTGATGAAATCGTCCACATTTCCATTTTTGCAATAATTAGCAATGCTCGTATCAAGCTCGACATACTCGCCGTCTGAGGCAATTCTTTCTGCCGCTTTTCGCTTTTCGGCAGCATAAGTTTTGCGCTTACGGAATTTAGGAGCAACTTCAAAATAGTTCATATTAGTTCCACGCACTCACAATGGTTTCAACCCCAGTAAAATTTGAAGAATTGAAAGCAGGTACTTCCACCTGAACCCAAATACCTTTTACAGGCACAGAATCCACACGCCGAAGCATCTCTAACTCTCGCAGCATATTACGCGATTCTGAATCTGCGTTGTCATATCTACCTGCCTTATAATCAGCGATCCATTTATCCAATCGATCAGTGGCAGAGCCTGTGGGAGCTTTCGCCGCATCCGCTTATTCTTCATGGTATCGCCATCTTGATCGATTTGCCAATTACCCCGCTCTAGTGGAGCTGGGTAAATACCCTAACATAATTAACCAAGCTGATCAGCCATGTGTATCTCACCAAGTGCAAAACGGGGCATAGCTGCCCGGCGGGGATGTTCCAGTAGGTTGTGGTTGGGGCGCGCAGCCTGAGGAACGAACCGCAACATGACCGCACACCCATAATCACCACAAGAGTTCATTCAAACTCTCAATTGGTTTTTCGTAATAATAAACAGAAAGGCAGTTTACATTTGCGAATTATGCGGTAAGCAAGCTCTTGCTATTTAGTCTTCTGGCATGATCCATTAGTTTTATACATGACTTCTATATCCCCCAGGGTCATAAAATTTGACTTATCAACAAAAATTGTACCCACCACAGAAACATATTTATTTTTACATTCTATAAAATTTTTCTGATGATTTTCATCTCTGAATATCACCTGTACAGATGATGTCTTATCAAAATGTTTTGCGTGATCCCTTGTTAGATACAAGCCATCATCGAAAGAATAGTAACCAAATACTTCTATTCTACAACCGTTGCAGTTTTTTCCATTCAATATCAAATCAAAAAATGAAACCGTTTGTATTGCATTTGAGGAATATGCCAAACCTGACAAAATAGATAGGACCAGTATAGCTACGATTCTTATAAACAATCCAGAATATTTAAAATGATAAAAACCAATTACGATAATTCAGGCGAGCCGAATGACCGCTAGAATAACCCATTACATGAGTATCTGATGGACCTTTTACGAATACAGGCATTCCATCAAGCTGATTGCTTAAATTGTTATACTGTTCCGAAACTCCTGCCCATTCCAAGTAACCATTTTAACTAAATTTGTTGGCAATTAAGAGACAGCTAAAGCAGCTGCTCCCTTTATAGGTACCATTCCATTTCCTGCAAACGTGCCTGTTGTGTAACCACATCCTGCAACATAACCATTTGCTTCATGAGGTCCTACACTTGTTACAGGTACAACCAGATAACCTTCGCCGTCTTTTAACGAGAGTTGGGTTGGGCTGAAGGTGCGCAATCGTTACTCAATAGAACGAACCGCAACATAACCCACACCCACAAACACCACAACAGGTAATTCAAATTCTCAATTGGTTTTCATAATAAAAAACAGAAAGGCAGTTTACATTAGCGAATTATGCGGTAAGCAAGATCACCGCAAACTACGGGCCATTCAAAAATCTTTAGGGCTCTCACCACCCCAGATAAAATCAAAACTCGCCCTACACCATAAAACATCATCCTCAACTGATTTATACGCAAACCGACAAACAAAATTATTAGTAATATTTCGCCAATCTTTTTGATTTTTTAGAAACTTCTCGCATCTTACGTAATCATTGTGTTTTTCTAGAAAAACAAAAGAAATTTGCTCAAAAAAATAAAAGTATTCGATAAGTAAACTTATAACTTCTGCAATATCCAGGTTTCTCCGAATTGCGTTAAAAGAAAACATAAAGTCATCCAACTCGACATTAGAAAAAAACTGCTTTTTAAAGCTAATACATTCTTTTGCGCTCCGATTTAAAAGAGGCCTCTCACACATGACGACCAAAGCCTCGGAGTTTTCAAAGAGCAAACGAAAAATACGAGCCAGCTTCTCCCTACCAAAATGGCTATCTCTTATATCGTTCCAAGAAAACACATTACCTGTATATGACCTACCATTCAAATTCATGATTTGCTGTCCCCTATTACTGTTTATTCTCTATAAAGGGAGGATAAATAGTTCTTTGTGCGGTAGTACCAACCTTATACCAACACCACACCAAAAGGCGTATCCGTACCAAAAATAATTTCATGGAGTCGTGTACGTAAACTATTCTTCATGCTATTGCCATCTTGATCGATTTGCCAGTTACCATGATCCCCTCCGCGAATATCGGACACCTTAGAAACTGAGTAAACTTACTCCAGAGGTGATCCATGAGCAAGAAACCAACCCCAAAAGAGAACAAGAAGT
>JAGKWO010000018.1 GCA_021151835.1 Gammaproteobacteria bacterium
CGGAGAAGGGGGGAGTCGAACCCCCGATACCCTTTTGAGGTATGCTCCCTTAGCAGGGGAGTGCCTTCGGCCACTCGGCCACTTCTCCACGTCTGCTGAAGCAAAGCAAGCTCCGTTTCAGCAGGTGCGGCATAATACCATAATTCGCTAAAATTCAAAGTCTTGAATATAAATTTACGGAATAAAATGCAGGAATTTTTACTGAACGCACAAGTTGCGATCAACTAAAAACAATAATCGATCAAATCGTTTATTTTTTAAAAAAACGACACTGCAAGCACTGGCAGTAGTAAAAAGCGGATATCCAGAAACGCCTACGCGGCGGATGACTAATCATGCCGCCGCGTAGTTGAAAAGCTTGAACAACAAAACAGTGAATATAAAATTAACTGTCTTGCTCTTCCTGATTCTGCTTTTCGCGTTGGATACGCTGATAAATCTCTTCACGATGCACAGCGATATCTTTAGGAGCATTGACACCAATACGAACCTGGTTGCCTTTTACACCTAAAACGGTAACGGTTACTTCGTCACCAACCATCAAAGTTTCGCCAATACGGCGAGTCAAAATTAACATCTTTAATCTCCTTCACTCATCCTGTAAGCCGCCTTGCTAGAAAGCCTAGCCCCTCACACGGCTTTCTGACGGTTCGGCATCCAAACCAAAAGCGGTGTGCAAACTACGCACAGCCAACTCCAAGTAGCGCTCATCAATGATCACCGAAATTTTAATTTCAGATGTTGTGATCATTTGGATATTGATACGGTCATCTGCCAACGCAGTGAACATGCGCGATGCAACACCGGCATGAGAGCGCATACCAACACCCACGATAGATACTTTAGCAACCTTGTCATCACTGCGAACTTCACGTGCGCCAATTTCTTTAGCAACACTTTCCAACACAGCGACAGCTTTATTCATATCATTTTTATGCACAGTGAAAGTCAAATCAGTAGTGCCGTCGGCAGATACGTTTTGCACAATCACATCAACTTCAATGTTGGCTTCGCCAACAGGTGCGAGAATTTTTGCAGCAACGCCGGGAGTATCAGGTACGCCGGCAACAGTGACTTTAGCTTCATCGCGGTTAAACGCGATACCGGAAACAATTGGTTGTTCCATAGTTGAATCTTCCTCGTCGAGGGTAATCAGGGTTCCAGGGCCTTCTTTAAAACTGTGGAGTACACGCAGCGGCACTTTGTATTTGCCCGCAAACTCAACAGAGCGAATTTGCAACACTTTTGAGCCCTGGCTGGCCATTTCCAGCATTTCTTCAAAGGTAATTTTTTCAAGCCGACGCGCACGCTCACAAATACGCGGGTCAGTGGTATATACGCCATCAACATCGGTGTAAATCTGGCACTCATCCGCTTTTAACGCTGCCGCCAAGGCTACACCAGTAGTATCTGAACCACCACGCCCCAGCGTTGTGATATTGCCGTGTTCATCAACGCCCTGGAATCCAGCGACAACAACTACACGACCCTGTTTTAAATCGGCGCGCATATTTTCTTCATCAATAGCCTGAATCCTGGCTTTGGTGAAAGAGCTATCAGTAAGGATACGCACCTGGCCGCCAGTGTAAGAACGGGCATCAAGGCCGCGCTTTTTCAGCGCCATACACAACAGCGCAATAGTGACCTGCTCACCGGTAGAAACCAACACATCCAGCTCACGTGGATCAGGCACTTCCTGAATTTGCTGCGCAAGACCAATTAAACGGTTGGTTTCACCACTCATGGCAGAAAGGACCACTACCATGTCGTGCCCCTGGGCACGGAAACCAGCAACCTTATCAGCTACCTGCTCTATACGCTCGATGGAACCAACAGAGGTGCCACCATATTTCTGAACCAATAAGCTCATTACAGCCTATCCTTCTTTTATTTGACGAATACGAATACTGACTAACCAGATCACAAAAAGGCGCCAATTAAACACCAGTTCGCAACAAAAGTTAACCCAAATGGGCGAGAAAAAGCGGATTAATCGCACTTCTTTCACGTTTTTGCACAACAAACAACCAATTAATTTAGGAACCCAACTGGCCTTTTACCCAAGGTACAACTGAAGCGAGTGCAGCATCCAGGGCAGCCAGGTTGGTGCCGCCCCCTTGGGCCATATCCGGGCGGCCACCGCCCTTGCCGCCCAATTGGCTGGCAACGTAACCCATCAGATCGCCCGCTTTGACTTTGCCGGTAATATCCTGGGTCACACCTGCAACCAATGCCGCTTTATCACCTTCGACCGCTGCCAATAAAACGACCGCTGTTCCCAATTTATTTTTAAACTGATCGACAGTATCACGAAGTGATTTGGCGTCGGCACCTTCAAGATTCAAGGCCAGTACCTTAACACCACCGACATCCTGTGCCTGGGCCGATAAATCACCGCTACCGGCCGTAGCCAGTCTGGTTTTCAGTTGCGCCAGGTCTTTTTCAAGTTTGCGATTCTGGGCAACCAGGGCTTCCAGTTTTTCGACCAGGGAATCACGATTGGTTTTCAAACTGCGACTTGCCGTATCAACCAGGGCTTCCACACGATCAAACAACTCAAGTGCCTGCGCTCCGGTAATAGCTTCGATTCGGCGAATGCCCGCCGCTACACCGGATTCGGAAACAATGCGAAACAGGCCGATATCACCTGTGCGGTTAACGTGGGTACCACCGCACAATTCAACGGAGAAGCCATCACCCATGGTCAGCACGCGTACGGTATCGCCATATTTTTCGCCGAATAGTGCCATTGCACCTTTGGCTTTCGCCGCATCCATATCACACAATTCAGTGGCCACCGCTGAGTTAGCGCGGATCTGGTCATTAACCAGTGTCTCGATTGCCTTTAACTGATCGGCCGTTACGGCTTCAAAATGGGAAAAGTCAAAACGCAAACGCTCTGAATCTACCAGCGAACCTTTTTGGGTGACGTGTTCGCCCAATACCTTGCGCAAGGCAGCATGCATTAAGTGGGTTGCGGAATGATTAAGCGCAGTTGCCTGGCGAACATTGCCATCCACTTTTGCGGACACATTATCACCAACAGAAATAGCGCCTTGCAGGACGCGTACGATATGCAAACTGGACGAGCCTTGTTTTTGGCAATCGCGCACCTCGACACGGTTACCGCCCAACTCAAGGTAACCGCAATCGCCCGCCTGGCCACCGGATTCCGCATAGAACGGAGTGCGATCCAGAACTACGACACCGTCGTCACCCTCAACCAGACGCTCCACTTTCTGGCCATCTTTCACCAGGAAAATAACCTTGCCCTGCTCTGCCAAAGAGCCATAGCCAAGGAATTCAGTGGCCGGGAAATCCAGGCCCTTCGCGTTGTAGTCCACTTTGAATGTGCCGGCGGCGCGAGCACGGGCACGCTGTTCGGCCATGGCCGCTTCGTAACCCTGTTGATCTACCGTCAGGCCGCGCTCACGGGCGATATCGGCGGTTAAATCAACCGGGAAACCGTAGGTATCATAAAGGGTGAAAACGACTTTACCGGGGATTTCAGTACCGGAAAGTTTGCTTAATGCATCTTCAAGAACAGCAATACCTTTATCCAGGGTCTTCTCGAATTGCTCTTCTTCCTGCAATAACACTTTCTCGATCTGGGCCTGGTTTTTGTGCAGCTCCGGATAGGCATCACCCATTACTTCCGCGAGTGCTTTTACCAGTTTATGGAAGAACGGTTGTTTTTGGCCAAGCTGGTTACCGTGGCGAATCGCACGGCGGATGATACGGCGCAACACATAGCCACGGCCTTCATTTGACGGCAACACGCCGTCGCTAACCAGGAAAGAACAAGAGCGAATATGGTCGGCAATCACGCGCAGTGATTTATTTTCCATATCATGATTACCGGTTGCTTCAGCAGCGGCTTTGAGCAAATGCTGAAACAGATCGATTTCATAATTGGAGTGGACGTGCTGCATCACCGCAGAAATACGTTCCAACCCCATGCCGGTATCGACCGACGGTGCCGGCAATGGATGCAATACACCGTCAGCGGTGCGGTTGAATTGCATAAATACGTTGTTCCAGATTTCGATATAACGGTCACCATCTTCTTCCGGTGAACCCGGTGGGCCACCCCAGATATCCGCGCCGTGATCGTAGAAAATTTCCGTGCAGGGACCACAAGGGCCGGTATCACCCATTGCCCAGAAGTTGTCCGATGCGTAGGGCGCACCTTTGTTATCACCGATGCGAATGATGCGCTCGGCTGGGACCCCTACCTCTTTATTCCAGATGTCGTAGGCTTCATCGTCCGATGCATAGACGGTAACCCAAAGCTTTTCCGAAGGGATATCCAGCCAGTTTTTGGAGGTTAAAAACTCCCACGCAAAACGGATAGCGTCGTGCTTGAAGTAATCACCAAAACTGAAATTGCCGAGCATTTCGAAGAAAGTATGGTGGCGCGCGGTATAGCCTACGTTTTCAAGGTCATTGTGCTTGCCGCCAGCGCGCACACAACGCTGGGAACTTACCGCGCGATTGTATGGGCGCTTGTCTGCACCAAGGAAGCAATCCTTGAACTGGTTCATTCCCGCATTGGTGAACAACAACGTAGGGTCATTGCCCGGGATGAGGGAGCTGCTGGCAACAATAGTGTGACCTTTACTCTCGAAATACTTCAAAAAGGCATCGCGAATTTCAGCGCTTTTCATCATTTACTAACTCGTCTTCGACTTCTTTGACATCCGCCCTCAGGCGTGATGTTGCTCCAGTTCTTCCGCGCTCAGTTTGCGCGCTTCATGCTCCAGCATCACCGGGATGCCGTCGCGAATCGGATAAGCTAATCCACTTTCCCAGCACACCAGTTCTTGCTGTTCCGAGCGATATTCAAGTTCGCCCTTGCTGACCGGGCACACCAAAATGCTGAGTAATTTTTTATCAATCATGGTCTTAAGTCGTGGTTGGTTAACCGGGGGCAGTATCTTACACTGCCAATCACAGCCCTGTCTCTAGAACCGCAGGGCTATTGCGGGCATTGGGGCCTGAAACTTGAGCGATTTCGCCTTCCAGCCAGCGTTTGACCTGCGCAGTTACACCGGGATTCACCCGTATTTGCGGTTCGGACGGCGAGATTTTCTGTGCTTTTTCCCACTCTTCCACCAAACTACGCGCCTTGTAAAAAGCCTGCTCAAAATCCACGCCCGGTTTTAATGACTCTTTAAAATATGCCTTTCCAAAATACGTGAAGAGACTATCATCAGCGCAACCAAACGAGGTTTTTTGTGCGGATGCAGCAGTCATTACCAGGGTATTGCTATCGCTTATGTCATCAATAAATCCGCCGGAAAAACAAGCAGACAAGACTACCACCCGATGTTTTATACCGGTGGACTTGAGCAAATCGCCCAACCATTTAGCATCTATATCCGCCAATGCCAAACCATTGTGATTGAGTGAGATAGTTTTATTTTTGCTGCCGTGGCTGGTGATATATAAAAAGAAAATGTCCCGTTCCTTATCCATTTTGCCAGCAATTTTTTCCAGGGCCGCCTGAACACTGGTACGCGTTGCCATTGGATGCTCGGCAAGTGAGCGCTGGCTGTTGGATAAGTAAATTGCCGTGTCGCTGTTGTGATATTGCTGATTAAAAAGATTTTCAATAAATTTGCTCTCGCGACGAAAAACCTCTTCGGTCCCATAGCCGGCAACAACAAGGCTGTAGAGTTCGATTTTGTTAGCATCAGACTCCCGGAGTGCGTCCAGCGACCGTTTTAATTTGATCGCTTCTTTATACACAGCGTATTCAGTCACTTCTTCCGGCGAGAATATTTTTACATCGCTACCGCCATCAATAAGGCGATCATAATCCCAGCGGCCGGAAATTTTGCTTACGCCATCAATAGGTTCTTTATAAGTTAAGGTACCGGCGCCATGTTTCCTGCCGTAAGAAAATTCACCTTCATAAATATCGCCATTACTCGCAATTAATTTTCCTTTGCCAGAATATTTTCCAAATTTAAATTCGCCTGAATACTGTTGCCCTGATTGGCCTCCGCCCGGTTTTTCACCGCCCGAGCTTTCAATATACGTTCCCTGCCCTTCCAGCAAACCATTTTGAAATTCGCCCTGCCATTGATTGCCCGCTTTATCGGTTTGCATACCTTTTCCATTCAGCAACCATGCAGTGAAATGCCCTATGGAAGTGTCGCCATCCGCACCGGCATAAACACCCTCGCCTTCAAATGCATCGTTGTTAAATTCACCGCTGTAACTATTGCCCTCGGAGTCAGTAAAAACACCATCTCCTTGCATTTTGCCGGCGACAAAATCCCCAAGGTATTTACTGCCTGCTCGCTTTAATTCGCCTTTTCCGGTAATTACGCCATTCACAACATCGCCGCTATACAAGGATTTATCCGCAAACAACCATTGTCCTTTACCGTTGGGACGGCCATTTAAAAAATCGCCCGCATAAAAAGAACCGTCGGGATAAGTTAATTTTCCTTTTCCATGAAATTGGTTTTTCCTGAATTCGCCGCGATAACGCGATCCATCGGCGTACACCAGTTCGCCCTGCCCTTCCATGGCGCCGGCGACAAAATTGCCGGTGTAAACGCCCGAAGAGGACATTGAAAGCCGCCCGTGCCCCTGAAATAAACCGGCGGCAAAATTTCCTTCATAGTTATCGCCATTTTTCCATTGCATGCGGCCATTACCTTCCAGCTCACCTTGCGCATTGAGATTGCCTACATAGGTTGATCCATCGGCAAAACTGAGTGATGGAGAAAAAGTGTGGCGCAAATGATTGAAAGTGCCGTGCACAGAAAGCAAGCCAAAAATCACACCGGCAAAGAAAATCGCACTGATGGTTAATACACGTTTCATATCACTTACCAATTCACCTGCTCACTTACTCACCTGCTCACTTGCCAATATCACCTACGCATTTATGAGCGCTGGAAATTATCACTGTGTTTATTTGGTTGGCATGGGATCAACTAACAATTGCGGATCGATTCGCTCTTCAAACCAATTCATCCGCCAATCAAGGTGCGCGCCTGTCGCACGACCGGTTTTTCCCACTTTGGCAATCGCTTGCCCTTGGGTAATCTGATCGCCTTTTTTAACTAAAATTTCACTGAGATGGATAAAAGTGGATGACAAGCCGTGACCGTGATCAATAATCAGGGTGCCACCGGAAAAAAACATATCGGGATGAACCAGGGTCACAATACCACCGGCGGGTGCAACCACTATAGTTCCAACAGGCTTGGCGACATCCACCCCATAGTGCGGTGAATTGGGTACGCCGTTATAAAAACGCTGGCTACCATACACGCCCGTCACCGGACCAATTAACGGCCATTGAAATTTTTGCGCAAAAAAAGTCAGGGGCAAATCGCCTTTGCGTGCATCGGCAGCCATTTGCGCTTCGCGCCTGGCACGTTCCACTTGGGCGGGATCAGGCTCGACCGTTTGCTGGGGAACGCCGGTGACTTTCTGGATATTGTATTTGCGTTGTTTGATTGGAAATCGTTGTTCTTCACGTTGGCCATCGGCATGAATCAACACCAATGTGGCCTGGGGTTTTGCATCGCGCCCGAAACCAAAAACAAATTCCCCTGCCGGAGACAGTTGTAATTTTTTTCCCGCGTATTCGACCTGGACGCCTGCGGGAACTTTGCCAACAATTAATCCACCCTGTTGCCATTCACCACGCAATTCCAATGCATGAGCCGGAAGAATCCAAAGGCCAAACAGCAGCGCAAAAATAATTTTCATCACATCACCACAAAAATATCGATGCAAAAAAAACGGCAGCCGAGCTGCCGTTTTTCCAAACTGTCCACGCTTAGGCGAGTGTATCGCCAACGCGCAGAACTTTCATCGTGTTGGTACCACCGAGCAATGTAGTATCGCCCAGGGAAACAATCACCAGGTCACCTTCTACCAGTACACCTTGCGCTTTCAACATTCCAATTGCACGGTTGAAATCATCAGCGCAGGGAGCGCTGCTGGTATCAAATGCAATCGGTTGTACACCGCGATACATCGCCATCTTACGCTGGGTATTTACATGGCGAGAGAAGGCGAAGATAGGCAATTGCGACCCTACACGCGACATCAAACGCGGAGTGCTGCCTGACTCAGTGAACGCGATAATCGCTTTCACACCCGCCAGATGGTTGGCAGTAAACATGGAAGCGAGTGCAATAGACTCATCCACCGTGTTAAAGGCCTGATCCATACGGTAGTTATCAAAACTCGCAATCGGGTGTTTTTCCGCACCGAGAATAATGCGCACCATTGCTTCAACCGTTTCCACCGGGAAACTACCGGCAGCCGTTTCTGCAGAAAGCATTACCGCATCGGTACCATCCAGCACCGCGTTCGCTACGTCAAACACTTCAGCGCGGGTTGGCAACGGGCTGTTGATCATCGACTCCATCATTTGGGTCGCAGTGATCACCACTTTATTCAATGCACGTGAACGCGCGATGATGCGTTTTTGTACACCGATCAGTGCTGCATCACCAATCTCGACACCCAGGTCGCCACGGGCAACCATTACAGCATCGCTTGCACGGATAATGTCGTCCAGGGTTTCGTCATCGGCAACCGCTTCGGCGCGTTCAACTTTGGAAACAAGACCGGCACGGCCACCCGCTTCCAGCATCAGCTTGCGCGCGTAATTCATATCGTCCGCTGAACGCGGGAAAGACACGGCGAGATAATCCACATCTATTTCTGCAGCGGTTTTAATGTCGGCGATATCTTTTTCGGTCAACGCTGGCGCGGTTAAACCACCGCCCTGACGATTGATACCTTTGTTGTTGGACAAAGGACCAGCCACCTTGGTGGTGGTATAAATGCGCGTACCTTCGATTTTATCGACGGTTAACACCACACGACCGTCATCCAGCAACAACACATCGCCGGGCTTACAATCGTTTGGCAGTTCTTTGTAGTCGATACCAACCTGTTGCTGGTTACCTTCATCGCGACCCAACGAAGCATCGAGAATAAATTTGTCACCCACCTTGAGGTGGATTTTTCCTTCGGCAAAACGGGCTACACGGATTTTCGGGCCTTGCAAATCGCCCAGCACCGCCACGAAACGGTTGTGCTTGGCAGCAAGCTCGCGCACGGTTTCAGCGCGACGCTTGTGATCTTCCGGTGAACCATGGGAAAAGTTCAGGCGGACGACGTTAACGCCCGCCAGGATCAAACGCTCTAGAACTTCTGGCGACTCAGAAGCAGGGCCCAAAGTACTGACGATCTTTGTACGTCTTAACATGATGAGTTCTCTTATTATTTAGCGTTCATCAGGGCAATGGTGTTATCCAGCATGCGATTGGAGAAACCCCACTCGTTGTCATACCAGCTCAGGACTTTTACCCACTTGCCATACACTTTGGTTTGCAGCGAGTCGTAGTTGGAAGAGTGGGCGTTGTGGTTGAAGTCAACCGATACCAGAGGCTCATCAACATAGGCCAATACCCCTGGCATTTCTTTTTCAGCGGCTTCTTTCATCGCCGCGTTAACCGCTTCAACACTTACATCTTTCTCAACCAATACGTTCAGGTCTACCAGGGAAACGTTGATAGTTGGAACGCGCACCGAAATACCGTCCAGCTTGCCTTTCAATTCCGGCAGAACCAAACCTACCGCTTTGGCAGCACCGGTAGTGGTTGGGATCATGGATTGGGTCGCAGAACGTGCACGGTAAATGTCTTTGTGGAATACATCAGACAGAACCTGATCGTTAGTATATGCGTGAATGGTGGTCATGGAACCTTGAACGATGCCGAACTTGTCATTCAACACTTTAGCGATAGGCGCCAGGCAGTTAGTGGTACAGGATGCGTTGGAAATAATGCTGTCAGATGCTTTCAATACATTGTTGTTTACACCGAATACAACGGTTGCATCTACATCAGTACCTGGTGCAGAGATAATGACTTTTTTAGCGCCGGCAGCAATGTGCGCACCCGCTTTTTCTTTGCTGGTGAAGATACCGGTACATTCGTACACCACATCCACTTTCAATTCAGCCCAAGGCAATTTGGCTGGATCGCGCTCTGCGGTAATACGAATCGCATCACCATTAACAAACATGGTATTGCCTTCGTATTTCACAGTGCCGTTGAATTGGCCGTGAACAGAATCGTACTTGGTGAGGTGAGCATTCAGGTGAGCATCACCCAGGTCATTAATGCCAACGATTTCAATTTGGCTGCGCTTGCCTGATTCATACAACGCACGCAGAACATTGCGACCAATACGACCGTAACCGTTGATTGCCACTCTAATAGTCATTGCTTTCTCCTAAATAAACTCTTACTGATTCTTTTGCTGTAGGGACACAGGTTTTAGTGTGTCCATTCGATTAAAAATACAGGGGCGCAATAAATTGCGCCCCTGCGGATTTTCGGTTAGCGAGGCAGGCTGGCTGCTTCTCGTGCGAGACGTTCAATTTCGTCCCAGCGACCGGCTTTCATCAATTCTTTGGGAGCCATCCAGGTTCCGCCGACACAATGCACGTTTGGCAGGGCCAGATAACTTGGCGCTTTCGCCAAATCAATACCGCCAGTCGGGCAGAAGGTAATTTGCGGCAATGGGCCAGCAATCGATTTCAACATCGGCACACCGCCGGCCGCTTCAGCCGGGAAAAATTTCTGGTGAGTGAAACCTTGCGTGTAGAGATGCATAGCTTCCGTTGGCGTTGCAACACCAGCCAACAATGGCACTGGCGATGCTTTTGCGGCTTCAATCAATGCTGGCGTAGTGCCCGGGCTTACCAAAAAGGTAGAACCTGCTTTTACGGCTTTTTCCAGATCTGCTGGCGTGATGATGGTACCCGCACCAATCACCGCATCGTCCGGCAACGCCTCAACCATGGCAGTGATTGCATCCAGTGCACACGGAGTACGCAGGGTGATTTCCAATACTTTCAAGCCACCGTTATAAAGCGCTTTAGCCAAAGGCACTGCATCTTCAATGCGCTCTACCACCATAACGGGTACGACTGGCGCTACTTTGACAATTTGATCGATAGTTAAAGCCACTGTATGTGTCCCTCGTTGTTCAAAAAAGTTCGAAAAAAGGGCTTAAATCAACGCCCGTTCGGAATTCGGTAAATCAGGGCGCCCAGTAAACAATTACCGGTACACGATCCTGACGCAGCACGGCGCGAATCGGCATATCGTTTACATCGCCCTCCGCTTGCGCTGCACGCAATACAGCCAGCTTTTCATCACCGGTAATTAACAAAACCAGTGACTTCGAACGCAACAAACCCGCAAGGGACAATGTCATGCGCTCAACAATTGCGCCGGTAACGTCGCTTTGTTTGGCGGTGATTGCGGCACAAAGCTCATTGGAATCAGGATTCAATGCCTCATCCAAACCTTGTGCATGAGGAAACAATGACGCTGTGTGGCCGTCAGAGCCCATACCTAAAATAGTGATATCAAACGGCTGGGCCAATTGTTGATAAGCCGCCTCACAATCCACCAAACCTTCAGCGGCGGTGCCGGCAGAATTTTTCATACCGACCAGATTGGCAACAGCGGCTTTGTTCTGGATCAGATGTTTTACAGTAAAAGCTTCGTTGCTTTTATCGTGATCGAAATCTACCCAGCGCTCATCGACCAGCGCAACGTAAACCGATTCCCAATCCAGATCAGAATTGCTCAATGCCTTGTAAAGTGGCTCCGGCGTACTGCCGCCAGACACCATAAATGTTGCTTCGCCGCGATCTTCAATGGCACTACGTAAAGCCGCTTCACACTCAGCTTGCAGCGCAGCAATCATCTCTGCGCGATTTTCAAATAAACGCTCGGTTACCATTCCTGATCAGCTCCTGACAGCACTTCGTCAATTGAGAACCAACGACGATGATCGCTCGCCAGCATTTGCGCAGAGGCCTGTGGGCCCCAACTGCCAGCCATGTAACCTTGTGGTTTATTTTCCGGGCGTTGCCAGGCTTCAATAATGGGATCAATCCAGCCCCAGGCCGCCGCCACTTCAGCCCGGTGGATAAACAAGCTCGCATCGCCAGCCGCCGCATCCAGCATCAACCGCTTGTAGGCATCGGAATAGAAATCTTTATAGGTATCGGCAAAATTCAGGTTTAATACCATCGGACGCAAATGGGTTTCATGCTTTTCAAGATCCTTGGCGACCATGATGATCTTGATACTTTCTTCCGGTTGCAAACGGATGATCAAACGGTTTGGTGTAGTACCGCCCGCAGAATCCGGATATACGCGATGCGCAACATCTTTGTATTGGATAACAATTTCCGCAAAGCGCTGCTTCATGCGTTTACCGGTGCGGAGATAGAACGGCACGTTGGCCCAACGGGAATTATCGATGTAAGCGCGGATCGCCACAAAGGTTTCGGTGTTACTTGGCTGGCCCAATTCATCCAGGTAACCGGGAACCTGCTTACCACCCAATTCACCGGCGACATATTGGCCGCGCACGGTGTTGTATTTAACAGTGTTGCCCGTCAGGGGACGCAGGCTTTCCAATACTTTTAGTTTTTCAGCGCGGATACGCTCGGCGGTCATTTTGTTGGGTGACTCCATCGCCACCAGGCACAACAACTGGAGAATGTGGTTTTGCACCATATCGCGCAGTGCACCGGCACCGTCGTAGAAACTGGCGCGACCTTCCAGGCCCACGGTTTCGGAAATGCTGATCTGGACGTGATCGATTGATCGGGCATCCCACAAATGTTCAAACATGCCGTTGGCAAAACGCAAAGCCAACAGGTTCTGTACTGTTTCCTTACCGAGATAGTGATCGATACGGAAAATGGCATCTTCCTTAAAGTATTCAGCGATCTGGCTATTAATCTCTTCAGCGGTTTTGCCGTCATAACCAAGTGGCTTTTCAACCACAACGCGCGCTTTATCGGTAATCAAACCGGACTCATGCAAATGCTTGCAGGCCACACTGAATACCGACGGCGGGGTTGAAAGATAGAACACGCGCTGGCTGTTGCCACCGGAATTGAGCAATTGCGCCAGGGCTTCCCAGTGTTGATCCAAAGTGCCGATATCAACGAACACCGGGAATAAACTCTTTTCAAACTCATCCCAATCCGCTGCGACAAATTCATCCGCATTCAGATGCTTTTCCGCAGCTTCACGCACTTTGCTTTTGTACTCGGCAACCATCTGGGTATTGCGGCAAGTTGGAATAATCCGGGCACCGGCAGGCAAGGAACCTTCACGGTGGGCACGATAGAGGCCGGGAATCAACTTGCGCAGGGCCAAATCACCCGCGCCACCAAAAATGACAAAATCAAACGCTTCGAGCATGAGGAGTAATCCTGTTTATGAATCTGGACAGTGGATATACGTGTAAAACTACCTTTCTATAAGTTCAGGTATGTTTTTAAAACGAAGACCCCGAACACAGGTTCGGGGTCGAAAATTTAACCGGTTACCAGTTAAACACTGTAGCTCCTTCTTCAGCCAGGCCCACCGACGAGCGGAAGGGCGCAAACAATTCCCGTCCCATTCCGTAGTGGACGTTGGTCAAATCACATTGTGCCGGCTGACGCGTGGCCAACTCCTCATCACTGACAAGCAATTGCAGAGTTCCGGTTTCAGCATCCAGCTCAAGCAGGTCACCGGTGTTGATCAGGCCGATTACGCCGTTGTCCAAAGCTTCCGGCGTCATATGGATAGCTGCCGGAATCTTACCAGAGGCACCGGACATACGGCCATCAGTTACCAGCGCTACTTTAAAACCGCGATCTTGCAACACACCTAACGGCGGAGTCAGCTTGTGCAACTCCGGCATACCACAGGCTTTTGGCCCCTGGAAACGCACCACAGCGATAAAGTCTTTTTCCAGTTCCCCGCGCTTGAACGCCGTCTGTAATTCTTCCTGGCTCTGGAACACAATTGCCGGTGCTTTCACCTTACGATGCTCAGCTTTAACTGCAGAAATCTTGATCACCGAACGACCAATATTTCCTTTCAGCAAACGCAAACCACCTTCCGCCGCAAACGGTTTTGAGGGTGGACGCAACACTGAGTCATCAAGGCTTTCAGCGGCGGCATCACGCCAGACCAGCGCGCCATTCTCGAGGAACGGCTCTTTAGTGTAATGGGATAAACCGCCGGTTGGGCCCATAATGGTTTTCACATCATCGTGCAATAAGCCTGCACTGCGCAGTTCACGAATCAGGTAACCCATACCGCCTACCGCCTGGAAGCGGTTTACATCCGCCAAACCGTTGGGATAAATACGGCACATCAGCGGGATTATATCCGAAATGTCAGACAAATCCTGCCAATCAACAATCACACCTGCGGCACGGGCAATCGCCACAATATGCATTGCGTGGTTGGTGGAACCACCGGTAGCCATCAGGCCAACAATACCGTTTACCACTGATTTCTCGGTGACGATATCCGCCAGGATAACGCGGCTCTCTGCGCGGGTGATGTGCGCCAATTGGTGCACATGGGCACGGGTCAATGCCTCACGCATCGGGGTGTAAGGGTTGATGAACGTACTGCCAGGCAAATGCATGCCCATAATTTCCATCAACATCTGGTTGGTGTTGGCGGTACCGTAGAACGTACAGGTACCTGCACTGTGGTAAGAGGCACTCTCTGCCGCCAGTAATTCTTTGCGCCCCACTTTACCTTCAGCAAACAATTGGCGCGCTTTCGCTTTTTCAGCGTTGGACAAACCGGGAGTCATCGGACCCGCCGGTACAAAAACAATGGGCAATTGCCCGAACGACAAGGCCCCGATCATCAAACCGGGAACGATTTTGTCGCACACCCCGAGACACATAGCACCATCAAACATATCGTGGGACAGGGCAATCGCGGTACTCATGGCGATAACATCGCGACTGAATAGCGACATCTCCATACCCGGGAAACCCTGGGTCACGCCGTCACACATAGCGGGGACACCACCGGCCATCTGTGCAGTCATCCCTACTTCTTTGGCAGCAGCCTTGATGGGCTCAATGTACTCACCGTAAGGAACGTGCGCGGAAAGCATCTCGTTATAGGAGGAAATAATCCCCAGATTTGGCGCCTGCCCTTCTGCCAATGCTTCTTTATCATCTGCATTACAGGCAGCAAAACCATGAGCCAGGTTGGCACAGCCCAGGTGATGACGTGCAGGGCCTGTGCTGCGGAATTTATCGACGCGCGCCAGATAGGCGGCACGGGTATCTTTGCTGCGAGCGATAATACGCTCGGTAATTGCAACAAGTCTTGGATCTGTAGCTAACACGTCAGTCATGGGAATACCATTGCTCATTGGGTCTGTACCGTCCACAAGCCGATTGCTTGTGAAGTCTGCGCGGATCACTCAACCCGCACATAGCGCCAGGTGCGTTGCCCGGTGCTTATCTTATATCTCTCGGCCTTGTGCCTCTCGGCTTAGCAGCACTTTGGACACAAATCCAAAATGCCGCTGTATCTTTACCGTTTTTTATCAAGGTTGTTAACGGTCGGCGTTATTTGCCCGCTTTGGCGCGCTTGTAGAAATCGATCAAATTGCGCGTAGAGGCATCGTGACCTGCACTGGTTGGCCTGGCCAGATCCAGTTCCGGCTGGATACCCGCTGCCAGCACTTTGCCCAGCTCAACACCCCATTGGTCAAATGAGTGAATGCGCCAGATGATACCTTGAACAAAGATTTTGTGCTCATAAAGCGCAATCAGGGCGCCCAGGGTACGGGCATCCACCTTATTCAACAGGATGGTATTGGTCGGGCGATTACCGCGGTGCACCTTGTGCTCGACAATCTCTTCAATGCGCGCCGGGCTTACGCCTTTGGCGGTCAAATCGCGACGCACCTGGTCGGCATCACTCCCCTGCATCAACGCCTGGGTTTGGGCAAAGAAGTTAGCCATCAAGGCATCATGGTGGCCTTCAACCGCAATATTCGGAGTTACTGAACCGATGAAGTCGGCCGGGATAATATCCGTCCCCTGGTGCAGCATTTGATAGAACGCATGCTGACCATTGATACCCACTTCACCCCATACCAGCGGAACACTGGGGTAGGAAATTTGTTCACCGGCCCAATTTACGGATTTGCCATTACTTTCCATTTCCGCCTGCTGCATATAGGCAGGGAAACGGTGCAAACACTGGTCGTAGGGCAACAAGGCATGGGCCGGGTAGTTAAGGAAATTGCGATTCCAGATTCCCACCAGCGCCAGCATCACCGGCGCATTTTCCGCCAGCGGCGCGCTTTGGAAATGCTGGTCCATTTCATAAGCACCTTGCAGCAGCTCATCAAACAGTTCATACCCGAGGAACAGAACAATCGGCAGGCCGATAGCGGACCACAGGGAGAAACGCCCCCCTACCCAGTCCCACATATCAAAGATGTTTTCTTCCGCGATCCCAAATGCAGTCACCAGTTTGCGATTGGTTGAAACCGCAACGAAATGTTTGGCAATTGCCGCTTTGTCGCCTGCCGCCGCCATAAACCACTGTTCTGCCGTGCTGGCGTTAGTCATGGTTTCCTGGGTGGTGAAGGTTTTGGAAGAGATTACAAACAAGGTCGTTTCAGGATTCAAACCTTCCAGCACTTCTGCAATCTGCACGCCGTCAATATTGGAGACGAAATGGATATTGAAACGCTTGTCGCTATACGCCTTAAGCGCTTCACAGGCCATCAACGGGCCAAGGTTTGAGCCACCAATCCCGATACTCACGATATCGGTGATGGTTTTGCCGGTATAACCGGTCCAGGCACCTGAACGCAGCTTTTCGCTCAGTTTGCGCATGCGCTCCAGCTCGGCATTGATGGCCGGGCGGGCGTCGGTGCCATCTATCAAAATGGGTCGGGCTGATTTATCGCGCAAGGCAACGTGCATAACCGCGCGATCTTCAGTCGCATTGATATGCTCACCGGCAAACATGCGGCTGCGCCAGGCTTCAATATCGGATTCTTTGGCCAAGGCCAGCAGTGCGGCTTTGGTTTCATCGGTAATCAGGTTTTTGGAGTAATCGAACAGGAAGGCCGGAAGTTGCAGGGAAAACTTGTCAAAACGCTGGCCATCGGCGGCAAACAAGGCCTTCATGTGTTGCGTTTTCAACTGGGCGGCATGGGCACTCAAGGCTTTCCAGGAAGGTAACTCGGTAGGACGAAGGTTTGGATTAGTCATTTACTACTCCGCAAACAAATTGCATAGGTGGCATTCCTAAAAACAGGTGGTTGATTCCTATTGTCGTTGTTAGTTAATGCTGTTAGTGGTACCAGGACCGAACCGAACAGGTCTACGCCTTTTGCAACACGTTGCCGACACAAGGTCTAAACCGGGAAAGGATAATCTTCCTACAACAAAACGCACTTATGCATATACCATCCTAGATTCTTGCTTAATAAAGAGAAGCATCTATGGAAAGCAGCCATCTTAAGAAACGTTGGCAAAAAACTGAAAAAAATCCCTGAAATTTTCCGCAGCAGCAAACAAAAATTGTCCGGCACAAAAAGGCCGCTATGATAGGCAGATGGGTTTTAGGTGTCAATTAAACCACAAGCAGCGGCTCGCTGCCCAAACAGGCAATTATCGTGAAATTTACACGGCCTGATTTAGCAAAAACCACGCGACACTTTTTATAAATACCGCCCGTTTATAGCCAGTTACAAAATAATATTAAATCTGCATTGCAAATTTATTTGCATAATAAATTTCGTTTGATCACAGGAACGCTTCATCATGTATAACGCACCATCGACAACGAACAAAAACCGTACAGCTCCGCTCGGCGTTATTGAAGGCTTCTTTGGAAAAGACTGGAGTTGGGATGTTCGCTCAACGTATGCGGAATTTCTTGCACAACATAAGTTCAACTTTTACATCTACGCACCAAAAAGCGACAAGCACTTACGCAAGCACTGGCAACTGGATTGGTCGTCCGCTGAGAAGAATCGGTTACAGCTGCTGCGCGACAATTATCGCACTGCAAATATTGATTTTGGTATAGGGCTGAGCCCGCACGAAATTTACCTTGATGCATCGCGCGATCAACGCGAATTGCTCACCCGGCGCATCCGGCAAATTAATACATTAGCACCGGATATCCTGTGTATTTTATTTGATGATATGCGCGGCGACATTCCCGGCCTTGCCCAAATCCAGATCGATATCGCCCACCAGGCTGCGCAACTATCGACTGCAAGGAAAATTATCTTTTGCCCAACGTATTACAGCTTCGATCCGGTATTGGAAAAAGTATTTGGCGCTATGCCCGCAGACTACTGGCAAACCTTCGCCAAAAACCTGGACCAAAAGATTGATATATTCTGGACCGGTGAAAAAGTATGCTCTGCAAATTATTCCGCATCCCATCTGGATCAGGTGACTGCATTATTAGGGCGAAAACCTTTTTTGTGGGATAACTATCCGGTAAATGACGGCGCAGTGAAATCCAATTTATTACAATTGCGCGCTGTAGATAAAAGCCACGCATTGCTGGATGGCAAAATCGCAGGGCATGCGCTTAACCCGATGAATCAAGCATGGCTTTCGCAAATTCCACTCGCGAGTCTGCCTGTCGCCTATGAACAAAAACACAATTACAATTCAGCCACCATTTTTGAACAAACCTGCATCGCACTGTGTGGTGAACAACTGGCTACAGAATTATTGGCAGATGTCGCACTATTCCAGGAGCGCGGCTTGAAAAATTTAACTGATGCCGAAAAAAGTTCCTTACTAAAAAAATACAGCACTTTTTCCGGCAATCATTATGCGCAGGAAATTATCGATTGGATAAATGGCGAGTATCAATTCGATCCCGCCTGTTTGACCGAATAAATTATTTTTTTAACCGTGCTTGCAACCAACGCGCTATTGACGCCACTTGCTCACCACAAAGGGTGTGCTCCATTGTATACGTTTCGTAACTCACATCGGGATTAATATTTTTCACAAACTGAAATGCCCGTTCACCCAGTACCGGAGCCACTATGGGGTCGCGCGTGCCGTGTTGAATTAATATTGGTGTCTTTTTGTTTGATTCATTAATAACAATACTGTTACTCGTCGCAAAATAACTGGACAACACCAGCAATCCACCCAAAGGCTGGTTAAATGTGTAACCTGCCTGATAAACCACAGCGCCTCCCTGCGAAAAACCGGCAAGGATTATTCGTTCACTGGCTACACCTCGCTCCAGCTCACGTTCAATTAATTTGTGTACAGCTTGCGCGCTTGCCATTAATTGGGCCTCATCGACTTTTCGGTCCAGGCTCAGCTCCAGAATGTCATACCATGCAGGCATGATATAACCCGCATTTACCGTCACCGGAATGTGTGGTGCATGCGGAAAAATAAAACGAATGGATAAGGATTCGGGTAAATGCAATTCGGGCACTAGCGGCGCAAAGTCATGCCCGTCGGCCCCCAGGCCATGCAGCCAGATCACACTCGCAGTGACAGGGACGCCGGGGTTATTTTCAACTTCAACACAGGGCAAATAACTCATATACACCTCAATTCGATTAATTTTTGCTCTACCGCATAATACCAGCCACGTTTTTATTTCATGGCCTGCGAAGAGCAGCACGCACAGCCGATAAAATAACACTACACTAGTCACAGCGGACGTAAAAAGATCACCAGCCAGCGCATCGACTGATGCTAAGGAATACCATGAGTAACCTCAATCCCAACCAACCCGAACTTGCTGCCAATGGCGAACATAAAATCATTGATGCCCTGATTGCGCCTATCGACCAACTGAACATTCTTTCCAAAATGGAAGTCGCCAAACTGCTGGATTCCAGCCAAAGCGGTTTGTATAAATTATTTCGCAATTGCTCCCTTGCTGTGCTCAATACCGGTAACGATCTCGATGACGGCAAAGAGTTGCTGGAACGCTACAAAGATTTTGACATCAGCATTGTGCAAGAAGAACGCGGCATAAAGCTCGCGGTAAAAAATGCCCCCGCCAATGCATTTGTGGATGACAAAATGATTCGCGGTATCAGTGAGCATTTGTTTACCGTATTACGCGATGTGATTTATAACAACGATGAAATTAACGGTAACACCAAATTTAATTTGCAGTCCTCAGACGGCATTACCGATGCAGTATTCCATATGCTGCGCAACGCCAATTTACTAAAACCGGGCCTGGACCCCAACCTGGTGGTGTGCTGGGGCGGCCACTCGATTAATCGTATTGAATACGACTACACCAAAGAAGTGGGCTACCAACTCGGTTTACGCGGTCTGGATATTTGCACCGGGTGCGGCCCGGGTGCGATGAAAGGTCCCATGAAAGGTGCCACCATCGGCCACGCCAAGCAACGTATAAATAACGGGCGTTACATAGGAATTACCGAACCGGGAATTATCGCTGCGGAAGCGCCCAATCCGATCGTAAATCAATTGGCGATCATGCCTGACATTGAAAAACGCCTGGAAGCATTTGTGCGTCTTGGGCATGGCATTATTGTGTTTCCCGGTGGTGCCGGAACAACCGAAGAGATTTTGTATATCCTCGGTATTTTGTTGCATCCGGAAAATAAAAATATTCCGTTTCCATTAATTTTCACCGGACCGGAAACTTCTGCTGAATATTTCCAGCGCGTGGATAAATTTATCGGCGATACCCTGGGTGAAGAAGCACAGTCACATTACAAGATTATTGTGAATGATCCGGATGCGGTTGCGCGCGAAATGAAAGAAGGCATCAAAAAAGTCCGTGAATTCCGCAAGTACAGTGACGACGCCTACTACTTTAACTGGCAGCTGAAAATCAGCCCGGATTTACAGCAACCCTTCATTCCCACCCACGACAATATGCGCAACCTGGAGCTCCATAAGAACCAGCCTGTGAATCAACTGGCAGCAAATTTGCGCCGGGCGTTCTCCGGGATCGTAGCAGGTAATGTGAAAGAGGAAGGTATTCTGGCAATCGAGGAATTTGGCCACTTTGAACTGCATGGCGATTTCGAAATCATGCATCCGGTGGATGAATTGCTGGAGTCTTTCGCTCGCCAAAGCCGGATGAAACTGCCGGGGCGCGAGTATATTCCTTGTTATAAGGTTATAAAGTGAATGAAAATTTGATTTTATAGTTATAGGTTGTAGTCAATCTCCTACAAAACTTAGCGAATTTTGCGACTAGCTCATCATTAGCCCAATCCGGATAATGGGAACCATCAAGGAAGTAGACAATGATGTGCGCTGGCCAGGAAAGGTCAATGGATGCGCCCACCTGTTAGGGAAGCGATGCCTCGGGAGGCATCAAAGGATTGCACTAGCGCAGGAGGAAAGGCGGTCAGGGATACGAAAGGAAAATCGTCGCAGATTGACTACTTCGACCTAGGGACAGATTCTGTATGGGGCCGCTTTTGCGGCCCCAACTCATTTCAGTGCCTGCATTTTTTAAAATCCTCGTTTCGCCCTATTATCAATTCACGGTAAATAGTTAGTCCGGCGCACATTCCCTACACCGCCAGACATTACTCCCAATGAATCAGGAAATAAAAAAGCCGATTAACAAAGTGGCTCTCCTACACACTCTGCAACCGGCTTGAAAGAAACATCCCTGCTTCGAGCAAGCGATTTGTAAACAAACCGCTGCTCTCGTTATTAACTATTAAGCAGGATTAAAACAGCCCTGAAATGGGGCTACCCCAGTTCCTGAACAAACTACCATTTGTACCCTGGTTAGCTTTCAGCCTTAAACCTACGGCCTGGAACAGGTTGACCTGGCTCAAACCGCCCACATCAAGCACACCACCGCGCACACCACCGCCAGCAACTAACATTGGGCAGTTTTGGCCGCTGTGCGCATCCACGTTACCCATGTCAGAAACCTGGGTTACCACGGTCGAATCCAGCAACCCTTTCGCTTGCAACTTATCCAGCAATTGCGTGGTAAGAGACATGTAGTAAGTTACGTCCTGATCGTAGTATCCGGCGTAGCTTGGGTTGCCCTGGTTGTGGTGCGAATCGTGCGATGGACGCGGTCTGTAGGCACCAGTGGTGTCTTTAATCATGGCGCCATCCAGAACATGCAAGTGCTCATCGGTACCGAAAGCAAGGGATACCGAGTAAGACAAATTACAGCTTAAGGCCAATACCGCAATATCAGTCATCAACTTGGAAGTCGCATCAAAACCCACCGCAGAAGTGTTGGTAATTGCAGGACAGCTGCCACCCGGATTGGTCGAGGTGATGGTGCTTTCAAGTTCACGGATCGAATTGAAGTGACTATCCAGCTTCTCTTTCTCGTGTTGACCCAATTTGGTTTTCAGCTCATTAACTGCTTTGTAGTGAACATCTACCAATGACTTACGTGGAGCCACAGCGCCACCACCGCCGCCGCTATTACCACCAGCAAACAAAACATCGAGTGCCGCTTGCGGGCTGGTGATAGTTGGAATACCGGCGCTGTCACGTGACAACTCGGAAACCGGGGTAGTACCCAGGTTCAACCACTTAACCGGTGCGTTGGAGTTTGCACTCAGGGTTTTACCCAGATTCACATCGAAGCTTTGTTTGCCCCATGGGTTTGGATCATTGAAGCGGTTGAACATTACACCGTGGCCGCCGTTCATCATGGTGGCGTTTTTCAACAGGGCGACGCGGCCTGCAGCATAGTGGCTTTGTAACGGCGCAGTCTGGATTGGCAAAGTGCTGCCAGTCGGGAAGAACTTGGCCGGAGTACAACCACCAGGCATAAACACCGCCACTGATTTACCGGGGCCGGTTTGCGCTTCTGCAACACGCGCCATCATCACGCCAGCCAGCATGCTGGATGCCTGGATTGCACCCAGGGCGATACCGGAACGCTTGATTACGTTCAGGAAATCCCGGCGCTCTTTATCGAAGCAATTTTTATATCTCATTTTTTTGACTCCAATTCGTTAACAAGGAGAATGGAGCGCGCATTAGCGCGCCCACTCCTGCCGGTAAATCACAGAATCCAGCGCAGGGATTTCCTGCAACATGGCGCGCGGACCGCTGGTATTGAGTACGTTGGTCAACTTCTCAATATTGCAGCGATAAGCGGTTTTCTCGGCATCAGACATGTTGAATGGCACTTCGCGAGTCTTGTCCTTATCGATCAGGAACAGCGAGTTCACACCACTACTGAAGCTGACAAACTGGGTCGCCAGACAGGTTTTGGCTTGCTTGGACAGATCAGGTTGTTCAACCAGCAAACGAGCCAGGTCTTTCGCGCCGTTGAAGGTGATTTCAGGCTTGTAAATCACGCGATCAGGATCATTGGTGAACTGCAACTTCTGGTAAGGAGAGAAGAACGCTGCCGATGCATCAATTGGATTGCCTCTCAGGTCAACAGTACGAATACGGCCGGCTGCGTCAATGTTCTCCATACCACCACCCAGTGGGTTGATGATTTCCAGGTGACAGTTAGAGCACGTAGTTGGCTCGGTGATTTTGTCGGCAATCATGCGCTCGGTGGTTTTTGGATCAGCGAAGAATGCGGCGTGCTTCTTAGCCAGCGCTTCACGATCCAGAGATACACCTGATGGCGGCTCAGGAATGTCCTGACACATCAACTTACGACGTACAGCAACAGCACGGGTGATCAGGTTGGCATCATTATCACGTGCATAACGAGACATGAACGCACCGGACACCAGGATACCGCCGCGATCTGCCGTAGTGGCTTTCACGAAACCATCAGCATCCGCAGTACCCGAGAAGGTTACACCGTAGTGGGTAGCCAGGCGTTGGTTCACGTAAGTGAAGTTGGGGTTGTAAACAGTCGCGAAGGTTGCGGTTGAATCCAACACGGCGGCCGAGAAGTTTTTGCTCAGCTCTTGTTGCATGTCTCCTGCAAGGGTCGCGAAGTTAGCAACACCGACTTTGTTTTGCGTAGCCAGTTTCTCAGTACCCAACCAACGGTTGATGAAGTCGCCCATCAATACTTTGGTATTGGCTGAGTTCAACAATGTAGAAGCTTGGGTACGGATACCGGCAACCGTATTCAGATCACCGCGGGTAGCTGCAGCAAGCAGGTCAACACTGGGGGTAGTACCGGTGTAGGTGTAGGCGAGGTATGTGGCAATTTCATAAGCAGTCAGCTTATAGATGCTGCCACTGGACAGCTCACCCAACTCGGAGCGATACAGGAATTGTGGTGATGACAACATCGCCGCCAACGCAACCTTCATACCGTCAGCTTCAGTACGGCCAGCAGCAGTACCTTTTGCCAGTGCCAGGTAATCCGTTTTCTCGGTAGCTGACAGTGGACGACGGAAAATACGTTGCCCCAAATCATTTACCAGTTTGTCCGCACAACCGGCAGCACCAGGAGTACACGCCAATACCGCATTCCAACGGGTCGCCACATCATCAGCGATACGCTCGGCAGTCGATACGTAAGATGAGTAACGCGCGCTATCAACTAACAACTGGTTGTTGTTCTGGAATGCACCGGAGATCGCATCGTCAGGCAAACGGGAAATCACATCTTGCTGGTAATTCACCAGGTCACGCACAGAACGTTGATACTCGGAACGGGTCAGCAAACGCAGGGTACGTTGGCCAGGCGCCGTTGCAGTGCTCGGGCAAGAGAATGAGGCAATGCTGTTATCCGGAATACCATCAGACGGTGCACGCTTGGTGAACAGGAATGCTTCCAGATCCGCCGCGTTTTGTGCAGTCAAAGTACCTGCTTCGCCTTGTGGCATGTACTTGGCGATGTAATCACGCAATGCAAGTTGCTCATCTTTGGTTTGATGGTAGTAAGCGCGGTTCGGATTAACCGGGATCGCGAACGAACCATCAGCAAACTTCTCGGTATCACCATGGCAACCCTGGCAACGTTGTGCCCAGAGTGCAGTACCACGAGCAACATCACCTACTAACGGACCCGCGCTGCTGGAACTGCGCGAACTCGCTGAACTGGTTGATGGTGCACTTGATGACGTGGTGGTGGCACTTGAACTGCTCTGTGAAGAAATTGAAACAGCAGAGGAACTGGAACCATTGTCAAACACCAGAGTGATTGGCGCAGTGGCTGCTGATGGGATGCTATCGGTATAGCTCAGCACCTTGTAGTCGTAACTGCCAGATACCGATAACGCATCCGAATAGCTGACATTGTTTGCACCCAAATTGCTGGCGGTTGCCCAACGACCGTCGGCGCCTTTGCGACGAACCAGGAAGCCGGTCTCGTTGCTGCTGACATCAGCCCAGTTCAGGTTGGCACCAGTGCTAACGACAGTGCCGGTTAAACCTGATGGCGTTACCGGTGCGGTTGCAAGGCTAATCGCCGGCACATTGGTTGGGTTATCACGATTGAGGAATACCTTGAAATAAACCGGTACTTTCTCACCAATATTGGCCAGGTTGGCAATCGCGCGCAACGCCTCAACACCCGCCGCCAGATCAAAATCTACCGAGTTAACCACAATCGGTTTACGGGTAGATACGCTGATGCTGTTATTGGCGTGCTTGATCAGTACAACATCAAACACAATGGATTTAACCACGCCGTGCAGTACCAGATTACCGGTAACGCTTTGCACCTTGATGCTACCTACCGCCTGGGAATCCAGCGCAGCCAGATCCAATTGGGTCGTGAAGTGCAAACTTGGCAGATAAGCAGATTCAAACAGCAGGTTCTGCATGCGTGGATCGCGGATAGTATTGTTGGTATTAATACTGGCCAGCGGGATGGTCAAGGTTGCCTGACCGGTTGCAGAAACAGTACCTTGCAACTGGCTGAAGGTGAAGTTTTCCGGAGTTTCCACACCGGCCGTACTTTTCTTCACCGATACGAAATAGAAGCTGGAAGCCGGAGCATCCAACAACCAACGGGCAGCATTAACCGGAGCGATGCTGGAAGAGCTGGAGCTGGGTACGCTGCTCGCAACACTGCTTGAACTGCTGCTGGCGGTACCACCACAAGCAACACCATTCAAGGTGTAATCAACAGGCGCCACGCCGGGATTGGAAGCAATGTAACCAAACACCACTGAGCCATTGGTAGCCAGGTTGCCGTTATAGCCCACATTCTTCACACACACTTTTTTGCCAGTCTGGGCGTAGGTGCCTTCCCAGAGGCTGGATACCGTTTCGCTACCCACAAAGTTCCAGCACAGCTCCCAACTGGTTTTTGCTGCGCCGGTGTTGGTCAGTGTTGCTTTGTACTGGGCACCTGCGCCCCAGTTATTTTCAGTTTGTAACGCGACACTACAAGCGCCCTGGGCGTTAACGCCGCTGGCAGCCATGATGCCAAGCACCATACTGGTGGAAAGCATCGACACTTTCAGTAATTTTTTCATGATAGGTTCTCTCTCTGCTTCCAATTAACGGGCGTCATAGACGAGCGCAAAGTCCACAGGGACAGAGGCGTTGATCGAAGCAATTCCCACCGCTGCACGCAGCGCTTCAACGCCGGCAGTCAGGCCGTAGGTTTCGGCTTTCACCAATACCGGTGGCAGGCTTTGCACAACTACACGTGAGGTAGTCAGTTTCTGCACCGACACTTTGGTGGTGATATTGGCAGTCACACCGTGCAGGTTGAGGCTGGCGGTAATATCAGTCTGGCTGGTTTGGCCAACCGCTAAATTAGCAATCAAAGTGGTCGGTACAGTGACGGTTACAGTCGCTGTCGGGTTAGTTGCAGTCTCAAATAGGAGATCACGCATACGCTGGTCACGCAGCGCCACACCAGTATTAACGGTGTTTAGGTCAATAGTGAGTGTTGCTACACCCGCTGCACTGATATCACCGGCGATACTGGTGAAGTTGTGCACCTCCACATTGCTGGTGTTTTTGGTGGTTGCAAAATTCAGATAGGAGTCAGTGGTATTCAACGTCCATCCGCCAGTCACAGGGACTGACGACGAAGAGGCAGAACTGGGTACAGAACTGCTGCTTGGCGCAATGGAACTGCTGCTTGGCGCAACGGAACTGCTGGAGCGTGAAGAACTGCTGGGAATGAGTGAACTGGAGCTTGCACTGGAGACCACGGACGAGCTGGAGTTGCCATTATTTCCGCAGAGCGTACCGGTTAACACCGGAATCTCGGCCGCTGCTGCCCCTTTGGTTCCCTGGAAGCCAAACGTCAGGGTCTGGTTAGGCTGGATAGTACCGTTCCACCCGGCATTTTTTGCCGTGTAAGGGTTGGTACCGCTCAGAACCGAATCATAAGCGCTGGTAATGCGGTTATCGCCAGCATACTGCCAGCTAACGCTCCAGCTGGTTACGGCAGCGGTTGTATCGTTGGTTATTTTGATGGTACCGGTGAATCCATTGCTCCATTGGCTGACAGCGTACTGACAGGCCGCCTGGGCTTGAATGGAAAGCGCGGACACAGCCAGAGAGAACCCCAGTGCACAGAGGGAGCGCGTTAGCGCACCCGCCGGACGAGGGTCCTTCGCAAAGGCTTTAAGGCTACTCATAGTGCATTCCTCGAAGGTGAAGCCGATTGGCATCGGCGGGGATAAACAGGGTTGTTACCAAAATGTTGTTATTTACTTGTTGTAATGACTTTCGTTGTAGTGACGTTCTTATGATGACTAGAGCTAACAAGTCCCGCGCCGGGAACTCACCTGACGCGAGGGGTCCAACAAACCCGGCAATGGCCCGGGGTATATCCAAACAGGTGATGGGCAAATCCTTAATCAAATTTGCGTGAAGCATTCATCGGCATGCGGTCAGTTAACGCGCGCGGATCGGCATAACTTTTACGCATGCCACGCAAAACTTCCCCGGCAACAATGAATGCGCAAATCAAAAGGCCGGAATAAATAAACATCACAAAACTGTAATCGACGGTGTAGTTCCAGTTACGGGCGATCCCCAAATAACAGGCAAAAAGCCAGGAAACCGTAGAAATAGCACCGGTCAATGCCATAAGAATCTGTTCAATTGCTGGCTGACCCAGCAAGCCGCGGCTGGAAATCATGCGCGGGAAACTGAAGTAATGCAGGGCGATACCGTTTAATGTCAGCACCGAAACAACGGTAAATTTGGCCCACAGTTTTTCATTCAATAAATACTGCTGTGGATTGTCGATGTAACCCACCAGCACCAACGCCAATCCGGAAATCCACAACACCACCAGGGCAATAAACATAATGTCTGCTGATTTAGTCAGCTCCTTGATTGCCAATTCGGAAAGCCGCGATCCTTTTGATTTGGCCAGGGCCAGGTCTTGAATCAACAAAACTCCCACGGCAACGCAAGCTGCCAATAAGTGAGCATAAACAATCAGGGTTTTAAGCATGTCGTCCGCGCCTTTATTGTTGTGATTGTGTTTTTAAAGGTGTAATCGACGATTTGCAGGCGAACGCATCCGACCAGTGCAAAGTCGCATTCTGGCAGCGCGAAAAACACAACAAATCAATTACAACTGGGTGGTGAAATAGAAAATATTAATAAAATCAATAAGTTGATTTTTTTCTTGGTTCTTGTTTGGCTTTTTTTGTAGTGGCGATGCGCTATTTTTTGTATCTGTTATGCGCGTTTACTTCTTATAACTAAAAACTGGCTTTTTCGGCTTGTAAATTATTTTCTTCTTATTGGTTGCCAGTATCTCATAATGAAAATAATTTTCCAGCCCCTTTGGCGCATAATTCTCAAAAAGCTTTTGGAAAGGGTTCACAAATTTGATAATTCAGGCGCCAAAAGCAGCAAACCGGGCAAGCATTCAGATCTATCAGATAAATTCTTTTGGAATTAGGGAAAAGGGAAAAGGGAAAAGGGAAAAGGGAAAAGGGAAAAGGGAAAAGGGAAAAGGGAAAATAATTCAAATGAAAAATTTTCTTAATCGCAATTATTTATTTTTTCTTTTCGTTTTTGCGCCCGACGCATCGCAAAAAAGTTGCTGAGTTGATGTTGGCATTGCGTTGCCAGTAAACCACCGGAATAACCGACACTATGATTAAAATAATCGTTATTCAATAATTGCGATTTGCTCACTACCGCACCCGCTTTAGGTTCCGTTGTTCCAAAAACCAGGCGCGCGATTCGTGCATGCACCAAAGCCCCGACACACATAGTGCAAGGCTCCAGCGTTACATAAATAGTGGAATCAATTAAGCGATAGTTCTGTAGCTGGTTGGCCGCTTGTCGCAACGCGATAATTTCCGCATGCGCAGTCGGATCACAGGCGGTAATCGGTTGGTTAAAGCCCTCTCCCACTATTGCACCCGCTTTTACAATCACAGCACCTACGGGAACTTCACCCAGAGCTTCTGCCTTTGCAGCCAAACTGATTGCATATTCCATCCAACGCGCATCCTCAACAGAAAACTCTGCTGGAAGCTGGATCATATTTTCTTGTTCGTTACTACTCACGAATTTCTATCGCTCACAATTGGAGCCAAATAATTCAGCTGTTCTGTTGCTGTTAATTCACGCACCAAACGAAAACGCGGAATAGTCTCACCGGCAATCTCAATAGTACCAGTGAATAAATCCAGGGGCCGCACCGACCATCCATAGTCATCGTACAAATAGCGATACACAACATAAGGTTCGTTGGTTTCACTGTGCATCGCTACCTGGAAGACAAAATAATCCCTGCCTTTGTAATGACGATACAAACCGGATTTCAGGCTCATTTATATAACACCCGAGTTTTTTAATTCCTGAATTTTTTCAGGAGAGAAATTTAATATCGATTGCAAAATTTCCTGCGTGTGGCCGCCCACATCACCGCCCGGCCACTCAGTGCGGCCCGGTGTGGCAGACAGCTTGGGCAGGATGGCCGGAATTTTTAGCGGCTTGCCATTGATTTCTACCTGCTCGAACATTCCCCGCGCAGTAAAATGTGGATCTGCAAACATATCCTGCACATTATAAATGGGGCCGGCAGGTACACGTGCAACGTCCAGCAATTGCAAAATGTCGTCAGAGTTTTTGCTCATGCACCAGGCCGCAAGCGCATTATCAATTTCCAATTCATGTTGTACACGCCCGGCATTATTAGCCATGCGCGGATCACGCGCCATTTCCGGATGACCAGCTACTTCCATTAAACGCTGGAAAATAGAATCGCCGTTACCACCAATGACGACATATTTTCCATTTTTACAACGGTAGGTGTTGGTGGGAACTATGCCAGTAACCGTAGTACCCGACGGCTCGCGAATTACGCCCGCCCCGGAAAACTCCGGCACCACCGCTTCCATCAAATTGAACATGGATTCATAGAGCGCCACATCGACCACCTGGCCTGCTCCCGCAGTATTTCTCTCACGCTCCAGCAATGCCAGCGCAATTCCCAAGGCAGCATGGATACCGGAAATGGTATCGCCAATACTTAAATTAGGGCGTACCGGTGCCTGGTCGGGAAAACCGTTGACATAACGGAAACCACTCATACCTTCGCATACAGAAGCAAAACCGGGTTTACTCGCATAAGGGCCTGATTGCCCATAACCGGAAATGCGCGCATAAATAATTCCGGGATTGGTCTTTTTAATTTCTTCCGGGCCAAGCCCCCAGGATTCCATAACACCGGGGCGAAAATTTTCGATAACAACATCTGCATTTTCAATTAACTGCCGCGCGATGTGCTGGGCTTCAATTTTTTTTAAATCCAGCGTAATACTTTTTTTATTCCTGCCGATACTGCGCCACCAATGCGATGTGCCATTTTCCAACACACGCCAACCGCGAATCGGGTCGCCTTCCGGCGGTTCGATTTTTATAACCTCTGCACCAAAATATCCCAGCATACATCCGGCAAAAGGCCCTGCAAGTAATTGGCCGATTTCGATAACGCGAATACCATCAAGGGGACGGCGTTGATTTATCATAAATTGCTTCTCTTCAATGTCTTCGTTCAATGCGTTCCTTCAATAGGGAACAGACAACGTTTAGATGTCCCATACCTTTCAGCGAAAGGCATTAACAGCCAGGATTATTTTCCCGATGTGCCGGCTCGACTCCATTCGCAAATGCGCAGCGGCAATTTGCTCGAATGGAAAAATGGAATCAATTACCGGTTTTATTTTTTGTGCGCGGAGCAAAGGCCAGACTTGCTCTTCCAATTCAGTGGCGATGCGAGCTTTCAGTGCAGCAGATTGCGCACGCAACGTAGAGCCGGTGAGAACCAAACGTTTTAGCATCAACGGCATTAAATCAACCGTAACCTTGCTACCGTTTAAAAAAGCAATATTGACAATACGCGCATCTTTCGCCGCCGCTGAAAAATTGCGCTGGATATAATCACCACCAACCATATCCAAGATTACATTACACCCCTGCCCTGCGGTTATTGTTTTTATCACGGCAACAAAATCCTGTTCGCGATAATTAATTGCCGTTGCACCGGATTTTTCTATCGCCAGGCATTTTTCCACTGAACCGGCGGTGGCAATTACAGTAGCGCCAAACGCTTGCGCCAACTGAATAGCGGCAATGCCTATACCGCTGGTTCCGCCATGAACCAGCAATGTTTCGCCCGCCGTTAATTGCGCACGCTGGAACAAATTGTGCCACACGGTAAAAAAAGTTTCTGGCAACGCCGCTGCTTCAAGGTAAGAAAACTGTTCGGGGATTGGCAAACACTGCGCGGCGGGCGCAACAGCGTATTCAGCGTAACCACCGCCATTAACCAAAGCACAAACGCTGTCGCCAACCTGCCAACGCGTTACATTTTCGCCACAAGCAATAATTTCTCCAGCGACTTCAAGCCCCAGTATTGGCGACGCATCGGCCGGCGGTGGATAAAGCCCCTGGCGCTGCAAAATATCGGGGCGATTAATTCCGGCAGCATGGACACGGATTAAAACCTCATCCGCTTTAACAGCTGGAGTTTGGGCTTCATCGATAAATAACTGCGAAGCATCGCCAGGATTTTTAGTGGTTATGTATTTCATTGGATCAGGGCTCAAGGCGCTGGATCAACCAGGAACCATTTTGCTGCAAGTTATATTCAAAGCGATCATGCAGACGTGCAGCACCGCCTTGCCAGAATTCGATTTGATGTGGCTTTATGCGGAAGCCGCCCCAAAAATCCGGTAGTGGCACTTCACCTTTGGCAAATTTATTTTTCATCGTTTCAAACTGCTGCATCAACAACGCACGCGATGAAATGGGTTTGCTTTGCTGCGATGCCCAGGCACCTAATTGGCTAGCACGCGGGCGAGTTACAAAATACTTCAATACTTCTGCAGTGGATAATTGCTCGGCTACACCGCACACTTTCACCTGCCGCTCCAGAAAGTACCAGGGAAAGTGTAAACTGATTTTCGGATTCTGTTTTAAATCCTGCGCTTTGCGGCTATTCAGGTTGGTGTAAAACACAAATCCTTGTTCATCCATATGCTTAAGCAAAACGATACGCTGCGATGGCTGGCCAGTTGCATCTACCGTCGCAATAGTCATTGCATTCGGGTCGGGAATTCCGGATTTGATAGTTTGTTCCATCCAGCGATTAAATTGTTCAAAAGGACTGGCCGCCAGATCGGCTAATTCCAAACCGCCCTGCGTATATTCGCGGCGAAAATCTTCCAGCTTTAATTCCATACAGTAGCTCCGTCATAAACGCATTCATGCGCGTCAGACCCATGAAATAAAAAGGCACTGCCATGCAGTGCCTTTTTGTGACGCCTTGCAAGAGGCTATTCTACCCCATGAAATCAACAATGCGAGAGAGGAAACTTGCGTGGTTCATTGCCCTTATTGCCGTAATTAAGCTTGACCACATCCAGCTGGCGCAGTAGATAAGGTTTGCAATCCTGATGATAAACACCGGTGACAAAAGATCCTCGCACAAATAAAAACGCCGCTCACCAGAGCGGCGTCGTCGCAATCTTGCTTCAGCAAAATCACAAGAGGGCTTTTACCCGCGCAGCGTAATCAGGGTCAGCCTTGTGCAAATATCCCAGGATGCGCTCCTGAATTGATGTATTGGCTTGCGATAACCCGGCAGCCACATTGCGCGCAAGCTGCGCCTTTTGATCATCATTCATCAATCGAAACAAATCACCCGCCTGGGAATAATAATCTTCACTCAGTTGATCGTAGCGATCTACCACCGCATTACTTAATACCATTGGCGGCTCTCTATAAGCCGGATTCGGCGCCGGGTAACCCTGGGCAGCACGATCATTCGGGTAATAATTTGCTCCACTGGTTTGCACCTGGTTGCCATGACCAAACGGACAGCCGGCTGCTGCACCATCGCGCTGGTAGTGATTCACCGGGCAACGCGGCGCATTTACCGGCAATTGGTTGTGATTCACACCTACGCGATAACGATGCGCATCCTGATAGGCGAGCAAACGCGCTTGCAACATTTTATCCGGTGATGCTCCGGTACCCGGCACCAGATTGCTCGGTGCAAATGCAGACTGTTCGGTTTCAGCAAAATAATTTTGCACATTACGATTTAATTCAAGCTGGCCAATTTCAATTAACGGGTAATCTTTGTGTGGCCAGACTTTGGTTAAATCAAATGGATTGATATGGTAAGTCTCCGCTTCTTTCTCGGGCATGATCTGGATTTTTACTGTCCAGCTGGGAAACTCACCGCGATCAATCGCATCAATCAAATCTTTTTGCGCGCCGAACGGCGGTTGTTTTGCGGCTTCTTCATCAGTCAGGGTTTTAATGCCCTGATTGGTTTTGAAATGCCACTTCACCCAGTAACGCTCGCCTTTGTCATTCCACAAACTCAATGTGTGTGAACTAAAACCATGAACGTGGCGATAAGACAACGGAATGCCGCGATCAGACATTAATATCGTCATTTGATGTAGCGACTGCGGGTGATTGGCCCAGAATTCGTAAGCAGCAGCGGGGTCAGGTAAATTGGTTTGTGGATTTTTCTTTTGCGAGTGAATGAAATCGGGAAACTTGATCGGATCATTCAAAAAGAATACCGGTGTGTTATTACCAACCACATCGTAATTGCCCTGACGGGTATAAAACTTCACGGCGAAACCGCGCGGGTCACGCGCATAATCACTTGAATCCTGGCCGCCGCCCACGGTGGAAAAACGTAAAAATACTTCGGTCTTATCACCTTCTTTTTGCAAAAAATCAGCAACCGTATAGTCACTCAAGGTCTTGCTCAGGGTGAAGTGACCATAGGCACCGGTACCGCGCGCATGTACTACGCGCTCGGGGATTCGTTCGCGGTTAAAATGCGCGAGTTTTTCAAATAAATAATGGTTGTCGAACGTAAGCGGGCCGCGTGGACCAACACTGATACTATTGTTGTCATCGGCCACGGGAGCGCCAGCAGAAGTAGTCAAATCGATTTTGCTCATAATTACATCATCCATTAGTGATTTAAATTAAGTGGCTGGAATACATCGCCATGATAGGCGACAGCACGAAATATAAAAAATCAATTATTATTATTTGATTAATAGCTTTTACCATTAGATCAAATTTTTACACTGACAAAACCTTCACATAAAAATCGTGGTCCTAACCCTTGCCACCAGCTAAACTACACAGTACGACAAATAAGGATTCGCGCGCCATGATGCCGGGATGAGCGCTTAAACAATCCTAGACTATGATCCTGACCCAGCCAGTAAACCTATGAGTATCTTCCAATCCGTTGTCGGTGTTATTTTGGCCGGCGGCCTGGCCAAACGTATGGGCGGCGGCGATAAGTGCCTCCTTCCCCTCGCTGGCAAAACCCTGTTGCAACGGACTGTTGAACGCGCCCAACCCCAGGTTGGAACATTATTATTAAATGCCAATGGCAGTAGTTTGCGTTTTGCCCGGACGCGCTTACCTGTCATCCCGGATGTATTTCCCAACAACCTGGGTCCATTGGCCGGCATTCATGCTGGCCTGAAAAGAATGCATCTCGACAATCCTGATGCGGAATGGCTGGTGAGTTTTGCTTCCGATACACCATTTTTCCCAACTGATCTGGTGGAGCGCCTGCTTGGTGCTGCCGTCGCGAGTAAAAGCTTGCTGGCAGTAGCAGCCTCTAAAAATCGCACCCACCCGATATTTTCACTGTGGCATGCGTCCCTGCTGGAAAAAATTGAACAGCAATTGCAAAGCGGGGATATTCCACGCCTGCAAGATTGGGTCAAACAACAGAAAATGGTACAAGTTGAATTTGCAGCGGATGCCTTTGACCCGTTCCTGAATATCAATACCCCGCAAGACCTGTACGCCGCAGAACCTATTGCTGCATTGATTAAATAAAACGGGGATCGCCTGAAACTCGCCAGGCTGTTATGCTTTTCCAAAATTTTTTTGAGGGAAATAGCAATGTGGTGGCGAGTGCTGTGTGTAATACAATTTTGCGGTTTGCTGGCGATTTATACGTATCTCGGGTTAACTCCCCATCCCGAACAATCAGTGCCAATGTTCAATGATTTATTAATGCATTTTTCCGGCTACATTGTTGCTGCTATTTCCATTAGCTTTGCGTTTCCCAAGTGGGTGCTTTGGCACCGAGCAGCCCTCCTGATCAGCTATTCTTTTGCCATCGAAGTAGGCCAGCATTTTAATCCGCCACGCACCTTTAGCCTTGCCGATATGCTGGCAAACAGCAGCGGCGTTATTTTAGGCTTATGCATCATTTTCTTACTGACCAGGTATGTAACCCCGTTTACCAAATTGCTTTACTGGAAAACAAATTTAAATAACGGCGCAATCAGTTCCAATTCCTGAACCCCGGGTTCATTAGTATCATGGCCAGGAACATTTTTTTATTTATCAGTTTGTTATTGGCATTTGTTTTCACGCCCGTTATGGCGGGCGGTTTAAACAAGGCTGATTTACTCGTTGATGCCGCGATCAAACAGACTACCGATAAGGTTACCTACAACGGTGCCTACTTTAAAATCGCCTATCCGATGGGGGATATACCTGCAGAGTATGGGGTATGTACCGATGTGGTAATTCGCGCATACCGTAAACTCGGCATCGATTTGCAGCAATTGGTTCATGAAGACATGCGTGGAAATTTTTCGCTTTACCCGGCAAAGCGCAACTGGGGCCAAACAAAAACTGATACCAATATTGATCACCGCCGCGTCCCTAACCTGCAAACATTTTTTACCCGTCACGGCAAAAAACTCGCGGTAACAGCCCAGGGGGAAAATTACCAGAGCGGTGATTTGGTCACCTGGATTTTACCGGGCAATCTTCCGCATATTGGTGTGGTCACCAATAAATTATCGATGGATGGCCAGCGCCCATTGATTGTCCACAATATTGGCGCCGGGCCCAAACTCGACGATATATTGTTTGCTTATCCAATCAGCGGACACTATCGCTACGGTTTATTTTAAATTGCTGATCCAGAAATGTAACAACAATATCCACTGCAGATGTTAACCAGGGATCAAACAACCAGAACGAATGCGGAGTACCGGAAAGTTGCGAGACCTGGTAAGGAATTGCCAAGGGCTTCATTTTTTCAATCATTTCTTTATGCCCTACACTGAACCGCTCCTGGGCGCTGATCAAAAATAAAATCGGCGGGGTATTTTTATTTACATAGAATATCGGCGATGCCTCATGCCAATGCGCTGTTTTTTCGGCATAACGCCCGCCGAACCAGGCACCAGCTGCAGAGGGATTTTTACGGGGATCATCTTCATGGAGTCGCGCCGCTGCCGAAGTGAAATCGGATAACCCATCAATATTAATAATTGCCTGCACAGCGCTGGAAATAGTGGATGTTTTTACTTGCGGATCAAATTTTTCTATTCCTGCGGTCACACCCGTCAAGCTGGCGATTTGCCCTCCGGCGGAGCCACCGGCAATCGCGATAAGCTCAGGATCTACTCCATATTTTTTAGCGCTGCTCCGCAACCAGCGAATTGCCGCTTTCGCATCGTAAATAGCTGCGGGATAAAGTGCTTCACCGGATAAGCGATAACTCATTGTTGCAGCGACGTAACCATGCTCCGCCATCGCCACTGCAAAAGGAGTGAAATTGGTTCTGTAACCTGAAGCCCAACCGCCGCCATGCACAAAAATAATCCCTGGCCGCAATTGTTTGCTATTGGTTTTGGGTAAATATAAATCCAGCTGCAATGCGCGGTTTCCATAGCGCACATAGGTGATGTTTTTCATTTCTTTAACCGTCGCCGGCACACTCACACTGGCAATAGTGATAAACGGGTAATCGCCAATTAATTTCCGGTAGGTATTTTCTGCGGTATATGTGTTAGCAGGATTTTCAATCCGGGTAATTGTCTGGCAACCAGCGATCTGGACAACCAATAAAGCAATACTGATAAGGCGTAGAAAAATAATCATGTTCACTCACTCGCTGGCGAATTGAGAAAACCGAAATTTTATGCCGATATTTTTTTGTTAAGTGTACCGATGAAAAACAAGAAGTGCATCAATAAACATTCCATGCGATAACACCAATGCCCACCATAAAAACTAAATGCCCCACTGTAAAAACCAATGCCCCACTGTAAAAACTAAATGAAAACAAAAAGGCCAGCAATGAGCTGGCCTTTTGTTGATTCATTGGCGAACGATATTACAACAGCAAACGTCTTACATCAGCAATCACAGCCGTCAGGTAAGTGAAGAAACGGCCGGCATCTGCGCCGTTAATTGCACGGTGATCATAAGACAATGACAGTGGCAACATATTACGTGGAACAAACTCCTTGCCATTCCACACTGGTTTCATTTGTGCACGGCTTACACCGAGGATCGCCACTTCCGGTGCATTTACAATAGGAGTAAATCCGTTGCCGCCTGCGGCACCGAGACTGGAAATGGTAAAGCAACCACCTTGCATATCCGCAGGCAGTAATTTGCCATCACGCGCTTTTTTAGCAATTGCGTTAATTTCGTCAGTTAATTCCCACAAGCCTTTTTTATCCACGTTACGAATAACAGGAACCATCAAGCCGTTAGGAGTATCTACTGCGATACCAATATGCACATATTTTTTGTGAACGATGCTTTCGCCATCGTGATGCAAAGATACATTGAATGTTGGCTCAGCAATTAACGCAGCAGCACAAGCTTTCATGATGAATGGCAATGGAGTCAATTTGCTGCCGCGCTTTTCAGCTTCCGCTTTCAAACCATTACGGAATGCTTCGAGATCGGTGATATCCGCATCATCCCATTGGGTAACATGGGGGACATTCAACCAGTTGCGGCTCATGTTATCCGCAGTGATTTTCTTCACCTTGCTCATTTTTACGGTTTCGATTTCACCAAACTTGGCGAAATCCACGGCGGGCACACGCGGAATACCAGCGCCACCAGTTGCAGCACCGGATTGCGCTGCTTGCACGATTGGTTTTACATAACCGCGGATGTCATCTTTTTGCAAACGGCCACGTGGGCCTGTGCCAGTGACTTTGCCCATATCAACACCAAGTTGACGAGCCAGTTTGCGCACGGCGGGACCGGCGTAAACATCGCCAGTTTGTTCAACGTCAGCAGCAGGTGCGGGTGCTGCTTTTGGAGCTTCAGTTTTTGCAGCAGGTGCCGGCGCTGCGGCTTCAACTTTTGCCGGAGCAGTGGCAACAGGGGCCGGTGCGACAGCAGCGCCGCCACTGGTAGCCAATACAGCAATCGCAGAACCCTGGGATACTTTATCGCCAACGTTTACAGCGATGCTGACAATTTTGCCTGCTGCTTCAGCAGGAATTTCCATAGAGGCTTTGTCTGTTTCAAGTACGATCAGTGAATCGCCAGCAGCGACTTCATCGCCAACCTTTATCGCAATCTCAATCACTTCTACGCCTTCAGCGCCACCAATATCCGGAACCACCAGGTTTATTTCAGCACTTGCAGCAGGTGCAGAGGCCGGAGCACTAACGGGTGCCGGTGCCGCCGCTGGTTCTGCGGTTTGCGGCGCGGGTGCAGACGCCGCAGCCCCTTCCGCTTCAACTTCCAGCAACACACTGCCTTGCGATACTTTATCGCCAGTATTTACTTTGATAGCGACAACCTTACCTGATGTATCAGCTGGGATTTCCATTGAAGCCTTGTCGGTTTCAAGCACGACAATTGAATCACCTTCAGCGACCACATCGCCCACTTTCACGGAGATTTCAATTACTTCAACGCCTTCTGCGCCGCCAATATCAGGCACTTTAATAGTTTGAATTGCCACTGTAGTAGTTCCTCATTAATCGGTTATTTCTACATTTGATAAATGTTTTGGAGAATACAAACAACATCGCCCTCTTTGTGAGAGGGCGATAGTTTTATACACTCATCGGATCCGCTTTTTCCGGATCAATACCAAACTTCTTGATGGCCTTGGCGACCACATCGGCTTTGATCTTGCCCTGGTCTGCCAAAGATTTGAGTGCAGCAATAACCACGAAGTAACGGTTAACTTCGAAGAAATGACGCAATTGGGTACGGGTATCACTGCGGCCAAAACCTTCCGTTCCCAACACGGTGTAATCGCCGGGAATATAAGCGCGCAGTTGCTCGGAGTAAGTTTTCAGGTTGTCAGTGGAGATAATGAATGGGCCTTCGGCGCCCTCCAATACCTGGGTAATATAAGGTTTGCGTTGAGCGGCAGTGGGGTTCAGCATATTCCAACGAGTGGCGCGTTGGCCATCGCGGGTCAATTCATTCACACTGGTAACGCTCCACACATCGGCTTCAACATCAAAGTCTTTGCGCAGGATTTCAGCAGCGAAGCGCACTTCACGCAAAATAGTACCAGCACCCAACAGTTGTACGCGGTTCTTGGCCTTGCCAGTACCTTTTTCCAGTTGATAGATACCTTTGATGATGCCTTCTTCGGAACCTTCCGGCATATCCGGATGCTGATAGTTTTCGTTCATCAATGAAACGTAATAGAACACGTTTTCATTGTCATGGTACATGCGCTTGATGCCGTCCTGGATAATAACTGCAAGCTCGTAAGCGTAGGTTGGATCGTAAGAGCGGCAGTTCGGAATAGTGTTAGCGAATACATGGCTATGACCATCCTGATGCTGCAAACCCTCACCATTCAAGGTGGTGCGACCGGCAGTAGCACCCAACAGGAATCCGCGCGCTTGTGAGTCACCTGCCGCCCATGCCAGGTCACCAATACGCTGGAAACCAAACATGGAGTAATAGATGTAGAACGGGATCATTGGTTTCCTGTAGTTGCTGTAGGCAGTGGCTGCCGCAATCCAGGAAGCCATGGAACCAGCTTCGTTAATACCCTCTTCCAGAATCTGGCCAGTGGCAGATTCGTGGTAGGACATCATTTGACCTGCATCATGGGGAGTATATTTTTGCCCCTCGGATGAATAGATACCCACCGTCTTGAACATACCTTCCATACCAAAGGTACGCGCTTCGTCCGGTACGATCGGCACAATTTGTTTACCGATGTTCTTGTCTTTCACCAGGGACGACAGGATACGCACAAAACTCATGGTCGTAGAGATTTCGCGCTCACCGGTGCTCTTCAATTGCGCCGCAAATGCGTCCAGTGCCGGCACCAGCAGCGGATCAAATTTAGGATCGCGCGATGGTAAAAAGCCTTTTAATACCTGACGGCGCGCCTTCATATACTGCATTTCCGGGCTGTCTTCCGCCGGGCGGTAGTATGGAAGCTTGGGCAAATCTTCATCGCTGATCGGCAATTCAAAACGATCACGGAATTTTTTCAGATCTTCTGTCGCCAGGGATTTAGCGGAGTGGGTCTTGTTGATAGCTTCGCCCGATGAACCCATGCCGTAACCTTTTACGGTCTGGGCGAGAATAACTGTTGGCCTGCCTTTGGTGTTAACCGCTTGATAGTAAGCGTTGTAAACCTTATGGGAATCATGGCCACCGCGCGCCAGGCCCATGATGTCGTCATCCGACAAATCCTTGACCAGTTCCAGCAACTCCGGATATTTGCCAAAGAAATGCTCGCGGGTGTATGCACCGCCGTTGGCTTTGTAGTTTTGCATTTCACCATCGACAACTTCGTCCATGCGCTTTTGCAACAGGCCGGTTTTGTCTTTGGCAAGCAGGTCATCCCAGCCGCGGCCCCACAGAACTTTAATAACGTTCCAGCCAGCGCCACGGAATACACCTTCCAGTTCCTGTACGATTTTACTGTTGCCGCGCACCGGACCATCCAGACGCTGCAAGTTACAGTTGATGACGAAAATAAGGTTGTCCAGCTTTTCACGCGTTGCCAGGGAAATAGCACCCAGGCTTTCCGGCTCATCACATTCACCATCACCCAGGAAAGCCCAGACTTTACGGTCAGTCTTGGGGATCAAACCACGCGCTTCCATGTAACGGTTAAAACGCGCCTGGTAAATGGCTTTGATTGGTCCCAACCCCATAGATACGGTCGGGAACTGCCAGTAATCAGGCATCAACCATGGGTGCGGGTATGAAGAAAGACCACCGCCATTGACTTCGCGGCGGAAATTATCCAGATGGGATTCATTGAGGCGGCCCTCAACAAATGAACGGGCATACATACCGGGTGAAACATGGCCCTGGAAATAAATCAGGTCGCCGGGTGTGTCGCCGTCGTTGCCGCGGAAAAAGTGGTTAAAACCCACATCATATAAGGTGGCCGATGACGCGAAGGAGGCAATGTGGCCCCCGAGGCCTTCATCGTTATCGTTGGCTTTCATTACCATGGCCATGGCATTCCAACGAATAATTGAGCGAATTTTGCGCTCCAGTTTGGTATCGCCCGGAGACTTGATTTCTTTTTCTACAGGAATGGTATTGCGATAGGGAGTCTGGATAGAAGAAGGCTGTTCAATGCCATGGTTAACGGCGGACTCGGACAGGGATTTCAGCAACTCCGCCGCACGGTCTTTACCGGCATGACGGACAACTGATTTCAGGGCGTCCAGCCACTCTTTTGTTTCAATGGCATCAATATCTTGTAGCATTCAAATCTCCTCAGCTATGCGCAAATACGCACATCATGTAGCAGTAGTATCTATATAGGAATTTGGATCTGGGCTTCGCACAAAATTTGCACAAAAGTGCGTTTTTTCATGGAGTTACAGGAGGAACTTCCCTTTTTCTTGTGTAAAAAATCCCCGAATTCTTGCATAAGTGGGAATTTTTTACCAGCCCTAGCCAATACGGTAACACTCTGGAGGGGCACAATTTTGGTGCAATGTTAACCAGCCTTTACATTTCAAATACAGTAACGCTATTAAAAAATCGGGCTCGCAACAGGGCTGGCATTATTACCCAAATTTTTCCGATTCACCAAGCGTAAATCAGTAAATATTTTGATAATTTTCGCGCAACACGCACCACAAAAAAGCAACTTTCTGCTTCATATTCAACCATGCGATTATTCGTTAAACAATTCGCAAAAAATCAGGGGGTTGGGGAAGGTTGCAAACGTTGTTTGTATGACAACAAATTATCGATGAGAAAAAAGTTTTCACGCTCGGTTAATTTCTGCGAACTTAACCACAAGCGGCGATTTTTATCGGTAAATACCGCACGATAATATTTAGCAAGCGACTCCGGGGTAATGCGCGCAACCGCATCGGCAAGATCCAGCCTGCGCGAGAAATGCTCTTCATAAATAGTAATTGCATTCCAATAACGGTCGCTTTGTTCTTTTAATGAACGCGCCGGCTCACGCAATTCATTAATTAATGATTGTTGGTTGATGGAAAATTCTTCCGGGTTTGCAATAGTCTTAACTTCATTGGCAAGGAAGCGATCAATTTCATTAATGATCTCCGCTTCGCTGGCAACCGGGGATTGAACTACCAGCAAGGTATTTTCCAACGTTAGTAGCGGTGCAGGAATAGCAGCAACTATATAGCCCAATTGTTTTTGGGTACGCAATTGATGATAAAACGCTGGTTGCAACAATTGTCGCACCAGTAACATGTGCGCGTTATCTTCAATAGAAGCTGTGGGACTTTGAATGAACAATTCAATAATATTGTCCGAATGTTCAAGGTTGTGAACATACAGCCAGGGCTTATCCGATGTTTGCGGCAACATTAATAATTTTTGCTCAGGCAATTCACGCACCGCCTGTTTATTTAACAATTCGTGCTCGGCCAGTACGGCCAATTTCAATGCTTCGGCACGGAAATAATTACCGTAAAAAAACGCATCCAGGCGAGCATCAATTAAATGCCGGCCAACAAATTGGTTAAATTGTTCAAAGGTAGTTGGCTCAAGCGCAGCAATCAATTGCGCGTTGCTCCAGAAAGGAGTTGTCTGTAAAACCGGAATTTGCTTTGCCAATACCTGATAGGGCAAATCCTTATTTTGGTTACGCAAATTGCGCAGCAGGTTTTCCTTCAGCACGTTGTAACGCTCCTCACTGAATTTACCTGCTTTTATCGATTCCATCACTTTGTTTACGAGCAATCCCTGACGCGCTGAATAACCGAAAATCTTAACATCGAACCCGCGCGCATTCGCTTCAATTGCCAAATCAATTCCGGCCAGGCGCGCGGGATATACAAATTCATTAAGCTGGTCATTGATCAGCGCAACAAATAATTGCTCCCTGGCGGCACCCACTGCGCTCGTCGCAGCTAAAGGCGATTTGATGCGCAAATTGATAGTGGCGCGGGGCTGAATAAATTCACGGTCCTGGGCATACCATACCCGGGTATTTTTGTTAGTTACGATTAACTCCGGCTTGCGACTGATAACATCGCCCTGCTGCTCCAGCATGGAACCTGTTTTTACCGTCAGGCGCTTGGGGATAAACAAATTTTTATCCGGCAGCGACAGCTCTTGCCGTACAGCAGGTTTTAACTCCATTACCTCAGGAATGCCTGTGCGCAAACTATAAGGCGCAGAATAGAGCCTGGACACCCGGTATACGTCCACTTCCGGGGCTGTCAATGCAATCAGCACATTATCGTCCGTCAGATAAGACAAACTTTTCTGGATAAGTTTTTCATCGTAATCGGCATACAACAAATTACCGCTAAGGATATCTTGCGGTTTAAATATACTCATTGATTGCGCCAATTCACTTACCGTTTCCATCGGCGCGCGCTTTTCCTGAAAACGGAAATTCAGGTCTGACATCACCTGTAGTTCGCTGTAGCGCCAACTGGTTGTGCCGCGCTCACGCAATTGTTCAATACAATAAAAAACCAGGGATATAATCTGGTCGCGCGCGCGAACGCCCTGCGGTGTTAACTGGATGCTCAATTGAAATAATGCATCACTGCGATTTTCCAGGGATGTATTGGCGTACACCGCATCGGCCCATCCCAAACGTTTCAGCAGTGACAACAAACTACCGCTACCCTCATGGCCCAACAAATAGGCGATATAACCGTAAGGTTTGGTCAGGTAAAACTTATCGGGGTTGGGGATTGGAAATGCGAAGCTCAGGCTGCGCAGTTCTTTTTCAGGTTTAATCTCCAGGCTTGCCGGTAAAGTGCCCGGTGAAAAAAGCCCGGGGTAGTGCGCAGCAATTGTAATCTCGCGCAGCGGGACATTACTGAAACGCGGTCGAACCATTTTTTCCAAAACATCCAATGACTCGCGCCCCAGTACGACCAGATTCATTAAATGTGACGAATAATGTTGCTCATAAAAAGCAAGCATATCATCGCGCACACTGCGCCCTTCCCGGTCGGCCAGGGTTGTTAAATTACCTACTGAAAACTTTGCACCGGGATGATCGGGATTCATTAACTCGCGATAAATATCCCACTCACGACGACCATCATCTTTTAATTTGGCTAAATATTCAGAGTGAACTGCTTTGCGTTCACGCTCTACATATTCGGGAGAAAATAACGGTGCAACAAAAAATTGGGAGAAGCGGTCCAGTGCGGACTCAAGCTGGGCATTGTCAATGTCAAAAAAATAGTTGGTATTTTCTGCAGCGGTGTAGGCGTTGTAACTGCCGCCGTGTTGCGATATGAATTCCTGGTATTCACCTGCATGCGGATATTTTTCCGTCCCCAGGAATAACATGTGTTCCAGGAAGTGCGCCAGGCCTTCACGATCACGGGGGTTTTGGTTTGCTCCGACATTAACATCCAGGGCAGCGGCAGATTTTTCTGTGACGGGATCGGAAATCAGTAACACTCGCAACTGGTTTTCCAACACCAGATAACGGTACTCGCGTTTATCGTTTTCACTTTTTTTCAATAGCAATGTTTGCTGTTGAACAACGTCCTTTGGTTCAAGTGCAAAACCCGCTAACGGCAAGCTTAACAAACAGATGCATACTGCATAAATTGCAGAAGACATTGCACCCCGTTGTTTGCTACACATTTTTGCCATAACGCACTCACTTACACATTCAATAATCTGCAACGCAGTGATGATTATTCACCAGAACCGGGAACCGCCAGATCAACTTTTTTTAACAGATAACAAAAGACTAAATCCCGCTCGCCAAAACCGATCAACTCATGCCCGCTAATAGCAGCAAAGGCCTGGAAATCCCTTACTGATCCCGCATCGGTTGCCAATACCCGCAATACATCTCCCGGCATCAGGCTCCTTAACGCCTGCTTGGCTTTTAATAAGGGTAACGGGCAACGTAAACCTGATGCATCCAGCTCTGCTTTTACCGGATGGGTAAAACAATCAATTACCCCATTGGTCATAACTCTTTACCTGCAAACCGCTGTTTTTAGCGGGATAAACCAGACTTTTTGTGCCAGCCAGCGAACCCGCACGCCGGAAAAAGGTCTCAAAAGGTTGCTAACCTAGTCTTTACGCGTCAAAAAGGCTAGAGTTACGCCGAATTTTTTATGCCTTATTCGCTTTGGTGCCCAGCCCTCAACCTATGGGCCAGCCATTTCAGGAGTCTGCCCTTACCGTGTCCAGGTTAGTGAATCACCGCGTGCTTCCACCCTACTCCCTGTTTGAACGTACCTTCCAGCGCATGTCGCAACCGATAATGCTGGCGCTACTTATTATCTGTGGGCTGGGGCTTTCATCTACAAGCAGCGCTGAGGTGGAATTACCCGATCTAGGCGATAGTAGTTCGATCACTATTTCGCCCGCGCAGGAAAAAGTACTAGGCCAACGCTGGTTGCGCGCTTATCGCAGCCAGGTACCTACATCGTCGGACCCATTGATCATCAATTACCTGGAACAGTTATTTGCCCGGTTAATCCCTTATAGCCAATTAACGGAAAAACGGGTCGATCTGGTGGTCGTCGAAAATAACACGCTCAATGCCTTTGCGGTACCCGGCAATATTATTGGTGTCCATACCGGTTTGTTGAACTACGCCAAGAGCGAAAACCAGTTGGCGGCCGTACTTGCCCATGAAATGGGTCACCTTAGCCAACGCCACTACGCCCGCCGCCTTGAGCAGCAGAAAAAAATGATGGTACCCATGCTGGCGGGAATGCTGGCCGGCCTGGTACTGGCAGCGAACAGTAATAGTGATGCCGGGATGGCGGCAATCATGGGCACCCAGGCTGCCGCCCAGCAAGCATCCCTTGCCTTTAGCCGCCAGAACGAACAGGAAGCGGACCGCATCGGTATGCAGACAATGGTTGAAGCCGGGCTTGATGCCCATGCTGCCGCCGATATGTTTGAAGAGATGGTGCGCGCTAACCGCTTGAATCGCCGCCCGCCCGAATACCTGTTAACCCACCCGGTCAGTGAAACCCGTGTTGCCGATGCCCGCAACCGCGCCCAGCAATATCCACGCAAACCTGCCGTTGATGACCTTGAGTATCAGTTAATGCGCAGCCGCGTGCGTGTCGAAGCCGAAGAAACACCGCAAATCGCTGCAAAAATGTTTAAAAGTGAGTTGGATAAAGAAAGCCTTTCACCCGACGCCAGCCGTTATGGCTGGGTATTGGCGCTGACCAAATCCAGCCAATTTGATACCGCCCGTGAAGCACTGGCTCCATTATTGGCCAAAGACCCCGAGCGCGTGACCTACCAGATTATGCGTGCCGATATTGAAATTGCAGCCGAGCGTTATAAGCCGGGGCTGGAAATCATTGAAACGCAATTAGCTAAAAATCCCAATAACTATCCGTTGATTATTCGCCACGCGGAAGCACTGATGAAAGCGGGGTTTTACAAACAATGCGCTGAAATTCTGGATCGCTACTCACGCAAACGCAGTAATGACGATTACGTATGGTACTTGCTGGCGGAAGTGAATGGCCTGGCGGGAAATATCCTGGGCGTACACGAAGCGCGGGCAGAATATTTTATTTTGAATGGTGTTTATGATCGCGCCCAAATCCAGTTGCGCAATGCATTGAAATTAACCAAGGACAATGCCTATCGCACCGCATTAATAGAAGAGCGCCTCAAATATGTTGAAGCGCAAATGCAAGACCATAGTTTTTAATTGGATTGAATAACAAAAACAGCCGCGATAAAAAATCAGCGCGGCTGTTTGATCCAACCCGATTCTACAATCCACTCGTCCGTATTGACCACTGCCATTGGTCGGCCGATGAAATATCCCTGGGCTTCATCGCAACCCATTTCTGCCAAGCGAGTCAATAACGCTTCGTTCTCAACGCCTTCGGCGACAACAGTCAAACCCATATTATGCGCAAGGTGGATGGTTGAATTGACGATCAATTCATCCTGCAAATCTTCCATCATATTGCGCACAAACGAATTATCAATTTTCAATGTCTGGACGGGCAAACGTTTCAAATAGGCAAGTGAAGAATAACCGGTACCAAAATCGTCAATCGCCAAATGCACGCCTAATGCATGCAAGGCATCCAGGTTACGCAGTGCGCGCGTTGGATCGGTCATGATCGCGCTTTCGGTAATTTCCAACTCCAGGCGTGTAGGTGGCAATTGATATTTTTTTAATAATCGATCCACCAGCTTGGGAATATTGTCATCCATTAAATTGCGCGCTGATAAATTTACCGCCACGCTTAATGACATTCCCTGGTCCTGCCAGCGTCGGCATTGTTCAATTGCCCGCTCCAGTACCCACGCGGTTAATTGATGGATAACACTGGTCAATTCGGCAATAGGGATAAAATCATTGGGTGGCACAAAGCCCAACTCCGGATGAATCCAGCGGATCAGCGCCTCAAAACCATAACAACGCTTTTCGTTCAGCAACACTTTCGGTTGATAGTATAAACACAATTGGTTTTCACGAATCGCGCGCCCCAATTCACTGACTATCGCTAATCGTTTGGTCGAATGCGGATCATATTCCGGGCTATAAATGGATAAACCGAGCATCTGGCTTTTTGCATAATACATGGCGATATCGGCATAGCGCATGAGTTCATGATGATCCTGTGCTTGCTGCGGGCTAATGGCAATACCAATACTTGCACTGACTTGAGTTGTGAAACCATCCAGATCAAACTCCTGGGTTAACGCATCCAGCAGGCGGTGACCAAATACAACCGCCTGGTGAGTACTGCGAATGCGTGGCAAAAAAACCGCAAATTCATCGCCCCCCAAACGCGCCACAGTACCGGGAACCTCAGACATTTCATTGGCCAAACGCGGACCGATTAATTTCAGTAAATGGTCACCGACGTTGTGCCCGAGCGTATCGTTAATTTCTTTGAAGCGATCCAGGTCAATTAACAACAGCGCACTGATTTGTTCAGCACTGCGTTTTTCAAAGCACTCCTCCATATCAACGTAGAGTTTATTGCGATTAGGGAGCGATGTCAGTGAATCGTGATGGGATTGGTAACGCAATTTATCTTCGTAGCGTTTACGTGCGGTAATATCTTTGGTAGTGCCCCACACGCGTTTTAAATAACCCTCCTCAACAATTCCCGTGCAGCAAATCTGGAAGAAATATTGTTTACCGCGATGATCTTCCCGCACGATATCGTGATCGACCATCTGGTAATTGTTCCTTACAAAAAAGTCGATATCAAATACGTAATTGCGCGAACCACTGTCAATCAAGCCCATGCCGAGAATATCATCAAGCGATTCCACCCCAAGCATACCCAGCAAGACTTTATTAGCCTCAACCAATCGGGCGTTGTTAGCAATTTGTCGCGCCTGGGTTTCTACGTTTTTGGCAATGGCAATGGCGGGCTGCATTTCATAACACCAGATTGCTTCGGAGCTGTTGGTGATAAATGCTTTGTAACTGGCTTCGCTTTCCTGCAAGGCATCGCGCGCACTTTTCTCGCGCGATAAATCCTGTAATTGAATTAATACTCGTTCCACCGCACCATTGGTATCGCGCACAGGTAAAAAATTTGCGCGAAAAAATAAATTTTTGTTATTAACGAAACGGCTGCGATGAATGTTGCCCAGTAAATAATTGGTTTCTATCGTTTGCACTTTACCGTGTTCATAAACTTGCTGGATAGCGTCCAGCAATTCCGGGTCACGACTAACACGCTTATCGCGCAAAATAGAATAGTAGCCAGAAGCCAATTCAACCTGGCGATGGTTCAAATGAAACATTCGTTCCATCGCATGGTTCATATTCAGGATAACGCCCTGCTTATCGGTAATTACACTGGGAATCGGGCTTTCAGAAAATAATCCGGATAAAAACGTCAACCCGTATTCGTCATCCGGCTGAGCGGGAATATCGCGCGCGCTCATAACCATACCGTGGAAATGCCGACAGCCATCTTTTCCTTCCGGTTGCAAACGCGCCACAAATCGTAACTGCGGCTCACCGGCGATCCCCACCAGGCGCAAATCGCAAGAGCGCAAACGTTCATAATCCTGGTCATCGGGATCAGTATTAAACGATTGCATAAATAAGTATTTGTCAGCTACTGGCAAGAGTTGCAACAAATCAGTGAGTGAATTTAACGATGGCGGATCAGGCGTAACCCTTGCCAGAAATTGGGGAGTAATAAAAAGGTCGCCGCTTATCGACTCCATGCTCCAGGGAGCCATATTGGAAGAATCCAATGCATTGTCCAGACTGGCATCACCCGGCAACGCCGAAACTGGATCACCCGATGAGTTGGATTGCTGCATAGAAATAAGCTTGCCCTTTCCCAAGAGTACATTTATGGATTAAGAAAATAATTTTCAGACCAAAGTGTAGCCAAGAATTTTTAGGGCACGCCAATAACGGGTATTAGTTCACAATAATTATTATTAGTGTGAACTAGTACGCCGTTTTATTTTTTCCTTTCGCCATTTTTCTGGCGAAACAAACAAGCAGGTATTTTGCGGATAAAAACCGTCAGTAATGCGGCGGCCGCTCCTCCTGAATTAACTCGCCCTCCTGCCCTTGTGTACGCAGCGAATCTTCGAGGCGCTGGGCAAGAATACGAATTTGCTGCTTGAGTTGGATGATGTCGGCATCTTGCTGGGTAATCACCCGGTTTAATTGTTCGAGGGTATCCTCCTGATAGGCAACACGCGTTTGCAAATCGATTAATTGTTCTTGAAGATCAGCCATGGTGTTGCTCCAGAATTGCGTAAGTTGCATCGATTAAACGCACGGCGCGTTCATCAATTAACAAGCCCTGCCCCATGCGATGGGTGACATAACCAAAACCCACTGCAAAATCCGGATCGGCAAAGGCGACGCAACCACCGGCACCGGGGTGCCCGAACGCGCGCGCGCCGCGACCATAACGGCAATCTGCACGCTGGTGTTGCGATAACATAAATCCATGGCTGAAACGCAACGGCAGACCGAGCGTTTGATCCTGTTCGAACGTTTGCTCTTGCCAGCAAAGCGGCAAAACGGATTCATCCAATAATCCGCTGGCGCTAGCAAGATTGCCGAAAATCGTGGCGAGTGCACGCGCATCAGCGTGGGCATTGGCAGCCGGAATTTGCGCTTGCCGCCATTCGCGCGAATTGGTTGCGGTCATCAAACTGATGGGGTTGGAAAATGCGCGATTGGTTACCCCGCGCGGATCAGCCTTCATCATTTTTCCAAGGGCGATACTATCGGCACCGGTAGCAAAATTCGGTAAACCGGCAGGGCGTTTTAACGGACCGGTATCGGCAATGTTATCGAGCAAGGCATCCGGCACACCGAAATGGCAATTCACCCCCAAAGGCCCGGCCACTTTCGCCTGGAAATAATCATTCACACTCGCAAAGCCACTGGCGCGCTTGATAATTTCACCGAGCACCCAACCAAACATAAATGGCGAATAACCCTGCGCCGTACCGGGAATCCACCAGGGCAATTCAGCAGCAACCGCCGTTGCCATAGTGTGCCAGGCAAATATTTGCTCGTTGGCGATGTGCTGATGAAACGCCGATAAACCGGCGCGATGGCACAACAACTGGCGCAATGTAACCGCACCTTTATCGGCTTGCGCAAATTCAGGCCAAAGCCCCGCCACAGGTTCATCCAGCGCCAGGGTTCCCTCGGCAATCAATTGCAAAACACAAATGGCAACCAGCCCTTTACCCGCCGAAAAAATATTCACCAGCGTCTGCTCGTCCCACTCACGCGCCTCAATACCCGCCAGTTTATTACTGCGCTGGCCAGCCCAGATATTCACCACCAGCGCACCGCGATAATGCAACGCCACCCCCGCCCCGGCTTCGCCCATAGCAAAATTGGCTGCAAAGGCATCCACCAGCGGTTGCCATTCCGGGGACCATTGCCCTTTTACTTCAATTGTCATAACCGATTCCTGCAATGTAGTGCGTGGCATTCTAACAGCCTCGGCAGGTAGAATTGGCCATGCATTCGCAAGAGATCACATCATGAGCAAAGACAAAAACTCCCGCCTCGTTTATTCCACTGAAACAGGCCGCGTTAAAGAAGAAAAACCGGCGGCCGCAATTCCGCAAGGCGACGGTATTGTGCGTATTCGCCGTGAAACGGCGGGGCGCAATGGCAAAGGCGTGACTACCGTTACCGGTGTGCCGCTGGACGAAGCCAAATTAAAAGATCTCGCTAAAGCCCTGAAAGTACTCTGTGGTGTTGGTGGTTCGGTAAAAGATGGCGTGATTGAAATCCAGGGCGACCAGCGCGATAAATTAAAAGCAGAGCTGGAAAAGCGCGGCTTCACTGTAAAACTCGCCGGTGGTTAATGTGGACGAATTTCCGTTTGATCCGCAGTTGTTAAAAGATCTGGTTACCACCCCCATGCCCTACGGCAAGTACGCCGGCCATGTTATCGCCGACATTCCCGAACATTATCTGGTATGGATGGCGCGCGAAGGTTTTCCCAAAGGAAAACTCGGCAATTTATTGGGTTTGATGTACGAAATCCGTTTGAATGGCCTGGAAGGTTTATTAAAACCATTAAAAGAAAATCCACGCTATTTCCAGGGCGATAAAAAACTCAACTGAATGGCTTATCGCTCATTACCTTTTTGCAAATATTGATTGGGCGCTACACCGAAGGTGCGTCTAAACATCGCCGAAAAAGCGCTCGGATTTGCATAGCCCAGCGCATCGGAAATACGCGCAATACTCTCACCGCGACCAAGCCGGCAAAGTGCATCGGCGAGTTGCACTTGCTGCACCCACTGGCGATATTTCATTCCGGTTTCTTTAGGAAATAACCGGATCAGCGTGCGCGCACTGGCACCGGCCAGTTCCGCCAATTCTTCAATCGTGCGCGCGACACCCGGGGTGTTCATGAGCAAATGGCAAACGGTTTGCAAACGCCGATCCTGCGGCCAGGGAATTTGCACCGCTTGCGTTGCGGCACGATCAATCTCACTCAGGATTAACGCGACCAGATGTTCGCCGCGCCCCGGGATCGAGTATTCCGCCGGCTCCTCCAACAGGCCTAAAATCAATTCACGCAATAATCCCGACACCGAAATTGCGCGGCATTCCTTACCGGGCGACAAGGGAATGTCGGCACTCACAAACAAGGTGCGCATTTCCAGATCGCTCATCATGAACGAGTGATGCTCTACACCGGGCGGCACCCACAATGCACGATGGGACGGGATGGTCCAGACGCTATCCGGCGTAATTACGCGCATCACTCCTTCAACCGCATAGAGTAATTGCGCGCGCGGATGGGTATGCGACGGAATTTCGTCGCCATTGGCGTAATGCCCGCTCCAGGCCACAATCGGCCGCGGCACGTCTTGTAATTCTTCGGGGCTGCGTTGATAGACAATACTCATTCCAGGCTCTTTCAACTTGTCACTTATTCGACAGTTTATGTCATTTCTGTTTATTTTGGATCTTTATACTGCCATGGAACCCATTCCCCGGAGATACCTGCCACCATGAGCAAAATGGAATCTATTCCAAACCAACCCCTTACGCCTGCTGAATTTGACGCGACCAAACTGGTGTTGCCGGTCGTGGGTGCTGTTGCCTTTGTCCATCTCCTGAACGATTTGATCCAGGCGATATTGCCAGCCATCTATCCAATGCTGAAAACCAGCTATGACCTGAGTTTTACCCAGATAGGAATGATCACGCTGGTGTTCCAGTTGACTGCATCTATCCTCCAGCCGGCGATTGGCCTCTATACCGATAAACACCCCAAGCCCTATTTATTGCCTATCGGTATGGTGTTCACACTGATCGGGTTGATCATGCTCGCGGTAGTGAACAGTTACGCCGGTTTATTGATTGCCTCCGCGTTTGTCGGCCTGGGTTCATCGACGTTTCACCCGGAAGCATCGCGTGTTGCGCGCATGGCATCGGGTGGTCGCTTCGGGTTTGCGCAGTCGTTTTTCCAGGTAGGAGGTAATAGCGGTTCTGCCCTCGGACCATTGCTGGCAGCGGCGATTATTATCCCACGCGGCCAAACCAGTGTGGGCTGGTTTACTGTGTTCGCGGTGCTGGGGATCATCGTATTGTTCAGCGTGAGCCGCTGGGTTGTGCGCACCCACGCGGCACTGGGGGCAAAACGCGTGGCAACGGTAAATCACTTGCCGCGCAACAAAGTCATTACTGCACTGGCCATTTTAGGTTTGCTGATATTTTCCAAGTTCGTGTACATGACATGCCTCAGCAACTATTACACCTTTTATCTGATCGAGCGCTTCCACCAGCCAGTAGAATCCGCGCAATTATTCCTGTTCATATTTTTGGCGGCGGTAGCGATAGGGACATTTGCCGGCGGCCCGTTAGGCGACAAGATTGGCCGCAAACTGGTGATTTGGGTATCGATCCTCGGCGCCGCGCCCTTCACGCTGTTACTGCCCTACTGCAATTTGTTCTGGACAGGAGTATTCAGCGTAGTAATCGGCCTGATTTTGTCATCCGCGTTCTCGGCAATTGTTGTGTTTGCGCAAGAATTGGTGCCGGGAAAAGTCGGCTTGATCGCCGGATTGTTTTTTGGCTTGAGCTTTGGTTTGAGTGGTATATCCGCTGCGGCATTGGGCGGATTGGCAGATGCTACGGATATTATTTTCGTCTTCCACTGCTGCGCTTATTTACCGCTGCTAGGGATTTTTACCGCCCTGCTTCCCGATCTCAATCCACAACATACACCCGATCACAATCCACAACATAAATAAGTCACACCACGATAACTGGAGCCACATTATTGACGTGTGGCTCTGGCCTGGATTTTGCTCATACCCCTCTATCAATAGAGAACCGTCGTTTTTCTGACAGAGGGGCAATGCATATGGATAACGAACTGTTTTTACAAATCACTGACACATCATTAAAAATCGGCCTGGGTGCGTTGATCGCCGCCGTTACCGCCTGGGTTGTACTGCGCCGCAGCGGCGGCTCCCAACAATCCGCCAATACCGCGGGCGATAATCGCCGCATCCAGATCCTGGAAGATGTCTCCAGCCAGGTGGGCACGGTCTCCCACATATTCGCCAAATATTCGTCACTGGTGGTGGAATCCATTCAATTCGGCGAACGCTGGCCGCAAGCGCGCCGCATCGAACTGGAAAGCGTTAATACCGAACTGGTCGCCGAATTCAAAAAAATGGCGGAAGCCGAAGCAAAATTATTAATGCTGGGTGAAAAAAACCTGGAGCGCAGCCTGCGTTTGTACGGTGCCAAAATTGCCGTGTACCGCAAGCAGGTGTATGTGGGCCGTAAAGATATTTCCCTTGAACAAATTACCGCACTCAAGAATGCCATCGTGCAAGTGCGTGAGCAGTTTTACGATATGTTGAGCCGTAAATATGATCGTTTGCTTGCCAGTGTGTAGCGTTACGCATAAATTACCAAAAAGCCTGCATCCGGCAGGCTTTTGACTTTTCTATAAAATCCAAGTTATAAAGTACACCAAACAGAAAAACTGTCGCCAAATACCGCTTCGAAAAAGAAATTTCATAAAAATGCTATTTTGCAAAGATATAAAAACTATTAGAGTGATACCTTATAATTTCAGCCCATCCAGGGGCATGAATAATTAAAAAAAGCCACATACACCAAACTACACATCTACAAAACTCCCGCTGATCCAGATAAATACTTTGGGCTTCCTGCTTTTTAAGCGAGCCTAGAAAATTTATTTTCATTATTTTTACCAAACAATAGCCATTGACGAAAATTAATCATCGGCAGGAGGTGATGCCTATAAAAAAAACAGGTAAATAATTAAAGATTTAGTAGTTAATTCCATCAGGAACATTAAAATTTATTGAAAGGAAATTATTGTATGTCTATTAGAAATTTACTCATTGCGACCCAATCGTTACTCGCCATCTTATTTACCCTCTGTTCTACTTCAACAGCTTTTGCAATTACCATCACAGTCAACCCCAAACCCAGCACGACTGGAAATTATGAAATCCAATGGACTAACGCATTTGGAATTGTGGACCTTTCAGAAATAGTAAATGGTCAGGAAGTAAAACTTTTTGTGGGCTCCAATGCAAATTCCAAAGTTACTGTCACTGGAAAAGCAACTGGCACTTATCAGTACGTATTAAAAGAAGTAACACCGGGAATAGGAAATGGCCCGGTAGTACACAACTTCACTGCAATCGTTAATCGCAATGGCCCGCAATTGGTATCGGTAAATGTTGATCGATCCCTCTTCGTGCACGACGAAGCAACACTTAATGCTGCTGATTTCAGCTTGTTAAGCGTGATGAACGCACTGGCTGCGCAAATGTCGACGAGCAACCCGGCAGATCCCATCAACGGTACCCAACTTTTTGCCCGGATGTGGGATGCCCAAAATCCGGCAAATACGCAAGTGCTGACCGGCGTTACCAGATGTACCGGTACCCTGAATGGATTTCCTGTTGAGTGCCGCCCTGAAGAAGGAATACAAGCCTCTCAAGCTGCGCAATTTATCTCCAGCTACCGCCCAATTGCGTTGGTAAACCGCTTCGATTTGCGAAATAAAACCACACTTCAGGATTGCGGAGAATACCGCATGATTTTTGGTCGTCCGTCAGGTGGAAGAAATTTCATTATATTTGAAGCCTTAGTGCCCAATCCCACACCCGGGGTAGCCAGTGGATGTTTGCCTATTCAGAATTTATGGAAAAATTTAACGAATGAAAATAATGCAACAACGCGCGCAAACACATTGCGTAGTTTCTATTTTAGTGGCATACCTGCATCAAATGTGCTTGCTCCAATTAGTCCTCAACACTTTGCTGCAAACACCGGGCAAATCAGAACCAATCAATTCTTAAGTGGCAGTTCCTGGAACCTCAAGGAATATAAAGCGGTTATTGAAAATGGTAAAAACACATTGCAAGTTGCTACGGTGAAAAGCAATCCGGTAAGCAGTTTATTTACTGATACCAATACCGACAGCCGATCCGTTGCATTCAGAAGTGATTTTATTAATAACATCGGAAGCTTGCTTGGAAATCCGGCAACCTTCACGCTGACAGTTGCCAACAATGCGCACAACAATGTGCAAAGCCATGCATCCGGGCCAATCAATGAAAATAATTTTGGAGCGCCGGCAAACTTTATTCCCGGCGGCGTATTCTCTAACCAAATTAGCTCAAGGCTATCGCAATTGGGTAGTGCTTTAACCCCTCAACAAGTGGTTAACCGCGCAACAGCAATGACTTGTGGTGGCTGTCATCAACCGAGTTTCTTTGGCCTCACTGCCAGCAATAACCCTAACTCTATTGGTAATGGTATAGCTTGGCCAGATACTTTGGGCTTTGTCCATGTTAGCGAGTTTGCCTCTGGCGGCGTGTTCCCGCTATCTCCCGCATTGAACAATGTATTCCTGCCTGCGCGTAAACAGGATATGGAAAACTATCTCAATAACAATGGCGTCACATTCCAGGCAGCGCCTGCACAAACTGCACCGGCAACTGCAGTAACATCAAAACGTTCAGGCTAAGTCCTGTCTCCCCGGAGGAGCTTTGTAACTCTTCCGGGGCTTCACATTCACTGCCTGATTCGTAACAATACCCCCACCCCCGTTAAACCAAGCCATACGCTTGTAGAATCGGAGTATTAATAACTTACCTGCAGGTTTTCCCTTGATTATGTCTACTACTACCAATAGCTTTTGGATCGATGTACGCACTGCCGACGAATTTAACGCAGGTCACCTTGAGGGCGCCGCCCATATCCCTTATGAAGAAATCGCCCCGCGCATCAGCGAAATTACCACCGACAAAAACGCGACCATTCACCTTTATTGCCGTTCCGGCAATCGCTCCGGCATCGCCCAACAAATTTTGCAATCGATTGGTTTTACCAATGCGATAAACGAAGGTGGTTATGAGGATATTCTGCGCAGAGCAACTCACAATTAAGGAAATATTTATCCTGCGATCCAATGCGCCGGGAAGAATCAGCAATAAAAAACTGTCATCGGCTGGGGAACATATTCGCTAACCATGTCTTTACGATGGAATAGTCCACTTGCCATTCAGGCGGGCCCGCTAAAAAAATCTATTGCCCACGCCCTATTTCTGGGACAATAGCCGCCTGATTCCTACCCAATGCCGTACCTGATCATGAGCAACACCGCCAAACACCTGTTTTCCTACGCCAAACCCAACATCCACGCCCAGGCCAAAACCTATAAGCCTGCGCCGTTCCTGCCGATGAGCCGGCAGGAAATGGATAAATTAGGCTGGGATAGCTGCGACGTTATCATTGTGTGTGGTGATGCTTATGTGGACCATCCCAGTTTTGGAATGGCCGTGATTGGCCGGTTTTTGGAATCATTGGGTTTCCGCGTCGGCATCATCGCCCAGCCGGATTGGAAAAGTGCCGAACCCTTTAAAGCATTAGGCAAACCCAACCTGTTCTTTGGCGTTAGCGCGGGCAACATGGACTCCATGATCAACCGCTACACTGCCGACCTGCGCCTGCGTTCCGATGATGCTTACACACCCGGTGGCCAGGGGGGAAAACGCCCCGACCGTGCGGTGACGGTTTACAGCCAGCGCTGCAAGGAAGCTTACAAAGATGTACCGATTGTGCTCGGCGGAATTGAGGCCAGCTTGCGTCGTATTGCCCAATACGATTACTGGAGCAACGAAGTCCGCCGTTCAGTATTGATCGATGCCACTGCCGATATTTTGTTATACGGCAATGCTGAGCGCGCGATTGCGGAAGTTGCACACTCACTCGCCGCTGGAAAAAATATTAAAGAGCTGGATAACATTCGCGGCACAGTGGTTATCAAAAAGGAACCGCCCGCGGGCTGGACCGAAATTGATTCGACACGCATCGATTGGCCAGGTAATATTGATAAATTGCCTAATCCTTATGAATACCAACACAACAGCAAATCAGTTGTCGATGCGGCACAAGCTGATATCAATAATTCCCAAGTCGGTTTGCGCCAACTTGATCCGGAAAAAATGGCGGAGCAAATTGCCGTATTGAATCCGCTGGCAGTAAATGAAGAAAAGCTCCAGACACAAGGCTGCCCCGCCCAAGGACTTGAAAGCGAAAAAGCACTTGATCCCAATGAACCACAGCCCATTCGCATCATTCCCATGCCGTTGCAAAATCGCAGCGATCTGGTGGATAACGAAAAAGTCTACGTGCGTTTACCATCGTTCGATAAAGTGCGCAAAGATCCAATACTTTACGCCCATGCATCGCGTGTATTGCATCAGGAGGCAAATCCGTTTAACGCACGCCCGATGATTCAAAAACACGAAAACCGCGAAGTCTGGATTAATCCACCGCCGATTCCATTGGAAACCGACGAGCTCGATGGTGTATTTGATTTGCCTTATGCGCGCATACCGCACCCTGTTTACGGCAAACAAAAAATCCCTGCATACGACATGATTAAAACTTCCGTAAATATTATGCGCGGATGTTTTGGCGGCTGTACTTTCTGTTCGATCACTGAGCACGAAGGGCGAATTATCCAGAGCCGTTCACAGGAATCGATCCTGAAAGAAATTGAAGATATCCGCGATAAAGTCCCGGGGTTTACCGGCCATATTTCCGATCTGGGTGGCCCCACGGCAAATATGTATCGCCTCACGTGCAAAGATATGCCGACGCTGAGCAAATGCCGCCGATTGTCATGTGTGCATCCCACAATTTGTAAAAATTTAACCACCAGCCATAAACACACCACCAATTTGTATCGCGAAGCACGCAAAATTCGCGGTGTGCATACGATCTCCATCGCATCCGGTTTGCGTTACGACCTGGCGGTACAAGATCCTGAGTATGTAAAAGAATTGGTAACCCATCACGTGGGCGGCTATTTAAAAATCGCGCCGGAGCACACCGAAGACAATGTGCTCGCACAAATGATGAAACCGAAAATGACCAGCTACTACGAGTTCAAACGTATGTTTGATAAATTCTCGAAAGAAGCGGGCAAGGAACAATTTTTAATTCCCTATTTTATTGCCGCCCATCCGGGCACTCGCGATGAAGATATGCTTAACCTTGCACTCTGGTTGAAGAAAAACAACTTTGAAGTAGATCAGGTACAAACTTTTTATCCGTCACCGATGTCGCTGGCCACAGCAATGTACGTAAGCGAGCGCAATCCGCTGAAAAAATTGACTTACAAGAGCAGCAAAATCGCAATACCGCGCGGTATAGAGCAGCGTCGCTTGCAGAAAGCATTATTGCGCTACCACGACCCCGCTAACTGGCCAATTATTCGCGAAGCGTTGCGCAAAATGCGTAAACCGCATTTGATCGGTGCCAGTATTTCTGCGCTGGTACCGGATGAAGCCACAGAAAAAAGTCGCAGTAACCAACGCGGCCATAATCCCAATGCGCGCGGCGCGGGAAAATCATTTGCAGGTAAACCTTCCACAAACGGAAAACCTGCGGGGAAATCATCAAGCGCAGGAAAGCCAGCTGCCCACGCGCAAAAACCGGCTGCAAAAGCGTTTGGCGATAAATTCGAGAGCGCTAAAAAGTTCAATGCGCAACAAACCGCAAAACCGGCACACACCAACCGCCCGGCAGGAAAACCATCGTCTGGCACCAAACCAGCAGGTAAACGGCCTTCCCCAAAAAAATAATCGGTTACATTGGCGCAAAAGGATTTGCGCCCGCGAGTTGCTTTTCGCCCCCTGAAAATTTTGGAAACCGGACAATTTGAAAAACCAGGTGGTTTTTGGAAGCCATATATTTTTTGAAAGCTAGCCAGTTTTTATTCAGTTATCTCCGCTAAAATAGCGCGACCTGATTCTCATTCATTTGTTGATGCACATTCGCTTGATTTATAAAAATGCAAATACCTGGCTATACAATCATCAAGAAAATCAATGCGGGCGGTATGGCAACCGTATTCCTGGCGACGCAACACAGTGTGGGGCGCACGGTTGCATTAAAAATTATGAAACCGCTGCTGGATAAAGACCCTGAATTTCACCAGCGTTTTCAACGCGAGGCCAATATTATTGGCCAGCTTTCCCACCCCAATATTATTCCGATTTACGACATTGGCCGACACGAAGGATTTAACTATATTTCCATGGAGTTTTTGCCCAAGGGCTCGCTGGATGAAAAAATCAAACTGGGGATTACCCCTGAACAAGCGATCAAAATAACGATTGGTATTGCTGCCGCTCTTGAGCAAGCACACAGCAAAGGTTATATGCATCGTGACATCAAGCCGGAAAATATTTTATTCCGCGAAGATGGCTCGCCCGTGCTTACGGATTTTGGCATTGCACGGACAATCAAATCCAAAGCCAATATGACTCAGGTTGGTACCGTAATAGGTACTCCTTATTACATGAGCCCGGAGCAAGCCAAAGGCGAACCCAGTGATGGTCGCTCGGATTTATACAGCCTGGGAGTTGTGCTTTATGAAATGCTCACCGGTGAAAAATTATTTCATGCGGATAGTTCTCTGGCTATCAGCGTAAAACATATCCATGAACCACCACCGGCATTGCCTGAACAGTTTGCTGCATTGCAACCTTTACTGGATATCCTATTGGAAAAGGAACCGGAGCAACGTTTCCAAACCGCGCGGGAATTAATCGAAGCGTTGGAAAATATTTCCCTGCACAATCCGCAAATAACAGCGCCCAAAGCAAAATCATTTTCACTATCGCTATTTGCAACACTGGGGCGAATAGTTGGCCAGGATGCACAATTAATTAACACCAAAACCAGGCAGCTGTTAGGGCTAAATAAAAAAAACGATGCGTCACGCCCAACCTCAACAAAAGCGGCACCTACGTTAATCACCAATACAAATACCCAATTTGCCACACGTATTTCTGCCACGGTTCCACAACACACGACTATTGAAACAGTAAAAGATTCCGGCTTGATTACACGCTTAGGTATTTACGCGGTTTTGATCCTTGGCTTTGCACTATTCGGCTGGCAAGTATTTTTTAACGATGAAAAACCCTCAGCAAAAGAACAATGGGCAAGTATTAGCGGGCAGGATAATAGCGTTGATAGCCCGACGCTCATTCCATTAACGGTTAATCCCATCCCTAAAGAGGCGCGCGTACGCATCCTTAATATCCGCGAAAAATATGCGCCTGGGATTGAATTACCCGCCGGCGTTTATCATTTGGAAATCAGTCACCCTGGTTTCAGCACCAAAAAGAAATGGGTTCGCTTAAGCGCACAGAATTCATCGATTGATATAGCACTGCAAAAAAGCAATCAAATACAAGCAACCAACACATTACCGCTACCGGAATTAGTATTGATAAAAGCCGGAACATTTTTGATGGGCAACCCGAATATTCAGGGTGCCCAGGTTACTATTGAGCGCGATTTTTATATCAGCCGCTACGAAATTACTTTTAATGAATATGATTTTTTTGCCATCGAAACTAATCGTGCCCTACCCGATGATGATGGCTGGGGCCGAGGCGAGCGTCCGGTTATTAATATAAGCTGGGATGATGCCAATGCCTACATAAACTGGCTCAATAAAACCACGGGAAAAACCTACCGCCTGCCCAGCGCAGCCGAATGGGAATACGCAGCACGCGGCAATACCACCAGCAGTTATTGGTGGGGTAATAATGCTGAAGATGCCCGTAATCGCACCAACTGTCGCTTTGGTTGCAAAAGCTGGTGGGACAGTTTTTTTGATAATAAAACCCAGGTAGTTGGTGCATTTCCGCCCAATGATTTTGGATTGCATGATACTGCAGGAAATGTTGCCGAATGGACCAGCGATTGCGCCGACACACCAAACCCATCGGCCAACCCACAAACAGCTTGTTTAAAACGCGCCGTGCGCGGTGGTGCATTTACCAGTAAAGTGGAAAACATTACGGCTTACTCACAAATTGCGTTTACCGCCACAAAGTCCCGCAAAAATATTGGTTTCCGTGTATTACAGGAAATCCCGCAAGCACGAGTAATAGATGATCAACCCAATACGGAAAACCAACCGCGTCGCCGCAACATTTTCCGTGAACTCCGCGACAGTATTTTTAATCGCGACAATTAAAGTTTGCTAAATTTTTATTGGTTCTGCTAGGGTTAAGCAGCCCTGCAACAGCAGGGTTAATTTAATTAAACAAGGAGTTCACATGAATAAGTTTGCCCGTAATATAGGTGTAACACTGTTTAGCATCCTCAGTGCATCTACCTACGCTAAAACCTTTGAATATGATTTTACCGCGATTAATTCGTTACCAGGTCCAATTCAATATCCCAACCTGAATTTTAATCAACCTAAAGCCGTCGTTTTTAAAGTCAATAAAGATCCGCTGACCCCTGATGTACAAATTAATTCTCTTGAGGTCAGCTTTCCCAACGCCGCTAAATTGGTCGCAACCGGGTTTAAAAAGATTGAACCTGATCTTTATCGCGCAATTGTTGATGACGCCTGGATTTATCGCCAGGTATTTGTAGACGTAAGAGGTGTGGATTTTAATCGGCCTTTGCAATCCAACCCGCGCATTGAAGTTTCGATTTCAGAACAATCCGCGTTTATCCAGCCGGAGGCAGCCCCTAAAGGACAACCACTGTTTACGGTTAATGGAATCCTGCGCGATATAACTGTTGCGAAAATAGCAGATGTTGCAACAACTACGATTGACTCAAAACCGCTGACTCTTTCCCTGAAAGATACACTGACTTACGCACCGGTAGAAAGCCAGGTTAATGGACCGAGAGAAGGCTTTGTTATCGAAGCACTTTGGCAAGGCAAAGGACAAAAAACTATTTATGTCCCGGCACCTGTACCGCAGGAAGACTTTGATCGGTTGACTGCAATAGCAATAACCATCAAGGAAGTTACCATTCCTGGCGGTAAGGATTATTTTTTCAGTATCAAATACAAGGAAGAAAACGGTGGTGAACGAATCACTAACGAGCAGCTGTTGCGGCCGTTATTGAATAATGCTTTTGGAACATCGCCCTATCCTTATTAATTCTCCATAAAAAAACCGCTGATTTTCATCAGCGGTTTTTTTATCAAACAATAGTTTTCTTAATTTCCGTAACTCATCAAGCGCTGGTAACGGCGCTCCAATAAGGCATCAATAGGTTCTTTACTTAGGCGATCCACTTGAGAAACCAAACGTTCCTGTAATTTTCTCGCCATTTCATCCAGATTGCGATGCGCGCCGCCTAATGGCTCAGGGATAGTTTCATCAACAATTCCCAAATCCTGCAACACTTTGGAGGTCACACCCATTGCTTGCGCCGCTTCCGGTGCTTTGGCAACCGTTTTCCAGATAATGTTGGCGCAACCTTCCGGGGAAATAACAAAGTAAGTGGAGTATTGCAACATGTTCAAATGATCGCCCACACCAATCGCCAATGCACCACCCGACGAACCCTCGCCGATAACGGTACAAACAATCGGGGTGCGCAAGCGCGACATCACCGCCAGGTTCTGGGCGATAGATTCAGAAATACCACGCTCTTCCGAGTCAATCCCCGGGTAAGCACCGGGAGTGTCGATCAGCGTTAACACTGGCAACTTGAAACGCTCGGCCATCTCCATCAAACGGAGCGCTTTACGATAACCTTCCGGGCGCGGCATACCAAAGTTACGCATCACTTTTTCATGCACAGTGCGGCCTTTTTCTTCACCGATAACCATTACCGGTTTGCCATCCAGACGCGCTACGCCACCAATAATTGCCTTGTCATCACCAAAGTGACGATCACCATGCAGTTCGTCAAAATCAGTGAACACGCGGGAAATATAGTCGGATGCATAAGGGCGCAACGGGTGGCGGGCAACTTTAACGATGTCCCAGGCAGTCAACTTGGCGTAAATGCTTTCTGTCAGCTTGGTACTTTTTTCGCGCAGCTTGGCGATTTCATCAGCAATATTGACATCAGAACTATTACCAACGAGCTGCAGCTCTTCAATCTTGCCTTCAAGTTCGGCGATGGGCTGTTCAAAATCCAGATAATTCAGATTCATAGCAAGCTCTTAATCCAGTAGAAGTACCGTTTACGTAAAAAGTACCGTTTTAACTTAATAGGGTAAATGCATTCCGCATGTCGGCGGCTTTTTAACCACCGGTACGGGTGCCATATTTGGCCCGCTACCTTACGCGAAAAGGGCGATTTAGTCGATCTTTTCCAATGAGATTCAGGAAGCCAATAGCAAGCCCTGGCGCTATTTTTTGCATTGATCCCGGCAGCAGCTATTTATCATTCCATTACCAATAAATGGGTGAAATATACCGGTTACAGGATTACCCATTAATAAATCAAACGGACCCTGCTGCTGCCATAGGCATCGCGCAGACGCTGGAGTAATTCATCTTCCGGCCGGATATTCCATTGGGCACCCAGACGCATTTGTGCGCGCGCATCGCTGCGGATATAGTCGATAACCAAACCGCAGCGCGCCTCTTGTTGGGGGGATTGGCGGTAAGGTTCAAGAATCTCGGCAAAGTCGCGCGCAAAGCTTGCGGATAAAATACCGGACTCCAATTCAAGAGATAATTCCTTCACTTTTTCCTGGCGCACATCGGCAAGCAAACGCAAATTGTCGGCACTCATTTTTAACATGCCACTGAAGTCATCGTAACGAACCTGGCCACTGATAATTAACAAGCCATCCTTCAATAAAACATCGCGCGCATTATTCAAGGTTTCCGCAAAGACCGTTACATCCATGCGCCCGGTGCGATCATCCAGGGTAACAATAGCCATATTATCGCCACGTTTGGTTTTTACGATGCGCTGGGAAATAATTAATCCGGCAATTGTCTGGTTACTTTTTTCAGGTTTTAAATTGGCGATACGCGCACTGACCAGGTGTTCCAACTCACTTTCATATTCATCGATGGGGTGCCCGGTCAAATAAAGTCCCAGCGTTTCTTTTTCCGCGTTCAGTCGCTCTTTCATGGTCCAGGTGCGAGTGCGTCGAAAATCCGCGTAGACATCTTTTGTCGATTGCTCTTCAGCAATAACCGCACCGAATAAATCCATCATACCGGCATTGGAATTAGCGGCCGCTTGTTCCGCCGTTTTTACCGCTTCACCCATTGAAGCAAACATCACGGCGCGATCATGGTCAATAAGATGATTGCCTGAGTCATAAGTTGGCCCCAAACGATCTGCCGCACCGGAGCGAATAATAGCTTCCAATGCGCGTTTATTTACTTTACGCGGATCAACGCGTGCGCAGAAATCAAATAAATCCTTGAATGGCCCGCCTTCGTTACGAGCGGCAATAATGGATTCAACCGGACCTTCACCCAAACCTTTGATTGCGCCCAAACCATAAATAATCCGGCCCGCGTCATCCACCGTAAAATGAAATTCACCGGAATTCACATCCGGCGGTAATAGTTTCAATTTCATGGTGCGGCATTCTTCGATAAAGGTAACGACCTTATCGGTTTTATCCATGTCCGATGACATGGTTGCCGCCATAAAGTGCGCAGGGTAATGCGCTTTTAACCAGGCTGTTTGGTACGAAACAATGGCGTAAGCAGCCGAGTGCGATTTGTTAAAACCATAGCCCGCAAATTTTTCTACCAGATCGAAAATTTTAATCGCCAGCTCAGGATCAACACCCTGGTTTTTTGCACCCTCTTCAAACACCGAACGCTGCTTGGCCATTTCTTCCGGCTTTTTCTTACCCATCGCACGGCGCAACATGTCTGCACCGCCGAGCGTGTAACCGGCAAGTACCTGCGCAATTTGCATTACCTGTTCCTGGTAAACAATTACGCCGTAGGTTGGCTCCAATACCGGTTTTAACGTGTGATGCTGGAATTTTGCATCGGGATAAGCCACTTGGGCGCGGCCGTGTTTACGGTTGATAAAGTCGTCCACCATGCCCGATTCCAACGGGCCCGGGCGAAAGAGCGCCACCAATGCAATCAGGTCTTCGATATTATCCGGCTGCAAACGTTTGATCAGATCTTTCATACCGCGGGATTCCAACTGGAATACCGCGGTAGTTTCTGCGCGTTTTAATAAACCAAATGTTTTGGGATCATCAAGCGGAATCGCACTGATATCGAGTGGTGCCTCACCTTTTTTCACGCGCTGTTTATCGATCATGATGCGTGCCCAATCGATAATCGTGAGCGTACGCAAACCGAGGAAGTCAAATTTAACAAGGCCCGCTTCTTCAACGTCGCCTTTATCAAATTGCGTAACAAGACCACTGCCGGTTTCATCGCAAAATAAGGGTGCGAAATCGGTCAATTTTGTAGGCGCAATGACTACACCACCGGCGTGTTTACCAACGTTACGGGTGAGGCCTTCCAACTGCACGGCCATTTCCCAGATTTCACCGGCATCGCCATCTATCGCAATAAATTCTTTTAACTGTGGCTCTTCTTCCAGCGCTTGCGCGAGCGTCATACCCGGTGTGGGCGGAATCATTTTTGATAATTTATCAGCGAGGCCGTAAGACTTTCCTTGCACGCGCGCCACATCGCGCACCACCGCTTTTGCGGCCATGGTACCAAAGGTAATAATTTGGCTTACCGCATCGCGACCGTAATTATCGGCTACGTAGGAAATAACTTTATCGCGGTTGTCCATGCAGAAATCGATATCGAAGTCGGGCATGGAAACACGTTCCGGATTGAGGAAACGTTCGAACAGTAAATCGTATTGCAGTGGGTCAAGGTCGGTAATTTTCAGTGAATAGGCAACTAATGACCCCGCCCCCGAACCACGCCCCGGCCCTACCGGGATATCGTGGTCTTTGGCCCACTGGATAAAATCCATTACGATCAGGAAGTAACCGGGGAAGCCCATCTGGATAATAATATCCAGTTCAAAATTAATGCGATCCTCATAAACCTTGCGCCGCTCTGCATAATCAGTAGCTGATTTATCCAGGATGCGCTCAAGGCGTTCTTCCAGACCTTCATGGGAAATTTTGCGGAAAAACTCTGCCTCGGTTAAACCATCGGGCACCGGGTATTCAGGCAAAAAATATTTGCCCATTTGAATATTGATCGTACAGCGTTTTGCAATTTCGATCGTGTTCGCAATAGCTTCCGGAATATCACTGAATAATTCTGTCATTTCTTCGGCGGAGCGAAGATATTGTTGGTCGCTGTAACGACGCTCGCGCCGTGGATCATCAAGCGTTCGCCCTTCACCGATACATACGCGCGCTTCATGCACTTCGAATTCGCTGGCTTTTAAAAACCGAACATCATTGGTGGCGACCACCGGGCAATTCATTTCACTGGCAAGCGCTACCGCCGCATGCAAATGGTTTTCGTCGTTTTCGCGACCAGTACGTTGCAATTCCAGATAGAAGCGATTGGGGAAATCGTGCATCCAACCGGCTAACAATTCCTGCGCCTGTGCCTGTCGCCCACCGAGTAATGCCATACCGACATCACCAAATTTTCCTCCCGAAAGTGCAATCACACCTTCGCTATATTCACTCACCCATTCACGTTGGATATAAGCAACTCCCTGTTGCTGCCCCTGCCGCCACGCGCGTGAAATTAATTCGATAATATTTTTATAGCCTTTGTCATTCATCGCCAACAAAGTGAGTAACGTAGGCTTGCCTTCCGCATCACTACTGGCAACCCGGAAATCGCTACCGGCAATTGGTTTGACGCCCGAACCTTGAGCGGCTTTATAAAACTTGATTAGGCCATAAAAGTTGGTTTGGTCGGTAATGGCGCAGGCTGGCATATTTAATTCAGCCACACGCTTCACCAATGACTTGATTCGCACGAGGCTATCGCTCAGCGAAAATTCGGTATGTAAACGTAAATGGACAAAATTGGCAGCGGGCATAATGGTTTTCTTGAATCGAAAATAATAAACGTCAGAAGAGTTGCATCTGTTCTATTTTGGCTCTTACGGGTGCATACGAGGTGCGATGTATGGGAGTAATGCCCAATTTTTCCAGCGCATCCATATGCACTTTAGTGGGATAACCTTTGTGGTCCGCAAACCCATAGCCGGGAAATTCTTTATCCAGTAAAACCATTTCGCGGTCGCGGGTAACCTTCGCCAGAATGGAAGCTGCACTGATCGCCGCCACACGGCTATCACCCTTCACCACCGCTTCTGCCTGGTACTTCCATTTTGGTAATTTATTGCCATCTACCAACACGTGTTCAGGCTGAATATGCAAACCCTGTACAGCGCGTGTCATCGCCAGCAAACTGGCCTGCAAAATATTGATCTTATCGATTTCCGCAACCGATGCGCGCGCAACACACCAGCTTTTCGCCTTGATTTGAATTTCATCAAATAACTGTTCGCGTTTTTTTTCCGTCAGCTTTTTCGAATCATCCAAACCGGCAATAGGATTATCAAAATCAAGAATAACGGCGGCAGCAACGACATCACCCGCAAGCGGGCCGCGCCCAACCTCATCACAACCAGCCAGTAAAATGCCGCGATAACTGGTAACAAATGGTTCCAGAATAGTCATCAATCACCTCAGGATTTTTTACCGATCAGTTTCACGATAGCATCGGCAGCGCGCGCGCTGGCGTCGCGTTTTAGCTCATTATGCATAGCGGCAAAGGTATCGCTTAGTTGTTGTGCCTGATCGGGATTTTCAAAATAATTCATCACCGCACGACTCAGCGTTTCCGGAGTTGCCTTGTCCTGGATTAATTCAGGGACCAGCATTTTTTGGGCCAGCAAATTGGGAAGTGAAATCCAGGGCGTTTTTACCAGCCAGGATAAAATCAAATGCGACAACGCTGCCAACCTGTAAGCAACTACCATCGGTTTTTTTAATAACAGCGCTTCAAGTGTCACTGTGCCTGATGCAACTAACACCACATCAGCCGCCGCCATGGCTTCATGTGAATGGCCATGCACCAGCTCAATAGGAAAATCGACGTAGTCATTAAGTTCGATATGCAATTGGCGGTAGCGATCAGAATTTGCAGCCGGGATAACAAAATGCAGGCTCGGGTCTTGTTCCAGGCAATACACTGCAGTGCGCATAAATAAATCGCCCATGCGCTCAACTTCCGATGAACGACTACCGGGCAACAACGCGACGATCCGCCCTTCTTCCGGCAAACCCAATATTTTACGTGCCGCCACTTTATCGACCTGCATTGGAATTTCATCGGCAAGATGGTGGCCAACAAACTCGACCGGAACATTATGCTCCTGATAAAACTTTGCTTCGAAGGGTAACAGCGTCAACATTAAATCGACTGAACGCGCAATTTTAAAAATTCTTTTTTGTCGCCACGCCCACACAGAAGGGCTGACATAATGAACGGTCTTGATGCCATTTTCTTTTAACGATGCTTCCAACGGAATCGTAAAATCAGGTGAGTCTATGCCGATAAAAACCGCCGGAGGGTTGGCGATAAAATGCTCGCGCAAAAACTTCCGGATACGCAACAATTCCGGCAGGCGCTTTAACGGCTCAATCAATCCCATCACCGCTAAACGGTCCTGGGGAAAATAGGAATGGAAACCTTCGGCCAGCATTTTTGGGCCGCCGATTCCGGAGAATTCTGCGTTAGGGAAACGGGCGCGCAACTCGCGCATCAATGCAGCGCCGAGAATATCCCCGGAGGCTTCTCCGACAACAATACCTATGTGTATGTGATCAGACACAAGCCCTCCGGATTTTTTACAATGGATCTATCGCGCTGCGCGCATTGTTCTAGCGAACAATACCGCGTTCGGATGATTTTAAAGAATCGATTAACAATTGCAGCGGCGCGCACTCAGCGACCTGGGTATCCAACTCTGCAAGGGCCTCATCAAGGGTCAGCCCGCGGCGGTAAATGGTTTTATAAGCCCTGGTCAAAACAGCAATATCGTCTTTGGAAAAACCGCGGCGACGCAGCCCTTCCACATTGATATTTTTTGCTTCTGCCGGGCTACCATTGACCATGACATAGGCCGGAACATCTTTGCCAATCGCCGTGCCCATTCCGGAAAAACTGTGTGCGCCGATTTTGCAAAATTGATGGACTAGGGTAAAACCGCTCAGGATTGCCCAATCGCCAATATGGACGTGGCCAGCCAATGCCGTATTGTTTACCAGAATGCAGTGGTTACCAATCACGCTGTCATGCCCAACGTGAACATATGCCATGAGCAGGTTGTGGCTGCCAATGGTTGTCTCACTACGATCCTGCACAGTACCGCGATGGATAGTTACACCTTCGCGGATAGTATTGTGATCGCCAATAACCAGGCGCGTGGGCTCGCCTTTGTATTTCAGATCCGGAGTGTCTTCACCAATAGAAGAAAACTGGTAAATACGATTGTGTTTACCAATCCAGGTTGGCCCTTTAATGACAACATGCGATGCAATCACACTGCCTTCACCGATTTCTACATCGGGGCCAATCACAGTCCAGGGCCCTACTTCCACATCAGCAGCAAGTTTGGCATCCGGATGAATAATTGCAGATGGATGAATCAAAATAATTTCTCACTCGTTGCTAAAATAAGGATGAATATTTCACCTTATATACTGCGATCCGCACAAAGAATGGTGGCAGATGCAGCAAGAACTCCATCAACACTGGCTTTACATTCGAACTTCCAGATACCGCGCTTTTCAGACACTACACGCGATTCCAGCTGCAAACGATCACCGGGGACAACCTGGCGCTTGAAACGAACATCATCTGCACCGGCAAACAAATAAATTGAACCGTCCTGCGGTTTTTTATTCATGGTTTTAAAACCGAGAATACCTGACGCTTGCGCCATGGCTTCGATAATCATCACACCGGGGAATACGGGGAATTGGGGGAAATGACCGTTGAATACCGCCTCATTGATGGTGATATTTTTGTAAGCGACAATAGATTCGCCTTCAACCAACTCGACGACGCGATCCACAAGCAAAAATGGATAACGGTGAGGAAGGTATTCGCGAATTTCATTAACATCCATCATGGTCGATGACCCCAAGCAAAAATAAAATTATTCCCCACCGCTGTTATTGCGGTCGAGTTTGATTAAACGCGTTGCCAATTTATCGAGCTGGCGAAAACGCGCTGCGTTCTTACGCCATTCTTTGGTTGGCCCAAGCGCAGTTCCAGAAGAATAAGAGCCCGATTCAGTAATTGAACCTGTTACCAGACTCATGGCCGTAATATGTACCTTATCGGTAATTGTCAGGTGCCCGACAATACCCACTGCACCCGCAATCGTACAATATTCGCCAATAGAAGTAGTGCCAGCAATTCCTGTTTGTGCGGCAATTGCAGTACCTTTCCCAATACTGACATTATGGGCAATTTGCACCTGATTATCGATGATAACACCATCACCTATGCAGGTATTATCCAATGCACCACGATCAATACAAGTGCACGCACCTATTTCAACCTTATTACCAATCACAACACCACCCAGCTGATGAATTTTTACCCACTCACCGGCATCAGGCGCAAAACCAAATCCATCTGCACCAATCACAGCACCGCTGTGTATACGACACTCGGAACCAATACTTACACCATGGTAAATACTGACCTTGGCAGCGAGTGTTGTATTGTCTCCAATCACGCTATCGTCACCAATATAACAACCGGGCCCGATAACAACCCCGTCACCCAATTTCACTCCATCCCCTAAAACCGCAGTGGCGCCAATGGATATATTGTTACCCAACCGGCAATTAGCACCAATAACAGCGGTCGGATGGATACCGGAGAATGGAGCCCTGGATGAATCAAAAAATTTTGTTGCTTTTGCATAAGCAACATAAGGTTTTTTCACAACCAGTTTATTGCCTGCAAATTCGTCAACTAAATCAGGATGGATAAGAACAGCACCCGCAGCAGTTGCAGGCAGGTATTTTTTGTAGGCGGGATTTGCAATAAATGTTAAATCGCTGGCTGTTGCAGTTTGCAATGTAGCCAACGCACTTATTTCCTGCTGCGGGTCACCGATTAACTCGGCGTCCAACAAGACGGCAAGATCAGCTAATAAATAAGTGCGCGCCACAATAAACCTGAACTTACTTGGCTTTGTTGAGCAGTTCGGTCACTTTTGGAGTTAAATCGTTTTCCGGCTTCGCCATCATCACCGATTTAGCATCGACGATCATGGAAATATTTTCAGATTCAACCAATTGCTTTACCGCAGCTTCCAGTTTTGGGCCAAGCTCTTGCATGACTTGCTGCATTAACGCCTGCTGTTCAGATTGCAATTTTTTGCCCTGGAATTGGTAATCTTGACCCAGGCTTTGCAATTTCTTTTCTTTCTCGGCGATTTGCTCTGCACTCCACACTGATTTATTTTTTTGATATTCAGCTTGCAGGGCTTTAATGTCGGCTGTCAGGCCATCCAGTTTTGCTTTGGCAGCAGCAAACTCAGCGCTTTTTTGCAGCTTATCAAACTTTGCCTTGGCAGCAGCGGTACCCATCACAGCAGCCGTTGGATCAAGCACAACCACTTTACCCTGCGCCCAGGACACAGCAGATACCAGTGATAATGCCATCACCGCGAATAGTTTTTGTGTAACAGTCACAATCTTTTCCTCTTAAATAATCAGATAAAACATTTATTGTTAGAAAGTTTGCCCCAAGGAGAACTGGAACACTTCTGTACGATCAGCTTCATTTTCCCTAATAGGTTCGGCAATACTAAATGTCATAGGACCGAAACCCGATATCCAGGTTAAACCCAAACCCACGGAGGCGTTCATGTGATCAATATCCACATCGTAACAATTCACCTGGGATTTACCGCAGTCAGTATCAAACACATTACCCGCATCAAGGAACAAAGTAGTTTGAATCGAACGCTGATCCTTAATAAATGGCAAAGGGAATAATACTTCGGCCCCGCCCTGGATCAAAACATTACCGCCAAACGCACCACGATTACGGCCAACATAGTTATTATTATTTACATTTGTCATCAACTCACCGGGCGTACAACCAGCACCACCGGGAGCATCCGGATCCTCACACAAAATATATGCCGGTCTACCCTGTTCATTGCTCTGGCGAATACCATCGCCATTCAAATCATCCCAGATAGTGTAATTGGCAATTTCCGTACGAATAGAAGTACTACGTGGCCCAAGGGTATTACGCTCAAACCCGCGCACAGATCCGAATCCGCCCGCATAGAAATGTTCGAAAAATGGCAATTCATCCAAACCGCCGTATGCATCCGCATAACCCAGGCGCGTATGCAGCCTTAATGTCAATGCACGGGTCAAGGGTATGAACAACTGGCCATTGTAATTGAGCTTGTAATATTCCAGATCACCGCCGGGTAACGAAATTTCAAACGAGAACTGTTGCTGCGCACCACGGTTAGCCAGGACTCCCCTGTTCAAAGTGGATCTCAACCAATACACACTGGCTTGTGCATCATTGAAAGTATCCCCGTAAATATCCAGGAACCCTTTTGGTCCGCGTATGGAATCCAGGTCATCCGTAATAGCTTTGGGCTCATAGATTCCAGCCGGGTAGTCAAAACCATTGGCTTCACGCAGGATTAACTCATAATTTTCTGCCTGGGTGATATAGCCGATATCAGGATTCCAGAATGGCGAGCGAATGATTTCCTGCGATGAAAAAGAGGTTGGAGTTACTTCCAGGCTACGTAAACCTATATCAAACCCAATCCGCTCGATATCGGAAATCGGGTAACCAAAATTCAGCTTGCCACCATACACGTTGGTACTATAGGGCGTAACGTTGTATGAACCATAATCGCTCTTGGTGTAATACAAATTAACACCACGGCTTACTCCATCCGGTGTGAAATAGGGATCGTTATAGTTAAAGTTGTAGGCAGTTTGATAACGGTTATGGCTAAAGCTGAAGCCCACTTGCTTACCCGTACCAAACCAGTTGTTTTGCTGGATACTCGCCGAGAACAAGAGGCCTGAATACTGGGCATAACCGACTTGCAACCCCATGCTGCCTGATGGTTGTTCCTCTACGGTGTATTCAACATCAATCTGATCCGAGGTGCCGGGAACTTCTTTGTTCTCTACTTTCACTTCTTTAAAGAAGCCAAGGCGTTCCAGGCGAACTTTTGAGTTTTCAATTTGGGCGGAATTAGCCGAACCGCCTTCCATTTGGCGCATTTCACGGCGCAGAACTTCATCGATAGTTTTGGTGTTGCCACGGAAATTAATTCTATTTACGTAAGCACGCTTGCCCGGCTCAATGAAAAAAGTAATTTTTACAGTTTTATCTGCTTCATTGCGCTCAGGCATACCTTCAACCTTGGCAAAGGTATAGCCTTCATTTCCCAAACGCTTGGTGACATATTCTTCCGACGTAGTCATTAAAATCTGGGAGAAAATCTGGCCTTTCTCCATCAGGATCATACGGCGAATAATTTCTTCATCGATTGCCGGATCACCGGCCAGCTCTACATCGCTGATTTTATAAATATCGCCTTCAGTAATATTTACTGTTACGAAAATTTTGGATTTATCGGGGCTTAAAGAAATCTGCGATGAATCAATTTTAAAATTCAGGTAACCGCGGTCCATATACCAGGACTCAAGACGCTCCAGATCGCCCTTCATTTTTTCTTTGTTGTACTTATCGTTACCGGTAATCCATGACCACATGCCGGTAGTTTTCAACTCGAACAAATCAACCAATTCTTCTTCGCTGTATTTGGTATTACCAATAATGTTGATGACCTTGATGCGCGAGGGACTGCCCTCATCAATTTTCACCAGCACCTTCACCTGGTTGCGCGGCATATCTTCAATTTCAATGTTAACGCTGGCGCCGTAGCGGCCCTGGTTAACGTATTCACGCTGCAATGCCTGGGTGATACCTTCAAGGGTTGCACGCTGGAAAATCTGGCCCTCTGACAAGTTATTGTCTTTCAGGCTGTCCATCAGGTTTTCGGTTTTGATGGCCTTGTTGCCTTTTAACTCAATCTTGTTAATCGCAGGGCGTTCTTTAATAACCAAAACCAGAACATCGCCATCACGCTGGATGGCTACATCAGAAAAATAACCCACTTTGAACAGTTCACGCGTGGCATTCTGGATATCAGCCTGGGTCAACACATCACCGACGCGAATAGGCAGGGCACTGAATACTGTACCGGCAGAGACCCGCTGCAAGCCTTCAACACGAATGTCACTTACCCGAAACGTTTGTGCCTGTACCGCCGCAGCGAGAAAAAGCACCAGCAAACCGCTAAAAAATCGCATCAAAACTTGCTTCATAGAATCTGTTCTAATCATTAATGAATGTTGGTTGCAGCAAGGATATGTTAAAGCCGCATTATGTCGTTATAGATCGCCAGTACGCTCAGGCTAATGACCAAAAAGAGTCCAACCTGGTACCCCACTATCTGCACCTTGTCGGACACCGGTTTCCCCCTGATTACTTCAATGAAGTAATAAAATAAGTGCCCGCCATCCAGCACAGGAATGGGTAAGAGGTTGAACACTGCCAGGAACACACTCAGCAAAGCGACAAAACCAATAAAGCTCATCAAGCCGCTCTCGGCTGAAGAGCCCGCCACCTTAGCAATGGTTATCGGTCCACTCAAGTTTTTCGTGGAAATTTCGCCAAGAATCAATTTTTTGACTGATAAAAGAACAAAACTGGTGGTTTCCCAGGTTTTATGAAGGCCCGCTATGAAGGCGCCGCCAAAAGAATAGTTATAACTGCGCAGGGCATTATCAGGGATTTCATACGCCTGCGGACCCATGCCTATCCTGCCCTGGCTTTTTTCTTTGTCGATGACCGTATCGGGAATCAATGTGAGCGTCATTGCCTGCCCGGCACGCTCCAACTCTACAACCAGCGACGCGCCCGGGCGTTCCCGCACGTATTCCACCCAAACCTTCCAGTCGGTAATTGCTTTATCATCAACCCGCACCAGCTTATCGCCCGTTTTAAAACCTGCTCGCTCTGCAGGGCTAGCGGGTAAAACTTCGCCTACCACTGCCGGGATAACCGGAAACTTAAGGCTTATTCCCAATCCCGCCACTGGATCCGGGTCAGCGGCATCGCGCAGCCATTCGGTTAATTGCGCCTCGGATTCATACTGGAAATGGGAATTATCCGGATAGGACACGGTAAAAGTGATAGTGCCTGTCTCACCCAGGCGATTGAGCAGAACCCGATTCAACGCTTGCCATGTGGGTGTTGGTTGACCATCAACCGCCGCAATTTGTTGCCCGCTTTCCAAACCTGCCTGGGCCGCAATGGAACCCGGCGCAACCGATTCGATAACCGGTATAAGACCTCGCTCGCCTTGCAGTAACAGTCCCCAGAATAAAAGAATCGCGAGGATGAAATTGGCAATTGGCCCGGCCGCTACAATCGCAATCCGTTGCCATACCGATTTATTATTGAACGCCATGTGCTGCTCTTCAGGCGCTACCGGTCCTTCGCGCTCATCCAGCATCTTGACGTAACCGCCCAGCGGCAACGCAGCAATCGCATATTCCGTTCCCAGGCGGTCGCGCCGCGACCATAACACCTTGCCAAAGCCAATGGAAAAACGATGGACCTTTACCCCGCAGCGGCGAGCAATATAAAAGTGCCCGAACTCGTGGATTGAAACGAGGATCAGAAGTGCCACCAGGAAAGACACTATCGTCTGGAGTATTGCCATGTATCTAACCTCGGGAAGGCCTGGCCAGCATCAATTTGAGCATTTACTAACTTGCGATCAGTTGTTGAGCCAATGATCTGGCCTCAACATCGGCGGCTTGGACATGCGCCAGATCATGGGGTTCAGTGGAGGACAAACGGGATAATACCTGATCGATTACCACCGCTATCTGATCGAAGCGGATTCTGCGTTGCAAGAACGCGGCGACAGCCACTTCATTTGCTGCATTCAGGATCGCCGGCGCCGTGCCCGACACTTCGGCGGCTTGCTGCGCCAGGCGCAAACAGGGAAAGCGGGCGTAATCAGGGGTGGTGAAATCCAGGCGTGCGGTAGCGATCAAATCCAGACTCGCCACACCGGACTCAATACGCTCCGGCCATGCCAGGGCATGCGCAATGGGTGTGCGCATATCGGGGTTACCCAACTGGGCGAGCACTGATCCATCAATATATTCAACCATTGAATGGATCACACTTTGCGGATGGATGACCACCTGGACCTGCTGCGGCAGAGTATTAAAAAGCCAGCATGCCTCAATTAATTCCAGGCCCTTATTGAGCATGGTGGCAGAATCTACCGAGATTTTTTGCCCCATACTCCAGTTGGGATGGGCACATGCCTGCTCGGGCGTAACCTGCGCCAAATCGCTAATGGGTGTATTACGGAACGGCCCGCCGGAAGCCGTCAACAAAATTTTGCGTACCCCGCTGGATTTCAAGCCATCAGCCAGGTAATCCGCACGATGATTCGGCAAGCATTGGAAAATAGCATTGTGCTCACTATCAATGGGTAAAAGCACAGCGCCATGTTGAGCAACCGCGCGCGTGAATAGCCCGCCCGCCATTACCAACGCTTCTTTATTGGCCAGCAAGACTTTTTTGCCGGCTTTCACTGCAGCCAGCGTCGGCAACAGGCCAGCGGCACCGACAATCGCCGCCATCACAACATCTACTTGTTTATCCGCAGCAACTTGCGCAAGCGCTTCATCACCTTGCAGAACCTCGGTAGTACACCCCTGGCGGCGCAATTCCAGTTCCAGTTCCCGTGCAGAAGCAGGGTCTTTTAGCACCGCATATTGCGGTTGATGTATAAGGCATTGGGTCGCCAATACTTGCCAGCGACGATCAGCTGTCAACGCGAACACCTTATAGCGCTCGGCGTGGCGGGCAATCACATCAAGGGTGCTAACACCGATGGAACCCGTCGCGCCTAATACTGTAATTGATTGAATTGCCGACATATCAAGCACTCACGCCGGAACTGAACACACCGGTAGCCAACAGCGCCATTGCAAATACCGGCGCGCCAGCGGTGATGCCATCGACCCGGTCAAGGATTCCCCCATGGCCAGGCAATATACTGCCACTGTCTTTTACGCCCGCATGGCGCTTGACCATACTCTCCAGCAAATCACCGAGCACCGACACCAGGCTGGTAGGCACAATCAATAGCAGCATCCCCACCAGGCCAACACCTAATACCTTGCTTAACACCAGCGCCAATACGCAATTGGCGATAAAGCCACCGGCAAAGCCCTCCCAGGTTTTCCCAGGGCTAACGGCAGGCGCCAACTTATGGCGACCAAAGCGGCGGCCAGCAAAATAACCGCCGCTATCCGCAACGGCCACTACCAGAATCAGCACCAATACCAGCCAAGCACCATTTATCTGCTGGCGGACATAAACCAATGCAACCCAGGTGGGAATTAACACTACCAGTCCCATCAATAAACGCAGCCATTTGTGCCCCCACAACAGAGCACTGGACGGGTACCCCTGAACCAGCAATAACGCCAGCGCCCACCAGCCACAACCAATAAGCAACAAGTCGCGAATAGCCCCATCGTTTAAACGGGGACTGGCTTCACCCTCAAAGCCGAGATAAACCGATGCACCGACCAGTAGCGACAATATTGCTACCACATAAATACTGCGTTGCCAGATAGCCGCAAAACCTGAAAGGTTGGCCCACTCCCATGCACCAATCAGCACGACAACACCGATAAAGAATGAAAAATATCCGGCCGGCAAACCAAACAGTGCCGCCAGAAAAATGGCCGCGAGGATTAATGCGGTAATAACACGCTGTTTAAGCATTGAGAGCACCTGCTTCAATTTGATCGCCCGTCATGCCAAAACGGCGTTGGCGTTCGTGAAAACTGGTTGCCGCTTTTTTCAATTCATCGCCATCAAAATCCGGCCAGAGTTTGTCGCTAAAAAATAATTCAGCGTAGGCGCATTGCCATAGTAAAAAATTACTGATGCGCACTTCCCCGCCAGTGCGGATCAATAAATCCAGCGGCGGTAAATCAGCCAGGCAGGTATGTTGATGCAATGAATCTTCGGTGATATCTGCAACAGCTAAAGTACCATCGAGTGCCTGTTGGGTAACTTTTTGCGCGGCCTGGGCGATATCCCAACGACCGCCATAATCGGCAGCAATGACCAGTGTTGTTTTACCGCCGGCAGTCATTTCTTCGGCTGCGGCAATAGCTTTTTGAATGGAAGGACTAAAACGCTCGCGATTACCAATCACCCGCAGCGCCACATTTTTTTTCTTCAATGCCTTGGCTTCATTTTTGAGATACAGCAAAAACAACGACATCAATGCTTCAACTTCCAATGGCGGGCGCCGCCAGTTCTCGCTGCTAAATGCAAATACCGTCAATACTTCTATACCCAATTCCTGACAGGCAGCCATTACATCGCGAATACGCTCTACACCTACTTTATGGCCAGATACACCTGCCATACCACGCTGCTTTGCCCAGCGATTGTTGCCATCCATAATAATCGCCACATGGCGAAGACTATTGTCAGTCACACGCATCTCCCAACGACAGGCTTATCTATTGACGCGAACAAGAATTTACCTGTTTGTACTTTTTGTAGTGCAAATGGTAGTGGTATTTGCAAACCATCAGGCCCGGCAAATACCGGGCCTGACCAATGGATAACATTAAAACCTGAAACTTAAATCGCCATCAAATCTGCTTCTTTGGCCGCCAGGGCTTTATCTACCTCGGCGATATATTTATCGGTGATCTTCTGAATATCATCCTGTGCGCGACGATCCTCATCCTCACCAATCGCCTTGTCTTTCAGCAGCGCCTTTACATCGCCCAATACATCGCGGCGCACATTGCGCACAGCAACACGGCCATTTTCTGCTTCAGCGCGCGCTTGTTTGATGAAATTCTTGCGGGTCTCTTCAGTGAGCATCGGCAACGGAATACGGATCAACCCGTTATTGGTTGAGGGATTCAACCCCAGATCCGATTTCATAATTGCTTTTTCAATGGCCGGAACAAGGTTGCGCTCCCACGGGCTTACCGACAGGGTACGGGCATCTTCAATATTGATATTGGCAACCTGGCTCAAGGGAGTTGGAGTGCCGTAATAATCTACGGTGATACCATCCAGCAAACTTGGGTGAGCACGACCAGTACGAATTTTATTGAAATTATTACCCAGTGCTTCAATCGCTTTTTTCATACGCGCTTCAGCATCTTTTTTGATGTCATTAATCATGATTTATCCTCTTCAATCAAAGTACCTTCGTTGCTACCAACCACAATATTCAACAGCGCACCGGTTTTATTCATACGGAAAACGCGCACCGGCATATCGTGTTCACGGCACAGGCAAATTGCCGTTAAATCCATTACACCGAGTTTTTTATCCAACACTTCATCATAAGAAAGACGATCATATTTCGTTGCAGTCGGATCTTTTTTCGGATCAGCGGTGTAAACGCCATCGACTTTGGTAGCCTTCAAAACGATATCAGCTTCCACCTCGATACCGCGCAAGCACGCGGCAGAATCAGTAGTAAAAAACGGATTGCCAGTACCCGCCGAGAAAATCACTACTTCGCCGGAATTCAAAAAGCGAATTGCGCGGCGACGATCGTAATGCTCCACCACACCACTCATGGGGATGGCAGACATCACGCGCGAAGAAATATTGGAGCGCTCCAGTGCATCGCGCATCGCCAGGGCATTCATCACCGTAGCCAGCATTCCCATATGGTCACCGGTGACCCGGTCGAGGCCAGCCGCACTCAGAGCTGCCCCACGGAAAAGGTTGCCACCACCTATCACCAGGCCAACCTGAACCCCAATTCCCACCAATTGGCCGATTTCCAGGGCCATTTTGTCGAGCACTTTCGGGTCGATACCAAACCCTTCGGTGCCCATCAATTCCTCGCCGCTCAACTTCAACAGGATACGCTTGTACTTCTTATCGCGAGGGTTAGACATAATTCCTCTCCAAAACAATAGGTTAGCAATCAGCAGTCGGATAAACCGAGGCGCAAAAAAATCGGTGCAGTGTACCAGAAATCAATAAAACAGGTGGGGCCAGTTGCGGGCTTTTGCCTCAGACCGGCAAGCTGTCGGCAGACAAAGCAGCTAATTGTCAGAGTGACATTGAAAATCGCCTCAGGTGATCAATACTTGTGTCAAACCCAAAGGTCACGGGCACACAATGAACGATAAGAACTTTAACTCGATATTGCTGATAGCAATTGTATTCACAGCCATATTAGTCATTAGCGTGCACTTCATCCCCGATAAAAGGCTGGTGCTATTACCTGATGCAACCGCCAGGGTTTATTTACTAACCCAACCCCTTCCTGATGGCTCCCCCTCCTCCGAGTGGACCAACGATGCCCATACCGCCTGGAAATGCACTTACCCGGAAAACTATCACATTGATTATTTTCCTTGCGCAATGACTCTGGACCTATCCAAAACAGCCGATGCCGGAATGGATTTATCCAATTACGAACAGTTTATTTTGCACCTGAACTACAGTGGCGGCGCCAACAAAGTGCGCATCGCCATTCGCAATTTCAATCCGGCCTACTCAAAAACCAGCGATAGCAACAGCACAAAATTTAATGCAATCCAGATTCATACCAGCGAACTCAACAAAGAAAATCACATCGCTTTATCAGCATTTGCGGCCGCTGATTGGTGGCTTGGCCAATACAATATTCCGCTCTCCCGCTCTGCCCCGGAAATGGATAATGCCCTGGTAATCACCATCGATTTTGGTGAACCAATCCCACCCGGTGTTCATGCCTTTTCAATCGATAAACTCGAACTACAAGGAGAATGGTTACATATTGAATACTGGTACCTGGCCATCCTGTGCGCCTGGATGCTGGGAATTTTTATTTACGCGATCAAACGCCTGCTTGAGTTACATGCACAAACCAGATATGACATCCAGATTATCAATCAACTCAGCAACACCAATGAGCAGCTCAAACAGGAAACCGATAAATTCCGTCGCCTTTCAACGGTTGATCCGCTAACCCAGCTTTACAATCGTTTTGGTATCGATCAAATAATTGCCAGCCTTTCTGGTAATAGCTATATGCAAACACCGGATAGCCCTCACTACGCTTTGCTGGTTATCGATATTGACCATTTCAAACGCATCAACGATCAACGCGGTCACGACACTGGCGACCTGGTTTTGCAACATATTGCAAAAACCATTCAACATAATTTGCGCGCGGGAGATTATGTAGGGCGCTGGGGCGGAGAGGAATTTATTGTCATCATGCCCGGGGCCAATAAGAAAATTGCCCTGGCCGTTGCCGAATTGATTCGCGAGGCAATTGCCAGCTCACAATGCTGCCCGGAAAAGCCGCTCGCTATCAGCGCCAGTTTTGGTGTGAGCGAACGACATAACGATGAAGATTTTGCCAGTTGCTTCAAACGCGCGGACAACGCACTTTATAAAGCCAAACAACAAGGCCGCAATTGCAGCGTGTGTGCGGAAGATAATTTATAGAGCAAAACTTCCAGCCATAAAAAAACCCGCGCCGGTTAAGCTGCGCGGGTTTTATTTTTTACAAACGCGGGTTACGCTTTGGCAGCAGCAACTTGCGCAGCAACTTCAGCAGCAAAGTCTACCACTGCTACTTCGATGCCTTCACCTACTTCCAGGCGCACAAAGCTCTTCACAGTGGCACCGCCAGCTTTAGCGAACTGGGCAACGGTTTGCTCCGGGTTCTTAACGAAAGGTTGATCAACCAGGCTGGCTTCTTTCAGGAATTTGCTGATACGACCACCAATCATCTTCTCAACGATTTCAGCTGGCTTGCCAGCCATATCCGGTTGAGCACGAATGATTTCTTTTTCTTTCTCTACTACGTCAGCTGGCATTTGGTCAGAGCTAACCACCGTTGGGTTAACGGCAGCAACGTGCATAGCAACGTCTTTGGCAACTTCTTCGCTACCACCTTCCAATTGCACCAACACCGCGATGCGATTGTTCAGGTGGAGGTAACCACCGACTACGCCGCCCTCAACGAGGTTAATACGACGCACGCTGATTTTCTCGCCGATTTTTTGCACCAATGCTTCACGTGCATTTTCCAATTCGCCAGCCATTACCGCAGCAACATCAGTTTGCTTGGTGGCAAATGCTTTTTCCAACACGCTGTTTACGAATGCCAGGAAGCCGGCATCACGCGCAACGAAGTCAGTTTCAGAGTTAACTTCGATAGCAACACCGTAGCTGTTGTCCGGAGCAACTTTAACAGCAACAACGCCGTCGGCCGCGGTGCGACCTTCTTTTTTAGCCGCTTTCAAACCGGAAACTTTACGCAGGTTTTCGATTGCCAGTTCGATATCGCCATTGGCTTCGCCCAGCGCTTTTTTGCATTCCATCATGCCAAGGCCAGTGCGGTCACGCAGTTCTTTTACCAGTGCAGGAGTAACAGCGCTCATGGTTAATTCCTCAAATAAAAGTGTTCGAATTCACGTTAAAAAAGGGGGCCTAGCCCCCTCTTCCGACAACCCTGCGCGCGAAGCTAGCAGGGTCATATTGTCGTTTAATGACTGCGGTCGCTGAAATTACTCAGCAGAACCTTCTGCAGCAACGTACTCGTCTTTGTTTGGTACAGAAGACGCAGACTTGGAACCTTCCAGGCATGCATCAGCAATTGCAGATACATACAACTTGATCGCACGGATGGCGTCGTCGTTGCCAGGGATTACGTAGTCAACACCTTCAGGGTTGCTGTTGGTATCAACGATACCGATAACAGGGATACCCAGCTTGTTAGCTTCCTGGATTGCAATGCGCTCGTGGTCAACATCGATTACGAACAGTGCATCAGGCAGACCAGCGATGTTTTTGATACCGCCGATAGAACGCTCCAGCTTCTCCATATCACGGGTACGCATCAGAGCTTCTTTTTTGGTCAGCTTGGCGAACGTACCGTCCTGGCTTTGCGTAGTCAGGTCAGACAGGCGACGGATAGAAGCGCGGATGGTTTTGTAGTTGGTGAGCATACCGCCCAACCAACGGTGGCTAACGTATGGTTGGCCAGCGCGTTCAGCTTGCTCTTTGATGGTCTTTTGCGCCGCGCGCTTGGTACCAACAAACAGGATTTTTTTCTTTTGTGAAGACAGCTGGGTAATCAGGGCCAGTGCTTCATTGAACGCTGGAACAGTATGCTCCAGGTTGATGATATGAATCTTGTTACGCGCACCGAAGATGTACTTGCCCATCTTTGGGTTCCAGTAACGGGTTTGGTGACCGAAGTGGACACCGGCAGACAACATGTCGCGCATGCTTACTTGTGGCATTTTAGTATTCCTA
>JAGKWO010000066.1 GCA_021151835.1 Gammaproteobacteria bacterium
GTAACGGCCTATGCGCCAAGTTCTTTATCAAAAACAGCTTTATCAATAATCGCACCGCGATGACGAATGATAATACCGGCGCAGCGAATACCTTGCTTCGCAGAATCTTCAATCGATTTTTTCTGCAAACGGCCCGCGAGATAACCCGCGTTAAAGGTATCGCCTGCACCAGTCGTATCGATAACACCTTGCACCGGTGGGACAGGCACACGAACTTCTGCATCGGGAGTAATGATCACCGCATCATCAGCGCCGCGCTTTAATACCAGCTCGGTCAGGTTGTAAGACGCGTAGCGTTGTTTGCAACCCTCGATACTGTCATCGCCCCATAGCAATTGCTCGTCGTCAAGGGTAAGCAGCGCGATATCGGTGTAATGCATAATCGCCAGCATCGCTTGTTGGGCCTCGGCTTTATCGCGCCACAAACGCGGGCGGTAGTTACTATCGAACGCGATAATCACATCTTGCTGCCGCAGCTTGTGCAATGCGTTGTATAAAAATTCGCGCGACTTTTCGCCGATAATTGCCAGCGTGATTCCACTCAGGTAAACGCAGTTGCAATCGCCCAGCTTCTGGCACAATTGGTCAGCCGCATCTTGTGAATTAAATAATTCGCGCGCCGGCGCTTCTTTACGCCAGTAAAAAAATTCACGCTCGCCATCCGGGCGATTGCGAATAATGTACAAGCCGGGTGAACGGCCGGGAATTTGTTTGATCAGGCCAGTGCCGATATTTTCATTCGCTATGCGCTGCATAATTTGCGCGCTGTAGGGGTCATCACCCAATTGGGTTACGTAATCAGTTTTTAAACCCAGGCGAGCCATATACACCGATGTGTTATAGGTATCGCCAGCGAAAGAAAGAGCCATTGTTTCGCGGCCATTGCTGTCGGCGGTCGGAAACGGAGACAACTCCACCATGACTTCGCCAATTGCTGCTATGTGTGCCATGTTAAATATCCACGGATGTGCTGGTTAGAAATGTTGTTATGGGTTGTGCAATAGGGATGACGCAATAAAAGGTGCGTGACATTAAGCCGGGCAACTATAACACTTGTTAAATAGCAACCCTAGAATTTTGTGCGATTAAATGAAGTTGTTTGGTAATGTTTGACTTTATTTCTGATTGATAAATCAGTTTTTATTTTTTTAATTTTAACTTTTAAGTTTAAGAACGCTATCAACCTTTGCTGGATTTTATAATGAATCGTTTAAACAAAAACTTGTTGTCACAGTTACCTGAAGATGTTGCGTTACCTGAATACAATCGCGATCAATTAGTCTCCGGCATAGTGCATTTGGGCATAGGTGCATTTCATCGTGCCCATCAAGCGTTTTATACAGAAGCCGTGTTAAACCAATTCGGGGGCGATTGGGGAATTATTGGCAGCAGCTTGCGTTCGGCAGGCGTGCGCGATCAATTGGTTCCACAAGATTGTCTATACACATTGGTTGAACGTTCCGGGGATGGCGAGAAATTGCAAATCATTGGTGCGGTTACTGACACACTTGTTGGCCCGGAAAACCCCGCCGCTTTGGTGTCAATAATCGCGCAACCCAATATTAAAATTGTTTCATTAACGGTGACTGAAAAAGGTTATTGCCACGATCCGGCAACCGGAAATTTAAATGAAGCTCATCCCGATATTACCCACGACCTGCAAAATCCGGATAAACCTGTTTCTGCGATTGGCTTTATTGTTGCTGCGTTACAGCAACGTTATGAAAAAAAACAGAAAGCATTTACCGTATTGAGTTGCGACAACCTGCCCAATAACGGTGAGGTTTTGGAAAAAGTTGTTTTGCAATTTGCGCAAAAAATTTCGCCTGCACTTGCCGCCTGGATTAAAACCCATGCGACCTTCCCCAGCACCATGATTGACCGCATTGTTCCTGCCACTACGGATGATGATCGCCGCGATATTGAAGCCCGGCTTGGTGTCCGCGACGAAGGTATGGTGGTGTGCGAGCCATTTTCACAATGGGTAGTGGAGGATAAATTCGCGGATGGCCGCCCCGGGTGGGAAAAAGTTGGCGTACTGTTAGTAAAAGATGTACGCGTGTTTGAAAAAATTAAATTGCGTTTATTAAACGGCGCTCATTCTACCATGGCCTATACCGGTTATCTTTCCGGCTTCCAATACATCAGTGAAGTGATGGAGCAACCGGCATTTGTCAACCTGATAAAAACCTATATGGCGCGCGAGGCGGGTGAAACGATTATTGCACCGGCCGGATTTGATATTGAAGCGTACAAACAACAACTGCGTGATCGCTTTTCCAATAAAGCGCTTAAACACCGAACCTGGCAAATTGCGATGGATGGTTCACAAAAATTGCCACAACGTTTATTGGAAACATTACGCGAACAATTAGCAGGCAACGGTAATGTCGATATTTTGTGCCTCGGTGTAGCAGCATGGATTCGCTATGTATCCGGTGTCGATGAAAAAGGCCAGGCGATTGAGGTTTCAGATCCACTTGCACCGGAGTTGCGTGCAGCTTGCGATGCAAATCAGGGCAATCCCGCCGGCATGGTAAAAGCCATAGTGAGTATTCAAAAAGTCTTTGGTACTGACTTAATTAATGAGCCACGTTTTATCCAGACCACCACCCAATGGCTGGAACGTTTTTATAACAAAGGGGTATTAGCCTCCATACAGAAGTCTTTCCAATAATCGTAGGGGCGCAATTGGTTGCGCCCTGATTTTTCAGGATTTATCTCCCCAACCCAAAAGGGACAATACATAAGAGGGCACAATAAATTGTGCTCCCACCGGTCATATTTATTTTGAGAGGAAAAAATGATTGTTCGTAAAGTGAAATTAATTGTTGCGATCATTTTTTTGCCGGTTTTTATCGCAAGTTGCGCTACGCCACCTTATTCACATTACGATGCAATCGTTGATGCATCCACAAAACCTTCTGCAAAAAATTTCACCCGTATTCAGGCCGCATTGGATGCAGCCCCGGCAACCACCAACAAGCCGTACCGGATTTTTATTACCCCCGGTGATTACTATGAAAAAATTACCATTGCCAAACCCAATATCCAATTAATTGGTGCCGATAAAAAAAGCACGCGAATTTTTTACGATGCTTACGCGGGCCAACAATCTACCGAGGCAGGCGCGACCAAAGGTCAACTATGGGGAACCTCGGGTTCCGCTACATTAATTGTTCGCGCTGCCAATATTCGTATCCAGCAATTAACGATTGAAAACACGTTCGATTTTCTCGCTAACGATGCGCTCGCCAATGATGACCCGCGGCGTATTGCCAACACCCAGGCAGTCGCCCTACACCTGGATAATGGCAGCGACCAATTTTTAGCGCACGATGTGCGGTTATTGGGTTATCAGGACACATTATTCGTCAATGCCGGGCGCAGCTGGTTTGATAAAACGTTGGTTGCCGGTAATGTGGATTTTATTTTTGGCAAAGGCAACGCACTATTTACTGATTCGGAGATTAAAACTCGCGGGCGGGGTAAACCAGGTATTCCTTATGCCTATCTTGTTGCGCCATCCACGCCCATTGGTAGCGAATACGGATTAACCTTTATCGATTGCATTTTAACGCGCAGTAAATCGGTGCCGGATAATTCCGTACCGCTTGGCCGCCCCTGGCACCCCACCACCCAATTTGCAGACGGCCGCTATGCCGACCCCGCTGCAATTGGCAAAGCCGTATTCATTAATTCCTGGATGGACAAGCACATTACGCTTGATGGTTGGCATTCCATGAGCGGTACCGCCAAAGATGGCAGCCGCATCCAATTTCAAGCGGAAGATGCGCGGTTTTTTGAATACAACAGCAAAGGACCGGGGGCGGCGGTGAATGGCAAGCGCCGGCAATTATCGGCCGAGGAAGTTAAAAATTACTCCCGGGAGGAAATCCTGGGCGATTGGAAGCCTGAATAATCCCTGACGGGCAAGCGTGCCAATTCAATCGAAAAACCGGCGGTGGCGGCAACCAAAAACCAGCGCAATCCGACCGGGGGAATCGTACCGGCTGGCACGATGTGGCGCGGCTTCCAGACGAAAAAAATATCCGCCTGGCGCAAGGATTTTCCCTGGCGCTTTGCGTATGATGGCGCCCTCGCTGTCAGGGACCCTATGGATATTGGCTCATGCACTACCTCTCCCCCGAATTCGCATTAATTTTTGTTGGATTTTTGTGGCTCTATTGGTGGGCGGGATCAGCCTACGGGGTACGCGCGCAAAACCATTTGCTGTTGGCTGCAAGTTATCTTTTTTATTGCAGTTTTGATTGGCGTTTTGCGCTGTTACTGCTCAACTTTTCGCTGGTTATTTTGTTGCTGGCGCAGGCAATAAAAGCGCCCGATGGAACCCGCCGTCGCTGGCCCATGATCGCGGGCGTCGCCATTGCGCTGCTCAACCTTGGTATCTTCAAGTATTACAATTTTTTCCGCGAAGAGGCGATGGCCTTGCTCTCGCCAGTATTCACCGGCGCCAGCTTGCCCGTGCTGGAGTTGGTATTACCGGTGGGCATTTCCTTTTATACCTTCCAGGGAATCGCTTATCTGGTCAGCGTTGGCCGCGGAGAATATAAAGCGGCCAAACTCGCAGATGGTTTGTTGCATCTTTCTTTTTTCCCCACGTTATTGGCCGGGCCGATTTGTCGCCCCAACGAATTGCTTGCGCAAATTGAATCGCCAGCGCAGCGCGCTATCGTTGCTCCCGAGTGGGCAATTTTGTTGGTTATTTCTGCGTTGATTAAAAAGGTCTGGCTCGCCGCCTGGTTGGCCGAAGAATGGGCCAATCCGGTTTTTTCCAATCCGGAAAGTTATCACGCCGTAGAATTAATGGGCGGGTTAATGGCTTACGCGTGGCAATTGTTTTTCGATTTTTCCGGCTACACCGATGTGGTCACGGCGCTCGCACTGTTACTCGGTTTTAATCTGCCAGTGAATTTCCGCCAGCCTTACCTCGCCACCAATCTCAGTGATTTCTGGAAGCGCTGGCATATCACCTTGTCGCGCTGGATTCGCGACTACGTGTACATCCCACTGGGCGGGAATCGCGGCAATTGGGGGCGCACGCAAATTAACCTGGTTATTGCCATGACCTTGTCCGGTTTCTGGCACGGCGCGAGCATTACGTTTGTCGTTTGGGGTTTATGGCACGGCATTGGCTTGGTGTTCCAGAACCTCTGGCACCAGGTTTCTGCGTGGCGCTTGCCGGCGCTGCTCGGGCAGACCATTACTTTTATCTTTGTATGCCTTGGCTGGCTGTTATTCCGGGCGGAAGACTGGGATTCAGTATCCGCATTTGTAACAGGCTTCGGCGACTGGGATACAGTCCCCAGCCTGAATTGGTTGGGTTTATTACTGGCAATGGTGGTATTTTTTACATTAGCGAGGCAAGCGCAGGCGATAATGGATAAATCCGCGATTGCGTTACGGAAACTGCCCTGGTGGGGCCAAAGTTTTTGCTTGTTGATCGCTACCCTGGCGATTATGGAGTTAGCGCCAGCCGGTATGCCGGGCTTTATCTATTTTGGTTTTTAATATTGTTATCGTTTTCTATTTTTAATGTTTGCGTTTAACGGATTCACAACGCTATGCAGTTAGATGAAAAACCATTCCTGGCGATTGAGCCGGAATCACAACACCCCAGCGCGCTGGCGGCTATCAGCCTTGCCTGCGTGTTATTGGTGGCCATTAAAGGCAATGCCTTGTTGCAATACTGGCAACAAACCCACCACATTTTTATGGAGGTGGGAAATCTCCCAAGCGCCGGGCAATTAATCCCCGGCAGCCAGGCCCTGGAGCACTGGCAGCAGGATGTTAACCGCTGGAGCAATGAACGCGCGGAGCGGATGTTGGTTGCGGGGCAATTATTACTGGCCGGTGATAAAGCCCTGCCCGAGCCACCTCCGCTGGTAGTCGCCCCCAAATGCCCGGAGGTGGTTGCGCCCAAGGCAAGTGCTCCTGCTTGCCCGGCACCGACCGCCACTGAAAAGCAAACGGCGGGACAAGCCCAAACCCCGCAGCCGGTCGTAGCGAATATCAGCATCGCGCCCAGTGAAAAACCCGGTGACAGGAAAGATGAAGTAAACGGAAGCGGAGCGCCCGACACCGCCCCCGCGACTGCTGATTCAACCGCGCCCTTCGTGATGCCGGAAGCAACACCGGAAGCCCTCGCGGCAGCCAACGCCCCCATCGCCTTGCACACCGGCGACCGCATTCTGCTGGTTGGCGATTCGCTGATGCAGGGCGTTGCGCCGCATTTGATCACCGCGCTCAAACGCAATTACAAAGTGGAATCCATGGATATCAGCCGCCACAGCACCGGCCTGACGTATCCGGCATTTTTCGATTGGCCAGCCACGGTCAAAGCTGCGTTTGAATTGGAAAACTATCAGGTGGTGATCGTTTTCCTGGGCGCCAATGATCCCTGGGATATGACCTTGCAAGGCAAGTATGTGCGCTACGGATCGGAGCGCTGGAAAGATGTTTACAGTGCGCGTGTGAAGCAGATTATCCAGACCGCCGCCGAGCACGATGCCCGCCTGGTATGGCTGGGCGCTCCGCCGATGGGGCGTGAGGATTTGCTTGGCAAAGAGCCGTTACTCAATGAAATCTATGCGAGTGAATCCGCAAAATACCCTTTGTTTGCGCGATTTGTCGCCACCGCGCCCAGCCTGAGCACCGACGGCAGCAGTTTCACCAAATTCCTGGAGTTGCCCGAGCGCGGCAGTGTTATGGTACGCACCGATGACGGGGTGCACTTCACCACCCAGGGCCAAAAACTGCTTGCCCGGTTGACGCTGGAGCAATTTACGCGCGCCGCCCCGCCTGCTACTGAACAACCCGTGGAACCATCGCCGGGCGAACAACCGGCACCTGAACAACAACCCGTGGCAGAACCGGGAGCGACACCTGCCAAATCAAAACCGACTGCTACACCCGCACCCGTGGAACCGACTCCACCTGCCCGGCAGCCCACCCCGGCCATTAGTCAACGATGAGATATTTTTGTTTTTGCGTGTTTTTCCTGCTGGCGACCCACACCGTCGCCAATCAATTTACCCCCATCCAGGACTATGGTGACCGCAAGGCACCCGCGCTCTGGGAAGGCCTGCAACAGCTGGAGCAGGGCAAACGCACCGAGCCACTCCGCATTATCCAGTTAGGGGATTCCCATACCGCTGGCGACTATTTCACCGGCCAGATGCGCCTGCGTTTGCAGCGCCAGTTTGGCAATGCCGGTATCGGCTGGTTAACACCCGGCTATATCACCAACCAACGTTCGCACCAGGTACTGTTGCGCAGCCTGGGCAAATGGACCCTCAGCGATAGCAAGATCGCCAAACATACCGGCACTTTCCCGCTCGGCGGCTTGATCAACACCTCGGCAGGCAACTCGATCCTGGAAATCAAAGCCAAAGAGGAACTCGCCGCAGGCCAATGGCAGGTAAGCCTCTGGCAGCAATCGAAGCAAACACCCTGGAGTCTCGCCCTCGCAGGCGGCAAGCTGTCAAAACTGCCGGGGCAGGGCGACCCCAAAGCGAGCTGGCGCCTGAGCAACCAATTGATCGATGCCAGCAAAGTCAACGGTTTGCGCCTGCTGGCACCCAGCGGCGGTAAGTTGGGCGGGGTGATTCTGGACCGTCAGGCCCCCGGTATCACACTCGATGCACTGGGCATTAACGGGTCGGTCGCCAATGTCATTAGCCGTTGGGATGAAGCCAGCTTGCGCACCCAATTGCAGTGGCGTAACCCGCAATTAATCATTCTCGCCTACGGTACCAACGAAGCCTTTGGCAAAGACCTGGTTCCGGAAACCTATGAAAGTGAATTGACCCAGGTTATTCGCAAGTTGCGCGCGGCGGCGCCCAACGCCGCGCTATTACTGGTTGGCGCCCCCAGCTCCGCCAAATCCAAAGCCCCCAATATTAACGGCGGCTGCCAATTACCCCTGCCACCATCACTCATCAAGGTACAAAACAGCCAGCGCCGCATCGCTCGCCAGGAAAAGACCCTGTATTGGGATTGGGGCGCAATGATGGGCGGCAATTGCGGTGCGCAAATCTGGCTGAAGCAGCGTGTTCCGTTGATGCGCCCGGACCTGATCCATATGAGCCCAGAAGGTTATGCCGCCAGTGCCGATGCACTCTATATGGCGTTGGTGCGCGAGATGGATGACGGGCTTAAACGCGAGCAATTCAGAAAGGAAAAATCACAATGACATCGGCCAATCCGGTGCTGTTAATTACCGGTGCCAGCAGCGGTATCGGCGCGGCGACTGCTGTACTCGCCGCCCAACGCGGCTACGATATCGCATTCACTTATCTCAGCCAGCAACAACAGGCCGAGGCAATTGCTGAAAAAATTTCTGCGTTGGGCCGCAACGTACTTTTTACCCAGGTCGATCTGAGTAGAGAAGGCGATATTCTTGAATGGTTTACTCAAGTCGATGCGCATTTTGGCAAGATCGATGTACTCGTCAATAATGCAGCCATTTTGCGCCAGAAATTATTTAACAACATTGATGCTAATGAACTGCAACATTTATTTGCGGTAAATGTTATTGGCAGTTTTTTATCCGCACGCGAGGCGGTTAACCGGATGAGTATTTCAAAGGGTGGCCGGGGCGGATCGATTATTAATGTGTCATCAGTGGCTGCGCGATTTGGTTCACCTTTTGAATATATCGATTACGCCGCCACCAAAGGCGCCATCGATACCTTCACGCTGGGTCTGGCAAAAGAAATTGTTAGTGAAGGCATTCGTGTTAATGCGGTGCGCCCGGGAATTATCAATACAGAAATGCATGCAAAAGGCGGTGAACCGGGGCGTATAGCACGGGTAGCACCGTCCGTTCCCATGCAGCGCGCTGGAGCACCGGAAGAAATTGCCAATGCGATTTTATGGCTTGCTTCTGCAGAGGCTTCTTTTATAACTGGCACCATACTGGATGTTTCCGGCGGCCGCTAACGGCAATATTTTTTTATACATTAATATTTAATGCTGGATAAACTGATCCGGTTTTCCACCAGGAAATTAATAATTAATTTGTTACTGCCTTAAAGAATTTAAAAATTATTTTCGTTTATTTTGCAACAATAAATCGTCAACCTGAAAATTATTAATTTGAAACTCCTACGCCCCTATTTTGTAGCTTTTTCAAGCCTAGCACCTTAATCATCCTAAAACCCCTTAAATCGGCATCTTAAAATTGGCACTCACCTTGCAAAAGCAATAGTGCTAATGGAAATTTCTTTATCCCGCGATGGGATTTACACTAATCGCAACAGCATAAAGAAAATGCATAAAAAATAAATGGAACTTTTACTAATCCACTATCGAGGTGAATATCATGAACAAAGATATCGTTGAAGGTAAATGGAAACAACTGAAAGGCTCCGTGCAAAAAAAATGGGGCGACATCACTGATGACGATTTTGATCGCATCGCTGGTAACCGCGAACGCTTCGTTGGCGTGCTGCAAGAAAAATACGGTAAACGCAAAGAAGAAGCCGAAAAAGATATAGATACCTATCTGGATTCGCTTCACTAATTGCGCTGCAGTTAACAATGAAGATTCGGCGCTGCGTTTATAACGCGGCTCCGGATGCTATCTTCGTTACTGTTTAACGTAATATAAAATCCCCATAATAATGACTAAATAATCGCCCGCCTCTCTTGTAGATAAAAGCCTTCTTTCCCGAGTCAGATAATCTTTTTACAGTGCGCCAGATGCCTATCCTTCCACCACCCCATTAAAAGTCACTGTCATAAATCGTAAATTCTATTCGCGAATTTCGCCTGAAATGCTATTTTTATAAGCATTCCTTTACATATAAGGAATTTACGTTTCATAAATAAACAAGACTTATTAGTTTAATCCCCACTTCGGTTAAACCCGGCTTACTACTCTGAATTAAGGTCATCAGCTATGAACCCTACATTTCCACTTCGCTCGCTTATCCCGGGCGCAGTGCTGCTCTCACTACTTGCAGGCTGCGACTCCCCAAAAACGGACGCTCCGGCACCTGCCACTACGCCCGCTGCGGAAGCAGCCAAGGTGGAATGGCCTGTTATTAAAAGTGCTGTGGCCAAAGATCCGGCAATTGAAAAACGCATTGATGAGTTGCTGGCGAAAATGACATTGGAAGAAAAAATCGGCCAGTTAATCCAGCCGGAAATCCGGCACCTGACACCGGAAGATGTGACCAAATACTATGTAGGTTCAGTGTTGAACGGCGGTGGCAGCACCCCCGGTGGCAACAAGTACGCAAGCTTGCAAGATTGGGTAAAACTGGCAGACAGCTACTACAACGCCTCCATTGATAAATCCAACGGCCGCATTGGCATTCCCATTATGTGGGGCACTGATGCAGTACACGGCCTGGGCAACGTAGTTGGTGCAACCTTGTTCCCCCATAACATCGGCCTGGGGGCAACCAACAATCCCGAATTATTAAAACAAATCGGCTGGGCAACGGGGCGCGAAATTGCGGCAACCGGACTGGACTGGGATTTCTCCCCCACCGTCGCCGTTGCACGTGACGATCATTGGGGCCGCACTTACGAATCCTGGTCGGAAGATCCCCGTATCGTTGGTTCCTTCGCGGGCAAAATGGTGGAAGGCCTGCAAGGCACGGGCGGCTCCGATAAATTCCTCACTAACGAACACGTTATCGCTACCTCAAAACATTTTATTGGCGATGGCGGCACCCTGAATGGGGTTGATCGTGGAGAAACCCAGGGCGATGAAAAATTTGTGCGCGATACCCACGGCGCCGGTTATTTCAGTGCAATTGAATCCGGTGTGCAGGTGGTGATGGCGTCGTTCACCAGTTGGGAAGGCACACGCATGCACGGCCACAAATATTTGCTGACCGATGTATTAAAAAATCGCATGGGTTTCGATGGTTTGGTCGTCGGCGATTGGAGCGGCCACAGTTTTATTCCCGGCTGTACGGCGGTGGATTGTCCCGAATCCTTGATGGCCGGCCTGGATATTTACATGGTGCCGGAACCTAACTGGAAGGATCTCTACAATAATTTGCTCGCGCAAGCCAAATCCGGCGAAGTCACTGCCGAGCGCCTGGATGATGCGGTGCGCAGAATTTTGCGCGTAAAAATTCGCGCCGGATTATTTGAAAAAGGCGCACCATCAACTCGCCCGCTCGCCGGTAAAAAAGAAATCCTGGGCGCACCGGAACATCGCGCGATTGCACGTCAGGCCGTGCGTGAATCGCTGGTGTTATTGAAAAATAAAAACAATGTATTGCCGTTGAATCGCAAACAAAACGTATTGGTTGCCGGTGATGGTGCCGACAATATTGGCAAACAATCCGGTGGCTGGTCGGTGTCATGGCAAGGCACAGGCAACACCAATGCCGACTTCCCCGGCGGCACTTCCATTTATGCCGGTATTAAAGACGTTGTCGACGCGGCGGGTGGCAAGGCGACCCTGAGCGTTGATGGTTCATTTAAAGAAAAACCGGATGTCGCTATCGTTGTTTTTGGTGAAGATCCTTACGCAGAAATGCAAGGCGATGCAGGCTCACTCGCATACAAAGTACGCGATCCACGCGACTGGGAATTACTGAAAAAATTACGCAGCCAGGGCATTCCGGTGGTATCGCTATTTATTTCCGGCCGCCCACTCTGGGTTAACCGCGAAATTAATGCATCCGATGCATTTGTTGCGATCTGGCTGCCCGGCACTGAAGGTAATGGTATCGCCGATGTGATTTTCAAAAATGCCGAAGGTGCAATCAATTACGATGTGAAAGGTCGTTTGAGTTTTTCCTGGCCGAAATTGCCGAACCAATCGCCACTCAATGTAGGTGATGCGAATTATGATCCACTCTTCGCTTATGGTTTCGGTTTAAATTACGCCGACAAAGACACACTGGGTGATAACCTTCCTGAAGAAGGCCCGAAAGCTGCTGAGGCACTTGATAAACTGGACATTTTCAAACAACGCCCGATTGATCCATGGCGTTTGGAAATTATCGGCTTCCAGAACGATGTCGTTGCCGCAACCACCAGCAACATAAAAGCCTCATCACTGACGCTGCAAGCCGTTGATCGCGATGTGCAGGAAGATGCGCGCCGTGTGCAATGGTTAGGTAACGGTAATGGGCAAGTTGCATTCTCAATCAATGATCGCCAGGATTTTATTAATTACGTGAAAGAAAATTCAGCGTTGGTATTTGATATCAAAGTCACCGCTGCACCGAGCGATACCACCTACTTGCGTTTAGGTTGCGGCTCTTACTGCGCATCCGATATCGACCTGACTGAAAAGTTAAAAGGTTTCGCCGGAAAAGAATGGCAAACAGTAACTGTGCCACTGAGCTGTTATCCAAACTCCGGTGCAAACTTCGGTATAGACCAACCACCGCAAGAATTCTGGACCCAGGTATTGCAACCTTTCTCACTGATCACCAAAGGCACACTGGACATTACCTTTGCCAATGTGAGCATTGTGAAAGGTGCGGGTAAAGATGTTGCCTGCCCTTAATTAATAAAATTTTTAACGATTGAAAATAAAAGATCCCCGGCAGGAAACTGCCGGGGATCTTTTCAGGTTATGCAAGGGTGTTTGGTGTTGACGGCGGATTAACAACAAACTCAAAACATTTATAATAGAAAAACCCCGGACAGTGAGCTGGCCGGGTTTTATATAGAGATAAATTAGTTAGTTAAATTACTCCCCATGCATTCCTTTTTTTCATAATCCCATTTTCCACCGTTATCTAAACAGGAATCTATTTGAAGTTGGCCCCGCAACCAAAACCCTGCAATAAAAATAACAACGGTAATGCCTAAAAATAAGTATTTCTTATTCATGATTAGCACCTTGGATCAAGCCCATTAGGTCGATATTTTCCACATAAATCACCGTAGCTTTTGTGAAGAGCATATTTATCTTGATGGCGACCAAACTTATTGGCCGATATGCCTCGCTTGCGGATTCAGGATCACCTTTTAATTTTTGATCGGTAAACTCTCTGGTATCACTGATTGATTCGGCTGTCGCTCTTCCAGTTTCACCTCGCTGAGAGGCTTCGCAATTAGCCTTGCGTTGAAGTGTCTTTAGTTACGCACTCCATTCCGGTTGGATCTAAATTATTAACCGGATCATTCCCCACATACGCATACATATTCATATTGTCTGCGTAAAAAATCGGATCCGTTTTCAAAAATCTTCCCAGCCTCGGTGAATACATCCTCGCTTTGTAATGGAACAAGCCTAGCTCAGGTAACCATGCTTGCCCAGTGTAACCAAAGCGATCTGTGTTGGTAGATTTGGGAATACCATACGCATCGTAACTTAATGCCGCGAGTTGGGCACCGTTCACCGAGCTGTGCGCAATAATGCTGCCTTGATGATCTGCATGCAGGTAACGCCAGTTGTTCGGGCCTGTGGCGTTGCTGCTATATTGCACCCAGGGTTCATCAACTTGATCGCCATGCACATAACGACAAGTTAATTTGTTCGCACCATTGTATTCACCCAATTAATTACAGATAACAGTTGCGCCACCGATAACAATTTCGTACAAGCATCAAGCGGATCGTATTTTAGTATAAATGGCTAGACGCGATTCCACGCAAGCAACCGCAGCAACGGGATTCACCATTAACACGCCGGTGACGATTCGGGTGATGCAAGGGTGTTTGGTGTTGACGGCGGAGTGATAAACAAACTCAAGCGCTTATAAAAACAAAACCCCGGACAGTGAGCTGGCCGGGGTGAATTTAATAAATTTTTAACTAAAGATCTTCTTTGCTCCAATAAACTACAGGCGCTCCCTGTTTTCCTAAAGAAATAAGTGCCTCAACCGATGAAGCAATAACTCTTTCCCAAAAGGAATGCCCTAAATAATCTTCAGTAGTAGAGTCACCTAATTTATCGAAAATATTATTAAGTTCTATTACAACATTTGATACAACAACAACCTCATTAGCATCAAACAATATATTAGATATACAAGAAGATGTTGACTCGCCTAAATCAGTATCATCAAAAAATAAATGGAAAACGTCATCAATATTGAATGTTGAAATAGACTTCTGATGATTTGATCCAGCAATATCTTTCAATGTTTCAAGAAGTGAAAATCGTAAAGTTGGATAATTTAATGACGACCATGTGTCAGGGTAAATAATTGCCATTTTAAACTCTCCTATTGTTATTTCTTTAACCAGTCATCTAGTGGTATATGAGCCTCAGGTGTACTAGCAGGTTTAGGTGCTTCAGGTGTTGGTTTAATCTCATTACCATTTACATCCACCGTTTTACCTCCCTTTTGCTCAACCACATGATCAACTTTTTGAGTCGGCAATTTATGGTCAGGATTTCCCTTATCAACACGAACTCGATTTCCTCTATCATTTGGATCTTGAAATCTTGAACCTTCTTTTTTTCTATTTGAAGATTCAGACCATCCATCAAGCTTTTTGCGAACTTCATTTAATCTACGTTCGTAACGATAGCCCCTATAAGCAGCGGCACCGGCGACCACTCCAGCTCTAACAGAAACACCTGCTAATCCTCCAGCAGCTCCAGCCGCAGCTCCTTCTCCACGAGCTGCACCCCGAGCCATATATTCATCCTGGTCAATATCTCCATTACCAAGTGCATTTTCATCAGTCCTCTGAGCACAAGTTGCAATACTCTCGCAAAACATTCCCGTCGGGTCAGTATTATTTACCGGATCATTCCCCACATACGCATACATATTCATTTGGTCTGCGTAAAAAATCGGATCCGTTTGCAAGAAGCGTCCGAGTTTTGGATGATACATCCGCGCTTTGTAATGGAACAATCCCAATTCCTTGAACCAGATTTGTCCGGTGTATCCGAAGCGGTCC
>JAGKWO010000067.1 GCA_021151835.1 Gammaproteobacteria bacterium
GAAAATTAATTAAAATAATTTTTCAATTTCTGGCAAACAAAAAATTAATATTTGGCTACTCGTGCGATTACAATGAGTACAAACATCGTAATCAGTACGATCTAATGCTCGGGAATAGTCAGATCGAATCCTGGGTGGGGAGGCAATTAGATAAATATATTCCCGGGGTTTATTGGTACACGTTGTTATCCGAAAGGTTGATGAAGCAGCATGGTATTAAAATTGAGGATATTATTCCTCAAACAGTGGCCGCTGAATCTCTTGGTGATAGTGCATTACATCTTTTAAAGTTTTTTGAAAAACCAGAAGAGTGGGCAAAAAACGCTGATCGTATGGATAATTTATGCGAGAAAGTGGATGGTTTGTTTTCTCGGCGGGATGTGGAAAAAGCAATGGCCGGTGTAACCAAGCTGTTTGAGTATGATGAGGTTATCGCTAATTGGCGATAATAAATTGCCACCTCTTCCAGGCGTTCAACCCAAAATGCCGCTCCCAAGTGGCATTTTTTTCGTTAAAATATCACACCTTTTTAACACCCTGTCCAAACGGTGAAGTTACACCTTGCGGCACAGGGCGGGCAATTTTTTTGAATGTGATTTTATTTGTTGACCTTATAAAGGAGGTCAAGACTCCATATTAAAATCGTAAGTCATTCCCGTGCTCGGTTCTTGCAAATAATGCCCCTGAATGTAGTGCGCGCCTGCTTGCCACAAGGTAGAAAGCACGCTGGCATTTTCCACAAACGGCACCAGCGTGATTTTGTTTTCACTATTTAATTGCTCAATTAAATGGATCAGGGTTTCCGGGCTTTCATTGTTGTTCTGGATATCGGTAGTGAACGAGCCATCCACTTTAATCATGGTGGCGGGAACGTGGGTCAAGGTATTGAATGGATTCAGCGAACAACCGAAATTGCTGATCGCAAAATGCGTCTTGAGTTTTTCCAATCCACTTGAAAAATGTTTGGCTGCATTCAGGTGGTTGGTGACATCAATTTCCTGGGCCTGGAACACAATTGAGTCTGGCGATAATTTCGCGGCTTTAAAAGCTACGCCGAGCCATGGCAGTAATGATTCATCGCACAACGACTGGCGGCCGATATTAACAATCAACTTGGTTTTGTTGCCTTTGGCGCGGTGCTGCGACAACATTTTGATGGATTCGAGAATTACCCAGCGATCAATTTTGGTGGCGGCGCTGATATTGGCCGCTGCTTCCAGAAAATGATTGGGGGAAATTTCCTCACCTTTTTCATCCAGCATGCGCAAATACACTTCGTAATATTCTTCGTCCGAACCGCGCAAGCTGATAATCGGCTGGAACAACAAACGGAAGCGGTCAGTTGCCAATGCTTGTTGAATAGCGGCGGCGATATCAATTTTAATTTCGCCTTTGGGGGTATCCGGTTCAAACAAGAGTGCGCAGTTGCCATTATTGGCGCGGACTTTATCCATCGCGGTGCGCGCTTGTTCAATTACGGTATTGGTGTTGGTCGTGGTTTCATTAATTAATGAAATACCGATGCTGCAAGTAATTTGCAGGGTCTTGTGATCGATTTCGATAATATGCCCTTCAACGTCCTTGCACAGCTGCAAGGCGCGATTTACCGCTGCATCCGCTTTTACATTCGGGGCAATGATGGCAAAGGTTGAATCGCTCAGGCGCGCGATGGTATCGCTGGTATTGGCTTTGGCGCGCAACAGGGTGGCAATGTCGACCAGCGCCAGATCAGCGCCGGCCACACCGAAAGTATTTTTAATTCGCTCGCTGAAATTATCCAGCTCGATATAAAACAAACAAAAAATTTGTTTCTCATCGACGGTATCAATAATGTGATCGAGCTGGTTGAGCAGGTATTGGCGATTGTAAACACCGGTCACCAGATCCTGCCATTTGATTTGCTTGAGCTGTGCTTCCAGTTGTTCATTGTTGCTGGGCGCCGTCGCGGTTGCCGCGCGCGCAAGGAACTGGATGCAGGGTTCTTCATCGTAAGTAACCAGAGACACTTCCAGATCGATATGTTTGGTCTCGCCAGCCTGGGTAATACCGGTGAATGCCAGTGAGCTTGACTCTGCTTCTTCACCTTTGAACGTGAATTCTTTCAAAAAGTTTTTCAAGCGGGTTTGGTCGGCGTCGCTCACCATATCCATGATCGGCATGGCTTCGATATCGTCTTTATTCTCGTAGGCAAATAATTCGGCAAAGGAATCGTTGGCGTAGAGATATAAACCGTCTTGCACAAAGGCGATGGCATCGCGCGAGCTGTCGAGCAATTGCTGGCTGCGACGCTCGGCCTCGCGGAAGCGGCGATCGGTATTGCGACGCGCCTGGCGATGTTCGCGGTTGCGCAACTCGCGGTCAATTACCAATAACAGGTGCTGGTCATTGTCGAGATTAACCACATCGGCTGCACCAAAGCGCAACCCCTCAACAACCGCAAAGGGGTTTTCGTCTTCGTCCAGTTCGCTGAGCAGGATTACGGGAACATCTTTATTCAAACGGCGAATTTGTTTGATGGCCGTTTGCGGGCTGGGGTTGGCGGTTTTGTCATTGCCAATTAACAGGTCCCAGCTTTGTTCTTGCAGCAATTTAACCAGGGCCTCTTCGCTTTCCACATGTTGGGCGCGGCAGGGGTGGCCAGAGGCGTGAAGCATGCTAATCAGTCGCTCGGCTTCCGAGCGCGAATTATTCAGGATGAGTAAGCGAATAGTATCTGTTGTTGTCATAAGTCTTCAGTTATCAAGGATACCAATGCGCCCTATGTCTGGGTCACAAGTATTTACCCGGCGAGGATCGCAATTGACTATAGCGCGTTTTTCCGCATTTGAGCCGCGGGCGTCCCTATTTCCTATTGTCGTCAGGTTGTTTTTGTCGATTTTGTGGATGGCATACTGCCGATAAGCCGGAAAACTCTACCATGTGTCGCCGTTTGCTTGCCTTGGTATACAAGCGTTTGATGGGGCAATATTACTGAAATCGATTTGCCGCTCAACTGCACATGTTATTTATGCGATCTGGTCGTTGCTTTTGTGGTTTGGTTCGCACTACAGCGGATAAAGCCTGAGCAATTTATTGCCAGACCGAGTCGAAATCGTCTTTTTTCTCCTCTGCGGGTTTGGCGGTGGCCAGCTCGCGATAACCGAATTGGCTGAAGGCACCGGTAGCAAACAGGCGATTTGTTAATTGCACTGGCAGGTCGCCCTGGTGACTCACCCCGGCCTGCGGTTGCAGATAGAGCCGCGCCTTGCTGTATTCATGAAAACTGATGGCGTTGGCAATCAAGCTGGGTGGCTGGTTAATGGCTTTGAGTTCGGGAATTTGCAAGGCGCGCAGGTATTCGGCGAAACCCCCGGTTTTATGGACTGCTGCCAAACCTACCGGGATAGCATGGGGAGCAAGGATCTGGATTCCCAATTGCGTTGCCCCTTTGGTCTGGTGTGCCCAGCGCACGACACCTATCGCCCATTTGGTACGGCCGTATTCACGGAGCGCCAGCAACTCCCCGGCGCGTACCTGTACCGGAATCTCCTCGCGCCACTCCAGCCCGTAACCGCCAAGGCTGCGGTCAATCAAGGGCACGGTGTAAACGGGATGGTTGCCCTGGTAATTATCCTTTTCCTGGGATTTAAGCTGCTTTTCAATATTGATTGTTGGTAAGGCTTTGCCATCAAGGATGGTTCCCTTGATATCGAAAGCATCCCCCCAGGGGTCATTGGCTTTCTTCGTATCATCAACCTTCAATTGCACGCCGCGCTTCTGGTAGATCGCCCCTTTTTCCGGCGTACCGCTGATCGCGCTCGACTGGTTTAAGAACAGGTTGAACGGTTGCTCGCCCGCCAGATGAAAATGGATATTGGTGAGTCCAATCGTCACTTCTATATCGCTGTTAACTTCCTGGCGCTCAAAACTGCGCATCGCCAGATGACTCCAGGCCTGTTCCAGGTGTTTGGTCAACGCCGCGGTGAGGCTGACCCCCGCAGGTAACGGACTCTGTTCAGCTTCGATAGTTGCCTTGGCGATTTCTTGCAGTCGTTGCACCAGATGCGTGGTTCGCAGTTCCATCAGCGCGGTGGGTACCGGCTCCGCTGCGGGCCGCCAATTGGATTTATAAAAAGGTGGCCGGTTGCTATCCAGCAACACCACAAACAGGTTCTCCTTACCCGCCGGGGTGTAGTTTTCCAATTCAGCATTCGCGGCGAGCAAATCCAGGAGCTTATAGGTGTTTTCGATTTCATCCTGCCGCAGTTGATTCGGGCGGGCGGTCGCCAGCAATAAAATCCGCAGATACAACTGATGGATATTCTTCACGCCGCGATGGTGAGGCAGGTTTTCCTCTACCGGCAGGTATTCCAGTTCCAGCACCCGCGCAAGGCGATAGAGCGCATGGATTTCTGCCCACACCTGACTGGAGATAGGTAAATAAAGCTGATAAGAGCGCAACAACAGCAAGCCAAGGGCGGTCAGCGCGCGCTGGATGGCGAGAGCGAGTTCCTGGGGATGTTCAGTTTTTTCCGGAGGCTTGCGTGCTTTGGTACAAAGGTCGCGCACTACCGCCAGGTAGCTATTCAGGAAATGTTTCTGGATGGCCTGGGCTACCGTCGCCGTTTTGAGCGCGGCTTCGGGCAGGATCAGCGGTTGGTTCAAATACTTCAGCGCCAACCCGTTCAATGTCTGGTGCACGGGAATACGCAATAATTCCAGCAAATGCAGGCGGTTTTCCCAGGATGTTTGCAGCCGGCTTAGTTCATGGACCGCGTTATACAAGGGAGCGCTGACCTGTTGGGCCTGGGTGAGTGGTAGTTGCTGCAGCCACTGTTTGACCTGTGCTTCTTTATTACCCCCGCAAAAACTGAGCTGTGTCAGTGTCTGGGCCGGAACGACCAGCTTGCTCAGTAAGGGTTGTAGGTCGATTTCCAGGGTCATTCAGTCGCCATCTTTAAGTTGCAGTTATAACTATCCCGTTGAATATAGACAATTTTAGACGAGTTTTCGAAATTACTGCTGTTTAGCGGTAATAAGCCTGTCTGTTAAACCCCGGAGCTATTAAATAGTTTGGTTCGCAGGATGGAAGATCGTTCCAGCGAGTCGGTGAGAGGCCGGCCACTGTGGGCGGGATTGCGGCAGTTGATACGGCAGTTTTGCAACCGGTTTTGCGCATATTTGGTGCAATACGGACGCATGGTGAATTAAATGTTCGGACAGTGATTTTTAATATTGCACCACAGCAAAACAAATGCGTGCCCGATGACTTGAAACTTGCATTTTTACGGGGCAAAAAAATTTAATTTTCTTTTGCGGGCATCGTTATGCGGATTGGTTTTCAATCCGGCCAAAGCATTTAAATTTTTTAAATATCAATCGGTTAACTTCTGTTTTTGATTTCGAATAAGTTCCGTTGGTGAAAACACGTCGCGCTTCAGGCCACTGGCATAGCGCTTGCTAAACCCCTCCCAATGAGGAGTTGCAGGCCTATGTCGAGTTCTGTTGTTAAATCGGTACGTTCCGTGTGTCCCTACTGTGGTGTGGGGTGCGGTATGGTTCTAGAGAGTGATGGCAAAAAAGTCATCAAGGTGTCGGGCGATAAAAACCATCCTTCCAATTTCGGACGCTTGTGTACCAAAGGCCAGACCAGTGCCCAGGCGTTAGTTAATTCCGGGCGGATGGAATCAGCGTTTGTGCGCACCGAGCGCCATCGCGACCCCGTAAAAACCCCAATGGCCCAGGCAATCAGCACGGCTGCAAAACGCCTGCGCGACATCCTTGATCAATACGGCCCCGATGCACTGAGCTTTTATGTGTCCGGGCAAATGTCCATCGAATCCCAATATCTGGTGAACAAACTCTGCAAAGGTTTTGTGCGCACCAACAATATCGAATCCAATTCGCGCTTGTGTATGGCAAGTGCGGGGATGGGTTACAAACTGTCACTGGGTGCAGATGCGCCACCGGGCTCCTACCAGGATTTTGATCACACCGATTTATTTTTTGTGATCGGCGCAAATATGGCGGATTGCCATCCGATTTTATATTTGCGCATGATGGATCGCGTAAAGGCCGGGGCAAAATTAATTGTTGCTGATCCGCGCCGCACAACCACTGCTGAAAAAGCCGATTTGTTTTTGCCCATCAAACCGGGAACCGATCTGGCATTGTTAAATGGCTTGTTATTTTTACTGCACAAAAATGGCAAAACCGATTCGGAATTTATCGCGCAATACACGCACGGTTGGGAAAATTTTCCGGAATTTTTAGCCGATTACACACCGGAAAATGTGAGTGATATTACCGGCCTCCCGGTCGATTCAATTATTAACGCCGCCGACCTGATTGGCGCCGCGCCCGAGTTTATGACTTGCTGGACCATGGGCCTGAACCAAAGTACCCACGGAACCTGGAACACCAACGCCATTTGTAATTTGCATTTGGCAACGGGAAAAATTTGCCGCTTGGGCAGTGGGCCATTTTCACTCACCGGCCAACCCAATGCGATGGGCGGCCGTGAAATGGGTTATATGGGGCCGGGTTTGCCGGGCCAACGCGCGTTGCTGGTAGAAAAAGATCGCGACTTTATTGAAAACCTGTGGGGCATTCCGCCGGGTTCGATCAGTACCCGATTAGGCAAAGGTACGGTGGATCTGTTTGAGCGCATGGCCGCCGGTGAAATAAAAGCCTGCTGGATTATTTGTACCAATCCGGTGGCTTCCGTACCCAATCGCAAAATTGTGATCGAGGGTTTGCAAAACGCTGAACTCGTTATTGCGCAAGATGCCTTCCTCGATACCGAAACCAATCGCTACGCCGATATTTTATTGCCCGGCGCATTATGGGCAGAAGCGGAAGGCGTGATGATTAATTCCGAGCGCAATATCACGCTGATGCAAGAAGCTGTGCAGCCTCCCGGTGACGCCATGGCAGATTGGGAAATTGTGGCCCGCGTTGCGCGCGCAATGGGTTTTGTTGAAGGATTTAATTTTAATTCGGCGGCAGACGTATTCGAAGAGATCAAACAAAGTTATAACCCGGCAACCGGCTACGATCTGCGCGGCGTCAGCTACGAGCGTTTGCGTAAGGAACCATTGCAATGGCCGTGTGCCGATGAACATTCCAATCGCAATCCAATTCGTTATTTAAATACCGGTATCAACCAGCCCTTGAAAATCGCCGACAATGGTTCGGTTCCCAAACTCCAATTTGCCACTGAATCCGGTAAGGCAAATTTTTTACCGCGCCCGCACGTAAACCCCGCTGAAATGCCTGATGCGGAATTTCCCATGGTGCTAAACACCGGGCGCGTACAACACCAATGGCATACGCTGACCAAAACCGGAAAAATCCCGACGCTCAACAAATTAAACCCCGGCACCTTCGTGGAAATAAATCCGCACGACGCCGCTGAATTGGGAATAAAAAATAAAGATAAGGTGGAAGTACGCTCCCGTCGCGGCTACGTAATCCTGCCCGCCGTAGTGACTGATCGCGTGCTTCCCGGCAATTGCTTTGCACCCATACATTGGAATGATGTGTATGGCGATAACCTTTGTATTAATGCCGTGACCAGCGACAAAGTTGATGCAATTTCCTTGCAGCCGGAATTAAAAGTAGCAGCCGTTGCAGTAAAACGTGTTGAGGTTTTTGCCGAGGCATCCGCCAGCGTTAGTGATTATGCAGCCGCACCTGCAAGCCCATCGGAACTGATAAATAATCCATGGGCATTTGCGCCTGCGGCGGAGGAAACCAGTATGGCTTTAATTAAAACCTTCGCCGAAAAAATCGGCGTGGTTGAAATAGTCGCGCCGCCATTTTCGGCAGATGAAAAAACCTACCTCGCCGGGTTTATCGGTGGCTTGCAAGCCAGTGCCAAATTTATCCAGGCCGTGCCAGCGTTGCCGGGCGATGCACCGGTCAGCGCGGAATATCGCCACTGGGTAAATGGCATGCTCGCCGGTATGTTCAGCCGGGTGTTGCCTGCGGGGGTGAGTGTATCAGCGGAAAATAAACCGGCGCTAACATTGCTGTGGGCTTCACAAACCGGCAATGCAGAAACCCTGGCGCAAAAATTCAGGCAGGAATTGTTGGCGCAAGGTTGGGCGGTAAATGTGTACTCGATGAATGATTACTCGGTGGCTAAACTTGCTGCGGATAAATTTGTCGTTTTCATTACCAGCACGTTTGGTGATGGCGATGCGCCTGACAATGGCGGTGATTTCTGGAATCAATTAAATGATGATGCCATGGTAGCGCTGGGCGAATTGCAATTTGGTTTGTTGGCGTTGGGTGATTCCAGTTACGACCAATTTTGCGGCCACGGTAAAAAATTGTTTGCGCGCTTGCAAGCGCTGGGCGCCAGGGCATTAGTGGAGCGTGTGGATTGCGACACGGATTTTGAAGTGCCAGCCGGCGAATGGTTTGCTAAGCTCAAAGGACAATTAGCGCCGCATGTAGCCCCGCAAGCGGCCACCATTGCTTCTGCGAGTTCAATATCACCCATGCCTGTCAGTGCAAATACAACCGTTTTTACCAAAGCCAATCCCTACGCATCGCGTCTGAGTGTGAATAATCGTTTGAGTGGTGAAGGTTCCGGAAAAGATGTTCGCCAGTTCGGTTTTGACCTGGGCGATTCCGGTATTACCTATGACGCGGGCGATGCGCTGGGCGTGTGGCCAAAAAACTGCCCGGATTATGTGTTTGAGCTTGAACAAACACTTAATTTGAATTCCGCTGCGCCGGTGATTGTTGATACCCGCGAACAGCGATTGCACGATGCGTTGATCGACAATTACGAAGTCTGTCGCCCGAGTTGGGAAGCCTTGCAATTTATTGCCGAGCGTTCAAACAGTAGCGAGCTGAAAACATTATTGGATGCGCAACACAAGCAGGAACTACAGGCGTGGCTTTATGGCCGTCAATTAGTGGATATCCTGCAGGAATTTCCCATTCGCGCGAGTGTAGAAGAGTTTATCGCGGTATTAAAACGCATCCAGCCACGGTTATATTCCATCGCCTCCAGTTCAAAAGTACAACCACTGCGAATTGATTTAACTGTATCGGCGGTGCGTTACATGCGTTTTCGCGAAGGTAAAAAAATGCGCACCGGTGTTGCCTCTACCTTTCTCGCTGATCGTGCAAGCGATGTGGCTGTGCCTATTTTTGTGCAACCCAGTAAACATTTCCATGTGCCTGAAAATGGCGCTACGCCATTAATTATGGTTGGCCCCGGCACGGGTGTTGCGCCGTTCCGCGGTTTCTTGCAAGAGCGCCAGGCGCGCGGTGATGCCGGTAAAAACTGGTTGTTCTTTGGTGAACAGCATGCGGCAACGGATTTTTATTATCAGGATGAATTGCGACAATTCCAGCAAGACGGTGTGCTTAATGAATTAAGTTTGGCATTCTCGCGCGATCAACCGGAAAAAATTTATGTGCAGGATCGCATGCGCGAGCGCGGTGCTGATATCTGGGAATGGTTGGAACAAGGTGCTTATTTTTGCGTCTGCGGTGATGCCAGCCGTATGGCAAAAGATGTGGACCAGGCGTTGCGCGATATAATCCAGCAATACGGCAAGTTCGATGAAGCCGAAACCGTCAACTACATTCGCAAATTGAATATGGACAAACGCTATTTGCGCGATGTTTATTAAGTAAGCAAGGCCAGGTTCGCGGGCCTTGCGCATTCCTCCGCGTTTGGGTTACCTTCAATCCCTCACACATTTAATTAACTCGTTGTTGTTAAATTTCTGCGTAAGCCGGGATACAGCCGCCGGGTTTTTCCGATGGCTTTATAAAGCGACATTTCCAAGGGTATTAATAATGGAAAATCCAATTAAACAAAAAGCAGAAACACTGTTGGATAATGGTGATCTGGAAGAATTATATATTTTACTGGCCCCCTACCTTGAGCAGGGCGATCCTTATGCGCAATTTCTTTATTCCAGTTTTAGCCTGGAAAGCACTAATGAATCCGAAGCAGAATTTGAAGAGCGCAGCATGCAGTTGCTGGTGAAGGCGTCGGAAGGTGGCGTTGCGGAAGCTTCCTATCGCTTGGGCGTGATTTATTTATATGGCGATTTTGTGGCGACAAATCCAAACAGCTCAAATGAATATTTTGAGCGCGCCATTGCGCAAGGGCATTCCCATTCCAAATTTACCTTTGGTTTCAGCCTTTACTATGGCTCCAGTGGTGTTAACCAGGATAAAGCGAGGGGATTAACATTGTTGGAACAAGCCGCCGCAGAGGGTATTGAATTAGCGGTGGAGGAATTGAAGATAATTTACGCAAAAGGATGATGGCATTGTGTGGTGCAATTGCCTCATTATTTTTCTAATGATCGGCACGCTGAATAAATCGTGCCGGATAACTATCAGAACTGCCAGCTAACCCTGGCAAAAATGCTTCGCTCAATTTCCCCATAATTAATATCCGTTGCAACACCAAATTCCGGATGTGCGCTATCGCCAAGGTTTTGGCCGACTAGATTGATGTGAACATTTTTACCTATCTGTTTTCCCAGGTTCAGATCCCAGCGAATATAGGATGGCGCTACCGCTAATTGGTCTACATAGGTGAGGGTAGTATCGAGTGTCCATTGCTGGCCCGGATTATAAAAAAGTGCCAACCCGGCTTGATGGCGTGGATAGAGCAATTCAGCGCTTTTTTGTGATTCCTCTTGCGCATCAAGTTGCAAATGCAGGTAGGAATAATTCACGGTGAATTTCATATTTTCAGTAGCGGACCAATGGCCAGCCAATTCAGCGCCGCGCGTTTTGCCTTGCATATTGTTGGTGAATTGCACCGGAATAAATACATGGGGCGGATCAATAGTGTTTATTACCAGGCGCGGAGTGCGGATACTGGTGGTCATCAGGTGTTGGTAATCGTTATAAAAAGTCGTGACGTCGAGTGACAGGTTGGGTTTTATCTGGTGGCGGTAACCCAGCTCGTAAGCGACCAATTCCTCCGCACGAAAATGTTCATTAGGTTCTATGGCGAGGCGGGCATTGGCCACGGTGCCGAGGGTGCTGGTCAGGTTCTCTTCAACAGCGGTAGGGGTCCGCACTGCGCGGGAAATGGCTGACCACAATGTTTGTTGCGCGTTGGGCTGCCATTGCAAACGTATATTGGGTTGGGTTTCGTAGCCGGAAAAATTATTGTGTTCGAATTTGGAACCCAGCGTTAGAAACCAGGTGTCGGGTTGCAAAGTGATTTTGTCCTGGATGAAAAAATTGTACAACTCATCGCGACTTTTTTGCGGTGAAAAACTAACGTTGCGATTACCTTGTTTGTCGTCGCTGAGAAATCGCAACCCGCCACCGACAATAAACTCATGAATGTGATAAGGCGCAAAATTGTATTGTGCATCCAGGTCATAGGTAATTCGGTCATCAATAAAATTAAAGGGTTCGTCGCGTTTTGCCCAATCGATATACGCTTGCAGGGAAAATTGTGAATTGTCTGGTTGCACGTCGGTCCAGCGACCGAGCAGGTGTGCACCCTCATAGTGAATCATTTGTTGTTTCACCGGCATGTAGGGTGGTGTTAACGAATAATCTACGCGCAATTGTTCGGCATTGGTGCGGTACGCATCGCCTTGCAGGGTAAATGTATCAGCCCAATCGGTGCGGAATCCGGTGCGGAAGCCATCCCAGTTATCAAACGTATCATCGCCATTGCGTTTCCGCGATGCATCGCGCTGGAAACGTTTGGCGTAAATGCGGTAGCTGCCATTATTTTCCAGGCGACCGCCGTGACGCACATTCACTGTTCCTTGCTCTTCATTGCCATAAAGTGCGCTCGCGAGGGTCCCTTGTGTGTCGCGGCTATTTTTGGTGAGGATATTGATTACACCGTTTACTGCATTCGCGCCCCAGATAGTGCCACCGGGACCGCGAATAACTTCGATGCGCTCAATGTCTTCCAGCATCAAATCGTGGGCTTCCCATAAGGTGCCGCCAAATACCGGGTTATAAATACTGCGCCCATCGACCAACACCAGTAGCTTATTCGCAAGGGCGCTATTGAAGCCGCGAATGCTGATGGCCCAGCTATTGGAATCGACACGCGCGACCTGGACACCGGGGACCATACGCAGCGCATCCGCAATTGTGGTAACGCCGGCGCGTTGGATATCTTCACCGGTTAATACATAGGCCGCTGCTGCGGTATGGGCGATGGGTTCGTGCTTTTTGGATACGCTGTGGATTTTGACTTCCATCAATTGTTCAATGCTGAGGTCAAAAATATCGTTGGCAAGACTATAGGATGCAGTAAATAACCCGGCCAATAATGCAAGGCTTGTGGTTCGGTACGCATGGACTCTGCCCCGCGTTGTTCGGATAGGCATCAACAATCTCCTTCTCTGGCAAGCGGTGCATTCTTGCTGGTTACAAGCTATACGTTAATAAATGTATTGCTCATAATAGACCAGATTTCCATTTCTGCTGCGGGGTGGACCAAACTGCGTCACAATGCGGATTCCTCCACATTAATAATTCATGACCTTTACATTTCTTAAAAATAAATATCGTTGCAGCGAGAAAATTATTCATTCTTCCATGGGTGTTTGGGTTAAATAGTGCGCTGCGTTTTCCACACAAAAATCGATGTACACGCGCGCAATGCGCGACAGCTGTTTTTTGCTGGGATAAATTAAATTGAGGTCCAGCCGGGGCAGGGGAAATTCCGGCAATAATTCGATCAGCGGATTGTCAGGATTATTGTTTTTTAATAATGAATCCGGTAATTCAGTAATATAGTTATTGGATTCTGCAAGGAAGCGCATAAACGCGTAATCATTGGATTTTATGTGCGGGTTTAAATTTACGATGTCGTTGCCCAATCGCCAGCGAATTATTGAATCCTGTTTGCCCCAAGCCACACAGGGGAAATGGATTAAGTCTTGTGGTGTTTGCGGTTGCCCGACAGTGCGAATAAATTCCCTGGTAGCCACCAGCTTGTGGCGATAAGTAAATAATTTTCGCGCAATGACGGATTGTTGTTCCACCGAGGCAATCCGCAGTGCTACATCAAAGCCATCTTCAATCAAATCAACCTGTCGTTCGTTAAAGAAAACATTCATCTCTACATTGGGGTATTTGCGTTGAAAGTCACTCAACAATTTCCACCAGGGTTGGAAATTCGGTGGCAACGAAATATTCAATCGCCCGCGCAATTCGTTCTCGCGATCTTGCAAGGCCAATAGCCCCGCGTTGAATTCATCAACGCCGCGCGCAACAAATTCAAATAAGGTTGCGCCCGCTTCAGTTAAACGCAATTGGCGTGTCGAGCGCTCCAGCAAACGCACACCCAGCGATTGTTCAAGTTCTGATATCCGGCGACTCACCGTTGCGACCGGAATATTTAACTGGGCGGAGGCAGCGGAAAGGCTGCCTTTCTGCACCACACTGGCAAAAATCCTGGCTGAATTTAAATCCATCGTTTCACCTGCCTGGTTTTGGTTTTCCAATAATGGAAAAATGATTCATAAAAATACGGCTAATAAAACAATAATGGATAAATTAATCTGGCGCTACTTACTAATCCTGTTTCAACAGCTAAAGGAGCCCGTTATGGCGCTGACTTTTATTCCCCAGGTACAGAAAGCGCTGGAGTATGCCGGCGAAAAGTTTATGGCCGCCCCCCAGGGTATTGACGGCGAGCGATGGTTTTATCGGCAATTAATTCCCATGGCGGGGGAGATACAACCGGTCTTTGATGTAAAAACAATCGCTATTGACGGCTTGCACGGTCCTATTCTCGTGCGCATTTATCGGCCCGGTGACGCAGCCAGTTTACCGGTAGTGGTTTTTTACCATGGAGGCTCTTTCTACATGGGGGATCTGGAAACACATGATCGCGTAACCCGCGCACTGGCCAATGCGTCCGGTGCAGTGGTGATCGCGGTGGATTACCGGCGTTCGCCCGAGCATCCCTTTCCCGCGCCCCTGGACGATGCATGGACTGCCTTGAACTGGGCACATACAAATGCGGCCGCGTTAAATATTGATGCAACACGCATTGCGGTAGCGGGAGACAGTGCGGGTGGAAACCTGGCTGCGGTTGTTGCCCGGCGCGCGCGCGATGCCGGTGCCCCCGCGCTTGCGTTACAAGTGCTGGTATACCCGGCTATTGATCCGGCCCTGGCAACGGATTCCTGGAATACTTATGCGGAGGGGCCGATATTAACGCGTGCCAGTATTCGCAACTGCTGGAATTTGTATGTGCCCGCAGCGGATGATTTGACAAACCCGGATGTTGCGCCGATGTATGCGCAGGATCTCGCGGGTCTGGCGCCCGCGTTGGTCATTACCGCCGGCCATGATCCGCTCACTGATGAAGGCAAGTTATATGTTGAAAAGCTGGAAGCCGCCGGTGTGCCGGTTGTCCTTGACCACTATCCTGATATGGTTCACGGCTTTTTCCAGATGGGCGGTTTTATTGATGAGGGAAAGCGCGCAATTAATAAAATTGCGCAAGCATTAATCGCTGCCTTTAAAAAACATGGCTAGTGTTTAACAAGGATAGTTTTTAACAAGGATAATTTTTAAAAAGAACAGCGAATTCAGTTGCCTGAATTCAATTTAACCAATCAGTCCTACATTTTAATCAATTGCCCAACTTACATTTTTCCTCCCTGTTTTTATATTAACCAACGTGCCCAAACCCATATTCCATGGGCTTGGGCGCGCTTACCACAAGAGCATCCACAAACTTATCCACAAGTTTTGTGGATAGCTACATTAATTTCCTGGCGATGTTTTCAGCACAGTGCTCGCGTAACGATCTTTTAGCGGTTTTGCCGGAAAATAATACGCATGGGTATGCAAGCTGATCAACGCGGTACAAATAAAC
>JAGKWO010000003.1 GCA_021151835.1 Gammaproteobacteria bacterium
AATCGATGCGCTTGGTGCCTTCAGCGGTAAAACGGCAGAATTTACGACGACGGAAAAAACGTGCCATGGTTATACCCCCTGCTCTTCTTCAAAGTCTTCTGCATCAACGCCGTCTTCTTCAGACAGGTCTTCTGCGTCAGCATCATCACGACGTTCAGCGCGCGGTGGGCGTGCTTTGCGCTCACGGCCTTCTTTCTCGGCTTTGAGGATGAAAGATTCTTCAGTGATCGCAGCATCTTCACGCAGCACCAGGCTACGCAGGATGGCATCGTTGTAACGGAAGTTGGTAGTCAACTCTTCCAACACAGCGTCAGAACACTCAACGTTCAACAGAACATAGTGAGCCTTGTGTACTTTGTTGATTGAGTAGGCCAATTGACGACGGCCCCAGTCTTCCAGACGGTGAACTGAACCACCGTCAGCTTTGATAGCAGAGGTGTAACGCTCTACCATTGCAGGTACTTGTTCGCTTTGGTCCGGGTGAACCAGGAACACGATTTCGTAATGACGCATTGTTAGCTCCTTACGGGTTAAAGTCTCCAGAACGATCTGTGAGACAAGGAGTAGCCGGTTTTCGAATGCAGGTGCATCTCATACCCCCGGCCGGTTTGGGGTGCGGAATTGTACGGATTTGGGGGGTATGACGCAAGGTTAATCGGGCTTATAAGACGTGAAATACAAGTAAAAGCAGGAATTTGCAACAACACAGGAGCCTGGCAATACCAATTACCACCTATACACTGAGGCCAAGCGCGCCCAATTTGGCAAAATCGACCGGCTTGGCAAAATGATCATCAAAACCTGAAGCCAATGCATTTTGCCGGTCGTGTTCTTGCCCATAACCCGTTAATGCGATCAGGGTAAATCGCTGCGCGTTGGGCAGTGCGCGCAATTGCGTTGCAACCTCATAACCGCTGATGTCCGGCAAACCGATATCAAGGAAAATAATGTCCGGATCAAACTGCGCCGCAGCTGTTACAGCCTGTTTGCCAGTGTATGCAGCATGCGCTTGATGCCCGGTCAGCGTCAGCAGCTCAACCAGCATATCGGCAGCATCTTTGTTATCGTCAACAACGAGGATTTTTTTGACCGGTGACGCGGCCGGCGCGGGAGTTTCTACGGCTATCTCATCAGCCACTTGCCCCGGTGCAACACCAATCACCGGCAATACAATTTCAAATGTACTCCCCAATCCAAGCCCTTCACTGGTCGCACTGACGCTACCACCATGAAGTTCGACCAGGTTTTTTACCAGTGACAACCCTATTCCCAAGCCATCCTGTACCTGATCGTGCAAATGGCCATGCTGGGAAAATAAACCAAAAATGGCGTTCACCGCACCTGGCTCAATACCGATGCCATTATCGATAACACGAATGAAAACCTGCTGGTCCTGCACATCTACCGACAAGCCGATTTCACCACCGGGCGGAGTGAATTTAGCGGCGTTCAACAACAGGTTGGCGATGATTTGGGATAAGCGCACCTGGTCGCCGCACACATCAACATGCTTATCGGGAAATTTTACCGTCAGCGTGTGATGTTTACTTTCGATAAAACTGGAGCAGGTTTCCACTGCATTATCGATAACGGCATGCAAGTTGACAGTCTCGTGCCGCAAAGCAATTTTCCCTTGTGAAATACGCGCGACGTCCAGCAGGTCATCGACAAGCCGCACCAGGTGATCGGTATGACGCTGGATGGTATTGCGCGCATTTTCCTGCGCCGGGGGAACTTCCGGATCAAGGCGGCGCAATAATTGTAATGCGGTGCGAATCGGCCCGAGTGGATTGCGTAGCTCATGGGCGAGCGTGGCCAGGAATTCATCTTTGCGCCGGTCTACTTCACGCAATTCACGCTCAACCTGCCCCAAACGCAACAATGCTTTCACATTGGCAATTAATTCATCCGGCTCAATGGGCTCAACCAAATAATTGTCGGCACCGCCATCGAGCGCGCGAATTTTATCTGCGGTACCGATAAACGACGCCGATGTTTGTAAAATCAAAATCGCCTGGGTAGCAGGATCTTCTTTCAACCGCCGGCAGACTTCCAGTCCGTTAATATCCGGAAGTTTTACATCCAGCAAAATAAGCGCCGGCATTTCACTGCGCGCCATGCTAATTGCATCTTCACCGTTGGACGCCTCAATTACGCGCAAACCGGCGCGAATTAAAATGCGTGATTTCACATAGCGAGCGCCGTCGCTATCATCCACATTTAAAACGAGCGCGTTGTTATAGGGTTGCAGCGGCATAGGTTACTCCTGAAATTATGTCCCTGTGACAATCCACAACGAATATTGATCCGCTGCTAAACGCGAGATAGTTGTTCATGTGTAAGCTCGGTTAATGGTTGCCCCACCAGCGTGCGCAATGTCGATAACAATTGTTGCTTGAATAATGGCTTTACATAATAGGCATCTGCGCCTAACGATAACCCCTTCCTTTTGTCTTCAACTTCCGTGACGATAATGACCGGCACATCGCTGCGCGCCGGATCACTTTTAATTTCGGCCAGCCATAACCAGCTGTCTTCGCCTTGCAACATGATATCCAGAATCACCGCCACGGGTCGCTCTACCAGCCATCGCTCTGCGGCTTCACGCAAACTTCGCGCAGCAACCGCACGAAATTCAGTGCCATGCAAAAATTTTTCGTACTGCAAATGGGTGGACATATTGTCTTCAACGATCAACACCGGCGCACGAAAATCATCATTCTTGACCCGTTCGGGAGCCGCTTCTGTTTGCTTTTCGCCGGGCAGGCTAATCGACAAGGGCAAGGTTACAGAAAAAGTGGAACCAACACCCGGTGTACTGACTACCGCAACATCGCCACGCAATAATTTTGCCAAATTACGACACAAAGGTAATCCGAGCCCCGTGCCTTTCACTTTGCGTTGCAACGGACTTTCGATCTGGCTGAACTCTTCAAAAATCAATTGCAACTCTTCCGCGCGAATGCCAACACCGGTATCAGCGACATGAAAAGCCACCTGGTTTTTTTCCGGAATCATTACCGCGCTAACAACAATTTCGCCTGTTTCAGTAAACTTCAGCGCATTGGAAATAAAATTGCGCAGGATTTGTGAAAGCTTTGCTTCGTCAGTGAATAATTCGATTGACGCTTCCGGCTCTGCAAACGTTAACGTCAATTTTTCCGAAACCAGCAGCGGCCGCAACATCCCCCTTAACGCGCTAAACATCTTTGCCACATCAACAACTGACGGGCGCACATCCACTTTACCCGCTTCAATTTTGGCGATATCCAGCAAATCATTTACCAATTCATTTAAACCATTGGCGGCTTGCGCGATATAAGCCACCTGCTTTTCCTGTTCGAATGTCAAATCGCCGTCCACATGATCCAGCAACAACTTTGCCAAGGCGCGGATGGAACTGAGCGGTGTGCGAAATTCGTGACTCATGTTGGATAGAAAACGTGACTTCATTTGATCAGCGTGACGCAAGTGCCCGGCTTTTTCGTCCAATTCAGCGTAGAGGGCCACCATGCCGCGATTGGTGTCTTCCAATTCGCGCGTCAGCAACATTAAATCGTCTTGCCGCGCTTTCAATTCTGCAAGCGCGGCGAGCAATTCGCGGTTTTGCTGCATAATTTCAGTGACGCTGATTTCGGTAGCCATACTGGCCAGGCGCGAAAAAATTCGCGTACTCGATTCAGGGGTAATCACAGGGGCTGAACGCGGGAATATTTTTTTAAACGTAATGCTCGTACCAATATCCGGTCCGGTTTTAATCGTGAATTTGTCTGCCAGGCGGCGCGCCCCGACAATCCCCATTCCCATTCCGGTGGTCGATTTATAATTGCCATCAAGAATGGCATCCACATTGGAAATACCGGGCCCTTTGTCTTCGACATGGATGGTGAGAATTTGCGGTGCGGTATTACCTTCAACCGTAAAATAAATTTTGCCATCGCCAACATAGTTATACACATTGCGTGCGAGTTCGGAGACTGAGGTGGCGATGCGCACCTGGTCCTGTAAACCAAAGCCGCACATTTGCGCAATTTGTTTGGCGCGCTGGCGCACGGACACAACATCCGTTTCGGTTTTTACCAGGGCGGTCAGAATGCGAATAGTCATAAATTATCCCCAGGTTCCATCTCCCGGCTGGCAATGCCCGACTCCCGGATCACGACAATGGTGGCGTCGTCGCGCCCGCGTGAAAAATCGCGATAAATCACAGCGGCAATTAATCCCGGATGACAGTGACGCAAATGCGGATAGCTATCGAGGTTCCAGCGGGTATTGATGCCATCGCTATGCGCAATCAACAACGCATCGCGGTCCCAGGTTTCTGAAAACTCCTGCAGCTTGCGCAGATTGTTACCCACAATGCCGTTGTGGGATAACAGGTGGCGTGCATTGCCGGTGTAAAAAACGCACACAGAAATATTGCCCACACCGGCAAAATGAATGCGGGTGTTGTCCGCATCAATTTTGCTGACTGCAACCGCAGCACCGCGCGTTCCCTGCAATGCTGTGTGCGCACGCTGCAAAATCACCGCCGGCGTTTGATCCGCATGCGGTACTGTCAACGCCACGGCGGCATTCGCGGCAATGGCCGCATCAGGGCCGTGCCCTAACCCATCGGCAACCATTAATGTTAACGTGCGCTGGCATGCCGCAATTGCCCAGTTATCGCCACACACTTCTTCACCCTCAATGGGCACACAAATCGCACCGACTTGCCAGAATAATGGTGCAGGTTGTTGCTCGGCCGCCCAGATAATCATCCACAACACCGTGCCATTGCCAGGCGATGTGTAAATATCGAATTCATGGCTGAGCCTGTACACGGCGCCCAGGCCAATACCGTAGGTTCCGGCCGTGGAATGGCCGTCTTCCATTTGCAACTGCAAATCGGCAATTCCGTTTCCTTTATCAATGGCGATGACTTCCACACCGGACATTTCAATTCCGGTTTCACTTGTTTGGTGCAATGCGCGCAACAACATTTCGCCATGCCCGACATGTTTGACAATATTGGTAGCGGCTTCGGTAATAACCAATGCCAATTGCCCCGCGCGGATATCATCAAATTGCAGTTGACGTGCCAATGCAGCACCAGCCCGGCGCACAACGGCAACACCGCTGTTATCATCCAGGCGAAAAATTAATTGCGTTCCGTAACTAATCACAGCAGTTCACTCAACTTGCCCTTGCAAAAAAACTTTACCTTTAAAAAAAATTGGTAGCGCAAAACATCGCGCTAAAAATGTTTCCATTTAGCAATTTTCACCGTGGTGCCTTTGCCCGGTTCAGTATCGATATGAAAATCATCAGCCAGCCGTTTGGCACCACTCAGGCCCAGCCCCAGGCCACCGCCACTGGTGTAGCCATCGGTCATCGCCAATTCCAGATTGGCGATCCCCGGCCCCTGGTCAGTGAAGCGTAATTCTATGCCGGTGCGTTCGCTGTCCTGGCGGCGCTTTATTTGTGCTTCGCCACCGCCACCGTAGCGCAAGGTATTGCGCGCGAGTTCACTCGCGGCGGTGACCATTTTGGTTTGTTCGATAAGGCTGAACCCCAGCGCAACCAAATCATCGCGCACCTGTTTACGCAAACGAACAACATCCTCGTCCGTTTTTAACGGCAATACGGTGGTATCCCCGGCACTCAGCCGGCCAGAAAAGGATTCATTACCCATGTGGTTTACTCGCAGAGTATGTGCCAGCGATTGAATCAATCCGGTTGCTCCAGCATCTTGATTCCCAGTTCAACATTCAGCGCGGTGCGCACACCTTCCAGCGCCAGCCCCAATTCCACCAGCGTAATGGCGACGGCCGGTTGCATTCCTACCAGCACCGTCCTTGCATCGAGAATTTTTGCCATGGCAGCGGTATCGCTGATCATGCGCCCGATAAAAGAATCGACAATATCGAGCGCCGATATATCGATAAGCACGCCGTTAGCGCGGTCTTTTACAATGCGTGAGGTAAGGTCTTCCTGCAGGGTCATCGCGAGCCGGTCATGCATATCAACTTGAATGGTTACCAGCAATAGCCGGCCCATTCGCAAAATAGGAATCCGCTCCATAGGCTTAGCGCTCGCTAGCTGACAATTGAATAGTTGAACCCGTGCGCTTCAATGCGACAACAAAAGCATCGGCCAAGGTGGCTTTGGTAATGACGTCTTCGAGGTTTACCCCGAGGTGCACAATGGTTTGTGCGATTTGCGGGCGAATGCCGCTGATAATGCAATCGGCACCCATCAGGCGTGCAGCGGCAATGGTTTTTAATAAATGTTGCGCGACCAGCGTATCTACCGTAGGCACACCGGTGATGTCGATGATGGCAATTAATGCCCCGGTCTCAACAATCTTTTGCAGCAGGCTTTCCATCACCACTTGCGTGCGTGCACTGTCCAGTGTGCCAATCAGCGGCAGTGCCAATACGTTTTGCCACAACTGCACAACCGGTGTAGAAAGTTCCAGTAATTCCTGTTGCTGGCGCAAGATAACTTGTTCGCGGGCTTTTTGGTAAACCTCGATGGTGTAAAGGCCAAGGTTATCGAACAACATGCTGGCACTCGCAATTTCCTCACTCGCTTGCGACGGATTATCTACCAGCTTCTTGCGCAAATATTCAAAGATGGGCTCCTTGAGCGAGAATACAAAAGTGGCAGTTTCAATCGGTGTAAACCCCTGGCGCACCCGTGCCTGGGAGATTTCTGCGAGCAACTGGCGTATGTCAGCCCAGCCGGCGTCCTCAATGTTGGTAGAGCCAGTCTGCTGCAGGGTTTCCGCTAATAACGGCAGGAATTGCGCTGCTTGCCCGCGAAAATCAATCGCTGTGCTTTTATCGCGACGCAAGCGGGACACCAGCCCCGCCAACCACCCTTCCAATAACTGATCCTGATATTCGGCGATCACTGCCGCAAGTTGGGTGCTCTTGGTGTTACTCATAGGCTTCCTCGAAAATTCAAGTGGTTCATTCAAATTGTCATAACCGCTTAGCCAGTATTGAGCCAAGGTTACAAACGCCAGAACAAATAATTGCCTTTTTAATTTCCGCACGGGAAAACACCGGGATGATTCGCCGGGCATAAACACCGGTGCATATAAAGAGCCGCGTTTATTCGCTGTAAGCTTTGCAAAATTGTTAAATTTACAAATAAAAATTTTCACGATGTGCACTTTTTATTCACAGAATTTTATTTTTGCGTAGCGACTTCGCCCCGAAAAAGGGCCGAGGGCCTTTTTATAAATGACGTCAATTGCAGGGATAACACCGCAGCGGTTTTATCATTCGCCATGGTATGAAGTGGCAACTGCCACTTTCGGCGGCGACGTAAAGTAGGTGGTTTGACCAGGTAACGACGATTGAAATAACACTACCCCTGAGTAGCGGGGCAATCCCCATTAACACAATCCTGGTAAACAATAATGAACAATAACTTTCCCGGTCGCCTTGCCAACGGCAAACGCACCACAACGATGACACGTGCCGCTCGCGCTAAATTCACTGCTCTCGCAAACGCCGCCGTACTGGCAAGCATTGGTTTACTCTCCCCTATTGCACTGGCCGACGTTGCCCCGCTTTCGGTAAGCGGTAACAAAATCCTCGCCGGTGGCCAGGTCGCCAGCTTTGCCGGCAACAGCCTGTTCTGGAGCAACAATGGCTGGGGTGGTGAAAAGTATTACAACGCCGATACCGTGCGCTGGCTGAAAACCGATTGGGGCTCCAATCTTGTGCGCGCGGCGATGGGCGTTGAGGAAGGAGGTGGTTACCTGCAAGATCCCACCAGCAATAAAAATAAAGTCAAAGCTGTGGTCGATGCTGCCATCGCCAACGATATGTACGTGATTATCGATTGGCATACCCATCATGCCGAGCAATACACCGCCCAGTCCATCGCCTTCTTCCAGGAAATGGCACGCACCTATGGCAACAAAAACCATGTGATCTACGAGGTGTACAACGAGCCGCTGGACACGGCGTCATGGAGCGGAGTGATCAAACCCTACGCCCAGCAAGTGGTGAATGCGATCCGTGCGATTGATCCGGACAACCTGATTATTGTCGGCACCCGCACCTGGTCACAACGGGTGGATGAGGCCGCGCGCGATCCCATCGCCGGAAAAAATATCGCCTATACACTGCACTTTTATGCCGGCTCCCACGGCCAGGCAATTCGCGATTTCGCCCAAACCGCGCTCAACAATAACGCGGCCATTTTTGTGACCGAGTGGGGTTCAGTGAATGCCAACGGCGATGGCGGTGTTAACTATGGCGAGACTAACGCCTGGGTGGATTTTATGAAGCGCAATCACATCAGCCATGCGAATTGGGCGCTGAATGATAAGGCGGAAGGTTCGTCCTCATTGGTTCCCGGCGCCAGTGCCAACGGCGGTTGGGCCAGCTCGCAACTCACCGCTTCCGGTGCGTTCGCCAAAGAAATTATCCGCAACTGGCCGCGTGCAACCGATCCGGTCGATCCATCAACACCCTGTACCACGGCGACAGTGGGAACTGCTATCCAGGCCGAAAGCTGGTGCCAGATGTCCGGCGTGCAGACCGAAAGTACCACCGACACCGGCGGCGGGCAAAATGTGGGCTACATCGATAGCGGTGATTGGTTAACTTACTCAGTCAACATCCCCGCAGCGGGCACTTACAACGTCAGCTATCGCGTCGCAGCCCCGGCCGGTGGCGGCCAGATCCAATTGGAAAAAGCCGGCGGCAGCCCGGTGTACAGCAACATCAATGTTCCCGCCACCGGTGGCTGGCAGAACTGGCAGACCATTTCCCACAATGTGGTGTTGCCGGCGGGCGAGCAACAGATAGCGATCTCGGCCATCACTGGCGGTTTCAATGTGAACTGGCTGAAAGTGGAAAATGTTGATAACACCAATCCGGGCACGGTCATCGCCACACTGCAAGCGGAAGATTTCAGCCAGCAACAAGGCACCCAAACCGAAAATACGACCGACACCGGTGGCGGTAAAAATGTGGGTTACACCGATGCCGGCGATTGGTTGTCCTACGCCGGAACGCCGGTAACTATCCCCGCTACCGGTAACTATGTCATCGAGTATCGCGTTGCCAGCCAAAGCGGTGGCGGCAGCTTGACCTTTGAAGAAGCGGGCGGGACTCCTGCGTATGGAACACTCGCCATCCCAGGTACCGGCGACTGGCAACAATGGACTACCATCAAGCACACCGTGAACCTGAGCGCGGGTAGCCACAAGTTTGGAATCAAAGTGAATACGGGTGGCTGGAATATCAACTGGATTCGAATCAGCAAAGCCAATTAATCCGTAATGTGCGCGTACCTGATCCGCTCAGGCAATGGAAATTATCACCATGGATAAGGAATCCCGTCGCCGGGAGTGAATTGCGCCGCCGTGAGGCGGCGTTTGCGCTTGCCGTACCCGAGTATGTTTACCTAAGTTCACTGCTGCCGCCCCAAAGCCCTGTTAGAATTTCCCTTAGCGAGCAGGAGGAATGAAACATGTCCGCAGAATTTTGGGAAATTGGCAGTTACGTAGTGACTGTGATCGGCTTGCCCATGGCCATATTTGTGTTTTTGTACGAGCAGCGCAAAGAGCGCGAAAACGAAGAGGAAGAGGTTTACCAGTTAGTCTCTGATAACTACCAGGATTTTTTGCGCATCGCCCTGGAGAACCCCGATTTGCGGCTGTTCTCCACCACCGAAACCCCGACCCTCAACGATGAACAAAAAGAGCGGCTGACGATTATTTTCAGCATGCTGGTTTCATTGTTCGAGCGCGCCTACCTGTTGTTGTACGAAGAAGACATGACCCCCAAACAAGCACGGCGCTGGAACTCCTGGGAAGACTATATCGTGGAGTGGTGCCACAAACCGCACTTCCGCGCCCTGTTACCCAAGTTACTGACCGGCGAAGACCCGAGTTTTGCAGCTTACATCGAAAAAATGGCCGGCATCGCCAGCCAGAATTCAACGCCTGTAGTCCGCGTGGATTGAATCGCAATCCCCGTAATACGTTTCACTCCTTACGGGCCAGGGTGACGGGTAATGCATTCAAGGGTTTTGTGAATATTTTTACCGCCAGACAGATCCACCATGGTACCGCGCATTAATGCGTATCAATGTGCACCCCGTAGCCCGTATGGAGCTTACGCAATACGGGGAAATCCACCGCATTTTCAGGCTTGACGACAGCTACTGCGGATTAACTGCCGTCAACGAGCGCTGTACTTGCTTGCGGTATTCGGATGGTGTCATGCCCGTCATGCGCTTGAAAAACCGATGGAAAGCGGACTGGCTGTTAAAGCCGGATTTGTACAGGATATCCAGTACCGTATCGCCAATGCATTCCGGCGCCGCCAACAAACGCTTGGCCTCTTCCACGCGCTGGCTATTAATGAACTCAAAAAAGTTCTGCTGGTAGTAGTCATTAATGATGGTGGATAGCTCGCGCGGCTTCACCCCCACCTGTTCCGCAAACCGCTCCAGGTTAATCTGACTGTCCAGGTGCAGGCGCTGCTGGCGAATCCCGTCGTCGACTGCTTTCAATTTTTCATCGACCTGCGGCATCTCCTGCAGGCGATCCTTACCGGTATCCGTGATGGCGAGGTGCTCCTGCTGCAATAACTGGCGGGTATTGCGCCAGCCAAACAGGAACACCGCGTTAATCAGGATGACAGTGAGGTAGTTATTCAGGATTCCCAGCAAGTCATTGGTCTCACCGCTGACGTAGTCCCCCAGGAAGTAGGCTACGAACGACCAGAACCAGTGGATAAAAAATCCCCCCAGTACCAAATCCGCCAGACGCAGCTCGCGCTCGGAAATCACCGAATACATTTGCCGTAGCTGTTGGCGCAAACGATACTCGGTATAAAAACAGGCAAGCACATACACCAGCGGCGAACATTTGAATAACGCCCAGACAAACGCCATCGCCATACGATCTGCCGCCAACAGTTGCGGCCAGTGTCCCGGCATCCAGTCATAAATGCTCAGGTCGTAGGCAAAGATCACCGCTACTGCCACCAATGCCGGCAGCAAATGAACGCCGTGATACCAGCGCTGGAAGTCAATTGCGCGCGATAACGAGCGCAGGTAATAGAACAGCACCGGCCCTTGCAGTAATAAACAGGCCGATAAAAGCGCGGGGATGAACGGGTAACGGGCAATCGCCAGCGCCTGGAAACTGGCGTTCCAGGTAATCAGGGTAGTGGACAGGGTACCAACGATTAAGAGGAAGAAAGCTTGCAATAACCGACGCGGTTGCTTGCGCTTGACTTGACCTGTACTGGTCGGCAGCCCGAGTGCCAGGCACAAAAGAAGGGTTTCGATGATGGTCAGGACAATGACCACCTCGTGGAGGTTGAGTAGCAGGTTCTTCATTATTTTTATGCTCGCCAGAAGGCTTCTTTAGAAACTGGTGGTTTGACCCGGCGATTAAATTACCACTGAAACTACCCGTTCCACAGTTCCCACTTTGCTATTTCAGTAAGTGGGCCTTCTCAGTTTTACACAATGTGCAAAAAACAGGAGGCACACCGCTAGCCTCCGATGAAATAGTGCACAACATGCAGTGACTGACTGCATCCACTAGCTTCAACCTGCTAAGCAATACAACTCTAACAATAAAGATGAGAGGCAATATGAAAAAACTAGCCAACTTTGGCCTACACCCCTTTGGCCTGCTCCCCTTTGGTCTACTCTCCGCCGGCTTACTGATGGCCCACGCCGCCCAGGCGCAAACCTGCGGCTGGAACCAGGTATGGAGGGATGACTTCAACGGTACCGCGCTCGACCGCAACAACTGGTCCCAGGAAGTGAATGGCGACGGCGGCGGCAACGGGGAACTCCAGTACTACACGGATCGCCCGCAAAATATGTGGGTGAGCGGCGGCTTGCTGAATATCAAAGCCATCCGCGAAGCCTATGAAGGCAAGAGCTGGACCTCCGCGCGCCTGCGTACCAAAAATGCACAAGACTGGACTTACGGCAAAATCGAAGCCCGTATTAAAGCACCCAGCGCTTCCGGTACCTGGCCGGCGTTCTGGATGTTGACCAGCGAACAACAACGCGATTCCCACGGTTGGCCACAAGGTGGCGAGATCGATATCCTCGAAACCGTGAATACCAGCGAAGACATCCTCGGCACCCTGCACTACGGTGCCTACTGGCCCTACAACGGCAACACCGGCTGGCCAAACCCGGACAACCTGATCGCCCCGGAGGCCGGCCGCACCAAAACCGATTTCCACACTTACGCGGTGGAATGGTATGAAGACCACATGGTCTGGTCGATTGATGGCGTGCCCAAAATCTCCAGCTCACGCAGCAAACTGGATGGCCCGTCGCCGGTCCGTTCCAACTGGAACTCTTTCTACAACCGTCCGTTCCACGTAATCCTGAACCTTGCGATGGGTGGCTCTTTGGCTGGCAACCCTAATGGCAGCGAAGGTCCCGAGCAATTGATGCAAGTGGATTACGTCGCGGTGTACAAAAACGACGCGAGCTGGTCGGTTGAGGGCGATACCTATGTGTATCGCGGCGATAACTACAAAAAATACCGCGTCGATGGCCCTGCTTCTGCCAGCTACAACTGGTCATTGCCCGCGGGTGTAACTATTGTTTCCGGCCAGGGCACCCGCGAGATTGTAGCCTCAATCGGCAACACGGCACGCTCCGGCAACTTCAACGTAACCTTTAATACCGGTTGCAGCCTGAAGACAGTCAGCAAGCCAGTCACTATCGAACAAGGCCGCACCCAATTGCTCGCCGGTTATGAGAGTGGGTTAGGGCTTGCTCACATTCAAAACGGCGTGGCACTTGGTGCCGGTGCGATTGTTAACAACCCGGCTCCGGGTGCGGTTAACACCTCCGGCAAGGTTCTGCATTATGTGCGCGATGCCAGCCAAACCTGGGATAACCTCAAACTGACCGGCTTTGGCAAGCTGAACGCGGGCGAGCTGCGCTCTGGCCGCGCCAAGATTTTTGCCGATGTTTACTACCCTGCTTCGGCAACCAACCTGCTGGGCAAGGAAATTGGTGGCGGCCTGGAAAACAACGCCGTTGTGAGTGCTACCCCCAGTTGGGATGGCAACACCGGTCGCCTCGCGCGCTTCAACGGCACCATCGGTAAAGCAGGCGAATGGCACACGGTTGAGTTGGGATACACCGGCACGCCGGATTCCGCGATTGCCGCCAGCCAGGCCGATAACCTGGTGTTGATGGTGGAAGCGGGCTCCAATCGCCCTGCCGATTTTTACCTCGATAACATCCGCATCGTCTGGCCAGACAACGGCTACAACGTGAAGCAAACCATCGCCAACTTTGACGGCACCAGCAACGGCGCCATCAAAGCCGCGCCTTACACCAGCGGTGTGCGTACCGTGGTTGCCAACCCGGCACCGAACGCGGTGAACAACTCGGCCAATGTGTTGCGTTATGTGCGCGATGCCGGTGCAACTTACGACACCCTCGCCTTTAACGGTATTACCGGGATCCGCGATGCGATGGACGCCCAGCACGGTATGGTGCGTGTCGCGGTGGATGTTTACACCACGGCGCCGGCCGGTACCATCATCTCCCTGAACCTGGAAAACGAGCTGCAAGTCAGTGCGGTAACCCCGGCGGATTGGCAAGTAGGTCGCCACAGTTTCTACCAGGCCGAGACCACCAAAACCGGCCAGTGGGAAACCCTGGAATTCAATTTCAACTTCCGTGCGGCATTGGGCGATTGGGCCAACAACAAAGCCTCTGCGCCTTTCACCGGTATTGATCAATTGATCTTCCTGATCACCCCCGGCGTGGCTAGCACCGGCACCTACTATTTCGATAACTTCCGCGTAATGGAGTACAACAAGGATGCACCGGCGACATCCGGCGGTTCTTCATCGCAAGCATCCAGCAGTTCATCGCAAGTGGTTGTACCGAGCAGCGCCAGCAGCAGCCTGGTGGTATCCAGCAGCTCCAGGAGTTCCAGCTCCGTGGTGATCAGCAGCAGCTCGCGCAGCTCCAGTTCAATCGCGGTTAGCAGTAGCTCCATCCCCTCCAGCAGCGCCAGTTCCGCCGGTTGCGCCAGCTGCCCACCGGTATTGGTATCCACCGGTCGTACCGTAACCGCCAGCACCCAGTTAACGCCGGCGAGTAATGCGGTTGATGGCAATCCCGGTACCCGTTGGGAATCCGCACACGGCGTTGACCCAAGCTGGATTACCGTTGACCTCGGCAGCGCACGGGCCTTGACACAAGTGGTGATTGATTGGGAAGCAGCTAATGCGGCGAACTATGAGATCCAGGGCAGCACTAGCGGCGCAAGCTGGACCACCTTGAAAACGGTTACCGGGGGCACCTTTGGCACACGCACCGATACCCATGCAGTCAGTGGCAACTATCGTTATGTGCGCATCTATGCAACCGCACGCAGCGCGACCAACCAATGGGGTTATTCCATCTGGGAATTGAAAGTCTATGCGCAAGGCGCTGCGGCGAGCAGTTCGTCATCCAGCTCCAGCCAGGGCCCGGCGACCCAGTTGGCTATCGCCACGGCAACCGCGAGCACGGCATTGACCCCCGCAACGAATGCTATCGACAAAAACAGCGGCACCCGGTGGGAATCGGCCCATGCACTGGACCCAAGCTGGTTAGTGCTGGACCTGGGTAGTACCAAAACCCTGAGCAGTATTGCTATCGATTGGGAAGCGGCTAACGCCGCGGATTATGTAGTACAAGGTTCGAACGACAACAACAGTTGGACCAACCTCGCCAGCAGAACCGGCGGCACCTTCGGCAACCGTACCGATACCCTGACTATCGCCGGCAATTACCGTTATCTACGCATTTATGCCACCGCACGCAGTGCAACCAACCAATGGGGTTATTCCATTTGGGAAGCACGGGTGCTCGGTTGGTAAACCAGTGACCGGGGTCATACGACTCCCTCTATCCAGCCCCGTACCCTGCGGGGATGGAAGATGCTTTTCACCCGGCCCAGCCGGTGCCGGGTGATTTTTTATCCAGATATCCATAAACCAATAAGCAAGACCACAGCTACACCCAGGGAAGCGATAAGCGGCAGGCATTCGGGAGAAGAGGCTCGCCGGCGTCAGATAAAAGACGGTTTACCACTCCTGTAAAAACAATAAATTCCTCTGGAGGAACTATGAAATTCAGCATCAACCCCATGGCACTTGCGCTCCTGAGCGTTACCGCCATGACCACTATACCAACCGCCAGTGCCCAAACTGCCTATAACGATGCCTGGTGGGCAACCCCCAATGCCAATGCCGATTTTGTTGACCAGTTCGATGGCGTGAGCATCGACCGCAATAAATGGCTGGTGGAAAAAAACATTTTCGTTAACGGCGAAGATATCGACTACCAGGACGTTGAATACCCCGCTGCTGACTGGACGTTCCGCGTTGGACAACCCGATGCCGGCGCGAGCGATGGCAAAGTATTGAACCTGAAAGCCCGTTACATGGATGGCCAGATCCAGGATTACTACGGCGGTAACGCCGGCCAGGGCAAACCGCTGTTTATCCGCGCCGGCCGGATCGAATCGCAAATTACCGACGCCAGCACTTTCGTATACGGTAAGTTCGAAGCCCGCATCAAAATGCCCCCGGCGCGCAATGGTGAATTCCCGGCCTGGTGGTTGTTAGGAAACTTCCCGGATGTGGGTTGGACCGCTTGCCAGGAACTGGACATCATCGAATTCACCGGCGCCAATGCGACCAAAGCCCCGCAAACCCGCTGGTCAGCGCCCTACCCGGCTTACGGCGGCAACCCGTTCGGCACCACTTACGCACAACTGGGCATTAGCCCCAGCAGCCAATACGTTACTTACGGCGTGATCAAAACGCCCGAGTACATCGAGTACTACATCAACGGTGTGAAAACCTTTAGCTGGACCAAAGCCGAGCGCGGCGACCAACCCTGGCCGTACCTCTCGCCCATGCGCATGATCCTCAACCATGCCATCACCCACGTAGAGTGGCCGGATGTAGGTAACTACAACAAGTTCAGCACCGACGCGAACGTCGCCAACAAAACCGGCTATACCCGCGTAACCAACGGTGTGACGGAATACGAATACCTTGATACCGCGAGCATGAACACCAACATTGGCCGCGCCGGTACTGACTTCCTGGTGGACTATGTGGCGCACTGGCCGCTGCCGGCGACTGACACTTGGCACAAGTACATCGACGAGAGCAAATACAGTTTCTTCCGCCCAACCAACAACACCAAAGGTTTCTACTCGCTCAAAGGCTGGCTGGCGCCAGTATCGGTTACGGCAGACGCTTACTTGCAGGAAGGCGATAACGCCTATCGCGATAACAGCGCAAAAAACGCGGCGGATGGTTACGTCGGCTCCAAGTGGGCGACACCCCGTGACGACAACAACCACTCCGTTACCATCGATTACGGTGTGGACAAGCCGATCAAATATTTCTGGATCGAGTGGAGCTGGAACCTGCCGAAGTCTTACGACATTTACGGCAAAACCTCCTCCGGCAGTTGGGAACACGTACTCACCTCAGACCAGCAAAGCGTAGGTTGGGCAACCCACACCTTTGATGTGAACAAAACCTATCGCTACATCAAGCTGGTCACCAAAGGCCGTATCGATAAGGCCGAGCCCATCTGGTTGCTCGAATTCAAAGCTTTTGAAGATGTTGCCAACGTCTATCCAAAACCCGCTGGCACTGCGCAAGTAGATCGTTCCATCAATGTGCTGAACAACGGCAACTTCGCCGGTGGTTTGGCCGGTTGGGCGGGCGAAAACTATGATGGTTCCGGTGCAGCTTACTCAGTCGTTAACGGCGAGGCGCGTATCACCGCCGCCGCACAAGGTACTGGCGCTGGCTCTTACCAACTGCATACACAAGGCTTTGGTTTGAAGCGTAACTACCGCTATCAGGTGACCTTCCGGGCGCGCGCTGAATCGCCACGCAATATTCAATTGCGCCTGTCGGAAGACCAGTTGAACCCATCGCAAGCCGGTACTTATTTGTTGCAAACCGTCGCACTGGGCACTACTAACGCTAACTACAGCTTCAACATCGACTTCACCGCCGGTGACAATCCGGGCCGCCTTGCCTTCCTCTTTGGGGGAATGGGTAATGCGACTACGTATATTGATGATGTAGTGATTCGCGAAGTGGCTTACATCGGTTCCGGTGACCCATTGGTTCCAGCGATCAGCGCTACCAATTTCTCCGGCGCAAGTTCCGGCTGGGAAACCGAGTGGTGGGGTGCGGCCTCACGCGCAGTGGATGGCTCAACCGGCAACAAAGCCAGCGGTCGTCCGGGTGTAGCAGACAACCAGGATTTGTGGGTCAGCGTGGTTATCGACCCGAACTATGAAGTGAAAGAAGTGTTGGTTGCCGGTGACAAATCCTCACCGCGCAGCCTGGCCCAGTTCAAAGCGGAATACGGCACTGCCAATAACACCCTGATCAACTGGACCAACAGCAATACCGACGGCACTTACGAAAGCTTCACCAACTTCGCGGCCTTGCCACCAGCGAACGAGCGCAACTTCCGCTTCTGGTTCCGCCCGCCGGCAGGCCAGGTGGTTGAAGTCGCTGATGTGCAATTGATGGCAGTAGACCTGAAACCACACCGCATTTACACCATCAACCTGGATGGCGTTGGCAGCATTACTCCGGCAGGCACTGTCCGCTACAGCAAAAACAATACGGACTCGGCGACTTACACTTTCACTCCACCCGCAGGCCAACAAGTGGCGAACGTGATTGTGGATGGCGTTTCCCTCGGCGCCTTGAACAGCTACACGTTTAACGCGATTTCGGCGAGCCACACCATCGCCGTGTCCTTTACGGGCAGCGGTAATCCGGTAAGCAGTTCGTCGTCCAGCAGCAGCTCATCGTCGGTTGTAAGCTCATCGAGCACTGCATCCTCAGTATTGGTATCCCAGGGTAAAACTGTAACGGCCAGCACCAGCTTGTTGCCCGCCGCCAATGCCGTGGATGGCAATGCCGGAACCCGCTGGGAATCCAACCACGGTGTCAGCCCGAGCTGGTTACTGGTGGATCTGGGCAGCAGCCGGGCATTGACCCAGGTAGTTATTGATTGGGAAGCAGCAAACGCCGCGAACTATGAAGTACAAGGCTCAACCAATGGCACCAGTTGGACTACCTTGAAAACCGTTACCGGCGCCGCATTTGGCAATCGCACTGACACCCACACCGTCAGCGGCAATTACCGTTATGTACGCGTTTACGCTACGGCACGCAGCGCAGGCAACACCTGGGGCTATTCAATTTTTGAATTGAAAGTCTATGCACAGGGCACTGCATCCAGCAGCAGTTCGTCTTCCAGCGTTGCAACGCCTGGCCCATTAACACCGGTGAATGCGACAGCAAGCACGGCGTTAACGGCAGCGGGGAATGCAATCGATAAAAACGCCGGCACGCGTTGGGAATCTGCCCATGCGATTGATCCGAGTTGGTTAGCACTGGATCTGGGCAGCGCAAAAACCCTGACCAGTATTGCTATCGACTGGGAAGCAGCAAACGCGGCAGCCTACAAAGTACAAGGTTCAAATGACAATGCGAACTGGACCGATATCGCCAGCAAATCTGATGGCACTTTCGGCACCCGCACCGACACACTGTCATTAAGTGGCAACTACCGTTACGTGCGTATTTACGGCACCGCGCGTAGCGCAGGCAACCAATGGGGTTATTCAATCTGGGAGGTGAGGCTAACAGGACTGTAATTAAAAATTATTTTATTCGGTCATTACTTTTAAGGAAGACAACCGCCCGCGATTTTATTCGCGGGCGGTTTTTTCGTGTTACCCGCGTCAACAATTAAAACAGCATTACTCACAATCAACTAACGGACGATATAAACATGCTCAAGACCAACTCACTTTTACTCTCATTGTTACTCTCTCTGGGCTTCGGCAGCATTGCCAGCACCCAGGCCGCCGTCATCACCTTTGACGATTTGCCCGCAGCAGAAATCGATGCAATTCCCGACGGTTATCACGGCCTGAACTGGGGCCAATCCTTTTTAAGCAATGTCGCTTACATCCATAAAGATACTTTGCCCGGCACCGGTTTTGAAAACGGTGTGGTATCCGGTAATTACGCTGCGTTCAATTTCCTTGCGACTACCAGCATTATCAGCGGCGAGATTTTTGATTTTAACGGCGCGTATTTAACTGCTGCATGGCATGACGGATTGAATATCGAAGTCACCGGCTTTTTAAATAATCTCGCTACCTTCACCAAAACGATTACGGTTAACACCCACCACGCGCAATGGTTTGATTTTGATTTCACCGGCATCAATTCACTGAGTTTACGTGCGTGGGGCAGCCCGTCGGGGAATGATTTTTTTGTGATTGATAACTTCACCATTAACGAATCCGCATCAGTACCGGAATCATCTCCGTTTATTCTGTTGTTAATGGGCCTCACGGCTATCGCGTTGGGTCGTAGAACCACTATCACCAAAAATTAATTGACGTCCCGTTTGGCCGCGATAGAGAAATTTCTGGAATCAATATTGGATTTGATATTAATCGGGCTCAATGGTTGGGTTCAATAAATTGAACCTCTAAGAGCTGCATCGTAGGGGCGCAATTGCGCCCCATATTTACTGCGCCCTACCTCCAAGAATCCGCGAAGGCAAAAATAACAACGCACGCAAAAATGCAAAAACCGCATCAAATGCGATTCCCACTAAACGAAACGGAAGCGAAATTAACCACACCAATGGCCACAACACCAACGCGAGTAGCGCCAGCGGCCAGCAAATTACCCATAGCAGCATCCAGCAAATAAAAGTCAACATACCAATTTCCCCATTGCATGATCGTTTTCAACTTGGATGCAGTTCATGGGAGATTGGATTCACACCTGAAAAATTATTTACTCTCGGGCGTAAGGTCAACCGCCGCCCGAAAGCTACCGTCCATATAAAACGGTACTGAGGCGTGGTCATGCGCGATAAGCCATTGGCCATGGATTTTCCGTAATGCAAAAGTAGTCCGCACCCAGAACTCTTTATATCCCTCATCCTTTTTGGTGCCATACATTTTGCTGAGGGCCGTTGCAACAGCAAGGTGATCGTCGATGGTGATATCGAGATCGTGCATTTCCATTCCCAACGGTCCCTCCCAGGTTGCCAGCCATTCAGCGAGGTATTTGGCATCCAACCCACGATGCATTAACGGAGGAGCCAAATCGTAAATCACCGCATCGCGCGTGTAAGCGGCAACGATTGCGTCCGCATTATGATCAGCATAGGCGCGATTTAATTGTTCAAACAAGGCATCAATTTGCGCCCGGTCGGATTGGAACCCCGGTGTCGACAGGTTTTTCGTTACAGCGTTACTCATGATAGATACTCCTTCAAGCCTGCCATTAAATTAAACGGCAGCTTGCAAATCAATTTGGTCGCGCAACTGTTTTTAAACTGCAGCTGTAATCATCCTGTTTACAGCCCCCTATAAATTTACGATGCAAAAAGAACAACAGCGTTCCACTTATTTCCCAGAAGAAAAACGTATATTAAGAATTTTTTTTAAACAAACATCCTTACCCTGTATAAATCGTCTATAAATCGATGGCGCCTTCAACGCTGTCATCCAATGTTTTTCCAACAGCGGCGCCAACCAGCATTTTTACGCCTGCAACAATATTGCCGTGTTTAGTATTCCAATAGTAACCATCGCTGGGAATTACTTTAATAACACTGATGCGCGGATCGTCCTTGCCTTCGGTAAACCAGGTTTTTAATACGGGTTCCCACAATTCTTCAATTGTTGCCCGGTCCTGCAAAATAGTCGCATGGCCATTTAATTCCAGAAAATAGGAATGCGACGACGCCTGAAAATACAAGCGCACACGGGAATCCAGTTTGAGTTCATCATTTTTGTGACTGTCAACCGGGCTTAAAAACCAGAGGTTGCCATCGTCATCCACTTTTCTTACCGCCATAGGTCGTGCGCCACTGGAATCGCCCACTGCGACTGCGGTGCAAAAAAAACAACTTTCGGCTTCGTTAACAACCTCTTTTATTTTCTTAACCGCATCTTGCCCGCGCAAATTGTCGCGGTGGTTATCATGTTCATTACTGGCAGTCATAAAATATCCCTCGTATTGATTAACAGCTACGAAGTCGACAGCATTATCCGTTACTGAGTTCCACATCGCGCGGTAACCCGTATGGAGTGTAACGAAATTCGGGGATCTGCCTGCGCCACAATAATTTTATAATTGAAAACAAAAAACCCGCATTTCGTCACCGAAACGCGGGTTTATTAACAGCGTGTTGCGAAATAAAAATCAGGGAGCGAGCGTCAAACTGCCTTGCATAATCGCAACATGACCGGGGAATGAACAAAAGAAAGTATAAGCCTCACCGGCTTTCAACTTACTCACCGGGAAGGTTACTGACGCAGTTTCGCCGCCACCAATAATTTTGGTGAATGCAATTACACGCGCATCATCTTTTTTCAGGTATTCGTTCTCAAGGCCGGCAGAAAGGCCATCAGACGCAACCGCTTTCGCATCGTCTGCTTTGGTCAATACCCAATTGTGGCCCATTACATTTTTGGGCAACTTGCCGGTGTGGGTCAGATTCAATGTGAAGGTTTTACAGGTTTTATTAACGGTAATGGATTTTTGGTCAAACTGCATCGCATCGGTGCTGGCCAATGCGAACGTGCATTCGTCTGCTTGCGCAAACTGGGCGCCAGCGAATAAAAAAGCCGATAGGGCAAGAGCATATTTCTTCATGGTTAAACCTCGTTATCCTGAGCGGTAGTTAATCGGTTAGTAGAATAAACCACTACTGTACTCAAAAGCAGCTAAACCAATCACGGTTATAAATGCTTAGATTGGTTAATGATTACAGACGTTTCTTAACCGTCAGTGCTGTTAGGTGACGCCGGAGCGGAATAGTTCAGCCATACTCCCGTATAAAATCTGTACACATTAATCCACCATACAGAATCAACCGTGCAGGATTTTGCCCATCCCACACAACACCCTGCCCGCGATACCATAATTTATTAGCAAAAAAGCAGCACTTAACAGTTAATTGACATTAACCCGGCTAGACTGGGAAGCTGCTGGTATGCCAAGCCTCTTCGGGTATACCAACATCAGCACAGATTTGCACTGGTAAAAACAGCCCAACAAAAATTCGGTTTTATTCATGATGAAAGAAACAGCGATTAAATTCCTTTCCAGGTTTTCATGGTTGTCCTGGCGCCGCCCATGGGTATGGTTACTTGGCCTGTTCCTGCTCTACAACCTGGCGCTTGGTGTCATCGCCCCGATCATCATCAAAAACCAACTGGATGACCTGGTTGTAAAACGACTGAAGCTCAACCTGGATGTGGACGACATAGCCATCAACCCTTACGCATTTACCCTGAACATAGATAACCTGAAAATTTCCGGCAAAGACTTGGGGCAACCACTGGGTTTCAGCAATCTGTTTATCAATTTTCAGTTGTGGGATTCGCTGGGCGATACCTGGACAATTCAGGAAGCGCATCTCACCGGCGTCTACGGTGAATTCAAACGCATCAATACCCGATCAAACAACTTTACCGGGGCGATCAATAACTGGATTGCCAGCGCAACAGCCCCCGCCGAAACGACCAATTCACCGCAAACCTTGCCGCCATTGCGTATAGACGATATCAAACTGCAAATTGCCAAACTCAAGATAATCGACCAGGTCCCCAAAAGCCGCTTTGAAACAGAATTGGGCCCCATCGAATTCCAGATCAACCAATTCAGCACATTACCCAACGCCACGGGTAAACAATCATTGCTGCTTAAAACCAACACGGGTGTGGAATTAAGCTGGCTGGGCAATCTCAGCCTGACACCATTTTCCAGCCAGGGCGATGTAAAACTCGCAGGCCCGGCATTAACAACACTGGCAGATTATTTAAAAGATGATTTTAAAATCGCAGTAGCAACAACCAATCTGCAAGCAAAATTTCACTACGCCATCACCAAACCCGAGAAGGCCGATTTAAAAGTACTGCTCTCCGCTATTGAAGCCAATGTGCAGAACCTTAAAGTAAACCAGTATCCGGATCGTTCGCCGCTAGTCGCATTAAAACAAATTCGTGTCAGCGGTGGTGAACTCAAATGGCCAGAAGCCAGTTTTCATCTACAAAAAATCCAGCTTGATGACGGCGATGTCTGGGCCACAATCACCCCGCAAGGCCAACTAAATTTCACCCAGCTGATGGCAGAAAACAGTAGCGGGAGCAATGACAACTCACCCTGGCAAGTTGTCAATGATTTGCTATCCGTCAGCGGGGTAAACCTGCATTACCTTGATCAATCCACGGCCATACCATCACAAATTGAAGTGGAAAAAATTGCACTGGATGTTAAAAACCTCAGTACCAAAGCACAACAAGCGGTCGATGTCGTGGGGCGCTTTAGCTTGCAAGGTGGTAAATTTGAATCTACCGCAAAATTACAACTAAACCCGTTAGCGAATGTAGAGGGCACCTATAAGGTTGCGCAGTTGCCGGCAAAAGCGGCGCAAAGTTTTGTCGAGCCTTATGCCGCGGTTGACATTGCTGAAGGTGAATTGGCAGCCGAAGGAAAAATTACGTCTAACGGTGATGCGATAAAAATTCAGGGAACTGCACAAGTTGATAATTTAACAGTGCTGGAAAAATCCTCGGGCAATGTCCTTCTCACCTGGTCGCAATTAAAACTCAGCCGTATCATCGCGGACCTGAAAGAACAGAAAGTAAATATTGGCCGTATGCGCTTCGATCAAGCCTTTGCTGATTTTACTATTTTTGCCGATGGCACCCATACCTTAACACGCATCCTGAAAACGCCCGCGCCAGCCGCACCCGAGCCGGCCGCAACCAGTGAAGCCGCAGAGCCTTCCAGCGAATTTAGTTATTTGATTGGCCGTATTGATTTTGAAAATGCCAGCGGCAAATTCACCGACGCCTCACTGCCGCTACCGTTCTTCGCCAACGTTGCCAAAATCAACGGCAGCATTTCCACCCTGGACTCCACCAGCCATTCGCCCGCCAGTGTAAAACTGGAAGGGCAAGTCAGTGAATATGGCGAGATGGTAATGAACGGTGCCATTTTTCCACTTGAACCCACGCAAAAAACACGCATGAATATCACCTTCAATAATATTGATATCGCCGAGTTTTCGCCCTACTCAATTAAATTTGCCGGAAGGGAAATTGCCAAAGGGAAAATGGATCTGGATCTGGAATATCACATCGATAAAAGCCAGATGCGTGGAAAAAACAATATCGTCCTGCATGAATTTGCATTGGGCAAAAAAGTGGACCAGCCGGGCGCGGCGGACCTGCCGCTCGATCTCGCGGTGGCATTATTGAAAGATAAGGATGGTGTGATTCGCGCTGACCTGCCTGTGCAAGGCAATGTGGATGATCCCCAATTTGATTATGGCAAAGCCGTTCGCCAAACGATTAGAAAATTAATTACCAACGTAGCTGCCGCGCCCTTCCGCTTTCTTGCCGGGCTGGTGGGTGTTGGCCAAAACAAGGATTTGGGATACATCAGTTTCTTTGCAGGCCGCACCGATTTATCGCCAGCCCAAAGTGAAAAAGTAAAACAACTGGGCGAGGCATTAATAAAACGCCCGGACCTGCAAATAACAATCCCCGGTGTATACTCGGCATCGTTTGATACAGCAGCACTGCAAGAAGAGAAATTCGATACCAGGTTGCGCGAACTATTGTCAAAAGGTTTGACCGATGCAAATATCGGCTCACGTAAATATGTTGCCACACTGGAGAAACTGTATGAAGAAAAAGGCCTTTCGCCCACATTAACGGAATTGAAGAAAAGCTCGCAGAACCAGGCCAGTGATGACGAAAACGTCGATCAGCTAACCTATGTGAAAACAATCAAAGAAAAATTGATTGCAACCGAAGTGATTACCCCGGAAGATTTAACACAGTTAGCGGATAAACGCGCGCAGATTATCTATGACAACCTGACGCAAATCCCCGGCATTAACACGGCACAATTTAAACTTGCCGCCGCACGCGAAGGCCAGCTCAATAAAGACAACAAACTGAAACTGGAGTTAGGCGCTGACCTGAAGAAAAGCAAAAAGAAAAAAACCAAACAGGCACCCGCCGCATAAAAAAAGCACCACCGCAGTGGTGCTTCTTCTGACAACGATCAATTATTTTTTAATCGTGGTTGGCTTTACCGGCAAATAAAACTGCTGTGCAACCAGACGCACACCAATACCGGCAAAACCCTGGTACTTCTGATTTTTACCCGCGGCGTAAAGTGTTGCGCCATTGGCTACTAATTGCTGCGCCCACACAATATCATCCGGTGTGGCACCTGACGTTTCCAGATTGACATCGGATAATCTGGTAATACGGTTGTCCGTATTTAACAGCACCTCATCGTAACTAAAACATGGGGTGGTTATACATACGATGCCATTGTTAGTGACGCCATAAAAATTGCCAACAGCTGTATTTTGGGTAGCAGAACGATAAGCGTCTTTTGCCAGAAATACCCCGAGGACACCTGCGGCAGTATCAGCAGTCGGCAATATTGTACCGATCACCAGCAATGGCGTTTTATTGGCAACCGAAATCGTGCCCGGATTGATCGGTCCATTGCCATAGTTAATAGCCGCCACGTAACACTCTTCCTTTAAACTGCCGTCAGCACATTGGGTCAATTTTTTATTAACCAGTTTGACGAAATAACCACCGCATAAAGGCGCCGCACATTTACGATAGTCCGGACGTGCAGTAAATACCTCTGAAGCAGTAGTTCTGGCAACAAATTGGTATTCCACCAACGGGCCATCAAAAGCGCGGGAATCAATGAATCCCTTGGCTTTAAGCGCATTGCCTTCAAAGGTAAATGCTATTTCACGCACGGTGCCGTAGCTATCCTCGTTTGGGTCTGTCGGTAATTGAAAATAAACGTCGGGCGTAGTTACAAGATTGGAGGATGGGAATAAGATATGGTCACCCGCCGTAGCAATTTGCGCGGAAAAATTTCCGGTGAATGTTGCTACAGTCGGCACACAGGGATTAACACGGCACCATGCTGGCGTCACAGCGACGGTTCCATCGACAACGGAAAAAGAATACAGATTGCCAGTTTGTGCAAAACCTGAATTGGCGAGAAATACAAACAAAAAGATAACACTGGTGACTAACTGTTTAACCATTTTCATTTTACGACTCCTGGTAATTACGTTGATTGAAGTTATTGTCATACGTCCCTGACAACAAAATGGAAATGACAGCGGCAAGCAAAAATAAATTTATGCGACGAGTTTGAAAATGGCATCACTTTATTATTTTCACTATGCCTGCATGCCAGAAAAAAGTGTATCACCGGGTTTTTTACTTTTTTGTTAAAGTTTGTTCAAATTCACCATCGAAAATAAATTTTAAGTGACATAATTTTTATTGTTAATTAAGGAAAAAATAATGCCAGTCCGAGCGTGCGCCCTTGCAGATATTCCGTCGCTATGTGGCATCTATAATCACTATATCGCCCACACCGCAATCACCTTCGAAGAATCACCGGTTAGTGTTACCGACATGCAAAAGCGGGTGGAAAATACTATGCAGCTTTTTCCATGGCTAGTGTATGAAGAGAATGAAAAGATTCTTGGTTATGCTTATGCCAGCAAATGGAAAGATCGTAGCGCTTATCAATACACCGCTGAAGTTACCGTTTATTTGCATCCGGAACACTGCGGCAAGGGCATTGGCAGTATTTTATATACAAGTCTTATTGAACAATTGGCCAATAAAAACATCCATTCATTATTGGCCTGTATCGCAATACCCAATATCGCCAGTGAAAAAATTCACGAACAATTCGGTTTCCGCCAGGTTGCGCACTTCCGCGAGGTCGGTTTTAAATTCGGGCGCTGGCTCGATGTCGGTTATTGGCAAAAAAATCTTTAATATCCTGACATATACAAATACCTTACATATACAACTAGAGGTTACCTACCATGAAGACAAAAGTTATCGGTGTTTTAGCTACAATCGCTTTCCTTAACACGGCATGTTCGAAAGAGGAAAATACTCCCCCGTCCTATACCAATGCCAGCACCGCCAATAGCGCAGTCACCACGACTGCCAGTTCAGCCGCCAGTTCTACTGAAGTTATTGAGAGCACATTGGCAGAACCCGGTGATGCAACAGCTCCCGCCGCCAGCGAATTCCTTAATACCTATTGGAAGCTCACGGTAATGAATGATGCCGAGGTCACCGTTAGCGAAAAAGAACGCGAGCCTTATATTGTATTTAATGCGGAAAAACGAATCGCAGGTTCAGATGGCTGTAATCGCATAATGGGATCTTATACACAGGAAGGTGAAAAGCTTACCCTCAGCGAAATCGCGTCGACTATGATGGCTTGCGCTGAAGGTGGTGCGCAGGCAGATGCATTCAGGATAGCGCTTGAAAAAGTAGCCAGTTTTACCATCCATGCCGATCAACTGGAACTGCGCGATAACACCGGGCTGGTAATCGCACGCTTTAAAGCTGTTGCGTTAACACAATAATACGCTGCAAAAAAAAGCCTGCCAGATCCAGCCTGGCAGGCTTTTATGTAATAGGCCGGCTATTCTTGCGTTAATGTTCCTAATTGCCTGCATCGCCACGCTGGCGAAATTCAGTGGGCGTAATCCCCACCATACGTTTGAAAAAACGATGGAACGCCGACGGGCTATTAAATCCGGATTTATAAATAATCTCCAGGATCGTTTCGTCTTTAAATTCCGGCGCAACCAGCAGACGTTTGGCTTCTTCCACCCGGTAGCGATTGATAAATTCAAAAAAATTACTTTGGTAATGCATTTTTAAAATGGCGGAAACATCGCGCGGCTTCAGGCTGATTTGCTCCGCAAAGCGCTCCAGGTTGATGTTACTTTCCAGATATAATTTATCCTCATGGATCGCTTTCTCAATCACTGTGACCTTGTGATCCATTTTACTGGGCTGCACCGGTTTGGCAGCCGGAATTGCCTGGATATTCAATAGCTGGCGAGTGTTAATCAAACCAAAAACAAATAGCCCGTTGACCAAAATAACAGTGAGGTAGTTATCGATAATTCCAAGGCTATCACTCACTGAAGCACTGACCAATCCCTCCAGTAAATACGCCAGCAACGACCACAACCAATGAATACAAAAACCGGCCAGCACCGCATCAGCCAATTTCAATTCCGACATGGAAATATCGGAATAAAGCTCGCGCAGGTTTTCACGCAACTTATATTCCGCAATCACGCACGCAACGATATAGCCAAGCGGCGATAGTTTTACCAGTGCCCAGAGAAATGCCACTACCGCATTTTCCGCACCGGCTAATTCTGTAGTCGGCTGCCATTCAATACTGTCGATGCCAAAAAAAATTAATAGTACAACTGCAATAACAGCAGGTAGCAAATGAACGAGATTGCGCCAGCGCAACAATTTTATGTCTTGCGACAGCGAGCGCAGATAAAAATAAAGTACCGGCCCCTGCAACAACAAACAGGCGGCGAGGATGCTTACAATCAATGGAGTCTGGTTAATCGCCGCCGTTTTTAAATCGCCATTCCAGACAATCAATGTGGCAGTTAATACCAATGCAATCAGTACAAAAAATCCGGACAGAATCCTGCGTGGTTGAATATGTTTTGCCGGCAACAAATTCAACAAGACCGCCAGCACACCGCACTCCACTGCGGTGAGCACTAACACCAGGTCATGGATGTTTAGAAAGTTGGTTTTCATTAGACCTTTCTCTGTAGCAATGCTACTTCATGATAGCAACGTCACCCGTTACCCCCCAAAGAGTGGCGGGAACAAGATCAGTGTATGGAGTTTTTTCGCTTGGTTGAGTTTCGTTTTTATTTAAACACACAGTGTTTGGCGTAATCCCTGGCTTCATTGAGGGTCAGATCCCCTTTGGGCTTTTCCTCAATCGACTTACACCATTCAGGGCTACCTATCTTCGGTGCACATCCGCCGAGCATTAAAGCACCGGCCACTAGCAGCAGCGAAGTAAGGATTCGTAAAGTGGCAAACATATCGCGGTCCCGGTTATTCGTTGTTATATGTCGTTATGTAATACAAATGGTCAGGCATTTGTAGGGTAGTGAACAAGTAAATAATCTGCGACAAGGATAGCAGAGCCAATCATCAATAAAAAACGCCCACTGGAACCCAGTGGGCGTTTTTCGTTAACAGCCGGTGGAATTAATCCACCGCCATCAATTTACCTTTACGGCAGGGTTTTCAAATGGTTGCCAACGGGAACAGAGAAGATACGGCCATCTTTCACATCCCAATTGATTGACCAGGTCATCACACCGCGGAAATCACCGTATGCAGCCAGAGGCACATTGCTGCCGCAATTGGTGCGCAATGCCAAACAACTTACCGCACGATTGATGTCAGCCGTGGTTGCCTGACCAGAACCGGCAGCACGTGGGCCAGATGGCAAGCCGAGGGCGACCTGGTCCGGACGCAAGCCTTTGAATTGACCGGCAGTACCGTTGGCCAATGGGAAGCCTTCAATCAGCATGCGCGCCGATGCAACCATCATATCCACAGTACCAGCCTGATATGCCTGCGCTGAATAGGGCGTTGCCAAACCACCATTGTTGTACAACTGGACATGCAACAAATCGAGCTCATTGCGCAATTGGTCAATCATCGGCAGGTAAGCACCCCAAATGCCGGAGTAAGCCACATAACCACCTTGCACATAGGGATGCTCGGGAGCCATAGAGACATACAGATCCGGATACATGGCATCCAGTTGTTTGATCGCCGATACCATGTTGGAAATAACCGGCGCACCGTGGATGACACCGGCTCCGCTTTCCAGGTCGATATCCACACCATCAAAACCATACTCGTTGATAATTGCCGCCGTGCTGTTTACAAAGTTGGCGAGGTTGGTGGAGTTGTTCAAGGTCACCGTACCTTTTTCACCACCGTAAGAAAGCACGATGTTTTTACCTTGCGCACGCTTCGCAGCGACATCCTGGATAAATTGCGCTTTGTTCAATGCGGGATCCAGACGGAATTCCACATTGCCATTGCCCGCATCATCCACGAACGCAATAACAATGACATCCCAGGACGCATCAACATCGGCCAGGCGGATTACACCGCTGCCGTTATCAAAGTTGTGCCAGTATCCAACCAGTGCATGTTTTGGCAACGCGGCTGCATCGCCGGGAACGCGGCCATTACCACTGACGCTGGATGAGGAACGGCTGCTGGGAGCAATAGATGAACTGCTGGACGATTTTGAAGTTGTAGCCACTGAAGATGAACTTGGAGCAACGCTGCTTGGCGCAACACTGCTGGTAGCGCCGCACGCACGCACCAATTCCCACGCCTGTTGCCAATGGGCGCCAGTGCCGGGAGCGTAAGCCCAACTCGCCGTAGAACCACACCAACCCGCCACTGTACAGCGATATTCGCTGCCCGCATTTTGCGCCAGTGCACCTGCCGCGTAATTGGTGCCCGCTACATATTGTGGCGACGCACAGTTACCGGCAACGACTGACGATGATGAGCTGGATGGAGCCAACGAACTAGAAGAGGAACTGGAAGGTTTGGAGCTACTTACAACAACGGATGAAGCAACTGAGCTTTTTGATGATGAAGAAACTGCACCATCACATGCACCAAGCAATGTCCACTCTTGCCACTGGCCGGAATAATTTACCGGATTGTGGCCTTGCGACCACCAGTTAGCCTTATACGCATTGTTCTGCTCTTTTACCTGACTGCCGCCACCATATTGTGCAGTGGCATTCCACGCCGGAATATTTGAACAATCAACTGCCATTGCGCTGGTTGATAAGCCGCTCACACATAACGCGGCCAGCGCCACTTTTAATTCTTTCATTAAAAGTATTTTTTTCATCATTTTTTTCCCCTCACTCTCGTTGTATTTTTTTAGACAAAAGGATGCCGTAAAGAAATTTAAAAAATTTCTTTTTATCCATCGCTTCTATTTGAGATTTTTTTGGGTGTCCCGTGGAGCAGTACTAATCTATTTTCTTGCGGTTGTTAATGTTCAAAATAGATTGGCCGTACTTGGGGAAACACACCAGTCCTGGTCACTCGTTACGAGCTCCCTCTGGCTAGTTTTTCACAGGCGTGTCCCAGCCTGATTTTATTATGGGTATATAAAAAGCTACTGTGGATGTAAAAGTCTTTATGACAACGTTGCCATATATATCACCGGGTAGCGCCTATGGCAATCGACAAATGAAAAAAGCATGACAACTCGATGAATTTTTCTTTTCATTATAAGAAAAATTCATCGAGTGAAGTAAAAGCAGGTAGTGAATAGATGATTGGGAAATAAAGCGTTACACACGAGTTGTTACGAGATTACCCGCCGGGGTCTTGCGCGCCCCGTTTCAAAAACGGGAGCCTAAGCACTTCCCATTCATAGCTGCTCTCATTTATAGCCGCTCCCATTTACAGCCGTTCCCATTTATAGCCCTTCCTTTTTTCTAAGGGAGGTTGTGAAGGATTAATTATTTTTTTGCACTACGTTGACGCACGGCTTCAAATAAACAAATGCCAGTAGCAACAGAAACATTCAAGCTGCTAACTGTACCCGCCATGGGAATGTTCATCAGGTGATCGCAAGTATCCTGCGTCAGGCGACGCAAACCATCGCCCTCCGCGCCCATCAAAATTCCCACCGGGCCAGTCAGGTTGGATTGATAAATAGACTGCTCTGCCTCACCCGCTGCACCAAATAACCAGATGCCCTGCTCCTGCAATTTTTTCAGCGTACGCGCGAGATTGGTCACCGGCACAAACGGTAAAACCTCCGCCGCGCCGCACGCCACTTTGCGTGCAACCGGGGTTAAACCAGTGGATTTATCTTTAGGTGCGATCACTGCATGCACACCTGCTGCTTCCGCAGAGCGCATACATGCACCAAGGTTGTGCGGATCAGTTACGCCATCCAGGATTAATAAAAACGCTGGCTCGCGCAAATTCTCCAGGAAGTTGAACAGCCAGGTTTCATCGTAAGTTTCACCGGGGGTACAAATGGCAATAACGCCCTGGTGGTTCTCGTCGCCCACCATATCATCCAGTTTATTGCGCCCTACTTGCTGGCAATGAATGCCATTAATTTCTGCGGCGTTCACAATTTTTTGCAAGCGCTGGTCATTGCGGCCTTGCAGCAGATAAATTTCAATTACCCGCTGGGGCGCACTTTTTAACAATGCCTGCACCGCGTGCAAGCCATAAATAATTTCACGTTTCAAAACACGTTCCTGAAAAAAAATCTGGACAATAACCCAATAAACTAGCGCTCGGAGATGCGCGTTTCACGTTCGCGCACCTCCCTGTCTTTCACGATATAAATTTCACGGTGCAGGTTTTCATCAAGCACAAAACCTTCGCCTTGCAACCAGCGGTTAATCCTTCTTCTTAGCCTTAGCCACCGGTCTTTTAGCAGCTGGCGCCGCAGGTTTAGCGACAGCGTTGCCCTTTGTTGCCTTTGGCGTTGGCGATTTAGTTGTTGCTGGCGCTGCTGCGCCTGGAACCTTCGCATTCTTACGGCCATGCCCCACCTCACTGGTAGATGTAGATTGCTTTTTCGCAGCGCTCACTGCTGCAGTGTTTGCCGTTGCTTTTTCCTTAACTGTTTTTTTCGCAACTGTACTATTAGCGGTCGGATTTTTAGCGGCTGTATTGTTGGTCTTGGTATTGTTTGACCCACGCTCTTTTGCCGTGGTCGTTTTTGTCGCTGTTTTTTTACTGTGTGTATTTTTGCCCGCTGCAACAGTATCGGCTTGCGCTACTTTTTTAGCGGTAGGAGTTTTGGTATCGGCTACCTTCTTCACCCTGGTCGCCGATTCCGGTTTTATGGCTGTTCGTTTCCCGGCTGCTTTAGCAGGTGCCTTGACCGGCTCTTTAGCGGCTCCTTTTGTATTGGCCTTTTTAACCGCCGTTTTTTTACCAGCTGATTTACCACTGGCATTGCTACCATTTACCACACTGTTGTCCACAACATCATCCAGCGAAAAATTATTTGCTGATGACTTCGCATTGGATTTTTTACCCGCGCCTTTTTTGCTGACTACTGTTGGTTTTGAAATTGAGCTCTCTGTTATTTTTTTTCCGGCACCATTGTTTGCGTCCGCTTTACTCGCAGCAGCTTTCCCCGATGCCTTTTTAGTCGCCGCCGGTTTAACCGCTGCGTTCGCGGAGGACGATTGCTTGCTAGTCGATTTTGCAGGTGCGTGCCTGGGTGTTGGCGCGGCCGATTTGCCACTCATTTTTTCTACCGCATCAACTACCGTTTTCTTCGCTGAAGCGGCAAGCTGCTCAACCGCAACCAATGTCTTTTCCAGCAATGAATCCGCAACTTTTTTCGCTTTGGATGCATCGCGTTTGGCGACCTTGGGCTTAATCGCCGATTTGGGACGGCGAATCGCATTTGCGGATTCCAGTTCAAAATCGATTTTGCGATTATCCAGATCCACGCGCACAACGCGCACCACCAGCTCATCCCCTAATCCAAACACTTTACGCGTGCGCTCGCCAACCAGGCGTTGTTGCGCGGCATCAAAGCGATAGTAATCGTGTGGCAAGGACGTAATGTGGATTAAGCCTTCGATATACAACTCATTCAATTCAACAAATAAACCGAAACCTGTTACTGCGCTCACGTGGCCATCGTAAACCGCACCGACTTGATCGCGCAGGTATTCACATTTCAACCAGCTCACTACATCGCGCGTTGCTTCATCGGCGCGGCGTTCCGTGCGCGAACATTGTTCGCCGAATACCAGCATGTCGCTGGGTGAATAGGGATAAATCTTGCGCTTGGGGATAGGTTTTGCAGTTTCAATACGGCGCACATGCGTAGATGGCAATTCACTGCGAATCACCGAGCGAATGGCGCGGTGCACTAACAAATCCGGATAGCGGCGAATTGGCGAGGTGAAGTGAGTATAGGCTTCATAACCCAAACCAAAGTGGCCGTGGTTTTCCACTTGATACATCGCCTGGCGCAAACTGCGCAGCATTACTGTTTGAATCAAATGGCCATCGCTACGGCCCTGGATCATTTGCAATAATTGTTGGTAGTCACCCGGTGTCGGGCGATCACCGCCGGCAAGGCCTAAACCCAATTCAGAAAGATACGCGCGTAAATTCGTGAGCTTCGCTTCCGTCGGGCCTTCATGCACGCGGAACAAACCGATTAAATCGTGCTTCTCAATAAATTTTGCCGCGCACACGTTCGCGCACAACATGCATTCTTCAATTAATTTGTGCGCGTCATTGCGTTTGATCGGAACAATGCGTTCGATTTTGCGCTCTTCATTAAATACGATGCGTGTTTCCACGGTTTCAAAATCAATCGCGCCGCGCTCATCGCGCGCCACGCGCAAACACTCATACAGTTTGTGCAGCAATTCCAGTTGCGGAACCACCGCTTTATATTCTTTACGCAATGCCTCGCGCGCTTCACCTTCGCCGGTAAGTATTTCGCCCACTTTGGTGTAAGTAAGGCGCGCATGCGAATGCATTACTGCTTCATAAAATTGATAACCGGTAATGCGGCCCGAATCGCTGATGTTCATCTCGCACACCATACACAGGCGATCAACATTCGGGTTCAGCGAACACAAACCGTTGGACAAGGCTTCCGGCAACATGGGCACGACATAATCGGGGAAGTACACCGAGTTGCCACGCGCGCGCGCTTCAACATCCAGGGGCGATTCCACTTGCACATAGTGCGACACATCCGCAATCGCCACATACAAACGCCAACCGCCTTTGCGCCGCTCGCACAACACCGCATCGTCAAAATCGCGCGCGTCTTCACCATCGATAGTGACAAACGGTAAATGACGAACATCCACGCGATGCTGTTTATCTTTTTCTTCCACCACCGGCGATATCAACGCCGCCTCGGCCAACACATCTGCCGGCCAAATACTGGGGATACCATGCGCCTGGATGGCCAGTTCGATCTCCATCCCCGGCGCCATATGGTCGCCCAATACCTGGATCACGCGGCCAGTAGGCAAACGGTTTTTATCGGGCTGGGAAGTAATCTCCGTCACCACGATTTGCCCGTGTTTGGCGCCGCCGTAGGCACCGAACGGAATCATAATGTCGTGAGTGATGCGCGGGTTCTCCGGGCGCACAAACTGCACGCCTTCTTCATTGAAGAAGCGCCCCGCCAATTGCGTGGTATTGCGTACCAGCACCTCAATAATCGCGCCCTCTTCCTTCCCGCGATACTGCTCGCCGGACAGGCGCACCAGCACCTCATCGCCGTCAAACACCTTGCGCATCTGGCGATTATGGAGGTAGATGTCCTCCCCGCCATCCGCACGCAGCACAAACCCGTAACCATCGCGATGCCCCTGCACACGGCCACGCACCACATCAATCTTGTCCGAGCGCACATAGGCGTCACGGCGGTTGCTGATCAACTGGCCATCGCGCGCCATCGCAATCAACCGCCGGCGCAACGCCTCAACCTGATCCTCATCGGTCAGCTTCAGCATCACGCACATTTGTTCATGGGTAACCGGCTGGTCGGCGCTATCGAGTAAATCGAGGATATATTCGCGGCTGGGGATGGGGTTTTCGTACTTTTCCGCCTCGCGGGCAGCAAAAGGGTCATGGCTGGAGTTCTTACGTTTAGTCAATTGGGCATCCTGTGAGCAATATTGGTAGTTTTCAAACTATCTCGAGGTATATGAAGGGATTATAGGGCAGCCATCATGACAAACCTACAAATAAAACCGAAAACCCTGTTGACAGTCACAAGGCCGGTATTTATAGTGCGCGGCCTCAGCTTGCTGAGAATGCCCAGGTGGTGAAATTGGTAGACACGCTAGCTTCAGGTGTTAGTGGCCCCCGGCCGTGAAGGTTAAAGAATTTCGCATTACTTCAGCGCTACCATTTTGGTGAATCTCTACCATAAGAACAGCGGCCTGATCCCTCCTCATATGGAATTTAATGCACAGAAGCTCGACAACATAATCCATTGGAGTCAAATCGTTATCGAGCAAATGCAAAACATGGTCAGCGCCTTGCGCCCCATTCTGGATTTTAAATTCCAAAGCGCTTGGAAAGCGTGCGATTCCGTAATCGGTAGCGCCGAGAAATTTATCGTGAAGCCAAATCAGTACATTCCGCATAGATAATTGTGATAATTCATAAAAAGCACATATTAAGAATCAGTTTTATGACGGGACAATTAGTTCATCTCAAAGATCTGCAAACGCTTCCCACTCCGACTCATAACCAGCACGCCTAAAATAAGCCATTAAAGTATTAATTACTTTTTCCAGCAGAAATTCACATTCAATGGCATTATCTTTGTATTGAAATTCATTGGATTTTTCTACCATTTTCCAAAAGAACTCTGCCACGTGTAATGCCTCTTGCGTATTAACAATTTCATTTCGTTCGATGATTTTTATGGTTTCTTCGTCATTCAATAGGCCGGCATAGAAAATAACCATTTCTTTTTCTTCGCTTAATTTCCAGTCGATCATTAGCTGCAACCTTATTCCATTGACTCAGATGTACGGGCGTATACATAACACGGGCGCCCATCTTCGCGAATCATACGCGCCGCATTATTTATTTGAGCTGAGCGCCTTGAATTATCCTTAAATTTATTAATTGAATATTTTCGCACATCGTAAATTTCAATTAATTCCATTATTTCAGCTTTCAAGAAGTCATGGAATTTTTCTAAAGCATTTCCTTTATCTGCTGCTGACAATACGCAAACGCCCAAAATCCACGATGAACCATCCAGATTCATTGGGGAAAATTCATTTAAGGTGGCTTTGTGATCTATGATCCAGATCTGTGGGGTTTCAATATTTCTTGGAGTTCCTAAGGTTCTCTCCCGTTTAAGCTCTTCCTCAATCTCAGGAGGTGCCGGACGAAAAATTTCTTCAGCTCTGATTTTTGATCTTTCCCTCACTTTTTCTAAATCATCTTCATTAATCATAGATCCCTCATCAATTGCAGATTCAACTATGAGACTTAAAATCCCAATTTGGCTACATGTATATTAGTATTAATGCTGCAACAAAGCTGATTATCATTGCTTCCTGATAATTTTTTTGCGGGTCATTTTCAGCAGACAATGACTAATTTCTCTTAATTGATTTTTCCGAAACAAAACAACCTATTTCTATCTCATCAGTACTGCTAGCTTTTTCAAAACTTAACTGAATCTCAAAATCATCATCACTCCAATCACCATCCTCATAACGAATACATGCCAGTACGACCTCCGCCAAAATGTCTTGCTCTTTAAGCAAAGAGATCAGTTTTTCAACTGCAACCTCTTTGGATTCAGCAGGTACTACACTTCTTCCATAATAATAGGCACTACCGTCTTGAGGTAGCGCACTTTGTGGTAGCACTTTGCATTTGGTGCCAACAACCCAAAAACTGGACATATTTCCCCTCAAACTATCTTTACCATATTATTTTCCAGTACCTTATCGCACCAACTCAAATGGTATATATGCTATATACCCATACAATATGGCCACATCACAAGGTTTGAGATACCCGTCTAAACATCAACAAAAAGGATGACCACTATGTGGTGACAGAAGATAGAATATCGATTCTTACTTGTAAAATAACCGCATGAAAGGAGATCCCAAAGATGGCTGTACTTCACATTTCGAAGCCGTATGCGCTCAAAAACAAAACCGAGCGGATTGTTGATAATTTTGCAAAGCTTGAAAACCCAACACAGGCAGATTTAAACCAGGTAAAAGTAGAAGCACAGATTCAGTTCGGGATTGAACAATACCGAGCAGGTGCGGCGGACATAGATGAAATGGAATTAGAGGCTGAAAAACATGACTCAGCACGCCTTGCTCGTCATCTTGAACAAGCTGGTGATCCCCGCCCCAATAAATATTGTCATGCCCATGCGATTATTGCAGGCAATCATCCTGAAGCTGTTAAACTTCGCGCCGTATTAGCATGGCGAAAAATGCGTATTGATGACTCACATAATGGTTGTTGGCTACCGCAAAACACAGCAGCCAAAATACACATGCCGGCACGCTTGAGTAATGCAGTGCCGCACAGCCGAATTCATCGCTTCAATTATTATTTTTGGTTAAATTCACGTATTACATTAGCAAGCGTGCCGACATTTGAAGCTCTTGCTCATATCTTAAGCTTGGTGGAAAGGGCATTACAAAGCAGTGCATTTCCCGATTACGTTATGAAACGCAAGGGTGTAGGTTTACCGATATGACTATTTACCGCATTCATCCAGATCGCATGAATTATCAATTGCTGACAATTTCCTCTGAAGAGGTAATTAGCAAGCTTGGTAAGCAGCACCCATTTCATATTGATCCTACACCAAAGCCATATGCTTCTATCTGGAAGCCATTAGAAGTTTCATTTTATGACAGTACATCAGTTAAGAAAAAAACCAAACTTCCTGATATCACTGTTGATCATGGGCGGTTATTTTTAAATGAAGCGGGTATCAATGCGCTATCAACACTGATTGAAAAAGATGGGGAAATTTTGCCTGTTACTTTTGGCGAGCGACACGGTGTCATTTTCAATGCATTGAAAAGTGCGGAAGATTTCAATGCTGTTGATACAAAACTTAGCATCAAAAACGACTGGGGAGATTTGCAGTCATTAGCGTTTTTTGAAGAAAAAATTGATTCTGCGGCTTTGTTCAAGTGTCAGTTTGACGGATTTACGGGACTGTTTTGTAATGATGCATTCAAAGAGATGGTTGAGCAAGAAAAATTAAACGGGGTGATATTTAGCGCTGATTTAGGGAATATTTTTCCACCTGATTCATCTGCACGAACGCTTGCCGCACATTGATGAAATATTTTGGGCATTGCTGCCCAAAATATCTACCTTTTTCTACATTGCTACACGTTTTTAGTCCTCAACCTCTTCCATTTCCAACTCTGGTTCAAACTCCAACTGACTTTTCAACCAATCTGCAGCAATCTCTGGCTTTTCTGCCAATTTCCTTTCAATTTCCAAACTCTCTCGATATTCAGCAGCTTGCGCAACGAGCGTCCAAGCAGCATCAAGCCCTAAAGCCTCAATTTTTGATTTTATTTCAGACAAATCAACCCTAAAGAATTCTTTTCTTGGATTAACTTTATTAATTTGTTGTTTCAGAAATTGGCGGTGCAACATTCTTTCTAGAGCAGGAGCGTCTTCACTCCAGATCATTGCATGCACATCAAAACTGAATGGCACGCTGGCATCACCGAGCTCTTTAATTCGATCTCTTGGCTCAAGGCGGCGGGTCATACCTACTTTAAATACGCTCTCACCAAATGATCCTATATTTGAAATTACATAAACATGCCCTGTCTTGGTTTGTTGAGCCATTGATATAGCCCTTTGATTTTTAGCTTCGGCCTCTACCAGCTTTTCATTTAGTTGCGCCAACTTAGCTTCATATTCAGCTTTTTGTTCGCCAGTAGCCTTATCAAGCAGCGCTTTCATTTTCTCCATCGCTTTTTGAATAGCAGCCTCTTCTTTCTCCGCCTCCTTTCTGGCCCGCTCATACTCACGACGCGCTTTTTCTTCTTCGCGAATTTGCTCGCGAATACGCCGTTGCTCCTCTCTTTCCTGATCTTTAATTACATTAGTTGTCACCAGCCAATGCAGCTCTTCAATACGAGCCATAAGATATTCGTTTGTAATTACCGCATTCCTGAAGGCTTGGCCATTTAGGTTCGTTAAAGAAAACGCATCTTTTATTTGTTGCTCTAATACACCATAGTTTTCTGTTTTGGCACGCGACAGAATAGAGTCCACCTTGCCGTTAAATGCATCAGCAACAAATCGAATTGCAATTTCAGATCTATTCTTTTCAACGTAGTCACATTTAGCTGCTCGCCCTGAAGAAACCATTAATTTGGTGCGTTCACGTGCTTTTTTTAGCTCAGCACCAGCGTCGGTAAAAGCATATTGTTCCGCCAACTCATCAAGCAACGAAAAGGTAGGTTTAATATATTGGTCACCGTATCCTGAAATCACATTCTTCATTGCTCTGATAGTAGCATCCAATGCTTCGGACTCTTTTAAAGCTCGATAGGCGTCGCCAGCAATTATCTCAGCATCATTTTTTGCTTGCTGGATGACTCTTTCAGCTTGTTCATTTGCTATTTTTAAAATGTTATCTGATTGATCTCGCTTTACTCTGGCATCTGCTGAAGCTTGTTTTAGAATTTCCTCCGCTTGATTGTTAGCCATTAGTAAAATTTGCTCTGACTCCTTTCTTATCCTTTCCATTTCCACTGTAATATCCCGAACATCTTTAAACGGAGTTAAACTTATAATTTCCCTGGATAAGTGCTCACGTTCACTACTTAGTTCATTAATTTTGGTTTGTGCTTTTTCAATGGCATCTTTTTGTACTTTTAGCTCACCTGACTTTTTAAACACCAAAACCAACAAATAAATACATATTCCTAGCAGTAAAATTTCAAGCATTTTTATTCCTTAATTACAGATATTAATCGCAACCAAAAGAGCTCTATAAATTATTTTTTACAACTCAACAATTAGAGTTTCCAATTTTTTGGAATTTTATATATTGGCTTCTCTTAACCAATGCTCCTCTGACACTATGTACAAAGGCACTCCAGCATCTCTATATTCAATAGCTTTTTCAATTTTTCTTCCAAATGTTTCATGTACCCAACTATCAGTTACATAAGTTCCAAGTATCAAATAATTTAGGGATTTAGTAACGCCGCCTGCGTTAATTCCACCTAAAGACTCTACGATTTCCTGACATTGCTTCCTCGATCCAAAAGCACATGTTCCAGTGAATAGAAAGCTACTTTTACCAAAAATTATTTTGGGGGCGGGGGTATTGACAGGAAGAGAAGTGGTTTTTGATAACTCACCTACCGCTGAAGCTTCACCAGATATGGACCGGAGAATAGAAAATAGTTCAGATGATTCTTCCGCATCTAACTGATCGTCCGCAAGCATGGCGTCAACTTTTAAAAGCAAATTTTGAATTAGCGGATTTCCCGAAGCGGCCTGGTTTTGAATCAACCATGAATGTAGAAAATTGGCTTCGTCTCTATTAACAACTCCATCCGCAGTTAATCCCTTACTTAGACCAATCAAGGTGTCTATTTGGCGGTCTTGTATGTCTTTTCTATTATATTTTGTGAAAATTTCCATAAGTATCCTCGGGCTTGTTCCAGTGTTATCTAATATTTTTATTCCACGTACGCGCAACATCACTTTGTGAAGCTAATAAAGCCCCGACGTTACGAGCTGAAGCATAGGACAACTTTCCAAAGATTAAAATAACGCCACATTTCATCTGCTCTCCCTCACATTGACAACCCCACCCTCATCCCCTAACCTGCCCGCGCTGCGGTAAATCCCGCAGTCGGGATTACGACCCCCGACAACAGATCGGCACTAAATACGTGAGTATTTTGTGTCCTCGCACAGCTTTGCCTGTTTGTTATGGCGGCTGGGTGGGGCCACCTTCGGGTGGGCCGGTGTGATCTGTTGCCGGTGGTCGTAACCCTGCTCAGTCCGCCCCCATGAATTACGACCTCATGCGGCGGTTACACAAACAGATCAAAGAGATTTTTATTATGGATAATACAATTCCCCCGCCCCCGTTCCCCAATACCTGCGTTATTAAGCTCGATCAACTTCAATACGCGTTTTACAAAAAATCCCGCCTTGAAATTCATTCGCCTACCGGCGAAGCGATTACTGTACTCAGCACACCAGTGCCAGTCGTAACCGATGAGGATGCGATTCATCAGCTGTATTGTCAGACGCTTGTATTGGAAATGCTGTTGTACGAAGTTAATGAGCGCTCGAAATTACCGCAGTGGGCGATTAATAGTGTTGCGCGGGTGATTGACAGGATTGATGTACATTTGAAGAAGCAGTTGTCGATGTAGGTTGTGGCGGGGCGCGTAGGCCGTATCGATTAGCGCCCTGGTGATGATATTTCCATACTTCCTTTTTCTTTGTTTTAAGTAATTTCTGATCCACATCGTGGGGTTTGCCTAAGGAGTCCAACACCTGTTCCGCTGTCTGCCCTTGCCAAATTCTCCGAGCCATTAGTGCTTCAACCAGTTTTGGATCATGATATTTTTTGAGTAGCATCTCCCGGCGCTTTTTTATATTTGAAATATACAACCAGATAGCCAGGGCAATAACGCAAGCCACGGCAATAATGAGGGAGACCCAACCAACAGATTCTCCAAGCTTCATGATTCCGTAAATCGGGAGACCAATTATTACCAACCAGAAGATTCCTTGTGTTTCTGCTTTTGTCATTTTCTTTGCCATTTATTTTTAGTCCTGTGCTTCGAATGATCAATGTGGGCAACCGGAGCATAAGCCATATTTTCAGCGCGTAAAATAACACCATATTTCACTGTACCGCGCGGGCATATTAGTGGTACTTAACCAGATACTGAGGAGATAAAACTACCGTAGCGCGCAATTGACAACATTGCGTATGTAATTGAACGGATTAAGGAGCAATTGAAAAACGGTCATCGACCTGAAATTTGAACGAAAAAAATAGGAGGTAATATGCCTCCCATTCTTAACCCAAAAAATAAACTTATGAAAATGTCCAATTACCCATAATCGACGTAGCAATATAAGTGTTCGCATTCAACGCCTGGAACTTTATGTAGGCGCCCAAATCGGTTGAATGACCAAATGATTTTGCTCCAGGTTGGCCAACTATAAAATTCTTTCCGGAAGGAGCACTCACTGTCAATGTGTTACCACCGGAGAATTTGGACACAGCTATTTCAATACAATGCCTAGGCTCTGGCAGAGTAAAATTTTGATCACCTGTTCCAGTCGCAACATAGGTTCTTCCTGAATGATAAAAGGGGATAGTTACTACAGCAGCAGGAGAAGTAACCATACTTTCATCAACAGCAACAACCCTTATCCTATTACTATTTATTTCAAACTTTGAAATCGAGTTATCGTACTCTGGAGAATATTTAATGATTCCACGTATGTGAACAGAATCTTCGGGAAGTTTGTAACTGGTCGCCACATTTGCACTGAAAGTGTCAGCACCAAGCTCGATAGATAACGGGTTATCAGGATCAATCAAATAGCCATTCTCTAATAAACCATTCTTACCGCCAATAAATTTGTTTCCGAATGATTTAATAATGCCAGATTTAAGTGTCACTCCATCTTTCCCCCCGAATAAATTTCCAGTGAGTGTAAGATTCCCTGATATAGTTGCCGCTTTTGCACCGTCACCAAATTCGATACTCATTTGACCGGAACAATTGGTTAACTTAACCCATTCATCGGTTGGTATCAAATCGCCTTCCATGTGTGAGGGAGTGGCAAAGCCGGAGATATTGAGATTTACAATATTATTTAAATCCACACAACATTTACAATGTCGACTGATTGGATTCCATGCGCAATTTACGATGGTCATAGTTTCTCTGGTTTTCTGCGGCCCCGACTGCATCATTGCGTCCACAAAATCATAAAAAACAACATTTTCCCAATAAGACAGTGAGCCACCGAACGTATTGATCCCCACTATTGTTTCAGTATCATCCAACCAGCCTACTTTTGCCCCGTTGAAAACACAGTTGGTAATAGATGTAAACTCATCATAAGTTTGCCGTAAAAGGCTGTTTGCTGAAGTATGTCTGGTTGCCGCTGTTATGCCATAGGTTCCGAAGTAGCATCTGTTTGCCTTAAACCCCGGAGAGTCATAGTTATGAATTAAATCGCCTACAAAGCTGCTCGAGTCATAACAAACATCCATATCTTCCAGTTGAAAATTTCTGGAACCATTGCCATTCAACCGTATACCAAACCCGATGCCAATATCATTATCATAAGATGGCCCCGAAATTAACAAGGTCGTTGCACCATAAATATAATTTGTAGTTCCCCTGGAGCCCTGTCCCACAAATTTAAGGCCTGCATGAAATTGTATATGCAATTTGTTGGGCGCTATTTTATAAACGCCTCTGCCAAACTCGATAATCCCTGTTGGATAAACATCTATCATTTCAGAGCCAGACCCCATTGCCCGCTGAATATTAGCCTTCCTATTGGCCACTTCCATACTAGCTATTGCTGCTTGAAGCGCTGGCCAGCAATTGGTTACCCCATCACCAACGCCGCCAAAATCTTCTAACTTCACATGAAAAATATTGTTTTGATTAACCTGGGCATTCGCTGTTTGGGTTAATGCTGCCGCAGCAACCAAACCACCGCCAACAGCCAATGTATTAGTTAACATTGCTCTTTTTGAAACATTTATATCTTGCATATATCCATCCTAATATTTCTATCCAAAATAACTATCAATTTTTTGGTGGCAAGGCAATGTAAGTTTGCAAAACCACCGGCAGGCATACTACAAAATATTCAATAAATGTCCAATACGCATTAAAAATTGTCGGCTTTGCAATAGCAGCTAGCTGCAGCATTTTAAAATTTATTAATTCACTTCAATTTCTGCACCATCTCTTTAATCACCACATGCAAAATCGTTCTTAGACAGCGAGACTCGCCTGCAATTGTGGCGGAAAGTTCGGGGCGAGACAGGATAATATTATTGTTCTCTTTTTGTATTTCTGTGTAGAGCATGAACGATTCATTCTCGATGCGACTACACAGATTATCGATTAAACGAACAGCGGTACTTTTGGATATCTTTAACACCGCTGCTGCATCAATTAATAATTGACGATTGATATCGGCGAAATGACTCACGTCCAAAATAGACCAGGCCAATGCGGTTTGTTTCGGCCAGTTCTTTTTATCGAAGGCGGGGGTGTCGTAAGTAGCTACACTCAGCAGATCATAAAAAGGCGCGAGCTGAATACCTTCATGCGAAATGGTGAAGCTTAAGTTTTTCAAATGCGCATCACTATTTCCAACAAGCACGTTAAACAACAACCACCGAAATAAATTCGTTCGCGCTACCGCAGGGCTACGACAAGTAACTGCAATTTCCCCGAGGCGTTCCATGCTCCCCTGGGTGTACTTGAAACTTTTATCCAACCCGAGTAGCTGACAAGCATCTATCACATGACGACGCTGCCAACCTTGTTCGCTAACAAATCGATCAAACCGGTTAATCAAATACACCGGCGATGGGACATAGCGACGATGCACATCAGGAACGTCTAATCCCATGCGTTTGGCAAGTGTCATCACGAACCATTCGTTAATCACAGAATGTGCATAGTCTTCATCGGGGTGATCGGGTTTGAGAATATGAGTTGATGGCGTAGAACCTGCCGGTTCAAATAATTCTCCATCATCCAATACAACGGCGAGTTTGTGTTGGGCACCTGCTAGTGACATGCGTTTTATCGCCGCATGAGTAAGTGGCGCTTTGGGAAGTTGTTGTATGCGCTTCTCTAAAACATCGTCAGGTAGAGGGCGCAAGCCTTCCGAAGACTGAAGCGGTGCATCTGGTGGGAGTAAAATCAGGGAGCCGGCAGATTCGGCCCCATACCACGCCAATAAACCGAAAGCATCTGCTGTATCGATTTTGGCATCTTTAGCTAACAGGATTCGCTGACCTTCCTCCGGTAATAAATTATCGAAATACCACTGCACTGGCCGCAGAGTTGCTCCATCCATCATTACATCAGGAACCAAGGGAAGATGAGGGCTTAATGCAAAGCGCGAGGAGTTTATCAACCATGTTTTTGAGTATTGGAAGCTCCATAAACCCGATACTTCTTGCAGACGCCCGACTTCACGCCGGTTGATAGATGCAATTAAGTAGCGCTCGGTCATGATCCACCCCGGGAGTTTTCAGACTCCCCCATCCAAACAGCAACCTCTTCAGGAATATCCACTATTACGCGAATACCAAGGCCTTCAAGGACCTGAAACAATTTACCCCATTGGACGGACTCGCTTCCTTTCTCAACCTTAATGAGGAAGTTTTCACTAACCCCGATACTGCCAGCGGCGTCGTCCTGACGTAATTTTTGGACCTTGCGGCTAGCGCGCACCACTTTGCCTATAGCATTTGCACTGATAATAGGTATCTGCATAAAAAATCCTCACGTTTGTGAGGATTCTACTTGTTTCATGATATTTCTCCAAATAATCCTCGCAAACGTGAGGATTTATGAAAAATTAAGTCATAAATATGAGAAATCCTCACGATCATGAGGATAACTTTCCAATTAAAAGGAATACAAAGGCAATAGTTAGCGGGATGGACATTCGCTTAAAAAATCAAAACGAATATTCAAAACGCAACCGCAGGCTGCGTGGTTCAACCGGGTGGAAGTGTAGATCTTCTTCGCCGCTTTCAGGTTCACCGGCCAAGCGCGAGGGATAAAAATATTCGATATCGTGGTCACGGCTATCAAATAGATTGAAGATATCCAGGGCCAGGCTTGACTGTTGCCAGCGGTAGCCGACGCCGATGTTGAACAAACTTGTTTTTTCGCCTTTGTGTAAACCGAATGAATCCAGTTGGCGCGCGCCGAAATGGCGTAAACGCAGGCTGCCATGAAAACCGGTTTGGGCTGGGGCATAGGTGATGCCTGCACTGGCGACAAAAGGCACGGAGCCATCCACGTATTTTCCTTCTTCGGATTGCGCTTCGGTAAAGCGTGAACGCGTCCAGGCTAATTCAGTGTCTACACTCCATCCGTCTGCAAACCAGAAATAACCGGCAAGTTCAATTCCTGAACGCGCAGAGGCGCGGCTCGCTTCGGTGTTGCCCGCGTCCCCGACGAACAACAATTCAGAATCGAGTTGCAGATGCCACAGTGAAGCAGAAATATTGTAACTATCGCGATCAAATAATTTCAGCCCGACCTCCGCGCCCTCTGAACGCGATAATAAATCAACGGGGTCTATTGCTTCACCGGAGGTTGGATCAAGCGCGATAGTTGCGCCGCGCGCGTCATTGGAATGAAAGCCCTGGCCAATGTTTACATAGGTTTCAACACTGTCCGTTAATTGGTAACTAAAGCCGGCTTTAAGGTTCGTCATGCCTTCACCGGCATCACCGGAGTTTGGTGCGAGATCGCTGTGCACATCGACATCCAGATAATCGTGGCGCACACCCACGTGCCCACGAATTTTTTCAGTAAGTTGCAAGTCACTTTGTGCAAACAGGGCAATGGAGGTTTCATCGATTGCATCAGTCCGTGTCGCTTTTATACGCTCACGCGCACGGGTTTTGTACAAGCCCACTTCATCAATTGCATCGTGACGCACTTGCACACCAAACGTATGCGTGACTGGTTTGCCGGCTATTGTCGTTGCCAGATTCCGTTTTAGTTCGCCACCCATTACCTGGCGATTATCCACTTGCTCAAATTGATCGCCATTGATAGGGTCATCCAGAAAATAGGTAAAATTGGAAAATAAATTTAATTGCGAGTCGATCAGGTAAGCGTTGATTTTCCACTCGGGACTTTGCCACTGGGCCGATACACTGTAGCGGCTTGAATCACCGCCAACATCCTTGTCCAGCGAGCCAAGGCGATCAATAATTTGCTGTTCAACAGCGCGCGCGGGAATTTGGTCCGCCGCGTTCCATTGATTGTCATAACCCATCAAGGTTAGCGAAAATTTACCCTCCGCGATTGCCGCTGAATAACGAACTAACACATTGGTTTTTTCAACTGCCTCATTGATGTCTGTCCAGGGACCGTCATAGGTTTGCGCTTCGACACCCAATAACAATTGTCCTGATATAACTTCAGTTTGATGCGCGGCATATACACGGCGATAATCAAACTCGCCACCGGTTAGTGCAAGCTGGCTCGCCGCTAACGAGTTTTTTACCGAAAATTCGGCGGCACCCGCACCGGAAAAATCCCCTACTTCGGCGTAATAGGGTCCTTTGCGATAGCGAATGTCCTCAATTAATTCAGGAATAATAAAATTCAAATCGGTATAGCCTTGCCCGTGGCCATGACTGCGCATGTTCACCGGCATTCCATCGATGATGGTGGAAAAATCAGTGCCATGGTCAAGGTTAAATCCGCGCAAAAAATATTGGTTGGCCTTACCCGAACCACTGTGTTGGGTTACTACCATGCCTGGCACGAACTCCAATATTTCCCCGGTGCGCAACACCGGGCGATTTTCAATTTCCCGGCTGCCAACTATACCTTCAGCAGCGGAAATACTGGTGCCCAGTAAATTCAATTGGTAACCATACACAATTAACGTTTCTACTTGCGCAAGCTCGCCCTGGTTGATGGCAGTAGTGGCGAATGCCGAATCGACACCCGCCGCCCTCACATCAACACAAACTGCAGCCGTTCCCACCACAGCACCAACAACAAGACTTTTCATCATTTGCTCCTTAACCAATCCAGCGTTCAATGACCCATTGCAATGCGATGAGTGCAACGATTATCGAAGTACCGGTCAATGCATAGCGCGCATACCACAATTCATTCCTGAGAAAAATAAATAGCGGCAACAGAAATAACACAATTGCCATTTGCCCGACCTCCACACCCAGATTAAATGCCAACACCGTGAGAAATTGTTGATCCGCCGGCAAACCCAATTCGCCCAACACACCGGCAAAACCCATTCCGTGCAACAAACCGAAGGCAAACGTAAGCCAGCCCAGGCGCACGACTAATGGATAAATATTATTGAGCGCAACCAGCATGACCGACAGTGCAATACCTACCTCTACCCAGCGACTTGAAAAATGAATGAGGCCTAATGCAGTGGCGGAGAGCGTAATGGAATGGGCCAACGTAAATGCAGTGACGATCCAGGTGGTGTTGATAAGGATTTTGCGTATGTCATGATTGGCAACCCAGCGCCCGTTGCGGCGAATTAATACGCTCACTAACAGTAGCGATAATAAAAATAAAATGTGATCGATACCGATCCAGATATGCACCATGCCTTGATACATAAATTCATAAAAGGTCTTCCAGGGATCACCCGCCGTTACCTTCCATTCAATTTCCCGCTGGCTTTCGCTCAAGACACGGTTGCTATCCGCGCTATCGCTGCTCAACGTTAGCAATAATTTGTGTTCAGTATTTTCGTTAAAAAATGCCTGGTAATGGACAACGATTGCCCCGGCCAGCGCACATTGCGCGCGCACCGGCACCAGTAGATATGATTCATTAAAATGCGAATCTATTTGCCATTGCTCACCGATGGCTAACGAACAGGCAGAATTGCCACGGCGAATTTGCAGCTGATTGGACAAATATTGCTGGACCACTTCAGCGCGCGCTTGTAACTCCCCCCAACGCAAATTGCCATCACCGTTAACATCCACACCAATCGCCTGTTCAAGATCGTATAAGCGAACCTGCCACTCGCCGTTGACCAGGCCCTGCGAATTTATGTGTAATGTGGCGTAAGCGGTACTGAGTTGGTGTGCAGATACTGGCAGGCATGCAAAGCACAAGGCGATTAACATGATCAACGAAGGAATGCGCATCATTGGGCCTCCGTTGGAATGCTATTTTGTTCCAGCATTTTTCCAGTGGTGCCCGCCAGCTGTTGCGCGCGCATTAATAATTGTTGATCGCCGGGTTCGCGCGCATCCAGCCAATTGCGTTCGGCCCAGTAGAGTGCTTTTTGTGGATCGCTGGACACAGCGAGGTAATACAGGGCGAGATCAGCAGCATGAGCCTGGTCATCGCGCATTTCACGCAAGGCAATACGCTCCTGCAATTGTGTTTGCCATTGACTTTCACCGGCTAATTTTTTTTCGGCAATCACCAGGCGAATGAGTAATGCATCATCGATCTGGGTATTGCGTTTAATAATTTCGGTTATTTTTTCTGATACGAGCTGATTATTATCCAAGGCAATCTGGATATCGGCCCATTGCACCCATACGCTCAGGGTTTTCGGCTGGGTGATTTTTTCCAGGAAATCGCGCGCCTCCGTATAGTGTTGTAGACGCACCGCCATATCGGCCAGCATTTGTAAAATCCATAACTGGCGCTCGTCATCCGGCAATCCCTGTGATGCCAACAGTTGCTGTAATTGTGCGTAGCTTTCAGTCAGCGCTTTTTCGCCAAGGTGGCTGCGAACTTCCAGCGAACATGCGCTGAGTGTTAGCAGATCGGCATGGCCTAACAGTGTTAAACAATAGGGCTGGGCGGCGGCCGGATTTCCCTGAATTAATTGCAAACGCGCCGCCAGTAAATTCGCTGTTATGTGGTTAGGCTCGCGGGTGAAAATTTTTTGCAGAACATCTTGTGCGGGTACAAATTTATGCTGGTGTTGTAGCACCTGGGCCCAGGCCAATAAAAGTGAAGTATCCTGGATATTATTGTTGATCGCCGGTTTTAGTAGCGCCTCGGTAACACCGTACAAATAAGCAAAACCCGGTTGCGCCGCTTGTTGTAAATATTGATTAGCCAATTGGGTCAGCGTAGCCACATCCTGTGGTTGCAAATGGTTTTGTGTTTGCCAGTGTTGTATTTGCGAGTTTTGTAATTGCCGGGACGCCGATTTATCCCATACTGCAATCACTTCTTCCGGTGATGCGGGAATATAGGGTTTCGCCTGGGCGCACGCCATCAGACAGTTAAACACTGCCATTGCGATTAGGTATTTCATGGTTTTACCGCCCGCTGCAAAGCAGCAATAAAAATAATTTGTTAATTTTCATTCTTTTAAAAAGCCCGCCGTCCATAGCGGGTGCAATCGATGTTGATGTTTTAGGGCATTAACAAATCATCAAACGCAGTTTCATCGGTGACATCTTGCGTAATCACACGGGTATCGAGCGATAAGGGTGTGTCTGTTTCAGCTTGTGCAAATGCTTTGCGCGTGTAAGCACCTATATTGACCGCCAGTAAATCGATAGTGATATTCACTGTTGCACTGGGTGATGTCGCTTTTCCGTCGGAGACAATAAACGCAAATTGATCTGTGCCGATAAAATCCGTAGCGGGCACATAACTAAAAGAACCATCCGTTTGTATTGTCAGGGTGCCGTTTTTGGGCGGCGTTGATACGGTAAAAGTTAAGCTGTCCTGGTCCGCATCACGGCCCATTAACTTACCCGTTACCGGCGTGTCTGCCTGTGTTGTAACACTCGCCGCCGTAGCGACTGGTGAGGTATTGAGCTTGGGGGGATTCTTTTTACTATCGCCACCGCAAGCGCCCAGGACTAGCGCGATGCCTAACGGAATCAAGAGCGAAAAATTTTTCATCATTCATCTCCTACTTGGAACCCGGCAGTGGATCAGCGAGATAAGGGAAGGTATTTTTCATCATGCTGGCATTGAGCGGTGCGCCATCGGTGAAAGGTACATTGCCCACGTTGGCATCGGCGGGTTTACATAAACCCAGGTCAGTATCTACGCCGCCGACAGGAATGGGATAACACAAACGCCCCATGACTACACGCAATGCAATATCCACTACGTCATCACCCGGACGACGACCATTGGGGAAACCGGCAAGGTCATTACCTGCTACACCGAATGCGGACTGTTGCGATTGCGCCGTCGCCGCGATACCAGTGTTCAACCGCAACATTTCCGATGGCGTTACTGTTTTTAATTGGTTAACGCCGGGGAAACCGGTGAGGAACGCGGTGACCAGGTCCGTGCGCGGAAAGTTGGTGGGTGCGAGTGTGGGCAGGTTTGCGCCCAAAGTGGTGTTCACCGCGTCTTTAAATAAAATATTTAATAATTCCGGTAGTGATGGATGAGTTACGTAATCCGCAAACTGCCCGTCGTTTTTAGGTTCAGCAACGGAGAAGCGATCCTTATCTTTTAAGCCGATTACCAATTCATTCACTAATGGATTGCCCAGGCGGGAGACTTGCGTGAGTGCACCACCATTCACTTCCGTTTTATTAAATGACGCTTGCGGATTTAAAATACGCGCCTGCGGCAAACTCGCCGTAGTCCAGGTTCCGATTACACCATTGCCAGTGCCGACCAAACAGGCTTTCGGAATTTCAAGCGCAATTGCGGTGACATTTTTATACAACAAATCATCATTCGCAGACGCTTGGGTTATCCCGCCAGGAAATCCATCACCGTCACCCGCGCCGGGGGCGCTATCGCCTTCCACGGGAACATAATTGACCAAATCAAATGTTTTCCCGAGGTTTACAACAAACGGATCTTTGCGTTGGCCAACAAATACTTTGCCATTGGTGCTGCAACCGGGAACGGTAATGTCGTAAATAAAACTGTTAGCGTAATTCGCATAAGCGGCTGTCGATGCGAACGTTTTCGTGCCAATAAAATCCAGTGGCTTTTTAAATGTAGTGCCCATACCGGATGCGATTTGCACATCGGCGCGGGTGCCGGTTTTGCGATCACCCGTACGCAATTTTACGGAGTAACTTTCACTAAAATTGACGGCGGATACATCGTTTGCAGATACACCGCCAACATTTTTTAACGGCACGGCAACTGAACGGCTGTTACCTTGTGGCCCTACGGTTAACTTCACGCCTTCACCGCCCGCCAGCGCCTGGCTAAAGCGAAATTCAAACGTGAGGTCTTCTATTGCATCACCAGTGTTATCCACATGGATGCTGTATACGGCGTAGGGATCCAGCGCAAAATAATTCGGGCCGCCGTAAGCGTCTTGCAGGGGAATGTAATTGGCGATCAGGGTGACATAATCACCACGCCCCGGCTCATAACTATTGAATGCGTAAAAATCCGTTGAATCCAACGCAGGTGAACGAGTGATATTGGGTGCTTCGCGGTGACTGGATGCAATACTGTGCGCGGCAAGCAAGCTTGCGCAAACGGTGCCGATAACAGCAGATAAGTAATTGGGCTTCATTGTTGTCTCCTTGAGGTTAATGGTTTACACATACACCTTTACGGGGCAACTCCAATTGTGGATTCAATTTTTTTAATTATTTTTTTTGAAAAAAATTTTGTCGCATCACAGCGCAAAAAAAAACCCGCAAACTGCGGGTCTTGATTTTTAATGACAAAAGGAAATTAAATCGCTACTAACTCTGCTGTGTACAGCACAGTTGTTGGTTGGCCGTTTGGCGATCCACCCAGCGGCTCCAAACTGACCGCGAGTGCAGCGACGCGTAACTGATCAAATAAGACAGAGCGCGGCAAACTCAACTTCCCTTGCTTGGGCAGGATCCCCAGCGAAATGGGGGGACGACCGTCAGCAGCCACCATCCATAATTCATAATCCTGGTTATCCAGGGGTTTGAATTTATCCGTCGCCGTGACCAGCAATTGGTCTTCACGCAATTCGATCAACCACAGCGCCTGCGCTTTTTCACTTTGCACCACGGCAATTTGCGCCGGCATTAATGGTCCAGCACGCTGCACATTAACGAGCAATACCGCCAGCAGGATTGCTGCCGCCGCAGACAAACCAGCAAACCATTGCAAGGCGCGTGGCCGGCGTTGCGACAAATGGGAAATATTATTTGCCTGATCGCCGTTGGTAGATGCTGGCGACTGGATACTGCCGCCAAAACCCAATCGGGCCTGGATACGTTCCCACACTTCGGGGGCGGGCTGTACCGCCGGCAATGCACCGCCCAATTCATTGAGCCGGCTTTCCCAGCGCCAGAGATGATGGCGCAGGCTGTTATGTTGCATCAGTAAACGTTGGTAGCGAACCCGTGCCTGGCCTTGCAAGCTTCCCAATACATATTCAGAAGAAAGGGCATTTTGACGCTCTTCGGTAAGGTAATTCATGATTCAAGGCACCTTTTTAAACGGTCCAGACCACGTCGAATCCAGGTCTTGATGGTTCCTAACGGGGTTTGCATATGCTCGCAGACTTCCATGTGGGTAAGCCCGCGAAAATAAGCCAGTTCTATCGCATTGCGTTGCGCATCGTCCAATCGCTCCATACATCGGTCTATACGCACGCGGTCGCGTTGTTCATATAACTCGCGCTCCGGTGTTTGCTCATCTTCCGCCTCCTCCAGCAATTCATCGCCGGTTTCGCGCCGGCTTTTGGCGGCGCGCAACATATCCAACGCGCGGTAGCGAACAATACTGATCATCCAGGTCAACACCGTGCCTTTTTCCTGCTGGTAATCCCCTGCGTTGTGCCAAATACGCACATAGGCTTCTTGTACCGCCTCCTCAGCCAGATCGCGCCGACGCAACATTTGCAGGCTGATTGCATACAACTGCCCCGCCGTCTGGCGATATAGGTTCGCAAACGCCTGCCGGTCGCCCTGCGCCGTGGCGCTGAGCAAATGCAAAAAATCGTAATTCGAGTCCATGATGATGTGCTCTTGTTATTGGTTGGTTGTTATGAACCCCCCTGTACTCCGACAGAATTGGGCCGATTCACTGGTTATACGGCGCAACGTGAAATCTGGATTCAATTTTTTTGCACTGTGAGCCTAGACGCAGAAGACGGTGTTGAACACCGGAAGGGGAAAAATGTTTGGATGCAACTGGCCCAATGACTAAGGCTCTCGGCCAGGAACGAATATAGTGCAGCGAAGCTATTCAACCCCGGCAAGCGGCGACTTGTTGGCCGGGTTAAGTAGCTGATATTAATTTTTTGCAGCACTTCCGGTGCGGCGCGCCACTTCATCCCAATTAATATTATTGAAAAACGCATCAATGTATTTCGCTGCGGCCGCACCAAAATCCATTTGATAGGAATGCTCATACATATCCATTACCAACAAAGGCACTGTCTCTGCGGGAAAATGTGCATGGTCCCACGACCAGTAATTCTCCAGCGTGCCAAAACGTTTGTTATGACCCAGGATCACCCATCCTGAACCGCCGCCCAGACCCTGCGCAATTTTTCGGAATTCCGTTTCCCATCGATCAAAAGTGCCAAACTGCTTTGCGATTGCCGAGCGTATCTCACCCTCCGCCTTACCATCGCCACCCAGGTTATCAAAATACAATTCATGCAAAATCACAGAGCCGGTGCGAATCAGATGTTCGCGTTTAAGTCCGTTATAGACGAACGGTGGTATTTCCTGATTATCGAGAGCCTGGCTTAATTGCGCGTTGACGGCGTTCAGCGTTTTCACCGAACCGCTGTAATTATTCGCCCAATGTGATTCGATTAGTTTGGCGGAAAGGCCTTTTAATTTTGCGACGTCGAACGATAAGGGCTTTGGTTTTATCTCGCTGATCATCCAGGTTGCTCCTTTGCTTGGTTGAGAAGAGATTGCTTGCGCAGGCGTGGCGGCTTCCGCACTGGCAGCAGACGCAATGAATAACCCCGCCGCCGCGGTTGCACTGGTTGCCAGAAATTCACGTTTGTCGTGGTCGATATTGCTCATGGTTATCTTCCTTAGCTAACTACATTGTCAGGACCGCATTAAACGCCGGCGAGTGTGAAAGCAAGCCCCACCAGCGCGCTGGCAGCAATCACTTTGATAACGCCGACTTTGTAACGAAATAGCGCAATACCGGCACCCAGCGCGATTAGAGCGGACGGCCATTCAAAGGCGCCTGCGAATCCTTGCGGCCAGAGCACGTGGTAGCCAAAAAACATCGCCAGGTTCAGGATCACCCCGACCACAGCGGCGGTGATTGCAAGCAATGGTGCGGTAAATTTCAAATCGTTATGGGTAGTTTCAATAAACGGAGCGCCGGCAAAAATAAAAATAAACGAGGGCAAAAAGGTAAACCAGGTAACGATAGTGGCCGCCACAGCACCGGCAACAAACAAGAGGTCCGGACCAAACACCGCTTTCACATATGCCCCCACAAAACCCACAAACGCCACCACCATAATCAGCGGTCCCGGTGTGGTTTCACCCAATGCAAGGCCATCGATCATTTGCGTAGGCGTCAACCAGCCGTAATGACTGACCGAACCTTGATAAACATACGGCAACACGGCGTAAGCGCCGCCAAACGTGAGCAATGCGGCTTTGGTAAAGAACCAGGCCATTTGCGTGAGCGTATGGTCCCAACCGTAATAACCCCACAGCGCCGCAAGCGGAATTGCCCAGAGCACAACACCGGATATTAAAATCAATGCCAGGCGCGACCAGCGAAAAACCGCATGCGCCGGTGTGGGCGTGTGATCATCAATAAGCGCAACCCCGAAGGATTTATTCGCTTTACCGTGACCACCACCGCCCTTGAAATAATCCGGCGCAAAACGCCCACCGAGATAACCAATCAGTGCGGCGGCAACCACGATGTAAGGGAACGGCACATTGAGCGCAAAAATGGCCACAAACGCGGCCGCAGCAATAGCCCACATCACATTATTTTTTAATGCGCGCGAACCAATGCGATGCGCGGCTTGTACAACGATGGCAGTGACCGCCGGTTTAATGCCGTAGAACAAACCGGCCACCCAACTTACATCCCCGTATGCGATATAAATCCAGGAAAGCGCAATCAAAATAAATAACGACGGCAACACAAACAACACGCCTGCAACGATGCCGCCCCAGGTACGATGCATCAACCAGCCAATATAAGTAGCGAGTTGTTGTGCTTCCGGGCCGGGCAATACCATGCAGTAATTCAATGCATGCAAAAAACGCGTTTCGCTGATCCAGCGGCGGCGCTCCACCAATTCCTGGTGCATGATGGCGATTTGCCCGGCAGGCCCACCAAAACTGATAAAACCCAATTTGAGCCAAAATAGGAAAGCCTCCCAAAAGCTGACAGGCGCCGGTGCTTCCCGTTTTTGTTCCGGTGTTAATTCAGTGGTTGTGGCATTCATACTTTTTCCTTATGGGTAAATGCGGCAAGCAAGGCATCAAAGACGCCCTCGGCGGCCGCCATCAAGTTGTCATCGTCGGGAATACTGTTGCGTAATCCCCACAGAATTTGTTCAAGTCCACCGGCCTCCAGGGGTTGCGCACCACCGACATCAAGGTAATGGACAAGCGCGCCCATACGGCTTAATTCCGGTTGATTCAAAGCGAAACTTGCCAGCAATACTTCGAAGGAAACACGATTACCGACATGGGTGAATTCCGCCCCATCGAAATCAAAACCCAGGGCATCAGCCGGGCATACGTCAGGTGATTCCAGCCACAGGAAGCGCGCGCTGGGATCGATAAATTTTTTTATTAACCATGCGCTGGCAAGGCGATCAACCCACGGGCGCTTGCGGGTTGCCCATACCCGGTTTTGGTAGTCCAGGGGATTGCGGCGGGCAATATCGCCAGCGGCAAATCCGGGCTCATTGGGCGAGAGCTGGCGATTGATTTGCAATTCAAGAGCCTGGATAGCGTCCTGGGTTTGGGTTTGCAATTCCCCGGGGAAAAAATCAATCGCCGTCAGTGAAGCGAAATTCTTGCGCAGTTTTCGCAACTGTTTGAGCGCATCCTGGGTGCCATTTCCCGCCGGTTGGCTTGCCAGTTGTTGCAGCTCTGTCTGCAGAGCCAGATAGTCCTCGCGGCGATCAAACAAATCGCCAAGGTCACCGACTTCGACGGTCTCGGTAGGGAAAATGTAGGCAGAGCCATCATTAGCAATGACATCACGGCTGACCTCTTCAAAGGCGGCGTTGTGGGCATCGCTGGCGGGAATCAGGTAAACCCCGTCGCGCAATACGGCTGCACCGGAACCTTTCAGATTGCGCCAGGCGCGCATCCGGGCTGCGGTGTTGTTAGTAGGCAGCGTTAATATCAGTAGTAGCCACTTCATAAAATGTAGAATACTCAATATATTTGTTATGTATTCTACATAGTTAAACTAATTATCCAACCCCCCCAATCACATTACCAGCCACCAATACCGGGCCGCCCGCCAAATTGAGCGGCCAGGAAATATTCAACGAAGGGCGTCGTTTACGCTGTGCTTATTGGCAACAGCTGCCGAGTGGTTTGCCTGTTCCTGGCAAATGCTTAAAGCTAAACCTAAGGGTAAAAAGGAAGGGAGGTTCGAGTTGATTGTGTACAATTTTTTCGATCATGAAGCCGTAAATATTAGGCACAACCGATTTATTAGCGTGAGCCCAAGCTGATCGTTTATTTAAATGATGCGGGTTGTACATACGCAAATCATTACTCTGCACGATCTAAAAACCGGATGAAGCAATATTTAATAATCAACACGAATAAATTGAAAATGTTCAGCCGAGTAAATTCAGAGATGAGTTCAATTTAAGGTCGCATTCCAACCATCTGAAAAAATCAGATATCGATTAATACCCCATCCAAAGTGGAGAGGTTTACATTTAAATTAACCGGGATTGTCATCACTGAGCAGATGGAAGCGCTCTTGCTTTCTGGTAAGCACAGGAAATGTCTTGCTCGCCGTAAGCCAGGAAATTCCAAACGCAATCAAGCCAATCGCCTCGCCTAAAAATACAAATCGCGGTATGTGCCGGGTCAGGCTTTCATTTGAAAAGTGATCAACGGCGAGGGCGACAATTGAGATAATAATGAGCACTCCGCATATCAGGTAGATCTGCGCCCGACGCAGCGCTTCTTTATGCCCCTTGGCGCGCGCTCGTTTGTAAAATCCATGGCAGAAAAATGCAAGGATAAAAAACATAATTGCAGCACAAATACCGTGGACGTATAAAACCGGAACCACATGCGAACCACACTCGCACGGGAAAAGCGCCACACCCAGTGCCGCTAATGATGCCACCTTGCTTAAAATCATCTCGGTCCTGGATACACCGTTATAAGCCATCAAAAATGCTGCGATAGCAAATAAAAAACCGATGAATATTGTTTGCGACCAACCGCGCTCATAGTACGAAGCACTGATGGAAGAGATGGTGGTATCCGCGAAAATACTTGTAAGCGAAGGAAGACTTAGCGCAATGACACCCACAATCAATTTGATGGTACGGTGATCAATTTCTTCACGCTTTGGCGCTTGCATCCAAACCTCCAGTTTTGTCGCGGGAACCGAATCACCACATTAGCAGATGCTTCTGTGGTATTGGCCAATCGCAATACACGTCAACTTCGGTGATTTTTTTAATACGTTTGCATATTTGTGTGCGCGATGAGCCTCACACCATCCAGCTAATTATTTATTTTTGATGTTGTATCAGCTTTTTTTAACATCAATTTACCGGCATTTTTTCAAATTTTATCAGTGCAGGGTCAATATGGTCCCAAATATGTCCGCGCCCGGCGTAAGTTAAAACTTCCGGCTTGTATACGCCGGGATCATCAAGGCTCGCGGCGTGCACAGTAAATACTTCAGGCATAGCCGCAAAGGTTAAATATACCGGCGAACCACAGACAGGGCAAAAACCATTGGTTTTGATATTGCCACTGTCACCAGCCCTGCTCCAATGCGTCGCATCGCCCTTTAATGTTACGGCTGCGCGCGATGGAAACGTTAGATACGAGCCGTGCCCAGTGCCACTTATTTGTTGGCAATCGCGGCATTGACAATGATTTGCGAATATAGGTTCACTATTAATTTCATATCGGATCGCACCGCAGGCACATCCACCGGAATAATGTTTACTCACGATTTATCTCCATTAAAAAATTACATTCACCACGTCATTTAAAAGTGAAGCACACGCCCGGTTTCCAAAAATGTTTTGAGATTCGAAAGTACCTTGGGCCAACCGCCAGATATCGCTTTGAGCATTTCCGGATCGAGTTCTTCGTGGGTGATAGTGAGGCGAACCAGTCCATCACCCTGAGGGGCAATATCAAAAGTAAGGCGCGCATGCTTGGTAGCGTCTTCAACTTCTTTCGGTCTCGCCCAGGTGACAACCAGGCGATCCGGTGGGTTCACTTCAATAACGGTACCGATGACATCAAGTGTTTTTGCCTCATCGGTACGCTGATGTTCCCAGCGCGAACCGGGATTCCAATCCGACACATTTATATGCTCAAACCAGTATTGACGCGTTATCTCCGTATCGACTAACGCCTGCCACAATTTTTGTGGTGTGGTGGCGATATAAGTTACGTACACATAATCAGGTTTACTCATCATTTTCCCCTTCAAGCTGTGCCTTGAGATCATGCAAAAGGCTTAAGCGTTGCTGTTCGAATTTCCTGATCCATCGCTCGTACACATCATGAAGCGGAACAGGGTTTATAAAATGCAGTTTCTCGCGGCCACGCCTGACAGTGGTCACCAAATTTGCCGATTCAAGAATTTCCAAATGTTGCGTCACCGATTGTCTCGCCATATCGAGATACTCGCAGAGTCCCCCGAGTGTCTGGCCATTTTCAAGACAAAGCGCATCAAGCAATTTCCTGCGATTAGGATCTGCCAGCGCTTTAAACACTTTATCAGTGTCGAGCAATTTACTTTCCCACCCTACATTCGATTAATTCATTATGCAGGCATTTACCTGCATGTCAAGTCATGAGCAGATTAAATCCCGTTTTCGGGGATGCTGTTTGATATAGAAAAAATAAAGGCGGCAATTGCCGCCTTACTTAGGTTGGTTAGATGATTGGGTAATTGACTGCCGTTGGTTCAACGTAATCCCTTAATAAGAAAAAAACATCCTACGGCAAATAATAATCCCGCAAAACATTTTTTTAGCATCACCGGGGATAATGCATGTGCCGCTTTGGCACCCAGTTTGGCGGTAAAGAAGCTCATTATGCTAATCCCCAGGAACGCATAAATATGCACAAAGCCGATACTATTCGGAACATTGATTTGTCCTTTCATACCAAAAAAAATAAATCCAAAAGCCCCGGCAATGGCGATGGGCAAACCGCATGCGGCGGATGTTCCAACAGCCCTTTGCATTACCACACCATAATGATTTAAGTAGGGAACCGTTAAACTGCCGCCGCCAATTCCAAACAATGCAGAAGCTACACCTATCCCTGTACCCGCACAAAACTGCTTGAAAGCAGATGGCAAAACTGAATGCTGGTCTATTGAATGCCTGGTAGTGAACATCATCCGGTACGCAACCCAGATTACAAAAATGCCAATAATCAATTGCAAATTTGCACCGGACAGCAATCCTGCAACACCTGCACCTAAAAAAGACCCTATTACCAGACCCGGTGCCAGATTTTTAAATACTGCCCATAAAACTGCACCATTTTTTTGGTGTGCAATTGAGGAGCTGATAGAGGTCACAATAATTGTTGCCAATGAAGTTCCCAGAGCCATGTGCATAATCACTTCAGGCGCATAACCCATTTGCGTAAAGACCACATACAAGAGCGGTACTATGATCAAGCCGCCACCAATACCAAAGATCCCTGCGGTAAATCCCGCTAATGCACCTATTGCTAAAAAAATTATTAATTCCACGACACACTTACTTGAGGGTTTGATGTTAAAAAGAGTTTGCCCGGATCGAGCTTAAGCGATGTTCGCTTGCCCTACGCGATGGTAAGCGCGATTAAAATAAACCAAACTGTGATCCTGTTGCGTTTGTTGAATCGCTACCACCCGACAAATGAAAATATCATGGGTGCCAACTGTCTGGATTTGCTCAATCTGGCAATCAAAACTCACTAAAGCATCGTTTAAAACTGGCGCACCGGTTTTTAATTCGGTCCAAACGCCGTGTGTAAACCGCTCTACCGGATTCATTTTGGATGAGAATACGTTTGAAATAGCCTGGTGATGTGCGCCTAACACATTTACCGCCAGGATTTTATTTTCTACAAAATGGGCATGGGAGTAAGACGCTTTATTCATACAGACCAATAATGTCGGCGGGGCATCCGTAACACTACACACAGCGGATGCCGTAAATCCATAACGACCGGATGCGCCTGTTGTGCTAACAACATTGACTGCACTTGTTAACAACGACATTGCATTTCTAAAGTCTGTTGGTTCAATCATCACCTTGTTCCTGAGTTGCCCCTGGCGGTTCATTACGGCGGTGAGCCTGGCGAGAGCTCTTTAAAGAGAGAGCTCTTTGCGGACGATTTCTGCACCTGCACTCAACGCGTTTAACTTGCCTCGTGCTACCTGGCGAGATAAAGGTGCCATGCCACAATTGGTACAAGGGCAAAGCTTGTCCGCATCGACAAACTGAAGCGCTTTGCGCAAGGTATTGGCAACTTCCTCGGGCGTTTCAATGGTATTGGTTGCCACATCAATAGCACCTACCATTATTTTTTTACCGCGGACAAGCTCCAGTAATTCGATTGGAACACGGGAGTTGTGGCATTCCAGCGAAATCATATCGATATTGGATTGTTGCAGCTTGGGAAAAATTTCTTCATATTGCCGCCACTCTGCCCCCAAGGTTTTTTTCCACTCGGTATTGGCTTTAATGCCATAGCCGTAACAAATATGAACCGCAGTTTCGCACTTGAGCCCTTCAATCGCTTTTTCCAAGGTCGCAATTCCCCAATCATTGACCTCGTCAAAAAACACATTAAAGGCCGGTTCATCAAACTGGATGATATCGACACCGGCAGCTTCCAATTCCCTGGCTTCCTGGTTAAGAATTTTAGCGAATTCCCAAGCCAGTTTTTCACGGCTTTTATAGTGGCTATCAAAGAGTGTATCGATCATGGTCATGGGTCCTGGCAGGGCCCACTTTATAGGTTGGCTGGTTTGCTGGCGTAAAAATTTTGCGTCCTCAACAAAAACCGGCTTTTGGCGAGACACAGCACCAACCACTGTCGGCACACTCGCATCATAGCGATCGCGAATCCTGACAGTCTCACGTTTCGCAAAATCAACGCCGTCAAGGTGTTCAATAAATGTCGTAACAAAGTGCTGGCGTGATTGCTCACCGTCGCCAACAATATCAATCCCCGCTTGTTGTTGTTCCTGCAAGGACAAACGCAACGCATCTTGTTTACCGGCTATTAATTCCTCACCCTGCAATTTCCAGGGCGACCACAGTGTCTCCGGTTGAGCAAGCCAGGACGGTTTAGGCAAACTGCCTGCGGTTGAGGTGGGTAATAATTTTTTCATAATAAATGATCTTGTCTGAATAAATGGTCTTACATAAACAATCTTATGCAGGTTAATTAAAGCGCGTAGCTAGCAGACCACTGCTCAAGCCTGGCCTGATATGGTTTGATGAAATTCTCCTCGGCAAATTTTCCCTGCTCAATCGCCAGACGGCTACGCTCCTCACGATCATAAACAATTTGCGTCAATGAATAATCCTGGTGCTTTAGATTGGGTTGATAGCATTTTCCCGCTACTGCATTAGCGTTGTAGATCTCGGGGCGGTAAATCTTTTGGAAAGTTTCCATGGTGCTGATTGTGCTGATAAGCTCAAGATTTGTGTAATCACTCAACAAATCCCCAAAGAAATAAAACGCCAAAGGTGCTGCACTATTTGGCGGCATAAAATAGCGCACCTGCAAACCCATTTTTTTGAAATATTGTTCCGTCAACGATGATTCATTGGCCAGGTATTCAATACCTAATACCGGATGCTGATTTTCAATTTGATGATAGGTTTTGTTATCCGAAACACTCAGACAGACAACCGGTGGCTTATTAAAATGTTGTTTGTAAGTATTCGAATTCACAAAACATTTAAAGAGCTTGCCATGCAAATCACCAAAATTATCAGGGATGCTAAATGTGGATTTATTTTTATTGTGCTCTAGCAGTAATACGCTGAAATCATAATCGCGCACATAAGAGGAAAAGTTATTTCCCACAATGCCTTCAATGCGTTTGTTAGTGTGGTGATCAACAATATTGGTTTTTAATATTTCAATCGTTGGAAAAGCATCACCATTGCCGTCCCTATCAATATCCATTTCAACGGAAATGATTTCAAGTTCAAGGGAATAACGATCGCCATTGGGATTATCCCAACGCGCCAAGGCATTGAAACGGTTGTTAATCATCTGCAATGCGTTGCGCAAATTCTCCTGGCGACGCTTGCCCCTGGCCAAATTGGCAAAATTGGTAGTGATACGCGTATTGTCTGAGGGATGATAATTTTCATCGAAACGAATGCTTTTAATGGCAAAGGTAAAGTCGTTTTTCATGGTGATCTTGCAACCTGATTTAAAAACCTGAATGTATGTCGTGCTCTTTCCGGGTTCTTGCCAGACCATCCACTTCTGCCCCGGCTTTCCCGGTCAGTAGTCTTCACAGTCTTGGCTTAATTGAGCTCAGGTGTGCTTTATAACTGAATCAGCTCATGAAAAAAAATGACATTATTTCAGGGATCCATGAATTTTATTCATTAAAATGGGGGGTCTGATGTTTTTACTGCAGCTAATTCGCTACAACGGGGAAGGCTAGAACGCATGGATGGATGAGCTTTACGGGAAGGATGGGCCTGATCCGCCTAGAGGAAATCGATAGTCTGCCAGACAGGCATACGCATGGGCCCAAATGCCCCTGTCCCCCTGCTTTCTCATTTTATTGCTATTTTACTTTAGCGCTGAGTGTCGGACGATTAGTTTGCCCATCAGCGCATAGACAATAGTTAATGCGGAGAAAACTACACCCTATTCCAGGTTGCAGCCCGCACTATTTGAAAATCCCCGGTTTGCTTGAATTAACCAACGAAGCAAACGACCACAGCATTCAACCAATCACGCAACGAAACTTTTCAAAAAAATATTAATTTATCAACGCTGGTTTATTTTTAAAAAAAATATCAGAAATAAAAAAAGGCGAAATCGATAGATTTCGCCTTTTTTTATTTGGTTGGCCATTGAAACGCCAACAACTAATAAATCACATCGCCTGGATGTTTTCAGCTTGCGGGCCTTTTTGGCCCTGGGTCATGGTGAATCGCACTTGTTGACCTTCAACAAGGCTTTTAAAACCGGTGCCGGTAATAGCACTGTAATGCGCGAAAACATCGGTGCCGGATTCTTCTTGAATAAACCCGAAACCTTTAGCGTCGTTGAACCATTTTACAGTGCCAGTAGTAATTTTAGACATAGTGTTACCTATAAATACAAAAGTATATTTACCCTGAAGGGTGCTCGGCTGGAAATGCGGGAATTACTTATGTAGACAGGACGAAATACTATATCTGGAACTTCGAAGTGTGAGGCATAAATACTAAACGTATTTTCAAGCTGGGCTCAGTCTACTCTGGTTTAGCGCAATGTCAATCGAAGAATTCGGAGAACAATCAGTGAAAACACACAAGCACAACAAATGGCGCGTTGAGTCACACCAGACAGTTAACAATATTTTTTTACGACTTAACTAACAGGTGTTTTTTGCAACCGGGTATTTTTGCAACAGGGATAATTTATTTTCCCGAAAATTATCGGAAGTTATATTTAGCTCTTTTAATGTTATACACACGCAGTAGAAGCAGGCAAACGCCTGTCAATATCGTAAATTGAAATAATGCGTAACCTCCGAAAATGGACGGTACAGCAATAAAACACCAGATTAACAACGCAAAACACAATACCTTGTACATTTCTCACCATCACTTGAATAAATAATCAAACCAAGGTTGAATTCGCCGCCCTATGTTCGGTAGCGCACATAGCCACATAAATTCACCACGTACACTTCGTAGCGCAATTTATACCGGAGATAACATGCCTTCTGATTTACATTTTAATGCCCTTATCGCAGCCTTGCCGACTGATTCGCAACGGCGGTTATTGCCCGACCTTGAATTGGTTTCCCTGACATCAGGCAAGGTTTTATATGAGGCGGGCGAAACATTGCGCTCGGTCTATTTTCCAATTGCTTGTATTATTTCCTCGATCTATGTCATGGAATCGGGAGCAACCACAGGGATTTTAGTCATCGGCAATGAGGGCATGGTCGGCACGGCGATTTTCATGGGCGGAGAAAGCACACCCAGCCGTGCCATTGTGCAAACAGGTGGACTCGCGTATCGCTTATCTGTACAAAAATTCAAAACAGAATTCAATCGCCACACGGATTTACTATTACTTTTATTGCGCTACACGCAATCGTTAATAACCCAGATAGCGCAGACAGCAGCGTGCAATCGACATCATTCCATTGACCAACAACTGTGCCGCTGGTTGTTATTATCCCTTGATCGCTTACCGGATCAGCACATCGCCATGACTCAGGAATTAATATCCAGTGTGCTGGGCGTGCGCCGCGAAGGGATCACCGAAGCCGCTGGAAAATTGCAAAGATCGGGCGTAATAGAGTATGCGCGCGGCCGTATTACCGTATTGGATCGCGTACACCTGGAACAATTGAGTTGTGAGTGTTATGCGGTCGTCAGAAAAGAAATCAACCGGTTAATGCATCCGTTAAAAAACCAATGATAACCACACTCCCGGTATAAAGTTGCCTCCTGGCTCGCAGCAAACCAACATCCTTGCTTCACCACGACAGCTCTTTATTCACAGTATTTTGCACTCCTTGCCGACGCCATGAATACTTGCCTCTTCCAGTGAAAAACGCCAACGTTAAATTCAAATAACAGGCTGGATATCAGCACGAAAAATATTGTCAGGTGCGCGAATTACGCAGGACTTTCTTGCAACTTCGCCTAACCAACAGACCAATTCGTCAACTCGGCGCTCATCGGATTTCATAATAATGTCCAATATTCCGCTGGTAGCCAAATCGTTATCGGATAAATAATGTAGCAAATCCCGATAAGAGCCAAGCGCGCGTCGTTCTGCCTGCAAATTTTCTTCGATGAGCTTGGCCAGAGCGTAATCAAGAGAACTGCCTGGATAGCTGCGTACAACAATATTTTCCACCGAAAAGGCAGGGACACCGCCCAGTTGAACAATACGGAGCGCAAGCGCATGGATATGCAATAGTTTTTCATTGGAATGAATTAAAAATATACTCGCAATTTTTTGCGGATGCGCCAAGGTTAAATAATAATGTGACCTGAAACGTATTACACGTTGAGATTCTTCCATTAAAATTCGATTAAGCCAGTCAATTAAATGGCCGGGCGGCCGCCGCTCATGATGAATATCAGGCTGCGCTGTAGTTGTAATAAAAGTTTTTTTAGATGGAACGTATTGCCCACCATTAATAGCATATAACGTCATACCTACCTCCACAAAAACAATAGCTTGACGAAACCACTGGCATTTGTCTGTTCGCAGCCACACATTAGCTGATATTGCCCGAAGCAATGGTTTTAAAAGCCGGGCAGCAGCGTGGACTGGCGGTAGAATCATCCGGGTTTTTCATGCATCATAAACGCCTGAAAATCAGCTATGGAACGAAAAAAATGGGTATTCGCTGGATTAAAGCAATCATGGCAACATCGGGCCTATTGGCAGCGATAACAATTCATGCGCAAGCGCTATTCACCATTCCGCAAGATTTCAAAATCAATAAATCCTGCACGGCTTATGATTCGATAAAAAAGGAAAACAATCCGGTCTCCTTGCAGGTGGGGAAATCCTATCTTTCTTTTGGTGAAAATAAGGCTGAAGGTGCGAGCCATGCATACATTGAAATTGAAGGGAAAAAGAAATGGGTAAAACTGGAATGTGGGTCCTACCTGAACAGCAAGCCCGACTTTAAAAGTCCGCACCAAACTACCACCAGCGCTAACCCTGCGGGAAAAAAAAGCAGCGCATGCTTGAAATTTTTCGACAACGACACCAATCCGATAAAAACCGGCAACGGATTTAAAGATATTACCCCCCCGGCACCACCGCTTGACAAGTTCGACCGGGATGTCTTGCATTTTTGCGGCGCACCCGGCAAGGCAACCAGCGCGGAAGGGTTCAAATCCCTTATGAAAGCCAATCCCGACGTGTTGAAAAATCTTTTTGCGTTTACCGGCGGCAAGGTTTTTCAGCAAAAAAGTAAAAATACCAACATCAATACTTATCTGGATGACCTTGCTGATGCCTGGTACTCGCTGCATGCTTTCGATCATATTTTTTGCGGTGAAAAGAGTGGGCGCAGTATTGGTGGTTTGCATTTCCATGGCCGCTACCAACAACTGGAGAGCAACAATCAACTATGCAGGATGAATAATTTCAAGAGCAATGAAGTTATCGAAGGCAGTATCTATTCGATGGGCGTGGAAATGACGTTGGCTGATGGCGACATTATAAGGCATTCAATCAAGGGGTACGGCCTTACACTCAGCGCCAGCGATATTTTATTGAGCGCTACCAAAGCGTTTTCGGAAAACCATACCAGTAGTAATAAAAGCGAACACTGCATTCTCACATTAAAAGACGCGAATGTTAGTTACGCTATGGTATTTGTGCGGCGCAATAATGGAATAAGAACCTATTACCCTGATGCTACACCGGATAACAATAAGTTATGCAGCAAACCCGTTTCGCTATAATGCGGCACTTACCAGTAAATTGCAGTTGGCTGTCTAGCATACGTACAGCGATGAGTAAAAATTGTTGATTCGCAATTAAACAAAAAAAGCAGTTGTGAATAAAAATCCACAACTGCTTTTTTTAATTAATTATTAATATTCAAATCACGATATTGGCTTCCGTAGTAATTGTGGATACTACGCGCCCAGGTTTCATCAGCCATATCCGGCCAATCATCTTTATCAAAACCTGGCGCATTCTCCAAACGGCTTTTGTCGATATCGAGAATAAAACGTTTATTCACGGTATCCAATTGCAATGCTTGCCAGGGCACTGCAAATAATTTTTCACCGAATCCCAGAAATGAGCCAAAAGACAATACCGCATAAGCCACTTTGCCAGAGGCAACGTCGAGCATAATTTCTTTGATATCACCCAGGTCTTGATCAGCACGATTATAAACGTCGTTACCGATTAGTGTATCGGCACCCATCAAGCGTGGGCCTGGGCCATTGCCATCATGATGAACAACATTGGTTTTATATATGCCGTAAGTATCGCGAGTTTCGTAGTTCATAAACCACCTTCCTATTCATTGTCTACTCATTATCTTTAATTTAACGATACAAACACTGCATTAAAAACGCCAGTGTTTTATCGCGGTTACCTAATTCCTGACAGGGTAAAAATACGATAGTTCATTCAAACCCGGAAAAATCAACCAGAAAAATTTTAGATGGCGGTGCGCAATGAACATAAAATTACAGCGGCGATAGTTACAACGCACCTTTCACTGGAAATTGGTAGCCGGGGTCAGTTTAGAAATGCGTGAAGGAATTTTACATAAGCAAAATGACGGATTGAAGCGCATCAGAGCAAATAATTTTTCTGCTCCTGGTTAACAACTCTATAACTACCCTCCCGTTTCGCTATTCGGGGCATCAACCGGCTTTGATTCTGGCGAGCCTTTTTGGCGTAAATAGATAGATAAAAAAACAATGGATGCCACAGACAAGAACTCGCTTTGCCAATTCTGGAATGACTCAAACCAAAAGCGGTCTTCAGCAAAAACCGTTATTAAATTCAGCGATGCGCCCTCTTCATTAAGCTGCTGCATGGTTCCGAAAGCATGCAGAAAAAAAGAAATTAAAAACAACAGAATAAATGCCAGGCTCAATGAATTTTTATAAATAACCAATACCAGTCCACCGCGCCGAACAGGCCAGGGCGCGCCGGGATGAGCCACAGGCTCACGATCAACCGCCTCTTTACCTTCCAGCTTTTTGGACTCCGATGAACCTTGTTGGTAGAGGAAGATTGTCATCATCACATACAAGGCCATTTGTAAAAATTCACTTTCCCAATTTTCAAACGTAGCCTGGATAAAATGGCCGGATTGCAAATAGGCCCAATAAGAATGCACCGCCAGTCCATTCTCTAAACGCTCCGCACTATCGACTCGCCATCCATAATAACTTTGAAAGAAAAGAGTAATTATAGTTAACGAAAAAAAGGTCAGCAGGAGTCCGTTCCGTTTTAAAAATGAATGAGTCATTGCTCGCCACCTAAAAAACGCAGGTTAAATTCAATTTTTCATCTGCATCGCTTTTGCCGCCATCCTAGCGCTTATAGGTACCGCGTAAATATCCACTTGCCAGCACATGGCCTTTCATCCCTGCAATTAATTCCTCGCGGCTGGCACCTACGGGCAGATTCAAACGTGTATCTAACGCGAAAACCTGGAAATAATAGTGGTGCGCAGGATCATCGGCGGGAGGATTGGGGCCGATATATCCTAAAGAGCCACGATCATTTTTACCTTGCGTGGTATTCCCCGGCAACGCTAATTCAGGCAATGGAGGAATTCCTTCAGGCAATGAGGAAAGCGCCGGCGGTAAATCATGAATAGACCAGTGCACGAATGGAGGATTTTGGGCAACATCCGGATCTTCCATAAGGATTAGATAACTTTTTGTTTCTTCGGGCCCTTTACTCCAGGCCAGTGGCGGTGAAATATTTTGCCCTTCCACTGCATAAATGCGCGGAATCTCTCCATCCGTTTGAAATGCCGGTGATGTGACGGTGAGTGATGGCACGTTTGCAGTGGAAACCAACTGGATCGCTAGCACCGGATTGTGCGCTACATTATTTGAGAGCGGATCGGTGAGAATAATACGCACATCCACATTATCAGCATTGGTTGGAGGTCCGGGCAATTTTAATTTTTTTGATGATCCGGTATAAGCAATCCGGTAAATAACACCATTGGTGTCATCGGCAACAAGGAGTGCTCCATCGTTGGTTTGTGCGAGCCCGGATATCCTTCCGTAATGAATCCATCGGTCGCGCTTGCGCGCAAGAAATCCTTGCACAAAGGGTTCAAACCTGACCGGCCTTCCGCCATCAAAATGAATGCGGACAACCTCATAACCTGCAGGTGGTTTGCGATTCCATGAACCTCTCATCGCGATAAATGCATCGCCGTGATATTCACCGGGAAATTGCGTGCCCGTATAAAACGTCATTTGCATAGGTGCTGCATGCGGCGTATAAAAACCCAGCGGTTCCACACTGCGCGCGGCCCACTCTGCCATTGTTATATTTCCCGGTGGATGATCCTGCGGATTAAATTTGCTATCGCCATAAACGTAGGGCCAACCGTATTGTTTTCCGCGCACAATGTGATTCAGTTCTTCATATTGTTCATTATCGCCGAGCCAATCTATACCATGATCCATTCCATAGATTTCACCACTACCCGGCTCAAACGCGAAGCCAATAGTATTGCGTAAACCGGAAGCAAAAATTTTGCGCCCCGTGCCATCCGGGTTCATTTGCAACAGTGTCGCACTTTCCGGGCTGGACTCATCACAGGCGTTGCATGTTGAACCTACGGACACATACAACTTATCGTCCGGGCCAATCGCCAATGTGCGGTTCGGATGTTGTCCACTATCGGGTAAATCATCAACGATGTGCTCCAGTGGCCCAAATTTTCCATCCGCTAAAATAGTCGCGCGAAAAATATCATTCACTGTAGCGAGGTAAACCGTAGTGCCCTTAATTGCAATGCCATGTAAACCGGGGCGGTTCGCTACTGTTTCCTGCGCATCGGCAACACCATCGCCATCGCTATCAACAAGCTTGATAACATCGCCTACCGAACGGCGGGTAACGTACACATCACCGTTATCAGCTACCGCAATCATGCGTGGATTTACCAAATTTTCAGCGAACACATTGGCGGTGAATCCACGCGGCAACGCAAGTTTTTCAACGAGCTTTTTTGGAGCAATTTGTTTCGGCTCCAACACATGGCCAACAATTCGAACATCAGCTGCTTTGGGGTCGCGTAATTGGTCGTTACCCGGGTGATTGTGGGGTAATCCGGTAGCATTAACATTCAGCGCCATAACGATAAGATTCGCTATGGCAGCCATTGCGAGGGTAGGTTTCATTGGTAATCTCCTGGGCACCAGTAGACTTATGGAGGACGAAGGACCCTATAAATTCCCCGGTAGTGCAAACCTCGACGACTTTTTAACCGCAAAGGAGTTTTAAACCCAAAGAACTTTTTAACCGAAAAGAACTTTTTAATCGCAAATAAAGATAGCTCCTTTTAAAAAAGGATTAATACAATGGAAAAATAAGCGGGGATTTATTTTTTTAGTAACGGATAACCATGTTACTGATAAACCAAAATTATCCCGGAATAAGGTAATTTGGCGCACCAATAAAAATAAAATTTAATAACGCATTTTTTTACGTCATTGAAATTTTTTTGCAGTGTTTGCCGGGATGAAATTATCAGATGGGCAATTACCTCCTTTAACTATATTTTTAGGGGGTTGATTGAACATCGTAATCAATTTGATTAAGCAACACAGAACAATAAGAACTAATCCTTATTCAAGTAGTCAGTTTCAGATGCCATATGGCAGCCCAATCTGCCTGATTAATGCCTCCATCAGGATTGGAGAATGCCCTGACGGCGCCTTGCCCGCAGTGTATGATTCCATTACACGGGCACTTCTGGCCAACCCTTAACAATCAATGTTATTGCAAAGGATCACCGAGCATGGCGACAGCTATCAACATTCCACACACGACCAACGCCAGCGGTTTCCTTTCAGGTGGCGGGGTAATGGGTGAATTAATGCGGAATTATGAGTGGGAAAAAAGTCCCCTTGGCGCGCCCCAAACCTGGCCCGCCACGTTGAAAACCACTTTGCGTTTATTACTCACCAGTAACCATCCAATGCTTATATGGTGGGGCCCTGAACTAATCCAGTTTTATAACGACGCTTATCGCCACACGATGGATGCCGGGCGACACCCTCGTGCACTGGGTCAACGCGGTCTTGAGTGCTGGGGAGAAATCTGGACAACCATCGGGCCGCAAATCGAATATGTAATGTCAGGCCAGGGAGCAACATGGCACGAAGAACAATTGCTTCAAGTCGTGCGCCACAGCGAATTACGTAATGAATGGTGGACCTATGGGGTCAGCCCCATTGAAGATGATGCCGGTGTGCATGGCGTACTGGTAGTTTGCAATGATGTTACCGAGCAACATAAAACGCGCGAACGGCTTCAGCAACTCAACCGGCAACTTGAAACAGAAATTGAACAGCGCAAACAGGCCGAGGCTCGCCTTGCCGTGCAACATCAAGTCGAATTAAATCGTGAACAGGCACGCAGCTATCAAATTCTCAGTTTCGAATCGGAAAATCGCAAACGATTTTATGAAACATTTCTTTCACACACACCCGATCTGGCTTATGTCTTCGATTTAAACCATCGCTTTATTTATGCCAACACCGTGTTGCTCAAAATGTGGGGCAAAACCTGGGAGGAAGCAATTGGAAAAAATTGTCTTGAACTGGGTTATGAGCCCTGGCATGCAGAAATGCATGATCGTGAAATCGAGCAAGTGATTGCCACCAAACAACCGGTACGCGGCGAAGTCCCGTTTAACGGTACTTTTGGTCGCCGCATATACGATTATATTTTTGTGCCTGTATTCGGTGCTGATGGTGAGGTGGAAGTTATTGCCGGCACAACGCGCGATGTTACCGAACGCAAAGAGCATGAAGACAGGCTGCAACAATTAGCCAACGACCTTGCCGAGGCCAATCGGCGCAAAACAGAATTTCTTGCAACCTTGGCCCATGAGTTGCGCAATCCACTCGCACCGATTCGCACCGGGCTGGAATTGATGCGGATTGCGCAACACAACCCGGCCTCCCACAGCAAAGCACTGGCAATGATGGACAGGCAACTTAGCCAATTGGTTCGCCTGATTGATGACCTGATGGAAATTGCGCGCATTAATAGCGGCAAGATTGAATTAATGCCGCAACGAATCAATTTCACCTCAATTGCCACTATGGCGGTGGAGGCAGTGCTCGGACAAATTGAATTGGCGGGCCACAAATTGGATATCCAGATTTGCGATGACGCTATTTGGCTCGATGCAGATCCCACGCGCCTTGCGCAGGTATTAAGTAATTTACTAACGAATGCCATCAAATATACTCCTGCTGGTGGCCATATCGTGTTAAAGGCCCATATTGAAGATGCATTTGTATTGGTATCAGTCACGGATAATGGCATCGGAATTCCGCAAGCGGCCCTTAATCAGGTATTCGATATGTTTTGCCAGGTTTCTAAAACCAAAAATTATTCGCAGGGTGGATTGGGAATTGGTTTGTCGCTCGTACAAAGCCTGGTACAGATGCACGGTGGTTCTGTATCCGCCCACAGTGATGGGGAAGGAAAAGGAAGTACTTTTACGCTGAAGTTGCCACTGGCAAAAAGTGAAGTAGTTACTACAGCATCGGCATCCAGTGCCAATGAAATATCTGCGCAGCGATCCTTGCGAATATTGGTGGCAGATGACAACACTGATGCAGCCAATACCCTGGCAAATCTTTTATCGCTATTAGGGCATTCGGTAGCGCTCGCCTATGATGGTAATGAAGCGCTCAAGGTTGCAACGGCCAACCATTTTGATTTGATTATCCTGGATCTGGGCATGCCCGGTTTAAACGGTTATGAAGTGGGAACTGAAATCAGGAAAATACCCCACCTGCAAAAAACCACACTCGCCGCACTAACCGGCTGGGGCAGCGAAAACCATCGGGATCAAACCAAAGCAGCGGGCTTCGATGCACATTTAACCAAGCCTGCAGCAATCGCTGACATCAATCAGTTACTGGCAGCAGCGGGTTCCTGGTGATATTAAAGTTGCCAATACTTTTTGGCACAAAGTGTTTTACTGCGGAGAAGACATTTGCCTTAAAAAAACGGGCGGTAGTAAGCGCCCGTTTTTTATATAACCGCCACATCCCATGCATTAGCAGAACCCGATCAACAATAAAAAATCCTGTGATTAAAAATAAGTCTTCCAGCCAATAGCGACAACATCATCATCTTGCAAATCAAATGGCAAGCGACCTGACGAATAGGAAGCGAGCAAACCATTGGGCAGGCTAAACGAGTAAGTACGAAGATGGTATTTATCAAGCCGGGCATCTTTCACAATGCTGGAAGCATCAATTTCCTGATAGGTTCGATAATTAAAGCCGAAGGTAACCGATTCCCCCATGATAGTAGTAACCGGCATACTGATTGAAACTTCACCCGACACACGCTGGTAACTGCTACTATCACCCGCTAGCGCGCGCGGGGTTTCAGCAGAGGGGTCAACATCATCCACTGCGATTCGAATATTGGGCCGAATTGCGGCATTACCTAAAAATGAATTGTTATCCCAGGATTCATAGGAAGCGGCAAAAAAACCGCTAATAGTGCGATTTGAAGCCTCGAATTGCTGGTCAGATTCATACCCGGCATCAACACCGTATTTCAAATAGGTAGCGCCACCTAAAATGGCCAGGCGATTATCAAAAAATGCCATAACTTCATTAAAGCATTTTTCATCGGCAAAACACTCGGCATCCTGGCGCTTGATTACTGCATCCTGGATTTCTTTTGGCTGGATCGGAATCTTGGTGTACATGCCTCCGAGCAAACTCAATTTAGCCTCAACGAAATTGCGCGGATTTTCTTCTGCTTTTTCCGTTACAGTGCCACTGATATCAAAATCCCAGCCGTAATATCTCTGCATGTTTCCTTTGCGCGATAAATAGTTACGGCTTATTTTTTTATTGTAAGCAAACGCCAGGGCAATCACCGTTTCGTCGCTTTCACTATCCAGCAATTTAAATTCGAGGTTAATGGGCAGCTTCTGCAGGCGGCTGGACACCAGATCGGAATTTAACGCGCTAACAATCGTTTTATTATCAAACACATTGGTTTTTAACGAATCCTGAAACGCCGCATAAAAATCCTTGCCGGCTACGGATTCATCAATGGTATTTCTGAATGATGAAACAAGCCCTTTGCAGACATCTTCAGGCAGAGAATAATTTTTGCATTCGGTTAATGCTTGCCGTTCAAAATCGGCCCCGGGAGATGAAGCGGTTTCCGTAGATGGAGAGCCAGTGATCGGAATAGCAGGCAAATCCTGTGCGCTAGCGCTATTCATGGCCGCCATTACCAATATCAACGCACTGCTTTTCGTTTTCATACTCATTCTCCTTCGAATAAATACAACTTATCCACCACATCCGCAAAACTTGTTACGGTGTTGGTTGATTCAGCCAAGTGGTCAGCGAACGCGGTTTCAATCTCGCTGGTCGGGATACCGGTTTCACTTTTTGCACGATAAAACCCTTCAAACATCCCGCAGAAAAAAATGCCGGTATTTTCCGCCTTCTGTTTTTCCATCGCGGGAGAATCACCGGCTCGGTAATCAATAAGATACCTGACGCCCCAACTGCCAACCTGTTCGAATGATGGCTTGGGCGCACCCGGGTTTCTATGCAAATGAATGTACGATGCCACAAAACACAACGCGATATGCGCCTTATTGTTTTTACTCCACGCCATGAGTTTTCTCCTTAATGAATAAAATTGAAGTTAATACGCCTGCCGCCTTACGATTAGGGAACTTTAATATTACTTTTATTCAGGAAATCGTTCATATCCTTTACCAGCTCATCCTGCGCACGCTCACTTCCCGCTGCGGCACTGGACGATTTATCCAACCTTTTTTGCGCCAGATCTTTGGATGTTGCAGGATATTTATTATTTATGGATTCCCTTTCTTTCTCATAAAATGACTTTATTTGAAACACATCTTTCATCAACTTTAAACTGGCTTTTGATCCTCCCGCCAATGCCGCTCCATGAAAAATATACAGGGCTACTTCAACAATGAACGAGTCAGCCGCAAGGTACCAATGCTCGGGAACCGTTCTATCGAACATAATGACAGTTACATCAAACCCTGAAGCCCAGGCATAAAAGGCGCCGGCCAATAAAGCGATATTAACCCTGATGTAATCTTTTTCGTCGGCCCATTCAATAAACCATTTGGTTTCAAAAAAAAGCGAAAGAGCGCGCTCGATTACGAAGGAAGCAAAAACAAATTGCAGTAGCGCAGAGAAGAAATGTCCAAAAGCCTGTTCCATACCGTTATATCCTTCGGTTAGTGCTAGTATTTTTTGCCACTCGACAAAACACTGGGATAGCATGGGCCGAAGCCGGTGTGATCTGTTAAACGGCAATGAATTTGGAATTAAAATCTAAAAACCATTAACACAAAGAAAAGCGACTTAGCGATTATGTGGAGCAGCAGCTGATATAAGCATCATCATGGAGCAAAGGAAACAGGTTTAGAATTGCCAGTCATAACACCGGAAACTCCCGTGCAAAATTCCACACGCCCTACCCTAAAGCAATTACCCGGGATTACATTCCGCTTTTTTTATTTTACGAGATAGCGATCCATCAGATAACCAATAAAGCCACCGACGGCGATAGGCGCCAATGCGTAAATCGGGATAAAGACAAGACCAATAGCAGCCTGGGCATCGGAGGATAAATCATACACGCTGTGCACCCAAATAAGCGGTACAAAGCCAAATAATACCGGAGCGATGATTGGGAGTTTGTTTTTATACAGAAATGTGAAGGATAGAATCGCCCCCCACGCGATAGCATTAAATACACCAAAAAATAAAAATCCGCCAATACCGCTATTGGTATATTGCTGCAACCAGCTCGACCCGCCGGGAATCCGCGCAAGATAAGGAAGCAACACACCGAATACTACAATTGCGCTACGTATTGCGAGCATTTTCATGGCCCCTTGAAGTGGGTGAACAATTTTTAGAGCGTTACAGGAAAATCCGGAATCTGTTATTTAGCGTCATTGTTTCACGAGGGTGAACGCGCCAATAAACTAAATAGTTCAGCAACGCTGACCGGCTTAACCAGATGAACATCAAACCCCGCTTCAGTAGATTTGCGGCGATCCTCTTCCTGGCCCCATCCGGTCAGCGCAATAATTAAAATATTTTTTGCCCATGGATTCGCCCGGATATGCCGGCAGACATCAAAACCATTTAATTTTGGCAAACCAATATCCAGCAATATCACATCAGGGCGCAACTTCTCCGCAGCCGCAATAGCCTCTTCACCATCATGGGCAACGAACGTTTCGCTGCCACTCAAATTCAATACTTCCGACAAACTCCGCGCACTATCCAGGTTATCATCCACAATCAAAATACGACTTTTTACCCTTACATCCGCAAGGCTTTGCAATTCCCCGGGTGAAGCAGCCTGATTAATAGTAACAGGCAAGCGAATGGTAAACTCACTGCCTTTTCCGGCTCCCTCGCTGTGCGCTTCGATACTGCCATCATGAAGCTCGACCAATTGTTTTGCCAGGGTGAGGCCAATACCCAAGCCACTTTGGGACCGCTCCAGTGACTGATCGACCTGCGAAAACATTTCAAAGATAAAGCCAAGTAAATCGGGCGGGATACCAATGCCATTGTCTTTTACGGTTATCACCACCTTATCATTGTGCCGCTCAACGGCCAATTTTATACATCCCTGTGGCCCGGCAAATTTACAGGCATTATGCAAAATATTACTCACGACTTGCGCCAACCGCACCGGGTCAGCATCCAGGTAAATAGATTCTGTGGGCAGCTCTACGATAAGCTCCTGGCCAGCGGCTTCTGCAATAGGGCTGCAAGTCTCCACCGCTTGTTTGATTACCGTCGCCAATTCAATGCGCTTGCGGCGAAGCTCCATTTTTCCGCGACTGATGCGACTCAAATCGAGCAAGTCATCAACAAGCCTCACCAGGTGTGCCGTTTGCCGTTCGATCATTTCCGTCGCGCGGCCGGTTATTTCTGCATTACCCTGCGCGAGTTTTAACATCGATATAGCGTTACTGATAGGCGCAAGGGGATTGCGCAGTTCGTGCGCCAGTGTTGCAATGAATTCATCCTTGCGCCGATCCATTTCACGCTCGCGTTGTTCGCGCCGGCGCAGCGCCAGTAACGCGATCCACATTAACGAAACAACACCGAGCATCAACATCGCAGCCCCGAGTGCACGGCCAGTACCGACATCAAACAGCCCAAGTTGGTACCCCTTGTTTCGCAGCGAGATAAACAGTGGAATCATCACCAGCAAAATTGGCAACACAGTTCGCGCCATACTTCCGGCACTGGAGCGTTCACACAGCAAAAGCATCGGTTGGTGTTGCGGAACACTGATAATTAAATTCACAGCGAGTGCCATTAACATAATTGCACTTGGCAACGCGATTGCCGAAAGCCAGGGGATTGCATAAAAATCGCGTGCACCGAATAAATAGCCCAGCAATGAAAATCCCATCAGCAGCACGACAACAAGTGCCATCGCAGAAACATAACGGCGCGCGCTGATATCGCGCAACCCGAGCACCATGAGCGACATACCGATAAGAACAAATGCGATGGACGCTGGCGGACCAAAACGCCCCGGCATCAGGGTACCGGTATGCCCCCACTCGCGCGCAAAAAGTAATTGATGATTGAAACCAAAATCGGCATCAAACATATATTGCAACAAATTGAGTCCGCCACCTAAAGCAACCAATGCTCCCGGTACTACTGCAAACCGATTGTATCCATATTGAATACAGAGTATCGCAATGCTCGCCAGTGCAATCAGCACTGTAGTATTGGGCTGGGTGGACATTTCACTATCAAGCCAACTCGTAAGCCGGGGGATATCAAACATCCAGCCACTGAACGAGACAACACTCGCGATAAATGTACACAACCCCAGCACTACGGATAGTTTACGAAGGCCACGCGGAGCAACGATTGTTAACGGGATCGACATGCATTGGCCTCAGGGATGGATCGATTGGATTAGGCGGCAATTATTGAAGAACTTTCTCACTAGTGCCACCCAGTGTGGCAATTACTTACGCAACCGCCCAGCGCCATAATGCCCGCTACCATAGTCCTCGCTACCATAGCGCCCACTACCAAAGTCCTCACTACCAAAGCCCCCTTCACTACGTCTGTCATATATATCTCCTTTAACTGCAATAGTAATTAATATTTCGCAATGGCCCTTTTGGCGCGGCGATGTAAATCAATTATGCTGATTTGGCTTGCACAAGCCGAAAGTTTGCAGTCCAGTTATTAGTAAAAGCAGAATAACAGATTGCCACTTTTTGCAGGTAGCGCGCCGGCAATCATCGCCCGGATAGTTAACAGATATTAACTGGAGCTTATGCGCGGTGCTAACTACACTGCATTTTTTGTCGTTATGGAAAATAGTCTATGAATAACAACCGGTTTTATGAAATAGATTTACTGCGCCTTATTTCGGCAGTCCTGGTGGTATTGTTTCACTATACTTTTGTCGGATCCAGCCTGGATCTTGCACCCCAGCCGCGCACCGATGCATTTGGAGAATACGGACGTTACATGTACCTGGGGATTAATTTCTTTTTTATTATCAGCGGATTTGTAATTTTATTGAGCGCCGAGGATGGCAAGCCGCGTCAATTTGTTATTTCCCGCTTTATTCGCCTTTATCCCGCTTATTGGTTCTGCGTTTTTCTAACGGCAAGTGCTGCAGTGCTATTTAACCAACCCGCATTTCAAGTGAGCTGGTCGCATTTCCTCATCAACCTGACCATGCTGCAAAGCGGTTTTGGTGTACCACTGGTGGACGGTGTTTATTGGACGCTGTGGATAGAACTGAAATTTTACGCACTGGTCCTGGTGATGATTTGGTTGCGGTTATTACGTTTCTTGCCCTGGTTTTGCGCGGCGGTATTGATTGCATCAATTATCGGCTTGAGTACACCACTCGCCGCCAGCGTTGAACATTTTGTTGCCGGGTTCCCACACTGGCCCGGATATTTTGCCTGCGGTTGCGCGCTCTACCTGGTGAAGTCGCGCGGTTTTAATTGGGGTTATGGGATACTGCTCTTGCTAAGCATGATTTTCTGCGTGCGCCAAAACCAGGTATTTACAGAATTGATGGGCAGCTGGTACCAAGTGGATTTCAAGGCATGGGTGAGCGTAGGTTCTACACTATTATTTTTTGCAATATTATCGCTGGTTGCCCTGCGCAAAGAGGGATTATTGCGCGATCCCCGTTTTTATTATCTCGGCGTACTGACTTATCCGTTGTATCTGTTGCACGAAAATATTGGCTTTATGATGTTCAATGCCTGGCATCACCGGATACCCGGTCCGCTATTGGTGAGTGGAGTTGTGCTATTTATGTTGATCGCGGCGTGGTTGATACACCGTTGGGTTGAGAAGCCGCTGCAAACACTACTAAAACACAAGCTGCAACCCAAAGCCGATACCAGGGAACAATCCGCAGTGAGCACATAACCCTGCGTTGCTGGCGCTGACATTAATACACGGGCGATAATACATGGGCGATATTTGCCGGAAATCTATTCAGGAAAAAATGATGCACGCAACAACAAAAATGCTTTGCGCAACAATAATTGTTCTGGCCAGTACGCTCCCCATGACATCACATGCACAAGAAAAATCCACACAGGAAATTACCCGGGCAGCAGGCTATGTGCATCTCAATGCCAAAGGTAAAAAAATCGGCCATGACCGAATACAGGCACGCTGCGTTATGGATAAGGACACGGGGCTGGTATGGGAGCTTAAAACCACGGATGGCAGCGTTCATGACCGCGAGAACAATTATCGCTGGGGCGGTACAGGTGCAGAGAAAACCGGTAGCGGATTTTTTGATGATTGGAATTCACTCATCAAACAAAGCAACACAGAAAAACTCTGCGGTTTTGATGACTGGCGCGTACCGACTATTATCGAATTAAAAACCCTGGTAATTACCCGCCAACAAGGCCTGGCAATTAATACAGAATATTTTTTTGATACCAAAGATAGCCCCTATTGGTCATCATCGGCCTATGAAAATTATCCTGAACATGCACAGACCGTGCATTTCGGCAGCGGGAATTCCGATTACTATAATGGCTACCGGGGTAATCGCTTGCCCTTGCGCCTTGTGCAAGGAAAATTGAAGTAGCTTCATTAACATCCGCGATGCAACGGCAAGATCCTGCTGCTTGCAGCGCGAATATATCTCCCTTCATTAAAAAGCCGTCCAATCCTGTTATATTTGCACAACCTCACCAGGCCGTGAAATCGACCGCCGCCATTTACCGTCCCTTTTTACATTTCAAGGTTGAGCCATGATTAAAATGTCCTATGCACACAATTTTTTATCCGGCGGCGGCGAAATGGGGCAATACATACGGGACTACGATTGGGACGCTTCACCGTTAGGAAATCCTTCCAACTGGCCACAAAGCCTCAAAACAACCGTGAGGTTAATGCTCTCCTCTTCGCATCCGATGTTTATCTGGTGGGGGCCGAAGCTCATACAGTTTTATAACGATGGTTATCGCGCCTCTATCGGATCGGAACGTCACCCGCACGCACTTGGCCAATTGGGCCATGAATGCTGGGCTGAAATCTGGCCGATCATCGGCCCGCAAATAGAACAGGTTATGCGCGGTGAAGGCAGTATATGGCAAGAGGATCACCTGGTACCCATTACCAGAAACGGCCAGTTGGAAGATGTATATTGGACCTACACTTACGATCCCATCTACGACGAAACAGCACCGAACGAAGTAGGTGGTGTACTGGTAATTGTTACCGAAACAACTGACCACATTAAGTTGCAACAAAAGCAACGCCTTGAAGAAGCGCGCTGGCGCGATCTTTTTTCCAAATCGCCATCGTTCATGTGCACGCTTATGGGGCCCGAACATGAATTTCAATACGCCAATCAACGTTACCTTGAACTGGTTGCGAACAGGGATGTTTTAAACAAGCCGCTACGCGAAGCCTTGCCGGAAGTTTTCAAGCAAGGCTTCGGCGATTTACTGGACCAGGTTTATGCAACCGGCCAATCGCATACCGGAATTGCAGTACCTATATCGTTAATGGACAGCAATGATGAAGAGCATGTGCTTTATCTGGATTTTGTTTATCAGCCAATCCGTAACTCCAGCGGAGAAGTTATCGGCATATTTGTAAACGGTTATGACGTCACTGCGCGCGTTCTTTCCGAACAGCGGCTCGAAGAACAGGATCGCCGTAAAGACGAATTTATCGCGATGCTCGCGCACGAGTTGCGCAATCCCCTTGCGCCAATTCGCAATGCAAGCGAGTTATTATTAAAAATTTCCGACACTACCTCTACTTCATATGCACTGGGTGATCTGATCAAACGCCAGGTAACGCAATTAACACGTTTAATCGATGACCTGCTCGAAGTATCACGAATTTCCCAGGGTTTGCTCAAATTACAAATGGAAGAACTGTCGCTTGATGAGGCAATAAAATTCGCGATTGAATCAACCGGAAATATCATTCCGGAAAAGAAATTATTGCTCACTTACGATTGCGCTGACAGTAATTTGCGTGTTCGCGGTGACTTTGCACGACTAGCACAAAGCTTTATTAATATTATTGTCAATGCCATGAAGTATACGGAAGAAGGGGGCAGGATAACTATTCGCTTGCACCGTGAACACGATGATGGAGTCGTGGACGTTACCGATACCGGAATTGGTATCGAAGCACCATTGTTAAACAAAATTTTTGAACTTTTTGTGCAAGTGGATAATTCAATTGACCGTAGTCGCGGCGGGCTGGGTATTGGCTTATCGGTTGTCAAAACAATTGTAGCGATGCACGGCGGCACCATTAAAGCATCCAGCCCCGGGCTGGGAATGGGGTCAACATTTTCCATCCGGTTACCGCTGATTCTGTCAGATTTTCCGATGGCGAATGCCCCCGAGAAACAATCCCTCTTACCGTTGGCAATTTTAATAGTGGATGACAATAAAGATGCCGCCAATTCGTTAGCGCTGCTCCTGCAAATAATGGGGCACAACACCAGAGTAACCTATAATGGCAAGGATGCATTTACTGCAATGAATGCACAAACATTTGATGTGATTTTGCTGGATATAGGCCTTCCTGATATTGACGGATACAAAATTGCCAGTGCAATTCGCGCGCAAAACCCGGACCAGATTGTTGTTGCCGTATCCGGTTATGGCCAGGCCGAGGATATTCAAAAAGCAAAAGCGGCAGGTTTTAGTGACCACCTCACCAAACCCGTATCATTGAGTGAACTGGAAAATAAATTGGTTAACCTGACGGGGCATTATAAAAACCGGCAATAGATGAAACCTGATGCAGCTCAAAAAACGTGGCACTTATTGCGCAAAATGCCCTCTATAGCATGTCAATGATTACCTATTCCATAGCAACAACTGAACATCAATTAATAGCGAGCAATAAATGGAAAGCTCGAAAGTAAAACGTTATCTACCCTGGCTCGTAGCAATCGCTTTATTTATGGAGCATTTAAATGCAACCATCCTGAACACGGCGATACCGGCCATCGCCAATAGCCTGGAGGTAACGCCATTAAGCCTTAAGGCGGTGGTGAGCAGCTATGTATTGAGCCTTGCGGTTTTTATTCCGGTCAGCGGCTGGATGGCCGATCGTTTCGGAACCCGGCGAGTGTTTGGTGCCGCCGTGGGAATTTTCACACTGTCATCCATTCTCTGCGGACTGGCAGCTAACGTACCCATGCTGGTTGCTGCACGAATATTTCAAGGCATTGGTGCCGCAATGATGTTGCCAGTGGGGCGACTCGCTATTGTGCGCACCTTTCCCAAAGCAGAATTATTAGCGGCGATGAATTTCGTTATTATTCCCGCACTGATTGGACCGCTACTCGGCCCAACGATTGGCGGAATTATTGTGCACTGGTTACCGTGGCAAGCCATTTTTTTTGTCAACGTCCCGGTTGGATTAGTAGCCTTGTGGTTGATCCACCGCCACATGCCGGATTATCGCTCTACCAATTCACCACCCCTGGATATCATCGGCTTTGTGCTTTTTGGTTGTGGTATTGCTTTATTATCGTGGGTGCTGGAAATTTTCGGCGAACATTATCTGGATGCAACATCCCTCGGCATTCTAATAAGTTTGTCTTTTTGTTTACTGGCCGCTTATGGTTTTCATGCGCACCATAACATTCATCCGCTTATACAACTCTCATTATTCAAAATCAGAACGTTTCGTGTTGCAGTCGCAGGCGGTTTTATCACGCGGCTCGGGCTTGGCGGTATGCCGTTTTTGTTACCATTGTTTTACCAGGTTGGGCTGGGATTACCTGCATGGCAATCCGGTTTATTGATGATGCCCGCCGCCGCCGCCGCAATGTTTATGAAAGTCATTTCAATCCGCGTGCTGAAACGATTTGGTTATCGCACTGTGTTGATCGCCAACACCTTATTGATCGGCTTTACCATTATGTTATTTGCGATCATTGACAGCGCAACAGCCATTCAATGGATAGTAGCGATTAGCCTTGCCCAAGGCTTTTTTAATTCATTGCAATATTCCAGCATGAATTCCATGGCTTATGCCGATGTTTCTGCCGGGGAAGCCAGCATGGCCAGTACCATCGCCAGTTCACTACAACAATTATCAATTAGTTTTGGGTTGGCGTTTGCATCTATTATTGCGGGTTGGTATCTCGGGGATGTGTCGCAGTCAAACCAGCTGGCAGTTACCAGCGCCTTGCATTATGCGTTCCTAACGCTCGGTGGCCTGACTATTTTATCGTCATTATCGTTTTGGTCGCTGCGAAAACATGATGGTGACAATGTCAGTCGCGGTGCCGATCCGGATTAAAAAACTGCTGCAAACCTTTACTGTCGTATTACTAATAAATTATTTTTTTGAACAACTATACTCTTTCGCTTCCTCGATAGCACGCAACACTGTTGTTCCATTTTTTTGCTCAACCCCGGCGTTGATTAATCGCCACTTGCCAAATGACTCAAACAATAAAAACATATTGGCAACACCAGAATCTTCCTGCGGTTTCAGGTTAAACGTATAACGCCCACCCGAAAAATCAACCAATCTGGTTTTATAAACATGCTTACCTTGAGCCTCATGTTCAGTTAACGTAATTTCACCGCTGGATTCGTTGATATGAATGGATTCAATCCAGATCAATTCATTGGTGTTAGTTATTTTGCATTCCAGCGCCTGGGCTTTAAAAAAGCTTACTGTTAACATAGCTAACGTCATTTTTACCAGGATTTTCATTGAAGCCGTCACCTTTTTTCAGTGCGCAAAAGCGGCAAAAACATAATGATCCAGTGCCATAAGCTCACAGGACAAAAGATTAAGCTTGATGGATGTGTCCGACAACAGCTTTTTAAAATTGCAGCTTTTCCTGTAGACCGTAACAGCCAGGTTTTTTTTGTTGCTAACCAACAGCCCCATACTGCGCAAACTTTTTAAATTTTTATTGACCGTAGATATAGATACCTTTTTATTGTCGCGCTGTAGCTGGCGATAGATATCAATATCAGAAAAATCGCTATCGCTTTGTTTATTGATAGCGTCAAGGATTTTTAACCTTGAACCGGTTGTTAAAGCGCCATTGCGGCGAAATAAGCTTTTAACGTGATCTGAAAACTCTTTCGGGGTAATCATAGTATGGGTCTGTAGTAGAATATTTTGCTGCGGCAATAAATAAAACGTCGCAGTTTGTGGGGTACTTTTACAACAAAATCAGGAGCGATTCTATAGGAATTCAATTATCGCATTCCCCTTGTGCTTAATGCTGAAGACTATATATCGTCGCCCTTTATTTTTCTATATTTTGATCAACACAATGGGATGTATGGCTTGTCGCCAGGACCGTCCATAAAGCAGATAAACAAAACAGCCATGGTTAGTGCTATATTGCACACCTTTATAACAAGCGCCTCCCCTAAACACATGAATTCAATCGACGCTATGGAAACCACACCCTCTCGCGCACCGCAACGCATCCGCTTGCCGTTACGCTTTCGTAAAGTACAGGTTACCGCTACCGAGAAATTTGCAACCAGTTTTATCCGCATCACGTTTGGTGGGGATGACCTTGAAGGGTTTGAAAGCCCGGGATTTGATGACCACGTAAAATTAATTTTCCCCGATGCCGCCACCGGCGAACTGCGTGTTCCGGAAATAACAGCAACCGGCCCGGTATGGCCGGAAGGCCCGAAGCCGGTAATGCGCGATTACACACCGCGGTTTTTTGATGGTGTGGCGAAAACATTGGTAATTGATTTTGCATTGCACGAAGCAGGCCCCGCCACCGCCTGGGCGATCAATGCACAACCGGGTGATTGGTTGGGAATCGGCGGCCCCAAAGGTTCATTTATTGTTCCCACCGAATACGATTTCCATTTGCTCGCTGGCGATGAAACGGCGGTACCCGCTATTGCGCGCAGGCTGGAAGAATTGCCTGCAACAACACGAGCAATTGCGCTGATTGAAATTGATAATGTGGGCGATGAAATTCCGTTATCGTTTTCAGCAAAAACTGACATTATCTGGTGCTATCGCCAAGGCGCTAACGCCGGTACTAGCAGCGCAATTAAAGAGGCATTGGAAGCACTGACATTGCCAGAAGGCGATGGTTATGTATGGATCGCCTGTGAAACCAAAGCCGCACGTGCAATTCGTTCATATTTGGTAAAAGAACGCGGGGTAAATGCGAAATCGGTTAAAGCAGCAGGTTATTGGCAGCTGGGCGCTGCTATTGCCGACGAAGGCGCAGATGATTAGGTTTTACAATAGTGGAGCATGAACTTAATCATGTTCCACTATTGATTTACTGATGCGGTTCCATTAACCGTACTTTACTTTCATATATACTTTATGAATCAACCATCTGATAACAGTAGATAATGATAGAACGATTATTGACGCTGCTATCAAAAACTCCAGTCCCATAAGCTTGCCGGGATAATTAGTTGAATTGATTTCCAATACATAAAACATTCCTCCCCATAAACCAAACCATCCGAGCACCGTCCCCCACGCAAACCACTTTCCCCATGGCAGGATTAGTGGATACCCAGGTAACAATAGAAATAATTTAAGTATCAGTTCCGGGTTCATATTTCACAGATACGATGATTGATTCACTCACCTGGATTCTCTTCATTATCCATTATGCTGGCTACTGAATAATACAGCGTAGTCGATGGTTGTAAATTTGGAAAAAGCCGGCGTCAGCCTCTATTATCTTTATTGAACCGGGATACCCCTTGCGCATCCAACCATTTACCATCCCTATCGAGTTCACTTTTCGCAGCTACCGCCAGGATATAAGCCAACTTCATGTCAGATAAAAACCAGAATATTAGCGAGTCTTTTTCCAATACCCTATTCAGCTTATTGGGTTATGTAGCCAAATGTGATGGCCAGATAACGCGCAATGAGGTTAAGCGCCTGCAGGTTTACATAAAGAAAATGAATTTAACTGAAGAGGCAAGGCAGCAAGCATTGCAACTATTTAAATTGGGAACCCTGCCAACATTTAATCTCGATGACGTATTGGAAACCTTTAGCAAAACCATTACCCCTAAACTGATCCATATTTTATTAGTACACCTGATTACCATGGCGAGGGCAGATGGCTATCTGGTTAAAGTGGAAATGGAAGTGATACAGAAAATTGCGCGCGGATTAGGTTACCGCAGTATTGTGTTTAATCATCTATTGCGCATGATCTCGGTACAAGACGAGTTATCCCAAAGGGCTAATCAACAACAGGAGTCGGCGCCACAGCAAGACACTTATGAAAACCTGAAAAAAGCGCAGGCAAAAGCCGATACGGCTAAAGATAATTCCAGCCATCACCCCAAGTATGAAACGCCGGATTTACAACAAGCTTACGAAATACTGGGCGTTAAGGCTGATATGACAGAAGATGAAATTCGCCGCGCCTATAAAAAATTGGCCAGCCAGCTGCACCCTGACAAACTGGCTAGCCAGGGGCTAACGCCCGAGGCAACCACCGCCGCCACGGAACGTTTTAAAAAAGTGCAGATTGCTTATGCATTTATAAAAAAATACCGTTCAATTTATGCCGCCAACTAGATTGCTCATGGCGTTACATTCCCGCCACCAAATCCCTCACTAAAGTTTTTATTCCACCTGGCGAACTAGTCCACCGCTGCGCTTTCAAAGCTAAACCAATCCGGTAATTTGACGATCCATGCGCCCTTGCACCACCAAAGGAAGATGAATTTTATGTCAAACCAGATTCAAAGCCTACGTGAATCTTTTTTCAATACAGTTTTCAGTTTGCTTGGTCATATCGCCAATTGCGATGGCTATATCAATCGCAATGAAATAAAGCGCATTGAAATCTATATGGAAAAAATGGATTTGTCGGAAAAGTGCAAACGCGAAGCGCAGCATTTATTCAAGGAAGGCACCAGCCCCACCTTTAATGTTTCGCAGGTCTTGCAAGAGTTCAAAAAAAACACGACGCCAAACCTTATCCAGATTTTATTGGTATACCTCATTACCATGGCGAGAACTGATGGGGTGCTGGTTAAAAAGGAAATGAACGTGGTGCAACATGTTGCAAAGGAATTGGGCTATAGCAGCATTGTGTTTGACCATTTGTTAAAGATGATTTCGGCACAAGACGAATTTGCATCACAATCACACCCGAAAGGCGCGCCACAACAAAACACATACCAAAACACCACCCAACAAAAAACAGAACAGCCCAAAGCGGACCAAAGCAAAACACAACAAGGAAAATACGAAGAGCCAAAAAAAGAGCAGGCTAAAAGTTACAGCACTAATAATTTTTATAAACAGGCCACATATCGCAACCCGGCATTGGAAGATGCCTATCAGGCGCTGGGGGTTTCTTCGGGAATGACAGAACAGGAAATTCGCCGCGCATACCAAAAACTGGTTAGCCAATTCCATCCGGATAAATTAGTAGGGCAAGGTATGCCGCCTGATTTGGTAAACGCCGCAACCGAGCGTTTCAAGAAAATCCAGGCGGCTTATGATTTCCTGAAAAAATATCGTTCCATTTATAGCGCGGCTTAACTCACAACAATAACGTTTTACCGATAGCGAACGTATCATCCGGTATTTCCATAGCGCGTTTCAGTGCCACATCCCTATCCCACGCATTACCAATCAGTGAAATGGTAAATGCTTGCTTGATGCTGATATCCCCCAGGTGATACCAGGGCGAAACCAGGGGAAAAAATTGCAATGGCCAATCTGTCCCGTAAATCAAACGCCCTTGTAATTCAGGCGCGTTGACAACTTTACGCATAAAACCCAGCTTATTAATCTGCGTAAGGCTGGAAATATCGCCGTAGAGATTCGGATATTGTTTAAACATTGGCAACACCCGCTCAAAATTATCTTCGCCATGTGATTCACCGGTTGTGGCGATATGCGCGGCAATAACTGTAACTCCCATTGACAATGGTAATGCCAATTTTTGCGGGTCAGCCAAATCATCGCGCGCACTGCTGAACGATTTTTCCATTCCGGTGTGAGTCAGCAACGGCATATCCAGCTCGATCATTTTTTGATAAAACGGAATCAGTGCCGGATCAGCCGGATCGATATACATAATAGAGGGTAACCATTTTATTAATATCGCTCCTTGCGCTTTGGCGTGCTCCAGGCGCTGTATCGCATCGTTACGGTATGGATTAATGCTCGCGGCATACAATAAATTTGGATATTGCTGCGTTTGCTCGTACACGTATTCGTTGGGAACATAAATCTGGGTGAGATTCCTATCCAGGTTCCCTTCTGCATCAATTACACCATCCATCGCCAGAATAACGGCTTTATTTACATGCTTTGATTGTGCGACTGCGGCACTCAATTTTTTAACCACAATGGCATCACCCTGCTCCTCCAGCTCTTTCTCACTAACTCCCATCGCCAATAAATACAATGGAAAACGAATATTTTCACGCATTTCCTTATTAATAAAGCACCCGGAGTTTCCGTAACCCAACCCGGCGACATGGGCATGAAAATCGATAATATTTTTTTCATTCGCTTCAGCGTCGACATCAATAGCGATAAATAGCGGGCTGATGAATAGAATGACCACGACCGAAATAAACACAATGACTATTTTTTTGATTGAACCTGACATCACATGCCTCCTGCATATTTTCAATGTTTGCGTGCGGCCTGATGATCAGGCCGCACGTATTTAATTACTTCCTGAAAACAGATTTATAAAAACGACTCAGGGCCAGCATCGATCCGAGCATTACTATCAGCAACCATCCTGTTGCTCCACCGCCACCGGAAAATCCCGCTGAACGAACTACTTTAATTTCTTCCGGGCGTTGTTTGGCTTTTTCACGAAATGCAGCTAATTGCAAATCCAGGTTTTTAATCATGTCATTGGTTGATAGCTCAAAACCTTTAATGCTGTCATCGCGCAATTCTTCGGTAAGGTTCACCGGTGTAGAACGGCCCTTAACGACGCTGGTGCCCGGAGCGCGAAATAACATTTTGCGACTGTCGATATCGTAAACCACCGTATCAATCAGCGTGTTGGTATCGTTTTTCTGGCCGGAAATCAGATACGCACCAACAATGGTCCAATAGCTCAGGGAAAGCATACCCTCATCCGTAAATTGCACCTGATCGTAGGAAACGAGTGCAATCACATCGACACCGTACATGGTTTTGATTTGATCCAGGTTGGCAAAACTGCCGCGCGGAGTCAGGTATACCGATGGAATTGTCTGGATCTCGCCGATAAATTGTTGCGTTTTAAAATGGCCGGCGATTTTTTCCAGAATTTCCATTTTTTTGGTTTCTGTTAATCCGTCTGCACCAAGGCTGCGCCCCGTCCAGAAATTGGTTCCGCCGCCCAGGCTTGTTTGTTCCGGCACAAAGGCAATACCCAACCTAATCGGTAATTTCAGTACCGGAATAGATGGCTGGATAACCGGCGCATCGTCTTTGGGATATAAATACTCCACCACACTACTTTTGCTGCCGGTTTGCTGGCTGGCACAACCAGCCAACCCCGTAATCACCAGGCAACCTACAATCAACGCGTATAATTTTTTCATGATGAGCATCCTGTTATTCAGCAGTTACTGATTGAGGCAGCGCAAGATTCAATGCCAATTGTTTAGCCGCACTGAAATCGGTTTTGCCACTGCCCAGCTTTGGAATGGTTTCTGTGTGATGAACCTGGGCGGGGATCATTAATGGATTGCAATTGTTGGCCAGCAAGCGTTGGCGCAATTCACTGGAATCAAGTGCAATCGTAATTAGCACTACAATTTGTTCGCCTTTTTTCTCATCGGGAATATTGACCGCTACCATTTCCACATCCGGTTCGGTAACCACTTTTTTAATTTCCTGTTCAACCGCACCAAGGCTAATCATCTCCCCGCCCAACTTGGCGAAACGTGAATAACGATCAACAATAGTTAAAAAGCCATCGGCATCGACATGGCCTTTGTCGCCGGTTTTGTACCAGCGACGGCCATCAAGCTCGACAATCACGGATTTGGTTTTTTCCGGATCATTCAAATAGCCAAGCATTACCTGGGTGCCGGAAATTAAAATCAAACCGTCCTCACCCACAGGCAGCGTGTGCAAACTTACCGGGTCGACCACACGAAATGAACAGCCGGGCAATGGCAAACCTACGGTGCCCAGTTTATTGCCCAACTGTACGTGCCAATCGTTAGGGTCTAGTTGATCAGGGATATTTACGCTGGCAACCGGCGTGGTTTCGGTTGCGCCGTAGCCTTCATAAATAATTTTATTAAAGCGTTGCTGGAATTCCTCGCGCACTTCCGGCGCAAGTTTTTCAGCACCGGCAACAACGACACGCAGTGACTCCAGCATTAACGGCTGCACTTTTTTATTTTTGCTATACAAGCGCAGGAAGGTTGCTGTTGCACACATCACCGTGACACGATTGCGCGAAATGGCTTTGGCAATATTGACCACATCGGTTGGGTCCGGATGGCATACCACAGGGATACCTTCAATCAATGGCAAGAATGTGGTGACGGTCAAACCGAAAGAGTGGAACGGTGGCAGGCTACCCATCACCACATCATCTTCGCGGGTTTTCAATACGTCGCTGATTTGTTTGATATTGGCCATAAAATTGCGATGGCTTAATACGATGCCTTTGGGCGTGCCTTCGCTACCGCTGGAAAACAAAATCGCCGCCGGATCGTTGATGCCAACTTTTTTACCAAATACGCGGTAGAAAATATCGGCAGGAAGAATATGCGCACCGATAAAGCCCAGTATCACAACCAATTTTGACAGTTGTTCTTTCAGGTTTTCGAGGTAGATAACCTGCATGCCCTGCAACATTGCATCGGTATCCATACCGCGACCTTTTAATTTTTCAATAAATTTTTCCGAGGTATAAACGGTTTTTATCGCTGCGTTTTTTGCACCAGCTTGAATCGCTGCAATGCTGGTAGTGAAATTGATATTGACAGCAGTCTGGCCATTTAACATGACCGCCAAGTTAGCAATGGTTGCAGCACTGCTGGCAGGCAATAGAATTGCGACATTTTGTTCGCGATCCAGCTTACGCATTTGCTGCGCAAAAGCGGCGGTAGCAGCCAGCATTTTAGCGTTAGTCAGTTCCGTGCCATTGGTATCAATTACACAAGTTGCACCCAGGTGCTCTTTAGCCGAACGAATATACGCGAGCGGCAGCGGGTCAAACTCTTTGGTATGCTCTTCCCACGCATCGAACGAGAGTTCGAATACCTTTTGTTTTAATTGTTCGGCTTTGGTATCCATGGGGAGCGGGTTACCAAAGGTAATAACCACTTCACGGCGCAAACCACGCGCGGTATTTTTGCGTAATTTTTCACTGCGCGCGCGCGATAAACGGCTGCCCCATAAACCGTGCAAATAGAACGGAACAATGACCCCGTCAACACCATCTACAACACGTTCATAGCCGGTGCGAAATAATCCCAGCGAACCGGTACGGCTGATTGCGCCTTCCGGAAATAAACACACCACTTCTCCGGCCATTAATAATTGATTGATCGTTTCCAGCGACTCTTTGCTATTGCCACTGCTGATCGGAATGACACCAAAAAATTTGAAGATCGGTTTTAAATACCATTGTTCGTAAATAGAACGCAGCATTACAAAACGTACCGGGCGTGGACAGGCAATTTGCACCATCGCCCAATCAATCCAGCTGATATGGTTACCCAGTAACAATACACCGCCGGTTTTTGGTAAATGATCAAAACCAACTACGCTGATTTTGTATTTACCTTGCACTAGCAGGGCAGCACCAATGCGTGTTAATGAATGCGGTAATTCATAAACGGTGAACAATGCACCACCCAGCGCAACCAGCATCAACAATACAAATAACTGCGATGTGGAAAGACCGATGCTTGCCAGCAACATGGTCAAACCAAGGAAGGCAATCATGCCGATATTTTGCACCCAGTTATTGCCGGCCAACACAGTACCGGCTTCATCCGCTTTGGCGTGATACTGGATTAATGAGTTCAATGGAATAATAAATAATCCACCCAACACTCCCAGCCCCATAAATGTCAGCGCCATTGAAAAACGTGAATCCAATGCGGGCAATACACCGAGCAACAGGGCAAAACCGAGCGCGCCAACCGGGATTAATCCCAACTCAATATAATTTTTGGATAATTTACCGGCGACTAACGAGCCGATCACGATACCGATTCCGGTACAGGCGAGAATCCCTTGAATAACCAGCGTGTTATTTTCATTCAGAACGTCTTTGGCAAACGCAGGAAAAGACGCTAACACCGCTTGGGAAATTGCCCAGAACATGGTGAGGCCGATGATGGATAACCAGATCGCGCGCTTGGCCGCGATGGTTTTTAAATTCTGGCCGAGGTAACCACCGGTTAAATATTTGCCGACGTGAAATGTCTGCGTTTCTTTTTCGGTTTCACTATGGCGATCCGGTAACTGGTACGCCATCCACAATTCAATTAACGTGAATGCAACCAGCGCCCAACCGAGCGGCGCGATGTGAGTGATGATGGAATTCGCATCGGTGATCACAACGTCTTTCAAAAAAACTTCAAACAAGGCGGAGAACACAAAAGTGCTGCCAAGAATGGAAATAATCGTCAACGCCTGGACTAATCCGTTCGCACTGGCGAGATTTTTATCGCCCACCAACTCGCGGATGTAACCGTATTTTGCAGGCGAATAAATCGCTGCCTGAATCCCCAGTACCAACGTCATCGCAAAGGCAAGCCAGAACCAGCCCTGGTAATAGGCAAACAAAATTACCAGTACCGCAAGAAGCTCCGCCCAGGCGCTGTATTGCATCACTTTGTGTTTGGGATATTTATCGGAAATAAATCCGGCGGGGGAAAATAATAAAATAAACGGAATCAAAATCAGCGCATTCACCAACGCCGTTAAAATAACCTGGGTATTGCCATCATAGATTTTGAACACAGTATTCTGGATAACGATTTTGTGGCCCAAATCGATAAAAGCATTTACAAACAACACCAGCAGGTAAGGCATAAAGCCTTTGATGCGGAAAAGTGGCAACACAGTAATGGATCTCCTTAAAGCGGCGTCAAAGCTAAGCTTTTCAGCGGGAATTATGATCGGCTTCCTTTTACCTCCGCTCTGGCGTGGAGGAGTAGCCGGTTTCTAACGCCCGGGCAGCATGTCCAACCCCGTCATGACTTTCTACTTTTTTCTACGAAGTAGAATTCCTGTAGCCAAAAGGTATCGTATTTTGCTACCTTCCTCGCAAAATCGTTTTTTAGGTCGAGTCATAACGCACATGCCCCAGATCAACAACCTGCTCAACACCTTGAAAAAAACCCTCAAAAGCCATGGCCTTACCTACGCGCAAGTGGCTGCTCACCTGGAATTAACCGAGGCCAGTGTTAAACGCCTGTTTTCCGAGCAGCAAATTTCCCTGCAACGACTCGAGCAAATTTGCCAGTTAATGCACATGGAGATTTCCGACCTGGTGTTGCTAATGAATGACCAGCAACCGCGTTTACAGCAGTTGACGCATGGACAGGAAGAGGAAATTACCCAGGACCTGGTTTTGTTGTTGGTGACCGTGTGCGTACTTAATCGCTGGACCATGGAGGAAATCCTGGATTGGTACAACATCAGCGAGATTGAATGCCTGCAAAAGTTGATTCGCCTGGATAAATTGAAAATTATCGAGCTGCAACCCAAAAACAAAATCAAATTATTGATCGCCAGTAATTTCAGCTGGCGCGATGCCGGCCCCATCCAGCAATTTTTCCAGGACAAACTCGCGCAGGAATTTTTCAGTTCACGCTTCGCCGGGGAGGATGAATGCTTGCTGGTATTGAATGGAATGTTATCGCGCGCGAGTAATCAGGAATTCCAGCGCAAGCTCAAACGTTTTGCGCGGGAATTTGAAGAATTGAATAAACAGGATGCAAGTTTGCCCCTTGAGGAACGCAAGGGAATTACCGTGGTGCTCGCGGCGCGCAACTGGAATTACGGTTTATTTCGTCCGTTGCGCAAAAATAACCACTAACTGGTAAAGAATAAAATTAACAAGGGCAGCGGGAAATTTTTCCGCCTTTGGATGGATAACGTGCATCCTGGCAATAACGAAAATATTCACCTTCGGTCATCGGCGTTAACTCCGGGTGATGCTGTTGCATATGCTCACAATAGCGCGCGTAATCGCCCACCCCTACCATCATGCGGCAGGTTTGGGCAGCGCGTTGCACCAGGTTGTACACGGAGGCTTTACTAAGTGTAAACACGTTTTTCATATTGCCTCCTTGCGCCAGTCGCTGCCGATTTCAGTTGCGGTATTTTTGGTGGCGCTCCTGGCTTGCCAGATCGCACGCAGCGCAAACGCCAGGATCACCACCACCACGACCATAAAAATGCAGGCCATAACAGCATCCACATAATCGTTAAAGACCACGCGCTCCATTTGCTCCAGGCTTTTGGTCGGCGCGAGCACGCGCCCTTCGGCCAGTGCTTTGGAAAACACATCCGCATGGGAGAGGAAACCGATTTTGGGATCGCTGGAAAATACTTTTTGCCAGCCGGCGGTCAGGGTGACAATTAAAATCCATAACGCAGGCAATGCGGTGATCCAGGCGAATTGCGCTTTTTGCATACGGAACAGGATCACCGTGGCCAGCATCAAGGCCATACCGGCGAGCATCTGGTTGGCGATGCCGAACAATGCCCAGAGGCTGTTGATACCACCGAAAGGATCGGTCACACCACCGTAGAGGAACCAACCCCAGCCGGCTGCCGCTAATCCGGTTGCTAACAGGTTGGCGGTCCAGGATTCGGTATTGCCCAATGCCGGTGACACATTGCCCAAAAGATCCTGGATCAGGAAACGGCATACGCGCGTACCGGCATCCAGCGTTGTAAGGATGAACAGCGCTTCAAACAAAATCGCGAAGTGATACCAGAACGCCATAAACGCCGAGCCGCCGATAAAGTCGGCGAGGATTTTGGCCATTCCAACAGCAAAGGTTGGCGCCCCGCCGGTGCGTGAGAGAATGGTTTCCTCGCCGACGTCCTGCGCCATTTGTGTGAGCATTTCCGGCGAAACCACAAAGCCCCAGGAAGAAATGGTCTGGGCCGCTTGCGCGGCGGTAGTGCCGATCACCGCTGCGGAACTGTTCAGTGCGAAATACACACCCGGGTCCAACACTGCTGCGGCTACCAGCGCCATCACCGCGACGAAGGATTCCATCAACATAGCGCCATAGCCAATCGGCAAGATATGGGATTCACGCGCAAGCATTTTGGGGGTAGTGCCGGAGGATACCAGCGCATGGAAACCGCTCACGGCACCGCACGCGATGGTGATAAATAAAAATGGAAAGAGCGAGCCGGAGAACACCGGGCCGGTGCCATCGATAAACGGAGTGAGTGCAGGCATTTTCAACGGCGGCGCGACCACCAGAATACCGATGGCCAGCAACACAATGGTGCCGATTTTGAGGAAGGTAGAAAGGTAATCGCGCGGCGCCAGCAGCAACCACACCGGCAATACTGCCGCGATAAAACCATAACCGATCAATCCCAGCGCGAGCGTTTCAGCATCCAGTGAAAAGAACGGCCCCCAATAGGGGTGTTTGGCAACCTCACTACCATAAGCCAGCGCGGCCATCAGCAATACAAAACCAACCAGCGATACTTCCAGCACCCGGCCGGGGCGGATCCAGCGCGAGTAAACCCCCATGAAGATGGCAATTGGTACTGTCGCCAGCAGGGTAAACACGCCCCATGGACTGGCTACCAGTGCTTTCACCACTACCATGCCGAGCACGGCGAGCAGGATCACGATAATCGCGAGTATTCCGACCATGCCGACCAAACCGGCGAAGTTGCCCATTTCCATACGCATCATTTCGCCGAGCGATTTGCCATCGCGACGGGTGGAGGCAAAGAGGATCATCGCGTCCTGCACGGCACCGGCAAAAATAACCCCGAATAAAATCCACAGCGTTCCGGGCAAGTAACCCATTTGCGCGGCGAGGATCGGGCCGACCAGGGGACCAGCACCGGCAATGGCGGCAAAGTGATGGCCGAACAATACCCATTTGTGGGTGGGCACGTAATCCAGACCGTCATTGCGCCGCTCGGCGGGTGTCAGGCGGCGATCATCCAACTCCATCACGCGGCTGCCGATGTAGCGCGCGTAAAAACGATAAGCAATCACATAGACAGAAAGTGAAGCCACCACCAGCCATAGGGCGTTGATAGCTTCGCCACGGGATAGCGCCAGTACCGCAAACGCACTAACGCCGATACCAACCACACTGCCCCAGAGTAAAAAAGCGCGAATCTGTTTAGTCATTTTTATATTGCTTATCGTTAAGGGATTAAAAACGGAAATTACATCGGCGTTGAACGGCGCCAGGCATACAGGAAGTAGATGGCAACACCAATCAACATCCACACGGCGAGGCGAATCCAGGTATCCAGCGGCAAACCCAGCATCAGACCAAACGCGGAAAGCGCACCCGCGGGGGCCACAAACCAGATCACCGGCGAGCGGAATGGGCGATGCATATCCGGACGGGTTTTACGCAACACCAACACGCCCAGGCACACCAGCACAAACGCAAACAGGGTGCCGATACTCACCAGCTCCCCCACCAAGCCCATCGGCATAAGCCCGGCGAGTGCAGCCACCAGGAAGCCGGTAATCAGCGTGGTTTTGAATGGGGTGCGGAAACGGGAATGAACATTGGAGAAGATTGCCGGCAATAAACCATCGCGCGACATGGAGTAAAAAATACGGGTCTGGGCCAGCAACAATACCAGCACGACGGTGGTTAAACCGGCGATAGCACCGAGCTTCACTACCGGCGCCAGCCAGCTAACACCGAGGGTGTCAATTGCAATGGCAATCGGATCAGGTACGCCGAGTTTGTCGTAAGGCACCAGGCCAGTCAGCACATAGGCAACCAGCGCATACAGCACCGAGCAGATCAGCAGTGAACCGATAATCCCGCGCGGCATATCGCGCTGGGGATTGCTTGCCTCCTGCGCTGCGCAGGACACCGCATCAAAACCAATGTATGCAAAGAACACCACCCCGGCGCCGGTCAGCACCCCGCCCCAACCAAAATTGCCGAAGCTGTCTTCCGGTGGTACAAAGCTGCCCGCCGGGTTCGCGGCGGTTACCCAATTCTGGTGGTCCACGGCGCTCCAGCCGAGGGCAATAAACAATAAAACTACCGCCAGTTTGACCAACACAATGACGGCATTAACGCGCGCCGATTCGCGCGTGCCTATCGCCAGCAACCAACTGGTAACAAGCACAATTAATACGGCTGGCAGGTTGATGAGGTTGCCGGTGGACGACCATTCGCCGGTGGCGGCATTAAACACCCAGGGCCCCTGGGTAAATTGCACCGGGATGTAGATGCCCAGGTTTTTCAGGAAACTGACAACGTAGCCCGACCAACCGATCGCAACGGTAGTCGCGCCAAGGGCGTATTCGAGAATTAAATCCCAGCCGATGATCCATGCAATAAATTGCCCGAGGGATGCATAAGCATAGGTGTACGCCGAACCGGCAACCGGCACCGATGAAGCCAGCTCCGCATAACAGAGACCGGCAAATACGCACACCAGCGCGCCCGCTATAAATGACAACACCACTGCCGGGCCGGCGTTATTCGCCGCTGCATGGCCGCTCAATACAAAAATACCCGCCCCGATGATGCAGCCGATACCAAGGGCAATGAGATTCCACACCCCCAGGCTGCGCCTCAAGCCGGTTTTGCTGCTGTCCACTTCGGAACACAGCAGGTCTACAGATTTGCACGCCCACATCTTATTCATAGATTGCCCCAGCAAAATGCGATAAAAGAAACAGTCGTGCCCATCCATGCAAAAAGCTTGCGCGCAAAAACGACGGCATTACCACCACCGCCGGCCATCACAAAAGAGAGAAGTATAAAAAACGGCGCGCACAACGCCATTACAAGCACCATACAGGTGCAAATGTTTAGCTACAAACCCGGCGATAAACATCGGCATGGATAAACCAGACTATTGAATACTGTTATTGTTATTACAATTTTTACCGTCAGCGCAACTACATCCGGACCCGATCACACTGTACGGCGCAACGATTATATAGGTCGCGCGCAGCGCTGAACATCAAAGACTGCGATCAGGGCGCATAACACCGGCCAGGGCGATTTACGGATCCATGCAATCGCGATCACATCCATGTGTCAACCGGCCATAGCCATTCAGCGCAGGAAAGTGGCGGCGCGTGTTGTTAATGATGCCGTGCAAGCGGAGGGTAGAGTTTGCTTTCGATTGCAGCACCCAGCGCACCCGCTAATTTTTCACTGAGTTCAATCGTGATGTGGTGCTGATCGCGATAGACCAGCACGTTATCAATAATAGGGCCGCAATTTTTTTCCGAACATAAATAATCATTCATCGTTATGTAATGCTTTTTATTTTTGATCGCCACACGCTTTTCCACGTCAGCCAGATCAGCATCCAGTACACGCCCTTTCGGTTGCTCGCATTGGTCGGTGTCCAGCAAGTTTTTAGACAAACACAATGCGGGCGTGCGCCCAAAGCTGGGGGTATCACCAATCACAATTATTTGTGCGCTGTGAGGTAATAAGCCAAACATACGCTCAAGTCCATCACCCCATTCGCGCAACGGATCATTCGCCACAACACGCTCCCTTGAGCCCTGGTAATTGGAAAGGATCACGACATCCGGTTTGAGCTGGTTAATTTTTTCAACGGCTTTTTTGCGCCACGCATGGCAACTTAAATATTCAACGCCCTGCAACAAGATTGCAGTATCAATCGCCGGGCATGCACTTTTGGTAAAAGTAATCAACCGAATACCATGTTCTGCTGAATATTTTTCCAACGCGGGAAACCACTGGGCTGCATGCGAATCACCAAACAACACATAGGTTTTCGACGCGCTTGTATCACCGTATTTACAGCCCCTGGCTTCCAGGCTGAATAAATCATCATGGCAGCCATCGTTATAAACAACTGCGATCGATTTACTGGCGTTACGTAAATCCGGCGACAAATTCCGGGGCACGAAATCCGTAAATTCCGGATTAGCGCGAGGTTGGTACTCCTGTGCGATTTGATCGCTATGCAACTGCCAGGATTTAATTTGATAACCATACGCACCCGCTAATGCCACGATAAACACCGACCCCGCCATACTGGCTACCAGCGCTGGTGTTGCCGCAAAATAAAAACGGCTGCCGGCGTGGCGAAACGGTCCTTCGATCCAGCGATACGTCATATCTGCCAGAACACAGGAAACAATGAATAGCACTGCAACGAAGTAAATTCCCGAAAAATCAGGCCACACTTCCTGCACAAAAATAATTACCGGCCAATGCCAGAGGTAGAGCGAATAGGAAATCATTCCAAGGTATTGCAATGGTCGATTCACCAGCAATTTATTTAATAGCGAAGCACTGCCACTCGCTGCACCGGCAAAAAGGACCAGCATCGCCCCTGCGACCGGTAACGCGGCTGCGCTGCCGGGGAATACGGTGTTCTCGTTATAGAAGGTGGCGCAATACCCCAGCAACGCCACCCCCAACCAGCCACTCAGTGCCGCAACACCTGGCGCGGTATTGCGAAGAGAAAAAAGATTATTTTTTATTACAAAAGCAAGAAGCCCTCCCGCACCCAACTCCCATGCGCGCGTAAATACCAGAAAAAATGCCCAGGATTGGCTGGTGGTGGTGAGATACAAGTTGGCAAGAAAGGACAGCAAAATCACACTGGACAGGATGACAAACAGATAATTCTTTTTTGCTGCCCGGTAGCGCCAGCAGACGAATAATAATAATGGCCAGATAAAATAAAATTGTTCTTCAACACCGAGTGACCAATAGTGCAACAACGGTGAAACCGTGGTTTCCGCCAGATAATCCGTTTGCTGGTACGCGTAAAAAATATTGGGGATGTAAAGCGCGGTAGCGATGGATTCTTTCAATATTTTGGGAAGAAGTAAGGGCGGCATTAACAAACAGGAAATAACTGTGGTAACCAAGAGTACAAATAACGATGCCGGGATAATCCGACGAACACGCCGGGCGTAGAAATCAAGGAAGCGGAAACGGCCGGAATCCAGTGATTCAATTAAATGCCCGGTAATCAGATATCCGGAAATCACAAAAAATATGTCTACGCCAATGTAACCGCCGGAGAGCCAATGCACATCCAGATGGTATAGAACCACCAGCAGGACTGCGATTCCTCGTAATCCTTGTATATCAACACGAAAGCCGTTGGTGTTTTGCACTTGATACTCCTTAAGGCAACGGGCAGAAAAAAGTGACGGCAGTTTATAGATTTTTTATCCCTATTTCATTGCAATCAAAAATCCGTAAACAATATTTATGCCATTATCCGCAATATTAATGACATTCCGCTTCTCACTGTGACAACCGTCGCAATTAGCGGGAAACAGCGTTGATCCAAATAAAAACACCCGGATCCGCGCGCGCGAATCCGGGTGTTTTTCAGCAACTTATTCAACCCTGTGTATTATCTACCCCAGAGTGAATTCAACAGCGAGGTTTTGCGTGGGTCAAGCGTGGTCCATTGACCCCACTTGTCGTTCGCGCTGACCGGATCCCAAGGCGTCAAATACCAGCCGAAAGTATCCGCCGATTCAGGGTTCATCGACCAATAACAGGCGTGGATATTTTTCTTCTTGAAGTAATTAACCGCAGCGATTTGCCATTGCTGATCCACGTTAGTGGTGATGTGGCTCCACGCCGTGCGGTCAGCCTGGCTGGTTTTGTTTGGCCAATCCATGTTGCCACCGAATTCGCCCACCAAAATACCGTAGCCTTGCGCACGCAGGTAACCAAAGTGCTCTTCCCAACCTTCTTCAAGCACGGTCGGGTTGATCACAATACGGCAATCAAGCTCAGCCGCTGAGTCACCTTCAAGCCCTTCGCACTCGGTTTGGGCTGGATCCATGTGATGTTTTTGTACAAACACCGATGGGCCGTAGGTGTGCGGTGACAGCAACAAACGATCTTTTGGAATGTTGAGCGGCGCATCAGCAAACCCATACAGGTTTTCACCCCAGTTCGGGTTCAGGTCCGGATTACCGTGCGGTACTTCATCTTTGGTGTCAGGCGTTCCATCCTGGTTGTTTGCAGTGCCGGAAATACCTTCAACAATAATCAGGAGGTTAGGGTTAACGGAATCAATCGCAGCATAAGCTTCTTCCGATAACGCTTTCCAATCGGCCCAGGTGTAATCCCATGGTTCGTTGAAAATATCGATACCCACCAGGTTGGTTACACCCAGCTTCGCCGGCAAGCCCGCAATTTCCTTCAGGTTAGCCAGCCACTTGGCTTTGTCGTACGCGTGGATTTTAGTCACGCTGCTGGGGTTGCCCGTGGCAGAGCAGGAGTACTCTTCACGTCTGTAGTCGTAGCCAACGCGATCTTTATCCACATAGGGTGGGCGCGCGTCGAGGCGACCTTTACGCCAACCGACGAAGTTGGAGCAGGAATGGATATCAATAAAGACCTGGATGTTGTTTTGATCAGCCAGCTTGATGAAATCCTCCAGCGCCTGGCGAGCGTTGGTCTGACGGATCGATGGATGGTTTTTCAGGTTAGGTGCCATACCTTGCGGGTTATTGGCTTCCAGCGTTTGCGGGGCGATCGGCAAACGCAGCATGGTGATGCCGGCAGCTTTCAACTCTTTCATGGTTTGGTCGATAGTACGGCCTGAACCTTTACTGTCGTTCACCCACCACATATTCCCTGCGTACAACTCCATTGGCGCACCGCTTGGGTTGGTCGAATCGTTGGAGGGCTCATGGCGACCTTCCAAGCCGAACCAGTTGCCGCATTGTGCGGGCAACGCCTGGCCATCTTTAGTCAGGTTACCTTGCGCGTTCACGCGGAATACGCCACCAACCGGGGGAGTAACGCTTGAACTTGAACTGCTGCTTGGCACAACGGAGCTCGATGTACGCGAGCTGGAGCTGCTGCTAATCACTATGCTGGAACTACTGCTCACCACGCTTGAGCTACTGATGACGCGCGAGCTACTGCTACTCGAAACACGCGAGCTGCTACTGGAGGTGATTGATGAACTTGAGGGCGGCAGCGACGAGGACGAAGAGGATCTGATTACGCTGGATGAACTGCCGCAGTTGCTCAGGCCAAATGGCGCTGGCTGGCTGGTACAGGTCGCGCGGGAAATACAGCTTCTGTTGTTCTCATAACCCCAACCATTGGTCGTGGTAACGCAAACAGGATAGAGCGTACCGTACCAGTTACATTGCTGAGTGCAGGATTGTAGCGAGCTGGATGAACTGGACACCGTGAGTGATGACGACGAACTGCTCCGTGGCACAGAGGAAGACGAAACCGGGCCTGATGATGACGTGTTACCCGAGCAAACACTACCGTTGATAGCCGGGATCTCTGCAGAGCCGCCGTTTTTATTCACCTGGAAACCAAAGCTTGCGGTTTGGCCTGGTTGCAAATTGCCATTCCAGCTCAGGTTTGACGCGGTGTATGGGTTGCCACCAGACACATTGGCATTCCACGAACCGCTCAGGCGGTTGGTGGCATATTGCCAATTGACTGACCAGCCACTAAGCGCAGCCGAGGTAGAGTTGGTAATACGGATTTCACCGGTCGCACCGGTATTCCACTCATTGGTAATTACATAACTACAAGCGGCGAACGCCGAGCTGCCATAGCTTGCCGCCAGCACACCGAGCCCGAGCAGGGCCATCCGGAAGCGCTTGATGGGAGGAGTAGTCATTTATTGTCTCCTTGGACGAAACATGGATTGAAGGGTTAAACCCTGGTTTTTTATTAGAACGCCCCGATATCAGGGCAGTGACCAACATCCACTCCTGTCGTCTGCGCAACGCAAACAGCCCATACAGCACCACTTGGAAGCGGCTACTGCACCGGTGGTCCTGTTACTGCGAATGGCGTAAAAATCTACACCGAAAAATTATTTCGCCCCGATTACGGCTGGGACACGGATGATTGCTTGGAGAGTTTTATTTGACGCTTAAAGTTTTATTTTTATTATTGTTAGTATTTGTCTCATTTAATTAAGACAGCGCTGTCATTTTTGTGTTTTCAGACGTGGATTACTGAGAACCGGTTAACAATTTGGATAATTTTTAATCCGGGTTAGCAGCGCAATTCCCTCATTCGGGCGAATCGAATTTTCAACGCACGCACCAACAATTCAGGTTTGACACATAAATCATTTCATGGAGGGAAACAGGTATAAACATCGGTGCAAACCAATCCCTATGCTAGCCTTTAATGACCAACGTCCAGGGGATGCAGGGACACAATGGAAACAAGTATTTCACTACCAACCCTGATTCCGGGAGAGTTGATTTTTGCGCTCCTGGTCATACTCTTTTTAGCGATTTACCATATTCGCAAACAGCGCGCACAAATAAAAAAGCTGCTCGAAAAATTTCATGAATTAAAAGCGGCATATGGGCAACAAGCCCAGGAGCCCCCGGTTTCTTTTTACGATGCTCCGCAAAAAATAGAAAACCCCAACACGCTCGATAATTATTTTGAGTTTGCCTTGGGCGATTCATTGCAACGCTATGAAAAACATACATCCTCCACCACCCCGCGGATGAACCATAGCCATTCATACAGTGGCAAGGTGGCGGCATTACGCAGTATTTATCTGGCAGCAGAAAAAGAGGTTTTCGAAGAGCTTGGAATAACCCATGCCGGCTGGGGAATCCTGGAAAAAAGACTCGCCGACCTGGTGCACTGGGGTGATAAAGATGATTCCCAGGCAGAAAAAGTAAACGCATTGCAAGAGGAAATCACAACGCTCAGGGAGCATCAAAAAAAACAGGAGGAATATCAAAAGCGGTTGGAAGATTATCAGATGGAAAGCCAGCGCACGATCAACAACCTGTCCAATATGCTTAACCAGTTGAAGTATTTACAAGAGGGTTCCCCCCTGGGCCGCCAGACAGATTCGATTCGATTGTGGGGCGATGATTCACTCGATAAATTTATTGATAGCTCCAACGAGCGCAATCAAAAAATAACCGGCTTGCTGCAAGATTTAAAACACTATCCCGCACAATTTTCACCCGCACTGCAAAAAAAAATGGCAGACCAGCTCAATATCCTCGAAATCGAATTAATGAAATCCGATCAATACATAGGTAACCTGAAAAAACAATTGCACGATGCCCGGCTCCAAATCACCAATTATGCACAGTTATTGCGCGATATCCCGCCGGATAACAGCCCCGCAACCACCCCTAGCGCAATACACCCTATTGATTTAAACCATGCCCTGGCCAATGAACAGGCGGCCCACGACAATATTCTGGGCGAGATTCAACAACTGAAGAAAAATAATCAACACCAGCGCTCAATTATCCATGAGCTCGAACAAGAGATTCATAATTTGCGAACGGCGCTGGATACCAGTGATTCACCAGAGCAACGCCATAGCAAAGAGGAGGAAATCCAGCGGCTTGAACGATTGGTCAAGGAGTGCCATACCTGTATCAACACCCTGGAAAGTGAAGTTGAAGCGCTCTATACACGGCTGCGGGAAAAAGCAGCTGTGCCAAACAGTGAAACCCCATTGCCAGATAATTCCGATACCCGCGAAGAATTAACCATGATCACCCGCGAACTGGAAAAAACAGTGGCGCACTATCAGCAACTTCATGCAATTAATTATTTGATTATGGATTTAATGAAGTGCACATCGATTGAACAAGTGGGCAAGCAATTAGTGCAATTTATCAAGACCTTCCATCCGTCTACGGGATTTGTAATTTCCTCATCGCTTGGCAAGGCCGAATATTTTCCCGCACGCTATTTCAATGCTGCACTGAAGCACCTGGTGGTTTCATCCACTTCTATCGAACCGGTGAGCCATTTGAATGAAGGAACACTATTCACCAATCCCCGCATCCAGGTGATGCAGCTCCCCTCAGCGCCCGACGTTTACCCGGTACTGGAAACCAGTTTGGGAAGTTTGATTAATGCCGCGGAAGAAAGTATCAAGCGAATTGAATCTGAAAAATCAAAGAATAAGTCTGGCAAGCAAGCAAACACCTGGACAGACCATATCAAAAATCTGCTATCCAATCTGGATATCCAATATGCCTACCTGGTGGAGGAAAACCGCAAAACCTTTAACCACTTTATCGCTGAATTACGGCGGGCTTACCACCTTCTCGAATTGCAAGGCCCCGGGGCCATCGCACTGGATAACGCTATTAATGAATTTGAGGAGCGCATCCACTCACTTATCCACGGCAGTGAAGTGATCGATAGGGATATATCCCTGCTGCGCGAGCATGTGGAGAAACTGGATATCGGGCAATAACGCACCACCATCTTTCAGGAAAATTCCTCCATTTATTACAAAATGTGCAACTAATCGTCCAGAAATGTAAAACCCGTTGCGGGCTTATTCCTTGCATAATAGCCTCCCGCTCTAATGGCCCAAGTTTCATTTTGTTCAGTTATAACCATCTGAATAGAAAAATCTGTTTCAAATTAATCAACTGATGGATGTATTCATGCTCGCTTCGTTAAATCGCCTTTCGCGCGGCCAGCGCTGGCTGGTAGGTGCTGGTGTTGTTGTGCTGCTGTTACTGCTCTGGTTTTTTGGCATTCGCCAACCGGATGCCAAACGCCCCCCACCACCGAATCCCTGGATGGGCCCAACACCAGTACATACGGTGGCAGTCAGCAAAAGCGATTTAAAAGTCCATCTCAAAGCAATAGGTACAGTGACCCCCCTTAACAATGTCACGGTGCGCCCCCGCGTCGGCGGCCCGTTGATCAGTGTGAAATTTACCGAAGGTCAATTGGTGAAAGCCGGGGAAATACTGGCGGAAATTGACCCGGCACCTTACCAGGTGAAACTCCACCAGGCAGAAGGAGCACTGCAGGAAACCCGCGCGCAATTGCAAAATGCGGAGGAGGACCTGGCCCTGTACGAGCGCCTGATGACAAGTAAATCCATCGCCAAGCAGCAATACGATAAGCAAAAATCCCTGGTCGCCCAACTGCACGGCACCTTGAAAACCCATACCGCCCAATTGGAAGATGCACGCCTGCAACTCTCCTACACCCGCATCACCGCCCCGATTGCTGGCCGCACCGGTTTGCGCAAAGTGGATGTGGGTAACCTGGTCAATGCCAACGACAATACTGGCCTGGTCACCATCACCCAGACCAAACCAATCTCAGTGGTATTCACTATCCCGGAAAACCAATTGATCGCCGTGCGCCAGGCTCACAGTGCAGCCAATACGAATAAACAAGCACTGGGTGTGGAAGCCTGGGATCGCAGCGAACAAAACCTGCTCGCCACTGGCAAGCTGACCACGCTCGATAACCAGATAGACACCGCCACCGGCACCCTGCGCCTGAAAGCCGAATTCGATAACGCTGACGACGGCCTCTTCCCCAACCAGTTCATCAACGCACGCCTGCATTTACAGACACTCGATGGCGCCGTGACCATTCCTGCGGACGCAGTGCAATACGGTTCCAAAGGTACTTATGTGTATGTGATCGATGACGGCAAAGCCACCATGCGCCAGATCAAACTGGGGGCGCTGGAAGCGGACCGAATTGCGGTATTGGAAGGCCTGAAAGAAGGCGAACAAGTCGTGCTGGAAGGTATAGATCGTTTGTGGGAAGGCAAAGATGTAAAGGTGATGTAAACGTGGGTTGGGCAGCCATGCCCAACATTCGTTCATCCTGTTGGGCATGGCTGCCCAACCTACGAAGCTACATCGCACCTTATTATTTATTTGAGATAAACAATGAGTATTTCCCGCCCCTTTATCCTTCGCCCCGTTGCCACGTCACTGGTAATGCTGGCATTTTTGCTCGCCGGTTTGCTGGGTTATCGCCTGTTGCCGGTCGCCGCGCTGCCGCAGGTGGATTACCCGATCATCCAGATTTTCACCTTTAACCCCGGCGCCAGCCCGGACGTCATGGCGCGCACCGTAACCGCCCCGCTTGAGCGCAGCCTTGGCCAGATTCCGGGCGTCAAACAGTTATCGTCCACCAGCTCCACCGGAGCCTCCATCATCACCTTACAGTTTTTGCTGGAGGTGGATTTGGGGGTGGCCGAGCAAGAGGTGCAAGCGGCATTGAATACCGCCAGCAACCTGCTGCCGAATGATTTGCCCACGCCGCCGGTCTATCGCAAGGTAAACCCGTCCGACGCGCCGATTATGACCCTGGCCGTTACCTCGCAAAGCTTGCCGCTGCCGGAGGTGTACGATCTGGTGAATACGCGCATGGCCCAGAAAATCGCCCAGTTACCGGGCGTAGGAATGGTGACCCTGGCAGGCGGCCAGCGGCCGGCAATCCGCATCAAGGTCAATCCCAATGCACTCGCCAACACCCAGTTGAGCCTGGAGCAGGTACGCAATGCCGTCGTTACCGCCAATACCAACCAGCCCAAAGGCAGCTTCGATGGCGAGTACCGTTCTACCATGCTGGATGCCAATGACCAGATCCGCTCTGCCGATGAATACCGCAACCTTATTGTTAGCTGGCGCGATGGTTCTCCGTTGCGCCTGGGCGATATTGCTACCGTAGAGCAAGGCGCAGAAGATCGCTTCCTCGCCGCCTGGGCCAACAAACAACCAGCGGTGCTGATTAATATCCAGCGCCAGCCCGGCGCTAACGTTATTGATGTGGCCGATAGCATCGAAGCACTGTTGCCCAAGTTGATGGTAACCATGCCCGCAGCCGCAAAAATCGAGGTGCTCAGCGACCGCACCCACAGCATCCGCGCGTCCATCCGCGATGTGCAAAAAGAGCTGGTATTTGCGATTTTGCTCGTAGTTGCAGTGACCTGGGTGTTCCTGCGCTCGGTGCCCGCCACGATTATCCCCAGCCTGGCGGTGCCGCTGTCATTGATCGGCACCTTTGCGGCCATGTATTTCCTCGATTTCTCCATTAACAACCTGACCTTGATGGCGCTCACCATCGCCACCGGCTTTGTGGTCGACGATGCAATTGTGATGCTGGAAAACATTGCCCGTCACCGCGAGCAAGGTGAAACGCCTATGAATGCCGCATTGAAAGGCGCAGGGGAAATCGGTTTTACCCTGGTGTCACTCACGATTTCACTAATCGCAGTATTAATCCCGTTATTGTTTATGGGCGACCTGGTCGGGCGCCTGTTCCAGGAATTCGCGATTACGCTGGCGGTGGCGATTGGCATCTCCCTGGTCGTATCGCTCACCCTCACCCCCATGATGTGCGCGCGCATGCTCAAGACCGCACCGGTGCATGATGCAAACAAACCCGACTTCCTCGATAAGGTCATCCGCCGTTACGGCGAACTGCTCGATAAAGTACTGGAACGCGAAACTGCCGCCATGGCAGTGATGATCGGTACTATCGTCGTCACCGCCGGTTTGTATTTGCTCGTCCCCAAAGGGTTTTTCCCGGTACAGGACAGCGGCGCCATCCAGGCGATCACCGAGGCTCCGCAAGATACCTCCTTCGCCGCCATGACCGAACGCCAGCAGCAAATTGCCGACCTGATCCTGCAAGACCCGGATGTGGAGAGCCTTTCTTCATTTATCGGGGTGGATGGCAGCAACATCACCCTCAATTCCGGCCGTTTACTCATTAACCTCAAATCCCACGGCGAGCGCGATAGCCATGCCAGCGAAGTTATTCGCCAGTTGCAGGAAAAAATCGCCGGCATTAGCGGCATCACCGCCTGGTTCCAGCCATTGCAGGAATTGAGTATTGAGGATCGCGTCAGCCGCACCCAATACCAGTTCACCCTGACTGCCCCGGAAATAGCCTTGTTGGATCAAACCCTGCCGCGCGTACTGGAGCGTTTGCGCCAGGAGCCGGCGCTCGCCGATGTGGCTGCGGACCTGCAAACCCGCGGCCTGCAAGCCTATGTGGACATTGACCGGGACGCAGCGGCGCGCCTGGGGGTGAGTGTGAGCAATATCGCCAGTAGTTTGCAGACCGCGTATGCGCAGCGGCAAATCGCCACCCTGTTCACGCAAGCTAACCAGTATCGCGTCGTGCTCGAGGTGGACCCGGATTATGCCCAGGGCTTGAAAGCACTGGAAAACACCTATGTAAATTCCAGCAGTGGCAAACCGGTGTTGCTCTCGACCCTGGCCAAAATTACCCAGCGCCCCACCCCGCTGCTGATTAACCACCAAAGCCAGTTCCCATCAACGACCGTGTCCTTCAACCTTGCCGAAGATGCCTCCCTGGGCGAAGCCATTGACGCCATCGAAGCAGCACAAGCCGACCTGGATTTGCCCGCCGCCGTCGAATTGCGCTTCCAGGGGGCCGCCGAAGCGTTCCGCGCATCACTCAGCAACACCTTGTGGCTGGTACTTGCGGCCGTGGTGACTATGTACATCGTGCTCGGTGTGCTCTACGAAAGTTTTATCCACCCGGTAACAATTCTCTCGACCTTGCCCTCAGCTACCGTTGGTGCCTTACTGGCCTTGTTGCTGACCGGACAACCGCTGGATCTGATTGCGGTTATCGGGGTGGTGTTGCTAATCGGGCTGGTGAAAAAGAACGGCATTATGATGGTGGACTTTGCGCTCGAAGCCCAACGCACACTGGGGATGAGCCCGCGCGAAGCCATCCATCGCGCGGCGCTGATGCGCTTCCGCCCGATCCTGATGACCACCCTCGCGGCTTTGTTTGGCGCGATTCCTTTAATGCTCGCCAGCGGTTCCGGCGCCGAGTTGCGCCAACCCCTGGGGCTGGTAATGGTTGGCGGTTTGCTGGTCAGCCAGGTATTAACCCTGTTCACCACCCCGGTGGTGTATTTGTTTTTTGATCGTTGGGTGAATAAAGCCAACGCTGGCACTATTTCTGAAGAGGCGCGCACGTAGGTTGCTGGTGAGGAACGAACCGCAACATGTCCATCTCTCAACTCACACCAAAATCCTGTTCATGCACATTTTTGGCTTTTGGTTGGCGCGGGGGAGATGGTCGTGTTGCGGTTCGTTCCTCACCGGCAACCTACGGACAATCTTATGACAATCGCAGAACCGTTTATTAAAAGGCCCGTTGCTTCCTGTCTGGTGGCTATCGGGATTGTATTGCTCGGGCTTTTATCCTGGCGGATGCTGCCGGTGGCGCCTCTGCCGCAAGTGGATTTCCCGGCCGTGCAGATTTACGCCGGCCTGCCCGGCGCCAGCCCGGAAAGTATGGCGGCCACGGTAGCCACTCCGCTGGAACGCGCACTGGGCAGTATTCCCGGCGTCACTGCGATTAACTCCAACTCGACCCAGGGTTCCACGTTTATCTGGGTGGAATTTACCCTCGACCGCGATCTGGATTCCGCCGCGCGCGATGTGCAAGCTGCACTCAATGCCGCCCGCGGCCAACTTCCTGCCGGCATGCCGGGCAACCCGGGCTATCGAAAAATCAGCCCGTCGCAAGCGCCGATCATGGCCCTGGCGCTGAGTTCACCCAACCTATCGCCGAGCGCGTTGTACGATGCGGCATCCACCATCCTCGCGCAAAAACTGTCGCAGATTAAAGGCGTCGGCCAGGTGGGAATTGACGGAGCTTCGCTGCCCGCTGTACGCATCCAGTTAAACCCCAACGCCCTCGCCAGCTACGGCATAGCACTGGATGAAGTGCGCAATGCCATCAGCAATTCCAATGTGCAGCGCCCCATGGGCATTCTTGAAGAAAATGATTCGCGCTGGCAGGTGTACACCAGCGAAACCCTGCGTACGGCCGCCGATTACCAGAACCTGGTAGTGCACTACGGCGATGCCGGCCCGGTGCGGTTGCGCGATGTTGCAACCGTCAGCGACTCGGTGGAAAACCGCTATACCGATGGTTTCCACAACCACAGCTCGGCGGTGACCCTCACTGTCAGCCGCCAGACCGGGGCCAATATTGTTGAGACTATCGATGCAATCAACGCGCAGTTGCCCAACCTGCGGGCGCTAATGCCTGGCGATACGCAATTGAAAGTGGTGATGGACAGATCGCCCGGCATCCGCGCCACCTTGAGCGAAGCGCAAATCACCCTCGCCGTGTCGGTATTGCTGGTAGTCGGCGTAGTCTTTATGTTTTTGCGCAGCGCCCAAAGCGCGTTGATTCCCAGCCTTGCCATTCCCGTCGCCATTATCGGCGCATTTTCGGTGATGTATTTGTGGGGGTTTTCGCTCAATAACTTATCGCTAATGGCATTGATCGTCGCCGCCGGATTGGTGGTCGATGATGCCATCGTGGTCCTCGAAAATATCAAACGCCATATCGAAAAAGGGATGCCACCGTTTGCAGCGGCGATCCAGGGCGCGCGCGAAGTAGGTTTTACCTTGCTGGCGATGAATGTAACCCTGGTGGTGGTTTTCGTATCCATTTTGCTGATGGGCGGGGTAGTGGAAAAACTCTTTCGCGAATTCTCCATCACACTCGCGGCGGCGATGATTATTTCGCTGCTGGTATCCTTAAGCTTGACCCCCGCGCTCTGTGGCCAATTGCTCAAGGCCGAGGCCAAAAAAGAAGAAAAACCCAGCGTCTTCGATGATTTGAAAAAGGGTTACGCCGTCGCACTCGACTGGGCCTTGCGCCATAGCCGCATCGTTATGCTGATCCTGGCTGCGGTAATCGGCGTGAATATTTACCTTTACATCGCCATCCCCAAAACCATGCTGCCCGAGCAGGATACCGGCCAGATGACCGGCTTTATTCGCGGCGATGACGGTTTTTCATTCCAATTGATGCAACCCAAAATCCAGGAATTCCGCCGCGTGCTCCTCAATGATCCCGCTATCGAAGATGTCTTCGGGGCGAGCGGTGGCGGCAATGGCGTAAGCAACGCGTGGATGCGTATCAGCCTCAAACCCATGGCCGAGCGCGGGGTTTCAGTGATGGAAGTGACTGATCGCATCCGCCGTGAACTGCCCAGTATTCCCGGTGCCCTGCTAATGGTAGGGCCGGATCAGGATATTCGCCTGAGCTCGCCGTTTAGCCGCAGCCAACACGAAGTCATGATGCTCTCGGACGACATCCGCCAGCTCTACAAATGGGCGGCCACACTCACAACCGCCATGGAAAAAATGCCGGAGCTGGTCGAAGTGGACGGAGTCAAGGAAGAAGGTACCCAGCAAATTAACCTCAATATCGACCGCGAAGCCGCGCAACGTTTAGGCGTGGACATGGCTACCATCGCCAGCGTGCTCAACAATTCATTTTCGCAACGGCAAGTGTCCACCATGTACGAGGAGATGAACCAATACCGCGTCGTCATGGAGCTGGAGCCCGGTTACACCGCAACGCCGGAAATACTCAATCAATTGCAAGTCATCACGCGCGATGGCAACCGCGTTCCGCTCTCAACGTTTTCGAGTTTTGATTACGGGCTGGCGGAGGACCGAGTACGTCACAGCAACCAGTTTGTATCGGAAAGCATCGGTTATGGCCTGGCCGAAGGCGTCACAGAAGAACAGGCTCGCACAGCGATTGAGGCGAAGGTTGCCGAGATCATGATGCCCAAGGAAGTGTATCTCGCCCCGGCAGGTAGCACCCGCCCGGGCTGGGGGCCAAGCACACCGGGTATGGCGCAAGACCCGGCGGTATTGATTTTATGCGTGCTGCTCGCGGTGTATTTAATCCTCGGCATTTTGTACGAGAGCACCATTCATCCGCTCACCATTCTGTCCACATTGCCATCCGCCGGAATCGGGGCCTTGCTCGCACTCTGGCTCACCGATACACCGTTCAGTTTGATCGCCATGCTCGGCTTATTTTTGTTGATCGGCATAGTGATGAAAAACGCGATCCTGATGATCGACTTCGCGCTGGAGCTGGAGCGCAATGAAGGGCTTTCGTCGCGCGATTCAATTTATCAAGCCGCATTAATCCGCTTGCGCCCGATCCTGATGACCAACCTCGCCGGCCTGCTCGGCGCACTGCCATTAATTCTTGGATTCAACGAAGGCTCTGAATTGCGCACCCCGCTCGGCATCACCATTATCGGCGGCCTGGCAGTGAGCCAGTTGCTGACCTTGTTCACCACGCCGGTGGTTTATCTGTATATGGAGAAATTGCGTAATTTTGGATTAGCAACGCGCAAGGCATATGCCAGGCAATGATTAACTATTGTTCTATTCAATAAATTGCCCTATCAATAATGGCTCTATGGCGGCAATGATGCGCACAGTATCGATCTTCACCGATGGTAAAAACCAGGTCGTTTTTTATAAAAGGTGCCGATGCTATTTTGCCATGGGATAAAAATGCAGTGGACACCACCGTTAAATTGCAACCCGGTAATAGCGATCTGCCTACCGGCGTTAACGATACGGCAATGGCAGGTCACTCATTAGCAGAAAACTGCATTTTAATTACCAATAATTTATGTAAATTTCAGCGTACCCAGGTTTTAACAGTGGAAGATTGGGTTCGCTAAACAGTTTGCGATTAACAATTATTTACCCCGCCCCGCTTAAACTCGCACAACAAACCGGACTAAAATCCCCTCAGGTCGCATACAAGCACACCAATTCACATTAATTAATAAACAGTGCGACACGCTTTTCTACTGATCCTGACACCAGCTTGCACAGACAAGCGCCGCTACATAAACCATAAGACCATCAGTCAACAGAGAAAAACTATGAAAAAATTTCTACTCGGCGCCCTGTGCGGTTGCGCCTGGTTTGCGCACGGCGCATTTGCCACACAAACAGTGACTCCCGACTTATCGCTCCAACCCCTGCCCTTACAGGCGTATAATCGCGCTGCCACGTCGTTAAACGGCGAATGGAAAATCATCGTTGATCCTTACGAAAATGGTTACTACAACTATCGTTACGAACCGTTTGACCAACAGGAAACACCATCGCAAAACGCCTACTTCACCGATTCCAAACAAAAAACGCCCGGCGATTTACTCGAATATGATTTCGATAAATCCGCCAGCCTGCAAGTGCCCGGCGATTGGAACACACAAACTGATAAACTCTATTATTACGAAGGTACGGTGTGGTATCGCAAAACATTCGATGCCCCCAAAGCAAAAAAAACTGATCGCACTTTTTTATACTTCGGTGCTGTTAATTACCGTGCAGATGTTTATCTGAATGGTAAAAAGCTCGGTGTGCATGTGGGCGGATTTACCCCCTTTTATTATGAAATCAGCGGGAAATTAAACGAAAAAAATAACTCGCTGGTAGTAAAAGTCGACAACAAGCGCCACGCCGACGCAATCCCGACGTTAAATACCGATTGGTGGAATTACGGCGGTATCACCCGCGACGTAAAACTGATCACTGTTCCCAAAACGTTCATTCGCGATTATAAAATTGCACTCGCTTCACTCACTGATAAAACCGTTACGGGCGCGGTACTACTGGATGGTGCCAAAGGTGGTGAGAAAATTTCAGTCAAGGTGCCAGAATTAAATATCAAGCAAACGATAACGGCGGATAAAAACGGTAAAGCGAATTTTTCTTTTAGTGCGGGTAACGCGGAGCTCTGGTCGCCGGAAAATCCAAAACTCTATGCAATCCAGATTACCGCAGGTAACGACAAACTTTCTGACACGGTCGGCCTGCGCAGCATCAGCACCCGGGGCAAACAATTATTATTGAATGGCAAACCGGTTTTTCTGCGTGGGGTATCTGTACATGAAGAATATTCCGCCCGGGGCGGTGGCCGGGTAAAAAATGCAGCGGAAGCACAACAGTTATTGAATTGGGCCAAAGGATTTAATGCAAACTTTGTACGCCTCGCCCACTATCCGCACAATGAAGATATGGTGCGCCTCGCAGAAAAAATGGGCTTATTGGTGTGGTCGGAAATCCCGGTGTACTGGACGATTAACTGGAACAACGAAGCGACTTACCAAAATGCAGAGGCGCAATTAACGGCGATGATTGAACGCGATAAAAACCGCGCGGCGGTAATTATCTGGTCACTCGCCAATGAAACGCCGGTATCGGATGCGCGCAATACATTCCTCGCCCGCCTCGCCACCACAGCACGCCGCCTTGATAATTCGCGTTTGCTAAGTGCCGCCATGGAAAAGCATTATCGTGCGGATAACGCGAGCATCGCCGTGGTTGAAGATCCGCTGGCAGAGCACCTGGATCTGGTAAGCTTCAACCAATACATTGGCTGGTACGATGGCGCGCCGGAAAAAATTGATCGCATCAGCTGGGAAATCAATTACAACAAACCGGTGTTTATCAGCGAGTTCGGCGGCGATGCCCGCGCTGGCAACCACGGCGATATCGATAAAATTTTCACCGAAGAATTCCAGGAAAACCTCTATATCAAAACCTTGAAAATGCTCGATGGCATTGATGGCTTTGTCGGGACCTCACCGTGGATTCTCACCGACTTCCGCTCCCCGCGCCGCCACTTACCCGGTATACAAGACGAGTTCAACCGCAAGGGAATTTATTCCAATACCGGAGAGAAGAAAAAAGCGTTTTACGTATTGAAAAATTTTTATGATAAAAAAGCAGGCCAGCAATAATACAGCCAATAATGTTTGGTTAACTTGCTGGTAACAATCATGCGCATGGCGCCGGCTAACCCCGGCGTTTTCTGGCACATCAACACTAATAATTTATTACAGTCCATTACACAGAGATGACACAAACGCCAATATTTTTTAGTGTTATGTTATTAAAAACATTTTTTCGCATTATCTATGCCATAAAAATTTTGCTGTCATAGCTATTTTGATCCAATTACCATTGCTCCTGTTTCTTTCGTTCTATTAAATTTAACATTCATTAAAAATAACAATGTCACACTTCGACATCGCCGCTTGCCGCTGCTATATTTCATCAGCAATATCAACGCCTCAGGGCATTTTGCCCAAGGGAGTTTCAAGCGAAGGACTAGTGATAGCAATGGCCGCCGAACCATCCCCGAACCCAACCGATATTTATGCACGCGCGCTGGCAGAATGGCAGCAGCGTTTCCCGCGCGCAGCAAAAAATAGTGCAGAACTGTCAACCCAGCAATTATCGTCCCAGCAACAACTGGAACAGGAACTGCAAATCTACAAACTGGCAACAGAAATCCAACGCCAGGAATTACAAACGCTGGAAAAAAAATTAGCCGATCTCATCAGTGTAGAGCGCAAGCAACTCGCCGATTTGCGTACCAGCGCGCGCATTCTGGAGGCGTCGCAAAGTATTGCCAAAGTGGGCGGTGTAGAAATGCATGTGCCCACGCGCAGTATTCACTGGACTGCGGAAACATTTCGTATTCACGACACCACACCACAAGAATATACACCCGGTTTCGACGAAGGTTTTTCCCTCTATTTACCCGGATCGCGCGAGCGCATCGAGGAAGCCTTGCGCCGCGCCATGGAAACCGGTGAAGTGTTTGATATTGAACTGGAAAAATATACGTTCAAAGGGCGCAAGATTGACGTGCGGACGACCTGCACATCCCATTTTGAAAATGGCAAATTAGTTCGCCTCACCGGCATCTACCAGGATATTACCGAGCGCAAACAAGCCGAGCGCCGCCATCAACATCATAATCGCATCCTGGAGATGTTAATCGCTAAAGTATCGCTGCCGGAAATTTTAAAAACGATTACCAGCGACGTGGAAAAACTATTACCCGATTGCATGTGTAGCATTATGTTACTGGATAGTGACGGGCAACATTTGCACAGTGGTGCAGCACACAATTTGCCGGATTTTTTTCTTAAAGCAATTGATTGCCTGCCCGTTGGTGCGGGCATGGGTGTTTGCGGTAGCGCCGTTTTTTTTCGTCACCGGGTAATTATTACTGACGTTCACAGTCATCCATGGACCAACGCATTCAGCGATTTGGCCCGCGAAGCAGGTATTGAGGCGTGTTGGTCGCAACCGGTTTTTTCCGCGCAAGGCCAGGTGCTCGGCACTTTTGCGCTTTACATCAAGGATTCGCGCAACCCGAATGATTACGAAATTAATTTAATTGAAAGCGAGGCACGACTAACTTCACTCGCCATCGAGCAAGGCCATGCTGAAGCGCGTTTGCAAATGGCCGCCAGTGTGTTCACCCACGCGCGCGAAGGTATTTTAATTACCGATACCCAGGGCAATATCATTGAAGCCAACCAGGTATTTACCGATATCACCGGTTATAGCCGCGAAGAAGTAATGGGGAAAAATCCACGCTTGTTGCAATCCGGTTTACACGACCAGGATTTTTACGCCCAGTTATGGCACAGCCTGGTGGACAGTGGAAACTGGTATGGTGAAGTATGGAATCGCCGCAAAAATGGTGAACTTTATGCAGCGATGATGACCATTAGCGCCGTGCAGGATGTTCATGGTATTACACAAAATTATGTCAATTTATTTACCGACATTACCCCGCTAAAAGAGCATCAGCGCCAACTGGAATACATTGCGCATTACGATGCACTAACTGGTTTGCCCAATCGGGTTTTACTCGCCGACCGATTAAAACAAGCCATGGCACGCAGTCATCGCAACGGTCATTCACTGGCGGTACTTTATCTGGACCTGGATGGCTTTAAAGCGGTAAATGATCAACACGGCCACGACACCGGCGACCAACTATTGGTAAATATTTCCCATCGTTTAAAAGAAGTATTACGTGAAGGCGATACACTGGCGCGTATTGGCGGTGATGAATTTGTTGCGGTAATGGTTGATCTTGAACAACCCGAAGATTATGAAACAGTGTTAACGCGATTATTAAATGTCGCCGCCGAGCCGGTAACATTGAACCAACAGTTATTGCGTGTTTCAGCGAGCATTGGTGCGACGATTTATCCGCAAGACGTCGCCGATGCAGACCAATTATTACGTCATGCCGACCAGGCCATGTATATCGCCAAACAAGCGGGGAAAAACTGTTATCACCTGTTTGATGTTGCGAAAGATATTGCAGTAAAAACCCAGCGCGAAACCATTGAGCATATCCGCATTGCGCTGGATCGGCATGAATTTGTGCTGTATTACCAACCCAAGGTTAATATGCGCACCGGCGCAATTATCGGTGCAGAGGCGTTGGTGCGCTGGCAACATCCGGAACGGGGCTTGTTATCGCCCGCCTTATTTTTGCCAGTGATTGAAGATCACCCGCTCAGTATTGAACTGGGCGATTGGGTAATTAACGAAGCCCTCGCGCAAATTGCCAGTTGGCAAACCATGGGATTATTAATTCCAGTCAGTGTAAACATCGGCGCATTGCAATTGCAGCGCAGCGAATTCGTCACCCAGCTAGCCGCACAATTGGCAGCACACCCACAAGTGCCCCCCGCCTATTTGCAATTGGAAATTGTGGAAACGAGTGCGCTGGAAGATATTGCCGAAGTTGCCGATATTATGCGTCGCTGCCGCGCGCTCGGGGTGAATTTTGCGGTCGATGATTTTGGCACTGGCTATTCATCACTCACTTATTTAAAACGCTTGCCGGCTGATTTATTAAAAATCGACCAGACCTTTGTGCGCGATATGCTCGATGATGCCGATGACCTCGCTATTGTTAAAGGTGTCATCGGTCTTGCCAATGCGTTCCATCGCCAGGTGATTGCCGAAGGAGTCGAAACCGTTGCCCACGGCGAACTACTGATTCCGCTCGGCTGTGAATTAGCCCAGGGTTATGGCATCGCACGCCCTATGCCCGCCGTTGATCTACCCGGCTGGGCAGCAAATTGGAAACCCGCGCCCGCCTGGACCGATCTGCATCGATTACCCTGAATCTGTTGCCAAAACGAACCGCTTTTGCGCAATACTCAGATTGTATTATTAACAATAAATCGTTAATCTGCTGCCATAAATTCGGTCTCTCAGAGCAATGACAACGATGGCAATTCTTGATCGCAACTTCAATCTTTCACAACGCATGGTACAAGAACTGGGACGCACGATTATCTGCGGTGAATTTGTTGATGACAGCCTGCCAACCGAAGCGGAGTTATGTGAGAAGTTCGGTGTAAGCCGCAGTGCCGTCCGCGAAGCGGTAAAAATGTTATCGGCCAAAGGCCTGATTACCAGCAAACCCCGCCAGGGCATTCGCATCCAGCCGGAAGACCAGTGGAATATTTTTGACCCGGATTTATTGCGTTGGGTCCTGGAAAGCAAACCTTCACTGCATGTATTGAAAGAATTTTTGCAGGTGCGTATTGCAATCGAACCGGAAGCGGCCGCACTGGCGGCACGTTACGCCGATCAAACCAGGCTTGATGCTATTGAAACTGCACTCGAGGGAATGCGCAAAGCCGAAGGGAACAGCAAAGAAGACCTGGAAGCAGATATCGCATTCCACGTCAGCATTTTGTACGCAAGTAACAACCGTTTTTATATTCGCCTGCGCGATTTTATTTCCACTGCACTGCGCGTCAGTATCAGCCACACCAACCCAATCAAAGGCAACCACGAAGGCGTAGTGGAAGACCACTCCAAAGTTTTCAACGCGATTAAAAACCGCAACCCGGAACGCGCCCGTCAGGCGATGTTGGCGTTAATTGATGAAGCGTTGAATTTTATTGAGGATTCAATTGCTGCAGGCAAGTAATTTGCGCATTGTTTTATCGTGAAAAACGGCAGCCAAATGGCTGCCGTTTTTGTATCCGAATATTGATAATAAAGAATCTGCAATGAGTTCACAGAAAATATCGTAATCACTACTACCCTGTTCACCGTCATTATTGCTAGCGGCCAGCAGTATTACGGGATTGGTTTTAACTGAAAACGCTGGCAATTGGAATTTAACCATTGCCCCTGGGCAAAATTGGTATGGTTGGCAAGGCCGCAATGCGCCAGGTCAATTACCAGGTTGCTTTTGCGATTGGCCAGTTTCACTGTGCCATCAGCAAGGAAATCCACTTGCCATTGCGCATGGTTACCATCACAGGTAGCGAGTTCGATATTTGCCCCCGGGACAATGGATTTATTTGCCACACTTACACACAGCTTGTCATCCGCGGCTGACTGGATCTGGTAAAAACCATTGTCAGTGTGAACAAATACCCAACGCTGGCTAGCCAGGTTTTTCCATTCATCCTGCTCGATATTAGCCCCTGTTGTTACTGCGCCGGCAAAACCAAGGGCTTTACCACTTTGTACGCTGGTGATGGCAACGCCTTGCAGCGGTTGAATACGCCACAATGCGCATGCAGGCTGAGGTTCCATAAATTGTGCAACATCTTCCACGGATTTTTTTTCGTCAACCGGTGCCGGTTCGGTGCAGTTTGCAAATTGAATAGGTTGCTTTGTTTGGGCATTAATCAAACGTAACCAACCTTGATGATGCGGGACCAATTGCCATTGCTGGCAAAGCTGGTTATGCCATGGGTCAATCGTTAAATTACCGGAGACTCCTGCATTACATTGATCACCGCCGTTTTTATCGCTGCTTTGCCCTAAAAACTTTCCATCGTTATTTACTAAACGGTAATTGCCATTGGCGGTGTAATCCAGCACCCAATTGCTCGCCAATTCGTTACTACAATCCCCGGAAGCAATTTTCCCATTGCTATCAAATGCCACACACTGCTGATTCGCTTTATTAACCAACTGTACTTGCGTGCCTTGTACCCGGGTAACCAATGGACCATTTTCACCAGAGGGGGAAATCACCGGCTTTCCAGCTTCGACCGGCTCACCAAAATGCGGCGTATCGTCAGCATTCCAGGTAAATTTTTGGGCGCGCAGTGAGCGGGTTGAACTACAACCTTCGTTTTCGCTCGCATTACCGTGGTAGATCAACCAATCTTCGCTACCATCCGGCGATTTGAAAAATCCGTTGTGGCCGGGCCCATAAACACCGTTGGCCTTACTAAATACCGGCTCGGCAGATTTTTTCCATGAGGCCGGTATTAACGGGTCGCCAGTTAATTCAATCAACCCCAATTTGTAATCCGGTGTATTGCAAAAGCTGGCGGAATAAATCATGAAGGTCCGGCCATTGCGTTTTAAAATTTCCGGCCCTTCATTGACTTTCATACCGGATTTTTCCCATGCGTAATCGGGTTTGGAAATTAATACTTTATCGCCCGTTATGGTCCAGGGATTTTTCATTTTAGCGATAAAGATTGACTGCTCGTCCTTCACCCACTCAGACCACAACAAATATAATTGTCCGTTGTGCTCCAGATAATTACCATCGATATTCCAGGTATCAGGCATAGGCGATCCTTTGTACGTGTAAGGCCCCAGCGGGTCATCGCCCTGGCTTTCAATCACACTTAAATGCTGGCGTTCATAATTTTCAGCGATACCCGAGGTATACATTACATACCAGCGATAACCCTTTTCCGTTTTCAACCGATGGAATTCAAATGCCCAGAAATTACAGCAACGCGATAATTCACTTTCAGACCAGATATGAATTGGTGTTGCAGTTGCCAAACCAGCCAGCGTGGGCGATTTGCGCATTACCAACTGGGAAGTCCAGGTAGTCGTCGTTAAATAATAGTTGCCGTCAAAATATTCCAGCCAGGGATCTGCACCGTTGGGATAAATCGGATTGGTAAAAGTATTCACATCTGACCGGGTTGCCGGTGCAGCAGTATTGTTATTCGAAGCAGTATTTTTGTTGGATTCTTTTGCTCCACAACCCAACAAAATAATGGGCAATAAAAATCCGGTTAATAATTTTTTCATTGTACATCTCTCACTATTTACATCGTTTTTTTAGGTTGCTGCGGACCACGCAGGCTGAGCGATGATCCGCAACACGATCTATTTGCTGTGATATTTTTAATTAATCAGCAACACCCTCCACTCACATTTCGCTTTTTGGTTTTGAGGCTACGAAGGCACAATAATGTTGCGGTTCACAAGCTCAGCCGGCGCGGCGCGCAGCACCTACTTCAATACCATCACAAAACCGGCATTTGGTCGCAGGGTAATTGTTTGTGGTGCGTCATTAGTTATTTCCTGCCGGACAAAACTTCTTTCAGTGTCACCACTGGCAATGACATAGCCGTTTTTATCGCCAATAAAACTTAAATCCAGTGCCAGTGTTTTATTTTCCTGTTCTGCATTAATACCCGCGACGTACCAGGTATCGCCCGCCTTGCGCGCAATTACCGCAAATTTTCCAGGATAACCTTCGATAAACTTCACATCATCCCATTCACGCGGCAAGTCGCGCAGGAAATCTTTTACATAATCGGGGACGGTAGCCATGCCTTCAGGAATTTCAGCAAAGTGCTGGATACCGGAAATCATTAGTACTGACTCCGCCAACTCAAATGAATTTTCAGTGACACGTTTAATATTGGGGATATCACCGAAAACCATCGGCGTAAAATCCATGGGATCAAAAATATTGCGCGTGAATAATGCCGTAGCTACATGTTGCGCAACCGCGTCCTGGTCTGCCTGGGTGAAGGTTGTAAATTCAAATCCCTTGATGGACTCCATGGTCATTAAATTCGGGAAGGTGCGTTGCCAACCACGCGGCAAAGTAGCGCCGTGAAAGTTCACCAGTAATTGATGGGCGGCGGCGTCTTTTAAAATATCGATGTAATAATCCATAAAGGATTGTCCATCGCCACCAAAGAAATCAATCTTTACGCCTTTTACACCAATGTCATGCAAGCGGGAAAATTCCGCCTCCCGTTGCCCGGATGTTAGCAATCGGCTTTTGGGACTATAGGGCGAGGTGTTCCATTCACCCGATGAGTTATACCATACCAAAATACCGATATTTTTTTGTGCGGCGTAATCCACCAATTCGTGTAACTTTTCATAACCAATTTTTTTATCCCAATCCGCATCGATAAGTGTGTAATCCCAATGCATATCGGCGGCATAATCGATAAATTTTTTCTGCACCTCAAAGGTTGTGAAATCATCCTTTAGAATTGCCCAACTCCAGGAACTGTGGCCTGGTTTGATAAAATCTTTTTCCATGGCAACGGCAGGAGCCGCCAAATCAGTTCCCAACGTTGACTCCATCACTTGCGCTAATGAACCCAATGCAATAATTCGCCAGGGTGATAGCAATACATCGTTCGCATGCGCCAGCAACGCACCTTTTTCTCCGCCTGCCGAAATAAATACTTCTTCATGCTGCGGGGGAGCTATTGTGTACTCGCCGGCAGTTGAACCCGATTGCAAATGGGAACCGTGCCAGCTGCCATCTATGGCAGCTTCAGAAATAACGACCCACTGATGATCCGTATTGTTACCTCCGGTATTAAATAACGCCGGGAAAACCCAACCCTGCCCGAGTGTTGCTGCAGTGCCAACCGGCACTTCCATTTGATAATGCTCCTCATAGGAGGGATTAGTGTTGCTCCAACCGGTTTGCGCTACCGCCATTGGTTGCAACCAGGCTTTGGCAGTGTTTGCAAAATGAAAGCGGGTAATTTCTTTACTAAATTGTTTGTTCGCAATCGTCGAATCAGTTACGGAATAACGAAAGGCGACACCATCGTTAGCAACACGAAATATCAAGGTCAGCTTTTGTTGTTGTGCATTGATAATCGAAAACGTTTGTTCATTGGCTTGGTAGGTGATATCCCTTTTTTTACCGACTTGCATTCGGTAAACATCAGTCACTGGTGTAACAGGTGAGTGCGCATCAATTTTTATATTTTGGGAAAAATCCGCATCGGTTAATTGCAGCCCCAGGGAAGAGTCAAGAATGACGGGTTGACCCAATCGGTCAACACGGTAGGCCAGTGTATGCTGGTCGGTAACAAAAACCTTTACACTGATGTTTTTATCGGGACTGGTGAGCGCTTCCCCGGTATTTTTACTACAACTGAAAAGGCCCGCCACCAATGCGAACAGCGCAACCATATTAACCAGAACCCTGTATGTCAGTTTCATCATCACCTCTTTTTTATTACGGGAAAAAGCTGTAGCGCTGCTATTGCACTACCATGACGCTACAGCTTTCAAATAGAAATTATTTCAAACGAGTTAAACCAAATTGCTGGTTGGTTGCACCGGTTGCATTCCACTGGATGATTTGCGCACCATTTGCCGTGCTTAAATTCAATACGTCCAACGGCAGGTTGCTCAATTGTGATTTGATGGTGTAATAACCACCACTGTTGGTCAGACTCCATTTTTGCCCTGCACCGCCCCAGTAATCCCATTGCGCAATATTCGCGCCTGCTGCAGTCGCGTTGTCATACACATCAAGGCTTTTCAAACTGGCCGCATTGATGAGGCTGTAATAACCGGTGCCTTGATTAATTACATACCATTGCTGCGCGCGATAGGAATTCCAGGTTTCTTGCTGGATCATTGCACCGTTTGCACTGGATTTGGCTGCCGGTAATAAATCCTTGCCGCTATGGCGCGCCGTAATGCGATACAGACCATCGCTTACACCACCGCAACTCGCCACAGAAAAATTGCGCGTTAATGTTGGCCAGCCATTGCTGTAAGTCATTTTTAATAGATCGAGTTTAGCTGCACCGTTATCATTCAAATCGTAATAGTGTGTGGAAACATAATTGCATCCATCCTGCTTTAACAAACCAATATGACCGGGACCTTTGTATTTGCCATCAACATTGGGGAGCACCGTGCGCACATCGGTGTAGGGGCCATAAATGGAAGTGGAACGCGCAACCTGCACGTAATAAGTACTGCTTGCACCGTTGCAGCAGGCACCACGGTTGATAAACAAATAATAATAATCACCATTACGGGTGATGTAAGGTGCTTCAATATCGGCGTGGTTGCCACCGTAAATTTTGGTCACACTGCCGGTTAACTTACCGGTGGATTGGTTAATTTCCGCCACACCAATACCGCCGAAAAATGAACCGTAACTCATATAAATTTTGCCATCATGGTCACGATACAAGGCCGGATCAATCGCATTGATTTCTGAACTGCCGCCATAGGACTCCACCACGATTCCAAGATCCTGCCAGTTGGGAGACGTGAGTGACGCCGAGCGCGCAACGCCAATCGCCGAATTGGAAGAGCCAAAAGTCGATACCGAGTAATACAGATAAAAATATCCATTCATATGGATGATATCGGGCGCCCAAAACGAGCCACTAAAATTAGGGATTTTGTTATAGATCCACGCCGGGTAAACGCTAAAAACCGGGCTGGCCCCCCCAGTCCAGGTGGTCAGGTTGGTGGAGGTTGAATACCAGATGCCTGTTCCCGTGGTGAAATGGAAATAGGTATTGCCATCTTTGGTAACAGTGCCCGGGTCGTGGGAATTGATCAGCCCGGAAAGGGTAATGGCTGAAACGGTAAAACTGCAGAGCAACAGGCCGATACCGGCCAATAGACGTTTGTACATAGTGATCACCTGTTCGTTATTGTTAGCAGGGTTGTGGATGCTAGTGAACATTCTTTGTCTTAATATTATAAGACAAATTGAGTTTACCTTTAACCCTTGCTAGTGCCAAGGCGAATCCGGCGTCTTTACATTGCTAAATCCTATGTTTACAACGGTCGAAATAGTGGACTTACTAGTCCACTTAATCAATGGCGGCCTATGAATAGGCAAACACTTAATATCCACGATGCCAAAACCGGTTTTCCAAGCTGATTGAGGCGGGATCTCAAGGTGAGACAATAATTATCGCCAAAGCCGGAAAACCAGTGGCCGAGCTCATTGCTATTAGTCGTACCCCCGCGCGAAAACCGGGGGCCCTGAAAGGAAAAATTAACATTGCAGATGATTTGATGCACCGCTTGCAGATGAAGCTCTCGATTCTTTTGAGGGAAATTGATGCGTATTTTATTGGATACACCTATTTACTTATGGTGGCTAATGTACAGCACAAAGCTTTCTTCCAGCGCACGTGACATTATTCAAGATGCAACTGAGGTTTATGTCAGCAGCGCATCAATCTGGGAGGCCGGAATTAAAATCAATAGCGGGAAACCGGAAGCCGATCTCGATAAACTAATTGATAATATTCAAGCCAGTGGCTTTATTGAATTAGCAATCATCGCAAAGCATTCAAGGCAAGCAACTCAATTGCCTGATATTCACCGCGATCCATTTGATCGGATGCTTGTTGCTCAGGCAATGTGCGAACCATTACGCTTACTTACAGCGGATAACCAGATCGCCCAATATTCAGAACTGGTGGATTTGGTATGATGCGTCTGTCGTTTTTTGTGCCGGATTTATCAAGCGAATAAAGTTTTAAGAACTTTAAATAAAAAACTGCTGTCAGAGATTCAGTTTCCATCAATATTTAGCGATGCTGAAAGGAGAAAAACATGGATCTCATTGTTAATCTGATTATTTATCTGGTGGTATTTGGACTTATCTGGTGGCTGGTCTCGCTGTTGCCCCTGCCTGCGCCTGTTGCACAAATAGTGCGGGTGTTGTTTATCATCTTGCTTATTATGATTATCCTCGCTGTCTTCGGAATCTTGCCCGCAAGTTTCCTCCCGCGACTTACGCTCTAGCGAAATTACAGTAATAAAAAAGCCCCTGCTTTTACTAAAAACAGGGGCTTTATATTTTCGTGGATATTATTTAGTTGTGAACTTAAAAATAGTGCGCGTTTTATATTCATCACCGGGGCGCAACACAATCGACGGAAATTCCGGCTGGTTAATTGAATCCGGGGCGTGTTGTGGCTCAAGGCAAAAACCGGTGCGATAGTGGTAATTAATACCTTTGCACGTTAATGAGCCATCCAGAAAATTACCCGAATAAAATTGCACACCCGGCTCTTCGGTAAATACCTCCAACACCCGACCAGAAGTTTCTTCTTCCACCCGTGCAGCCAGTGTCAATGCTTTATAGCTGGATTGATTGATGAGAAAGTTATGGTCGTACCCTAAACCATTTGTAATTTGCTCGTGAGCGGCATTGATGCGCTCGCCAATGAGCCGCGGCTCACGGAAATCAAATGGTGTACCAGCAACCGGCAAAGGTTTACCGACAGGAATTTGTACCTCATTAACGGCATTAATATGATCGGCAAAAATTTGCAATTTATGATTAAGGATATCGCCACTACCGGCGCGATTAAAACCTGCCAAATTAAAATAAGTATGTTGCGTTAAATTAATTGGGGTAGCCTTATCGGTCACCGCGAAATAATCCACTACAATTTCATCGTCATGGGTAAATTGATACCTGACTGTCACGTGTAAATTTCCGGGAAATCCCTGGTCTCCGTCTTCACTGAGTAGCTTAAGAACCAAACCCTGGCCTTTGGCATTTTCAAACGGTTCAGCAGCCCATACTTTTTTATCAAAACCCTGCACACCACCGTGCAACGTATTCGGGCCATTGTTGGCGGCAAGTTGATAGGTCACCCCATCGAGAGTGAATTTTGCGTTGGCAATACGATTTCCCACGCGGCCAATCAACGCACCAAAAAACGGTGACTGTTCCAAATAGGGTTCAAGGGTTTCGAAACCTAACACCACATCAGCCAAGGTGCCATTTTTATCGCGCACATGCAGTTCAGTGATGATGCCACCAAAGTTGATAATCTTGGCACTGCTGCCGCGCTGGTTGGTCAGGGTAAATTCGGTCACGGTTTCGCCCGCTGGCGTGGTACCGAATTCTCGTTGCGTAATTGCCGTAGTCATTCGTTCGTTGCTCTCACTGGTTGTAATCGTAATATCTGCAGATTGATTGCCTTTAATCATTTTTATCTTGCCCGAAATCCGGCAACCCATCGCTGGTCCATTGCAGATGACGGATATACGTGTGGCGATTGGGATCGGTGAGCGGAGTGCCCTGCAACTCTTTATAGTCGCGCGCATGATATACCATAATGTCACTTTGACCATCATCAGCCAGCGTAAAGCTGTTGTGGCCCGGACCGTAGCGCCGGAGGGTCTCATTGGTGCTAAACACCGGCTGCGGCAACTTGTGCCAGGAGGCTGGATTAAGCAAATCCGAGTCAGCATCGGCCCACAATAACCCCATGGCATAACGGTGATCTGTCGCACTCGCCGAGTAAGCAATAAAAATCTTGTTGTTACGAATAATCACCGCCGCCCCTTCATTAACTTTATACCCCTGGATTTCCCACTCCAGCTCCGGGCGGGAAATTTCCACCTCAATCGCGCCAACTTGCGTTGGAGAAATCAAGCGCGCGAGATAAAGCGCGGAATTTAATTTTTCCTCCGGATCTTTTTGGGCCCAGACCAGGTAGCGCTGGCCTTTGTGTTCAAAACTGGTGGCATCCAGCGCAAAAGAATCGCGCGCGGTCTTTACCCGCCCCAATTCTTCCCATTCACCTTGCGAAGGGTCAGCATTGCGATTGGCGAGCACATACATACGGATTAACCAGGGCTGTTCTGCATCCCCCGCCGCGAAATAGATGTACCAGGTGTTATCAAAATAATGCAGCTCCGGCGCCCAGATATTGGCCCCCATCGCGCCCGTCGTGTGCTTGCGCCAAATCACTTTCGCGTCGGCCTTAGCTAATTCCGACAATGAATTTGCGCTGCGTAATTCGATGCGGTCAAACGCCGGCGCGGTGGCAACAAAATAATAATGACCTGCGGGCGTGCGATGGATAAAAGGATCTGCCCGCTGGGGAATAAACGGTTCGGTATTCGCTTGAAGCGACGTGCGTACAACGGGATTCTGGCTTGATGGCGAGCAGCCACATAACATCACTACCGCTAGCGCCAATAAAACTGCACCATATTTCATACATTCTCTCCGCCCTGCTTTTGGCCCAGGATCAACTGAACGGCTTAACAGGAGTTAACTGTTATTATTTAAAGTTTAATATTATATTACATATTCTAAGAATTAGACTACGAGAGATAAAAATGCAGCTATTAAATCCGGCCATTAAGGCCTTCATCCGCGCCTGCAAGGTGTTCGGTGTCATTACCTTGCTCACCACCGCGCTCTTCAGTCACGCCAAACAAGTCGATGTTCATGATCCGGTTATGGCACGCGAAGGCAACACCTGGTACCTGTTCAGTACGGGTCCCGGCATCACCATTTACAGCTCTACGGATCGCATTCATTGGAAGTTGTCAGATCGCGCTTTTGCCACGGAACCAGCCTGGGCCAAAAATGTAGCGCCCGGTTTTAACGGCCACCTCTGGGCACCGGATATCGTCCACCACAACAACCAGTTTTATTTGTATTACTCCGTGTCTGCATTCGGTAAAAACACGTCCGCGATTGGCGTAACCGTTAATAAAACCCTCAATCCGGAATCCCCGGATTATCGCTGGGAAGATAAAGGCATAGTGATTCAATCAGTGCCCAATCGCGACGCCTGGAATGCGATTGATCCCGCCGTGATTGTTGATGACCAGGGGCAAGCCTGGATGAGTTTTGGCTCGTTCTGGAGCGGTTTGAAAATTTTCAAATTAAATAATGATTGGACTCGCCCGGCCGAACCGCAGGAATGGCACAGCATTGCGGCACGTAATCATAATCCCGCCAACATCAATAGCACTGCGGGGCCGGGCGAAATTGAAGCGCCATTTATTTTTAAAAAAGGTGAGTACTATTATTTGTTTGCTTCGTGGGGATTGTGTTGCAAAGGAGCTAATTCAACTTATCACCTGGTCGTTGGCCGCTCCAAAAACATTACTGGCCCTTATGTTGATCGCGCCGGAAAAGATATGAATGATGGTGGTGGCAGCTTGCTTATTAAAGGTAATAAAAACTGGGTCGGCCTTGGGCATAACAGTGCTTATACATGGGACGGCAAGGATTATTTAGTGCTGCACGCGTATGAAACTGCAGATAAATACTTACAAAAATTAAAAATCCTGAATATTTATTGGGATAAGGAAGGCTGGCCGCTAGTCAATGAAAAGGAATTGGATTCCTACCAAAGCAAGATAACTAAATAGTGCGTTGGAGAAGACAATAACCCTTTGCAATTTAAGCTATAACTGCTAATAACTTTTTAATCATAGGTAGTAGCAGTTATGCGCATTTTATCTTTGTTTAAAAACACTAAAAGGTCTAGGCTTAGCCAATACTGAATACTTCTTTCTGGTGGCAAGAAGAAACTGGCATGCGAAGGAATGTGTTTTTAACGGAGGTGCGTTTATGTCCCGCGAAGAAATTCTTCGGCAACAATTAAAAGCCGAACAAGCCGAGACCGCCCGCGAACTGGCGGAATTATTGCGTTTAGGTCAAGAGATGGGCCGACGTTTATGCAATGAAACCCATGGCGATATGTACGACGAAGTCCGGATGCTGATTTCATTACTCCATCAAACACGTGCACAAGCTGATTTAATCGATGCAAAATTAAATTCTGCTGATCCGGTTGCCGATTTACTAGCGAGGCGCCAGCAAAACTGAGAAGAAAAAATCCGGCAGCGCCGGATTTTTTTATATCGTGAATACCAATAACACTATATGCTCACTCACCGCGATTATTAGCGTACCAATCTCACACCATAAATCCCACCAGCAATAGATCCGCGCCCGGCTACAAATTTTAGCGTGTATTTCCCTTTGCTTTTTTTGACCAACGCCGGCGGAATTTTATAATCCACAGTAAAAAATTCCTGTGCATTTCCGGTAGATTCAACCGTGGCAAGCAGAAAATCATTCATATAAATTTCAAAACTCCGCCCCGCATCAATACCCGCATAAGTGATTTGTAAAAATCGGGCCTCCTGTTTTTTGTCATTTAATTCATAACTAAACCAGGCACGGGTATGGCGCCAGTGGCGGCCATTGTACAACCCGGCTTCACTCTGTTCGCCCTTATAAAAATGATCGGATTCCGGTTGTTGTTCACCCGGCGCAATGTGATCAATGGTTTTTGCTTGCAACTCCAGGCGCGCTTTTTCAGTAGCGGCGGTTTTTGCACGGGCTTTTTCTACATCAGCCGGTGTGCTGTACGGCCAATAAAGGGTATAGCGTGATTCATGCACACGGAAAAAAGGAATCAATTCCAGATGCGCAATATCCTTACCATTAATTAAACCGGAGGCATCGAAGGTAAGCGGCTTGCCGGCAACCGGTTTTAATTTGCTAATAAAATCGTTGCTGTTACCTAATAAGAAAGGTGCAGCCTCCAACGGGCACATAGCGCCCTGGGCGATATGCCCCATGCGCGAATCATCGGCAAAATAATTCAATTGCTCATTCGCAAAGGGTTGGGTTTTTGCTGCAAGTACAATGGGGCCATGCAACACTGCGTAATAATTTTCACCACCGGGCATTTGTTCCAGCCTTGTTTGCATTGGAACAACCACTTCAATTTGGTCACCCTTTTTCCAGCGACGTTCCAGGCTAATGTATTGGCCGGGTGTTGCGGTCACGGTAACTGGCTCACCGTTAAGGGTAACTTGCACCGTTTTATCTTGCGCCCACAGCGGATAACGCACATTCAAATTAAACTGTGCGGTTTTATCAATGCGGATGGTGGTTGTTTCCTGATCCGGGAATTGTGTTTGTTGCGTCAGGAAAATACCTTGCTGCTTCCATTGCAAACGTGACGGGATGAATAAATTTACATACACCGCTGGCAGTTTCCCGTTAATCCGATCACGCGCGTAAATAAATTCAGCATACTTCGATTGGCTTTCCAAACCGGAGCCAACACAGCACCACATTCCTTTATCCACTTGCGAATAAACGCGATAGTGATTGGGTCTCATTGGAGTGAAGTAAACGAAACCACCAGTGGTGGGATTTTGTGATGACAGGATATGGTTGTAAAGGGCGCGCTCATAATAATCCACATATTTCATCTGCGGGGCTTGCACAGCTGATGAGAGATATAACAGCTCGGTTAATTTGAGCATGTTGTAGGTATTGCAGGTTTCCGGCCCCTCCACCTCATTAACCATTGGCGAAAAATCCTGTTGCTCATGGAAATGCTCTTTAACGCTATTACCACCAATCGCGACTGAACGTTTATCAACAATCGTTTGCCAGAAAAATTCGGCCGCCTTGTTCCATTCAGCATTATGGGTTGCATCGGCATAGCGTTTGAAGCCGATCACTTTGGGGATTTGGGTATTTGCGTGCAAACCATTTAACTGGTCTTGCTGCTTTTCCAATGGTTGCAAAATGGCCTGATGGGAAAATGCTTCGGCGAGCTTCAGGTATTTTTTATCACCGGTGATTTCCGCCACATCGACAAATATTTCATTCATACCACCGTGTTCAGTGCGCAACATTGCTTGCATTTGTTCCGCACTGAGGTTTTTGGTTAGCGCCAATGTCCAATCGGATAATTTCACCAGCATTTTTTTTGCGTCTTTGTTATCCGCATAACGATAAGCATCGCGCAGGCCAGCGTAAATTTTATGGATGTTATACCAGGGCACCCAGCGTTCGTTGGTAGAAAAATTATCGGCGCGGATATTGCCGGCAGCAATTTCCGCCCACATTTTTTTACTGTCCGGAATACCGCCGATATAACCGGTTCCCAATTTATCCTGACATTTTTTTAGTTCGGCAATGACATAATTTAAACGCTGTAACACTTGTTTATCACGCGCTGATGCATACATCAATGCCAGCGCCGATACGTAGTGCCCGCCCATATGGCCATCAAGACCGGTGGATTCCCAATTGCCGTAAGTCTCCTTAAAAGGTAAGCCTGCTTCGCGCCGAAACGGTGCCAGTAACTTTTCTGCATCCAATGAAAGCAGATATTCTTTATTGAGGTTTTGGGCATGAAGGAACGGACTATCAAGCAATTGCACATCGCGTAGTGGTGCGAGTTCAAATGCATTTACATTGAACCCCAGGCCAATACCCAATAAAAAAAACCAACGCGCGAGTGATTGCTTCATTATTTTTACCTTTTGGACAATGATTCAGAGTTTGATGATAAAAAAGGCAGCCTTTGCAGGCCGCCTTTATTGCATAACTTAACGCTGCATATCGCTGCAAACTAGAAAGTCAAACGAGCACCAATAGCAATAGTCCGGCTATAAAGTGCCGAACCAAAGTTGTTGGTTGTTGAACCATTTTCACCGTAATAACTTTGATAAATTTCTTCCGTCAGGTTAGTCCCATCCAAGGTCAACGACAGGTTGTCATTAACATCGTATGTTACTTGCAAGTCCAGGCTGGACTCCGGCTTTCTCCAGACTTCCAACGGATTGGCGAAGGATGCAGCTTCATAGTTATTCAGGAATTCACTGCGCCATGTATAAGATAAACGCATACCGAGATCATATTTGTCGTAGGCCAACACCACACTGTAAGACTCATCCGAGACACCAAACAGATCGGTTTTTTTGGTATCAATAATTTCACCGGCGGTGTTGGTGATTGGTGTGATTTGCGATGACTCCAGTGCGGTATAACTTGCCTGCACACCAAAACCATCCAGCACTGATGGCAAATTATCCGGGAACCAAACCGCACCCAACTCCAAACCACTCAATTCGCCATTGGACGCATTGTAAGGCTGGCTCAATACATAAGTGCCCATTTGACCATTGGGTTTTTCAAGCTGGACCTGGCGGCGGAAATCAATAACAAAACCATCGATATCACGCTTGAACAAGGTTCCGTACAACGAACTGCCTTGAGCAAAATACCACTCTAGTGATACGTCATAATTTTTTGATTCCGTGGGTGCCAAATCCGGATTTCCACCAAATGCAGTACCGTAACCAACATTCGTTACATCTTCATTTTTGGAAATATTGGCGTTAAGTTGGCTGAAAGCAGGGCGACGCAAGGTTTCGGTATAAGCGAAACGCGATTCCAGACTGTCAGTCCAGTGGTAACGAACCATTAAACTTGGCAACACTTTAGATGTGTCTGCGCTGGCGGAAGACGAATTATCAACAGTGGGATTTAATAATTCTTTATTGATGTCAGTAAATACCATATCGGTATCGGAACCGGTGTAACGCAAACCGATTTCACCATCCACTTTCTTTCCTGCCAATTCGCTATCGAATTTTGCAGTGATGTAGGCAGAAGTCGTCAGCTCTTCAATATCAAAACCATTAATGAGCGGCAATTCAGTTAAACCATAAAGCCCTCTCATTGCGGTAATATTGTTTTTCAGGTAATGGCCATTTGCGGCAGCCCAGGTGGTCGGGACATCGGCTTCACCATCAAAGAAACCTTTATTGATAGATGCCATACCGGGAATGGATTCAATCGCAATCGCACCGTTGTAAGCACCATCAATCAGGTTGTAGCTGTCGTACGCGGTGATCGCGTTATTTTTTGCACCTTGCCTTCTGCTTGCTTCGGCGGCAGTGCGATTATCAACCCGCACACCAAAATCAAATGCGGTGAAAATGCTTAAATCAGTGGTATAGGTCGCATCAATAGTAAAAGTTGTTGCGTCGCCTTTACTGCGTGTGCCTGAGTCATAAAATTGTGCGCTGTTCCAGGCCACCAGATCCGTCAAATCACTTTCATCAACATCCGCCGTCGCCGGATTATCAGGGAAGCTGTATGCAGGCAAACCGCCACCCGCATTAAAATCCACATCCAATTGATAACCACCTTTATCAAAACGCATACCCACAAAGTCTGTGGAATATTCGCTGTCCTGGTAAGTCAATTCAGATTTTACTTTCAGGTTGCTTCCAATATCCCAATTACCGCCCAGTGCGTACACAAAACTATCGGTTTTGCCCGTGCTCAAATCACCACTGGTAAACATGTACTGGTTTGACACGCTGCGCGATTTGATAATGTTAGTGCCTTCGAACACTTCGATATTGGCAGCACCGGGATTATCTACGTACGCACCCCACCAGTCGGCAAAAGAGAACAACAATGAATTGAATGATTCATTGCGATAACCGTTGTAGAACGCTTCAAATAAATATTCCGCATTGTCGTTAGGTGCAAATTGGAAAGAAACGTTTGCTGCAGTGCGCTCGCGCTTGCCGGTAAAATCGCTCGCGAAAATAGCATCGCGGCCAAGCAAATATTCCATTGGCTGGCCATTAACCTCCAGCGTCGAGCCAGCAGTATTCGGAAGGCCATCCAATAAACCCGGGGTCCAGATTGGATTCTCGGTTACGCCACCTTTATCAAGGAAAATACGCTCGTAATTGGTAAAAGGTGCCAGTGGATTGTCACTCGCAAAAGGCACCATCGCACCGGGTGTTACACTTTGGTCGCGATAATTGGTTTCGGCGTAAGAGAGGTTTACCAACGCACCAAATTCACCGGCACCGGTATTCCAGCGATTGCTCGCCAGACCGCTGATGTTTGGATCAATTTCATCAGCCTGTTCCTGGCTGATGGCACGCGTTGCCAATACCCATTTAGAGCCTTCAAAATCAAACGGGCGCTGGGTCTTGATATCAACAGACCCGGCGATGCCATTTTCAATTTGCGCAGCGGAACGGGTTTTATAAACATCGACCTGCTTGATCAGGCTCGCCGGAATATCTTGCAATGCCACTGACAAACCGGAGGCGGTGAAAATATTGCGGCCATTTACGGTGGTATTAACATCGGTAAGACCACGGATTGAAATGCCGGCCACTTCACCGGCGCCACGGTTGGTAACCTGCACGCCGGTAATACGTTGCATCGCTTCAATTACATTGTTGTCTGGAAACTTACCGATATCTTCCGACACAATCGCATCAACGATTTGGGTATTGGTACGCTTCACATCGAGCGCCTGGGTCAAACTGGCGCGGATCCCGCTAATAACAATTTCCTCAACCTGATCTTCCTGTGCAACTGCAAAGGAAGCGCCCAATGCTGCCGCCATGGCCACAGCAATGCTGAGTGTTTTTTTCTGGAACATGTGTATCTCTCCCGTGTGCGATGGCACCTTTTTGGCAATGGCCGGGTGTCTATCGTTATTATTGAACCTGGTTGTGGTCCGGGTTGGTGATGGCATGAATTCCTTTTTCGGTCTTATAAAAATGCCGACCTCAGGGCATACCTGCTGTCGGTGTTTCGTCGCCAGGCATGTTGTATATACCCGACAATTTATACATATTGTAATACAATTTAATCCTAATCCTGGCGCTAACCACAGTCAACCCAAAAGAGTGCTTTTCCGTGTAAAGATTGTTATTTAATAGTGCACTTTTCCAGATTCCTTTTGAAAATGGATTTTTATCTACCGTTCATTAATCCATTGGGCAATGAAAAGAAGCGCTATGGATGCCAGCAAATAAAACGCTTAAAAACAGCTATTTTTCATAACCGCAGCGCCTTGATTTTAATATCTCCCAAAAATAAAAAAAGCCGCTACAAATTTTGTAGCGGCTGAAAAATTGGTGTAAACAAACAGCGTTACACCATCCAACGACAATGGATAACTCCTAACAAATACAAGCTCGAATGAGCTGAAGGGCATTGATCAAAATAAACATCAATCACCCTTATTTGTAATATAATATATCAATAAATACAGTTGTCCAGCATTTTTGCAGGTATTTTTGCCAGCAGGTTTGATTGCGCTCCGATAAAGCAAAAAAAAAAGCCCCGCCACAAGGCGAGGCTGTTCCTGACATTTTTCCCTAGAAGGCGTAACGCACTCCCACCGCATAGGTTTTGGAATAGATCGCGTTACCAAAGTTAAACAGGTTTTGGTTACCCTCACCGTAGTAATTTTGGTAAACATCATCCAGCAAGTTGGTACCGTCAAAGGTGATCGCCAATTCGTCGGTTACATCGTAACTTAACTGGAATGACAGATCCTGCTCAGGGCGGCTCCAGAACTGGATCGGGTTTGCGAAAATGGAAGCCTCATTTCCCTGGAAGAACTCCTCGCGCCATACATAGGACAAGCGCGCGCCGAAGCCCGCTTTTTCATAGGCCAGTACCACACTGTAGGACGAATCGGAAACACCACTCATTTTGGATTTGTTGTAACCGCTGACACTGCCGTCCTCAGCAAACTCCGGGTTCAACTGCTCTGAATCCAGCATGGTGTAACTGGCCTGTATACCCAAACCATCCAGTGCTGCCGGCAGATTGTCAGGGAAATAGACCAGACCAATTTCCAAACCACTCAATTCACCATCAGCCGCGTTAACCGGGGCATTCAGCACATAGGGACGCGTAACACCGTCTTCCCCTTCGCGCACCACTGTTTTCTTGCCATTGATCACCAGGCCATCGATCTCGCGCTTGAAGATAGCACCGTACAATGAACTACCTTCCGCAAAATACCACTCCAGGGACATATCGTAGTTTTTGGAGTAAGTGGGTTTGAGTTCCGGGTTACCGCCACTGCCGGTACCGTATGGTGTACTGGTCAATGGGTCCTGCCAGGTTTGGTAGGGATTGAGGGCACTGTATTCCGGCATGCGCAGGGTTTCCGTATAAGCAGCGCGCGCCACTACCTCAGCGGTGATATTCCAGTTAAGCACCAGGCTCGGCAGCACTTCGGTGGCAGATGAGGTACCGGGAATAAGCACACCGTTTTGCCAGAATTCCAAGTCCTGTTGATAATCAACGGCACGCAGACCCAGCTCGCCATTCAGATTATCGCCCCAGTGGAATTTGGTAGTCGCATACAATGCCGCCGCGTCTTCATCAACGCTGAAGTTTTTAGCCAGAACCGGATTATCAAGGCCATAAACAGTGCGCACTGCATCCTGGTTTTTCAACAGGTAGGAGCCGTCAGCAGTAATAAAACGGTCGAAAATCGTGGCGCGACCATCAAAGTAATTATCGGCGGTATAAATCAACCCTGAGCCATCACCTGACGCACCGGCAGCGGTTAGCAATTGCATCAACTGACTCACACTGGTATTCGCAATGCCTGAATTCTGGTCGCGCGTCAGGACTTCTGCACTGCGCACCTGGTAACGGCCACCGACTTTAACGCTATCGATAACATTGCCATCCAACTGCCAGTCGGCATCCACGGTGTACGCGACCGAATCACCTTCATTACTGGCACCGCTGTCGTAGACAGTACCGGCATTCCAATTGGCAATCGCGGCCATATCGGATTCGTCAACGGTGGTGGCAGGGTTATCCCAGAACACCACTGAAGGAATACCATCGCGATCGTTGTAATCCACATCCAGGCCATAAGCGGTGCGATCAAAGCGCATGGCGAAGAAGTTGGTGGTGTATTTACTTTCCTGTAACACCAGCTCGGAGTTCACCGTCACTTTATCCGATGGCTTCCATTTGGCGCCCAGCGCGTAAAGGTAACTGTCGGTTTTACCATCGGAATAATCACCGCTTTGGAAACCGCCGTTGTCGCGGCCCTGATGTTCTTTAACAACATTGGTGCCCTCATAAACAATCGGGATAGCAATATTGCCGTTCTGGTGTTCCAGCACGTTGGTGAACCACATCGCGTTTTGCTGGGTATTGCGATAACCGGTGTAGAAACCTTCCGCCAGGAATTCCCACTCATCATTCGGAGCCCACTGCAACGAGAAGCTGGCAGCAGGACGTTTACGCAACCCGGAAAAAGCAGTACCAAATACGGCATCGCGCATCATCAGGTAATCCACCGTTTCACCGTCGACATTCAAGGTTGAACCGGCGGTGTACGGTATACCCGCTTCCAATCCTGCCTGCCACACAAGGCTGCCGCTGGAGTTGTTGGGGATCATTTGGTACGGCGCATAATTGGATGGAGGCGTTGCGGAAAAATACGGATAGACTGCACCGGCAGTCATAGTGTCATCGCGATAATGGGTTTCAGCGTAACCAACGTTGATCAATGCCCCGAATTCGCCGCCACCGTCCAACTCCCAGCGATTGCTATAGAGCGCACTGATATTTGGATCAATCTCGTCGGGTTGATCGCTATAAATACCGCGCGCCGCCAACACCACTTTTTCACCATCAAACATGAACGGGCGATTGGTTTTTACATCAATAGAACCCGCGATACCGCGCTCGGTGCGATCAGCCGAGCGGGTTTTATAGACATCAACGCTGCTCAGCAAGCTTGCGGGAATATCCCAAATGGCAACATCGCGGCCAGCGCCGGTAAATACATCGCGACCATTAACGGAGGTGTGCACGTCAGTCAAACCGCGAATAGAAATACCGTCAACTTCACCGCCGCCACGCCCTGTCGTTTGAACGCCTGTTACGCGCTGTAATGCTTCCACAACATTGTTATCGGGAAATTTACCAATATCTTCTGCGACTATGGCATCCACGATTTGTGTATTCTCGCGTTTAATATCCAATGCCTTGCCAAGGCTGCCACGAATACCTTGCACGATAACTTCTTCAACCTGGTCTTGTTCTTGCGCACTACTCAGTTGCGCCAACATTGCAGCGAGCATCGCAGTGGCTAATGCTGTTTTCTTATACATTTTTCAACTCCAAATTTTTTATTAAATTTGAGTTAATCCTGTATTGATTAACCCAATTTCAAAGAATGGTTAGCGAGGGGCCGCGCCCCTCGCCGCTGCGAATTAATTGGCAGGCGAACCTTCTTTAAACAGTGAGTTAATTTTTTCTGCGCTAATGGTGCCGGTATACACTTTCAACTCATCAATTGCGCCATTGAACGGTGTATCCCAGTAATTTACGCCCAGTGCAAATTCATTGGTTTCACCGGCTACCGTCATTACGCGCCGGAAGTCAGTTGCTTCGAGTTGTTGTGCACCATTCACAAACAGCTTGATGGTGTTATTGTTTTCACCATCCACCATGATGACGATGTGGGTCCATTGACCTGCAGGAATTCGATTGCCCAACTCCGCGTTGTCATAGAACGCCGGGCCATTCGCCCACACACGGGTTTTAGCGGTACCGGCCATGGAGGGAACCAGGCTTAACCAGTAATTCGCATTCGCACCACCAAAGAATGCCGTGGAGTAATCGGTAAATGCAGCGGGTTTTAACCACAATGAAATGGTGTAGCTGTTGGTAGTGATCAGGTTGTCCGGTAAACGAATACCAGAAGTACCATCGAGTTTTACTGCCTGACCCTTCACACCGTCAACATAACTGACGGCACCACCGGTGTTGTTGATAAAGTTGCCAGTCACCTTGCCTTCCGCAGCAACACCATTCAGTGCAGCCAGGTTATTTTCAAAACTATATTCAGCAGGTGCCAGGGATTTCACCGTGACAGTAAAGTTTTTGGTATCGGTAAAACCCTGATAGGTAATGTGCGCCGTCAAGGTAAGGGTTTTATCACCTTCTTCCGCAGTGGGCTGGTTAACCACAGCAACACCATTGGTTGGTTTCAGATATTTTTCATCACTGGAAGTCCAGCTAATGCCTGACACAAAAGGGCCAACACGAATTAATTCAAAGTTTTCGCGCACGGCGGAAAGGTCGCCGAGATCCAATGCAGCTTTCACAAAACCGGGAAATTGGGATTGATCGGTCAGGTTGTTAATTGCGGCCCCATTAATATCCAACGAGCTTAATGCGTAGTCATACACAATAAATTCATCGATTTGGCCTTTGAATGGATTATCCCAACCAAAGTTCGCACCCAGCGCAAAGTAACCGCCGGATGAAAATATGTTGGCGCGGTTCATTTGCCCAACCAGATTACCGTCGATAAACAGTTTCATTACCGGTGCATCGTAAGTAATGGCAACATGTTGCCATTGGTTTAATGGCGCCGTTGCAGTAGCGACGATCTGATTCCAATCACCATTATCAGCGGCGCTGATTCCGCCAAAGAAACTCCAAATAAGTGACTGGCTCGTGAACCATGCTTTACCGGGGATGTAGCTCAGCCAATTATCGACATCTTTAGCTGCAAAAAACGCAGGGGTATGCTCGCGCAGCTCCGCGCTGTTAGACCAGAATGAAACGGTAAATTGACCGGACGAAATAATATTGTCGGGCAAACGAATGCCGCTATTGCCATTCAATACCACCGACTGGCCTTTCTTACCGGCGCTATAACTTAAACTACCCGCGCCTTTATTGTTGAGATCGCGATCAGTCGATTCAGCGTTTACAAAATTATTCAGTCCATCAACCAGGTTATTATCAAATGCATAATGCGCAACTGCGTTCCTGAATGCCGGGCGCGCCTTGAGTTTCACGGTGAATGTTTTGGTAGTAGTCAGCCCACCCAGGGAAAGGTTTGCGGTCAGGGTAACCGTTTGATCACCAAGGTCAGGCGTGGGAATAAATACATTGCCTTTTGAATCGATAAAATAATCGTTGCTGCTAACCCAATTAATTGCTGTGCCGCTTTTACCAATAGAAGGCAATGAATATCCTTCATCGGCTATCGTCAATTCAGTTTTAATATTCAATGCATCGGCAACAGTATTAAGCGCCGCAGACGTATTTGCGATTGCATCAGTACGGCTGCCAAAGACACTGGCACCATCGGTTGCCATCGCCGAGAACACCGGCACCAAATCTTTTATATCGTTGTCCCATTGCCATTTAATAACCCCGGAATAAGTGCCGGAATCCAGGACTAATTTAATTGTGTCATCACCTTGTGAATACCAGATGCCTTTCTCGCTACCGCTAACGGTGCGATTTTCGTTAAGTGTAATGAAGCCGGATTTAATCGCCGCCTTATTAACTGCTTTGCCCTGGTTTACAAATTGGTAGTGACCCGGAACTTGCGCGAGATCCACCAGGTTATTGCCAATCAGGGGAACATAACGCTGGGGCGATACCACTAACCAACCTTCTTTGTTGACGAACATTTCGTGCGTGCGTACAGCATGCGCTTCAATGTTATTCGGGTATGCAGTTGCGGACGCCGGGAAGCGTGTGTGAGTTACCAGGATGTGGCGTTTTGTCGCTTCATCGTAAAACGCAGAATTATGGCCAGGCGATTGATAACCACGGGATGGGCCGGTATCCCCCAACACATGGGTGAATTCAAAACCACCCAATAATTTGCCACCTATCTCAAGGCCGCCAGCGTTGGCAATATCATTGCCTGCCGGATCAAGGTAAGGACCTTTCGGGGTTTTGGAACGCGCGATGCGAATGTTGTAACCATCATTTGCCGCAAAACCGGCAACGGAATAAAACAGGTAATAGTAATCAGCAACCGGGCTGTAGATTACAAATGCACCTTCAATTGCACGGAAATCCCCACCTAGCAAACGCTTGCCGTAGCCTTGCCCGGCTTTTGGTTTACCGGTGGTTTTGTCCATCTCCAGGATAAAAATACCGCCGGAATAGGAACCGTATACCAGCCACAAATTACCGTCTTTATCCGAAAAAGCTGCAGGGTCAATCGCATTCGGATCAACCGCACCATTCCAGCTGGTTTGGCCGTTATCTAACGGGAAAGCGGTGAATTCACTGGCATTGCGATAACCGCTGCGCAGGAAAACACCCTTGTTAACGTAAGGGCCTTCGATTGAATCTGCTTCCGCCAAACCGAGATACGAACGGTTCCAACAGCCGCCATTATCAGCTTCGGTTTGTGCACAGTGGTTGTAATAAAACCAGTATTTGCCGCCCGCAGACTTAATAACATCAGCCGCCCAATTGCCTTTGTAGCCATCAGTCCAGGCAATGCCTTCGGCAATCTGGGTTGAATAGGTGTTGAATAATTTGCTTTCATCAACCTTATCGTTCGCGGAAAGCACAGAAATATATTCCCAATTGACCAAATCCGCCGATTTGGCCGCCGCCAGGTGCGAACCGAAAATGTAATAGGAACTACCATCTTTCACCACTGATGGGTCGTGCACACCGATATCCAGCCAATTGATGGAGCCATCGCTCGCACGCGGCACCGAATTGGATAAGGTGGGTTTGCTATAGACAGGCTCCGCAGAAGCCGGAGTCGTAGAATAGGATTTATCGTCACCGCCACCACCGCAGCCGCCCAATAGCAGCAGGCCGCCCATGACAAGCGCCAGGCTTGTTAGCTTCATATACATTACCTTCTCTCGTGTAGTTATTACTTATTAGTTCCCGAAACATCCTTCCATGAATACTGCCCCTGCCAGATCACAGCCGGCTGTGGCTTCGGGTTTAATATTGTTTTAGTCATTATGTATTACAATATTACTATCATTGATATTGTCACATAATATCGCTGTAGTAAAGCTACAGCGGCGGAAGTTTCATTACCGGTGGAATTATTTTTAAATACGAGAGGCTTTTTATTCTTTAGGGATCTTAATCCCTGCCAGCCTATAACCGCTGCCAATAATCATTACCCGGTAGGGAAGATGCAGTACGCCGGGTAGCACCCATAAAAAAACCCGCCGTAGCGGGTTTTTATACCAAACGAATTACTGATATTAACCCGCAGAGCGGGCCTTATATGCGCGTACCACTGCGTTGAAATCTTCAGCAAACTTTTGCAACGAATCCAACTCTTTTTTCTCGTCAGCGCGCGACAAGCCAGCGCAACCAACATAATCCTGCATCGCCTTTACATACGCCTTAACATCATTATTTGCTTTTACCATTTGCGCAGTAACAACGGTTGCTGCATCGGGAATCTCGGGTTGAGCGGCGGGTTTTTCACATGCAACCGCCATAGTAGATACCAGCGAAGACACAGTAACAGTTAACGCAAAAACAAACGGCTTCATAGATTTTCCTCTTCAATGAAATGCAATAAACAAAGTGGCTCTAAACAAAGTGATTTAAAAAAAGTGACTTTAAAAAAAAGTGACTTTAAAAAAAGTACCCCTAAAAAATAAATAAATTTATACGCGGAAGCGCCCTACCAGCTCGGCCATACGCGCCGCAACATCAGCCAGGTTATCAGTGCTGCCGGTGATCCGGCTCGAGCTATTCGCGGTATGGCTGGCCACCGATGAAATCCGGTCGATATTAATTTCAATCTGGCGGGTCGCTGCACTTTGCTGCTCGGAAGCCGCCGCAATCTGGTTGGTTCGATCGCGAATCACACTCACAATTTCGGTGATATGTTCCAATGCACTACTCGCATCACTCGCTTGCACAACAGCGTTGTTCGCTTGATTGGTACCTGCGGTCATCATGTCCACTGCTTGTTGCGCACCCGATTGCAAACGCTCAATCATCTCGCGAATTTCAGTGGTAGAGCTTTGGGTTTTCGAGGCGAGCGTACGCACTTCATCCGCAACCACCGCAAAACCGCGCCCTTGCTCACCGGCGCGCGCCGCTTCAATTGCTGCATTGAGCGCAAGCAAATTGGTTTGATCGGCAATACCGCGAATTACATCCAGCACTGAACCGATACTGACCGTTTCATTGCGCAAGCGATCAATCACTTCAGCAGCGGTTTTAATATCCGTGGATAATTCAGTGATTTGCCCCATGGTATTTACCACCAGGGTTTTACCCGCAGATGCAGCACCATCCGCTTGCAAGGATTTATCCGCTGTATCAGAAACACTGACAGTTACATCCTGCACCACGCTCGCCATTTCCTTTACTGCGCCCACAATGTGCTGGATTTCAGTTTGCTGCGTGCGAATTTCATTTTCGTTGTCGCGCGATAATTGCGACAGGGTAGAAGCACTGCCACTGACTTCGCGCGCGGTTTGTGCAACATTGGCAATGATTGATTGCAGACGCTCGACGAATTGATTGAAACGGCGCGACAACTCGGTCACTTCGTCATTACCCACCTCCGGCAAACGACGGGTTAAATCGCCTTCACCCTGGGCAATATCGCGCAATGCAATTACAACTTCATTCACCGGGCGCACAATACTTGACTGCACAGCGTACGCCAGTGATGCGGCAACCACGCTGATAATTACAATCAGCAACAACGCATTCATTGCAGCGGAAGCAACAATTTCATCGATCTCGCTCATATCAACACGAAAGCTGATACTACCAATGCGCTTACCTTCCGATTTAATGTCTTCCGTAATTGTTAGTAAATGACCTTTGTTTTCAATACCGGTTTTGCGTGGTGAACCGGAAAATTCCGCCGGTGCAGTTTTGTTCGCAGAATTTTTTTCGTACCAGGCAAACGGTTTATTCCCGTTATAAACAACAGCAACCACTACCCTCGGGCTAACGCGCAAACCGGCAAGCGACGCATTCACTGTTGCTGCATCATCAAAGGTCATTGCTCCAACACTCGCTTCACCCAATACCTGGGAAAGAGTGCGCATATCCTCAATGATTGCCGATTCAGTTCTATCAATACCCGCGCGCACCGTTACCAAGGTGGTAACAACCACCGCAGCAATACAGGTCAGGGTAACGCTTAGCAAAATCTTCCATTTCAGCGATAAATTTTTCACTCGCACCTCAAATAAATGAACAACGATTTAACAAAAACGCAGTTGTGACGCTGATCACAATTTGCGCGTAAGGCTATCAGACATTTTTTTAATTGCATTATTTTTTATACCTATAGATAGAACATTAATGTCGAATTTTTCAATATTTTTTAATTCAGGTTATATAAAAGTTAACATAAGAAAATTTATTGACGCAGCAACAAAAAATAAAATGCAACTACTCAAACCGACAAAATATCGACACAGAATCGATGCAGACTTGACTACAAAATAAGCGTTAAACAAAACCTGATTGGAAGAGAGTAGTACCGGATGCGGTTGGCAAATTATTATTTAAGATGGGGAAAGGGAGACTGTAGTAGCCGGAATGGAAGAAAAACGGATTGGTATTAGATGTACGCTTCCCATTGCGATCATTTTTATAAATTGCCACAACCATCAGGAACAAAAGTTATTCAATTCATAACGATGTAGAGTTGCGAATTACAGTTTTTGCAGATATCGCAGATTCTTACGGACTTTTCACTTACAAATATTTACACGGAAATAATATATCTCATGACTAAACGAACAGTATGCAGAACAATTTTTGAACAAATCCATCGCACAAATAGAATCAGACGGTTGATCAATACACCAGCCGTGAAAGGCAAGACCGATGCATTAAATTAGTGATTGCCTTTCCATGCATTTCTGAGTTCTTGCAATCGTTTTGTCCGCCGGTGTGGAGCGGTAAAGAAATTTATTCCTGGTGACCATGAGTAAGATTTAAATCCTGTTCTATACCTTAAATTTTCAAGGCCATAAAAAAGCCCGTTGTTTGCAGCGGGCTTTATATTTCATTGCAGGCAACCTAGTCAATCATCGACGGTTTGCCAAATACCGGCATTCCCTTATTGTCCCAACGTAGTGGTTTAACAAAGGTATGGCGATCCGGGTTCCACAGCGGATCACCTTCAATTTCGGTATAGGTGCGCGCATGGTAAACCAGCATCACAGTATCGCCGTCTTCGGCGTAGGTAAAACTGTTGTGGCCCGGGCCGAAAATTTTATTGGGAATATCAGAACAGAGCACGGGTTCTCTGGATTTGGTCCAGCTGGCAGGATTTAACAAATCTGCATTTTCATCAACCCACAACAATCCCATCGCATAGTTTTCATCGGTGGCACTGGCAGAATAGCTAAGGAAAATTTTGCCGTTGCGCTTAACAATGGATGGCCCTTCGTTAACCCAAAAACCGCGAATTTCCCAGTCAAATTCCGGCTTGGTGAGCATCACCGGTTCGCTAGCCAATTGCCATGGGGTTTTCATCGGCGCGATATAAATATTGGAGTTGCCCTGAATATTTACATCTTTTTGTGCCCACACATAGTAGAGAACGCCATTGTGGGTAAAGGTTGTGGCATCAAGACAGAAAGTATCGATCCCGGAATCTACCTGGCCCATAAATTCCCACTCGCCGTCCAGGGGATTCGCATTTTTATTGCGAATTGCATACATGCGATGCTGGAACAAGTTAAATTTAATGTCGCGGCTTGGCGCTGCAGCAAAATAAACGTACCAGGCATATTCACCGGATTGCGGATCTTTGTTGAAATGAATTTCCGGCGCCCACACCAATTCACTGTAGGGGCCAGTATCCGGTTTGTGCCATGCATCTACGGTTGGTGCATTTGCTAATTCAGCAATTGTTTTTGCACGGCGCAATTCAATGCGGTCATATTTTGGTACAGATGCAGTGAAGTAGTAATAACCATCGGTGTGTTTGTACACGAATGGATCTGCACGCTGCGGGATTAAGGGTTTTAATAATTCGCTCACTTTTTTCTCCAATTTTTTTAAATCTGCGTAGGTTGCTGGTGAGCCTGCGAACCGCAACATGACCATTTAACCGTACAACCCAAAACCCGATTAAATAAATATTCGAGCTTACGGCAGTAGCTTCAGGATGGTCATGTTGCGGTTCGTTCCTCAGGCTACGCGCCCCGCCACAACCTACGTCCAAATCAATGCTCTGCAATATAACCTTTCGCACGCATTTCATTTTTAAGGCCGGCGTAATAGCTGTCGTTAATGCGATACCAAAACATCAACGCGCCCATTAACGCATGGAAGAATCCCGGAATAATTGACAGCATCAAGGCTATTCCCATTAATGAAAAATCTGATTGCGCCTGATTGGGAACGTATTGGAAATAAGTTAACAACCAGCCCACCATCAAACCGGCAATACCCATTCCCGCTTTCTGGCCAACGGAAATACCACCGTAGGCAAAGCCGGATACCCGCTTGCCATTTTTTACCTGGCCATAATCAATCGTTTCAGAAATAATTGACCAGAAAACCGGTGCATGCAGATCAACAACAAACGACAGCAGGAAATACAATACAAAGGCGAGCGCCACATCTTCGCGGCCAACAAATAAATAAATTGCCACACTCAGCACCGCAACCAGCAATTGTGTGTAACGGAATAAATTAATTTTGCAGTAAACCTTGGTGATCCAGGTCGATGCCACCATGGCCAGAATAGCGGCCGCAACACCGGTGGATAAAAACGCCGAGACCAATGCCTCATCGCCACCCAGATAATATTTCGCGTAATAAATTGCCACTGAACCACGAATGACGTACCCGATAGTGCCGGTCACGCAAACAGCAACCAGAATTAACCACTGGTCATTTTTTAATAATTGCAGGAATTGGCTCAATAGTGGTTGGTGTTCAACAACATGTTCAACCCGTTCAGTGGTTTTGAAATAACAGAATAAAAACATCACGGCACCGACCGCCGACATAATTGCCATGGCAATTTGATAACCCAAGGCTTTGTCTTCCCACATGCCTGCAACAACCGGCACCACAATCGCTACCATAAAGGCACCGATTTTTGCCAGGAATAAACGATAACCATTGGCCGAGAGTTTTTCTTTGGGATCACTGGTCAATGCACTGGGCAAGGAAATATAAGGAATACCGACACCAGAGGTAATCAAGGTCATCATGATGTAAGTGGAATAAGCCCAGATTAATTTTGCGTCGTAGTCCCAATCGGGCGTAGTGAATACAAAAAATACACTGACCGCATAAGGAATGGCTAACCACAACAACCATGGGCGGTAGCGGCCCTGTAAAAATGTAAAACGATCAGTAATTTGCCCCATCACCAAATCGGAAATAGCGCCAACAACTTTCACGGTAAAAAACAGAATACCCATATCAATGGGCGACAGGCCGAAAATATCCGTGTAGTAAAAAGTAATGATCAGCATCATGGATGAGATCACTACGTTCAACGCCATGTCACCGGCGCCAAACCCTATTTTTTCGGTAACCGATAATTTATCGGGTGCGTGCTTGTCTAGCGCTTGCATTTATTATTTTGACCTCAGTGGTTGTGACTGAAAACCCTATCGTTAAAATCAGGGATTAAAAAAAGCGGCATCACTTTAATAGTAATTGCCGCTTCCTTTATCTCTCACCGTTTTTACGGTTTATGTATTCACAGAAATACCAACTTAGCGGGTTTTCTGTTTGCTCTTGCCTTGTTTTTACATTAATACTATTTACAGAAAATAATCATTTTCCACTGCATGGACCAACAAGACATCAATGCCCGCCATGCCCGCCGTTTGTGCGGCTTGCAAGCCTAATTTTGAATCTTCAAATACCACGCATTTGGTTGGATCTACACCCAATAATTCCGCACAGCGTAAAAAAGTATCCGGCGCCGGTTTTGGATTTTTTACCTGATCAGCGCCCACCACGACACTTATGTACTTATCCAGCCCACAAATTTTTAAAATGCTTTCAGCTTCTTGCGTATAGGCGCCCGTTCCAATCGCCATGGGTTTAATACCGTGATAGCGCTGCGCAACTTCCAGCAGTGCAGTTGGCTTTACGTATTTGTGCATATTGTCGTGCACAACTTGCTCTTTAAATTCATTCATTTCATCAAGGGTTGCAGCGACCTTGATATTAAATTTTTCCAATAAAATTTCGATAGTGCCCTTGGTAGGAACACCAGCCAGTGAACGCATGAACGGGCGATCAATAGGAATACCGTATTTGTTTAGCATGGTACTCCATGCAAATTCATGTAACTGGCCGCTATCAACCAGGGTGCCATCCATGTCAAAAATCAGCGCATCGTAATGGTCGTACATCATTTACTCTCAGGTTTGCCAAATAAAATTACCGTTAAGGTTAAATTAGAGCACAAACCGGCAATAAGTTCGATGCAATGATTGCGTTGCTGTCTATATTTAAAGCTACCTATATTTAAAGCTACCTATATTTAAAGCTACCTATATTTAAAGCCATTTATATTTAAAGCTATTTACATTCAAAGTTTTCTGCTTTTTCAGAATCCCCGGTGCCCTTGTAATGTGCATGAGCAGGATAAGGACAAAGTGGTCGGCTACGATTGGGGAAAGCATTACCGGTCACAGTCACCTGCTCAGGTGCTTTATTTTTTTCAACCCAATCGACAATCGGATCGATCATATCGAAATGATCGAGCGCAGCCGCGCCACCACCACAATGCCCCATACCAGGGACCAGAAACAGGCGACTCCATTGCGATACATTTTCTTCACCGCCATTATCATTAACCAACTGCTGGTAATAGCGAGTAGTCTCTTGCGCGGAAAACCATGGGTCGCTTACGCCATGATAAAAAATCAGTTTGCCACCATTGTCAGAAAAGGTATTAAGCAAGGTCCAATACGCAGAATCGCCCACAAATGCCGCCGGTGTTGACGCCGCCATAGACTCCTGGTCCACATTCATATCTGTGCTGGTAATTTTTCCAACGATGGGATGATTACCCGGATTTAATAAACCCGGAATTCCTTGGGTCTCGGTAATACCAGTATCAAACCAGAACCCGGGATACACTTGCACGCCAAGCGAATTTTTTGGCCCTGCAAATCCCGACTTGATTGCCCTGGCTTTTGCGGGGCTAATGCACGATTCTTTTTTTGTTGCACTACAGGCGACTGACATTGGATCAAAGTTGCAGCCCAGGGTATTGGAAATCATTTTGTCAGCAACACCATCAAGCGTATCGCATTGTTTTAGCAAGCCATCCATCACGATGGTTTTATCTTGTGCACTCAAGGCTTGCGCAACGTCTGGATGGCCTTCCTGGTCTTTTGGTGCAACCCTGGCGAGCGAAACCATTACCCACTTGTCAGCCAAATTGGAAAAGCTGGTGCGCATCGCTGGCGCACCGGCAACGATGCCATCAAATAAACGCGGATAACGTTGCGACATAATCATGGCTTCGCGCCCACCTGTTGAACACCCCATGTAGTAGGAATGATCAATCGCTTTGCCATAGTACTGCGCTACAATTTGTTTGGCGGTAACAGCAACCTTGCCAATGGCCTGGTATAAAAAATTCAGCGTTGCTTCCTGGTCACTAAAAAAACTCGCATCAAATCCGTGGGCACCTTGATGCCCCGTATCCGTAGTGACAACAGCAAATCCGCGCTGCAACGCTGTCATATCGCCTGCTGCACTCGAGCCCAGGGGCGTTGCAACCGAACCATTCAGGCCGCCACCCCCCTGCATCATAAAACGGCCGTTCCATTTTTCCGGCAATGCGATTGCGAAACCAATTGCATAGGGTTTTCCACCTGCACCAACGCGCCCATCAATGACACCGTCAACGCGGCAGTAGCTCGCCAGGGTTCCTGCATAGGGACGTTGGTACATCACTGCTGGTACAGGTCCTGCTGCAATATTCACAGCAGTTTTTATCGTTACATTGTTTTCATTTGTTGTAAAAGCCAACAACTTACTGCAACCAGCTTCACTATTGTTTGATGATTTTTTTTCGGTTACGGAACAGGAGGACAACGCCAAAATGAAAAAAAGTAATCCGACTAAATTTTTTATGCAGTGCATTTGATTTCCTCTTCAGCCTGATCCGTAGTCAGTTTGCCGCACCTATTATTGAAAGCTTACATGCCAACAATAATAAAAATTTTTATAATATTTCATCACTATCCCTGTGATGATGATTTATTTAAAAATCGTTTTGCTATAGGGCTTACACACCATCGTTCAAATGCTTATACACCATCTTTCAGATGGTAGTAAGCTGCGTTGTGGCGCAATTCAGTTTTGAAATTACGCACGGTGGTATCCGCACCGATTACAACGACTTCCACACCGGCAATTTCTGCATAGTCAACAATTTCATCCGCCGTTACGCCCTGGGTGTAAGCGCTGTGGTGTGCGCCACCGGCCTGAATCCAGGCTGCAGCAGAAATTTCCAGGTTTGGACGAGGTTGCCACAATGCTTTTGCTACTGGCAATTTCGGCAATTCTTGCGGTGGATTTACGGTATCCACTTCATTGATGATTACACGGAAACGCGTGCCGATATCGATCAGGGAAATACACAATGCGGGGCCTGCTTTGCCGGTGAAAATCAAGCGCGCGATATCGTTACGGCAACCGATAGTGTGCAAATGGACTTCCAGCTTTGGTTTTGCCGCCGCAATGGAAGGACACACTTCCAGCATGTGCGCACCCAATACTTGATCCACTCCACCCGAATTAACGGCACCAAAGTGATAGGTGTAATCCTCCATAAAGGATGAACCACCGTCGCGACCTTTGGAGATCACTTTACAAATGTGCACCATTGCCGCGGTTTTCCAATCGCCTTCGCCACCGTAACCAAAACCGGCCGCCATTAAACGTTGTGTTGCGAGGCCTGGCAAATTAGTTAAACCGGTCAGGTTTTCAAAACAGTTGGTGAATGCACCGAACTCACCTTCGGTGAGGAATTTCAACATCCCCAGTTCCAAACGCGCTTCGTTTTTCAGCATTTGGAATTGATGTTCATCATCAAAGATTGCCGGATTAACATCGTATTCTTTTTTGTACACCTCGATTTGCGCAGCCACTTCTGCGTCGGTAACAGCATCAACTACTTTTTGCAAATCACCCAGACCGTAGGCGTGAACTTCGTAACCGAATTTAATTTGCGCAGATACTTTATCGCCATCCGTTACCGCAACCTGACGCATGTTGTCACCAAAGCGTGCCACTTTTAAATTCTGGCTCGCATGCCAGCCCATAGCAACGCGACACCAGCTATCAATTTGTTTTTGCACTGATTCAGTGGCCCAGTGACCAACCACCACTTTGCGTTCCTGGCGCAAACGCGTGCTTACGTGGCCAAATTCGCGGTCACCGTGGGCGGATTGGTTGAGATTCATAAAGTGCATATTGATATCGGCAAATGGCAATTCAGCATTAAATTGCGTATGCAAATGCATGTAGGGCTTGCTCAGCGCACTCAAGCCGGCGATCCACATTTTTGCCGGGGAGAAAGTGTGCATCCACAAAATCAAACCCACGCAATTTGGGTTGCTGTTTGCCGCTTGCGCTACAGCGAGGATTTCGGCTGGCGACTTAACAGTTTCCTGTGCAACGATTTTGATCGAAATATTATTCGATTCGGTTAAACCGGATGCGATTTTCTGGCTGTTTTCGGCGACTTGTTTTAATACGCCTGGACCATACAGATGTTGTGAACCGGTGACTAACCAGACTTCTTTATCGCCGTAGATTTTCATTGTTTTTTCCTCAAATTTTTGTTGGGCATGACTGCCTGCGCGGCCCGACCCAACCTACATGTGCGTTCGTAGGATGGGCCGGGCTGCGTAAGCAGCAATGCCCACCAATAATGTTGTTTAATCACTCTGCCCGTAATAGGCATTTTTTCCGTGCTTGCGTAAATAGTGTTTATCCACAATGCCTTGTTTTAACGGCGCCGTGTTTTGTTGCAATGTTTTGGTTAAATAAGCCATGCGCGCGATTTCTTCCAAAATCACTGCGTGATAAACCGCATCGGCGCCATCCTTACCCCAGGTAAAAGGCGCGTGGCCGGCAACAATCACCATGGGCACTTCTTTCGGGCTGCGGTCTTTAAAACAATCGGTAATTTGCACACCGGTTTCTTCTTCGTAATCGCGTTCGATTTGTTCGTCCGTCATCACCGCAGTGCACGGAATTTCACCGTAAGCGTAATCCGCATGGGTAGTGCCGTAACAGGGAATGGCTTGCTGGGTTTGCGCCCAGGCAGTGGCGTAAGTGGAATGCGTATGTGTGACGCCACCAATCATTTCAAAATGGCGATATAAATGCGTGTGGGTTTTGGTATCGGAAGAAGGACGCATACTTTTTTTATTAGGCGAGTCCTCCACTATTTTGTTTTCCAAATCCACAATCACAATATCGTCCGGCGTCATTACTTCATAAGCAACACCGCTAGGCTTAATCGCAATCACACCTTTGCTGCGATCAATTTGCGATACATTGCCCCAGGTATAAACCACCAGGTTGCGGCGATTCAATTCCATATTGGCTTCGAAAACTTCGCGTTTTAATTCGGTGTAACTCATTCGCTTACACCTCCCTTGATACGGATGAGGATACGAAACTACCTAGCGCACGATATTGCTGGTAACGCTGGTCGTAAATCGCCGCAGCTTGTGCATTGGGCGTGTAGGTTTTGCAGGTGCGCGACGCCATTACTTTTTGTGCAGCGGCAACGGTTGGATAAACCCCACCGCACACAGCGGCAAAAATCGCTGCACCTAACGCGCAACTCTGTTCGCTTTCCAAAACTTCAATCGGGCAATTCCAGGCATCAGCACAGGTTTGCATGACGAAATCGGATTTTTTGGAAATGCCGCCAATCGCTACGACTGAGTTAACTGCGATACCTTCATCTTTAAACCGTTCGATAATCGCACGCGCACCGAATGCGGTTGCTTCAACCAGCGCACGGAAAATATGCGGCGCTTCGCTGCCCATTTTTAAGCCGGCGATGGCCATGGATACGGTTTGGTCGGCATCGGGTGTACGACGGCCGTTAACCCAATCAAGCGCAGTGATATTTGCATCGGCGATTGGCAGCGCACTCGCTGCAGTACTTAATGCAACCAGCGTATTGTTTTCAATTTCTTCGACGAGTTTTTGTCTGGTTTCGTCATCCAATAACGATGAATTTGCAAGCAGGTTTTGCACTGGCCAATTCACCAGATCGCGGAACCATGCATACAAATCGCCGAATGCTGATTGCCCCGCTTCCAAACCGACAAAGCCGGGCAATACTGAACCATCGACTTGACCGCAAATACCGCGAATGGATTTGTTGCCAACATCGGCATAACTCGCCACGGTAATATCGCAAGTCGATGTACCCATAATTTTGGTGAGCACACCCGGTTTAACTTGTGCCGCAACGGCACCCATATGGCAATCAAATGCACTGAAACCGACGGGTGTATTTTCGGGAACACCAAGCTTGTCAGCCCATTTGGCACTCAGCCCGCCGCACACTTGATCGGATGTGAAGGTTTCTGCGGGCAAGCGATCACGCAAGCCATTGAGTAATGGATCAATGCCCACAAAAAAATCATTGGGCGGATAACCGCCCCAGCTTTCGTGCCACATTAATTTGTGACCCGTCGCGCAACGGCCCATGCGCAATTTGCCCGGGTGGGTAGTGTCGGTAAGAACGGCCGACATCCAGTCACAATGTTCCACCCACAAGTAAGCGGCTTCCGCGACAGAAGGATCTTCACGCAATACATGCAACGCTTTTGCCCAGAACCATTCAGAGGAATAAATTCCACCTTCGTATTTCAAATAGTTTTCTGCTGCGTTATTGGCTGCTGCGGTAATTTCCTGCGCTTCTTTAATGGCAGTGTGATCTTTCCAGAGCACAAACATCGCATTGGGGTTTTCGGCAAATTCCGGTTTCAACGCAAGTGCAACACCTTCGCTATCGACAGCAATTGGCGTAGAGCCGGTGGTATCAAAACTGATACCTGCAACTTTTTGCGCCGCGCCTGCGGGAGCCAATTTCCATAATCCCTGGACAACCTGTTCCAGGCTTTCCAGGTAATCCAGCGGGTGCTGGCGGAACTGGTCTTTGGCCGGCACACAAAACAGGCCTTTTTTCCAACGCGGGTAATAGACCACATTGCTCGCCACTTCCTGGCCGGTAAGGGCATCTACTAATAAGGCTCTAACGGAATCGGAGCCGTAATCCAGCCCCAAGGCATAAGAGGTCATCAAACTCACCTGTTTCTTTCAAAATTCGCTTTTATTTTATTAATATTGACTCATCAGAGGATATTAATATTGTATTACAATATATTCTCAGTAAGACTATCCCCTGTCAATCGGTTTTAGCACTATCAGGGGATAGCTTTTCTTTATTACTTATCGGCGTTATTTGCCGGTTTTGGTCGCCGCCTTGTTCGCCGTCACACCTTCGCTGGTCATGATGATTCGCTTGATAGTGCCATCCGGATTGTAGAACAACTCATCAATGCTGACCGAGCGGCGGTATTGCCCGCCATCAGGGCGCCCTGCGCCGGTGTGATAAATAAAGTAATGCTTGTTATTGAACTCGATAATCGCCTGGTGGTTAGTCGGTGTATTGCCCGCGACTTCATTCAGTATCCCCCGGTATTCCCATGGACCGTTAATGCTCTTGCTCATGGCATAACCAATCTTTTCCGGGAAGCCCATCGCGTAGGACAAATAGTAATTGTCCTTGTATTTGTGCACCCAGATTGCCTCGGTAAATTCCGGCAAGGTTTTGATGTTTACGATGGGGCCATCCAGCTCGATCATATTAGGCTTGAGCCTGGCGTAGTACGCCTTGGTGTTACCCCAGAACAGGTAGGCTTGGCCGTCATCGTCAATAAATACGGAAGGGTCGATATCATCCCAGTCATTCGGGGTATCAGTAGTCATGTCATTCGTGATCAATGCTTTGCCGCGCGCATCCTTAAACGGACCGAGCGGGCTATCACCTACCGCAACCCCAATCGCAAAACCGGGCTTGGTATCGTTATGGCGCGCGGTGATATACCAGTAAAATTTGCCATTCTTCTCAATCACCTGGCTGGCCCAGGCATCGCCTTTGGCCCATTTGAAATCCTTCACATGCAAGCGCGGGCCGTGAGCCTCCCAATTCACCATGTCAGCGGATGACCACACCAGCCAGTCATGCATTTCAAAGAATTTGGTGTTGTCCCTGGCTTCGTCATGGCCGGCATAAAGATAAACTTTTCCTTTATGTACCAGCGCGGCCGGGTCAGCAGTAAATACATCGGTAAAAATCGGGTTAGCGGCTTGCACTGTCATCGCCGTGGTGGCCAACGCGACTATCAACGGTCTAATTAAAGTCAGGGGTTTGATCAGGGAGCGCATTTACACCTCTCTTATTGTTTATCGGCCTGCGATTGCCCCGCAGACCATGTTTTGCCAGGCCATTTTTCATTGATGGACCGGGGTTGATTTATATTGATATTATAATACAATTAAATCAAGTAAAGAGATCGAAAGTTTAATCAGCAATTAGCGCACATCAGGCAAATATACGTAAACAAACCGTTTTACTCATTGCCCGCAATCAATAACATACTTATATTGTATGACTTTAATAATAATGGCCAAGCCGATGTAACCCAAGTATGAGCCGCGATAATAAGACAAAACCTCCTGCCAATGCTTCGCCAGCCAAGCCCCTGCGCAGCGCCCAATGGTTTGGCAGCCAGGACAAGAATGGCTTTATGTATCGCAGCTGGATGAAGAACCAGGGAATTCCCGAACACCATTTCCAGGGCAAGCCAATTATCGGTATCTGTAACACCTGGTCAGAACTGACCCCTTGCAACAGCCATTTCCGTGAACTCGCCGAAAGTGTCAGGCGTGGTATCCTGGAAGCCGGCGGTGTACCGGTGGAATTTCCGGTGTTTTCCAACGGCGAATCCAACCTGCGCCCCACCGCCATGCTCACGCGCAACCTGGCGGCGATGGATGTGGAAGAGTCGATTCGCGGCAATCCTATCGATGGCGTAGTGCTATTGGTTGGTTGCGATAAAACCACCCCCGCATTAGTGATGGGGGCAGCGAGTTGCGACCTTCCCACCATTGTTGTCACTGGCGGTCCGATGCTGAATGGCAAACACAAGGGCAAAGATGTTGGCTCGGGCACTCTCGTGTGGCGCCTGAGCGAGGATTACAAAGCCGGGAAAATTTCCCTGCAGGAATTTATGGATGCGGAAGCCGATATGTCCCGCTCCACTGGTACCTGCAATACGATGGGCACGGCATCGACCATGGCGTGCATGGTGGAATCACTCGGTTTATCGCTACCGCAAAATGCCGCAATTCCCGCTGTCGACGCACGCCGCAAAACCCTGGCTTATGTGTCCGGTATGCGCATCGTCAATATGGTCAACGAAGATTTGCGTATTTCCCGCTTGCTGACGCGCGACAGTTTAATTAATGCGATTCGCACCACAGCCGCAATCGGCGGCTCTACCAATGCCGTGATTCATTTAAAAGCAATTGCCGCGCGTTTGGACATCCCCTTGACACTTGAAGACTGGCAAACCTACGGCCAACACATTCCTACGCTGGTAAATTTGCAACCTTCCGGCAAATATCTCATGGAAGATTTTTATTACGCCGGTGGCTTACCCGCTGTTTTAAAACGCCTGGGCGATGCCAATTTATTAAATAAAGATTGTTTGACCGCAAACGGAAAAACCCTGTGGGAAAACAATTCCCAAGCACCCTGTTACAACGATGAAGTGATTCGCGCACTGGATAATCCGCTCTGCGCCAGCGGCGGTATTTGTATTTTGCGCGGCAATCTCGCCCCGCGCGGCGCGGTATTAAAACCCAGCGCTGCATCACCCGATTTAATGAAACATCGCGGCCGCGCGGTTGTATTTGAAAGTTTTGACCACTACAAAGAACGCATCATGGATGATTCACTCGATGTGGATGCCAGCAGTGTACTGGTATTAAAAAACTGCGGGCCCAAGGGCTATCCCGGTATGCCGGAAGTCGGCAATATGGGGCTACCACCGAAATTATTAAAACAAGGCGTTACCGATATGGTGCGCATTTCCGATGCACGCATGAGCGGTACTGCATTTGGTACCGTTGTATTACACGTTGCACCGGAAGCACAGGAATTGGGTCCGCTCGCCGCGGTGCAGGATGGCGACTGGATTGCATTGGATACTGACGCCGGGTTACTGGAACTCGAAGTCAGTGCCGATGAAATAACTGCGCGCCTTAATCAATTGCGCGCACAAAAAATCCGGAAAAAAACCGGCGGTTATTTGCAACTCTATATTGAGCATGTCATGCAAGCGGATGAAGGTTGCGATTTTGATTTTCTTGTCGGCTGTCGCGGTGCGGCAGTTCCCGGCCATTCGCATTAGTGGTGAAGCCCGATGACTCTCACCAACCAATATCCAAGTTTGAAATACAAAATTGTGCTGATTACCGGCGGCGCATCCGGTATCGGCGCGAGTTTGGTGGAAAGCTTTTGCCAGCAGGGTGCGCAGGTTTGTTTCATCGATATCCGCGATGACGATGCCCAAAAACTGGTAGAACAATTAAGTCATCGATCCGATGTTACACCACCACGTTATTACCGTTGCAACTTGTTAAACATTCCCAAACTGCAAGCGACAATCAAACAGATTTACAATGAAATGGGGCCGATCAATGTATTGGTCAACAACGCCGCGAATGATACCCGCCATGATTTTCGCCAGGTCACGGTGGATTATTGGAATGAACGCCTTGCCGTGAATTTGCGCCACCATTTTTTTGCAGCGCAAGCGGTGTACGAGCACATGCTCGAACTCGGCGGCGGTTCAATTATTAATTTGGGATCAATGAGCTGGTACGCGACACAAGGCGGAATGCCTGGTTACACCAGCTCCAAGGCAGCGATTGAAGGCATGACCCGCGGCCTGGCGCGCGACATGGGCGGTGACAATATCCGCGTAAATACATTAGTACCCGGCTGGGTAATGACTGATCGCCAGGTAGCGATGCTGACTAAAGAAAAATCAGCAAAAAATATTCTGGAAAACCAATGTTTAAAAAAATCGGTCATGCCGGAAGACATTAGTGCAATGGCATTATTCCTGGCATCGGACGATAGCCGATTGTGTACCGCCCAGCACTTTATAGTGGATGGCGGCTGGATTTGATACAGCGTAAATTGCCGGATTTAATGGCAGAGTTACGCATTTTCCAGCTAACGGTAGAAAATGATGAGTAGATAAGAAAAACCCTGCGCCCTTTATCCAGAGTCCAGGGGTTAAGCGTTGCGAATAAAAACTTTATAAATATATTCTGATTACACGAGGATCCACTATGAAAGATCTATTTAAAACCCTCACACTCGCTGCCGCCATCGGCATCAGCGCTACAGCAAACGCAATCACGGTTGGTTTTGCGCAAGTAGGTTCCGAATCTGGCTGGCGCACCAGCTTTTCCGAATCAGTCAAAGCGGAAGCGGAAAAACGCGGAATCACTTTGAAATTTTCCGATGCGCAGCAAAAACAGGAAAACCAGATTAAAGCCGTGCGCAGTTTTATTGCGCAACGCGTGGATGCCATTTTAATTGCACCCGTGGTAGAAACCGGTTGGCAACCGGTGTTGATGGAAGCCAAACGCGCGCGCATTCCCGTGGTGATCCTGGATCGCAACGTTTCCGTAACCGATCATTCACTTTATCTCACGCGGATTGCACCGGATTTTGAAGTAGAAGGCCAACGCGCCGCAAGCTGGCTTACGGAAAAAACCCAGGGTAAGTGCAACATCCTTGAATTGCAAGGCACTGTGGGTTCGAGCGCAGCATTGGGCCGCATGAAAGGTTTTAATGAAACCATTGCAAAATTTCCTGAAACCAAAATTGTGCGCAGCCAAACGGCTGAGTTCACACGCGCAAAAGGGAAGGAAGTATTGGAAACCATGCTGAAAGCAGAAGGCGGTGGTAAAAATATTTGTGCAATCTGGGCACACAACGATGAAATGGCATTAGGTGCAATCCAGGCGATAAAAGAAGCAGGATTGAAACCCGGCAAAGATATTTTAATCGTGTCGGTTGATGCGGTTGATGATGCACTGAAAGCGATTGTTGCCGGTGAAATTAATGTATCCGTTGAATTAAGCCCGCACCTCGGCGGCCCGGCATTTGATGTGATTAATGAATATCGCGGTGGCAAAAAAGAATTCGATAAATGGATTCGTATGGGCGGTGCAGTTTACACCGCTGATAACGCGGCGGCTGAATTGACCAAGCGTGGTGTTAAATAATTGATCGACGCGTAGAAGCTGAGGAATAGGGTTGGAGAAACGCTGGCTTTCAATTGAAAGCTTATTAGGCGTTGTTGTACGTTCGTCGTCGATCACAAGCGTTCAGCTGCGCGCAAAGCATGCTTTGCAATCGCTGGCTTCACCCAAGTCGCGATGGTCTCCCAACCCTATTCGCCAGCATCCCGAGACTTTGCGCCACACCAAAAAATCAAAAGCGGTTTCATAATGAACTCAATACCCGTATTACAACTCAAGGGAATTCATAAAATATTCCCCAGCGTTCACGCCTTGAAAGGTGTGAACTTCACTCTGCGCGCGGGAGAAATCCATGCGCTGCTCGGCGAAAATGGCGCAGGCAAATCCACACTGATTAAAGTCATGACCGGCGTTTACCAACGCGATGGTGGCGACATTTTATTGGATGGCCAACCCATATTTCCCAACAACACCGGCGATGCCCAGGCGTTGGGAGTGAGCACCGTATACCAGGAAGTAAATTTATTACCAAACCTGACTGTTGCGCAAAATATTTATCTCGGCCGCGAGCCGCGCCGGTTTGGTTTAATTAACTGGGGCAAAGTAAATCGCGATGCGCAGGCATTGCTCAAAGGTTACGACCTCGATATTGATGTAACACTGCCGCTGTCAAGTTATTCCATCGCCGTGCAACAACTGATTGCCATTGCGCGCGGTGTGGATATGTCCGCGAAAGTATTAATTCTCGATGAGCCCACGGCGAGCCTGGATGCGGACGAAGTGCAGTCGCTGTTTCGCATCATGCGCGATTTAAAAGCACGTGGAATCGGCATTGTGTTTGTTACACATTTTCTCGATCAGGTTTACGCCGTGTGTGATCGCATTACTGTATTGCGCAGTGCGCAATTAGTCGGCGAATTTGAAACTGCAACTCTATCGCGCACCGAGCTAATCGGCCATATGCTCGGTAAAGAATTGGCCGCACTGGGAGACCATAAACCGCAAACCCATTCCGGAGGCGGTGATGCGCTATTAAATGCCCAAGGCATTGGCCGCAACGCAACACTCTCACCTACCGATATTCAAGTGTGCAAAGGCGAAGTAGTCGGCCTTGCGGGGTTACTCGGTTCAGGTCGCACAGAATTGTGCCGTTTGATCTTCGGGGTCGATAAGAAGCATGACGGTACAGTAACTTTTAATGGCAACACCGTTAACTTTAATTCACCGCGCGATGCCATTAGTGCAGGCATGGGTTTATGCCCGGAAGACCGCAAGCACGACGGCATCCTCGGCCAACTATCCATTCGCGAAAATATGATCCTTGCGCGCCAGATCAAACAAGGATGGTGGAAATTTATTTCCCGTAAAGAGCAGGAAGAAATCGCCAATCACTACGTAAAAGAATTGAGCATCGCCACCTCGGATATTGAAAAACCGATTGAACAATTAAGTGGTGGCAACCAACAAAAAGTTATCCTTGCGCGCTGGCTTGCGGCAAATCCTTCACTGTTAATTCTTGATGAACCGACACGCGGAATCGACATTGGCGCGCACGCGGAAATTATTCGCCTGATTCGCAAACTGTGCGACCAGGGGCTGGCATTGATTGTTGCATCGTCAGAACTCGAAGAGCTCGTTGCCTTCAGTAGCAAAATTATTGTATTGCGTGACCGCCAGAAAGTTGCCGAGCTGGAAGATGACGCGATTAACCCGCAACGAATTATGCAGGCGATTGCCTCCAATTAATGAAAGAGTAATGCATCATGAATACCTTGAGCAAAAACCAAAACCTGCGCCGCTATTTATGGCCCTGCGCCGGTTTGCTGGTGCTATTGGTTATCAACGCGATAATCGCACCGGAATTTTTTAGCATTGAATTTAAAGATGGCCGCTTCTATGGCAGTTTAATTGACGTGCTCAATCGCGCCGCCCCCGTTGCGTTGTTAGCAATCGGCATGTCACTGGTGATCGCCACCGCCGGGGTGGATTTATCGGTGGGTTCGATCATGGCCATCGCCGGTGCAGTAAGTGCCTATTACATTACCAAAGGGGTTGATAACCTCGCGCTAATTATTGGTGCAGGTTTAATCGCCGGATTAATTGCAGGCATAGTAAATGGATTTCTCGTTGGCTATATGAGCATCCAACCCATTGTTGCTACATTAATTTTAATGGTCGCTGGTCGTGGTATCGCGCAATTAATTAATGAAGGGCAAATTGTTACCTTTGATCACAGCGGTTTTGCATTTTTAGGCACCGGTAGTTTCCTTGGCTTGCCTTTTCCGGTGGTGCTGGTGATTCTCACATTTATTATCGTGCAATTATTAACACGTCGCACGGCATTGGGTTTGTATATTGAAGCGGTAGGCGCAAATCCATCAGCCAGCCATTACATGGGTCTGAATGCAAAAGCAATCAAGATGAGTGTGTATTGCGTTGCCGCACTCTGTGCAGCGCTTGCAGGCATGATTGCAGCGGCCGATATTCGCGGCTCCGACGCCAACAATGCGGGCCTTTGGTTGGAACTGGATGCAATTCTTGCAGTAGTGATTGGCGGTGCATCACTAATGGGTGGCCGCTTTTCAATTTTCCTCGCAATTATCGGTGCACTGATCATCCAAACGCTGACCGTCACCATTATCCTCAGCGGTATTCCCCCAAAATTTAATTTATTGATTAAAGCCAGCGCGATTATTCTAGTGCTGCTGCTGCAATCGCCCTTGTTTCAGAAACAACTGGCGCACTTAAAATTCCGCAAATCCACCTCCGTCACCAACAAGGAGGTAAAAAATGCTTAATCGTAAATTTATTCCGCTGGCGGTTACTTGCTGCCTGTTCTTTTTATTGTTTGGTGTGGGCTCAATCCAGTTTGAAGGTTTCGGCACGCCGCGTGTATTTTTTAATTTGCTTAGCGATAATGCCTTTTTAATCATCGCTGCCGTCGGTATGACCTTTGTGATTCTATCCGGTGGTATCGATTTATCCGTTGGTGCTGTTATCGCGCTGACCGGTGTGGTATGCAGCATATTAATTAGCAAATACCAATGGCATCCGCTCATTGTATTTCCGATGGTATTAGTCGGCGGCACAGCATTTGGTGCAATTATGGGCGCGATTATCCATTACTATAAAATGCAACCGTTTATTGTCACCCTGGCCGGTATGTTTTTCGCGCGCGGTCTGGCAAGTGTGATTAGTGAAGAATCCATTCCCATCGAACACGAATTTTATAATCAGGTTTCTGCGTTCGGCTTTGAAATTTTTGGCGATGCCTGGATCGGCAGTTCAACTATTATTTGTTTGATGGTTTTAGTCGTTGCGATTATTGCTGCCCATTACACCCGTTTTGGCGGTCGTGTTTATGCAATCGGGGGCGATGCCAATTCATCGGCACTGATGGGCATCCCACTCGCTGCAACCACTATCCGAATTTACGCTATCAGCTCATTCCTCGCCACACTCGCCGGCATCGTTTATTCCTTCTACACCTTCTCCGGCTACTCACTCGCTGCTGTCGGCGTAGAGCTGGATGCAATTGCGGCTGTCGTTATTGGCGGCACATTATTAACCGGTGGTTATGGCTATATGTTTGGCACATTGATGGGTGTGCTGATTATGGGTGTGGTACAAACCTACATTTCGTTCGATGGCACACTGAGCAGCTGGTGGACCAAAATTGTGATTGGTGGGTTACTGTTTTGTTTTATTGCATTGCAGCAGGTGTTGGTGAGGGTGAAACCCAGGTAAATTTCAACTAACACGTATCAATTGAGAAGCCCAAGGTGCAAGCCATGGGCTTTTTTATTACTGTCTATTTATACAGATAAAATCCAGTTACAATCGGAGCTACTGCGCAAAAGTGCAGCAAAAATCATGTAACAACATGATTTTTATAGACATTAAATTTTATTATTAATTTCAGCTACGCCATAACCTGCTTTTTTCACTTAATGGATTTTCCACGCCAATGGCGTACAATGGAGGGGAAATGGTTATTATCGAAACACGTACTTTTACGAGAATAATTAAGGATTTACTAAGCGATGATGAATATAAGAAATTGCAGGAAGCGTTGATAAATCGTCCAGACATGGGAGATTTAATCAAAGATTCGGGTGGTCTTCGCAAGGTTAGATGGAAATTGGATGGAACCGGAAAAAGCGGTGGGGTGCGCGTTATCTATTACTGGGTTGTTGATAACCATCATATTCGCATGCTCTTTGCCTATCCAAAAAGCGTGCAGGCAAATCTGACCAAAGAGCAAATTGCACAACTCAAAACAATTATTGAAGGGTGGCAATGATGAAAAAAGAAATGTTTGATGAACTTCTGGAAAGCGTCCAGGAAATGGATGAAATTATTCAAGGAAAGAAATTTGCGTCGCGTAGTTTTAATTTTCCCGATCCTGAGGTAAAAGCAATTCGGGATCGACTTGGAGTATCCCAGGAAAAATTTGCCAACCTTTTAGGTGTTAGTAAACGTACAGTGGAAAATTGGGAGCAAGGGCGCAGACATCCGACCGGCCCGGCGCGCTCATTGTTACGAATAGTAGAGGCAGATCCAATGCATGCCTTGCAAATATTAAGCGCATAAAAATACTACAGGTTAGAGGGAGTTTACTCATGTAAAAACTTTTCTACTACTCCGCAATGCAGCTCGCCCCCATATGTTGCTGGCAGAAATGCAACTGGATTATGAATTGATTTTGGTTGATCGTAAAATCGAAGCACAAAAACACCCGGAATAGTTACAGCTAAATCCTACCGATAGAATCCTGTGCTTATTATTAATGGCGAACCGATTTACGAAAGCGCTGCCATTTGTTTATTTTTATGCGAGCGACATCCTGAAAAATTAATCCTTGTGATCGGAATATTGGATGATGCGAAATTTTGTTGATGATAGTTTTATTAAAAAGCCTCGTTACCACCCGATTTAATAGTTTATTTTATCTGCAAAGGCACCCTGCTCACTCAGCAGGAAAAGCAGCAATTAAACCTTCATCTCAATCAACCCACCAGCTGCGCTTTCATCAACTAAACTACATTTCCCGGCCTTCCTGAATTTAACACTGGACAATATGTCGCTTAAAGCAGTTAAATAATTTGTATCATGTGGAAGCAGCGGGTATAAATACGCCTAAAAAAAGAACTTAATATAACCTCATACGATAGCAACATTGACTGAATGTCGTTGGCATGGACTGGCCCCTCCAGGGAGAATTTTATTGAGACTTTTATTGAATCTGATTGGTGTTATTTGCGGTTCGTTGATAGCACTACTTAGCCATGCAGGCAATACGATTACTGCCGCCGTGGATGAGGACATTATTGCCGACTACCAATTATTTATTGGTGATCGCGATCCGATTGATATCGAGCACTTCGGCGGCCCCGGTGCACGCCGTGATGTGATTGAGATTGTATTATTACAACAAGCGCTTCATCTGGGTGGATTTAACGGTAAAGTGGTGTTGCGCCCGGAAAATAGCTACCTGCGCATTTTAAAGTTGTTAACCGACGGGCAAATCGCTATTTCAGGCGCATTAATGTGGCGAGATGATATAAAACCCTATTCCGAATTTTTATTCAAATCGCGCGCCCTCGTTCACGAGGGCGAATTTATTGTCGGACTCTATACCCGCCAGGATAATAATCGCGCGCTTAATGCCACTACCCGCGACAAGGTTAGCCACCTCAGTGCCGCGTCTAATGATCACTGGAAACCGGATATTCAAGCCCTGAAATCCCTGGGCATTAACCGCATTTATTATTCTACTTACTGGGTACAAATTGTGCGCATGGTTGTGGCTGGTCGCGCCGATGTTACGCTTGCACCTTTTCAAAGTAATCCGGGCATGAAAGTGCAAGTTGAAAACCTTGAGCTTGTACCAATTCCCGGGATCAAGGTTGCTTTGCCGGGCAGCCGGCATTGGCCAATCAGTAAAAAACACCCGCAAAGCCAGGAAATATTTTCAGCATTGGAAAAAGGAATAGCGCTGCTGGAACAAAAAAATATTATCCAGCGCGCTTACGAAGAGTGTGGTTTTTTCCATGAAGGTGTGAAGAATTGGAAACTCCTGAATCCTTCGGTAAAACGAGAATCCCGCCACTAAAGAATTAAATTAATTGCGGTGCAAGGCCAGTGCTTTCACGCACAATTAATTGATGTGGCAGAATACGTTTAACCGGTTGCATAGGTTCCCCATTTAATTGCGGCAATAATAATTCCATGCACGCAACCCCAATCTCGGTCATCGGTTGTGCAACCGTTGTTAACGAAGGGCTGCAATATTCAGCGTAGCGAATATTATCAAAACCCAGCACCGAAAAATCCTCCGGAATTTTAAACCCCATTTTATGCAACGTGGACATACAACTCATTGCCATTTCATCACTGAAGGCAAAAATCGCCGTGGGGCGATTGGTTAAACTTGCCAGTTTACGCGTTGCTTCAGCCGCACCGGAAAGCGCGTAATCACCAATCTGGATTAATTGTTCATCAAAAGAAATTTCCGCATTGCCCAGTGCATTTTTATATCCATCCAGGCGCGCAATAGTGCTCGGCGATGTCATATTGCCCGCAATAACACCGATACGTTTATGGCCAAGACTAAGTAAATAATCGACTGCATCCTTGGCGGCGGCGGTGTTATCAATATTGACACTGGGAATCCCATCAATATCCACCGGCTCGCATGCGTTCACTAATGGCGGCAATTGGTCGGCGAGCGGGCGATCATGATCAATATCAAATGGCAAGCGCGAACAAAATAATAAAATGCCATCGGCCTGGCGCGAGCGAACCATGTTGGCAAATGAGCGCTCGCGGCTTTCCATTTCCTGGGTATCACCTAACAATAATGAATAACCATTTTGCAACGCGATACTTTCAATCGCGCGAATTACCGGATAATTAAACACGCTGATTGCATCGGGGATAATCGCAACCAGGTTGTAAGTTTTGGACATGCGCAAACTGACACCGAGGCTGTTGGGTGTATAACCCGTGCGCTTGACCACCTCCAAGACACGGGCGCGCTTGTCTTCAGTCACCAGGTCAGGGTTGCGTAATACGCGCGAAACTGTAGCGGGGGAAACTTTCGCCTCTTTGGCGATGTCCTTTATTCCTATCATGTCGATGGCCTGTTTTTTTGTTGTTATGGATTTGTGTCTAGCAGGCTAAGGCTAGCACTTTTTGGAAATAAAGGTTGTGACGTGGAAATAAAAAAGGAGCAGCGTGATACTCCAGCGATACAGGAAAGACACATCCCCGGATTACTATTCACCGCTGCCCCAAGCAAGGGAGAGACTAGGGTTCGACAGATAAAACACACTATTTGGCGATTAGACTAATGGCGGCGCCACCTCCGGGAGCTAATTGCAATGAAACCTCATCGCCCTGGGCAACATCCAATTGCCTGATTTCATAACTTCCCGGATTCTTGGCGTAGTGCGCAGTTTTTCCATCCTGGTATATTCGCGCGGTATATTGTTTACCTGCATCGAGGAAATCCAGTTTTAATTTTAGATTGCGCGCTTTTTCGTTGGTTAATGCACCGATAAACCAGTTGTCGCTGGCGCGTGCTTTACGGGCGATAGCAACATATTCGCCAATGTCGCCACCGAGTGCCCTGGTGGTTTGCCAATCGACAGCAACATCTTTAATAAATTGGAATGCATCCGGATGTTGCTCATAGTGCTCCGGTAAATCCGATGCCATTTGCACCGGCGAATAAATCACTACGTACAATGCCAATTGTTTTGCCAGCGTGGTATTCACCTGGTTTTTCGGGCGCGATGGCAGTGTCAACTCAAATGCACCGGGAGTGAAATCCATCGGGCCGGATAACATGCGTGTAAAGGGAATAATTGCGGTGTGATTCGGTGGATTGCCACCGTCAGCAGACCATGCATCGTATTCCTGCCCACGCGCGACTTCGCGTGAAATAATATTCGGATAGGTTCTGCGTTCACCGGTATCTTTTACCGTTTCATGTGCAACGACAGCAATTTTATGCTGCGCGGCAATATCGATAACACGTTGCGCATGATTCACATAAAACTGGCCGTGATGATACAAACCATTTACCAGTTCTTCGCCGGTTTCCACATAACCGGTCTTCACGGCTTTCATGCCGTAGCGCTGCAAAAAATCAAAAGCGTCATCCAACTGGCTCTCATAATTTTCAATTGCCGCACCGGTTTCGTGATGACCGATAATATAAACTCCTTTTTGTTGTGCGTACCGGCTGAGTTCTTCTACATCAAAATCCGGTGTGGGCGTATAAAAATTAAAGGCATTGCCTCCTCCCGGCAACCACCACTCGCCGTCCCATCCTTTATTCCAGCCTTCCACCAATACACCGGCAAAACCGTGTTTTGCGGCAAAGTCGATATATTTTTTGGTATTTGCTGTTGTTGCCCCGTGAGTCGGGCCGGATTTCCAACTGGTTTTTTCCAAATGTAATTCCCACCAGATGCCCACATATTTTGCCGGTTTGATCCAGGACACATCGCCCAGTTTGTTTGGCTCGTTTAAATTCAATGTGAGGTAATTGGTAATTAAATCTGCGGCGGAATCTTCAATCTGCAAAGTACGCCAGGGTGTTACCGCCGGCGCTTGTATTTTTACGGCGGTCGGCACGTTTTTGGAAATGGGCACCAGGGTTGCGCTAATTTTTCCATCCGCCGCGCCCGCTACATTCATCGTGGAATAGTTATGCAACGCAGCTTCGTGTAACGCGATAAAAGTACCCTCAGCCGTCTTCATGGTTACCGGTGTATGCACCAAGCCCATTTTGCTGACCGGCGATTGTCGATACAAATATTCATATTGGTTTCCCGCTTGCCCCGGTGTCCACCAGGCGATGTGGTCGGCAGCCATATTGAACTCAGTCAGCTCGCGTACAATTTCAATGGAAGACAATGTTGATTGCTGCGGAAATTCATAACGGAAACCAATACCGTCATCATACACGCGGAACACTACATCCAATTTGCGTTGGTTGCCGCTGGTTTCGCGCAAGGCCAGGTGCAACTGGTTGTAATGGTTACGGATAAATTGTTCTTCGCCCCAGGGCTGTTCCCAGGTTTGGTCAAACTTACTGGTTTTTGCCGATTCCAATTTAAAACCGCGAGCTAACGCCGGCTGGTTTTTTAATTCAAATCCCAGGCGCGAATTCGCCACCAGATCTTTGCCTTTGTAAAAAACTTTATAGCTGGGCTCACCGGCAGGTGATAAATAAATATTCACACCAACGGTATTCGCTGGCGACGAAAGGCTGGCAACCGGTGTCTGGGCAGTTGCCGAGGTAGAAATCCAGGAGGCGATAAGAACCATAAGTATTTTTTTCATTGTTTTAGTCTTGGTGATTAAACATTGTTAATGAGTCTAGTGATCAGGCAACAAACATCGGAATATGTCAGCTACCCCTACGCAGTTATTCTGTAGTTGAACCAATTTAATAGCAGGAATTATCGGCTGTCTAGCGCTAAAACCTTGTTTTTAAAAAAGAAATCGTTTTCAAATTCCTGAAAACGATTTCAAAAAAACAGTCCATAAACCCACTAATCAGCACGCCTTCAGGGGATGGCCATTGGCAGATAGTGAACCCTTTCGACAATTTAAAAATTGGCAACGTTTTCAAAAAAAAGAAATCGATTTCAGATTTTTTTGTGCACCTTTTAATCTAGACACGCACCTTTTTCTGTCATTAAGATAATTTCGGAAATGTTGGATCACTTCATTTTTATTGCATCCCCATTTCTGTAAAAAATAATTATTTCCGTAAAAATAATAATGCTGTCGCTTCATAGCCATTTGCCTGGCATCTAACTATTGCTATCGCTTTTATAACAATAATTTTGTAAATCAATAAATTGGTAACTGCAATTTCGCTGTAGATTCATCGCAAGCACTGCGGCACACACATCAACCGCGTGAAAGAATTTAATAACAATGAGGAAATCCACCATGAAAACTGTCACATCAACCCGGCGTTTAACGCACGCATTGGCTATCGGTATTATTAGCCTGCCCTGTTTACTCGCCACCACCGTACACGCACAAACCAATCTCGCCGCCGGTAAAACCATTACTGCCTCCACCACCGTCTCCGGCTTTCCCGGTAGCAATTCGGTGGATGGAAACCAGGGCACTTATTGGGAAAGCCAGAACAATGCCTTTCCACAATCACTCACCGTGGATTTGGGCAGCGCCTACAACGTAAATCGTGTGGTGCTGAAATTGCCCAACAACTGGGGCAGCCGCACCCAAAATATTTCAGTGGCCGGCAGTGTGAATGGATCGACTTATTCAACACTGGTGAATACCGCGGGTTATACATTTAATCCATCCAGCAGCAACAATGTCACCATTAATGTGCCGGGTAGTAGTGCACGCTATTTGCGTTTGAATGTCACTGGCAATACCGGTTGGCCCGCCGCACAACTTTCCGAAGTAGAAGTCTATGGTGATAACCAGGCGCCAGTGCGCGATGCTTTCGCACAATTAAAAGCAACCTCCTACAACAGCATGAATGGAATTCAAACCGAAGCCACAACTGACAGTGGTGGTGGCAATAATATTGGCTGGATTGAAGACGGCGACTGGATTGCGTTTAGTAATGTGAATTTTGGCAACGGCGCAAATAAAGTAAGCGCACGTGTTGCCAGCAATACGGCCGGCGGAACGATTGAATTGCGGTTGGGCAGTATCAGTGGTTCCTTGATTGGTACCATTCCTGTAACCAGCACTGGCGGCTGGCAAACCTGGGTAACCAAAACCGCAAATGTTTCGGTTGAGGGTACGCACGATTTGTATCTGGTATTTAAAGGTTCTGCTGCCGGCGGTTTGTTTAATGTGAACTGGCTGCAATTCAGTAACGACAGCAATCCCGGTTTACCGGCAACACCACAAAACCTTTCATCGACGGGGAAAACTGCAGCAAGCATTTCATTGTCATGGACTGCGGCAAGCGGTGCAGACGGTTATGAAATTGTGCGCAATGGCAGTTTGTTAACCACAACTACCGGAACAATATTTACTGATAATGGTTTATCAGCCAGCACTACTTACGCATATAGCGTGCGTGCCTTCAATGCCGCAGGCAGCTCCGGTGCGAGCAACAGTGTGAGTGTGACGACTGATGCTGGCAATCAAAATCCGCAGGTAGTAAAAATCTCCGCAGGAAAACCAGTCACTGCCAGCACTGCTGTGAGTTTTTTACCTGCAACCAACACTGTCGATAATAATGCAGCGACTTATTGGGAAAGTAATAGCAATGCATTTCCGCAAACCTTGACGATTGATTTGGGCAGCACCCATCGTGTTAGCCGTGTGCTATTGAAATTACCCAACGATGCCGCCTGGGCAACACGCACGCAAACTTTATCGGTATTAGGTAGCAGCAACGGCACAGCATTTAATACGCTGGTGAATGCAGCGGGTTATGTATTTAACCCGGCATCCGCAAATACCGTGACAATTAATTTTGCCGAAACCGCCACACGTTTTGTGCGCTTGAATATCACCGGCAACACCGGTTGGACTGCGGCGCAATTATCGGAATTTGAAGTACATGGATATCCAGACCCGGTGCCGCCGGCAACGCCGCAAAATTTGCGTAGCACTGGCACATCGGCATCATCAGTTTTCCTTGCGTGGAATGCAGCGGAAGGTGCAACCGGGTATCGTATTTTGCGCGGCAATACGGTTGTGGGCAATGTAACTACGACCACGTTTGAAGATACCGGATTAACGCCTGTTACCAATTACAGTTACAAAGTCGTTGCGTATAACCAATACGGCGATTCAAGCGCAAGCAACCAAATTTCTGCAACCACGACCGAAGAAGGCAATGGTGGCGGCGGCAATGATTGGGAACCCAACGGGACCCACGGTGCGCAAGTTCCTTACAAGCGTTACGACACTGAACAGGCCACTTACGGCGGCGGCGCGCAATTAAAAACGGCCCCGACGTTCCTGCAATCATTAACCGCATCGGAAGCATCGGGCCAGGCGTATATCGCATTGCCAACCAATGGTTCCTACGCGCAATGGACCATCAAACCCAATGAAGGCGGCGCCGGTGTAACCATGCGTTTCACCATGCCGGATTCTGCTAACGGCATGGGTTTAACCGGTGCATTGGATGTATTTGTAAATGGTGTGCGTGCGCAAACGGTGCCGTTGACTTCTTACTACAACTATCAATATTTTAATCCTGGCGGCGGTCATCCTTCCGATACCTCAGCAGGAGGCAGCCCATTATTCCGCTTCGATGAAGTGCATTGGAAATTAAGCACACCATTGCAACCCGGCGATGTCATTCGCATCGTAAAAGCCAACGGTGATAATTTGGAATACGGTGTGGATTTCCTTGAAATTGAACCGGTTCCCACTGCACTTGCACGCCCGGGCAATTCTGTTTCTGTCACTGATTTTGGTGCAGTTGCCAACGATGGCAATGATGACCTTGCCGCATTTAATGCAGCAGTCACTGCGGCAGTAGCCAACAACCAGACACTTTATATTCCTGCCGGTACATTCAACTTGAGCAGCATGTGGGTGATAGGTTCAGTAGCCAATAAAATTAATAACATCACCATTCGCGGTGCGGGTATGTGGCATACCAATATCCAGTTCACCAATCCGAATGTTGCGGGCGGAGGTATTTCATTCCGCGTGGCCGGCCAACTGGATTTCAGCCACGTGTATATGAATTCCATGTTGCGTTCGCGTTATTCCGAAGGCGCAATCTACAAAGCATTTATGGATAACTTTGGTAAAAACTCCAAAGTCCATAACGTGTGGGTAGAACATTTTGAATGCGGATTCTGGGTGGGCGATTACGCGCACACGCCCGCAATTATTGCCGATGGTTTGATTATCGAACACAGCCGTATTCGTAACAATTTGGCGGACGGTGTTAACTTTGCACAAGGCACCAGCAATTCCACGGTACGCAACAGCAGCATTCGCAACAATGGTGACGACGGCCTTGCGGTCTGGACCAGCAATGTCAATGCAGCGCCCGCCGGGGTAAATAATGTGTTCACTTACAACACCATTGAATTTAATTGGCGCGCGGCAGGTATCGCCTTCTTTGGTGGTAGCGGTCACAAAGCCTCATACAATTTAATTGTGGATGGTATTGGCAGTTCCGGTTTCCGGATGAACACGGTGTTCCCCGGTTATCACTTCCAGAACAATACCGGCATTGAATTTTCCAACAGCACCATCATCCGTAGCGGCACCAGCCTGGATACCTGGGGCGGTGAGCGCGGCGCAATTGATCTGGAAGCATCGAGCGATCCGATTCGCAACGTCACTATTTCCAATATCGATATTTTTGATACACAACGCAGCGCAATCCAAATGGGTTACAGCGGTGGCTTCCAGAATATTGTATTCAACAACATCAACATTAACGGCACCGGTAAAGATGGTGTAACTACCTCGCGCTTCGCCGGGCCGCATTTGGGTGCAGCGATTTACACTTACACCAACAATGGCTCGGCGACATTTAACGGTTTAACCACCAGCAATGTGGCAAACCCCAACACCAACTTTATCCAACAAGGGTTTAATGTAATTATCAATAATTAATTCCGGATGATTTAACAGGGGAACCTTCGGGTTCCTCTTTTTTATATCGCCTCACCCAGGTTTTTCCATTCCTTTAAGACACGTGCTTTCTATAACAATAATTCGTCAATCAACCCACATGCTCGCAAGAGTCAGGAAAATCTATTATGAAAATGAATGAATCCATCGGTCTTTTTAAACGAGGACTTTTAAAGCACGGAGCGGCTATCGGTCTTATCAGCCTGCCCTGTTTACTCGCCACCAGCGTACACGCGCAAACCAACCTCGCATTGGGAAAATTGGTCACAGCGAGTAGTGTTGTCGATGTTTATAACGCCGGCAATACCAACGATAACAACCAGGCAAGTTATTGGGAGAGCCAAAACAACGCATTTCCGCAATCGTTAACGATAGACCTGGGGAGTGCACAAAATGTAAATCGCCTGGTATTAAAGTTGCCAGCTAACTGGGGGACTCGCACCCAAAATATTTCTGTTGCAGGCAGTGTGAATGGATCTGCTTTTTCCACATTGGTGAACACTGCCGCTTACACGTTCAACCCTGCGAGCAGTAATAGTGTCACCATTAATTTACCCGCGAGCAGTGCACGCTATATACGCTTGAATGTCACCGGCAATAATGGCTGGCCCGCGGCACAAATTTCCGAGCTGGAAGTGTACGGCGCAAATAATCCCGCGCTGCCTGCAATACCGCAAAACCTGGCGTCAACCGGCAAAACCGCATCCAGTATTTCATTATCCTGGACAGCAGCAGCCGGTGCAGATGGTTATGAAATTTTGCGCAATGGCACCTTCCTTACCACTACCACTGGCACCACATTTATTGATAACGGATTATCTTCCGGTACGGCTTACAGTTACAGCGTACGCGCATTTAATGCCGCGGGTAGCTCCAGTACGAGTAACAGCGTGAGCGTCACGACGGATGCCGGCAACCAGAACCCGCAAGCGATAAAAGTCTCCGCAGGAAAACCGGTTACGGCGAGTACCGCATTGAGCTTTTTACCTGCAACCAACACTGTCGATAACAATGCAGCGACTTATTGGGAAAGTAACAACAACGCATTTCCACAAACCTTAACGATTGATTTGGGCAGCACCCATCGCGTTAGCCGTGTGGTATTGAAATTACCCAACGATGCCGCCTGGGCAACACGCACGCAAACTTTATCAGTATTAGGTAGCAGCAACGGCACAGCATTTAATACGCTGGTTAATGCAGCGGGTTATGTATTTAATCCGGCATCCGCAAATACTGTGACAATTAATTTTGCTGAAACCGCCACACGTTTTGTGCGCTTGAATATCACCGGCAACACCGGTTGGACCGCAGCGCAATTATCGGAATTTGAAGTGCATGGATATCCAGACCCGGTGCCGCCGGCAACGCCGCAAAACCTGGTTGTTGCCGGTGGAACTTCATCAACGCTGTATTTGAGTTGGAGTGCGGCAGATCTCGCAACAGGGTACAAAATATTGCGCAACGATGTGGAAATTGCCGATGTCACTACCAATTCGTATCAGGACACCGGTTTAACCGAGAGCACCAGTTACAACTATAAAGTGCGCGCCTATAACAGCTTTGGTAATTCACCACTTAGTACTGCGGTTACCGGTACAACACTCGCGAAAAACCAGGACCCGGGCCCTACCGATAAACGCGGCGCAACCATGCCTTACACAATTTACCAGGCGGAAGACGCCGCAATTGGTGGCGGTGCGCAACGCGTTGGCCCCAATCGTATTGTGGGTGATATTGCCGGTGAAGCCTCTGGTCGTCGCGCGGTGACCTTGAACAGCAACGGCAGTTACGTGGAATTCACCACCAAAGAAACCACCAACACCCTGGTTACCCGTTTTTCAATTCCTGATTCACCGGGCGGCGATGGAATTACCGCAACACTGAATATTTATGTTGATGGGCAATTTGAAAAAGCAATCACCTTAAATTCCAGGCACGCGTGGATGTACGGCTCGGAAACACAACCGGGTAATAGCCCGGGCGCCGGTCCGGCACGGCATATTTACGATGAAGCCAATGTGATGTTTGACCGTACTATTCCCATCGGCAGTAAAATCCGTTTGCAAAAAGATGCGCAAAATACGTCGCAATATGCCATCGACTTTATCAGCCTCGAACAGGTAGCTCCGGTTCCCAATCCCAACCCCGGCGCCTTTATAACGCCGAGCGGCTTCACGCATCAGGCAGTGCAAAATGCACTGGACCAGGCACGCATGGGTAATGCACAGGGAGTTTATTTACCGGCAGGTGTTTATCAAACCGCGCAAAAATTCCAGGTCTATGGCAAAGCGATAAAAGTGGTTGGCGCCGGGCCCTGGTACACACGTTTTGAGACACCGACCAATCAAACCAATACCGATGCGGGTTTCTCTGTTAATAGCACTGCGAATGGTTCTTCGTTTGCGAACTTTGCATTTTTCGGTAATTACACCAGCCGCATTGATGGTCCCGGGAAAGTATTTGATCTAAATGGCGTGTCCAATGTCACCATCGATAATATTTGGGCCGAACATCAGGTGTGTATGTTCTGGGGCGCAAGTGTTCACAACATCACCATTAAAAATTCGCGCATGCGCAATTTATTTGCCGACGGTGTGAATTTTACCAACGGCAGCAGCGGCAACCATGTGGTTAACAACGAAGCGCGCACCACCGGTGATGACAGCTTTGCATTATTTGCCGCAACGGATAATGGCGGTGGTGTTGTGCAAAATAATTTGTTTGAAAATTTAACCGCGATGACGCCATGGCGCGCAGCGGGCCTGGCTGCTTATGGTGGGCAGGGAAATACCTTTAAAAATATTCATGTGGAGGATGCATTGGTCTATTCCGGTGTAACCATCAGCTCACTGGATTTCGGTTATCCGTTTACCGGTTTCCAATCCAACCCCACGACTAATTTTGAAGGTATTACCATTCTCCGCTCGGGCGGAACATTCTGGAACAACCAGGTGTTCCCGGCGCTGTGGATGTTCTCTGCCTCAAAAAGCTTCCAGGGCATTCGTATCCGCGATCTGGATATTATCGACCCGACTTTCCACGGCATTATGTTCCAAACCAATTACGTGGGCGGACAACGGCAAAATATTTTCCAGGATACGATTTTTACCAACGTCACCATTTCCGGTGCATTACCACATCCCTCTTACACCAACCGTTCAGGTTTTGGCATTTGGGCCAACCCGATGCCGGAAGCTGGCCAGGGCTGCGCCGCCGGACAAGTTGAATTTAATAATTTAACGCTTATCAATAATGCGGTGAATATTAAAAACGATTGCCCGGCGGATTTCAGCATTACGGTGCGTTAATTTTATGTAGTAATACCACAACAAGCCTGTCGGTAAAACGACAGGCTTGTTCGAATATGGCTTTCTTAATTGCAAATCGCTCTGTTACGAAGCTTTCTATTACAGGGCTTTCTATTACAGAGTTTTCAATTACAGGGGCATAATTGGCTGCTTCGCGATCATGGCAAAGCCATTCAAATTACTTGCGGAACCACGTCTAATTAACGACCAATAATGAATTAGTATCTGTGTAATCCTCAAGGCAAACCTTGAGGATTATTCAAAACAGATAATTATGTATTGCAGGAAAAATCAGGAGATAAGCGGTGCAAGTTTTTTCATATTGTACAGCGAGAAATTTTGCGCATATGCATAGCTGGCAATGTCCAGGAACCGGTTTTTACTGTCATGGTCACGCGCCGAAAGCTGCGCAATTTTAGTGGTATCAATATTGTACAAGCCTTCCAGCGTAAGCGAAGGTTTATCCGGGTAACGGATTTCTGCATTTATTTTAGCAATCAAATCCAGATCTACGCAGGTGCGAACATAAGCCTGTGTTGCACTCAAGCCTTCGTATAACTGACCCAACGCAGAAATTGCCGATTCAAACATTGCCGGTTTACTGTGCAAAAATGGCTCGCCCTGGCCAATACCCGATGATGCCATATTGATAGCAATCAATGGCCGGCTTTCTGTCGCATCTGCCGGCGGTGCTACGGCTACCAGCGGCAAGCGGCGAATATTCAGCGGCAGGCCTTCATCGTTAACGATATCTTTTCCATCCAGTAAATTGGCTTCCGAATTTACACCCAACAACACTGAACAGGTAAATTCGCCGGTTTCCTTATCTTTCACCAACACGATGGGATAATGGAACATCAGCGCATGGAACTCGGAAATAACCACCGGGAGCAATCGCTCTTTTCTCGATGCGCTGCGCGCCGCGTTGAAATCCAGTTTCAGGTCGCGATGGATTGTTTCATCCAGTATTTCGATTGTTGAATTCATAATGTTATATTTTCTGCAGGCCATATTCACGGATCTTGTCGATCAATGAGCGGTTTTCAGGTAATGAATTAATTAGCGTGGCCATATTGCGCTGCTGGTTATGGATTTTTTTCTCCAGCATATTCAAATGGGCATCGCCAACAGGATAAGTCGCTGTATTAAATTTCATGCCATACAAAATATAGCAATAACTTTCAAAGGGGAAAACATCGGCGCGATTTAAAAAATCCACCACCGATGGGCACTGCCTGCGCCACAATGCCAACTTTTCCAGCAATACATCAGGAATGGAATCCGGGTGGGTATTATCTCGCCAGAAATCGGTATCGGTACGTTTGGAAATACAGTAATGAAGTTTTAAAAACTCGATAATCGTATCCCAGCGATAGCGAAACGTGTCATTAAATTGCTTTTCGCAGCGGGCGAAATCGCGTTTTTGATGGGGCAGCTTTTCTGCAATCCAATAGGCAGATATTTCAGCGAGCAGAATTGACGATGCCTCCAGCGGCTCTACAAAACCTGCGGCAAGCCCCACTGCCACACAATTTTTTGCCCAGAATTTTTCGCGGTGCCCGGTCTTGTATTTAATATGCCGGACATCGAGTTGATCCATTTGCTTGCCAATATATGTGCGTAAATCCCGCTCGGCATCGGACTCGCTCATATATCGCGATGAATAAACGTGGCCGACACCACGCCGTTTTTGCAAACCTATATCCCAAATCCAGCCGGACCCCGTCGCGGTGGAAATAGTATGGCTCGCAATGGCTGCATCCGCCTCGACATACGGGCATTGCACAGCCACGGCCCTGTCACAAAATAAAATAGCGCTTTTATCCAGGAACGGAACGTTAAAATGTTTATCGATGAGCAAGCCTGCAAAACCGGAGCAATCAATATAGAAATCCGCAACCAGTTCCGTGCCATCAGCCAGGCGCAACGAACCGATTGCACCATCCTCGCCCATGGTGGTACCCACAATATCATTAACGACATGGTTGATATTTAATTGGCTAATACAATGCGCTTTAATAAAAACCGAAAATTTATTGGTATCCAGGTGGTAAGCGTAATTTAAAATACCCTGGTATTCCGGTGTGGTAATTGTTTTAGGGGCAAGGCCATGTTCGCAAACCGCTTCCTGGTTACACAACATAGTGGAGTAGGAAAAGTCATGATCATTATTTAACTTGCGAATGATCGTATTAAGCGGACCAAAGTTGGACGGCAACATCAAAGGATGGTAATAGGCATCGCCTGCACTGTTATCGACCCACTGTTTAAAGCAGGCACCTTGTTTAAATGTTGCATCGCATTGACGAATAAATTCAGTTTCGGATATTCCCAGGGTTTGCAGCGTTGTGCGCAACGAAGGCCATGTGCCCTCACCAACACCAATGGTGCCGAGCGCCGCGGATTCAATCAGGGTAATTTTTAAATCGCGACCCTGCTCTTTTACACATTTTGCAGCAAGCACACCCGCAGTAATCCAGCCAGCAGTTCCACCGCCGACAACCACAACATGCTTCAGGTTATCGTTTGTCATTTGGGTATTCTTCGTTATTTTATGACACAAAAAACAAGGGCCTTTTGCAAGGCCCTTGTTCTCTTTACTTAAAACGATGCACGCACACCCAGGGTATAACGTGGACCACTTTCTTCTGCCAGCAGGAATTGATTGCTGTAACGCGCGTGCCAACGTGTTGCTTCACCGGTAATGTTAATACCATCCAGGGTGATAGTTACATTCTCGGTCAGGTTATAGCTCGCACTTAAATCGAATTGGCCATAATCCTCTACGAATGTAGGTTCAGAATCGCTGACTGAACGCAAGAACTGATCGCGGAAGTTGTAAGCCAAACGCACCTGGTATTTGTCATTTTCATAGAAACCGACAAGGTTGTAGGAATCGCTTAAGCCAACCAATGCGAAACTGGAATCAAATTTCTTCACATCATATTCAGCATTCGTGCTTACAAACGTCGCGTTCACCACCGTACCAAAGCCCGTTTCACCAAACATATGTTGCACCGCGAGTTCAAGGCCTTGGACATCGGCTGTTTCAACATTTGACGGTTTGGTCACGGCAAATTCAATCACCTTGCCATTCGATGGATCAATAATAGGGTTGCCATCCGGATCGGTAAGCTTTTGCCCGGAAGTCGCGTCGAGGATAAAATTATCAACTTGTTTGTAGAACACACCGGCAGATGCATAACTTCCTGCACCGTAATACCACTCCAGCGAAAGATCCAGGTTATCTGATTCCAGTGGTTTCAAATCAGGGTTACCGGAATGCACCGGATAAGGGCCACGTTGTTTCAGATCGCCAAATTCCAAACCGGGGCGCAAATTTTCCATGGACGGGCGGGTAATTGTTTTTGAATAAGCGGTACGTAAAACAAGATCATCACTCAAATCAATCTTGAAATTCACGTTTGGCAAAAACATCGCGTAATCAGATTCGAGATTCGTTGGTGTCACCGCGGTGAGTTTTTGTTTCAACACTTCCGCACCTTCCACTTCTACACCCAAAATAGCAGCCAGGTTACCGCCGATAGTGAGATCGGTTCGTTCATAGCGCAACCCCGTGACGAAATTGTACGGAAGCCCTGACAAATCGCCAGCAAACTCCAATTGGGTATAGAGCGCGGTAATATCCTCCGTGATGTCATAGGATTCGCTCGGCACTTTTTCTGTAGTGAAAGGAACACCGATATGCCCTTCATAAATACGGCGGAATTCATCGTGATCAAACTGCAACCATTGCGTATGGATTTTTCCACCACTGCTAACACCGTCCAGGAAATCCGAACCGGCATCCAGCACAGTGATGTTGGGCGGTGTAATTTCCGTCCAGAAAAATTCGCCACCACAGAACATACAGTTGAGCGATGAACCCGGAACAGCATAAGCGCGCGGCTCGTTGGCATTTACAATTGCCGCTTCCGCTGCAGTAAGGCCGCGACCGGTAGTAAATTGCTGGCGGGCTTTTTCGCGGGTTTTATAGGACAAACCAAAATCGGCTTTTACCAAACCACTGCCTTCATGCGATTCAAACGCGCCGGCAATTTTAAATTGGTCGTTAGTGTCTTCAATAATGCGGCCATTGCGAATGGTATAACCGGGGCGCAGGTTACTCGGGTCAAGGTAATCCTTGTTGGGAATGGTGATATTGCCATTGGCATCAGGTTGGTAAGGGACAGTACCAGTGCCTGATTCAAAGCCGGAAATATACGGAATAAATCCACCTTCCATATCCCAGGTGAGGCGGTTGCGATAACCCATGGTTACCTGCGAGTTACCAAATCCCATCGGGTCTTCGTAGTTGGATTCAGAGCGATAGACATCAGCAATTACGCTGAATTTCTCGCTGAGATCCCATTTGGCGTTAAGCCCGGTGACCAATGTATCGGACTTGCGGTTTTCTTTAATCGCATTGAACTCTGTGCTTTGCACGCAGCAACCTTCACCTTCGCGTTTGTCGGCAATAAAGTGCGTCACAGTTCCGTTTGCATCGGCAACCACATCGCGCCACCCCGGACGGCTGCCAAACCAATTCACGAGCATATTCTGATCGCGTAAAAGTTCGTAATCTGAATACAGCGCATCAGCTGTAATTGTAAGGTCATCGGAAGGCGCAAATTGCAAAACCAGATTGGCATTGTCGCGTGTGCGCTGGTCGTGCTGTTGCTGGATAAAATGGTTTTGCGGAAGATACAAACGGCCATCCGGATTCGCGTTGGATGTTAATTCGCTGGCATCAGGATATAAGTCAGAACCGGAATTTTTTTCAACGCGGGTCCAGTGATTGTTCGTCACGCGATTGACAATCGAATCGCGCTCGAAATGGTTATAGGCAAACAGAACACCGAAGGCATCATCCGCAAATTTCTGGCTAACCAGGATAGAAGCTTGCGGCGAACTTTCTTCTGCCAGGGTCTCGTAGTCAAGCTTTATTGAACCTGCAATTTTGTTGCCCACATCGAACGGGCGCGAGGTTCTGATATCGACAATCGCACCAATACCACCAGTCTCGGTCAACGCGGAACCACTCTTGTTAATGACCAGACCGTTGATCATTTCCGAGCCGAGGGTATCAAATTCAAAATCGCGGTTGATATTTTCAGAGGTCAATTGACGGCCATTCAATGTGGTTACGTTAAAACCTGCACCAAACCCCCGCACGGTAACGTACTTGCCTTCCCCGCCTTCGCGATCAATTGAAACGCCAGGGATACGCTGCAAGGATTCAGCGAGGTTGGTATCAGGAAACTTGCCAATATCTTCTGCACTGATGGCATCGACAACCCCCGATGAATCGCGCTTGGTCTCCATCGCCGATATCAAGGCTGCCTTGACCCCGGTGACAAGAACTTCTTCAACTGCGCCTTCACTCTCCTGGGCTTGGGCCTGGAGGCCAAAACCAAATGCAGCGCAAGATGCGATAGCCCTTACCAGAATTTTTTTCTTAAAGCCTCTATTGATGCTCATGGACTTCTCCGTTTATCGTTTTATGGATTTATTCTCTATTCAGATTTTTAATAATTATTCAGGCTTAACTGCATAGCACATCGTATTGCACTTGCAAATCACCTCACCTGAAAAGGTGAATTCTGTTAATCACTACCTGGTTGGCACTGCTGAAATTAGCTAACGATAGCCATCGCCGCATTTAATTTATTTTTCCAGCAATCTTGTCCGCCATATTGCCGATGATTTTTTATCGGCCCCGGCAAATGCAGGCGTTTTTATCATCTTAATAACGGTGAGGATCCAGTGTCTATGGCGACAAAAAAAAGAAATCGTTTTCAATTTTTTGAAATCGATTTCTTTTTTAAAAAATTTAAATTTTTAAAATTATCCGACAATTAAAATTTCTGAAAACGTTTTCAGAAATTGCAAAACGCAAATGCGTGTTTCCAATTTTTAAGCGCAGAAAAAATGCGCAAACAACAATTGCCGGATGTCCAGGAGAACCACGGGAGGAAAGATTATTAACAGGGGAATAAAAAGGGAGATGGGTGGAATGGGACGGGAAGAAAATCCGTACAAATAGCGAGCAACAGCCGGAATCGGCGCCCGCGCTCATGCAAAATTATCTTGCGCCCCGAACGATGCAAGGATGCAGAAAGTCGCCTCAGCCTGCCGACATGCCGCGCGCGAGGGTTTTCGCTATAATCCCGCCCACGCCACGGTGCCAGCGCACCCGCCATAACAACCAGACAACTTAAATGGCCTCATGAATAGCAAACCACAACTTGGTTTCTGGCAAATATGGAATCTCTGTTTTGGCTTCTTCGGCATCCAGTTCGGGTTTGCCCTGCAGAACGCCAATGTCAGCCGTATCTTCCAGATCCTGGGCGCCCCCATTGAGGAAATCCCGATCCTCTGGGTGGCCGCGCCCCTTACCGGCCTGTTGATCCAGCCCGTTATCGGCTATATGAGCGATAAAACCTGGAATCGCTTTGGTCGCCGTCGCCCCTACCTTCTCTTTGGCGCTATCGCTGCAACGCTTGCGCTATTGGTGATGCCCAATTCCCCCGAGTTATGGATTGCCGCCGGCATGCTCTGGGTGCTGGATGCTTCGCTCAATATCGCCCTCGGCCCCTCCATTGCGATGCTGGGAGACACCCTGCCCGATGAACAACGGGCAAGTGGATTTTCCATGCAGAGTTTTTTTATTGGTGTGAGCGCGGTAGTTGCATCGGCACTACCCTGGATTTTGAATAACTGGCTGGATGTGGCCAATACGGCACCTGCCGGTGAAGTGCCGCCGTCGGTGACTTACGCGTTTTATATCGGCGCCCTGATGTTGTTGGCGAGCTTGTCCTGGTCAGCGTGGAAATCAAAGGAATACAGCCCCCAACAAATGGCAGCGTTCGAGCACTGGCGAGCAGCGCATCCGGTTGCCGATGAACAACACTATGCCGAGTTTTATCGCAATGGCAGTATTTTCCTTGGTGGCGGATTGTTAGCGTCGACATTAATCCTGCTGGCCAACTTTGATCACAAATTATTAATCCTTACAGCAGGTATTGCACTCTTTGGTTTGTTGCAATTAATTGCGGGTTATTTGCAAACACGCCATCGCAACCGGAGCGCGCTCTACCAGATTACGCGCGATATTGTATTAATGCCACGCGTAATGCGCCAGTTGGCACTGGTGCAATGCTTATCCTGGTTTGCATTATTTTCCATGTGGATCTACACCACCGCCGCCGTGACATCCCACCATTATCACAGCACTGATACCACCTCAATCGCCTACAACGAAGGTGCCGATTGGGTAGGAGTTTTATTTGCAGCTTACAATGGCTTTGCCGCATTGGCCGCATTCGTTATTCCACAATTAGTTCGGATTACCAATCGCAAAACAACACACATGATTAATTTGTGTTTGGGCGCGCTGGGATTTATTTCTTTTTTATGGATTCGCGACCCGCAGTGGTTATTGCTCGCCATGGTCGGTGTTGGCTTCGCCTGGGCATCAATCCTGGCCTTGCCACTGGCAATGCTTACCAGTGTTTTACCGCCCACAAAAATGGGGGTTTATGCCGGAATTTATAATTTTTTTATTGTCATACCGCAGATACTTGCTTCCAGTATTCTGGCACTGGTAGTCAGCCATTTATTTGGTGGCGAACCTGTTTATGCACTGGTGTGCGCAGGTGTTTTCCTGATTCTTGCCGCCATCGCCACCGCATTTGTTGATGACCAAAATCGCAAATAACATTAAGGATTTCCTATGCCGGCCAGTATTGAAGCGTTGATCAACAGTATTTATCGCAGTGAATCACGGCGTGTGCTCGCAACCTTGATTCGTTTGCTAAAAGATTTCGATCTCGCCGAAGAAGCATTGCAGGAAGCGTTCACTGCTGCATTGCACCAATGGCCACAAGAAGGTGTACCGCAAAATCCGCGCGCCTGGCTGGTATCTGCCGGTCGCTTTAAAGCGATTGACCAAATTCGCAAACGCGCGCGTATGAATACTTCCTGGGAAGATATTGCCGAAAAGCTCGGCGAAGAATTATTTGCCGATGAGGAAGATCACACCGATACCCACATTGAAGATGATCAGTTGCGCCTGATATTTACCTGCTGCCATCCAGGCCTTGCGCCGGAAGCGCAAATGGCACTCACATTGCGCGAAGTCTGCGGCCTTACCACTGAAGCTATCGCCAGTGCATTTCTCACTACGCCCAGTACCCTGGCGCAACGCATTGTGCGTGCAAAAAATAAAATACGCGACGCTAAAATTCCCTACGAAATTCCCGCGCGGAGCGAATTACCTGCACGCCTGGATGCAGTTCTGCATGTAATTTACCTCGTGTTTAATGAAGGCTATTCGGCATCATCCGGTGCGCAATTAATTCGCCAGGAATTAGCGCAGGAAGCTATTCGCCTCGGGCGCTTGCTCGCCCATTTATTACCGGAAGCAGAAGTACTTGGATTACTGGCGCTGATGCTGATACAGGATTCCCGCCGCGATGCACGCACGGATAACAATGGCGATTTAATTCGCCTGGAAGACCAGGACCGCCGCTTGTGGAAACACGCGCAAATTGCCGAAGGCTCGCAATTAATCCAGCGCGCACTCACTAGCGGCCAGGCCGATGTGTATTGCTTGCAAGCAGCGATAGCGGCGCTCCATGCTGAAGCGCCGAGTTTTGCCGAAACCGATTGGGAGGAAATTTGCGGATTTTACGATTTATTATTAACGCGTAATCCATCGCCCATTATCGAACTCAACCGCGCCGTCGCCATCGCGCACCGCGATGGCCCCACGCAAGGCCTGGCATTACTAGATGATTTGGTTGATCGCAACCAGCTTAAAGATTACCACTTGCTGCATGCTGCCCGCGCTGAATTTCTCTCCCAGCTCAACCAGACAACTGCTGCACGAAGCGCTTACGAAAAAGCGATTTCGCTGACCACGCAAGAACCCGAAATCCGTTTCCTGCGCAGCAAGCTTCAAGCACTTGGATAATCCCTATCGACAATAAACCCGGCATGATTTTAAAAACTGGTTAGCTACTCTTAATCACTTATCAAAACCACATCGAAAAACCAATCCAAAAACACCAATAGCAACATTGAATAAAGGGCCCTCTTGTTGCTGAAACCCTGTATGATTTTTTATGAATCCCTGCCGTTATAGTGGTGCACCGGAATTTTTTCCAGATCAATTCCTTCAATACAACGAATATTAATCGCCGCAACCTTGTTACCTTTAGGATCTACTCCCTCTGCATACGGGGCAACACCGCAGACCTGGCAAAACTTGTGCTGAATCACATGCTTGTTAAATGTGTAGGTTCCAATTTTTTCGCCCGAGGTTAATAATTTAAATGCGCTGAAAGGTGCAAACCACAATAAGGTGTCCTTGCGTTGGCAAATAGAACAATTGCAAGCCAGGCCGGAATCAATTGTCCCTTCCACTTCAAAACGAATATTGCCGCAATGGCAGCTGCCGATGTTGTTCATATCTTGCTCCGGGAATTATTAATCGCATTTACAGGAATTCAGTGTTACCCAGGATTGTCGAATTGCCTTGCATAAATTCGACAATGGATCTATTTATTTTTGCCTTGCGCTTATCTTAAGTGTAAAAAATGCCTAGTAATCGCGTTTTAAGGATTGGCATGGAATCAGCACTCGATAAAAACTCATCAATACTTATCAGCCGCCAATATTGACCTTCATCGCCAAACGCTATGTTTTCAATTTCAGCGCTATTGCCAAGTGCAATAAAAAACCATGAACAACCGTTAGTTAAATGATTGACCACTCGCTTCCTGAAGAACAATCGCGCTGCTGGCATATCTATCGCAAACTCTTCGCGCAACTCCCTTAACACACACTCCTCCGGTGACTCATCGCCTTCGCGCCCACCACCGGGAAAATCCCACATATCGGGATACGGAATTGCTGCAATATTATCGCGCCGATAAACCAGCAATTGCCCGTTATATAAATATGCCAGTTTGCAGCCGGTAAATTCTTGTTCCATAGCCAGATTTTTTAAATCAAACACTGGATAATTGCATATGGAGTAGTGGGTAAGGTTTACCTTGACCATCGAGCGGTGAACGACCAATCACAACAAAGCCCATATGCCGATAAAACCCGAGCGCCTGTTCATTCTGTTCATTTACATCCACCCTGGTGACGCCCTGCTTTTCAATTGCATGCCTTGTCAGCGCAGTTCCAACACCGGTTCCGCGTGCAGAGGGCGATACAAACAACATTTCAATATTGTTGTCGTGAACGCCACAAAAACCGGTTATTTCCCCATCAGCGTTGCGCACGCCAGTCAAATGAACAGCATCAAAATAGTGATCCAGAATCAGTGGCTTCAGCGCGATCAAATCCTCTTCTTTTAAAAAAACATGGGTAGCCCTGACAGATTCTTCCCAGATTTTTATCAGCGCCAGATAATCTTTCTTTTCAACACTTCCAATATTCATAAATACAAATAACCCCAAAATATTTACCGGGTTTGCCGTTGCAAAATAGCTTGCAACGATTGGTGATCAATAGGTGCAGAAGTATGCTCGTGAAACACTTTCCAATTACCCTCTATTTTCTTTAACGCCATAGAAATCCGGTTGGTAAGCGAACGCAACTTCTCACCATTCTCAGCAAGCGCGGTGTAAGTAAAATAAGCGTAACCCACCGCAAGTTCATCGGTTATTGTTGAATCAATCATATGGGAGGTAACGATAACCCGCTCGGTTCCCAACGACGAAAACCATCCCTCTGCCATCGCCCGCCAACTATCAAGCCCCTGAATTGACCACTCACCCCACATATCAAATATATGTACGTCGCTGGTATAAAGCGCCGCAAATGCGTCCACATTTTTGGAGGACACGGCTTGCTCATAAGCCGTTATTACTTGCACAAAAGGGTTCTGTTCGTTCATGGTTACCTCATTATCACAGGGGGCAAGTTAGCCGTTCTTTTTCCAAACGCTTCATCTCTTCCTGCGCGTTAAAACCGCGACGCCGATTTTCATCAGCATGTTAATAAAATTTAAAAAGCCGAACACCACAATGAAATCCCGCCAATAGCAAACAATACTATCCAGGCCAAATGGCGCCCACGGGTGAAAATAATGGGAAATAATCCGGAGATGATGGCAGTTACACCAATAATTCGCAAAGTCCCCGGCACCGTAAGATCCCCACGCCCCGCATGCACCAACAGCGCCGCCAACCCGATCCAGGCCACCGTAGTGATATGCCATGCAAAACGTAATGTGCGCCTGGTAAACTCCTGATCACCAAAAATCCTGGGCAAATTTTCACGGCGGAATAAACGAATAAGAATATACTTTTCACCGAGATATGAATGGGCGATACCGAGCGAAACCGTTAGAAAAGCAGCAACATAAAGCAATATAGCCATCATTAACTCCCTTCATTTTTTTACGTATTATCTTTTTCTTGCCTGGCAGAACGGGGCCAAATAAAACTGGTGGATTGTTTTTTCCAGCCCTGGTTTTCATAAAAAGATTCCTTACCAACTGCGGTGGTAAGCGTAGTAAAAATATAGCCTTCGAGTGAATCCTTAAGGTAAGCCAAAATAGATGTTCCTACACCATGCCCTTGAAATTCCGGATGAACCACTAAATCCACAATGGATGCATAATACTTCCCATCATCAACAGTACGTCCGAATCCAATCAAAATATCATTGACATAAGCAAACCGGACATAAGTGCTTTTTTTAAATGTAGCTTCAATATCCCCAAGCGATCTATGCCCCCATCCAACAAGAAAAAACAATTCGGAAGCTCGTTGCCAGTCCACAACAGCGACATCATTATTAAATCTGATATCCATAGTTAATTAACACCTGATTTCGCAACAAGCACACCAACTTTCATGATGATTACCTTTTGAAACATTACCCGGAATTTATGACACTTCCATCCGTTCAACTCGAACATCCTGGAGTAGCGATTTGATAGATGCCTCGTGGCGTCTGAGCAGTAATCTACATGAATCCTTATATTCGCTTTCGCGGTAGAAATTCATATAGAAAAAATCTGCAGAAAACTATTTAGTGAGGCGGTTGGAGTCATATATAAAAACTTCTGACTCTTTACCTGCCCAGCGAGTTGCCACCAACGCGCCATCAGGGTTTGCTAATGCCTTTTCTACAATAGGCTTTAATTGCTCAGCTGTAGGTTTCGATTTAAACATGGCGTGATAGCGAATTGATTTTTCATACTCTTCCGCGACATAGAAATAATAATCTTCGCTATTGCTCAACAAACCAATGTAACCACTGTATAACACCAGAATTTTTCGCTTTTCCTTGTTTTTTTGTGCAAGATATTGCGCCAACAAAGTTTGTTCCCCTTTTTCGAATGGGTATTCCTGCCTTACAACCGAATATCCTGCCAGCTCCAGTTTTTCTTCTATAATCGGCTTTTTAGGTTTAGCAAATGTTAACTTAAAGCCCCTTTTGCCATTTTGCTCCTGCAAAAAAATTAAAGAAGCGAAGTCCTTTCCCACAAAATGTTCCTGAGCCACAGGAAGAGTGTCTTCTGCATGTACAGCGGCAGCCAAACATGCGAATAAACAAAAGCCTGCCAAAATCTTACCTTTCATAATTAGTTCCCCTTTACCATTAAACCCTGGAATTTTTAATATCTTTTTTACTTACATTAAAATCAATAAGCTCAACGCCCCGCCTTACAAACGCACATCCTTACTAAACAAATCCTTCAACTCTTTCCGGCTTTGTTTCACCAGTAATGCTAATTCTTTAGGATCTTTACTAATCGCAATTGCCTGGTGCAGCAAGCTGTGGTCATGCTCGCGGAAAATATCGATAGCATGTTGCGATTGACCTTCGGTATAACCCACTTCCGTTAAGGTGCGCATCGCGGCGCTGAGGCTGGACTCGTAAATTTCGCGGATGGGATTTTCCACACCCAACTCCGCCAATTGGTAAGCATGTGCGCGGTCGCGGGCACGTACAATCAGGGTGATGTGCGGAAAATGTGTTTTTACCAGGCGGACTATTTCCAGTGACGCCTCGATATTCACCAGCGCAACAACCAACACTTTCGCATCGCGAATGCCGGCGGCTTCCAGTAGTTCAATACGGGTGGCATCGCCGTAATAACTTTGCACACCATAGTTTTTCAAAAACTCTATGTGTTCAGGATTTTTATCCAGCGCATTAAAAGGAATATTACTGGCAGTGAGAATACGGCCGATAATTTGGCCAAAGCGACCGAATCCGGCGATGATAACTTCGGCTTTATGCGCGTCTGGCTCTTCCAATTGTTTCAGGGCATTTTCCGCTTGCACCGCTTCCTCGCTGGCTTTTTCCTGCATGGTGCGCTTGCGCGTAATTAATTCATGCAAAATTACCAGCGGGCTGGTTAGTGCCATGGAAATTCCCACTACCAACACCACATAATTGGAAATATCTTCCGGCAAAAATCTGGTTTGCTCTGCAGTAGACATCACCACAAATGCGAACTCACCACCTTGCGCCAACATCACACCCACGAGTAAACCATCCTTGACCGGAAATTTGCGAATACGCAATACCAGCGCAACAACCAGAATTTTTACCAGCATTAATGTAAGGGCGAGCACTAAAATCAATAGTGGTTCGGCAAACAACAAGCGCAGGTTTAACGACATACCAACGGCGATAAAAAATAATCCCAATAGCAAACCTTTAAAGGGTTCGATATCAGCGGCCAATTGGTGACGGAAACTGGATTGGGCCAGCAAAATACCGGCGAGGAATGCGCCCATACTCATGGAAAATCCAACCAGCTGCATCAGGTAAGCAACACTCAATACAATTAACAGGCCAGCAGCAGTGAGAATTTCACGACTGCCGTATTTCGCCACAACTTGTAATAACGGATTAAAAATTCGTGCGCCGGCGAGCAATAAAAAAGCCACTGTGCACAAACCTATCCACCAGGGTACGTGGGTATCTTCACTGGCAGCGGGCGACCAGGTAGCGAGCAGTAACAAGATGGGAATAACGGCGAGATCTTGCAGTAATAGAATCGAAAAACCTTTACGGCCAATCGGCAAGCCCATAATTTTGTGTTCTTCCATTAACGGGATTGCAAACGCCGTCGAGGAAAGCGCAAGCGCGAGGCCAATCATAAATCCCTGCTGCCAGGTCAAATCCAGAAATACAGCAATCAAGCCGGTGATTGCTAATGCCGTGAGCAACATTTGCGCTCCACCAAGCAAACCGATATCCAGCCGCATTTTCCATAATTGTTGTGGATTCAATTCAAGGCCAATTACAAATAACAATAGCACTACACCCAATTCGGAAAATTGGAAAGTCGCCTCCGGCTGGTAAATTAAACCCAGCTCATAGGGGCCGATAATTGCTCCGGCGACTAAATAGCCCAAAATCGCACCCAGGCCGAGGCGTCGAAATAGAGGCACTGCGATAGTCGCGGCCAATAAATAATAAATAGCGTGTAATAGTGTTTCGTGGTGCGCCATAGATTTCACTCAAATTTATCGTGCTTTCAGCAATTCGTTAACGGTAACAAAGGTATAACCCTGTGCTTTTAATGTTTGCACTATTTTCGGTACCGCTGCCATGGAAGGCTCACGGGATTTAAACATCACATGCAAAAGAATAATTGATCCCGGGCGCACCTTGTCTATAACGTGTTGGGCAATAGCATCACTGTCCTGCGCAATTTCCGGATAACTTTCCGGTTCTATATTCCAGGTCACACTGGTGATATTTTTTTGATACAAATAATAAGGCAGGATAAATAATTTCTTTCCATAAGGGGGACGAAATACAATTTCATCGTTATAACCCAGATTACGAATTAACTGGCTGGTTTTATCTATTTCAGAAGCCACCGAATCGTAACCCATAGACACCATACGCTGGTGTGAATAAGAATGGTTACCTATCTGGTGCCCGGCTTGCACAATTTTTTTTGCCGCTTGCGGATGCGCCGCTATATCTTTACCCGTAAGAAAAAAAGTTGCCGGTATGTTTTCTGCTGCAAGAAAATCCACAATTTGATTAGTTGCCTCAGGTAGCGGGCCATCATCAAAAGTCAATGCAATAATTTTTTGTTCAGTATCGACATGGCCAATCAATTCACCAAATGCCTGATAATTGCGACTGGTGCTGAGTTTGAACAAACCCGCCGCGATTAGAATCAATAGCGCTAACGCCAACACGATTTTTTTCATGAACTCCTCATGCAGTTAATACCGGTGCGGATCATGCGCCTGGCATTGTGAATCGGGCACGCCTGCCCAGGTGACAAACGCCGCCCCATGTGCGCGTGGCACACAGTGCAATGGCAGCGGGCGACCCAACGGGTAGGAAACTGGATATTGAACGACACTGCCCCGTACAAACATTGACCTCCGGCATTCATAGCGCCCCCTGGAACCAACAAATCCCGATAAGCAATTGACTATAAAGCAGTTTTGCTACTAACCAAAAGAAATCACAAAAAAATTTTATTCGCCTGTCGATTTCCATTTACCGTAAGCGACTAACAGGTGAACACTCAATATTATTAAGGAGATACGTTATGACACACTATATCGATGGCTTTTTATTACCAATCGCCCCCGAAAAACTCCCGGAATACCAACAAATGGCCAACAAAGCCGGTGCTGTATGGAAAGAACATGGCGCTATTGCCTATTGGGAATGCGTAGGCGACGACCTGGATATCCAGGATATGACCAGTTTCCGTACAGCGGCCGGTTGTAAAGATAATGAAACAGTGGTTATTGCCTGGATCATTTATCCGTCGCGCGAAGAGCGCGACCGCATTAACGCGCTGGTGATGGCCGATCCGCGCCTGAATGAGATGTGCGATAAAGAAAACCCGCCCTTTGATTTCAAACGCATGGCTTACGGTGGATTTAAACCTATCGTTCGTTACGAATAGGCACAGCTTACAACAACATCCCGGTGTTATTTTTAAAGGAATTCGATTATGGCAACGCAAGTATTTGTTAACTTTCCGGTTAAAGACCTGGAAAGATCCAAAGCATTTTTTACCCGGTTGGGGTACACGTTTAATCAACAATTTACCGACGAAAAAGCAGCGTGCATGGTCATTAGTGACACCATTTATTCCATGCTGGTCACTGAACCCATGTTTAAAACCTTCACCGACAAAACCATCGCCGATGGGCACACCACCAAGGAAGTGATTGTTTGCCTCTCGTGCGAGAGCCGGGCGAAAGTCGATGAAACTATTCAAAAAGCAGTGGCCGCCGGTGGTACTGCCTGGCCTGTGGAGCCACTTGACCATGGTTTTATGTATTACCACGGCTTCCTGGATCTAGACGGCCACCATTGGGAAATTATGTTTATGGAACCATCCCACGTTCAGGCATAATCCTTCCATAAATGCCGGTGTAATAACCGGCGCAAATCCACATACGTATTGATGAGGGCACAATGAAATATCTATGCATGGTTTTTTATGATGAGAATATCATCAATAGCATGACATCCAACGAGTGGAAAGCCCTGAACAGTGAATGCGAAGCCTGCGGCCAGGGGTTGCGCGATAGCGGAAAAATGATTGGTGGCAACGCATTGCACCCATCGACCACTGCTACCAGCCTGCGTATTCGCGATGGCAAACCACTAATTACTGATGGCCCCTTTGCCGAAACCAAAGAGCAATTGGCCGGATTTTATTTACTGGACGCCCGCGATTTAAATGAAGCCATACAACTCGCCAGCAAAATTCCGCCAGCGCGTTTTGGCACGATAGAAATTCGCCCCGTCCGCGAACTGGACCCCACCAAAGATGAACGTTTCCAACAACACTTCGGCTGATACAACAACCACATTTTTGCAACCGCGAATCGAACAAGCCGGGCCATTTTTAATAGCCGGCTTGCGCGAACCGCTGGATGCAAATGCGCCGCAAAAAATCCCGCAACTCTGGCAGCAATTAACCGGTTGTTGGGATGAAATTACGCAACGCGTTAATACCGTAGGTTATGGATTATGTATTCATTTGCAAAATCATGAATACTATTACATGGCGGGTTGCAGCGTGTGGGATTTCACAGAATTACCGGAATCCCTTAGCCCGTTTATTATCCCTTCGCAAACCTACGCCGTATTCACGCACAATGGATCAGTGTTGAATATTCGCGATACCATTGATTTTGCATTTGATAAGTGGTTGCCCACATCAGGATACCAACACGCTACAGCAGCAGAAAATGCGCTGCATTTTTTTGAGCGCTACGGTGAAACATTTGATCCGCATACTGGTAGCGGCGATATTGAAATCTGGCTACCGGTTGGCAAGATCCAATAAACAAAAACACAGATAAAAAAGGAGGTCCATTGACCTCCTTTTTGTTGTTTTTATCTGCTTTTAATTATTTGCCTTCTAGATAGTTGCCTTTGACTATTGTTTTTTTAATTGCTTGCCACTTACTTGTTTAACATTCCGAATCAGGCATCCCACTCCATATACCCGTGAACCTCCGCATAATCATAAGTGGTAATTTCAAAGGGATTGCCATCGGGATCGCGAAAATAAATCGACCATGACAAGTCATGATCGATGATACTGGTAGATAATCCGTTATCCTTCAAATGCTCAATCCAGGCAAAGAAATTTTCAGCGGTGACACTAAAGGCAATGACGGTATTCTGCACCGTTTCCGATTCGAACAAGGCCAAATGAATATTGCCCTGCGCATTACCAATCGTTAGCGGACCTTTATCAGTCGCCCATTGTGCAAATTCGGCAACCCGCTCAAAACCGAGGACCTCTTTATACCACTGTTCCGCAAGTGTCCGGTTTTTGACCGATACATGGACATGATCGATCAACAGCAAATTTGGAACCATACCAACCTCTATTCGATTACCGGCCCGGTTTACAATAAAAAACGGAGAGGCATAGCTCTCCGCTTCCAAAGCCAACTGCCAAAGCCTGCTTATATTTTGGTTTTATCCACACTTAACGACGTTGAGTTAAGGGAGACAATACGCGTTTTGCTGATCTTGTGGCGATAGATTTCACGCAAATATTTGATCGCTTTTTTCACGCTGTCGCGCGACAAACGAATATCATTAATCGAACAGAACTTCTCCGAGTCATTGATTAACTCGCGATATTTTTTCTCATACATGGGTTTAATCGCGTACCAGTTAGTATCGAGAATTTTCGCCGGGTTTTCATACTCATTGAGCATTTTATCCACCAGCTTTTCATCAAACTCTTCAGCGCGGATGAAATCCAGCATGGAGGCATCCAGTTGCTCATCAAAGCGATAAGGGTCTTTGGCGAAGCAACGCTTGATAAAGGCCACAATCAACGTCAGGAAATCATCGCTTAAACACGGGCTTTTTACAATTAATGTTGTCAACGAAATATTGGCGGAAGCACCAATCACCAGTGCGTAACGTTTCAACGTGGTATTCGGGAACAAACCGTTTAAATGGGATTTGAGTTTATTCAAATCCATGTAGGACAGTTTGTAATCTTTCGGCAATGAAATAATAGAGACAATTGATGAGCAGTTTTTAAAGAAATGCAGATTTTTTAACGCTTCCGGGTCGTAACCTTTCTGCAGGTATTGGGCCAGCGCGTCACGATAGCGGCCCGATTCAATCGGCAACAAACTAATGCCTTCAATTGCCTGGGTCACTTTATTGAAGTGCGGTAAATCAATGGAGCGATAGAACAGGTCATCAATATTTAATTCACTGGATTTTTTACTTTCAATACCGCGCAACTTATCAACACCTTGTGGTGCGACAGCGGCAGGAATAACTGATTCGGCATAGGCCACGGCCACGGGGCCCGCCAGGCTCATAAATAAATCGTTGGCGTCCAGGCGAATGGTTTCACCAATATCGATCCCGGCGCGACGGAAATAATTTTCGTCATAATCCGTCGTCACTGCCTGCGCAGTGAGGATGTTAAAAATTTGCTGGGAAATATATTGGTTCGCATATTTCTCCATCGCATTCACATCAATATGCTGGATCGCACCTTCATCGGTTTCTTCCGCATAGCGCATGATATCGTTGGAGATCAGCATCATCGCATTCCAGGGGCGGATGCGATGCATCACACTGGCTTCACTCGAATCTTCGTTGTCGAAGTTGTACGAGAAATCCCATTCTTCCGATAGGTATTTGCATAACAGGCGGCCGGCGTTGATATGTAATGCTTCCGACATTTCCACACCGTGGTCGGAAATATTCGGCAATATACAAATGCCACTGGTGAAGATGGGCTCAAACACAAATGAATGGCCGCGATTCTCAGCATCGTCTGCCGGTGCGCGCACATCAAAGGTTTTACTCATGTACGCATATTGTTGCGCGAGGCCAAACTCACTCGCCATACCCGAACCGGTACCACCGCCAGCGCTGAAAATATAAAAATACAGGCGCGATTGGTTGGCTTTAATGCCGCAGGAATCAATTAAATAAGAATGCACGTGTTTCCAATCCGGATTGGAAAAGCGCTGGGTATCCTTATTCAAAATAATTTTGGCGAGGTATTGGCCAAGGATTGGCGCGTTGCCCGAACCGCCGGCATGGACTTCGGATAAGTCCATGATTTTCATTTTGGTGTAATCCTTGAGGAACCCGGAACGTTCGCCTTTATGGGAAAAACGGATGCGACCTTCGATATCTTTATCCAGGTCGCCAAGCATCACCAGCGGCTCGATTAAAAATACCGGCTTGAGCTGGTGGCTGCCTTTTAAATGCAAGCTGCGTTTGATCCAGCGAATGGGGCGCTGATCCTGTTCGCGCACTTCTTTTTCTTCGGTGGCAAATTCATTCAAATAAAAATTGCGCGCGTTGTAAACGAGTGAGGCAACATCGAGTGCGATATTGGAACCGCAGCGGCCCAAACCGATTAAACACACAGAGGGAAATTGCGGTTGTTTGCGTGAATCCTGATCCTGCTCATTGCTGAGACGGGGATAGACGCTGGAACGAAGTGTATCGAGGTTATAGAGAATCTTGTTCAGATCCCGCTCGGTAAAATACATATAACCACTGCTGGAACCGGAGATGGATTCCGCCACAAGTTCCGCCTGCCCCGCTGGAGGTTGCTCCAGTGTTACCAGATCGTCTTGTTCCAGGATTTCGGTGGAGCGCGAGGATTTTTTGGTGGCCATGATGAGTGTGTGTCCTTGATGAACAGTTAGCTATTAATTAGGGGGAAGGCCAGATACGGCTTATGGTCTTAACACCTATTAACGCTAGACGCGACTTGCAATAAATACAAATTTGCATGCCGCGTCTGTTCAAAAAGTCACCGGAATCGACTCAACTTACTGCGTTTGGAGAAAACGCCGGTAGTTTTCTCCTTATCTCTTATCATTTAATTCGCGCGATTCAATGCCGCCAGCACTTTTGCATCGCGCGCGTAAATATCCGGTTTGAAGGCGATGTGCTCTTCACTCACGGCATCTACCGTCCAATAGGCAAGCAAGATGGGAATACGTTTGGCCAAAGTGACGTTGCGGGTTTTACCCGTATCCAATGCCTGGTTGATGGCGGCCTGGTCCCAACCCGGCGTTTCCGCCAATAACAATTCCACCAGTTCAAGCGCACGCTCTACACGAATGCAGCCCGAGCTAAAGGCGCGCTGGCTTTTATCGAATAATTTCTGGTGCGGGGTATCGTGCAAATACACGGAATAGGAATTGGGAAAACGAATTACTGCTTTGCCCAACGCGGCATCAGCACCGGCATCCTGGCGCAGGATGACATTCCCCGGGCGCGACCAATCCACAGAGCGCGGGTCAAGTTCTTTTCCTTCACTGTTCAGTACCCGGATGTTGTGCTCTTTCAGGTAATTGATGTCCTTGCGCACTTTTGGCAAAACATCCTTGCGCAAAATCGTGGGCGGCACCGTCCAGGTAGGATTAAGGGTGATGTAATTGACTTCCGATTTGAAAATCGGGCTGGTGCGATAAGCCATACCGACTTGCACCCGCGAACGCCAGATCGGTTGATGGCCTTTGAAAAAGGTAACTTTAAACCCCGCCACATCCACCAGTAACATGTCGGCGGGGATGTTATGCAACAACCAGCGCGCGCGATCAAGGTTGACGCGAATCTGGTCGATGCGCGATTGCACTGACACATTCAATGCGGCGCGGGTTGCCGGTCCTATCGCGCCATCGACTTCCAGGTATTGATCGCGCTGGAATTTTTTAACCGCTTCCACCAAATATTCATCGAACACTTCATCGGGATCAATCCCGGCGGCAAGGGCTGGCTCCGCCGCCGCGCTCGAAGAACTGCCACTTGCAACCGCTAATACATCGCCAACATAGATTTCAGTAGCTGACGGAGCAGAACTGGAACTGCTGGTGGCGATAAATTTGGCATCCGCCCCCAGACATTTTTGCGCTGGCGATAAATCCTGCTGGCCATCAATGACGATGGGCAATACCGGCGCAACATATTCACCGCTCACACTCAGGCGTTTACGCAGAATCGCGATTTGTGGATCGACCATGCAGGGTTTCAGTGAAGGCCCGGCGGGCAACGCTGGCCACCCGCCCTGTGCCGCCATGACCCGGTAGCGCTTGAGACCTTCACGCATGTTTTTATAAAGGGGATGTTGCGGGCGGGTTTTGGCGAAAATGTCGGCGATAGGGGTGATATCGACCCCGCCGGCAACAAATATCCCCGCACTGGTTAAGCTCAGGTCTTCCAGTTCGAAATTCCACTGTGGATCCAGCCCGGCCGGATCTACCTTGCCATTAAATAAATGGTAGAGCGCGCGCAGGTAAGCGTTGGTTGCGCGGATGTCATCGTCCGCCTGGCGCGCAATTGATTCGGGAGAAGCGTCAACTGCCAGCGGCTGAATCTGGCGCAGTTGCGATACCAGATAATCTTCCGGGCTCAGGCCATCTTCAGATAAAGACTCCAGTGCCGTAATTAGTTCATCCAGCCGACCAGCCTGGTTCCACACTGGCCGGAATTGTCGCTGGGTATAGAAAGTACTGACAGCCTGGGTTAAATCGCGGGAATTGTTACGCGCTGATTCTTCAGCCAACTGCATAACCGCGACCCGGGCTTCAATCTCCTTAACCAGCAATTCCTGTGGTGACGGGGCCAATTGCACGGGAGCGGCGGAAGCACGTGCGACACCAAAAGCCATCAATACCAACGCAGCAAACACCCATCTGTACCACTTTTGCGTTCTTACCATAAACATCAATACCCGAAACAACTGCATAAAGGCATGCTCCCGCACATGTCGTAGAAAAACGTGCTTATTATCTAAGGTAGCAAAGAAGATTCAATATTTGCTGTATTTTTGATCATTTATTGTTTGCCGCATCAGTTTTCAGATGCTAGCATTCGTCCACTATTGAAATTTACAGGCAAAAATAACCCCTGTCACAGCAAGGCCGCTGCAACTTAATCCACCCAGAAATCCGGGAAATATTCATGTTGTATAGAGCTATTAAGGCCTTATCTTTTTCGGCCTGCCTGAGTCTTTTATTCACTTTTCATGCCACAGCTGGACAAACCGAAAGTAACAATCCGTTCGCATTGCCATCCCCCTTCGCTATCGAACAATCCCACACACGCCTGCTGAATGTATTGAGCAAAGCCGCACCGGCGGCAAACCCCAAAGTTATTGGCCTCGCCTTGTCAGCGCTGGATTGCGCCCTGAGCCAGGGAATGTCTCCCTCGCGCAATTTAACGGTGATCGATTACTCCCTTGCCTCCACCGTGCCGCGCTTGTGGGTATTCGATTTGGTCACCGGCAAACTGTTATTTAACGAATTAGTCGCCCATGGCAAGAATACCGGTGAAAATTTTGCACGAAAATTTTCCAATAGTTACGGCAGCCTGCAAACCAGTATTGGCCTTTTTCGCACCAAAGGTACCTACGTAGGTGCCAATGGTTATTCATTGCGTATGGATGGATTGGAAAACGGATTTAACGATAGGGCAATGGAGCGTGCGATCGTATTCCACGGTGCCGATTATGTAGATTTAAAACTCGCCAAAAAGCTGGGCCACCTGGGGCGCAGCCATGGTTGCCCGGCAGTGCGCCGCGGCATCGCGCAAAAAGTGATTGATACCATCAAGGGCGAGCAATTCCTGTTTTCTTACTATCCGGACAAACGCTGGTTGAATGCTTCAAAATTCCTCAACTGCCCACGCAACCAACGCCTGGCGCAAAATAGCGTCAAACAATAATACTGCGCGGGGCTGGCACCGACAGCCCCCATCTTGCGTTACCCCCTGTCATCTTCTGTAAAGCAACGTTAAAGAGTGGCAATAGCTCACACAGTCTGCATCAAGCTATGTAAAAGGATTCGCTGGCCCGCGAAATAGTCGCTATAACTAAAACCTAAAAATACAACCATAAGATCACTACAACGTAAAAGCCCCGGGAAAACACACTCCATGAACATTAGCGATTTTCAACGCGGCAGCCTGCCCGTTTGCCTCAGCCTTTTATCGGCCATCTGCATTTCCACCGCGCATGCTGCCGACGCGCAAAAAAAAGAACCCTGGCAACTTGCGCAGGAAACCGAAGTCTGGGAACCGGTTCCCGCTGTTATCCAGGCTCCGGCAAATGCTGCACCGTCCGATGCCATCGTTTTATTTGATGGTAAAAACCTCAACCAATGGCAAGCCGTCGACGGTGGCGCAGCACAATGGAAAGTGGCGAATGGTGCGTTGACCGTTGTGCCCAAAAAAGGTGATATCAAAACCAAAGAATCGTTTTGCGATGTGCAATTGCATATTGAGTGGATGACACCAACACAAATCACAGGCGAGGATGGCAAACCGCTGGAAAGCCAGGCGCGCAATAACAGCGGCGTGTTTTTCCAGGAACGTTACGAAATCCAGATGCTTGACTCTTACAACAACAAAACCTATCCCAATGGCCAGGCTGGTTCTGTTTATAAGCAATCCATCCCGTTGGTAAACGCTTCGCGCGCACCGGGCGAATGGCAAACTTACGATATTATTTTTACCGCGCCGAAATTTGATAGCACCCAAAAATTAACAGCGCCCGGTTATGTGACGGTGTTGCACAACGGCGTGCTGGTGCAAAACCACTTCGAAATCCAGGGAGCCACTGAATGGATTGGCAAGCCTGTTTATAAAGCCCATGGTTGCGCTCCATTGCGTTTGCAAGACCATGGCAACCCGATGAGCTTCCGCAACATCTGGGTCCGCAAACTTTAAGTCCGTTTCTGTCCGCTGACGGTTTAGCTTTATTGAACTGTCAATGTTCCGCGCCGCCTCGGGTTTCGAGGCGGCGCTTTTTTCCGAAAAGAAAAAACAGGTAATCAACCATGCCGTTTATTAATCAATTGCGGGCAACGCTGCTCGCACTTGCATGTATTTCTGCATCACACGTTATTGCACAAACCACTACACCAACAATACCTGCCAACAACCCCGCGCTCGCCTTCAAAGCAAATCCCGATTGGAAAATTGCCAAAGCCGTCAGCGCCGTCGGTACTAAATTGCAACTCACCATTGCGAATGATGGAAATATCCTCGCGCTCGCGAGCAATGGCAGTGCCACACATTTAATTACTACCGAATACCTGGGCGATTCTGTACTCGATACCGACTTCCTGGTTCCCGAGGGCAGTGATGCAAAATTATTTTTGCAGGGCCGTTATGCGGTGGATCTGAAAAATGTCAACAACGAATGGCAGCACTTGCGTGCGACATTCCGCGCACCGCGTTTCAATGAAGCCAGCGCTAAAGTGGACGCGGCATTAATTATCGAAGTGCGCATCAACGGCGAGCCGGTCCTGGTCAATGATATTCGCCCGACCATGAGTGCAAACACCAGCGTCGCCTGGGAAAGCACCGGTGGTGCGACCAGCTTCCTGGTGAAAAAAGGCCAGCTGGCATTGCGCAATTTCACTATTGCACCGGCGGATTTTTCGCAAATTGTGATGCCCAAAAATTCGGGTGATGCGACTAATGAAAAAGAATTGGTCGATTTTGTCGCCCTGGGAAAAGAAACCTTTGAAGCCGTTGGCTGCAACGCCTGCCACCTGACCAATAAAAACGATGCCGGTGTAAGCACTGGTCCCAATCTCTTCGGTTTATTTAAACGCGAACCGCGCGATCGCGAAATTGTCGAAGGCGGTGAAGGTCATCGCTTTACGATTAAAGCGGATCGCCAATATTTACACCGCAGCATTCGCGCAGCGACCGATCAATTAGCGATTGCTGAAAGCGGTGCAAAAAAGGGCGAAGCATTCCTGCCAATTATGCCGGCATTTTCTGCGCAGGTATTAAGCGATGCGCAAATCGATGCAATCGGTGCTTACCTCGCCACACTGAATGACCTGCGCGACCAGGGGCCCGCCATTAAATTACTCGCGCAAACCGGCGCAGAAGAATACGATCCGCTTGCTGATCGCTTGCAATTATTGGTTGATGATGAAGTGCGCATCCAGCGCGGGCCGATGGCTGGCGTTTCGGGGCGCGCTATCCACGTAGGTTCTCCCTGGGGCGTGAACTATTCGTTTGATCCGCGTTTGCTTGCGATTACCAAAATCTGGCAAGGCGGCTTTCTGGATATGACCGGTGAATTCACCAACCGCGGCGGCAAAGGATTGAAAATGGGCTACGAAAGTCGCGAAATTAATTTTGGTAGCCAGGAATTTTTATTCGCACCGCTCAACGCACAAGGCAAGTTAATCGACTTCTCTTTTAAAGATGCAAAATTCGGTGATGTAGAAACCATCAAGGCATCACTGAACAGCAAAGAAGATCACTTGCAACGTGTAGCCGCAATGGATGCGCAATTTTTGGGTTACACGCGCAATTCAAAACAAAAAAATGAGCTGCCGGGATTTAATTATCGCATTGGCAAAAACACACTGGAAATCCACACATTAATTGCCGCCAATGGCGATGTAACAATCACCGTAAATGGCGATCTGAAAACCGCGCAGCAATTTTCATTGAACACACAATTACTGCAAAACGCAGCTGTTAGCAAAGGTGAAACCAGCAATGGCCAATGGACCTTGCCGGCAGGAAGCAAAAGCGCAACGCTCACTGCAAAAATGCAGGTTGCGACCAATGTATGGCATGCAAAAAAATCGGAATTTGATTATCGTAAACAGCCAATCCGCATCACTGACTCCACCGCGGATTTACCCGCGGGTTATCGCATCGAAAGTTATTATCCGCCCAAAGATAATTTTGGCCGCGAACAATTATTTGAAGCGCTGGGTTTATCCCTAACCAAAGACAACACCGTTGTTGTTGCGACGCGCACCGCCGGAATCTGGCGCCTGGTGAAAGGCCAATGGCATTTATTTGCCGAAGGTACTTTTGATAGTTTGGGCGTGGTGGTTGAAGATAAAAAGGGCCTTAGTGTTATCGCCGGGCAAAAAGCTGAACTCACGCGCATTCGCGATACCAATGGCGACGGCATCGCGGACAGTTACGAAACCTTATTTGATGCCCACGCCTACCATGGCAATTACCATTCGTATATGCACGGGCCAGTGCGCGGCGGCGATGGTGCTTACTACGTCAGTATCAATCTCGCTGACGGTAACGATGGCTCCACTTACAAAGCCGGCGGGCAATACATGGGCAGTGCCGGCGGTTTGGCGGGCTGGAGCATTCGTATCGAACCTAATGGGAAATTCGAAACCTGGGCCAATGGTTTGCGCAGCCCGGCAGGATTGGGCACAGCGCCCGACGGCCGCTTGTGGTATTCCGATAACCAGGGCGAATACATGGGCACCTCAAAAATATTTGTGCTCGAAAAAGATAAATTCTATGGCCACCCTTCTGGCCTGGTGGATTTACCCGGCATGACTCCCGACTCACCGGAAATTACCTGGGAAAAAGTCCACAACAAACGCACCAATGCCATTATTTTGTTGCCGCACAACCGCGTTGCCAATTCACCCGGTAATCCGGCGTGGATCACCCACAAAAAATTTGGCCCGTTTGCACAACAAATGTTGATGGGCGACCAGACCCAATCCAATTTATTGCGCATTGCAGTACAAAATGTCGACGGCATTGAGCAAGGCAGTGTGATGCCATTTATTGATGGATTGGAATCTGGTGTAATGCGTCCCTTGTTTTTGCACGACGGCAGTTTATTACTTGGCCAAACCGGACGCGGTTGGCAAGCAAAAGGCGGCCATGTGGCCAGCTTGCAACGGGTTATCTGGGATGGCAAAACTGTTTCACCCGCCATTACCCGAATGCTGGCGACACCAACCGGTTTTGCAATCGAATTCACTCAGGCAATTAACGACAAAATAACCGCAGAGGAACTAAAATCCCTGTTGCTGTTGGAATCCTGGGTGTACCGTGACGCACCGGATTACGGTTCGGATGAATTGGATCTTACTCAGGAACAGATCAAATCAATAGCCGTCAGTGCTGATCGCAAAACAGTAACTATCGATTTGCCATCGCTTGCGCAAAAACAGGTTCACCCACAACAAACGGCGCGTGTTTATCACGTGCAGGTAAAAACAAAAACAGTATTCGAGAAAAATGCAGTGGAAAAAATGGATGCGTATTACACGCTTTATAAGTTTCCGCAGCCGTAGTTAATTACTTCGTAAGAGAGAGGCCGGACTCCGTCATTCACTGTGGGACACGCCGTGAATACATCCCTGTAGGCTCGGGCGCAGCATCCATGCTGCGCCCGACCCCAAAGTCAATGCCGGAATCCGACTAAATCGCATTTGGAAAAATTGTATTTTTTAAGGCTCGCAATGAAAAATTTCCGCTTCACTCCATTATTCCTCGCACTACTTTCTACAACCAGTTTTGCTGCAACTGAAGAACTCATCGTCACCGGCAGTTACAACCCCGTGACCAACGAACAACTTTCTTCTTCAGTATCCGTCATCAACAAAGAACAATTGTTGCAATTAAGCAGCAACAATGTAGTTGATGCGCTACGCCAAATCCCCAGCTTATGGGTTGAAGAACAAGGCGGCCCCGGTGGTATTACGTCCATCGCATTGCGCGGCGCGGAAGCAAACCATACCCTGGTATTGCTCGATGGTGTGCAATTAAATGATCCCACCAATACTCGCGGTGGTGCGTTTGATTTGAATAGCATCAATATTGAATCTATCGAACGTATTGAAATTATTCGCGGTGCGCAATCAGCGGTTTATGGTTCAGATGCGCTCGCTGGAGTCATCCATATCATCACCCGAGACCCTGGCAAAAAAACCACCACACTCAACGCCAGTATTGGTAGCGACGATTATGCAAGCACCGGTATCAGCACCTCGGGCAAAGTGAACAACCTGGGTTATGCATTCTCGTTGCAAACCAAAGATGCCGGTGAACCGGTTCCTGGTAGCACGGCAAAAAACGCTGAATTTACCAGCCGCTTGAATTGGCAACAGGAAAACCATTCGCTGAATTTTAATTACCGTTATTTTGATGGCGAGCGCACCAGCTTTCCGGAACAAAGTGGCGGCCCTGAATTTGCCACCAGCCGTGCGCTGGACAATAGCGATTATAAAGATCAAAGCGCAGCCTTGAGCTGGACAGCACAAGCCAATAATTTCTGGCAAAGTAAAGTCAGCGCAAGCTGGTATCAACGCGATGAAGATTTAACATCGCCCGGCATTCTGCCATTTGATGCCGTACCACCTAACGGTTCAGTTGTCGATTTTAATCGCACTGAATTCAGCTGGATTAATACGCTCGGCAACCAACAGAAAATCTGGGCCAATATCGGTTTGGAAACTAAAAAAGAAGATGGCACCAGCAATGGTTATTTATATGCGCCCGATGTATATCCAATTAATTTTGCATTGGATCGCCAAATTGATAGCGCATTTATCAATCTCAATGCCTACGTTATAGAACCCTTATTAATCCAAGCAAGTATGCGCCGCGATGACGCCGAAGGGTTTGATGCGAATAACAGCGGCCAGGCAGGCGCTCGCTTTGCAATCAATGAAAATTGGAATTGGTTTGCCAATTATGGGGAAGGTTTTAAATTACCAAGCTTTTTTGCATTGGGTCACCCACTGGTTGGCAACCTCAATCTGCAACCGGAAACAGTGCTCACCCGCGATACCGGCTTTGAATTTAATTCAGGAACAATGAATGCCCGCATTAGCTACTTTAAGCATAACTATCGCAACCTGATCGACTTTGATGCGGTGGAATTTAAAAATGTAAATCGTGCACGCGTAGAAACCAGCGGTGCGGAATCAGAATTTGGCTGGAAAGTACAACAAGACCTGACCTTGCGTGCACATGCCAGCTACACCGACATCGACATGATTTCCTCTGATAGCCATTTGCTCGGCCGCCCGCAACTGACTTACGGTACATCGATTCATTATGCGCTGAACGATGCATGGCAATTCAACATCAATTATTTGCATGTGGATGAACGCTTTGCCGTTACCCGCTATGCCGGTGCCGATGATGAACAAGTATTGGATGCCTACAATCGCTTCGATGCCAGCGCACAATGGCAAATCAACCAGCTCACACAAGTAGGACTATCATTGGAAAATTTGACCGATGAAAATTACTACACCGATATTGGTTTCCCGGCAGCGGGAACCAGCGCGAAATTGAATTTGAAAATCAGTTTCTAATTAAACAATAAGGCGGCCTTGCATTAAGCGCCGCCTTTTTTAGTTTTTATTATTTTGTAAATTATTAACATCATTGCGCAATAATGCATATACATTGCAGTCACAATATTCACCGCGAATAAATAATAACCCGCGTGCGACCCCCTCTTTAACAAAACCACATTTTAATGCTATTTTTTCACAAGCCAGATGCGCGACGGGCATTACTATCTGCAAGCGATTGATTGGCTTGTTATCGAAAAGATATTTAACCAACAAGGTCACAGCCTCGGTTGCAATCCCCTGGTTCCGGAATTCATTAACAAAAATAGAAAAACCGAGCTCGCGTGCCGATGCATAACCCGTTGCCGGAAAATGACAAATGGTACCGATAAGCTGATCAAACTTCCCCACAATCGCAAAGGTCTCCATAGCGTCACTGGCCAAGCCATTCTGTGCAAATTCATTGTGCACAATAACCGGTGAAGTAATCTGGAACGTTGTGAAATCCCCCATGGTTGCCACATCATTTTTTGCAGCAATCCAGGCATCCAGCTCCCTTGGTTGCAAGTGTCGAATATTAATCGTATGACCAATTAGCATATTTTTTTGCGCTCAAACCGTAAGTGGATTTACCGACTCCCTTGGGCCAGCAAAAATCCGGTGGTGAAAAATATTTCTGTAATTAAAAGGTGATGCGTAGAATCCTGGTGGTTGTAATAGTTTGAAATGTGCAGTACCAACATGCGAATGCTATAGTTGACCAACGTTAACTGTAGCAGTGCCTCCATTACCAATAACCTGATGAACGGAAATTCTTATGGCTTCAAAACATATTCCCGGCGGTGCCGCCGCAGCAAGGCCCGCCGCTCCGGTACTCCAGGAGTTCCACACGCTCAACGTCCAATCCTACGGGGAACGCCCCGATCCAGCAATGCGCACGGTGCATGTTTCCTATTCCTATGCAACAGAAGAACCGCATATCACCCTGGAATTCGCCGATTCCGAAGCAACCTGGGGCAAGAAAAAAGCCTCGGTTCACCTGCGTGCAATAAAGGATGAAGTGCCCTGGAAATTCTCATCAGATGACCTGCAAACTGCAATGGAGCATGTTGGTCCGGGAAGAATGAGTATTCTAAAGCTGAAAAGAATGGTAGCCGAGCTTTACAACATCAAGCAGCAAGACGCGGCCAAGCAATGCGCATCAGCCATCGCCAGTGCGCAACCACCTGCGGCGGAAGAAGTTGCGGAAAGAAAAGAACAAGCCAAAAAAGTTCAAAATGGCGGAATATTTGGTTAGTTCTGTTGGTTCGCTTCCGGTTAAAAGCTTCCTTTAAAAAAAATGGGCCCGCAAAACATGGCCCATTTTTTATTACATACTGCGCCCTGCAACACAGATCGCTGCGGCAACCAGTATCCTGTTATTGACTCTCAGGTCATTCTCACGCAAGATTCGCGGCCAATAACAAATAAGCCTCAGCAAGAGGCACATAAACAAATTTCAACTTACCCTCCTACGCAGATTTTCCTCTAGGCAACTTAAAAATTGCAGGCTTGCTAGTGGCCGCGGTTTCCCCAAGCAGCCGCGCCACTGCAGCAATCCATTTTTTCAGCCTTTCTCAGAATCCATGAGGGAAATATGCATAACAAACTTGCATTCATTCTGCTTTCATCCAGCGTTCTCGTTGCCTGCGGCGGCGGAGGTGGTGGTGGCGGTGATAAAACACCACCGACTACATCCACACCTGCGGTAAGCTCCAGCTCCAGCGTAAGCACAAGTACGAGTTCCAGTTCGAGCTCCAGCTCGGTACCCGTCATAGTGTTACAAGGCCAGTTTAAAGATACCAGTATTACCGGCCTGCACTTTGTATCCGGCGGCCAATCCGGAAACACCAATAGCACCGGCACCTTCAATTACGAAGAAGGAAAAGATATTACCTTTTCTATCGGCGGAATAACCCTGGGGACCACGCCGGGTAAAGCGCTTATTACACCGATTAATCTGGTTGCCAATGGCAGCACCGATAATATTGCCGTGCAAAACATGGTACGTTTTTTATTAATGCTGGATGCCGATGGTTATGCCGGTAATGGTTTGCAAATCTCCAGCAAAGTACAAACTGCGGCCGCCAGTTGGACGCAAATTGATTTTGCCGCGGCGGATTTTGCCCAGAACCTGACAACAATCCTGTCAGCCGCATCCGCCGCAGATGGTGGCGCGCATCAACTTCCCACCGCAGACCTTGCTAAAAAACATATTGAGGGTACACACGCGTGTAATTATTCGGGCGTGTTCAAAGGCGATTTTTCCGGTGATCACAAAGGCAAAATTGCGTTAATCGCCAATCCTGCCAACGGTGAGGTCACAGGATTTTCGCAACAGGAAAATGGCGGGACAGTAATCGAATTAAGTGGAATAAAATCGCTCAATTACAACCAGGCAGCATCCTTCGAAACAGGTAATGATAGTGATAAAAGCACTTACAGCGGCAGTTTCACCACAGCATCAGCAATTAATGGCACCTGGAAAAAAGAAAGCGCCAGCGGCACATTTTCTGCCAGTCGCGTTGGTGGATCGACTACCGCGCTTTATCAATTCAGTGCGAGCTTTAACGGTAGTGAATCGGGTTTATTAGCGCTCAATATCGACTCCGCGAATAAAGTCAGCGGCTCAATTTACAATTTCACTACCAATGAAACCCAATCACTCAGTGGCAATGTGAAAGGTCCAAACCTGACCGTCACTGCTGGCAATAACAAATTGCAGGGTTTGTTAAATATTGAAGCCGGCTCGTTAACAGGCACCTGGAGTGATAGCACCAAAGGAACATCCGGCACCTTCACTGGCGGTGGCTGCCAGCTAAATCCGGCACCGCTGACAATCAATGGCTTCCATAGCTGGAAAATCGGTAGCGATAGCGCCAGCAAGCAATTGATTCCCGCATCAGGCACAGACCCATTGGTAGTGTTGGATGGCAGCCCGGTTGCGCGCGTGCGCATGACCGTTTCGCCCTGGGGCGAGATGTCATTCCCGATTGCTGATTTCGATCAAACCGGTGAGGCAGAAACCATTAACCTGAGCGGTTCAAACTTTATTGAAATCACTTACAAATCCAACCAAAGCGTGAATTTGCAATTGCGCCAATATGCAGTCCATGGCGGAACCCACAACCAGATCACCCTGCCCGCGGCCAGTGAATTCACCACCGTAAAAATTCCTTTTACGGATTTCAAAGGGGGGCTCACTCCACTGGATTTAACCAAGGTGGCAAAATTTAACTTTGCCTTGCTCAGCAATAACACAACCGATGGCTACGCCGAATTGATTGTGAAAGGTTTTAAAATAGACAAGTTTAATTAAGCAATAAAAAACCCTCTTGCAAATTCGCGAGAGGGTTTTCATCTAGCGGCGCAATGAAAATTCATTCCATAACACATCGTCTAACTGATCCGGTAATATTTCGGTAATGTTTTCCTGGTCACCGGTAAATTTTTTCAATTGATTTCCCGATAACAATGTCCTTCCGCGGGCATGTTGTTTCATCACCAGATAACGCTGCACAAACACTGCATCCGGATGGGTTGAGTTGTAATAATTGGCGAGCGAAAAATCGATCCACTCCATCGGCTGCAAATCAAAACCAAATTGGTTGGCCCATTCACCTTTTACCAGCGCTTTCAGTACAAATTCATCGCGCGCATTTTTGTCCAGCATGAACGTTTCGTCGTCCTGATGGATTATCTCGCCCAGCTGGTGCAACGCAATTGGTGCACGCAAACCAAAACTGCCAAAACCGGTATCGCACAACCAGCGTTCATTGCCGATAGTTACCACCAGTACAACATGGGTTTTAGGGCGGCGTTGCGGGTAAAACATGGGGCGCGCGCCGATAATATCGAAGCTGAAACCAAGCGCTGCGAGCGCCATACTGAATAATCCATTTACTTCATAGCAGTAACCACCGCGTGCGGAGTACACAATTTTTTTTACGATATCTTCCGGCACCATGGACACAATCTTACCCGCTTGCACATCCAGGTTTTCAAATGCAATTGACCGCAATTGCGCACGCATTACATTTGTTAATGTCTCAACATCGGGATTGGTATTGCCGGAATAACCAATTCGTTTCAAGTAATCATCCAGTATAAAATTTTCTGCTTGCATAGCACGACTCTGTTTTTAACATCATTGAAGAAATACAGTGTGATGGTTAAACCTTGCAGGTTTACCTTACCCGCCCCTTACATATCACTTGAATAGGCCCTAAGATGCACCTTTGTGATGTCGCGAGGCCATGGTATGAATTCACCCTTAAGCATCTGGCTGATGGTAATAGCCAGCACTTTTTTCTGGGGCAGCAACTTTAACGCGGGTCACGCAATTGCGGGGGATGTTACACCACTTACCGCAGCCGCTGAACGTTTTCTGATTGCCGTTGTTATTTTTTTATTACTGCGCATGATTCAGGCAAAAGCCGAATCCCGTTTGCAATGGAAGGACGCGTTAGTGCTGGTGCCATTGGGAATTATTGGTGTGTTCGGATTTAACTACGCGTTTTTTACCGCACTACACACCACATCCGCCTTAAATGCCGCGTTAATTATGGCGCTATCACCAATGCTGTCATTGTTATTTTCGGTGTGGCTCCTTAAATCGCGCATCCAGTTATTTCAATGTATAGGAATCCTTATTGCGTTTATTGGAGTCACGCTGGTTATTACCGGTGGAAACTTTGGCCTGGTGCATATCGCATTGGGCGATGCATGGATGATCGGCGCGGTTATTGTGTGGAGCTTGTACACCGTTGGCTCGAAAAAATATGCAGGGCATATTCCTTCACTGCAACTTGCGCGCTGGACAGTAAGCATAGGAGCAATAGCATTAACTGTTGTAGCCTTGATACAGGAGCAACCCTTGGTTGATGTGCCGGCATTATCCTGGGAAACGCATGGGATTTTGTTTTACATGGCATCATTCGGAACGGTATTCGCTTATATTTTCTGGCTGAAAGGCGTGCATTTTCTGGGGCCGGATAAGTCCGCTATCGCATTTAACCTGGTTCCGGTTTCAACACTGATTGTCAGCCTGGCGTTAGGTAGTTACCCCAATAAAATACAATTGCTGGGAATGTTGTTGGTGCTGGCGGGAGTGGTTATATCGAGCGGCTGGCGTCCCAGCGGCTGGCGCCCCGGAGGCACCCGTGACCGGCAACAAGCAACGCGATAACAAACCATCCGCTCCCGAAAATTTAATTTGAAAAAAATACCCCCGGAACAAGCCGGGGGTATTTATGACCTTACATCAAGCCAAGGTTATACGATCATTTTAAAATCAAAAGTTTCCGCGATTCTTTCGCAATAAATTCACCATCGACAACAGTACCCTTAGGCTTTTGCAACTTCGCATTCACACTCGCAGAGCACACACCCGACGCGCGGAAATTTAACGCCGTCGCCAGCATCGCCTCTTGCGTGTCACCGAGTTGGTGATCAATATCATCCTGCACACTGCAACCTTTCACGCGCGTTTTATTATCATCCGCCGATGAAGGGATAAACCCGTCACTGTACTCACCAAACCCTTTTGCATTAGCACCTTTTAATTGGATGGTGTAATAAGTGGTGCCGCAATTTTCCTCCGGATAATAACCATAAGGTTTACCGCAGGTGGTGTCACCGATCAAATAAACCTGGATATTAGCGCCGCGCAAACCATTAATAATGGCTTCACTGGCGGAACAAGTGCCTGCAGAAGTCAGGATATAAACGCGGCTTAAATTGAGCGCAGGCAAATCCAGGTTTTCATAATCGCTGTACAATCCAAAATCCAGAAACGGCATTGGTTCGGCTTTCTGTTGTTTCGAGTTCTCAATTTGCTCGTAGAATAATTTTCCCTGCACGTTGGAGCCAGCAAGCATATAACTTACCTGGCTTGCAATGGATAACAAACCACCACCGTTATAACGCAAATCCAGAACAACATCACTCACCGCTGCTTGCTGTAATTGCTGGATCGCGGTTATCCATTGTCTTTCTGCTTTTTCTACATGCGAGTTAAAAACGATGTAGCCGACTTTACCGTTACCGGTTTCCAGCACTTTGGTCAGCAGCACCGGTGACGTAGCAACTTCGCCCGCTTGTATCGTTACCGAATAGGGAGTACTCCCCTCTGCATCCTGCAAATCAAATTTATAGGCAACACCGGATTTGCTTGGAAACAAGCGTTCATTAAGCGCATTGATTCCCGCTTCACTGGTTTCATTCACCAGATCATAATTATCGATTTTGAGAATTTTTGTTCCGCGCTTCACACCGGCCAGTGCGGCCGGCGAACCTGGTTCGACAAAGGCCACATAATATTTGCGCGGCGGTGTAGTGGAATAGACTTTCAAACGAATACCGTAATCGTAAGTAATACCCGATTCCCAGGATTCAGCATCCTCCGTGGGCTCCCACCAATGGAAATTATCTTTGGGCGTTCCGGAGCTGGTAATTTTGTTGGTCTTTAATAATTCAAAATATTCCTGGGGATTGCCGTAATCCCCGGGGTTTAAATCAGGTAACTCCTCAAACCATAAATACGTTTCATAGCTCCACGAACGGAGGAAATTTTTTTCATCCAGTGCGGAGCCTTTTTTATCGGGAAACGCTTTACCGGTGAATTGGCTGTAGCCACTGCGCGGCGCGGCGCAAAGGTTGTCGAATTCGGCGGATGGTTTATAGGTTCCCGCCTTCCAGCCGGAATTGCTCACCGGGGGTTTGGTCAGGTCTCCGCTAATCGGGCCACTACTACCACCACCACAGGCGGCAAGTGTTACCGCCAGCATACTGATCGAAAAAATGCTGCGTGTAGAAAAAGTGCTGCGCGCTTTTTTCATGCGGGAAAGGAAAAGTTGAGTCAGGCGAAATGAATCGTTCACGGGAAATATCCTTGGATGTCCTATCATCGGCGGCGACATGCCGGCCGGGGAAACCAAAGAATAAAAGAATTCCTTATGAAAAACCACGACCGGTGACTCACCGGCGTGGCGTCAAAACAGGAAAAAGTTACGGTGACGTGACACTTACCGGAGTTAAATACACTTTGGATTTGCCAATGTCCGTAGTTTTACCAACTACTTCCAGGCCTCCTTGCAAGCGGATATCCGCCGATGATGAGCCAATCAGCAGATTAATTTTGCCCGGCTCCAGCACAAAATCCATATTGCGGTCATAAAATCCCAATTGATTGGCGGCGAGTGTAAAAGTCACGCGGACACTTTGTTTCGGTTCAAGGTGGATGCGCTTGAAACCCCGCAACAGTTTTACCGGTTGGGTCACACTGGCGACCGGATCATTGATATATAACTGCACCACTTCATCACCGGCGCGCGCACCGGTATTGGAAACGACAACGCTGATATCTACCGTCTCCCCCGCTTTGATTTGCGTTTTATTCCAGCGCATATCCGCATAGCTGAATTGCGTATAACTTAAACCGTAACCGAATGGATAGAGGGCATCGGTTTTATCAAATGCATAACCGCGTTTTGCTGCCGGTTTGTAATTGTAATAAACCGGCAGATGACCAACAGAGCGAGCCACACTCACCGGCAATTTGCCACCGGGATTGACATCGCCAAATAAAACGCGAGCAACTGCGCGCCCGGTTTCCTGACCGAGATACCAGCCTTGCAAAATTGCCGGAGCGGTTTGTGCAAGCTTGCTGATGGCGAGTGGACGCCCGCCAATTAATAACACTACAACAGGTTTACCGGTTGCCAGAACGGCATCAACCAATTCCTGTTGCTCACCCAATAATTCCAGGCTGGTGCGATCACCCAAATGATTGTCACTCCAGGCTTCGCGCGATGTCGCTTCGTTATCACCGACAACGACAATTGCCACATCGCTTTTTTTCGCGGCCGCCACAGCTTTTTCAATCATCCCTTTCGTATCGGCTTTGGTTGCCAATACAACTTCATCGGTATGCCAGCGCTGTTTGGAGCGAGAATTCGCGGATGCCGAGTCCGGATGCGACGCCCATTTTTCAATAGTGAGCAAGGTACCTTTTTCATGGTGAATGGTTACACTGCTGCCAAGATATTCTTGCAAGCCCTGTAAAATGCTCACTGTTTTTTTCGGCACATCGCTGTAACCGCCAATCAGGGTTTCATCGACATGCGGGCCGATCAATGCCACAGATTTCAACGCCGATTTATCCAGCGGCAAAATATTTTTTTCATTCTTTAACAGGATTATTGCTTTCTCTGCAACCTGTTGCGCAAAGGCGGCGTGCTTGGCATTGCCAACAAATTCATCCACATTGGTGGTAGCCGTGTAGGGATTATCAAATAATCCCAGCGCAAATTTTTCGTGTAACACGCGCGCGACTGCCTGATCAATTTGCTTGAGACTGATTTTTTTATCGTTTACCAGTTGGATCAGGTTTTTATAGGCATCGCCATCCGGCGTTTCAACATCTACCCCGGCTGTCATTGCCATGAGCGCCGCGTCCGATTTATCGGCAGCGAGATGATGACGATTAATCAATTCGGCAATCGCAAAATAATCGCTCACCACAACACCATCAAAATTCCATTCGCCGCGCAAAATATGTTGCAGCAGATCGACATTGGAATGGGAAGGAATGCCGTCAATTTCGTTATAGGAAGCCATCACACTGCGTGCGTGCGCCACTTTCACTGCTGCCTCAAACGGTGGCAGAAAATTTTCGCGCAGGCTGCGTTCACCAATAGGCGCAGGCGCGGTATTCAATCCACCGGTTGGTTCACCGTGACCAGCGAGGTGTTTTAATGTTGCGATCACCCTGTCTTTACCGATTCCATTGCCAGCACCTTGAAAACCTTTGACGCTGGCCACCCCCAATTCTGCTACCAAATAGGGATCTTCACCGAGGGTTTCTTCGATGCGCCCCCAACGCGGATCGCGCGCAACATCAAGCACGGGGGCAAGTGCCTGGTGTGTGCCTATCGCACGCATTTCCTGGGCCGCAATGGTGTAAACCTGTTCGATGGTTGCCGGGTCCCAGGTGCTTGCAAGACCAATTGCTTGCGGGAAACTGGTAGCGTTGCGACCGGCATGGCCATGCAGCGCTTCTTCATGAAAAATAGCGGGGATTCCCAGGCGCGTATTTTCCACCAGATATTTCTGTACCGCATTGGTAAATGCCAATGTTTGCCCCGGGGTTTTATTGGGTGTCAGCGTGGCTTTATTTTCGGCCGGGCGCGCCACTTGCCCGATACCATCACCCAGAATTTCTTTGGCATGCTCCGGGGTAAATTCGCCACTGTCTGTTTCGAGTTTTTGCCGTGCGACCCACACGGTTTGCAATTGCGCGACCTTTTCTTCCAGGGTCATGCGTTTGAGCAAATCCTTCACGCGCGCATCAATTGGTTTATCCGGATTTTTGTACAATGGGTCTGCTGCCATTGAGCTGGCGGGAATCGCTAACAAAACTGCACTTGCAAAAAATATTTTTAGCCGATGAAAAGATGAGGGTTGCATATTGTTGTCCTTCTGGAGTCGATGTGTGTTTTTTAATAATTATTGTTGGTTTTTTCAGAATGCCGTCCACGCAAAAAAGATATTGGTGGCGCCAATAACTCTAGCGCAAGCGCATCGGCACTTGTATGGTTTTACATTTTTTATCGCATTTTTTTGTGTATTTTTTTTCACTTACTTTTATTGCGTTAAAACAAAAGTTGCGCCCACAAAAAAGCCGCTAGTTATTGCCCCATAAACAGGACAATAATTAGCGGCCAGAGGCTTTGCTAGAAAAATCGATTAATGCAATACGTCGCTATTAACGAATGTAACGGTTGATAATGTTTTCGTACAATTCCTGACGTCCGCTTTGCAGGGTCACTTCACCGCCTTTGTTGCCAATATCAGCGAGTTGTTGCAGCGTCAGCTTGCCTTGTTCGTAAGCGGCGCCGTTACCTGCATCGAAACTGCTGTAACGCTCTTTGCGCAGGCCTTCCAGCGGAGATTGCTGGATCAGGCTATCAGCGATAATCAATGCGCGTGCAAAAGTATCCATACCGCCAATGTGGCCGTAGAACATATCAACCGGGTCTGGAGAATTACGACGCACTTTCGCATCGAAGTTCACACCGCCACCTTGTAAACCGCCAGCGCGCAAGAATACCAACATCATTTCAACAGTTTCGTTGATGTTGTATGGGAACTGGTCAGTGTCCCATGCGTTTTGGTAATCGCCGCGGTTAGCATCGAGTGAACCCAGCATGCCCGCATTAGCAGCGGCTTGCATATCGTGGCACATGGTGTGGCCAGCGAGGGTGGCGTGGTTGGTTTCCAGATTCAATTTGAAATCTTTATCCAGGCCGTGGTGACGCAAGAAACCAATGACTGTTTCAGCATCGAAATCGTATTGGTGCTTTGATGGCTCCATTGGTTTTGGCTCAATAAAGAACACACCTTTGAAACCCTGGCCACGTGCATAATCGCGCGCCATGGTCAGGAAGCGCGCCAAATGCTCTTGTTCGCGTTTCATGTCGGTGTTCAACAAGCTCATGTAACCTTCGCGGCCACCCCAGAACACATAGTTTTCGCCGTTCAGGGCAATGGTTGCATCCAGCGCATCTTTCAATTGCGCACCGGCGTATGCCACTACATTAAAATCCGGGTTAGTAGAAGCACCGTTCATATAGCGTGGATTGGAGAACAGGTTTGCTGTACCCCATAACAATTTCACACCAGACGCTTTTTGTTTTTCTTTCGCGTATTCAACAATAGTTTGCAAACGGCTGGACGTTTCTGCGCGCGATGCACCTTCATCTACCAGGTCAACATCGTGGAAGCAGTAGTAAGGAGTGCCCAGTTTGGTGATGAATTCAAACGCCGCGTCCATTTTTTCACGCGCGCGCGCAATTGGATCTTGCGTGGCAGCCCATGGGAAAATTTTGGTGCCAGGACCAAAAGGATCGTGGCCTGCGCCGCAGAAGCTGTGCCAGTAGCAGGTGGCAAATTTGAAATGTTCTTTCAAGGTTTTGCCGGCAACTACGCGGTTTTCATCGTAATATTTAAACGCTAATGGATTATCAGAATCCGGACCTTCGAAACCGATTTTGCCAATACCGGGGAAGTATTCTTTGCTACCGAGAACAATACTCATAATTTTCACCTTGGGGATTTTTTACTAACACAATTCAAAAAAACTGTTTATCAAAAACGGGGTTCATCCAAATTTATTTTGGCACCTATTTATTTAGGTAAAAGGGCAACCCAGTTTTGATAAGCATCCTGATACCGGGCGAACAACGCCGCTTGTGGCTCTACCACACTCAAACGCGTTAACCCGGTAAACGCTTCACTCGCGGAAGCGTAATAACCACTACCCAATGCTGCTGCGCGCGCTGCGCCTTCAGCACCATCGGTTTCAAACATTTCTACGGCTGCTTGCGTGGTGTTTGCAAAAGTTTGTGCGAAGACATCGCTCAAAAACATATTGCCTTTACCGGCGCGAACCACCTCACAACTGCCACCCAATGATTTCAATACATCGAAACCCTGGTTGAGCGAAAATACGATTCCCTCTTGTGCGGCGCGCACCATATGACCCAAACCGTGGCGGTTGAAATCAAGATTGCGCAATTGCGCGCCCAAATTTTTATTTTGGAAAATGCGTTCTGCACCGTTACCGAATGGATGGAACAACAAACCTTCACTGCCCACGGGAATGTCTTGTGCCAATTTATTCAACTGTGGATAGGACGGCGTTGCACCGGCAGCGCTCACGGTTTGACGCAACCAGGAATACAAACGACCACAGCCATTCACGCACACGAGCACGCCGTTGCGTTTTTTCTCTTCGGTACTGGTGACATGCAAGAAAGTATTTACGCGCGATGCCGTATCTGCTGCCGGTTGATCAGTCACACCGTAGATCACACCGGAGGTGCCCGCCGTTGCAGCAACTTCGCCCGGCTCCAATACATTCAAGCTAAATGCATTGTTCGGTTGATCGCCCGCGCGGTAACAAATTTTTACGCCGGAACGCAAACCCAATTCTGCCGCCACTGCATCACTTACCACGGATTGAACACCAAAGCTCGGTGCAATATCCGGAATCAATGCTGCATCAATTCCCCAATGGGCGAGCAATTCAGTAGCAACGCGATTTTCTTTGAAATCCCACAAAGTCCCTTCAGATAAACCCGAGGCAGTTGTGTTAATCACGCCGGATAATTTCATCGCGATGAAATCACCGGGCAGCATGATTTTGTGAATACGGGAAAAAATCTCCGGTTGGTTTTCTTGCACCCAACGCAATTTGGCGGCGGTGAAATTACCCGGTGAATTTAATAAATGGCCAAAGCAATAATCGTGGCCCAGGTCGGTTAACGCTTTATTGCCTAACGGCACGGCACGGCTATCGCACCAGATAATGGACGGGCGCAATACTTGCTGGTTGTTATCAACCACCACCAATCCGTGCATTTGGTAAGAGATACCAATCGCATCGATATGCTGCGCATTAAACGTACCGCGCGCCACCAGACGCGCAAAACCCTGGCGCACACAATCCCACCAGGTATCCGGATGTTGTTCGGCAAAACCGGGTTGCGGGCTGTCGATAGCCAATTCGGAATCGGGATAGGACAACGCCCCAAGGCTCTTGCCAGTCTGGCCGTCCAGCACCGATAACTTAACCGAGGAACTACCAACATCAATACCGAGAAACAGCATAAAGGCTCACAAAAAAGTCGAAGGTTATTAATCACACGTGTTGGCCGGATCCAAAACACCGGCAATTTGATCGGATCGCTGCATTTTTATCGTTAACAACGCTGCAGCAATATCTGGCTTGCTAACAAGCATAGCTTATTGTCTATCTGACAACAAGATTGGTAACGACAAAAACTCTGTTAAAAAAGATTAATTTTGTGGCGCAGGCGACAGCGCTGCTAAAAACTGGCACCGGTTACATCCGGTCAGCGGTAAATTACGGAAATCGATGGCATGACAATCCGGTTAACAGGCCTCGACCATTGCCACCTCGGCTTATACAATGCCCATTGACCTGACCTATCAAGCATCTGGATGCCAGATGCCTATAACAATCAACTAACGCAAGCACCAGGGAGATTGCAGTGCCGAATACCCATATTCCCGGCAACCAGACCAATATCAATTCGCTGAACCTTTCCGGCGATGTGATTAAAGCGCTGTCTATCGATAACCTGATTTTCGGGCTCGATAACGACGAGCTGAAGATCTTGCTGGTAAAACAGACTGACCCACTGCACCAGGGTAAGTGGGCGCTGCCCGGCGGCTGGATCCGCTATGACGAAAACCTGCGCGATGCGGCTTATCGCTTGCTGGAAGAATTAACCGGTGTACGCGATTTGTACCTGGAGCAGTTGAAAACCTTTGGTCGTGTGGACCGCTTCCCCTCCGAGCGCGTAGTGACAATTGCCTATTACGCGCTGGTAAGCGCTGATAAATTTTCGCTGGTAGCCGGCCAGAGCGCGGCGGATGTGAATTGGCAAAGCGTGAACAACTTGCCGGACCTGGTGTATGACCACGCTGAAATCGTCGCCCACGGTTTAAAAGTATTGCGCCACCAGGTTTGCCACCAACCCATTGGCTTTAACCTGTTACCGGAAAAATTTACCTTGCTGCAATTACAGGCGCTTTACGAAGCCATCCTGAATACCAAATTGGACAAACCCAATTTCCGCCGCAAGATTATGAAGATGAATTTGCTCACGCCGTGCAATGAAAAGCAGCAAGGTGTTCCTCACCGCGCCGCCAGCCTTTACCGGTTCGATGCCGATGCGTACAAGCATTTGAGCGAATCCGGCTTTGCCTTTGAAATATAAAAACCCTGGAATCCACATTTGAAACACCCTGAGCCTCTTGCATTACAAGGGGCTTGGCACTACAACAAAAAGCCTCAAAAAATAACCTGACGGTGACATATAGTCACAAAAACTATAATGAGTTAAGATCCGCGACCACCCGTCGTTCCGGCGGCACAAAACAACAGTAAAGATAATTCAATAACAGGTATCAAACATGAGCCATGCACCAATAGATTCTGGATCGGCAGGCGTCACCCTTGTTGCAGGCGAACGCAACATGACCTCGATCGTCATCATCAGTATTATCGCCACCCTCGGTGGATTCTTGTTCGGGTTTGATAGCGGTGTAGTAAACGGCACCTTTGACGGACTCAAGCTAGCCTTTAATTCAGAAGCAGCCGGTACCGGCTTCCACGTAGCCAGTATTTTATTGGGTTGCGCTACCGGTGCTTTTTTCGCCGGCCCGCTATCTGACCGCTACGGCCGCCGCAGTGTGTTAATTATTGCGGCTGTCTTGTTTATTTTGTCGTCATGGGGCGCAGGTATTGCCACCTCATCCACTGAATTTGTGATTTATCGCCTCATTGGCGGTTTAGCGATTGGTGCGGCCAGTATTATTTGCCCTGCCTACATCAGTGAGCTGGTGCCCGCCGAGTTTCGCGGAAAGCTCAGTTCCATCCAGCAAATTGCGATCATCTCCGGTTTAACGGCGGCTTTCCTCAGCAACTACGCCTTGGCTCATGCAGCAGGAGGTTCGATTCACCCATTCTGGCTGGAGTATGAAGCCTGGCGCTGGATGTTCTGGGTCGGCGTCGTCCCTGCAGCAATATTCCTGTTCTCGTTGCTGGCTATTCCGGAGAGCCCCCGGTATTTGGTGACGCGTGGTAAAAACGAGCAAGCACTCGCGGTATTGACCAAACTCTATGGCGCCACTACCGCCAGGCAAACAGTGACTGACATTTATAACTCGATTGCGCACGATCACAAACCCAGCTTCGCTGATTTGATTGACAAAACCAAAGGTGGTGTTCGCCCGATTATCTGGGTTGGTATTGGTTTGGCGATACTGCAGCAATTCGTTGGTATCAACGTAGTTTTCTATTACGGTGCGGTACTCTGGCAAGCGGCTGGCTTCTCTGAAAATGACTCATTGATGATTAACATTGTGTCAGGCGTAGTCTCTATCGGTGCGTGCTTTATTACCTTCTTCCTGGTGGATAAAGTCGGTCGCAAACCATTGCTGCTGGTTGGCTCTATCGGCATGACTATCACCCTCGCCCTGGTAGCCTATGCGTTTGCGGATGCGCCAGTCGATGAAAACGGCAAACTGATGCTGGAGGGTAACCTCGCCATACTGGCCCTGGTTGCGGCTAATCTCTATGTGATTTTCTTCAATATGTCCTGGGGCCCGATTGTGTGGATCATGCTGGGCGAGATGTTCCCCAACCAGATCCGTGGTAGCGGTTTGGCCGTCGCCGGTCTGGCACAATGGCTGGCCAACTTCCTGATCACCTGGACCTTCCCGATGCTACTCGGCTCTGCACTGGGCTTGTCCGGCGCTTACGGCATTTACATGCTCTGCTCGCTCTTCTCGGTATTCTTTGTGATCTGGTGGGTACGCGAAACCAAGGGCGTAACCCTGGAGCAAATGGAAGGCTAGACCTCCGCCGTTTTACCCAAGGGCGATTCATGCAAATGAATCGCCCTTTTTCTTTCCCGGCTGCTTTTATCACTTGCAAAAAATGAACTGGATCAAATTTTGCTCCTGAACATGGTTATGTCCTGCCATGCGACATTCGTCGCTACATTTTTGCAATCCGGAAAAGGAGCGCGCCATGACCATCAATACCAATGTAAAACATGCCCCACTGCTGGAGAAAATGCCGAGTCTGGATGGATTAAGGGCATTTGCTTGTATGTTTGTTGTGGTGTCACATATCCCCAAAGCGGGTTTTGCAGGGCTTATCGGTGCGGTTGGCGTCGGCGTATTTTTCACTCTGAGCGGTTTCCTGATGGGCTATCTCTACGCCCGCCAGCCCTGTAATTCTGCGAGCGTCCATCAATATGCAATTGCACGCGTTGCACGCATAGTCCCGATTTATTGGCTGGTAATAAGTCTGTGCGTATTGTTATCGATGGTTGAAGGGAGCGATTTTCCGCTGCGCATTGATAGCCTTACCAGCATCATTCGCCATTATGGATTGGGAGGTAATGTCGGACCATTCTGGTCAATTCCCCTGGAAATCCAGTACTACCTGTTTTTTGTGTTCATCTGGTATTGCCTGAGCCTGCGCCAAAAAACGTCATTACCGCTGCTATTTGCCGGTTTGGTGTGCATTGTGCTGGTGGCCACCAATGACCATTGGCCCAATCTGAGCCTCCCCAATAAATTACATTTTTTCCTCGCTGGCACTATCGCCGGTATTGTGCCGCGCGCATTTTGGCAAGCACCGGAGCGAGCACCGTTATTGATTGCCCTGCAAATAATTGCCCTTGCCGTCATCCTCTTTCCCCTGGTACTGGATTACGACTCAGAGCGATTTTACGACTCGCTCGGGCTAAGCATCGCATTTGCCGCCGCTATTTACCTGCTGTCATTTGCGTCCCGGCTCAGTGCGGTGCTGTTAGCCTCCCGTATGATCCGCAAGATCGGGCAAGCGAGCTTTTCCATCTATCTCATTCACGTACTGGTGCTTTATTACGGAGCGCAAGTATTGCATCTGGATCACAATCATTTCCATCCATGGTGGTTGGCAGTTGCCGCTGCGGCCACAGCGCTGCCAATACTTGTCTCCCATTACATTGAGATGCCTTTACAACGGCTAACACGCGACCAGTTGCGTCGCTTCTTTACTCGCTCACAACCGGCCAGCCTTGTGCAGACGGGTTAAACCGCACTTACCATTCCTTACAGTAACTGGTATACAAGAAACTCGCCTTATGGTGTAATTGACTACAACAATAAACCATAAGACGAGACACAATAAAAATGAAATTCAATCAACGCCTGTTTGTTCTATCGTTCCTCTCCTTTGGATTAGTCGCCTGTGGCGGAAGCGGTGGTGGAGGCAGCAATCCACCGCCAGCAAGTAGTTCAGCGCCGGTATCGTCGAGCGTCCCCAGCGCTTCACTTGTCAGTTCCTCATCCAGTTCCCTCCTTGCCTCCAGCTCAATTGCGGTAACCAGTTCGTCGCTCTCCAGCAGCAGTTCTTCATCAGAACTTGCCAGCAGCAGTTCCAGTGCGGCGCCCGTAGTAATGGTTTTGGATATGACCACCGGTTGGCGTGGCAACGGTACAGATAACTCCGGCGTTAACGTAAACAGTGACGGCGTGAGCTTTACCGCAAGCGGAGACAATATCGGTGCAGTCACCGACCTGGCCAAACCCATACAACTGGAAGATGCTGTGGTCGAAATGGTGGTGAATGTCAGCGCCGAGTTCAAAGCATCCGGCGCCAACTTGCAAATATTTGCGCAGATCAAAGGCGGTAGTTGGGCAGGCGAATGGAACTGCTGGTCCGGCAATGAATTATTCACTGCCGGAACCGACATTACGCTTACCTGCACCATCAACGAAGACGATAAAAAATTCAACCAGACTGACAGCGATGTGCAAATCGGCATACAAGCCAAAGGCACACCGACCGGAACCGTTACGATCAAAAGCGGTAAAGTCACACTCAAACAAACAGCCAGTTCAAGCTCCAGCACTGGCAGCGTTTATTCGGCGAATGTAAACCGTTTGAGTGAGCTTGCGGATTTCACCATCGGTGTTGCGGTGTCCAACAATGATTCACCGGCTTATAACATCCTCACTAACGCTTCCGAAAAAGCAGTCGTAGAAAAACATTTTGAACAAATGACCGCAGGCAATATCATGAAAATGAGTTATCTGCAAAACACACAAGGTACATTCACCTTCGCGAATGCCGATGCATTTGTCGATTACGCTGCAAGTAAAAATATGACCGTACACGGCCACGCGCTCGTGTGGCATTCGGATTACCAGGTGCCGCAATTTATGAAAAATTGGTCAGGGTCAGCAGCAGATTTTATTACAGCATTAAAAACCCACGTCACCACCGTGGTGGATCACTTTGAAGCGAAAGGCAATGTCGTTAGCTGGGATGTTGTCAATGAAGCACTGACTGATGGCAGCCCGTCAACATTTCGCGCAGACGATTCCATTTTTTACAAAAAAAGCGGAAACAGCGCGGTGTACATTGAAGAAGCCTTTAAAGCCGCTCGCGCCGCCGCACCCACTGCAACACTGTATTACAACGATTACAACATCGACCAGAACAACGCCAAGACAACCAGGTTGATCGAGATGATTACCGACTTCCAGGCGCGCGATATTCCTATTGACGGTGTAGGTTTCCAAATGCACGTATTCATGGATTATCCAAGCATTGACAGTATTAGTAATGCAATCAAAAAAGTAGTGAACAAGGGACTCAAGGTAAAAATTACTGAGCTGGATGTGTCCATTAATAATCCCTACGGCAATTGGCCGGCCAGCAAAGTGGCAAGCTTTACCCAAGCGTCTGCACTTGATCAGAAAAAACGTTATTGTGAAATTGTCAAAGCGTATCTTGACAATGTGCCGGCGGCACAACGCGGTGGCATCAGTGTTTGGGGCACCACAGATGCAAATACCTGGTTGAATGATTTATACAAAACCCAATTCAACAATGAAAAAATTTCCTGGCCATTATTGTTTGATAACAACTACAACGACAAACCTGCGCTACGCGGATTTGCTGATGCACTGCAAGGTATTCCCTGTACTAACTTGTAATATGAATTTATACCATTAACACACTTCTCCCCTGGGCAGCCTGGTAAATAGCTGCCCGTTTTTATTTTAAGAAGAGACAAAAATGAAGGTCATACACAAATTATCATTTGCAATCGCACTCACTGCCGCCAGTTTTTCACACGCCGCACAGGTTACCTTCAAGCAATTTATTTATGAAGGCAAAGACACAGTTTTTGCGTCGCCAGTAACAGCCGATGAGTATCGCAATCCAATTCTTGCGGGCTTTTACCCTGACCCGAGTATTACCCGCGCCGGTGATGATTATTATCTGGTGAATTCTTCCTTTTCGTATTCGCCCGGCGTTCCGATTTTTCACAGCAAGGATCTGGTGAACTGGAAATCCCTCGGGCATGTGTTAACAACACCAACACAATTACCGCTAAGACAACAACAAACCTCACGCGGCATTTACGCCCCGACAATTCGCCACCACAAGGGCGTGTTTTACATGATCACAACACTCGTTGATGTTCGCGGTAATTTTCTGGTCACTGCAACTGATCCCGCCGGCCCCTGGTCCGAACCGGTTTTGCTACCGGAAATTGGCGGCATAGATCCGGATATTTTTTTTGACGATGATGGTAAAACCTATATTGCGCATAACGATGGCCCGATCGGCGAACCACTTTATAACGGGCACCGCGCCATCTGGTTGTGGGAATTTGACCTGAAAACCAAAAAAGTAATTAAAAATTCCGGGCGGGTAATTGTTAATGGCGGAACAGATATCGCCAAAAAACCGATCTGGATTGAAGGCCCGCATATCTACAAAATCAATGGCTGGTATTATTTACTCTGCGCCGAAGGAGGCACAGCATACGATCACTCAGCCGTTATTTTCCGCAGCAAAAATTTGCGTGAACCGTTTGTACCTTATGAGAAAAATCCGATCCTGACCCAACGCGATCTAAATAAAGACCGCGCCAATCCAATTACCACCGCCGGCCATGCCGATTTTGTACAAACTAAAGAAGGCGATTGGTGGGCCGTGTTTCTCGCCACGCGCGCTTACGATAAAACACTGTATAACACCGGGCGTGAAACTTTTTTGCTGCCAGTGACCTGGAAAGATGGCTGGCCAATGATTCTGGAACAAGGCAAGGAAATTCCTTATCAACATAAAAAACCGGCGATTAACGTAGCGACAGCCAATCCCGATCCACTTACCGGCAATTTTATTCGCACCGATAATTTCTCTGGCAACACCTTGGGATTTGAATGGGTAAGTTTGCGCACAGGCGATTCACCTTTTTATCGCCTCACCAAATCCGGTATTGAACTACAAGCATTGAATATAAAGCTGGATAGCCTGGAGCAACCGGCATTTTTAGGCCGCCGCCAGCAACACACCCGCTTTAGCGCCAGTACCGAATTTGATTTACCCAAGGAGAAAACATCTGCCGGTATAGTCGCCTTCCAGGGCGAGACTGCACATTACTATTTTGGTATTCGCCAACAGAACAAAGGAATGGAATTATTTATCGAGCGAGCCAATCAATCTGCACCTGACATTATTTACCAACAGCGGGTTAATGATTTGGGCAAACCTGCACGCTTGAGTATTGAAGGCGACGCCGGAAAAATCAGTTTCTACTACACCAACAAAAAAGATGAACGCAAAGCGGTTTTGCAAAATGCCGACGCAAAAATTCTGAGCACAGAAATAGCGGGCGGGTTTGTGGGTACTTTATTGGGAATACATGCACGATCTGAAAACAAATAAAGGGGCAACATTTTCACTTGGTGCCAATCATAAGGCCCATATAGGGTTCAGGACACGCCGTGAACCCTATATGGGCCTTATGATATCAAGCCATACCGCAACCCCACCAAAAAAGCAAATCACACCAGGGGATTTCTATGCCTGCCAACCACACGTTAAATGTTCGTATTGGAAAACAGATTTTAATTTTCTGGCTTCTGTTGATAATTACACCAGCGTCATTTGCTTTAGGCGAGAAATCCTGGCTGGCCACCTCAAGCGCCAATCAATTCACACTGGTTGATAAAAAATCAGCCACCACCTTGCTCATCGATGAACATGATTTCCCCGGCGTGCAACGCGCCGCCAAAAACTTGCAACGAGATATTGAAAACGTTACTGGCAAGAAACCATCGCTGGTGAATTCCATCAGCGACAATACTGCGCAGTTAATCATTATTGGCTCGATAGGGAAAAGCCGTTTAATCGATCACCTGATTGCCAGCAAAAAACTGGACGTGAGCAAAATCCGGGGCCAATGGGATGGGTTTCAAGTGCAGGTCGTGGAACAGCCGCTGCCGAATGTCAAACGCGCATTGGTAATTGCCGGTGCCGATAAACGCGGCACCACTTACGGTATTTACAGCCTGAGTGAACAAATCGGTGTATCACCCTGGTACTGGTGGGCCGATGTTCCGGTTAAAAAGAAAACTGAAATTTTAATTGATGAAACATTGCAGGTTACTGAAATACCAAAAGTGAAATATCGCGGCATTTTTCTGAACGATGAGGCGCCAGCCCTCACCGGCTGGGTCACAGAAAAATACGGCAATTACAATCACCAGTTCTACGAAAAAGTGTTCGAATTATTATTGCGATTGAAGGCCAACTTCCTCTGGCCCGCCATGTGGAATAACGCCTTTGCCGATGACGATCCGCAAAATATGATCCTGGCTGATGAGTACGGCATAGTGATGGGCACCTCCCACCACGAACCGATGATGCGTGCGGACAAAGAATGGAATCGCCACGGCAAAGGCCCGTGGGAATATTCCAAAAACCCGCAGAATCTTTACAACTTTTGGGTCGATGGTGTTAAGCGCAATAAACCTTACGAAAGTATTTACACCCTCGGTATGCGCGGCCAGCAAGATGAACCAATGAGTGAAGGCGATAATATCCAGCTGCTGGAAAAAATTGTTCGCGACCAACGCGAAATTCTCACCAAACAATTTGGCAAAGACAAACTCACTGACGTCCCGCAAGTGTGGGCGCTTTATAAAGAAGTACAGGGATTTTACGAACGCGGTATGCGTGTACCTGACGATGTCATTTTGCTGTGGTGCGATGATAACTGGGGCAATATTCGTCGCTTGCCAACACCGGAAGAGCGTAAACGTGTTGGCGGCGCCGGGGTTTATTACCACTTCGATTATGTCGGCGGTCCGCGCTCCTATCGCTGGATCAACACGATTTCCATCGCAAAGATTTGGGAACAAATGAATCTTGCTTACGAATATGAAGCCAATAAAATCTGGATTGTGAACGTGGGTGATTTAAAACCGATGGAGTATCCCATCGAATTTTTCCTGAATATGGCATGGAACCCGGAAGCCTGGCCCACAGGGTAGCGAATTCCGGAATTCGCTACCCTGTGGGCGGAACGCGAATTTGGCAAAGAACATGCAAATGAAATCGCAGCGATTATGACTGGCTACACGCGTCACAATTTGCGCCGCAAACCCGAACTGCAAGACACAACAATTTACAGCCAATTACATTACGATGAAGCCAATCGCATTACTGCTGAAATTAAATCCTACGCGGCTCGCGCTGAAAATTTGTATAAAAAAATCCCGATAGAACAGCGCGATGCGTTTTATCAACTGGTGTTATTTCCGGCTAAAGCCAGTGCGATTATTACCGAGCTTTATGACGCGCAGGCTAAAAACCATCTATATGCACAACAAGCACGCGCAACCACCAATGGCTACGCCAATAAGGTGCGCGAATTGTTTGCGGCTGATGCAACACTGGAACAGGAATACCACCAGTTAAATGGCGGCAAATGGAACCAGTTTATGTCGCAACCGCATATTGGTTACAGCAACTGGAACAACCCGCCGGAAGACACGCTGCCAGTCGTCCACATTTACGAACCGCATGGTGCGGAGGAAATGGGTATCGCAGTGGAAGGGATGGCATCGGCCTGGCCCGGCAGCGGGACTTACCAATTGGGTCGCTTTGATCCCTTTGGCAAGCAGGAGCGAACGTTAACTATCTTCAATAAAGGTAAAAAATCTTTTACCGCTACTGCCCAAAGCAATGCACCCTGGATTATACTAAATCATACTAGTATACAAGTTAGCTTTGAAGCTGAACTCAGGGTCAGTATCGATTGGAGCAAATTGCCAGCAGGCGAACACACGGGCCGCATCCATATCACCGGAACCGGTTGGGGTGGTGCTGATATCGGAGTGACTGCCGTTAATCCAGGCATTAAAACCCCAGCACTGAAAGGCAAAGGTTTTGTGGAGGCTGATGGTTTTATCGCGATAGAAGCGGAACACTTCCAACGGCAAAACACCGTTGCATTGGCAAATGGAACCAAGCTGCGCTGGGAGAAAATTCCACACCATGGGCGCACGCTGTCATCGATTTCGGTTTACCCGATCACTGACCAACATTTTGCAAAAGCCGGTGATGCGCCTTACGTGGAATACGATATTTTCACAGTGAGCAGCGGTGAATTTACTGTGCAGGGAGTTTTTGCGCCGAGCTGGCCAACGATTCCCGGACAAGGTTTACGTTATGCCATCGCCATTGATAACGAACCACTCCAGGTGGTGAATTTAACGGCTGATATGAGCAGTGCCGCCTGGGAAGAAACAGCACGTACCGATGTGCGTGCATCCGTAACAACCCACAAGGTCGCTACCGCAGGCGCACATAGATTGCGAATTTACAGTCTCGATCCGGGCGTGACCCTGCAAAGAATAGTGATCAATACCGGCGGCCTGTTAACCAGTTATTTGGGGCCGGAAGAAAGTCGGCGCTATTAATTTTTAAAAATAGACTTACAACAAAAGCACACACAACTCCAAAAAACTGACGTAGTAGAGAAACTGTTGAATGAAAATTGTTGATGCGAAAGTGATTGTCACCTGCCCCGGCAGAAACTTTGTGACTCTCAAAATAACCACAGACCAGGGCGTTTACGGCATCGGCGATGCGACACTCAATGGTCGCGAAAAAAGTGTGGTGTCCTATCTGGAGGATTATTTAATCCCCGCATTAATTGGCCGCGATCCGCAACAAATTGAAGATATCTGGCAATTTTTTTATCGCGGCGCTTACTGGCGTCGCGGCCCAATTGGTATGACAGCATTGGCTGCGATTGACGTGGCACTATGGGATATCAAAGCCAAAATCGCCAATATGCCGCTTTACCAGTTGCTCGGCGGAAAAAGCCGCGAACGCATTCTTACTTACACCCATGCGAACGGTAAGGATCTGGATTCCACATTGGAAGCCGTGCGCAAAGCGCGTGAAAAAGGCTATCAGGCAATTCGCATCCAATGTGGCATTCCCGGTATCGAAAAAACCTATGGCGTATCCAAAAGCGAAAAAAGTTACGAGCCTGCCGATGCAGATTTACCCTCAACAGAAATTTGGTCCACAGAAAAATATTTGAATTTTATTCCCGACGTATTTGCTGAAGTGCGCAAGGAATTTGGCCGCGATATTCATTTGCTGCACGATGTGCATCACCGTTTAACACCGATTGAAGCCGCGCGCCTCGGCAAAGAACTGGAGCCATTCCATTTATTCTGGATGGAAGATGCAGTGCCGGCGGAGAACCAGGAAGCATTTAAATTAATTCGCCATCACACCACCACGCCCCTGGCGGTCGGCGAAGTATTTAACTCGATCCATGATTGCCGCGAGCTTATCCAGAATCAATTGATTGATTATATTCGCTCAACCATTGTGCACGCCGGCGGCATCACCCACGTGCGCCGCATTGCGGATTTCGCCAGCTTGTTCAATGTGCGCACCGGTTTCCATGGTGCAACCGATTTATCGCCGGTGTGCATGGGCGCCGCCTTGCATTTTGATTACTGGGTACCTAACTTCGGCATCCAGGAACATATGGCGCACAGCGCGCAGATGGAAGAAGTCTTTCCCCACGCCTATCAATTTGACCAGGGTTATTTCACGCCCGGCGAAGCCCCCGGCCACGGTGTGGATATAGATGAGACGCTCGCCGCAAAATATCCTTACAAACGCGCTTGTTTACCCGTGAATCGCCTGGAAGATGGTACCCTATGGCACTGGTAGACCCGGTGCCTGCCATCAATAATCCAAATGCCTGACAATCAACGGCAATCACACAACCCCGCAAGAGAGCAAGCGCATGACATTACAAAAAAAATTCCTTGCTGCCAGTATCATCAGCAGCGCGGCTTTTATTATCGGCTGTCAAGATAAATCCGCCCCCGAAAAAACCGACGCAGCAACCCCTGCGCCGGCAACAGTCGTTGCAGATCCATCGATAGACCCGGCCAAATTCCTTAACCAGCCTTTGGTAAGGGATATATACACCGCCGATCCATCGGCCCATGTATTCAACGGCAAGTTATATATTTACCCTTCACACGACATCGACTCCGGCATCACCACTGATGGCGAAGGCGATAAGTTTGATATGAAGGACTATCACGTTTTTTCATTGGATACTGACACCAATGCCGTAACCGACCACGGCGTAGCACTGACCCTGAGCGATGTTCCCTGGGCCAGCCGCCAACTCTGGGCACCGGATGCCGCTGAGAAAAATGGCAAATACTATTTGTATTTCCCGGCAAAAAATAAAGAAAACATTTTCCAGATCGGTGTCGCCACCAGCAATTCACCCACCGGCCCATTCAAAGCCGAACCCGAACCGATCAAAGGCAGTTTCAGTATTGATCCCGCCGTATTTAAAGATGATGACGGCGCTTACTACATGTATTTCGGCGGCATCTGGGGCGGCCAATTACAACGCTGGGCCAGCGGTACTTACACCACTGAAGATAAATATCCTGCGAGTAATGAACCGGCCTACAGCCCAAAAATTGCCAAGCTGAGCGATGACCTGCTGCAATTTGCTGAACCACCAAAAGATGTACAAATTATTGATGGCGGCGGTGTTCCACTGCTCGGCACCGATACCAATCGCCGCTTCTTTGAAGCAGCATGGGTACATAAATTCAACGGCAAATATTATTTGTCCTACTCCACTGGCGACACCCACTTTATCGCGTACGCCATTGGCGACACTCCTTACGGCCCATTCACCTACAAAGGTTTTGTGTTAACACCGGTATTCGGCTGGACCAACCACCACTCCATCGTGCAACACAATGGCAAATGGTTTTTGTTCTATCACGACTCACAACTTTCCGGTGGCAAAACCCATTTGCGTAATATCAAAGTTACTGAGTTGATTCATGCGGATGATGGCAGTATCCAGACTGTGGATGCTTATTTGGATTAATTAGTTTTTTCGCACAATAAAAAGCCCGAATAGCAAAAACTATTCGGGTTTTTTATTGTTTCATTTTCCGTAGGTTGCCGGTGAGGAACGAACCGCAACATGACAATATATCCGCAACCACAAAAACCAAAACACGTGTACCGTTAATTAGTTGTCCGCAATCAAAAAACGATTCGCAATTTGCAATTACGAATGTTGCGGTTCGCGAGCTCACTACAACCTACGGGCTCCCAACTCTCCGGCGGCAAAACCCATTTGCGCAATATCAAAGTGACCGAGTTGACGCATGGTGATGATGGAAGCATTCAGACTGTGGATGCTTATCTGGATTAATAACGTTTATTTGTAGATTGGTGCGGATCGCACAAACTGAAGTTCCAGCAAAACGAATCAGTTACGCAATTACGAATTATACTTTGCATTAAACCCTATCGCAGCCAACACATATAAAAGTATAAGCGATAGAACTATATAAGACACTGCCATGGAATTTGCAGCCACATACTTACCTCTTAAAAATCTACCCTCATAAAATATTAATTTTCCTTTTCTGCTTATATGGCGAAAATATAAATAATTACAAGAGAAGAGAAGTAAATAGATAAAAACAACAACATATAACGGAACTTGAGGTATATAAGACATCAAATCTACTTGAAAAATAACATCCACCAACAAGACAATTGTTACTAAATTCAAGGGAACTATCGCAGAAATGCCTAAGCATGCATAGTACATAGGATTATTAGTGCTTCCATTCATTTTTTTTGAAAGCGAATAAAACAACGAATATAAAACGTGGTATGGATTCATTTAATTCCAGTCTTCTGGTGCAGCCAAAGCGTCATATCAACGGGTTTATCCACCAAGATATATCGCGCAGTATCCGAATATTGAAGCAATGTTGGTGTAGCATAGTAACTAAAACCACCCGAAAAACCTAAGGGGCCGCCATAATATAGCGCTCCAACTCCAAGATCCAATCCTGACTTAGTCATCCCGAAACCATCACCTGAGTTATATGCCTTCACACCCTGATACAAACTTATCCTAGAGCCAAGGAGGAAAAACCCCTTAGATAATCCCCCAACAGTATCTCTAGCAAAACGTAACCCTTTTTGGTAATAAAATCCTCGCCAATTGTTTTCGCGGCTAATTTTAGCTTGTCCTTGCCTAACCCTCTCAACAATATAGGATCCTGATAGACCTAATAACTGATCAACTCCCCCCGCTGAGTGCTGCAACATCATCTAAAGTTAACGATTTTAGTTTGTCCAGGGTTTCCGAGTTATCAAGTCCCAATACCGCCTGATGCCGCGCTTGCAGCTCCAGTTTTGCAATCGCCTCATTCATATTTGCATGATTAATTGCTTGGTTAATTGCGTCATTAATTGATTGATTAACCATTCGACTCGTATAACTCTGCCAATCCTGTCCAAGCTGATACGCAGCATCACCAGTCAAACAAGTTACACCTGATGGACAATTCCCTAGTACATCAACGGTATCGGTATCTTCATCTCCGCGCCTTACACCATAGTCTTTATATATACCGGATGTATACCCACTCGGATCAGTAAAACTCAGCGGGTTGTTAAACACATAAGAATAACGGTTATAACTCTGCGAATTATACAGCGCTTGCACAAATGGATCGGCGCTCATAAATCTGCCGAGCTCCGGATCATATACGCGGCCATTCATGTGGATTAAGCCCACGGAATCGAAATGTTCGTAATCGGTAAAACCGCGCGCGGTGGATGTTGGAATCAATAAATTATCCAGCGGGCCATTTCATTGAAGCCGCTGGTAGTAATCATCTGTTTGACTTTTATCATCTTTGTGTAAATATTATTCAGGCGCCAAAGCTCATATTTATGGCTGCCTCAATCCAATAATAACGTCACACGAGATCATACCCATGGGCACATTCCTACCCCGTTCCAAAACTGTTTTTGCCTGCGTTAGCCTGGGGCTAATAATGGCGTTGCCTGCACAGGCGCAGAACAATCTCAATCCAGCGTATTTTTATCTGGTCAAAGGAGAGTTGATTAATCGCACCATTTCCCTGGGGGATCCCAGTAACTGGAGTACTAACATCCAGGGGCGCGAGGGGAAATCAGCAGGAGGCAAAGTAGAAGTAGCGGCCATCGATTTCAAGGCAAAAGGCGATGCGATCCAGATTAAATGGTCGCCACGCAAGAAAGAAGTAGGGAATTTTGGACTCTATGGCAATGTGATCGATCTATCCAAATTCAAAGATGCGGCAGCACTCACTATTGATATGCGCATCGATGTAAAACCGGATAAAAATGTCAACATTGGGCTGGACTGTGGTTACCCTTGCCGTGCCGATTTATCCATTAACAACATGATCAAAAAAATGCCCAAAGGTGAATGGTTTTCCCTGCCGTTGCCGCTCAATTGCTTTAAAAGCGACAATTTTGATTTAAGCAAAATTGTTGGACCTTTTAGTATTGCAACGGACGGAAAATTTACGGTAAGCATTACTAATATTCGCCTGGAAAAATTGGGCGAAGGTGAGAAGGGTTGTGTGGAGGAGAAAAAAGAATAAATTGATTTAAAAATAAAACAGATGCACATGACCTGCACCCCAAAATTTAGCCTCTAACCACAAGGGATTTAATTGGGGTGCAGTTCAAGATACGACCTTTTCAAGATAGAGCAAGCGCCTAATAAATCTTTTCCGCCTTGCAATTATCAGCAATAAATTGTGCATGGGTAGGCATGTAATCAACGGATTTATCGATAACCCTTCTCACACTTTCCAGCCGTTTGACAATATCTTCTTTGCTCATCCTATCCACTAAAGGGTGAAAACTCCTGGGGCGTATACCCTGACCATGCATTACCTCTAACCAGCTTAAATCATTAAACATTTCATTACTGTTCCGGTAGATCCGGCCATTTTTCTTGAATTGTTCAATTTTCTGGGTGAGCGCATCAGGAATACTCATAGTACGACAATAGTTCCAGAACTCTGAATCATTGCGCTCAGTAACATGATAATGAAGAATCAGGAAATCGCGAATTTTTTCAAACTCAAAATCAGCCTGGCGATTAAATTCATCGATATCTTCCTGATCAAAATTTTTATTCGGGAAAAAACTCATGAGACGTGCGATTGACGACTGCACCAAATGGATACTGGTTGACTCGAGGGGTTCCATAAAACCACTCGCCAAACCAATGGCTAAACAATTCTTGTTCCAGAATTTTTTCCGCTTTCCCGTTATAAACTTTAATAGCCTTGGTTCAGCCAATGGTTTTCCATCAAGGTTATTCAATAAAATGGAACGGGCTTCATCTTCCCCCATAAACTTACTGGAAAATACATGACCATTTCCAATACGATGCTGCAATGGGATTCGCCACTGCCAGCCTGCTGAATGCGCCGTTGATCGAGTGTAGGGGGTTAACACATCCGCACTTTCACAAGGCACAGCCCATGCGCGGTCACATGGCAACCAATGGCTCCAATCTTCATATCCAGTTTTAAGTGCTTGTTCAATGAGTACACCACGAAAGCCCGAACAATCAACAAAAAAATCCGCTTCGATTCGCTCACCCGACGCTAACTGAACAGCAGAAATAAATCCGTTTTCCGGATTTAAAATAGTGTTAACAATTTTACCTTCCTTGCGTATAACACCGCGCTCTTCCGCATACTCACGCAAAAATTTCGCATAAAGGCTCGCATCAAAATGAAACGCATAGGCGATATTGGATAATGGAGAATTTCCGGCATCAATAGAGCGCATGAATTTATTCTTATCAGAGGCCACACCACTGATTGTATAATTACCAAGTTCCTCGGCTTCACCAAGCTGCGACAGCTTTAACCAGTAATGGTAAAACTGTATAGCATCCATGTCTTTACCAACATCACCAAAGGCGTGGATATACTTATGGCCCAGATGAGTCCAATTAACAAATTGAATGCCCAGCTTGAACGTTCCTTGTGTTTTGCGCACAAATTCATCTTCATCCAAATCAAGCAACTTATTAAAAAGCTGAATCTGCGGTATTGTTGCCTCACCAACACCCACAATACCTATTTCCTCAGACTCAACGAGCTGTATTTCACAATAACCAGTTTTTAATACCTTTGCCATTGCAGCGGCGGTCATCCACCCCGAAGTTCCACCACCCACAATAAGAATTTTTCTAATATTATTATCTTGCATAACAACTACCTTAATTTATGGCTTGCAGAAAATCAGGTTTTAATGATTATGTGAAAAATCAAGCACCGAAACCTGAGAGGGAGCCGACGTTACTTTGGCCTGAATAGAATGAGCTAACTGATGAAAAAACAGATTAGTATCTGATATTTCCAATTGCGTGGATACCTGAGAAGTTGACCATGTTTTCAAGCCCATTAGTAATGTATTCCAATGTGATACATGAGGAAACCGATTGTCTCGATGAGGAAGCCTCGTTGATGCAATAAACACTTCCACTTCACGTATAAGTGTTTGCGGCAACCGATCAATCTGATCCATATCACCATTAAATACCGATAACCATTGCGCCAGCAAATGGAAGTCGCGTATCGAATAATATAGATCATTGCTCAGGCGATTATATTCATTCATTAAACTTTGCTGCAAAGGTAGAGATGGCCACAAATCCAGCAACACGCGTAGCTCACACATTACCCTATCCAAAGTGGAAACCAACATATCACCAGGATTGGATGCCGCCGCACCTAACACCAAAGCCTTACCATCCCAAGGCGCATGCAAAACACCAAAATCAAGCTGCTTTTCATAGTATTCCGTGTCATCAATAGCACGAACAACATCAACTGCATTTTGCTGGTCGCCATAACAATAGTAAAAAGTACCGGTGCGCAACGGAACTGAATTAATTATGTATGATGGATTTATTTGCAAATGGGTTGCAGGAAAAGAACTTATTGTTGCACTTGAGAAACAGGAAGCCCTATATTGGTGTGCAAAGTATTGATTCCAATTTTCACCCTTTTTATTTGCTGTTGAAAAAAAACTTCTACCGCGCTGGCAGGTATCTATAACAAATTCGGCTTCGCAAAGTTCATCCATAGCGCCGCTATAATCACTAGTAACTTTGATTTGTAAATGCTCGGCATAACGTTCAAGCAATTGCATAAAACAAAGAGCATCCAGATGGATTCCCGGATTATTCAAACCCGATAATTCTGAAAAAGGTAAGACTTTCGATTTTTTTGCCAATTGAGCTGCGAGACAAAAATCGTCATATGACATGTCGGCACGGGAAAAACGCTCGTATACCTGATGAAAATCCACAACTTCCGTTGTGATACCATATTCATGAGCAGACCAATAAAAGGGAGAGCAGGAACCCCCTTTACTTATGCAATGAGCCAAATGAAAGGTTCCGGCACAAGACCTCATTAAAACATTCAGGCTCACATCCAAATACTGTAATAATGTTTGGAGTCCATGCTCGATCCAGAGCGCGTTCGATTGGCTTGCAGGCCTGTTTATAACCTGGACCTCAAGGTTTTTTATATGTTTTTTCAATACACAAGCAACAAGCAACGAGCACCATGAGTCCCCCAGAACAGTTACGGATTTAATTAGACTCATAACACACCATAAAGACTGTTGGCCGCCAATCGATGACATTTTTCCAGCTGCTGGCATTCATTAGCGAGAACATCCTGTGAGAGTTGCATTTGAGCAACACTATAATCCAGCTGCACACGTATTTTTTTAAACTGCGCAAGTATATTTTCACGAGGATAACTCAACACTCGTAAATCATAATTACCTCCAACCAATCCTTGCCCGAAATAAACAGCAAGCCAGCTTGGAGACATAAATAGTCCATACTGGTAACGCGCAATATGACCTGTTGCGCTAAATAGTTCTATTTTTTGTGCAAGAGAATCAGGAATCGACATATTTTTACAATATTGCCAAAACTCGGAATCTGTACGCTGGGTTATCACATAATGCAAAATTAAAAAATCACGGATACGAAGATACTCTGTCTCCATATCATTGTTGTAGGCGTCACATAATGATCTTTCATTTTTCCCTAGAGGAAAATACTCCAATAATTTCAGTATACCTTGCTGTATAAGATAGATACTTGTAGATTCCAATGGCTCAAGAAATCCACTTGCAAGGCCTATTGCAACACAGTTTTTAATCCATGATTTTTTTCTACGTCCCGCCTTAAATCGCAGAAAATTGGGTTCAGCGAGTGGCTGACCGGGAATAGCCGAAAGAAGCTTTGTTGCCGCATTATCATCCGAAATAGCAGAACTCGCATAAACCATCCCATTGCCAACACGATGCTGCAATGGGATTCTCCATTGCCACCCCCAAGCGTGGGCAGTTGCCTCCGTGTAGGGAGATATAATAGATGTAGTTGATGATGCTGTTGGTATGGCGACCGCTCTATCACAAGGCAACCAATGAGACCAATCATCAAAACCCTCGCCTAAACATCCGGAAAGTAGTAGCGCATTAAAACCTGAGCAATCAATAAAAAAATCGGCAGACAGGACAAGTCCGGATTCGAGATAGAGACACTTTATCTCACCAGTAGAAGAATCCGTATCCACTCCTTTTAAAATGCCCTCTACGCGGTTAACACCTCTGGTTTGTGAATACTCACGTAAAAATTTCGCATAGGCGCCAGCATCGATATGGTAAGCATAGGTAAAACTATTTTTTACATCGCCGTCATTTGGTTCTGGAAATGCAAACTTATTGTTTTGTGCCATTACCACAGCAAGTGAAAACTGGTCGAAAGCAATGTCAATTCCCGAACGATTTATCGCCAACCAATAGTGATGAAAATCAATACCATTCAATGTATACCCATGGCTGCCAAATGGATGAATATAAGATGTTCCGACTTTCCCCCAATCAGTAAATTTTATTCCTAACTTATAAGTGGCCCCAACAGCGTGAAGAAACTCTCGTTCATCGATACCCAACATATTATTGAAATAACGAATATGGGGGATGGTAGCTTCCCCTACGCCAACAGTACCGATTTTATCGGACTCAACCAAAGTAATTTGATAAGTGTCCGGTAGAAATCTGGACAATGCTGCTGCAGTCATCCAACCCGCTGTTCCACCACCGAGAATTATTATTTTTTGAACGTCTGCAGGCATAAAAAGCCTCATCATCAGGAATACAGCAGATACATTTATTATAGAGCCTAGCGCCCCTTTATTTATCTGCCAAATAATGCAAAAAAATGTAGCGCCTTTATACAAAAAAAGCGCACAACTTTCGTTGTGCGCTTTTTTTGTCGAACCAGGATTAGAACTGGCCTTTTAACAACAGCGCTACACGCCGATCATTAACAAACCAGGAGCGTCCTGCCTCAAGGTTTTTACCATCGAGAACCATAATAGTTTCAGTTTGCGTGTTTAAAATATTAGTAAACTGCAAACCAACTGTTAGATTATCGTTAAGCTTATAAAATGCAGAACCATCAAGGAAGCCGGCATCATCGTTATACAAAGGATAACGGCTAATTACATCGCGAGTGGTTAACAGATAGCGTGAACGCCAGTTGTATGCCAAACGTAACGAAATAGCATCCTTCTCGTACATACCTACGATATTGAACGTTTCTTTAGATTGACCTTGTAATGGCAAACCTGAAACATCAACACGAGCACCCGTGTCCGTTGAGTCATTCTCATTTGTTGTTTCAGATAAATCACCGGCATTTGGAATTGATTTGGAATCGATGTAACTATAGTTAACTTGTAACCCGAGACCATCAAATGGGGCAGGCAACATGTCATAGAATTGCTGATATGCAATCTCGAAGCCTTTCAATTCACCTGTACCACTATTTGTCGTACCTTCAACAGTTGCCGTTTGCGTTATACCTGTAGTTGGGTTGGTATAAACACGATCAAACGCACCATAAACAAAGAAGTTAGACAGATCCTTTTTGAATACAGAGAAGGTCAAAGAGCCTACCTCCGCAAAATACCACTCAAGGGATGCGTCGTACTGCTTGGATTCCATTGGGTTCAAAGCAGGGTTACCTGAACTACCCGCCCAGCTATTTATCACACCGCCAACCAATGTGGTTTTTGGAGGCGTAACAGATGTATCCGTTTGCACAATGCGAGTGGTTTCAAAGGCACGTAAGGTTGTAGTGTTACGCACCAGTTCCATATCCGGCATTGCGATAGCTTTGGATGCGCCAAAACGTGCAATAAGATCATCGGTCAGCTCTACCTTCAAGTTAAAGCTGGGTAACCATGTATCATAGTTGTGGACAGAATCTTCCACAGTAGCTGCATTATTACCAAATCCCAGTTCATTTTGTGACAGGAAGTTACCTACATCACCGGCATATTTTGTCGCTGCATCATAGTCAGTCTTAATAAATGCAGTGTCATATTCACGGCGAGCCTGAAGCTCTTCAGGGGTTGGTGTAGGGCTCAGCGCTGGAGGCGTATATGCAGGATTGCTCGCCGCAGCCGCCAATAACTCTGCTCTTTTAGCATCCAGATATGCCAAGTGTGCAGCAGTATTCTTGGGATCTGGAACTCCCGCAGGCGGTAAATCGCGCGGAAGTACATCAGGATACTGCACCGAACCCGTTGCAACACGCTCAAAATCAACATAACGCAAACCGAAGTTGCCATCGAAGCGAAGCGCATAATCTTCTGAGCCGAAATCAAAACGCACATAAGCAGCCTGATTGGTTTCTTCGGTAATAAAAATTTCTGATGGCAAGAAATAAGAACCGTCGGTACCTGGACGATCAGCTGCGTTTTCCCACAAATTACCGCTACCACCGGTAGGCAATTCACGTTGGGTTTTTACAATTGATTTCACCAGTGCATCGGAAGGATGCAGCATAGTGTTACCGGGAATAGAGATAACTCCACCACCGTGGAAATCAGACCAATCAACAGACTCCCATTGTCCTTTAAGGTCCGCAACAACGGCAGCATCACCCCAACCAATCTGATCGTAGGGCTGAGCCCATACCGGTGCTAATTGGCCCCAATTATATGCAGTTGAACGAACAGTTTGCTCACGATTCGCGTAACGAATACCGGCTTTAACCGATTTAAACAAACCCGCATCATCGTCAAAATGATAGGTACCATCAAGGCGCGCAGCTTTTGAGTCACCTTCCGAGCGCTCATAATGGTCCATTGCTGATTGCCAATAATAAGAAGTCAAATCCTGGAACCAGTTTGTATCCCCTGCAGGATCATCAGAAAAGCCGGGTAACGCTTTACCACCAACAAGGGTGCCTGAACCAGCAGCACCAAAAATACCTGTACCTTGACTATCAGGCACGACAAAAGCATTTGAATCCAACGCCATGTTGTTGTCACGAATACCATGCCAGGGTTCAATCAAGGTTAACCGTGGGGTGCTTCCTGACAAATCAAACTCCTGGATAGCATGTGTAGCCATCATGACAGTAACGTCATCATCATCGGTATTGGCTTTGATGTATTGCAAATCCAACGCTAACTCAAACTTATCGCTCGGCGTCCATTTAAAGTTAGTTGCGAAATCATCAATAACAGTGCGGGTACTCTTGTAACGATTGTCAGTTTGGAAACGGGAACCAAATTGCGCTACGCCAGGAGAGGCCCAGCTAGCAGCATGAGGCAAATGAACTGCGTTCGGATTATCAGGGTCCGCAGAGCGCCAACCGCCATCACTAAAAGTGCCGTCCTGAGTAATAGTCCCACTTTGGAAGAGTCCATTATCACTGAACTCATATTCAGTCCCCTGAAGAGGAATAGCTTGACGCTTATCGTAACCAGACTGGTATTTGATTGCATTTTCAGTCCATGCCAGTTCTGCGTCCGAACGCATGAATTGCACAGTCGTCAGGAAAGTGTCATCCGGGTTTTCCCATTGAAATGCAGTCGCAATACCTTGGCGATCACGATCATCAAATTTCATGGTGGCATTTGAGCCTTGTGGCATCCAAATACTTTGACCGGCTTCAGCAAAGCGTTCAGCACCGGCGATATCGTTAGGCCCGGCATGGCCATTACCACCAGGCGCAGACAGCGCTCGCGGGAAATCGGTATAGTCATCGCGATACTCAACATAAGCATCAGACTGAATACCGTGAGAAACCCCTTTCAAAGACGATTTGGAAGCATTCAACATGAAACCAAATTCACCCGCAGATGTTTCCCAGCGGTCGCTATAGAGACCGGATACCGTTGGGGTCCATTCTTCAGCCATATCGCCATAGGAATAGTCAGCATTGAAAGCCACAACGCGACCATCGGAATCAAAGGGCTTACGAGTGATCAAATTCACCGTACCGCCAATTCCACCCTCAATCATATCGGCCGATTGGTTTTTAAATACCTGAACTCCCCCCATCAACTCTGGTGGGACGTCCTGAAAACTTAACCCGCGGCCTGAGTTGGCGGTGAATGAATCCCTGCCGTTAAATTCGGAACGAGTTGCACTCATACCACGAATTACAGCACCGGAACCTTCAACACCAAAGTGGTCGGGGTCATTTGCTGCAGCAAAACGCTCAATCGAAACACCCGGTACCCGCTGCATAGCCTCCAATACACTACGATCAGGCAACGAGCCTATGTCTTCAGCGGAAATTGCATCCACAAAAGTAGCTGCGTTTCGCTTGACCTCCTGGGCATTTTGCAGGTTTTGGCGAGTCCCGCTCACCACAACCTCTTCGACGGTTTCGTTTTTGTCTGCTGAATTATTTTGTGCCAGCACAGGTGCAGTTAACGCCATAATGCACATTGCCAACATGGATTTTTTAAACTTGATGCTTTGCTGCTGTGGTGCGGTTTTGTCGTTTTTATGGAAAACCATATAGCCAACCCCATTGTTAATTATGATTAGGATGTTTTTTATAATTCTTTGAGTCAGGAAGACTCTAAGTATCTATGAGCTTAGATCAGAAATGAGCAGTGTGATACTTACCTGTCATTAATAATCACAAAATATGCTCCGATAGTACGCAATGTGTGTCGCACCAGTTTTCGCAAATTACCTAAAATGGTGCAGAGCAGTTTTGACGGCGCGGACCTGGTGATTATTATTAAGAGGCACCTAAATCCTAACACCGGCCAGAAGTATGCGGTGATCAAAAGGAAGTCATCTAATGTTTTTTTTGACTATAAAGCAGGCATATTGACAGCGCTATCAATTAGAAACCAAACAATCATTTATTGGCGATAGCTTGTTTCATAAATAAAAAAGCCCATTGTGATCAATGGGCTTTTTTGACGACACCAAAAGGTGTTTTATGCGGAAAACGGATGGCGTAAAACAATTGTTTCAATCCGGTCCGGGCCAGTAGAGATGATATCAATTGGCGCCTTGATCAACTCTTCAAGGCGGCGGATGTAGGCTCGGGCATTCGCAGGCAAGTCGTCCAGCGATTGGGCACCGACAGTTGATTCACTCCAACCCGGCACCTCTTCATAGACAGGCTTTAGCCCCGCCCAGCCTTCAGCATCGTAAGGCATATTGGCGATGGGATTGCCTTTGGAATCCTGATAACCAATACAAATTTTGACCGTTTCCAGACCATCCAGCACATCAAGCTTTGTCAGACAAATTCCGGTAACACTGTTGATACGATTGGCATGGCGCACAGCAACAGCATCAAACCATCCGCAACGACGCTTACGGCCAGTAGTAGCGCCAAACTCATGCCCCTTTTTACCCAGGTATTCGCCAATCTCACAACCCAGTTCCGTCGGGAATGGACCAGAACCTACACGGGTCGTGTAAGCCTTGGTAATACCCAGAACATAGTCGAGATACAAAGGGCCAAAGCCGGAACCTGTGGCAGTACCGCCAGCGGTAGTATTCGATGAGGTTACATAAGGATAGGTGCCATGATCGATATCCAATAACGATCCTTGCGCACCTTCAAACAGAATGCTTTCGCCTTGCTCACGCGCGGTGTGCAGCAGCTCGGTCACATCAGCCATCATCGGCAGAAGCTGCTCTGCCCATAACTTGCAATCAGCAAATACCTTATCGAAGCTAACTTCATCCACTTTGAAATAATTGCTTAATACAAAGTTATGGTAAGCAAGAATTTCTTTCAGTTTTACAGCAAAGGTTTCCAGATCGGCAAGATCGCCCAGGCGCAAGCCGCGGCGAGCTACTTTATCCTCATAAGCCGGGCCGATACCGCGACCGGTAGTACCAATTTTGGCATCGCCACGCGCAAGTTCGCGCGCCTGATCCAAGGCAACGTGATAAGGCAAAATTAGTGGGCACGCCGGGGACAAACGCAGACGGCTGCGTACGGGCACACCGGTTTCTTCCAACCCTGCAATTTCCTTCAGTAATGCTTCAGGTGAGAGCACAACGCCATTGCCGATCAAGCAGGTGACGCCATCACGCAAAATACCGGAGGGAATCAGGTGAAGTACGGTTTTTTTACCGTCAATCACCAGGGTATGACCCGCATTGTGACCGCCTTGGAAGCGAGTCACGAGGGAGACCTGATCCGTCAACAAATCAACAATCTTGCCCTTGCCTTCATCACCCCATTGGGTGCCCAATACCACAACGTTCTTGCCCATGACTGGTTTAACTCTCTGTGCTAGATAA